>NZ_CAWQGD010000001.1:0-1967154 GCF_963894355.1 Vibrio sp. SBT000027 | reverse complement strand
ATCGCGATAACTTGGCACCCAGTACGTTGTATTAAACGCTGCACAACCTGTTTCGATTCTGGCAATTCGCTATTCAGTACATCGAGGAAGATGGTTTTAACATCGTTCTTAAGTACCTGTCTCACCACGTCATCTTCTTGATTCGAAGAGGTTGTGATGTTGTTGATACCGAAATCATTCAGTGTGTATGTGAGCGCTAATGTATCGAGTTGCTCCGATGCCGCGATCAGTACCGTTAAGTTGTGTACTTGATTCATTGCGAACCTCCTAGCGTGGTATTCGAAGAGCCAGAGTTTGTCTGTTGGTTTTGTGCTGGTGGCGCAAAGTAGTTATCGATGCTAGACACCGCTTTTTGTCCTTGTGCACTGTCGATGGGCTGACCAACTATCAGGTCTTTTGGATTTGCGACCATTTGCGCCAGTGCATTGGCATTCGCACAGCCGAAATTGCGCTGAGTACGATAAGCGTTGAGTGTGGTTCTTGGTGTTTTACCCGCGTCACATGCAGTTACTTTGGCACGATAAGATTCAACAAAAATCGTGATGTCGCCTTTACCTTGCGCCGCAGTGTCTGACACTGAAATTTGCGAAGGGTAGAGGCCTGACTCGATCAGATGAAGCCTAACTTTTTCACTTTGGCTTTCTCCTTTCTGAGTCGTATTTTCAATCTTGACCATTAAGTTGGATAGCGTGCCTCGGCGAGCAATAAAGTCAGAGATATCAGCTTTCTCTTGAGCCGATAACGTTTTACCGACAGTGTTAAAGTCAGCTTGTTTGTCACGGACACCACATCCACAGAAGGTTGTTGGGTTGTAGGCGTTGGCGCGCAACCCGCAAGCGCAAAGAGAGCGGGCAGTAATAAGGATAATTTGTTCATGATGTCCTCAGTAGTAGAACCCGTTGTCACCCAGTAAGCGAGGCTTCTGGTTGTCGGTATAAGTCGCTTTATTATTTGATGTTTTTTGTTGCTCTCTTGGCCATGCCAGTAAACGTTCAACATCGCTCAATGGGATTAAGCCATCGGTTGGTAGTGGCATTGAGTCTGAACGAGTCGGTTGAACTAGGTAAGCCGTTACAATGATGATCAGCTCTGTTTCTCTACGAGTGAATTCAGTCGAGCGGAACAGGCTACCAAGGACTGGTATTTCACCGATGAGCGGTACTTTTTGTAGTTTTCGATGTCTTCCGATTTCAATAGCCCACCTAAAGCAAAGCTTGCCCACTTGCCAATTCAATGGTGGGTGAGGCGCTACGAGTGGTAAAAGAAGGGAAGTTAGTTCCGTTTATCACTTGTTGGCTCTCGATTGAGATGTTACTGACCTCGGGATTTACTTTTAAGCTGATACGGTTTTGACTGAGCACGGTTGGGGTGAAGTTCAGTTTTACACCGAAATCCTTGTATTCGATTTGAGTGGTGTCAGCCGTAATCAGTGGCAGCGGTACTGCCCACCAACCAAAACTCCGCATCTTCGCCTGACATCGCGGTCAAGTTAGGTTCAGCAAGCACAGACATCATGCGTTGGTTGCTAGCGCATCAATCAGAGCAGTAATGCTCGGCTTGCCCCAACTACTGACATTAGGCAGCTTTGAAAACGAAAATTGCCCCACACCGCCAGCGATTGAACCCCATTTGATGCCCAACTTATTGGATACATTTCTTGAGACTTCAGCGATTTTTACACGAATGTTGACCTGATTTGCATGGTGACAACCAATTGATTGATCAGCTCATCATTGGGTTGAGTCTGCTGATTTTGATTGGTTGAATTACTGCTGTTGTTACTGTTTCCCTGTGAATTCGAGCTCTCTTGTTGTTCGGTAGAACCGACAATAGGGGATAAATAGCCTTTCGCGAGCGACACGATATTGTGTGCCATCATCGGAGAGGGAACACGACCTTTAAGCCATAACTTTCCGCCCAGAGATTCCGCGTTGACTGACGCTTCTGGGAACTTGTTTTTAACCAGTTCATTGAACTCACGGCTGTTATGCGTGACGCGAATCTTGTTGGTATAAATCACGCGTTCTTGTTCATTCAAAACGGTGATCGTAGCGCTGCCAGCTTGCTTACCGAATATCATCACCTTGGTATTGGTTAAGGTTTGGTAATTAGCGATATGGGTGTTAGAGATGAAAATGGATTTCGCTTTTTCGGGTAAGCGAATCATTCTCGCCTCATTGATCGTGACATCAAATGTTGATGCTGCAGATGCAAAAGAGACACATAGGCTTGATAGCAGGAGAACACCCCACCAACGACAGATGTTAGCCATTGTTATCAGCTCCAGTTTTATTATTGACGATTTTATTTTCGGCTCTAAATTCCACCAAACCCACGTCAGGCAATACCTGAGTTGTGTCTGGAGAAATGACTTTCAGCGTCACGGCATTTGCGCGTTGAGGTTGATCTTGAGCCTCGTTTTGCCCGCGTAATACAAGCGTTAATTTTCCTAATTGCTTCGCAAGTACCACTTGGTTTGCTTGCTCGGGTGTCACTTCTAAAGAGACACTGCTGTCTTCAGGGATACCATTTTCGAAACCATTCGATTCCCTAGCCTTTTGATAAGATTCTGCCGTTTGCTTGTTATTAAATGCCAAGACTCTTGCATCATGCACTATCGTTGTGACGTACAATCCTTGAGATGAATTGCCATAACGAAGTAGCTCACCATCTTGTGAACCGAGTAGGAGAATATCCACTCTGTCGCCCGGCTCAATGAAGCCTGAATTAGACGTGACTTGATCGACAGGGACTGAAATCGCGCGATAGCCTGGTTGCAACTTCAATGAAAGCGAGTAGCCACCTTCCGGCTCGGTAATGTCTGCTTTCGACAATATTGAGTCTTTGATGAGTTTGGTGCGTGCAAGCCCCGACATCGTGTGGTCGGCTGAAATATCTTCCGGTGTCACGTGGTCGATGTAGTTCTCCAACTCTTGCTGTGGAACTTCTTTCCATCGGAACGAGTTTGGTGTGTAGGCTTGACCTATCTCTATCGTGCGAGTTGGAACCAACACTTTGACCGTTTGCTTAACGGCTTGTTTAGAAGAGGTGCTCGCAGACTCGTTATTGGTTTGGCTCAACAGTAAAACGGATATTCCGAGCACCGAGCAAAATAACGACAGCAACATGAGTCGCTTGGCAGTCATAACTATTCCTTTAATTTACGGTAAACGGGCTTATTCTGATTTTTGAGCGTCTTTGAGCTGATCGACGACAGTTTGGTAAGCGCCAGTAATGGCTTCGGTTAGATCACCATTTTCGCCGCCTACAAAATTAAGCAAGACCACAGACATTGCTGCTGCGAGAATTGCGTATTCGATAGCGGCCGCGCCGCGCTGTTTTTTCTTGTTAAACATGTTGTTATTTCCTAGATGAAAGCAGCCTCAGCTGAGGCTGCTGTGGTCATTAATAAAGGTGTCGTTAGTCTGCAACTAATCGATATAGATAAGCTGATGAATAGCTCGCGGTAGACACATCAGTCTCCGCCATCGTCGTCATATTCAACCCTTTGAAGCGGCCATAAGGTGCTGGGTCGCTGGTGATGTAGTAGCCATAGCTACCACCAGTTGCTTCGTTGAACTCAAACACTTCGTTGTTAAGTGGCAATAAGCTATAGAGTTCAGCTTTTGTCGGGTAACGCCAATTAGCTTTGCCACAAATACTCTTGGTATTTTGTGCTGTGATAAGAGGGGCAATATCTACGTATTTCTTGAAACGGCTACTATCACCTCGAGAGAAGAGTTGCCAAACCAAGTTGCTGTCTGTGTCTTGAGCACACACTGCATTTTGTCGGTTGGTTACTACCGTTCCTTGCGCATTTAGATACTGATAATTAGCAGACTTTTCTCTGAATAATCGAGCTAAGACGACTTTGTCTTCAGAACCATCGGTACGAGCTTTATCTAAGGTTTGGCTACTTTCTTTAGTGTCGTAACTTGTGATGTATTGTTGATCACCGCTTGCTGCACTCGACCAGTAATAAAACGTGGTTCCATTATCGAAATAAGATTTGTCGTATTCTGGCTTGAGTCCCAAGTAATTTGGAAATACGTCTGTATCCAAGGTCATTTTCGAATTTGAACCTTCGACAGCCTTGGTATTAATCGACAGCAGCTGTGCTAAGTGCGGAACTTCCCAGTCACTAAAACCACACAGCTTGTTGTTATTAGTGCTCGCGAGTAGTTCGTTGCTGCCTAGTATGCTGGCGTATCCGGTCGCTGAAGCATCATAGGCAAGATCGTCAGCACCATGCGGTAGCCCATCTTTGAGCAGTGCCCATACTCGACGTTTTCCTGTAATTTTCGTGTCTTCAACACAGCGCCAACCTTGTTGATAGGTTGTGTCGCTTGGCAGATAGTTTCCTAGTTCATCCAACTTGGCGAAGCGATTACTTACCATTGCGTTGGCTTGAGAAACACTAAATCCATTGTCTGCTGCTTGTTTTAGTCCATCTTTTGCTAACACCTTAGATTGAGCGAGATCGTGGAGTGTGGCTGTTGTGCTCATCTCTTTGATAAGTGTTTGATATAGAGTGATGAGCGAATCAAACTCAGAGCCAATCCCGTTGGTTGCGGTATTCAGTTGGTTAATGAAGTCAGTGACTTGCGCATATTGGCTCTCTAATACTGAAATGGCACTGTAGAGGTCCAAACTTGCTTGATGCAGCTCTGAAGCCAATGAGGCTGAGCCTATTGCACTTGTGGCATCGGTTAGCATTACCGAGTTTTTCTGGATGAATGCCATTTTTTGAGCAAACTTAGCACCTTCAACTAGTGCATTTAACCCGTTCGAGTTTTGCTGTAGTTTCGCTGCTTTTTCTTTGTAAGCTTTTACTTTGGTAATGAACTCAAGGCTCTCCGCATCAGTACGGCTTTGAGCAACCGACACCTGAAAGTCGTAAATAGTGAGCTTCGTGGTCACTGCACTCAATTCGTCAAGCCATGGTTTAGTAAAGGCCGCCAGTTCAACAGCTTTAGCTTGTGCTTGGGTTTCTAAAGCCGCGTAGCTTTGCGCTTTTTTCTGATTGTTCGCTAGCCATGTTGTTAGGTAAGCCTCAGCCGCCTTTACTATTGAACTTTGTGTATTGAGTAGGGTTTCAACAGCAGTTGTTGAAGCATCAATGTGACTGACTAGCTGCGGCCCAGACGGTAATTCCCACTTAGCGTATGCGTATTTACTGTAATACTGCTCAACAGATTCCTGGCCTTTGTTGATAGTGACAGCGACGCCATTTTTATCCGCTAATATATTCATTGACTGATTCGATACCAAGTAACCACCACTTCTTAGATTTGATGGCAGTGTTGCAGGATCTCGTTGCGATAGCGTAATCACTTCATTGGTGTCTGGAAGCGTCCAACCAGCGATATCACAATCATCCAGTTGTGCGACTTTATCGAAGACGGTATCGGTTTCTGAAGAGAATCGCTTCGTCCAAAACGTCGGCTCCCCTTGTCCTTTGTCATCGTATTCAGCAATACAATTTAGGGAGTAGGAATTCCATGAGCCACCGTAACTAAAATCAGCGGCCTGCGAACGGGTTTTCATCGGTACGAATTTTAATGCAGTGAAGCGACTACTAGCATCTGTAGCCCAAAGGGTGTCACTGACTGAATTGGAAACGCCTTCTTTTGCTTGTTTCTTTAGTCGAACTCCGACATTGGCTTTGTCATACGCTTCTGGGCCAATAAATTGAGGTTTTGAAACAACAGGGTGCCAAGTGAGGCCTTGGTCATTGGTGAACTCATAGTATTTGGCTTGATCAAAGCGAACAGATTGGCCATCAACGTTGGCAGTTAAGTAGTCCCACTCAAAACCATTGGTCTTGATTTGGTTTGAGCCAGTGAAAGTGTTAGTAATCTCAGGCGATGTTGGTGATGGAATTTCAAACACTTTGGTGAAGGCTTGTGTTGTTAATGCTGACGCGCCGTGAGGCATGCCATTGTTAGGGTTTGCACTTACTCGTAATTGCACTTCAGCGATGTTCTTATCTACATTACCAATCACTACAGGCTTAACGGTTACTTTTGTCCAAGTTGAACCGGAGTCGAGTGTGACTTCGAAGTGCTCGGGCTGAGTGAATTCGCCGAAGTATGTCCAATCGAGAGTATTGTTTGTGTCGTTAACCACCAGACCAATCGGGGCGTTGGGTACTGACGGACGAACAGTAAACGCGACATCGTTGGTTAACTCTGAACCGCTAGGGCGACCCGTAATCGGATCTCGTTTAACGCGTACTTGGATTGAATCGATAGCGTAAGCTTGGTCATTTAGCTGATATGGTTTTGTGGTAACCACTGCCCAGCCGGTGTTGAGTGTATTGATCTCGTAATCCGTTACCTCTGAAAACCCGGTAACAAAAGTCCAGTCAAATGTATCTAATCCGTCATGAGAGATTGGTGATGTCGGTGCGACAGGCATACTAGGAGTAACAGAGTAGCCCTTGTCTGAACACAGCACTTCGCCAGGATCATGTTGAGGATCTGTACCTGCTTTTACTCTTACACAGATTTGCCCTTTGGCAAACGTCTCATCTGGGATAGCCTGTGGGTTGCTAGTTACAGGGGTAAAAGTAATGCCTCTATCGAGAGAGTATTCGTAGAAATCACTTCCCGTAAATCCTTCAACGTCTGTCCATGCGAATGTGTTTTCTGCATCGTCAACAATCGGTGAGGTTGGTGCTATAGGTTGATTTTCTGAGCGAGTGAATACAGAGCTGATAGCCAACGGAACTCCCGCGGGGCGGGCATCCAGTGCATTTGACTTAACGCGAACCGAAATCGTGTTTGCAGGAAGTGAAACATTGCCAACAAGATACGGCAGTGCGGTTACGCCCTGCCAACCATTACCTAGATTAATCTCGTAGAAAGACGGATCCTTGTATCCATTAACCCAAAGCCAATTGATTTGATTGGTGCTGTCGTTAGCAAAATCGAGTACTGGTTGCGCGGGTTGGATTGGGGTTACCGTCATCGATTGTTCTGATGCTGAACTTAATCCTGTTGGGTGACCTAGCGAGTCATCTTTGGCTACACGAACTTTTAGATGTCCAACTGGAATATCTAGATCTGGAATGTCTTGAGGTTTTTCAGTCACTTGCGTCCAGCTTGAGCCGTTATCTAATGAATATTCATACAAACCTAGTTCATTAAACGAGTCGACAAATGCCCAATCAAATTGATTGATCGCGTTATTCACACTAATCCAAGCTGGAGCAGCAGGCACTGTCGTTAGCGTAAACGCTTTGTCTGAAAGCATGGGCTTTCCGGCAGGGGTATTACGAACGTTAGACGCAGCAACTCGAACTTGAACGGCTCCTTTGTCGAACGCCAGTTTCCCTACAACAATCGGCTTACGAATTACCGTTGTCCAAGTCTTCCCTGAATCCAATGAATATTCGTAATCTGTGTTGTGAGTGAAGCCACGCACAAGCTGCCAATCGAAGGTGTCTGAGGCATCATTGACTTGACCGTGCTTAGGCGCTGGCGGTCTAGTGATGATTTTATTGCCATCGATGTCTTCTTGGGAAACTTTGAGTTGGTCTCGGTATTCCTTACCAAGTTGTTTCAATGCGCTATCGGTTCCTGATGCGCCATGAGACAGCAAATCGGTCTTGGCTTTAAATTCTGCTAAATCAAGCTCTGCCAGCTTGTACATAGATCCTTTTCGAGCATTTACTTGGTCGACACCTGCATCAACAGAAGCCATTTGTGCTTCCTGAAGTACGCGAGTAACACCGCGCGCAAACATGTGTACTTCACGGCTTTTGGTTGAGTTTGATGCGGAATAATCACCAACAGCCAGTTGTTTATCGATGCCTAAGTCGCTGGCTACAAGCTGGGTTGCTTCATCAAAACTGATTCCACTGGTTCTCGATACACTTGCAATGAGAGACGTCACGGGGCTAATCACGTCCGAATTGCTACTCGGTACTTCTAGCGTAAATCCGGATTCAATAGGCTGATTCGGTGAATCCATATCGATAGTTATACCGGCAACCGCTTCGACCAATATTGGGTATTGGGCGACATCATTGTCGACGTCTAGTTGGAATCGTCCTTCGGCGTCCGTAGTGGCAATTTCTCCATCAGCAGAATCACACATGGCATTGCTGTTTCTGTCTAAACAAACCTTCGCGTTGCGTAAATAACCATCCAAAGCTATGCCCGAAATATTCTGAGAACTTGGCTTAGTTTGTGACTGTTTGAGCTTCGGATCTGACTCTGCTCCGCCACAAGCAATAAGCATTGTGGAAATGAGTGAAACACTCATTAATTTGTATGGATTCCTTACCACCTGAACTCCAAATAATTTATAAATTACCCATAGGAAAGGCGGAGGATATTAATTTAAATGATAGTAATTATCAATATCATTTGATCTTTTATTTCGTTAAGTGATTTAATAGCAAAATAAAATACTATCAATCAAATCATAAACTAGGCGAATCGGTCGAAAAAATGCACAATAAATTATTAATATGCAAATTGTCACTAGCAATATCTAGTGTCTTAATGGTCTCTGGATGTGGAGGTAGTTCTGATAGCGAAAACCCAGTTGGGTCTACGGCTTCAGGCTATGCATTTCTAGATTCATTAGTATGCGCTGATGCAGATCTGAATGGCGTATGCAGTGATCAAGAGAAACAGATTGCTGATGTTTCTGGGTACGCACAGCAAAGGCAATATGATGGTGCAATTTTGACTGCTTCTCCTGGTATGAAAGTGGTGACGCCTTTCACAACTTTAATTCATAGTGAGATGATGTTTAACCCAACGGTAAGTAACGATGTAGAGCAAGCAAAGGCATCGCTTCAAAGTAAGTTAGGCGATCATGTTGGCATCAATTTTAGTGTGCTGGATTCAACTCATGGGTCTAAAGATCTATCAAATCTGTTGTTAAAATCGCTGAAAATGGCGCAAAGTGACGGTAAGCAGTCTTCTTATACCAATATTGCCCATGCTCTTGATTTGATGATAGAACATAAAACTTTAGACTTATCTAATATTGACGTTGCTGGTACGGTTTCTCGGCATCTACAAATTGAAGATTCTTTGGTTGTTCGCGGTTCACAATCGGTACCGCAATTGTCTGGTGCGAAGTCGATAGCTCTGAATCCAGCGAGCAGTCAGATTGTGTTTTTAACGGCTAATGATGTGGTTATGCAAATTGATAGCTCTTCACGCAATAAGCCGGTGACAATCAATGGTGACCCTGCATCTCAAGCGGTTTCTGGTCTGGTTAGTATCCGTTCGCACGACGACGATGATTACGACGACCATGATGACGATGACGACGATGACCATGGAGGTGGTACTGGTACTGGTACTGGCGGCGGAGAAATACCGGTAGACTCGAGTGAAATCATTCAGTTAGTTCCTGCGCTAAATGGTGTTCAGGCATACAAGGTTTATAAACCGACCGCTTACGTCTCACCCACATCGAGTGATATTTGTAATAGCCAAGGCGCTAATGGTGTTTTCCTTACGAGCCTCAATGGTTCGAATAACAACAATGTTGGCGTGAAGGCTTTTGCGATTGATACGTACAGCAGTCGCAGTGGAGGTACGCTTCCACCCATTCCAAAACCTAATCCAGCCGTGCCGCCTAAATCGAGTGAGTCGTGCATCAATGATAACTTCGCGGCAGTGGTTCCTCTGTTACAAAGTGGCTCGTTACTGGCGATTAAAAATACCGGAAGCTCGATATACTCACAGCAAGAACTCAAATTGCTAAGTGCTAACAAGCTTGATATGAAAAGATGGAGTCACGCATTGAAAGCTTCCTCACCGCAAGTCATGTCATCTTACGACGAAAGTGAAGCATTAATTGTTTATAAGAATTACTTTTCAAACAGTAATTTAGCAGCAGAAGTTATCGACACCTCTAACCTATCCACTAAGATGACGATTGATAAGTTAAACCTTAAAACAGCCAATATTGTCGTGAATCAACAGATATTGTTGGGGTTGGATAGCAATAAGGTTGAGTGGGTGTCTAACTCGATACAACAAACCGTACTTGGGGAGCTGACCGTTGATTCTGCTATTAGCAAGATAGCGACATCGCGAGACGGAAAAACCAGTGCGATTACCACAGAAAGTTCTCTTTATATCGTTGATAACATGACGAAAACCTTACTTGTAACAGAGTCTCTGAGTAACAATGCTATCAAGTCTTTGTATGTGTTAGAAGATAAGGTGATTGCGTTAACTTCTTCGGGTGCGGACTATTATCAGTTCCGAAATATCAGCGGCCCGGCTCTCAAGGTTGGCAGCCAGTTGGTGACCAAAGAACTCCTCAAAAAGTGGGAAGACAGCGGCAATTCAAGTTGGAGTTCAACGAACTTGGGCTACATTCTTTCTCAAACGGGTACGGAAAGTGAAATCTCCGATCAATTCAAAAACGTAAACCTCTCGTTTTCTCCGACCAATGCGACAACGTCAAGTGGCATCTCTGGTGTGCACGTCAGTGGCTTAGAACGAGGTGAATGGCTAAATTTTTATAAGGCGCTGTAAGCCTAATAGTTCAATGGAAGGGGAACATTTTTTGTTGAGCTAGGAAGTCAACTTATGTGTTTGGTTGACTTTTTTCCTTGCTACTAGTTCTATCTGAAATTAAAAGCGTGGTATTACTTAAGTGTTGTATTGCGCTTTTCTGTTTTAGATATTGCCTTTTTTGGTGTTCTTTGAACCTATTTACCTTATCGGAATTCAAGGTAAGTTGTTGTGTGAAATTTCCTCCTGATCTTTACTCCTCCCAAAGTTCTACTACATCCAATATGGTGTCTATATCATTATTATTTTTGTCCTCTTTATTCTCCAAAATGACGTATAAAGATGATGATATCTTATCCATGTTAGAAGTTTTGTCCGAAGAGAATACGAGGTTTTCCTCTTTATCGTACTGGAAGCTAGTATTTTCTATCGAATGCTTACAAACGATACTAGAACAACTTCTATCTAGGGGGCGGTAATTTTCATTATCAGCATAGGCTGTATTTATCCATAACATGAAAATACAGCTAGTAGTAATGACCGATATTCGAGTGAGCATGGCTAAAACCTTGGATTTTGTTGGCGTTGAATTTTTTATTGTACTATTCATTATCGATTAAATGAAACTGTGACTAAAAATAAATATCGAAAATAGTACTTCTTACGTCATTCAATTTGATGTTAATAATTGGTTCTCTCACCATTGATAGTTCAACGTTGTAGGTGGATTCTTTGATTTCTTCATTAAATATATAATTTAATGAAAGTGAATTTAATAAATTTTATATTCAGTTGAATTCTATCTAATATTTACTGGTCGCACATCTTACCAGTGTCTGTTAACTTTCTTGAATAAATAGAATTAAGTCTAGTCATGAGTGGTTATTAACAGGATTGACGTGTTGTTAGGGTATATTTTAAATTGTGATGAGTTGTTAATAAGATTTAATGTGAATACATACAAAATATCATTGAATACACCCTAACTAAGTTGTACCTTAGCCTTGATTTATAAAATGTATATCTGGATGTATAATGAAAAAAATAAGTAAAATAATCATTGCGTTACCTATCATGTTTTCTAGTTTTGCGCATGCTGAGCAGAATTACTTTAATAGTTTCAGTTTTGGCCTTCAAGGTGGGCAAAATGAAGGTTTGGACCAATATTTAGGATCCAAATTTTCAGAGAAAGAAGAGCAAGACCTTGTGGGCGCATATGCTTCACTATCTTTCTCATTGACTAACAATGTATTCGTGGAAACTGAATTCTCTGGGATGAGCACCGGAAAAACTCAGTTTAGAGATCATTATGCTGGATTAGGGTTTAACAGTAACTATGTCAATGGAGTCGTGCCTTTTTTATCTGTTGGCGTAAATCGTATCGATGCAGAGCGACGCGAACTTGAGTTTAGTGAATATGCTCCTTCTGCGCATGTTGGTTTCAAATATACTCCAATTAGCTTTCTGACTTTTACTCCTAGTTATCGTTACTCTTACGTTGATAAAAATACGATGAATAAATACTCGCTAATGGGCGAGATAAACTTTACTGATTTTTTTGCGATTGAGTTAGGTGCAAGCTATAAAACTTATAAAGAATCTGAACAATGGTCTGGGGTAACAGGTTTAAAGTTCTACTTTTGATTTAAAAGTAAACCTGATTCCTTCCAAGGTTGCTACTTTGTAAGTTTAGAAAACAGATCCTCATAGAATTGTTCTATGAGGATTTTTTCGTTTTTGTTGCTTATCTACAATACCCATTCGGTCTTCAGTCATTGTAGAGATATGAGGATGTATTATGTACACCGAATGAATACTACTCAATCACCTATTAAGGTCGATTTGGTGTAATTCATATCTTTTCGACATTTAAAGCCTCCTCGTTTACCGCCACAGTCTAATTTTACTATCAAAGGCTTCGTTGCTCACCTTGTAAATGCCGAGTTAATCATTTGTTGATTCTAATGAAACGAGAGTATGATGTTGGATTAATGATAAGGAAATTCTACTCATGAGTGAACCTGTTACGAATTGGAAAACGCCACAAAACTTCTTATTACTGATTTCGATTGTTGTCCCTATTGCGTTTTCGAGCTGGATGGCTTTGCTTAATAACTTCGTGATTGAGAAAGCGAACTTTGATGGTGCCGATATTGGCTTGTTGCAAAGTGTTCGTGAGATCCCTGGCTTCTTAGCGTTTACTGTGGTGTTTGTGTTGGCATTCATTCGTGAGCAACGCTTTATGTTGATATCGCTGGCGATGTTAACCGTAGGCACGGCGATTACCGGTTTATTCCCTTCACTTACTGGCTTGTTGCTGACTACGATTTTGATGTCGACGGGCTTTCACTATTTTGAAACGCTGAAGCAGTCTCTGTCACTGCAATGGCTGAGTAAAGAAGAAGCGCCAGAGATGTTAGGTAAAATGATCTCTGTTGGCGCGTTGGCCTCGTTAATCACTTATGGCTCAATTTGGGTGATGCTAGAGCAGCTCAAGCTTGATTTTGCATGGGTGTATGGCATCACTGGGGGCATCGGTTTCGTTTTAGTATTGGTGATGACTTTTGGTTTCCCTGAATTTCAAACCAAGACTCAGCAAAATAAAAAGTTGGTATTGAGAAAGCGTTACTGGCTCTACTACGCGCTAACGTTTATGAGTGGTGCAAGAAGACAAATCTTCACGGTGTTTGCAGGCTTTTTGATGGTAGAGAAGTTCGGTTACTCGGCTGCTGACATCACGCTACTGTTCTTAATCAACTATCTGTTTAACTTCTTGTTCGCAAAACGCATTGGTAAATTTATTGGTGTAGTGGGTGAGCGTAAGGCGCTGATCTTTGAGTATGTGGGTTTGATTGGTGTGTTTGTTGGTTATGGCTTGGTGCAAAGCGCTGAGTGGGCGGCAGCACTTTACGTGGTCGATCATCTGTTCTTTGCGTTGGCATTGGCGATCAAAACCTACTTCCAGAAAATTGCGGATCCTGCTGACATGGCCTCAACCGCGGGTGTCTCTTTCACCATCAACCATATTGCAGCTGTTGTTATTCCAGTCGCGTTTGGTGTGATTTGGTTATCGTCTCCTGCAACGGTTTTCTACATTGGTGCAGTGATGGCGGCGGTTTCTTTGGCGCTGTCTTTAAACATTCCTAAGAAGCCTGAAGAGGGTAACGAAGTCCGGATGTTTAGCTGGCGCTAAGTTGGTTTCAATCTGATGAGATAGAAAAAAAGCTCCAATAGCGATATTGGAGCTTTTTTGTATGTGTTATTTGGTAGTCAAAGGCGTGACATTCTAAACGGATTACTTCCTATGCCGCCTGTTTTTCTAATGAGCCAGAAAAGCGCTTCTTGTAGCTGCGTAACATACTCAGGCTGAATATGGCTGTTACGGTTTCCGCGAACAGGATACTCGCCCAAATCCCTTGCTCTGGGAATAGCTTTGGTAAAATCATGATGCCCAAGGCGACGAACACAAAGCCGCGGCCAAGAGATATCAGTGTCGCTTGTTTTGGTTTAGCTGTTGCCTGAAACAGGTTGGCGATCACTAAGTTGATGCCCATCAGTGGTACAGCAAAGAAGAAGAACGTCAATGCAGTAGCTGACAGTGCAATCAAATCACTTGAATCACCCAAATAGAGGGCTGCGATTTGAGGCGCAAGCAGGTACACAATAACCATAAACACCAAGCCGCTACCAATTGCACATTTTAAACCTAAGCGAAAAATCGCTTCGATTCGGTTTGGCTGGTTGGCACCATGATTAAAGCTGATAATTGGCTGGCAGGCTTGAGCGATTCCGACCATCACAAACAAAGCGAATACCCCGATATTTGCCGTTAAGCCATAGGCGATAATATGATTCTCACCAAACTGATGCAGCAACACGTAGTTGAACAGCAAGATTGTCATCGCGGCGGTTACCTCAATAAAGAAGGTCGGTGTACCTATTTTTAGGATGCTTGGCAGTTTGTCCAAACCAATTCCTTTTAGGCTCAGTTCCAAGGTGCCTTGTTTACGTACAAAGTGGCTCAATAGAATACAAGCGATAACACCTTGCGCAATGGCTGTACCGTAGGCTGCCCCTTTCATACCCCAGCCCCACTTTAAGACGAAGAAGTAATCCAACACTAGATTGACCACAGCACCTATCGACATCGCGTAAGTCGCCAGTTTTGGGTTGGTGTCGTTACGAACAAAGCACGACATGACCCAAGCTAACGAGTACAACACAAAGAATGGCAGCATTACAGCCAGGTAATCGTGAGTCAGTTCAGCCATGTATCCAGAAGCGCCCATTAACGCAATCATGTCGTCTAGAAAATACAGAGCAATGCTGACTGAAATGGTGCTAAGCACGGCGGTACTGAGCATTGATTGGCTAAAGAGGGTTTGACCCGACGCTGAATTTCCTTTGCCAACTTCGATAGACATAAGCGCTGCACCGCCAATGCCAACCATCATCGCGATAGCGGTAAATATTGAGAAAGCAGGGATGGTCAAAGCGATAGCACCAAGCCCATCAGGGCCAACACCACGTCCGACGAACCATGCGTCTCCCATGATGAAGAGAGACTTGATCACCATGCCAGTTAGCGCTGGCCAAAGGTACTGATAAAAGGATTTAGATATAGGATCGGTTTTAAGGTTGATGGCCATTCGAGAGTGCTCCCAACAAGTTGGATGTAACCAAAGTGGATGAATTAAAGAGGGAGCATTATCCGAACTTAACTGGTCTCTAAAAAGGGATGATCTGCGTGTTATGTTGCACTATCTGCACATCGAGTTCGAAACTCTGCAGGTGACTCATTCATCTGGCCACGGTAAAAACGGCTGAAATAGGCGGGGTCTTCGAAGCCAAGTTCAAAGGCGATGGTTTTAATTGTCTTGGTCGAAAAAATCAATTCTCGGTTCGCTTCCAAGATGATTCGATCGTGGATCAATTGGGTGACCGTCTTACCTCGTTCAGCCTTCACGATCTCATTGATGCGCTTGTTAGTTATCGATAGCGCTTGCGCATAAAACTCACAATGTTTGTGGGTAGTGTAGTGTTGCTCAATCAAATCGACCACTTGGTTTACTCGGCTGTCGCGCACTTCGCCTTTCAATGATGATTGGCTGGCGAAACGTAATATGTAGCGCAAAAAGCTATTCATGAGGGACTCTACCAAATCCCAGTCGCTCTCTTCTCGTGCACACTCCTCTTTAATCATAGTGAAAATAGGCAGTAGGTAGCGGTTG
Organism: Vibrio sp. SBT000027; assembly: GCF_963894355.1. Lineage (NCBI taxonomy): Bacteria > Pseudomonadati > Pseudomonadota > Gammaproteobacteria > Vibrionales > Vibrionaceae > Vibrio > Vibrio sp. SBT000027. The sequence goes on along the minus strand of NZ_CAWQGD010000001.1, from coordinate 1,951,427 downwards.
CCTTCTTCACTGCAATCTAAGTAGGGAGGACGACTTTGATGCATGGCAAAAACGGTGTCGACCAGCTGTGTGTTGCGATGGTTGGTTTTGACAAAGCCTGGCGTAAACACCAGTAAACGAGCGCTTTCTCCCACTAGTTCAGATCGGTGAACCTGACCCGGAGCAATGGTAAAAATACGGCCGACCTTGTTGTCATAGTCTACAAAATCAATGCTCTGACTGCCTAAGCTATCTACGCACCACACCAACTCCCAGTATTCATGTCTGTGCGGTTCTAAGAATGCGTCGTCGCTGTTAGTCAGTTCCTCAACCCTACAAGGTTGACCTTTAATCAGGTGCATGTGTTTGATGGGAGTTCTCATGACATTCCTTGGTTGAAGACAGATGGTGCAGTTAAGACTAGAGTCGGTTGTTCTCAGCGCTTCTAATGTAGTCGATTGCGACTTTTAAGTCATTCGCTTGCCATTATCAATGAGTGATGGGCAGTGAAAGAATGGACGCGGTGAAATAGATAGGAGTGTGAGAGGGGAGTGAGGTAGAAGCTTAGATTTGAGTCGCTAAATAGAACCCTAGAAGCGCATTGCGGGCTTCTAGGGTAAATTCATAGAACTTAGTTGCTACTTACTGTTTTTAACGAAGAGCGTAGCTTGAAGATTCCCTTAGGTGCCTTGGTCAGCAAGATGCCACAAAGTAGAGGGAGCATCATAAGCAGAGACTGTTTAGATAGAACCTCACCATTGATGTAACAAGAGATCAGTAGTGCAACGACAGGGAAGATTAGGAAGCAGATAGATGCTTGGAACGGCGTCGAAACCTGTCCTAATTTGAAGTAAGCCACAATGCCGCCAACACTCGCCACAAAGCCTAGATAAACCACGGCTGAGATTGAATCCCAAGTGAAGGATTCAACATTCACGCTTTCACCCATCGCAGAAACTGCGAACAAGAATAGAGAGGCAATTAAGCTCGGTACGGCATTGTAGGTTAGAACTTCGATGCCTTTACAGTGCTTTTGAACTAAAACATACATCACTGCGTGAATGGCAACAGCAAGGCCTAAGCAAACCGTGCCAATAAGGTAGTCATCACCACCCATTTGCATTTCATTGCCAAGGATTAAACATAGGCTCACAACAGCTGTGACCAAACCAAAGATTTGATGTTTCGCCAATCGTAGACCTAAGAATAAACCCGACATCAGCATGACAGCGACTGGCATGTTGGCGAAGATGATCGACGCTAGACCAGAAGAGATGTATTGCTCACCATAGATCATCAAAGTGAACGGAATAGCAAAATACATCAGTGCCACAATAAGCAGCCATTGACGTTTACCTTTAGGGAAAAGCAAAGGTTGGTTGAAGATTTTTGCTAATACCGCAAGCAGAGGTGCTGCAAGTAAAAAACGTAACGCAGTGGCAAAAATAGGTGGGATAGAATGCAATGCCACTTCCATAGCGAACCAAGTGGTTCCCCAAATTAAGCAAACAGAGACAAAAAGCAAGATAGTTAGCGACTTCGAATTCATGGTGACTACTCATTAATAATTATTTTAAATCATAGGCTTGTGGCGCCTTAATGACGTGGCACAGTATAGAAAGGTAGTCGGAGAAAAGTTTTGCCTTTTTATCTCTAATTTGAGTTTTTCGTGGAAATTAAATCTCTAATGTGGTTGTTTTAAAGAAAATCATTTCATTTTAGATAGCTTAAACAAAGTCATTATTCTTTGTGAGGTTTAATGTTGGTCGATAAATCGCCAGTTTAGCGACGTATGGCAATTTGGTTGAAAGATATTAAGAATAAGATTCAGCGTGTTGTTTTAGGTGTTCAATAAAGGCGCGAATTCTGGCTGGCACCTGTAACCCATAATTATGTACGACATAGAAAGAGGCTTTAAGAACTTGATCTTTGGGCAAGATGTTTACCAATGTTCCTTTTTTCAGGTCTTCTTCAATTGCTTGTTTAGGTAAACAGGCAATCCCCAACCCATTTAAGGCCATCATGCGGATGGTCGGAACGCTATCTCCGATTCGACTTGCCCTGAATTGATACGTGCTTACTTTGCCCTTATTAATTTCAAAGCTTCTTTGGCTGTTGATTCCTTCCCACTGATTGGCAATGTAGTCATATTGGGAGAGGTCACTTGGCGTGATTGGCTGCGGTATTTGCGCCTTAGTAAGATAATCTGGGTGACAACACAGTACCTGATGAAGCTCTCCGAGCTTAATTGCACGAGACGTTGAATCAGGAAGAGCCCCAACAGTGACCGACAGGTCTATATATTTCTCGATAAGATCTACGCGCATATCGTTGGCCAATAGTTGAGGCTCGATACGAGGGTGGCTTTTCATAAACTCACACATTGCAGGTCCAATAAGATGTGTCATCAATGTGTGTGGGGATGTGATGGTGATAGTGCCTGCAAAATCAGAACAGGACTCGCGTACTTCTTCTTCCGCAAGCGACATTAATTTTCGCATTTCTAAGCATCGTTGATAAAAACGTTGTCCAGCGTCGGTTAAGGATTGGCGACGTGTTGTTCGAGTGAGTAATTTCACACCAAGGTGTTGCTCAAGCCCTTGTAAGTGATGGCTAACGACAGATTTTGAGAGATCTAGCTTATCAGCTGCTTTCGTTATGGAGCCCGATTCTACAATTTGGGCGAACACTTGCATGCGATGCAATTCGTTTTTCATGGTGGTTTATTGTCTTATTAAATCGAACTATATTTCAAATATTACTGTATTTATCTATTTTAACAAACAAGTAAGATTCTCCTCGTACCTTAACAAAATAAGAAAACGGAGAGAATGATGACTATTTTAGCGCAATTTACCTTGAGCCATACTGAAGATAAAACGGCAGAGATCGGTGAGTTTTTTAACGAAATATTGCCAGATACTCGTACTTTTAACGGCAACCTTTCTGCGGAGCTTTATCAAAAAGATTTGGCAGAAAATTCCTTGGTTTTATGTGAAGAATGGGAAAGTACCGCTCACTTTAATGAATACATTGCTTGGCGCAAAGATATTGGTGATTTTGACCGTTTAGGCGCGATGCTTACGGATATGCCAATTATCACCGTCATGTCAAAAATCGTCACAGCCTCTGAGGGGTAATGATGAATAAGATATGGAGCCCTTCTTCAGTACCCGCTCCAGCCGCTAATTATCATCAATGTGCGTTGATCCCCGCAGGTTCAACGCGGTTGCACATCGCTGGGCAACTAGGGATTGATAGCGAAGGGATGGTGGCTGAAAGTGCGGAACAACAGATTGTACTGGCTTGGAAAAATCTGAGAGGTGTGCTTCAGGCAAACCAAATGGATATCGAAGATTTAATCAGTGTAAGGCTGTACTTAGTCGACCGGAATGATATGTCTGACTATCAAGCCGCAAAGCAGCGACTGCCTTTCGATGTTGGTGGTCTCCCAACGACATTACTGTTTGTACAAGGGCTCTTTGACGAGCGATGGAAAGTTGAAATTGAGGCTGAAGCGGCGAAACTGATTTAAGTCGATCGCTGTATGCTCAATTGATACGAAAGACATGATATGAAGCAAAAAGCCCCTTTATTTAATCAGACTATAAAGGGGTGAGAGCTACCACACGAAACGGTAAACTAAAAACGTAGGTTGAAGCCTAACTCGACGATGCCATCAGAACGGGTACGGTCACTTGGACTAACGCGCTTTTGACCGAATGTATATTTCACATACGGTTCCACCCATTTGGGTTTCAGCGTAAAAGTGACGTCTTGGCTGTTGTAATAACCTTTTGACCCCGTTAATTGGCGGTCATGACTGAATGAATAAGCAAAGTTCATAAACTGTGTGGGAGAGTAACTGGTCCCAATGGTACTTTTCCATTCTCGGCTCGCATCACTTAAATCGAATAAAGGGAATTTTCGCCATTCATGGGATGTGTTACCAAATACCATTATGTTGTTGGTTAGAGCTGTTCCACTGAATAAGCCAACATCATAAATATCAAAAAAATCGGCACGACCATAGCTGATGAAAGCTTCTGTGTAGTAATCACCTAGCATTACGCCATAGCCTGTACCTAGTTCTAAATATCCTTCAGAATCTATTTCTGCACTGATGTTCACCTCTTCAGTTGCTTGAATTACGCCGGATACTGTACCTATCCAGTTGTCTCCAGCTTTAGCTGTTTGAAAACTTAAACTCGGATCGTGGTAGCTTAATGTTTGTAATTGATGGTCGTTTGCATATACGGTAAGGGGCATCAATAAAGTGAATAGTAGTCGTTTCATCGTGTTCTCAACTCTCAAATAAAAAGGAGCCGCTAATAAGCGGCTCCTTTGCTTTTATCTTTATTATTTTTTATTAGCTACGACTAGCGCGGTCTTTTACTGCTTGTTTAATTTGCTGACGTTGCTCTTGAGAAAGAGATTGAATCTTCGATTTTAGTTCAGCTTTCTGTACTGCACTTGAGCTATCTAATTCCGGTAGGTTGGTATCTGCTGCAGGAACGAATGTCCAAGAGCCGTCGCCTCGAAATATTTCAAGTTTGTTGCCGTTCTCACCTGTGATTGTAACCATGCGATCTTGAGGGTTAACGGCTGGGTTCAGTTCAACTTTCACTACACCATATGCTTCGCTTGAAACGTAAATTTTATTCACTTGGCCCTGCTTGTTGCGCTCGACATGGCCTAGCCCATTGCCGTTTGCATCGATAATGTGGTCAGCGTCGTTAATACTTGCAATAGTAATCCCATCTACAACTAGTTCACCACCAATCACCGCAATATCTTTACCGATTGGGTTTTCTACGTCATCGTAGATTGGCAGGTCAGGTGTGCCCGCTGGAATGAATGTCCAAGAGCCATCACCACGGAACAGTTCGAGTTTGTTACCATTTTCACCAGTGATAGTGATCATACGATCTTCTGGGTTTACTGCCGGGTTAAGTTCAATTATAACTTCGCCATAAACATTAGTTGATACGTAGATCTTGTTAACTTGTTCGTGATGATTGCGTTCAACGTAGCCAATCCCGTTGCCATCCGCGTCCACAATACGGTCTTGGTCATTGATGCTTGCAACAGTTTCACCGTTTACAATCAATTCACCGTCAATAACCGCAATATCTTTACCGATTGGGTTTTCTACGTCATCGTAGATTGGTAAATCAGGTGTACCTGAAGGGATAAACGTCCAAGAACCATCGCCACGGAAGATTTCAAGTTTATTACCGTTTTCGCCAGTGATGGTAACCATACGGTCTTGTGGGTTTACTGCAGGGTTCAGTTCAACTTGTACTGAACCATATGTATCTGTACTTACATATATATTGTTAACTTGACCATTTTTATTTCGCTCAACATGCCCAACCGCGTGACCATCAGCGTTAACGAGCCTATCGTTTCCATCGATGTAAGCTACAACTTCACCATCGACTTTAAGCTCTTCATCTACCACAATAATATCTTTTGCTACAGGAACACTTGGCTCTACAAATTCCGGGTTGTCCGGGTGCTCTGGCGAAACTTCGATAGGGTTGCTTGGAGTCATCTCAATAGGGTTCATTGGTGCTTCGCCGTCTTGACCACCGCTACCGTTACTTGAACCAGAAGAAGAACAACCCGCTAGGAAAGAGGCTGCGATAAGTGTGCTTAATAGTTTTAGTTTCATTGTTTACTCTCAAATATTGTATAGGAACAAAGGTTGCTTCTTGCAGTGTTATGTGGCGTTCCTAGCCGATGAGAGAAGTATAGGGATGGAACAAAAAAGCCTCTAATCCCTTAAAAGAATAGAGGCCTTAACGATCAGTTATTAATGAAACAGAGTAAAGAGGGTGATAACTACTGGTTATTATTGAGTTGGAGAACCAGTATTTTCTTAAGCCATAGTGTCATTGGACTATTTCTATTTTTATGGTGGTAATAAGCACAAACGGTTGGTTGATAATAATTACTATCAAACAATAACTTGATAGTTCTTAATGAGGTCTCTTGCTCAACTTCTAAGAATTTAGATGCTGGGAATAACATGTCTGAATTTTTGACGACATCAATAACTGCAGACGGCAATTCTGAACGGAAACCAATGTTTGCTTTCAATCCTTTTACTTTTAGTATTTTCTCCGCTTGTGATTGGTGTGAATTCCAATCAACCGCAATGACTGAAGCCAATTCAAAGTTAACTCCGTCTTTAACTTCCAAAGACTCTTTTTCGTATGGGTGATCTTTCCTGACATACCCTTTGAAAGTATCTTGTGCAATGGGCTTCTGCAGTAGCTCTTTAGGTGCGTGGTTGATCTCGTAGTTCAACCCGATGTGGACTTCATCATTAATAATGTCAGTCATGGTGGTACCAGACCAATTCAATAGCTGAATTTGCACTAATGGCGCTTCAGAACGAATGGCATTAAAGAGCTTGCTTGAAAGGGACGACAGCAAATATGGGGATAGTGCGACTTTTACCACCCCTTGTAGTTCGGCGGGGTTAAAATCATTGCTGTTATTAATGGCAAAAGAAAGTTCATCAAGTATTGGTGAAATGCTTTCCGCTAACATTGTCGCGTGATCAGTCGCGCGCAAGCCATGGTGTGTTTTTACAAACAGTTCATCGTCAAAATGGTCACGCAGCCTTTGTAGGGCTTTACTGACCGCTGGTTGAGATACAAAGAGACGTTCAGCTGCTTTTCGCATGTTTCGTTCTTGATGCAAGATGATAAAAGTGCGAAGAAGATTTAAGTCTAAGTTGGAGAAGAGATCTTTTGCCATATCGAACGCCTGAATTGATGATTGAATTCATAATAAGGTGTGCGTCGTTAGAGAACAAATAGATATCTTATATAGATGTGAAGTCGGTAAAATAAAACCCGCTCTGGGCGGTTTTTTGTATAGGTCGTGACTATTATGTAAATTCTACTGCGTAACAGGCTTAACTTGTTTGGTTTGTCTTACCGCAAGGATAAGTTGCGGTAGTAGTGACATCACGATCATGCCAGTCATTAGTGAGTATTGGACTGGAGTAAATGATTCACCCATTAACACCATACCGGTCACGATGCCTGCAACTGGGTTTGCAATACCACCGAAGGTGAAATCAACCACTGACATACGTTGTAGCAGCCACACATACATGCCATAACCCAGAGCTGTGTTTAGTCCAATCACCCACAATAGCCCCATAGCATTACGAGAATCGAAATGAGTGACAGCGTTAACATAAGGCTGCGGGTCGATGAACGCATGAACGCCAGATGCGACAGATAAAATCGTACCGCCTAGAATCAGCTGCCACGTTAATACTTTCCACCAGTGCATGCGATTACCCAGTGATTTGGTAATGCTGCTGCCGATAACGATACACATGATTGCCGCGAACATGGCACCTAAACCGATCGGGTTTAATGCGATCTGACTTGGATTAAACAATATCCACGCTAAGGTGATCAAGCCAATACCAGACAGGGCTTGAATCAGATGTGGGCGTTGCTTTTTCACTACCCAGTGGAAGATCATCGCGAACACCGGCACAGAGATCATACCCACGCCAGAGATCGCCGAAGGTAGCGTTAGCGCCATTACGAAGATCAAGCCAAAGAAGGTCGCAATATTGATAAGGCCCAATGTGAAAATGATCTGCCACTCGCCTTTTTTAGGCAGCGTTGGTTTTACCGCTAGCAATAACAAACCAGCAGGTAATGCACGCAAAGCACCCAATAATAATGGTGGCCACTCCTGTAGCGTAAATTGCGTCACTGCATAGGTTGTTCCCCAAAAGAATGCGGGGATCATTGCTAATAATATGTTCATCTGAAATATCTTTACGTTAAGATAACTATTGTGTGAACTGTATACTGAGAACTAGTGGTTGTAAAGTATCTTTATGTTAAACTAGTTTGAAGTAATCAGACTAATAACGGAGCGAGATCGCAAATGGATGCTATCGACCGCGTAGTAGAGCAATGGGCAAAGGAAAAGCCTGAGCTAGAAACTGAGCCTATGGCAATGATGGGCCGGATTATGCGTATTGCCAAGTATATGGAGACGCAAGTTGCCGAGCTTCATAAAAAATACGACATGAAGCTGGGTGAGTTTGATGTGCTGGCGACGTTGCGACGTTCTGGAAAGCCTTACCGACTGACTCCGTCAGAACTGATCGGGTCGATGATGCTGACATCAGGCGCGATGACCAATCGCCTTGATAAGCTAGAAGCCAAAGGGCTGATCAGTCGTGAGCACAGTAAAGAAGACAGGCGCAGCGTGAGTGTTCAGTTAACCAAAGATGGTCTCATTCTGATTGATCAAATGATGACCGAACATGTCGAAACGCAGAAAAAGCTCGTTAAATCACTGTCTACTAGTCAGAAGAAAAATACTAACCAGTTGCTTAAAACATGGCTGAGTGCTTACGAGTAATTGACTGGCTGGATCGGCTTGCTGAATTTATTGAACTGAGCTAACTCAAACTGATTTGAAAGCCGAAGTGATGAGCTTCGGTTTTTTTGTGTCTTCAATTTGGTGTCGTGTTATTTAGTATCGGTTAATTTGGGATCAGAATTGAGCCAGAAAACCGAACAAGTTCCATTGATGTAATTCAATATTTTAGGATATCCTATTCAAGACTTCCCGTTATCAATAGATGCCACCCATAAGTATATTTCTCGTATTCCCACAATACAGAGCTTACTGAAATGAAACTTAAAATAGCCCTTAGCGCAGCACTACTAGTGACTTCATTTGCATCTCATGCAGAATTGAAAATGTCGATCAACGAACAAACCAATGGCGTCGTCGTTACGGTTTATCAAGATGGAGAACGCGTCCCTAATGCTCAGGTCACCACCAATATTCGAGGGCAACAAGTGACAGAAACATCAGACAGAGGACAAGCATTTTTCTACAAGGGAAATATCCCGAGGGTGTACCGATTTGAAGCAACCACACCTCAAGGAGAGAGTGTCCAACAAAGTCGATTTATCGGACGAGATAAATAGACTTTTCGGAGTGCCCAGCTAGAAGCAAGTTAGTAAGTTTGAGCCGACGCTCTCCAGCACTTTTCTAACTTTTTCAAAGCGAGTGTTTTTGCTTTTCCCATGTTGCCTATTTGCCACGCCAGTACGATATCAACAGTTCTTGCGTGGCCAATTTCCACTAAACTTCCAGCTTCTAACTCGGATGTGATTAATTGCTTGGGTAGAGTACCGATACCAAGGTTACGTTGAATTGCCGTTAACTTACTGCTCATCGAACTTACCGTATTGGTTTTTTGGTTCAGTAAGATGTTTTTGGTAATTTTAGGCGCAGACTTAGCGGTATCGGCCACTGCGATGATCGTGTGTTCACGTCGTGTGGATTCACTGAGCGGATTTGGCTCGTTTAAAATGGGTGCATTTTTCGCGGCCACCCAGATCATTTCTACACGGCCGATGGCTTTACTGTTGACGGTATTCGGTAGCTCGATATTGGGCATCGATGAGATGAGAATATCCGCTTTTCCTGAGATTAATGCCTCCCAACCGCCCGACAATATATCCTCTTGGACGTACAGTTGCGTGCTGCACTCCGTTGCCATATCAGCGATTAATGACAACGCAATGTCTTGTCCGATAATGCCGTCATAAGAAACAAACAGTTCGCTTTCCCAACCACTTGAGAAACGTTGTATTTGGTTTATGAGTTCATCGGATCCCGCTAGTAACTGGCGACCATTTTCCACCAACATTTGTCCTACCTGAGTAAACACGGCTCTGTGTCCTGACCGATCTAAGATCAAGATGCCGAGTTCGTCTTCCAACTTTTGAATCTGATAACTCAATGCAGACACGGAGCGATTGAGGTGTGCAGAGGCTGACGAGTAAGTCCCTTCACGTTGTAGAACATCCAATATTTGTAAGGTGTCGAGCGGCAGTGTCTTCTTCAGAGTCTTCATAAAATCAATAAAATGAGGCAAGTGTTCAATGAATTTAAGGTAATGGTAACAGGATTGAAGCTGGTCAATCTTCGGATTTAGTCAGTAATTTGTATGCGAGTATGTCTACTAAAATTTCAAACAAGTTGTTCTATTTTTCTCGTTATCATCTTAATGCTAAGTCGAATAACCTATCGGCAATGAAACTTATCAAGGCTTAGAACTATGAACACTAGATTGAATGACACACTGACTTTTTTCGCTCGTATTTTATTGGCTTACTTGTTTATTCAAGCGGGTTGGGGAAAGCTATTTAGCTATGAAGGAACGGCGGGATACATGGCTTCTCAAGGAGTCAGCGCTTACTTATTACCTTTGGTTATCTTACTTGAACTTGGTGGTGGGCTTGCGATTCTAGCTGGGTTTATGACTCGCTTTACTGCGTTTTCGATTGCGTTTTTCTCTTTGGTTTCCGGTGTTATGTTTCACTTCGACTCAAGTTCATCGGGGCAAATGATTCACTTCTACAAAAACGTCTCTGTTGCTGGTGGGTATCTAGCGTTAGCGGTACTTGGCGCTGGATCGTTTAGTGTTGATTACTGGCTGTCTAACAAGTTGAAGGAAGACGCTAAATGGACGCGCTTAATGGCTTTTGTTCGTTAGTGTTTTTGTCCAATCGCAGTTTATTCGTTAGCGTTGTTGGCGCAGCTTATGAATAAAAAAACCGAAGCCTAATCGCTTCGGTTTTTTGTTGCTGAATCAAAATTTAAAGTAATGTTTTCAGTATGGTTTGTTTTAAATATGGTGCTAAGTGACGGACTAAGCTTGGAGCATCTCGTCACTGAATAGCTCAGCACAACCAATGCCGTTGATGGCGCAGCTTTCGTCGATGTCTGAGATATCACCGCTCACGCCGATAGCACCCAATACCGTTTTATCCTTATCTCGAATCAGTAGCCCCCCTGGCACTGGCACCATGTTTCCGTGTGCGAGCACGTTTACGGCGGAGATGAATGCTGGTCGGTTGTCAGCATCTTGGGCGAGTTTTCTAGAGGAACAGCCCAGTGCGAGTGCTCCCCATGCTTTAGCGATCGCGATGTCTGGTCGCATCATGCTAGAGCCGTCTTGACGTTGCAAAGAAATCAGCTTGCCACCGCTGTCTAAGACGGCGACCGTCAAAGGCTCAGTGTGGATTTTGTTTCCTGCTTGTAAGGTGCCATCAATGATGGTTAACGCTTGTTGTAGAGTCAAACTTCCCATGTTATCTCCTAGTTTTTCAAGGGGTTGTGTACCAAGCTAAGTCAGCCAATCATTACTCTTGTTGTGAATATCATCGACTGATTCATCTCGGTACAAGAGTCCTAACTGGACTCTTGTAACAGCCCATAGCTGGGTAAAGTTAGGAAGGCGGCGAACTCTTCGGCTGTAGAAAGTTGATAGAAAAGATCAGCTGTCTCTTCAAATCGACCTGCTGAATAGCGCGAGTCTCCGACTTCATGTTTTATCGTGTCTAACTCCTGGTAAAGCCAAGAGTGGAACAGTTGTTTGGTAAAGGTTTGGCCGTCATCAAGCGTGACGCCGTGGTGGATCCATTGCCAAATATTGGCTCTCGAGATCTCAGCGGTCGCCGCATCTTCCATAAGGCCGTAGATAGGTACACAGCCGTAGCCTTGAATCCAAGCTTCGATGTAATACAGCGCGATGCGGATATTTTTACGTACTCCTGCTTCGTCGCGGCTGCCTTCACAAGGTTTTAGCAACGAGTCTGCATTGATCACATGCTCTGGGCTTTGGAAGTCCATTTGGTTTACTTTGCCATCGAGGTGCTTATCAAAGATCGACATTGCCAAATCAACCAGTGCAGGGTGCGCGACCCATGTGCCATCGTGTCCGTTTTGAGATTCTCTCTGTTTGTCTTCAATTACTTTGGCAGTCACACGCGCCATCTCTTGTGGGTCTTTTGCTGGAATAAAGGCTGACATGCCACCCATTGCTAGTGCGCCGCGAGCATGACAAGTGCGTACTAACAGTTGGCTGTAGGCGTTAAGGAACTCTTGATCCATGCCGATCCCATGACGATCTGGCAGGATGCGGTCTTTATGGTTCTTCAGCGTTTTGATATAGCTGAAGATGTAATCCCAACGGCCACAGTTCATCGCTACGATATGATCACGCATTGCATACAAGATCTCTTCCATCTGGAACACGGCTGGTAGTGTCTCAATCAAAACCGTCGCGCGAATGGTGCCTTTGGGTACGTGGAAATAGTTTTCGGTGAAGCTGAAAATATCGTCCCACCATTGTGCTTCTTCCATGCTCTCAAGCTTGGGAATGTAGTAGTAAACCCCTAAACCTTGTTGTGCTCGTGATTGATAGTTGTGGAAAAAGTACAAGGCGAAGTCCATCAAGCAACCGCCGATAGGCTGATTGTTGAATTGAATGGACTGCTCAGGTAAATGAATACCACGTGGACGAGCGATCAGCAGTGCAGGATCGTCGTTTAATTGGTAACGCTTCTGCTTCTTCTCATCGAAATAGTTAATGGTGCCAAGGTTGGCGTCTCTTAGGTTGATTTGCCCTTCGACCATATTGGCCCAAGTAGGAGAAGACGCATCTTCAAAGCAGCACATGAAGACTTTCGCGCCTGAGTTTAGCGCGTTGATCACCATCTTTCTTTCGATAGGCCCGGTGATCTCTACGCGGCGATCCAGTAATTCTGGCGGCGGTGTTGCCACTTTCCATTCTTTATTCTGGCGAATGGAAATGGTGTCCTTTCTGAAATTGGGTAACTCACCCTCGTCATATTGAGCTTGTTTTACGTCGCGGTCACTTAGCAGGGCATGACGGCGAGCTCCAAACTTATTGACGAGAGCTTCTAAGAATTTTAATGCATCTTTAGACAAGATCTCTTTGTACTCGGAGTTGTCCATATTCCCGAGTACCTGCATACACTGCACTTCTTCTCTCTCTTTTACGTCATTCATCATTGTTGTCTCCTTTGAACAATACGATGTCACTTTGTATACAAAATGCTCTTTTTAAGGATATTTATATTGCATAAATTGTAAACAAGCAAAGGGTATTTAACATTTATTTATCATTTGGTCTTTTTGTAATTTATTTTTACGTAAAGATATTTTATGTAAAGCAATGAATTGTAAGCTTTTCAGGGTTAGTGCTTACTCAAAGCGGCCGTATGATGTAACAAAATTGTTTCATTTTGGGGTTGATAAATAGCTAGGATGGTTCATAGTACACAAAAGTTAGTTTAATTGTATACAATCTGAACTGGAGGTTCGAATGGCAATTATGAAAGCGATTGAAGCAGCGGTAGAGGTGCTTAAACGTGAAGGTGTAGACATCGCATTTGGTGTTCCCGGCGCAGCAATTAACCCTATGTATGCGGCTATGAAAAAGCTCGGAGGAATCGACCACGTCTTAGCTCGTCACGTAGAGGGTGCATCCCATATGGCTGAAGGGTACACGCGCACTAATCAAGGCAATATAGGTGTGTGTATTGGTACTTCTGGTCCTGCGGGAACTGACATGATCACGGGTCTTTATTCTGCGACTGCAGATTCGATTCCAATTCTATGCATCACAGGCCAAGCGCCACGTGCTCGTCTTCATAAAGAAGATTTCCAAGCGGTCGACATTGAATCTATCGCTAAACCAGTGACTAAGTGGGCGACTACGGTGCTGGAACCTGCACAAGTGCCACGCGCATTCCAAAAAGCCTTTCATTTAATGCGTTCGGGTCGCCCAGGTCCAATCCTGATTGATCTACCGATTGATGTTCAGCTGGCTGAGATTGAGTTTGATATCGATACCTATGAACCGCTAGAGCCTTATAAGCCACAAGCAACACGAGCGCAGGTTGAGAAAGCATTAACCATGATGTCTCAATCGCAAAAACCGCTGATCGTATCGGGTGGTGGCGTGATTAACGCTGGCGCGTCTGAATTGTTGCAGCAGTTTGCTGAGATCACTGGTGTTCCTGTTATTCCAACCTTAATGGGGTGGGGATCGATCCCGGATGATCATGAGTTAATGGCGGGTATGGTGGGGCTACAAACTTCTCACCGTTATGGTAACGAAACCATGCTGAGTTCTGATTTTGTGTTTGGTGTTGGTAACCGCTGGGCTAACCGTCATACCGGCTCTGTGGATGTTTACACCGAAGGTCGTAAGTTTGTTCACGTTGATATTGAACCAACCCAAATCGGCCGTGTGTTCTGTCCTGATTTAGGCATAGTTTCAGATGCGAAAGCAGCGCTTGAGCTCATGGTTGAAGTGGCGCAAGAGTGGCGTGATGCTGGCAAGCTGCCGAATCGAAATGCTTGGGCAAGTGAGTGTCAGGAACGCAAGTCGACCATGCTGCGTAAAACCAATTTCGATGAAGCGCCAATGAAACCGATGCGTGTTTATGAAGAGATGAACAAGGCATTTGGTCGTGACACTTGTTATGTGAGCACCATTGGTTTGTCGCAAATTGCAGCCGCTCAGTTCCTACATGTTTATAAGCCGCGTAACTGGATCAACTGCGGTCAAGCTGGCCCATTGGGTTGGACAACACCAGCCGCATTAGGTGTACGAGCAGCCGATCCAAATCGCGATATCGTTGCTATCTCTGGTGATTATGATTTCCAATTCATGATCGAAGAACTGGCGGTAGGTGCGCAGTTCAACTTGCCATACATTCATGTGTTGGTGAACAACTCGTATTTAGGCTTGATTCGCCAAGCGCAACGTCAATTTGATATCAATTACTGTGTACAACTGGCGTTCGATAACCAGAATGCGCCAGAGCTTGAAGGCTACGGTGTTGACCATGTAGCCGTTGTTGAAGGCCTAGGCTGTAAGGCAATTCGAGTTCGTGAACCAGACCAAATTGCCGCTGCGTTTGAACAAGCCAAAGAGTTGATGAATAAGCATAAAGTACCGGTTGTTGTTGAGCTGATTCTTGAGCGAGTGACCAATATTGCGATGGGCGTAGAGATCAACGCCATCAACGAATTTGAACCGCTTGCCGAAAGCCGTGGCGATGCTCCAACGGCGCTGGCGTACAAGTAATCATTAAGTAATGTGTATCCGTAGAGCTGAGGTTTAGCCCTACGGAAAGCCTCCGATAGAGCGAGGCTTTACTACAAACAACCAGATTTTTACAGATAAAGAATAAGGACAGAGTCATGGCAAAATTTGCAGCAAACTTGTCAATGTTATTCACGGAAGTTGATTTTATGGATCGCTTTGAAGCCGCAGCGGAAGCGGGTTTTCAGGGCGTAGAATATCTTTTCCCTTACGCCTTTGATGCTCAGGCAATCAAAGCAAAACTCGACGCTAATAACCTAGAGCAAGTGCTATTTAATTTGCCCGCGGGTGATTGGGACGCTGGCGACCGTGGTATCGCGGTCGACCCAGCAAGAGTTGAAGAATTTCAAGCGGGTGTACCTAAAGCCATCGCTTACGCAAAAGCACTCGGTTGTACTCAAGTGAATTGCTTGGCGGGGATTGTTCCGCAAGGTGTCACCCAACAAGATGCGCAATCGGCGTTTGTGATTAACCTGCATTACGCGGCGAACGCGCTAGCAGCAGAAGGCATTAGCTTAGTGATAGAGGCGATCAATACCCGTGATATTCCGGGCTTCTTCTTAAACACGACTGAGCAAGCCAAAGCGATCATTAAAGAGGTAGGGAGCGATAACCTTTCTATCCAATACGATATTTATCACATGCAAATTATGGAAGGCGATCTCACGCCGACCATGCAACAAAACATTGGCCAAATCGCACACGTGCAACTGGCGGACAATCCAGGCCGACACGAACCGGGTACTGGCGAAATCAATTACCCATTCGTGCTCAATTATCTTGATGAGCTTGGCTATCAAGGGTGGGTGGGCTGCGAATACAAACCTAAAACGACAACGACAGAAGGCCTTGGTTGGCTACACCAGTACCGTTAATTTGCGTCTGGTAACCCTCAAACGTTAAGGAGAACAACATGTCTAAAATTGCATTTATCGGAACTGGCATCATGGGTAAACCTATGGCGAGTAACCTTCAAAAAGCAGGTCACGATTTGATTCTGTCGGATCACTTTAATGCAGCACCTGCCGACCTTGTGGCAGCGGGCGCAACGGTCTGTCATTCACCAGCGGAAGCGGCTGAAGCTGCGGATATCGTTATCTTAATGGTGCCGAATACACCACAAGTTGAAGATGTCCTGTTTGGTGACAACGGCGTCGAGAAAGGTCTAACTGCGGGCGGTGCAGCTGGAAAACTGGTTATCGACATGAGTTCGATCTCGCCAATCGCGACCAAAGCAATTGCAGCGCGAATTAACGAAGGCGGCGCGTCATACCTTGACGCTCCCGTTTCGGGTGGTGAAGTAGGCGCGATTAATGCAGCGCTGACTATCATGGTGGGCGGTGAGCAAGACGCGTTTGATAAAGCTCGTCCTCTGTTCGAAATCATGGGTAAGAACATCACGCTAGTAGGCGACAACGGTGCGGGTCAAACCTGTAAGGTCGCAAACCAAATCATCGTTGCTCTGAATATCGAAGCCGTGTCTGAGGCGCTCGTATTTGCTTCGAAAGCCGGTGCTGATCCAGCGCGAGTACGTCAGGCTTTATTAGGTGGCTTTGCTAACTCTAAGATATTGGAAGTGCACGGTGAGCGTATGGTTGAAGGTACCTTTGATCCAGGCTTTAGAATCTCGCTTCACCAAAAAGACCTCAACTTAGCGCTAACGGGCGCACAAGAGCTAGGGGTTGCACTGCCGAATACGGCAAATGCACAAGAGCTATTTGGTGAGTGTGCCGAAATGGGCGGCGAAGGTTGGGACCACTCTGCGCTTATCCAAGCGATTGAGAAACGTTCTGACCACTCGATTCGTTAATCTAGTTAACGGTTTGTCCGTTTAGTGGTTAGTCAATCAACCGATTATCCGTTAATTAATTAGGGCTGCTATCGATTCGTAGCCCAACAGTTTGTTTATAAATCGCGTAGTTTCGTCTCCTTTTATACGCGTTCCTGATACGAGGCAGAGGTTGAAGTTGTTCCTTTCCAACTTGATCTTAGCAGGCACCCTTTGGCCTTGTATCGGGGTTCTTTTTTTCTCCGTCAACTAAGGAGTGGCTGATGGACATTGATGCTAAGCAGTTTCTACAAACCCTTTTCTCAAGTGCTGTTAATCAGGCGCTACCTACAAATCACATCGAACCTTTTCTTCCTCAAGACATTTTTTACCGCTCAGCCAACCAAGCTGGGCGTACTGTGGTGATAGGAGCAGGAAAAGCAGCCGCGTCGATGGCCGCAGAGCTTGAAGCGGTTTGGCAGGCAAAGAAACAGCAAGATCTCGCACTGCGTGATCTTGAAGGCTTAGTGGTGACTCGTTATGAGCACACCGCACCTTGCGAACACATTGAGGTGATTGAAGCAGCGCACCCCGTGCCAGATGCGATGGGCTTAGAAGTGAGCCAACGTATGCTGCAATTGGTGAGTAGCTTGAGCGCAGATGACACGGTTATTTGCCTACTGTCGGGTGGCGGTTCCGCTTTGCTAAGTCTTCCCGGTGGCGACATCAGCTTGGCGGAGAAGCAACAAATAAATAAAGCGCTGCTCAAATCAGGCGCCGCTATTGATGAGATGAATTGTGTTCGTAAACATCTATCTTCGATAAAAGGGGGGCGACTAGCAAAAGCCGCGTATCCTGCAAGGGTTGTGTCACTGGCGATTTCAGATGTGCCGGGCGATGACATTAGTGTGATTGCCTCTGGCCCAACCGTACCCGACACCACCACGCGTTTTGATGCGATGGCCATTTTAGAACGTTATCAAATAGAAACACCACGCTCGGCATTTGAATGGCTAAATAATCCAGAGTCAGAGACCATTAAGCCAGATGATGCCTGTTGGAAGAACGCGGAGCACCATATTATCGCTACACCAATGTCGGCATTGGAATCCGCTGCTGCAGAAGCTGAAGGCTTGGGTATTCCCGCTTATGTGTTGAGTGATTGCATAGAGGGAGAAGCGCGAGATGTCGCGAAGGTGCATGCTGCGCTAGCCAAACAAGTGGCTAATAACAAGCACCCATTCGAGACGCCTTGCGTGATACTTTCCGGCGGGGAAACCACAGTAACCGTTAAAGGCAATGGTCGCGGTGGGCGTAACTGTGAGTTCTTGTTGAGCTTGTATAGCGAGCTCAAAGGCCAAGACAATATCTTCGCATTGGCTGCCGATACCGACGGGATTGATGGCGTGGAAGACAATGCGGGCGCATGGATAACCCCTCAAACATGGCAACAAGGTTCGAGTCTGTCGCTTAAAGCGCAAGACTACCTCGATGCCAACAACAGCTACGATTTCTTCAAGCAAGTCGATGTGCTTCTTACCACGGGACCAACGCTGACCAATGTGAATGACTTCAGAGCAATATTGATTCTTTAACTTGAACAGTTCAAAAACACGGTATGGAATGGTCGTTTCTTAACAAATAGAGCGGCCATTTTATTGTTATCAATGCGGTGACCTTGAGTTCTGAGATTATCTTCTGGACTAATGAAGCACGTTGATTACTATGATTTTAGTAACGAGCTGTAAAGGATGCAATATGTCTAGGATCAGACAAAAGAATCAAGATTTAATCATCGAAGTCGCGTGTGAACAATTCGCCACTCATGGTTATGCCGCAACAAAAATGGCCGATATCGCAAAAGCGGCCGACATTCCCAAACCCAACGTATTCTACTATTTCAGCTCTAAAGATAAGCTCTACAATGCCGTTCTAGAAACCGTCACTCAGCCTTTACTTGAAGCATCTCGTCCGATTGAAGAGCTCAGCGATCCTGTTGAAGCCTTGTCCCAATATATTCAAACCAAACTGATCATTTCTCGCGACCATCCACATGCCTCTAAAGTGTTTGCCAATGAAGTGATGTCGGGCGCGAAAGTACTGCCGAAAGAGATTGGCGATGAGCTGTATAAGCAATCCCAGATGATTCTTGATAAGTTCTCAACATGGTCAGCACAAGGCTTAATGGATGACGTTCCTGCACACCACCTGATGTTTACCATTTGGGCAGCCACCCAAACCTACGCCGATTTTGGCTGGCAGATTTGCAGCGTGATGCAGAAAGATAAGCTCGATGATAAAGACTATGAAGATGCCGCTGAGTTTATCACCCAGCTAGTGATTAAAGGGTGTGGTGTGAAAGGCTAACGTTATTTGAATGTTTTTTTTGGGTCTGCGATTGCAGGCCTTTTTTGTTTGTGCATTTGAGTGAGCATATGTGCAAAGCTACTTTTGTGACCTGTTGTGCAATAACTCATTTATCTTGAATTTGGCTCGATTAGGTATGCCATTTTATTTAAAGGTAAGGTTATAGTGTCGCAAAAATTTAGCGGTGCTCTTTTTTCTAAAGGAAAAGACTAACCTGCTAACAATATTACACGCACAACATTAAGGTTTAGCAATGACGCTTAAAAGCTTGGCATGCACCATCAGCGCAGTTCTGCTTGCAGGTTGCGGTTCAACGGTCGCGACGCAAACATACAATGCTGATCTGATCATCACCAACGGACAGGTTCTCACCATCAATTCAGAAATGGATGTGATTGAAGATGGTGTGGTAGTGGTGAAAGACGACCAGATTATCGCAGTTGGTAACGAGGATTTGATCACTCAATATCGCGCTGAAAAGGTGATTGATGCTCAAGACGGAATCGTTATGCCGGGCATGGTGAACGCGCACAACCATTTACCTATGATCGCGTTCCGCGGCTTAGGAGAAGAGGGCATCTCGAACCGCTTGTTCGCTTACTTCTTTCCTCTAGAAGCCGAAAAGCTAAGCCGTGAACTGATTTACAACGCAACCAAGCTTGGCTCTATTGAATTGGCACAAAGCGGTGTAACCACTTACGCCGATATGTATTACCACATGGACGAAATGGCAAAAGCGACCAAAGAAGTCGGCTTACGCGCCGTGCTCGGCGAAACCGTGATTAAGTTTCCAGTGGTCGATGCTAAAGAACCTTACGGTGGGATTGAGTATGCCAAAGGCTTTATTGAGCAGTACAAAAACGACGAGTTAATCACACCTGCTTATGCACCACACGCGGTGTACACCGTGAGTAAAGATAAGCTGCAAGAAATCAACAAGCTGTCTACTCAATACGATGTGCCGGTGCTGATTCACGTTGCTGAATTCCCGAATGAAGAAAAGCGCATCAAAGACGAAACCAAAGCGACATCGCCAGTTGAATACATGGATGAAATCGGTGTGCTTGATGAGCGTGTAGTGATTGCTCACGGCATCCACCTTTCAGAAAATGACCAAAAGCTTCTCAAGCAAGCTGACGCGGGTATCTCATACAACCCAATGGCGAACGCCAAAGGGGCGACAGGCATTGCGCCTGCTTGGGAGATGTATCGTGCCGATATGCGCATTGGCTTAGGAACCGACGGGCCAATGAGCTCCAATCAAGTCGATATCATGCGTACTCTAAGTTACGCAGCTAACATGCAGCGCTTAAAGCATTCAGACCGCACCATTATGATCCCTGAGCAAGTGATTGAAATGGCAACCTTAGGTGGCGCGAAAGCCCTACACATGGAAGACCAAATTGGTTCTCTGGAAGTGGGTAAAAAAGCGGACATCGTGATTGTAGAAACACAATCAGCGAACATGATGCCAAGTTACGACCCATACGCGACATTGGTTTACCAAGCGAACCCAAGCAACATCGACACCACTATCGTTAACGGCCAAATCGTGATGGAAAACCGCGTAATGCAAACCGTTCAACTGGATGATATCCGCCAAAGCGTCGATGAGTTTGAAGCTGACATTACTGAGTTTGCCAAAGAGCTTTCAAAGAAGGCGATTAAATCTAAGAGCTTGATGGATTAGGAAGTAAATCGGATTCCAAAATCGAATAGAAGTAACAAGGCCGACATCATGTCGGCCTTTTTTTGTTACGAACTCTCTCCAGAACCTTACTCCTTGAACCTCAGTTCTTTGGATGACAGCAACACTTGGTTAATTGAGGTTGCACTTGGTTAGTTAGAGAAGATCTTGATTAATTAAAGCAGCACTTAGCTAATTGGAGCAACTATTGCCATTAGGAATACCGCTACCTAAGAATTCGACGCGAATCTGTTCGATATCTTTTAGGTACTGGTTGTTCGCTTGCTCGGTTTTATCAAAGTTGTTAAGCGTGACATTCCATGAAGTGAATGGGGTGGGCTGGAAGTACGCGTATTCGAACTTATTCGCTACGGCGCCATCGGTAATGATGCTGATGTCGTTGGTGGTTGGATCATCAATGCGATAGTAGAACGCGCGTGACACGGGGTTAGAGCTGAACTGGTAATCTTGATTTTCGTATCGATCGGCATAGTTGCCTGAACTGGAGACACGCAGGTTGAGTTGCTTGCCATAAGGTAAGTTTTCACCCTCTAAGAACACTCGTACCGTGGATAGCCTAACGCGGTCAAACGAACAGAGTTGGACTTGCTCTAATGGAATAGAGAAGTTGAGCTGTCCGGTTGTTGCAAAGCTTTCGAGTTGTTCTGGGCTGGAAATGGTGTAGTTATCGATGGTGAAATCTTGTGGCGCGGGTTGGAAAGAAGACAGAGCATTCACATACTCACTTTCGATGGACGCCAAATCAAATTGGTAGTCCAAGTAGCTTTTGTTGAGAGAAGGCGTGATCTCGCTTGGCTTCAATGCCCAATATTCGTATGCCTGAACATAGTTAGATAAAGCAACGTACATAGGACGTTTGAAGTGCATCAATACTCTCGACAGTTCACGTTCAATCGAATCGAAGTTGTCGGTATCTACCTGATAACTCCCAATTGCATCACTCAGTCTTTGCTGTTGATTGATGGTTACGTTATTGGTTAACAACAAGTCGACCAACTTTGCTTGTTCCTGAGCAAAGTTAAGCTGGGTGATGTTAATTGCCTTACCCAGAAGCACCTGTTTCTCAAGCTCAAGTAAGTACTGTCTCGTCCCTTTTATTCCCAAACTATCAGCATATCTTAAGTTGCTGCGGATCTCGGTGATCATCAGATCCCAAGCTAGATTGCTTTCATTGATGGTTGGGATGTTGAAGTTAAAGCCATCCATCGCTTCCGATATCTTCTGGAACTTGATAGTTGATTTAATATCCGTGGTGAGCTGAGAGATACCAGAAATCGTTTTGGTGACGCTATCAATAATGCCCGTGACAGACTTGATATTGGTGACGAGGTTTTTCGCTTTTTCTAATGCTTCTGGGGTTTTAGCCAATTGTTCGGTTAGGTCATTGACCCCTGAAAGGTTGCCGGTGAACACGCCACTCACTGCACTGCCAATCTCGGCTATTGCTTTGAAAATCGCCAAAGCTGCGTTGAGTTGCTGCTGGGTTTTCCAATTCTCTACGCCAACTAGATAAGTCGTTCTTGCATCGAGAGTCACTAACTCCTGAGCTTTGTATTGGCTATCTACTTCGGTCAGGCTATCGCCTATCTTGTCTATGTTGGACTGGGTTTGTGTGATAATCGAGCTTTGAGCGCGAAGAACGTCTTCGATGTTAGCGAGCGCTAACTTAGCGGCTTCTATTTTGTCTTCAATGACGGTGCTTCTGTCTTGAATAATGTCCCACTGAGCTTGATATGCGACCATCGCTTTCAGATACGCTTCGTATTTATCTTGGTACAACACCTTATCGAGATAAGGCACATAGTGGCTCTCTTTGGTGCTGAAGCTAATGAATTGTTTGAACGCGACGGTTTGCAAGTAAAGGTCTGAAAGGATTGGGTCGTCTTCTACCACTGAACCTGAGTAACGTAAGCTCTGCTCAACCCAGTTGATGAGGTCGAGGCTAAGTTCTGGGTTGGTATCGTATAAGCTGGCAGCCATATCAAAAGAACGATTAACAATGTCTGTAAAAGGCTCAGAAGCCAATTTCATTTGCCCGGTAATGTTTGAGTCGATGGTGGTTCTTCGGTAGTGCTCTCCTGCTAAGACAACGGATTCACCATCACCGATTTTCCCTGTTAGAGCGTCTCGCGTAATGCTGCCATCGCTTTGGAAAGCGAGCACATTAATCGGTGTCTCTATCTCGCCCGCAATCACAGAAATTGAGGCAGCAGAGCCTTGTTGTCCGAGCACAAATGTCGGCGTGCCTTGGCCAACAATTTTACGCGCAAAAATCAGGATGTTTTGGTTATTTACGAGCAAGTTGAAGTTCTCTGGAACCTCAATCGTATCTGCAAAAATGACAACTTTTGAAGGCTTAGTGACATAGAGGTTCTGCTCTGCAATCCAGTCACTTAGGTTGATGTGTAAATCGGATGTTGAACGCGATAAGACGCCAACATCGGAATAGGCAGATTGAACCCAGGTTGGGTATTCGGTTGAATTGGGTAAATTGTTCAGTTCAAGCCAGTCGCTAGAAAAAGCCTGTGGAGAAAATGAAAGAGAAATAATAATAGGTAGAAGTCTCATATTTATGTCCTGTCGAAATTAGTAGTCACCAAATTTTGGGTAGCAGAAGCCGCCACCTTAATTTGCTTAAGGTGCGGCTTCTTATTCGGAAGGTAATTTGGCTATCTTGTTATATTTTTAGCAGTTTCGTTGCTGTGTATAGCGTTTCTGTATATAGCGTCGATTTTATCTGTCGCGCTACTTTTCGATAGGTATAGGGACTAATCCATTTTTTGGATATATGCATTGTTTGCGAACGCTTTTGCTTTCTCACTAATATTACTCCAGTTACTTTCTGCAACTGTTGTATTGGCAAGCGCGCCTATCGCACCAAGCATGGTATCGTCTCTCATGATATCGGCATTATCTTGAGCTTGTTCTAGTGCAACGAGCAGTGAAGTGAAGTCGGCATTCATTTTCTGCCAATTCAGTTTCAGCTTATTAATATGTGGAATCGCATTTTCAATTTGCTGAGAAATTATCTCGATACTCTCCGAAGAGCGATGATAAGAGTTATATATTTTTTGCGTGTAAGTTAACTGCTCTTGAAGCTCTTTTACTTCGTTTTGTAATTCGTTACGAAGTTTGCGTGCTTTTTCTGCTTTATCGCCGTAGACGCCCATAATTGGCCCTGCAACCAGAGGGAACCAAGCATAAGTCACTGCGGTAGAGGCGACCGTAACGTAGTGAGTGTAATCTTTGTTGAGTTGAGTGATACGTGCATTGATGTCATTCACTCGTTGCTGAAGCGCACTGCCATCATCGCTTAGATAACCGTTATGGGTACCTTCCAACACATCTAGCTGCAATTTTTGCGTGTCCAGTGTGGCTGAAAATTCCAATAGATTTCCGCCAACGTCAGACACTTCTTGTTGGTATTTCATGGAAAAGTTCTGCAGGCTTTTTAGGTAAGCAATCGCCATTTTTCTGTTGCGTTCTACTGCTTCTATATCTTCCGGCAGTGGCGAGAATGCTTTGGCCAACATTTCATTCAAAGCATCGCTCAAAGGGGTGAGCATGTAGTCTTTAATTTGTGCGTAATTGGCCAAGCTTAATGAAAGGTCAACGATGCTTGGGTAAAGGTCTTTTTTCCAATAAAAGGCAGTATCGTGAATGTTTGAGTATTGCTCGACCAGTGCTTGAAAATTAGAGAAAGGAATGTCGTTAGGAATACTTAAAGTCGACTTCATACTGGCTTCTGTCACAGGCAGTGCTAAAGCACCTTCGACATAGGCTTGGATCTGATACCACTCTTGCTGTTTGAGAATAAAGTTGTCGGTATCTAAATCAATAAAGACGCCATTCTCACCGATTATCGTATCGTAGGTGACTTGAGGTATGTTTTGTTCAGCTGACGCTTGGTTAACTTGAACTGGCGCTGCTTGAGAAGTGAAAGCAAAAGAAGAAAGTAGCCCAATTGAAATCGAAGATAGTACGAGTGTTTTAGTGATTTTTTTCATCGTTTAGCCCTGTTAGATTTGTTATTAGCTTTTTACAAAGACAATAATCCCCCTACCATTCGATGGCATTTTTAAATATTTATGAAGGGTTATTGAATAGTTTTATATTGTTATTCTTATAATTATTTTTTGTTTTTAAAATAGACCCCTTTAATGTGTTTTTTGTTTTTATAAGATTTGGTCAATCTATAGTAGATTTATAATGAAAAGTTCTATTTAGATCACATATTTGGATTCATATTGATTGATTGTTGATCTATTGAATTTAATGATATTTAAGTCACTACTCTTGTGTCTTTTGTCAGGCTAGGTATGGAAAGGTCTCGAGAGGTTTTTATTCTATTCATAAATGCGATAAGTGATAAAAGTATAATTACCCTCATAATTTCCATTATTACTAAATCTGTTGATTAATTTGATGAATATATAAATAGAACGAGCGTTTTAAATTTGATCTGTGCCAGATAATGTACGGGTTGCTTTATATTAATCGAAAGTTTAATTAGTGAATGTTTTATTAGTTAATATTAAATTAGATTGCATTTAATTAGCTTATCTTCAATTAGTGAAGGTTTATATTTCGTTCTGATAGGGATGGAACTATTTAAGTAAACTGACTAATACATAGCCTGAGAGGCAATCATGCCTGCAGATTTTTGCGGGTGTTTTCGAATGTTTATGGGGTTTTAGAATCTTTGCGGATGTTCTGGGTGTTTGCCCATCAAAGCCACGCGCTTTGGCTTGCAGTGTTTGATGGGCAAGTGTCTTAGTTAGTTGTTATTCATCGCCAGCTTACCGAGCTTCATGGCGGCAGCATGGTGGCGGTGCATCAGTTGCTCCATGTCTACTCCAATTACTACTCCATCGTTAACTCGCCATTTTCCGGCTACCATCACTTTATCCGCTTGTTGAGCTCCACAAAGTAGTAGTGCAGCCAGTGGATCGTGGCTGCCAGAGAAACGAATATCATCGAGTTTGAACATCGCGATGTCGGCTTGTTTTCCGACTTCTAGTGTACCGATATCCGTTCTACCCATTGCGCGTGCTGAGCCTGACGTTGCCCAGCGCAGTGCGTCGAAGTGTGAAACGTTGGCAGAGCCATACTGCAGGCGCTGTAAGTACATCGCCATGCGCACTTCTGCAATCATGTTCGAGCCGTCATTGGAGGCCGAACCATCAACACCTAGCCCGACTTTAACGCCAGCGGCTTCAAGGTCGTTGTTCTTACAAATACCGGAAGCCAGCATCATGTTGGACGTCGGGCAGTGGCTGATGCCAATGCCTGCTTTGCCCAATCGTTTGATCTCTTCTGGGTTGAAGTGAATGCCGTGTGCAAGCCAAGTGCGTTCATTCAGCCAGCCCACATCTTCTAGGTAATCGACAGGGCGTAGACCGAACTTCTCGATACAGAAGTCCTCTTCATCGAGCGTTTCGCATAGGTGAGTGTGCATCATCACGTTCTCACGCTCACTGATCTTAGCGGTCTCTTTCATTAGATCGGTGGTGACTGAGAACGGCGAACAAGGTGCGAGTGCGATTTGAATCATCGCCCCTTCATCACGCTGGTGGTAATCGCGGATCAAGCGTTGGCTGTCATCGATAATGGTTTGTTCGGTTTGAATGGTGTGTCGTGGAGGTAGCCCACCTTCATCTTCCCCAAGGCTCATGGAGCCGCGCGTAAATATCGCTCTTACACCTAGTTTCTCTGCGGCCTCGACTTGTAAATCGATGGCGTGCTCTAGCCCGTTTGGCAGTAAGTAATGATGGTCTGACGCTGTGGTACAGCCCGACATCATCAACTCAACCAGAGCTAACTCTGTGGCAAGGCTCATCATCTCCGAATCGAGGTTGGCCCAAACTGGATAGAGGCTTTGTAGCCAATGGAAGAGTTCTTTATTCAGTGCGCCGGGGTAGGCACGCGTTAGGGTTTGATAGAAGTGGTGGTGCGCATTGATAAGCCCAGGAGTCACAACATGACGAGAGGCGTCGACGCTGTAATCTACGGGTAAGATTGGCTCTTTGTGTTTGCCAACCAGCTCAATGATTGTATTACCTTTAATGACAATACCGCCTTCTGCATCAGCCAGTGAGCCAGTGTAGATTGCGAGAGGATTCTTAATCCAGATTGTTTCCATTCATAGTAGTCCTTAGCCATCTCAGCCTTTTCAGGGAAGAGGGTCTTTATTGGTATTTGCTGTTGAAAGATAAATTCGAATCAGGGCGTTAAAACGTTCAATGCTCTAATCATTCCCTGATTCTGTGAAAATCGGTTTTACGTTAGTCAGTGAACCAGTTAGTTCTAGACTCAGTTAATTTGAGACTTAGTTAGTTCCAGACTTAATTAGTTCGAGAGTTAGCTAGCTAGTTCGCTTTGGGCTCAGGATTTTCTGATGCCGCTTGAACATCTGTTTCTGTGCTTGCTTGCTGAATCTCTAATTGGTCGTTTGACTGTAACTCTTCTTCAGCTTGTTCTTTCATTTCTAATTCAACTTGCGCTTGGCTTTCGGCCAGCGCTTCTTGCTCTTCTGCTCGTGAAGATTTCGGCAACACAAGGTTTAGAAGAACCGTCATGATGGTGCCTGTTGTAATGCCAGAGTGAAGAAAGTTCGCAAGGTCATGCGGCAAGTGTTGCAGCAACCTTGGTTCGAAAGTGACGGCTAAGCCAGACGCTAAACCAACACAGATTACCAAGGCATTTCGCTTGGTGTCTGCGGCTTTGATCAACATGCGGATGCCCGCGTAAGCAATCATACCGAACATCACAAAGCCCACACCACCTAGAACAGGTTTCGGAATCGTGACGGCAATAGCGGCTAATTTCGGGAATAAACCGCCTAAAATTAGTAAACCACCGGTTGCAGCCACAACATATCGACTTGCTACACCTGTGATACCAACAATACCGACATTTTGGCTGAATGACGCCAATGGCATCGCGGTTAAAATCGAAGATAAGGTACTACCAAGGCCATCGCCGAGTAATCCACGTTTTAGATCTTTACCACTGACTTGGGTTTGACAGTTGTTGCCCAACGCCATGAAGTCGCCGGTTGCTTCGGCGATAACCACGATGTACACCAAACTCATGCTGATGATGGCGCTAGCAGAAAAGGTAAAGCCATATTTGAAGGGCTCAGGTCCGCCAACCCAAGCGGCAGAGCTGATTTGCTCAAGGTCGACCATGCCGAGTGACAGCGCCACAATGTAGCCGCCCGCTAAACCAATCACGATGGCCGAAGCGGCAACCGCCCCTTTACAGTAAACCGATACGCCAACCACAATCCCCAAAGAGATCAGTGCTAGAAACAGCTTTGGTAGTGTGGCGAACTGTTCCGTATTGGCTGGGGAGTCCCCGACCCAATTCATGGCAACCGGTAAAATGGTTAAGCCGATTAGGGTAACCACAACACCACTTACCACGGTTGGGAACAGCTTCCGAACCTTGTCCATATAGAAGCTGGCACCAATCACGACAAACGAGCCGATAAGCGCCGAGCCCATGATAGCGGCGACACCACCTTCGTTACCGATTGAGATAGCGACACCTAAAAAGGCAAAGCTCGAACCCATAACCACGGGCAGTCGAATGCCAACAGGGCCAAAGCCAAGACATTGAGCGACAGTCACAATACCTGACGCCAGTAGCGCAGCATTGATCAGTGAGACGATCTCTGTATTAGGTAGGCCGATAGAAGCACCGACAATTAGGGGAACAGCGACAATGCCACCAATCGATGCGAGCATGTGTTGTAAAGCGAGTAAAAAGGTTAAGCCGTGAGGCGGTCTTTCATTTAGGGTGTACAGAAGTTTCATTTGATATTCCTCTGCCTGTGTTTCCGTTTACAGGCGAATGGCGGTCAAATAATGACTTCTACAAACTGCGTAGGGTCATAAAAAAGGTGCACTAATTAAGTCGGGAATTTGCTCTCTACTCATCAGTACAATTAGCTTTTTCTTGAAAATTTGGTTAGTGCTTATTTTCTTACTGATATAGCTACTTACTTATCTTATTTATTGCATTCGTCTATCGCTTGGCCTGCGAACAGGCCAAGTGATAGTTACGTTGGGTGATTAGCCGATGAAGACTAGCTTCGCGACAAAAATCGCGGCTAAGAAGTACATCGAAATTGAGACGTCTTTTGTTTTACCTGTCGCCAGTTTCAGCACTGTGTAGGTAATGAAACCCAGTGCGATACCATTCGCGATAGAGAAGGTCAGGGGCATCATCAGCGCGGTAATGGCTGCAGGTGCACCGTTGGTGAAGTCTTTCCAATCAACGTGTTGCATGCTGCTCATCATCACGAAGGCCACATAAATCAAGGCACCAGAGGTAGCGTAAGCGGGGATCATGCCTGCAAGTGGCGATAGGAAAATTGCTGCTAAGAACAACACGCCAACCACAATCGCTGATAGGCCTGTTCGTGCGCCTGCTGCAACGCCTGCTGCACTTTCTACATAACTGGTTACTGGCGGACAACCCACACACGCACCTGCCACACTTGAAATACTGTCGGCTTTAAGCGCTTTGCTTAGGCCTTCAATTTTTCCGGTTTCAGGGTTAGTTAGGTTTGCGCGCTCAGCCACGCCCATCAAAGTACCCGCGGTATCGAACATGTT
This sequence comes from Vibrio sp. SBT000027, assembly GCF_963894355.1. Classification (NCBI taxonomy): domain Bacteria; kingdom Pseudomonadati; phylum Pseudomonadota; class Gammaproteobacteria; order Vibrionales; family Vibrionaceae; genus Vibrio; species Vibrio sp. SBT000027. The sequence goes on along the minus strand of NZ_CAWQGD010000001.1, from coordinate 1,921,983 downwards.
TACAAAAAGGAAAGCCAAGATAACGCTAATCATTGAAACATCGAGTGCGCCCATAATGTCCATTTTTAGGAACGTAGGAGCCAAGCTTGGCGGAGCCGCGAAGAAGCCGTTGTAGTGAACTAAGCCAAGCATCATGCCAACCAGAGTCACACTTAAAATACCGATTAACACAGCACCAAAAATCTTGCGCTCACTCAGAACAGCGATGATCAAGAAGGCGATAGCAGCCAGTAGCGCTTCTGGTTTGGTAAAGTCACCTAGAGAAACCAAAGTTGCTGGGTTTTCGACGACGATACCCGCTGTTTTTAAACCAATTAGACCTAAGAACAAACCAACGCCCGCTGTCATGGAGTAACGTAAACTCACAGGGATACTTTCAATGATCCATTGGCGGACTTTGTAGAAACTCATCCCGACAAACAAGATGCCGGAGATAAACACCGCACCCAGTGCCACTTCCCAGCTGTAGCCCATTTCGCTTACTACCGTGAACGAGAAGAAGGCATTCAAGCCCATGCCCGGCGCAAGGCCGACAGGCCAGTTCGCAAATAACCCCATTAACAAACAACCGATAGCTGCACCAATACAGGTTGCGACGAATACCGCTCCTGCATCCATGCCAGAAGCGGCCATAATTTGTGGGTTAACGAAGATGATGTAAGCCATGGTTGCGAAGGTGGTGACACCGCCGACCAACTCATTTTTCACACTGCTTCCGTGGGCCTTAATTTTAAAGAGTTTCTCTAAAATTCCGTTATTCGCATCTTGGTTGAGTATTTCTGTTTTACTCTCACTCATGTCAGCAAGTCCTTTTATGTTGTGATCCATTTATTGAATACAGCGAGATTTCAATATTAAGTTTTAAGGTTTTTCCTAGCCGCTATTTCTGTAGTTACCTGTTGTTTAGTCATCAACTCTCTAACTATTAACGTTGTTAGTATTTTTATATGAGCGTGCTTAATGAGCGCGCATCGTTTTAGATGCACGCACGAATCTGTTTATTATTCGATGGTTGAGCCTAGTTCGAAGTGCTAGGTCACGGGACTAACTGCCCCTATAGGTTGAGAAACTGTAAGGCGAGACGAGAAGAGGAACGTGATAATGCGCTTCTGGATCATCTAAGCCGAAACGAATAACCACATCGTCTAGGAAAGGCACGCCATCCAATTCCACGCCTTTACTTCTGTAGTAATCGGCAACGTAGAACACCAATTGATATTTCCCCGGTCGGAAATCATTCCCTGCCAGAATCGGCGCATCGGTTCGGCCATCGGAGTTAGTGATTACCGTCGCCAACTTTTCTGTTGAGTCTTCATTGACCTTATAAAGCTCTACCTTGATCTCTGCACCCGGTAAGCCGTGAGTTGTGTCTAATACGTGTGTTGTTAATCTTCCCATAGTCCTTTAATAGCGCTTTTGGCGCTCCTCTGTTCCGTGGTTTATCTGTCTGTTTCGACCTTGCAAAGAATGCAACTGGTCACTTTGTTATCACTAACTATGTACGAACTGTACACAATTAGTAAAGCGAATTGTTGGAAAAATGTTAACTATTGTGTCGTTTTTTCTGACTTTATAGATCTTGATTATCGTTTTTTGGTGAGTTTTGGTTTTGTTAAGTTGTTGTTTTTAATTAGTAATATTGCGTAAATTTAACTTGAATAACAAAATCTTTACATTGAGATAAATAATTGTATACAATAAATGCACAGGGGTAAGGTTGCTCTGTTTATCGAGAATCCATTTGGTTGAATCATTTGGTGACTCACTTAAAGAGCGGCTAAGCCAACCACTTATGTTAGGAGTACTTGGATGAATAAGGATTATTCAAGAAATTTGATCGGTTACGGAGCTAACCCTCCAAACCCTCAATGGCCAGGTAATGCGCGCGTCGCGGTTTCTTTTGTATTGAACTATGAAGAGGGCGGTGAGCGTTGTTTGTTACATGGAGACGACGAGTCTGAAGCTTTTCTCTCAGAGATCCCGTCAGCACAACCGATCAAAGGCGAACGTCACATCAGCATGGAATCCATCTATGAATATGGTAGTCGTGTAGGTGTGTGGCGTGTTCTTCGCTTGTTCGATGAATATGAAATCCCACTGACTGTATTTGCTGTCGCAATGGCGATTGAGCGTCACCCAGACGTTGCCAAAGCTATGGTCGAAGCGGGCCACGAAATCTGTAGCCACGGTTATCGTTGGATCGACTATCAATACATTGATGAGTCTGAAGAGCGCGACCACATGACCAAAGCGATTGAGATCATCCAACAAGTGACGGGTCAACGTCCACAAGGTTGGTACACAGGTCGAACGGGTCCAAATACGCGTCGCTTGGTTGCAGAAGAGGGCGGTTTTCTTTACGACTCTGATGCTTATGACGATGACCTGCCTTATTGGCACACCGAGACTGGTCATCCGCAATTGGTGATCCCTTACACACTTGATGTGAACGACATGCGTTTTTCAACGGCGCAAGGCTTTAACTCTGGTGAGCAGTTCTTCCAATATCTGAAAGACACGTTTGACACCCTTTATATGGAAGGCGAAACCGCACCGAAAATGATGTCGGTTGGGCTGCATTGTCGTCTGATTGGTCGCCCCGGTCGTATTGCTGCATTGAGACGTTTCTTAGATTACGTAAAACAGCACGACAGCGTGTGGTTATGTCGTCGAATCGATATCGCCAACCACTGGCACCAACATCATCCATATCAACCAAATAACGCTAATCATCAACAGCAAAAGTAGCAGTGAAGCAAGGAGGCTTACGTGACTGAATTTCGATCATGCCAACCAACAACCATGGACCGCGATACCTTTGTCGCTCACTTTGCTGATGTCTACGAACACAGCCCGTGGGTTGCAGAAGTGGTGTATGACCAAGGTTTGAATGCCGAAGACGACCATATCGAGAATCTTCATCTGAAAATGGCATCGACCTTGTTAGGTGCAGACCAAGGCAAACAGTTGGCTTTGATCAACGCTCACCCGGATTTAGCCGGTCGAGCTGCAGTAAACGGCGAACTCACCGAGTCGTCGACCAAAGAACAAGCGGGGGCGGGCATTGACCAGTGCAGCGCCGAAGAATTTGAAAAATTCACTTCTTACAACAACAGCTACAAAAGTCGCTTCAATTTCCCTTTTATCATGGCGGTGAAGGGAGCCAATCGTTACCAAATTCTTGAGTCGTTCGAGATGCGATTAGGAAATGATAGTGAAACTGAGTTTGCTACGGCGATTCAAGAGATCAACAAGATCGCGATGTTTCGTCTCTGGGATATGTAAGTTAACGGAGTTAACAGCTATCTCAGCCCAGTCTTAGTGCGCTAAGAGCACGCTTTATAAGCGAATAAGCCACTAAGTTCTCATTTTATTATTACTTGATTAATTGGATAGGATTACACGGACATGACCCAAACATTTGAACAATACATAAACCTTGCAGACGAAAAACTCGGCGCAGAAGCTATCTTCGCAACAGACGATTTTTTCGCGGATAAAAGCCGTCTACTCAGCCACGCAGCACCAGAGTGGAAAGACGACTTATACGACGATAACGGCAAGTGGATGGACGGTTGGGAAAGCAGACGTAAACGTGGTGAAGGTTACGACTACTGTGTCGTTCGCCTTGGTCTAGCTGGCACCATTGCTGGCGTTGATATTGATACCTCATTCTTCACAGGTAACTTCCCACCTTCGGCATCAATTGACGCGTGTTATTCACCACAAGGTGAGCCAACAGACGCAACAGAGTGGCAAGAAATTCTGCCTTCAATGGCACTACAAGGTGATCATCATCATCTTGAAGCGATTGAAAGCGACCAAGTATTTACTCATCTACGTTTGAACATCTACCCAGATGGCGGTGTAGCGCGCTTACGTGTTTATGGCCGACCAAGTGTGGATTGGGAAGCAATAGATTCTCAGCAACAAGTCGACCTAGCATCGGTTGAGCACGGTGGCCGAGCACTCGCATGTAGTGACGAACACTACGGAAACAAAGCCAACATCTTAGGCCCAGGCCGCGGTGAAAACATGGGTGACGGTTGGGAAACAGCGCGTCGTCGTACACCGGGTAACGACTGGGTTATCGTGGCACTAGGCCACCCAGGTAACATCGAACGCATCGTTGTTGATACGGCTCATTTCAAAGGTAACTACCCTGACAGCTGCTCAATTCAAGCGGCTTACGTGAAAGGCGGTACCGACGACCAAGTAGAAACACAAAGCCTATTCTGGCGTGAACTCTTGCCTGCACAAAAGCTGCAAGCGCACGAGATTCACGAATTCATTTCTGAGGTAAACGACCTTGGTGCGATTACCCACGTACGTGCAAACATATTCCCAGATGGTGGTATCAGCCGTTTGCGTCTGTTTGGTACGAAAGCGAAATAGGTAAGGAAATGAGTATGAGTAATGGAATACGTCGTTTATCCATCGAACCGTTAACCAAGCAGGCTTTTGCAGAGTTTGGCGATGTTATCGAGTCCGATAATAGTGATTTCTTCATGATCAACAGTGGATCAACACGTCGCTACCACAAGCTAGCGACAACGGATGTGCAAGACCAAGACGGAGAAGCCATCATCAGCATCTTCCAAGCCACACCGTTGAGCTACCCACTGACCATCAAAATGTTAGAGCGTCATCCACTTGGCTCTCAGGCATTCATTCCATTACTTGGTCAACCCTATTTAATTGTTGTTGCGCCAAAAGGCGACGATCCTACATTAGCCAATAGCCGAGCTTTCTTGAGCAACGGTCGTCAAGGAGTGAACTATCACAAAGGGGTGTGGCATCACCCAGTTCTCGCCCTCACCGATCAAGACCAGTTCTTGATCGTCGATAGAGGCGGCGAAGGGCATAACTGTGACGAAGTTTATTTCGACAGCGACCGAGTGGCATTGCATTTGGACGACTTGCCAACGGACGACAATAAGGAAGAGCAACGCTTAGCTAAAGCGTTGTGATACAGGAGTTTATTATGGATCCGCATATTACAGAGTGGTTGAATCTAGCAATACGCTGGGCTCACATGATTGTTGGTGTTGCGTGGATAGGCGCATCATTTTACTTTGTTTGGTTAGAGAACAACCTTAACCGAGTAAACCCAAAAACGGGCCTTTCAGGCGACTTATGGGCAATTCACGGTGGTGGTATTTATCACCTAGAAAAATACAAACTTGCGCCACCCGAGATGCCAGAGCACCTGCACTGGTTCAAATGGGAAGCCTACTTCACGTGGATCACCGGTGTGTGTCTACTGGGTGTGGTTTACTACCTCAACGCTGAGATTTACCTGATTGCACCGGGCTCTGGCCTTGATTCAACAACCGCAATCGCGATTGGTATTGGTTCATTCGTTGCCGGCTGGTTTATCTACGACTTACTGTGTGACTCACCATTAGGTAAAACCCCCGTGTTGCTTGGCGTTGTGCTGTTTGTGCTGCTCGTCGCTGCGACGTACGGCCTAACTCAAGTGTTCAGTGGTCGTGGCGCTTACATCCATGTTGGTGCGATCATTGGTACCATCATGGTGGGTAACGTATTCCGCGTTATCATGCCTGCGCAGCGTAACTTGGTGAAAGCGATTGAAGAGAAGCGCGAACCGGATCCGGCATTACCAGCGAAAGGTCTACTGCGTTCTCGTCACAATAACTACATGACACTGCCAGTGCTGTTCATCATGATCAGTAACCACTTCCCAAGCACTTATGGCTCGGAATACAACTGGCTGATCCTTGCTGGCCTAGCGATCTTCAGTATCTTGGTGCGTCACTACTTCAACACCCGTCATGGTAGTCAGAAGTTTGCATGGACAGTGCCAGTAGCGGCATTGGGTATGATCACGCTTGCGTTTGTGACTTCACCTTACGCGAAAAAACAGATGACTCCGGTTGTGCAGGCGCCAGTGGTTCAAGAAGCGCAAGTAAGCTCGACTGAATCAGCGACAGAAGAGCTTGCTGAAAACGGTACAGCTTCAACTACGGCTAGTTCTCAAGCTGCACCAGCAGATCACGCAATGCAAACTGCTAGCGCAGGCGTAAGCTTTGAAACCATCAACAAAGTCATTCAAGAGCGTTGTTCTGTGTGTCACTCATCAACCCCTAGCCACGCTGCTTTTGCTGCTGCGCCAGCCGGTGTGATGTTTGATACCCCAGAAGAGATTAAAGCCAACGTCCCAAGGATTGTTGCTCAAACCGTAACAACCAAGGTGATGCCGCTCGGTAACATGACTCAAATGACCGACGAAGAACGCGCACTCATCGGCACTTGGGTAGAGCAAGGCGCTACGCTTCAATAATGATGTGAAATCCTTTACCTAAGAGCATGAGTCTTAGGTGAGGCTTGGGGAGAGTTTGGTTTCGGGCACGCGCCAAACTCATCCCACCCTGTTTCCCCGGTTCCTATAACCGGGGCTTTTTGTTTTTGGACAAAGGGAATGCAGATTTATCATTCAGTTGGTGACTCTAGGTGCATATGTGGATTAAAGTGAGCCGAATTAACTTCTGTTAGCGCTCTGGAGAAGAGATGAAATATATCGTTGTTGTTTGGGCCCTATTGTCATTTACAGTACAAGCTAGTTGCTTTGTTGTAGGTGATCTCAAAGGTTTTTCTACTCGTCAATTTGAAAGCTTTGAAATTGATAAAGATGGTATTTCATCTCAAAAGTTCATCGTTGAGTTTAAAGGTGAGGAAAGTAGCGTATCTCCAAATAATATGAATTGCTTTCAGGTTGGTTCATCCACTCTAATTTGCGCAGATGTTGGTACTGACGGCAAATCAACTGTTGAGACTTGGGCTGTTTACCCTGAGAAAGAAAAAGTGGTTTACACTAACTCGATAAATGGTTTTGGTGGCTTTAACGGCGCAAACATGTTTGTTGGTAATATCAAAGGGCGTTGCGACTAACTATTTGAAAAATAGTCGTAAGTGTAGTGATTTAGGAAAGGATAAATATGGATATTGCTGTACTAACATTTGACGGATTTAACGAACTGGACTCTTTCATCGCCTCGGGTATTTTGAACCGTATGAAAGAGTTTGGCTGGAATGTGCAGATTACTAGCCCTACAGAATCAGTGACTTCAATGAATGGAGTCACAATTCAATCTCAGCAACCTTTGGAGTTTGCCAATACTGCTGATGCGGTGTTGTTTGGTAGTAGCATGTTGACCCGCGATATCGCCCAAGACGCTAAATTACTCTCAAGGTTAAGCCTTAACCCACAAGCACAATTGATTGGCGGTCAATGCTCAGGGACTTTGTTAATGTCGGTATTGGGGTTACTGAATCAAGTTCCAGCCTGTACTGATTTAACAACGAAGCCATGGGTAATTGAATCCGGTGTGACCGTGTTGGATCAGCCGTTTTATGCGGCAGGCAACATTGCTACAGCGGGTGGATGCTTGTCGTCCAAATACTTAGCAGCATGGGTTATCAGTAAACTCGCAGACCAAGCACATGCCGAAGCTGCAATTCACTATGTTGCGCCTGTTGGTGAGAAAAAAGACTCTGTGAATCATTGCATGTCGATAGTAAGTACTTACGTTTAAAATTGATTCATTGCGTGCGCAGTCCTGTATAAGGTTCTTGATATGAATCTCTACCCATGGCATTTTTAGTCCAAATTGACTTTAGTTAGGACAAAAAATGGAAGACTTGATAGTCGCGTATTTTAGGGCATTGAGCTCATTCTTTAGGTATCTGTTTCAGTCGATATTGATTGAGTTCATTGGTTACGGAGCTGGCTGGATAGTTTGTAAAGTATTCACATTGGGGCGCTTCCCCCCATTGATTCCAACTGAAAAAGAGCGAACCAGAATCTCTTATATTGGAGCTATTAGCATCGTATTGTTTCTGTTAGCAATTGGTGTGTTCAATAGTTTGTGATTCGGAGTAAGGATATATGAAATTTTACCCCGCGGAACAATACCAAGCGGCTTGCAACGAGCTGTTTGTCCGATACGAACGTGACATCAAAACGCTAATCCCTAATGCGAGAGTTGAGCACGTAGGCGCATCTTCTATTCCTTTTGCCGTGTCTAAGAGCGATCTAGATATCTTCGTAGGTGTTGATCTTGGCGCATTTGAGGATGTTATAGAGAGACTCACAACACTCGGCTTTACAGAGAAACTCGATACCTTAAGAACGCCGGAACTGTGTATGTTGGAGTCTACATTAGGGGATGATGTGGCGTTGCAAGTGGTCGCCAGTGGTTCTGAGTTCGAATGCTTTCTAAGGTTTCGTGACAAGCTACGTGCGACCCCGGCATTAGTTCAGCAATACAACACCCTCAAAATGGGTTGTGCAGGTTGGTCTCAAGAAAAGTACCGTGAAAAGAAGTCGGCTTATATAGAGCATGTGCTGGCGGTGAAATAGCAAGTCGTCTTGTGATAGATTGGGTTAGTGACACAGACTGGCTTTACATTTTCCATTGATTCCTTGAGGTAGGCTTATGATTACAATTAGAAAAGCGGCTGAGTCTGATGCTCAGGATATTTTCGATATTCGAAGCCGTGCCATTGTCGAGAAGTGCTCGGCTTATTACTCAGAAGAACAGCTGTCAATATGGACGCAGGGTGGAATGTCTGATGGATTCATAAGCGATGTAGTCCAAACCTTTCACGTTTCAGAAGTTGATGGTCGAGTAATTGGCAGCGGTAAAATCAACATCGAAACCGGTATGATTGATGCTATTTTTGTGGACCCAGATTTTTCCGGAAAAGGCGCAGCGAAGCAGATGTTGCAGTTCTTAGAGGAACTAGCGATTCAACACAACTTGCCGTTAATGAAGCTAGAATCGACCCTGAATGCTGCGGAATTTTATCGTTCGTGTGGTTTTATCGGTGATGAACTTTCCACTTATCACTCTCCTAGAGGTATTAGCCTCGATTGCATCCCGATGGAAAAGCCGCTACTTGCTTAAATAAACAGCGCTAACTCCAATGGTTGGTGCTGTTTTTACTTTCCCCTTACACTCTTTTCTAATATCAAACCTAGTATCAAATTTCTCTTTGTTATACAGGCAAGTCTCTCATTATGAAGAACTTCTTTGATAGCGAACTCATGCTCTCTAGCTCTTTGAATTTCGTTTTGCTATCGCTTGGGCTAACGTTCCTTTTTCATCTTCCGATTTGGTGTGGGTTCAACTTGAGCCGACGAAAGTGGAAGCTCATGGATTATTTATGGCCGTTTCTAGCGGGTATCGGGATGCTGGGTGCAGTGTCTGAGATTCGTGCGAAAGTAGCGGGTGATTGGGTTGAAACCGAACAAACCAGAGCGGTGGCGATTTTAGAATCGGTTCAGCAGTTTTCTTTGGATAAGCTGCGAAGTGATACCTGCACCGGTCAACCATCTTTAGATAATCACGCTCAGCACCATGAAGCGTGTTTGTGGTATTTGAATACGGCCATCACGTTCAAAGATGTCGATTTCACCTTGTTACCCAACGCATCGGATTTTACGGTTCCTGCGCCTAGCGTATCGCTGGTGGAAAGTGACGCCGTGTGGGTGGATGGTATGCTGAGTCAGTATGAGATGCAGAAAAACCAATACATAAAAACCAGAGAAGCGCAGGTGAAGCAGCCACTAGAAAGTATCTTTTGGTATGTGAGTCCTTACTTAGTGTGTTTTGCGATTGCGTTACGTTTGACGAAAGTCACCGCAGAGCTCAAATTAGATAAGTGCGCATAGTTTGAGTTCCTATACCCAGATAGAAAAGGTGAAGTAATGAATGTGAGTGAGTTTTCTCAGTTGGTGGGTTTGTCGGTTCACACGCTTCGCTACTATGAAAAAATCGGCTTGTTGAAAAATGTTCAGCGGAACAGTAGCGGTCATCGAGTCTATACATCGAAGGACGTTACCTGGATTGAGTTCGTGAAGCGCTTAAAAGACACCGCAATGCCACTGGATGAGATTTTAGAATACGCAAAGCTAAGGGAGTTAGGGCCAGAATCTGTTTCGCAGCGTCAAGTGTTGCTCGAACAACATCAACAGAATTTGCGAGCTCATATCGAAGAACAACAAAAACACATGGCAGCATTGGAAGAAAAAATTAGTTTGTATCGAGATGGAAAAGTCCGTTGACTTAGAGTCGACTCTAACTTGTAAGGTGTTCCTGTGAACTATAAATACAGGAACAGACTCATGAACCAATCACGTTTCGACATTGGCTTAGAAAGACTTAATCATATCGACGGAGAAGCAGGGCAACAGGTTATTGAAAGCCTGCAAGACATCTGCCCTGATCTTGCCAAATATACTATCGAGTATCCTTTTGGTGATATCTATTCACGCCCCGGCTTGGATTTGAAATCACGAGAGATCGCGACCGTTGCTGCCCTTACCGCACTCGGTAATTGTGCCCCTCAGCTTAAGGTGCATTTGAATGCGGCACTCAATGTTGGATGCAGCGAGGAAGAGATTAAAGAAGTGATACTGCAGATGTCGGTGTATGCGGGATTCCCAGCGGCGTTAAATGGCATGTTCGCATTTAAAGAGGTGCTTGCGGAGAGAGGCACAGCTTGAGATAAATAGAAAATATAGTCTGAAAAGGGAGCGTCAACTTTGCTAAGTTGCGCTCCCTTTTTATTGATTGGCTAAGTTTTAAAGGTCGTAAACCTGAAGGTTCGCGGTTCTTTAAGATGACATAGACAGCGCGAATGACAACAAGATAGGCAAGGTGACCACACTTAGGAAGTTACCGAACAACACCATAGATGCGACCTTGGGCGGCTCGACATTGAACCTTTCTGCGAACAGGTAGTTCATCACGGCGGGTGGCAGCATGGTGAACAGCACCATCATCTGAAGATGCAGCGTAGGCAGCGGGATAAAGAAGTAGATGATGGCGAAGGCGATGGCACCAGTAAACAGCGATTGAGCCGTACACAGCAAGCCAACTTTGAGTCCGCTTAGCTTCAAGTTCACCATTTGCGAACCCAACGACAACAGCATGATGGGCACGGCTGCTTGGCCGAGTAGCGATGTTGCTTCGTAGATTGGATTCCACACTGCAATGCCAGATAAGTTGAGCGTCATCGCTAATGCTGCGGCTAAGAATATCGGCATCTTGAGGATCTGCTTGATCGGATTACCTTCACTTAGTAACGCCAACCCCACACTAATATGCACACACGCTGATACCACAAACAGCAGTACAGCAGGGGCTAATGCGCTCTCGCCAAAGGTATACGTGAACAGAGGAATCGCGAGGTTGCCACTGTTGCGGAACATGTGTGGCGGAGCCCAAGCTTTGAAGTTGAGCTTAAAGATCTTACAGATTGGTATCATCAATAAAGCGGGCACCAACACCGCGACCAAAGAAGCGGTGATGAGTGGCAGTTGTTCGGTGTCGAGAGGCATGGTAGTCAGCGAGGCAAACACTAGCGCAGGAATACAGACATCCATGTTGATGCGATTGATCGGTTTGAAATCGGGCTTGAGCCAACGACCTACCGCAAAGCCAGCACTGGCTAAAGCAAAAACGGGAAACAGAATGCTGACGACCTGTTCGAACATAGAATTCCTTTCTAGATTGGGTGCTTCCATTTAGCTGAGAAACGAATGTTTTAGAGAGACGCCAAACGAAGCATAAAGTCGAGATGTATAAACATTAACCTATCAATATAATGACTTGGCGTCACCGAAGATCGTTGTCTGTGAGCGGTTAATTTATATTTCTTTGAATGAAGCACAAAAAAGACCAGTGGCATCAGCAACTGGTCTTTAAAGGCTAGATAAATCTGGACGGATTTTTAATTAACGACGGCTGTCGTTGTCTAGCGATTGTTACTCGGTTTTAAGTCTAGCTAACGAGCTTTTTGTAATCTTTGAAATTCACGTCATAAGCTTTTTCGCCGTAGATGTAAGTCTCGCTAACGGTTCTGTCGTCACCTAAGCTCATCAATACAAAAAGTTTTTCTTCAAGCTTGGTGGTTTGTTCCATTCTAAAGCGCATCAGCTGAGTTGCGTGTAGATCCAACACCACGAAATCCGCTTCTTTTCCGACTTCCAAGTTACCAATCTTGTCTTCTAAATGCAGCGAACGTGCGCCGCCTAGTGTTGCCAAGAACAGCGATTTAGCCGGGTGCAGTTTCTTATGCTGTAACTGCATGATCTTGTACGCTTCACTCATTGTTTGCAGGATTGAGAAGCTGGTGCCTGCGCCTACATCAGTACCCACGCCGACACGAATACCGTGATCTTCCATCTCTGGTAATCGGAACAAACCGGAGCCTAAGAACAAGTTCGAAGTTGGGCAAAAGGCGATGGCCGATTCAGTATCGGCAAGGCGCTTACACTCGCAATCAGATAAGTGAATGCCGTGTGCGAAAACTGAACGTTTGTGCAGCAAGCCATAATGATCGTATACATCCAAGTAGCTGTCGCGCTCTGGGAATAGAGCCTTCACCCACTCAATCTCTTTCTCGTTTTCAGAAAGGTGAGTGTGCATGTACACGTCTGGATATTCTTCTAGCAGTTTACCGACAGTGGCAAGTTGCTCTGGTGTGCTGGTTGGCGCAAAACGAGGCGTCACAGCATAAAGTAGTCGGCTGCGGTTGTGCCATTTCTCAATCAGTTCCTTGGAGTCAGCATAGCCAGATTCCGGTGTGTCGGTGAGGTAATCAGGCGCGTTGCGATCCATCAATACCTTACCTGCAATCATGCGTAGGTTACGCTTCTCGGCTTCTTCAAAGAATACGTTAACCGACTCTTTGTGGACCGTGCCAAACACGAGTGCTGTGGTGGTGCCGTTGCTCGCCAGTTCGTCTAAGAATAGCTTTGCCACTTTGTGTGCGTAAACTGGATTTTTGAAGCGCTTTTCTTCTGGGAAGGTGTAGTTCTCTAACCAATCAAGTAGCTGCTCACCGTAAGACGCGATCATCCCTGTTTGAGGGTAGTGGATGTGCGTATCAATAAAGCCAGAGGTGATCAGTTTGTCTTTGTATTCTTTAACTTCGAGTGTTTTAGGTTGGCGAGCCAATACCTCATCGGCATGGCCTAAGTCGACGACATGGCCGTTCTCAACCACTAAAACACCGTCTTCAAAATAGTCGTAAGACTCATCGATACCGACATCTTTTGGGTCGGCGACGCTGTGTAAAATGCTGGCGCGATAAGCTTTGCGTTGCGTTGTCATGTTTACTTCCTTTTAATGACTTCAGCGACGTTATGGCCACTGAAGCTTTGCGACTTGTGTTAGGCGATCTTCTCTTCCAATGGTGGTTCGCCTACGTCGCTTGGTTGACTGTGTTGATCGGTCAAATCCTGATTTCGATATTGTTTGGTTGGGCGCTTTTGTTCAAGTGCTTGCCCTTGATAGTGTGCGATCAGTTCACCAGCAACCGATACTGCAATTTCGGCAGGATGTTTGCCATTCACCGCACTAATGCCAATCGGGCAAAGCATAGTTTCAATTTGTTCTTGGCTATAGCCGCGTTGCTCTAAGCGGAAGTCGAACTTCTTGCGCTTAGTAAGCGAGCCAATCATGCCGAAGTAACGGCTGTCTTCACGGTCGATAATCGCTTTGGTTAAATCGAAATCGAGCTGGTGGTTGTGCGTCATCACTAGGTAGTAGCTGTTCGGTGGCATGTGTTTCACTTCACCGACTGGATCGTCTGAGACAAGCTTTTTCACACCGTGTGGTAGCGTTTCAGGAAATACTTCTTCACGCTCATCAATCCAGGTCACACGGAAGGGTAGGGTTGCGACAATGTGCAGCAGCGCTTTGGCAACATGACCTGCGCCAAACAGCACAAGATGGTTCTGCTGAGTGCCAATCGGCTCAAAGCTTAACGTTGCCATTCCGCCACAACATTGACCTAAACGAGCACCTAGGTTGAAGCGTTCCACTTTGAGTGATTTCTCGCTGGCAATCAGCATCTCACGCGCCATTTTAGTAGCCACATGTTCAAGGTGACCACCACCAATCGTAGCGATGATTCGGTCACGAGTGACAAGCATTTTGGTGCCCGCATCGCGTGGAACGGAGCCTCTGTCTTCAAGTACTGTCACCATTACACACGGTTCGTAGTTCTCTTCCAGTTTTGCCAGTTCGTGAATCCAATTATCCTTAAACATATGTCCTCCTAAATCCCTTTTTATGCTTCCCAAGCTAAACGATCGATATGAGCCCTAAGCCGTTTCTGATTGAGCATCGACCGAAGTCGGAGTCGTTTCAGTGACTTCCTGAATCGCCATCAGAATACGTTCTGGCGTTGCAGGTGTGTTGAGCTTAGGAATCGCGCCATCGACGGCGACATAGCTGATTGCGTCTTTCAGTGCGCTCCATACCGACATACCCAACATGAAAGGCGGTTCACCCACGGCTTTCGAGTTGAAGACGGTGTCTTCTGGGTTGTTACGGTTTTCTAAAAGATGCGTTCTGAAATCAATTGGCATATCAGCAATCGCCGGGATCTTGTAACTCGCAGGACCATTGGTCATCAAGCGGCCTTGCTGGTTCCAAACCAACTCTTCCGTGGTTAACCAACCGACACCTTGCACAAAGCCACCTTCGACTTGGCCGATATCAATTGCTGGGTTCAATGAAGCGCCCACGTCATGCAAAATATCGACACGTAGAATCTTGTTCTCGCCGGTTAGGGTATCGACGATAACTTCTGAACAAGATGCTCCGTATGCGTAGTAGTAGAACGGGCGACCGCGTGCTTTCTCGTGATCGTAATAGATCTTCGGAGTGCGGTAGAAACCAGTGCTCGACAGCGAGATTTGGTTAAACCAAGCCAGTTCAACAAACGAGTTGAAGGTCATGATCTCGTCGCGGATCTGCACCATGCCGTTCTTAAACACAACCTCTTCAGGCCACACTTTGAAGTGCGAAGAAGCGAAGTCAATCAGGCGTTGCTTAATGGTCATTGCGGCGTTTTGCGCGGCCTTACCGTTGAGGTCGGTGCCCGATGAGGCTGCGGTTGGTGATGTGTTCGGAACTTTGTCTGTGTTTGTAGCGGTGATCTGGATACGTTCGACATCGACTTGGAACTCCTGTGCAACGATTTGTGCCACTTTGATGTTCAAGCCTTGCCCCATTTCCGTACCACCGTGATTCAAATGAATACTGCCATCGGTGTAGATATGGATGAGCGCACCTGCTTGGTTCAAGAAAGTCGCAGTAAACGAGATACCGAATTTCACTGGCGTGATAGCAAGGCCTTTCTTCAAGATAGGGCTCTGCTTGTTGAACTCAGCGATTTCTTTACGACGTGCGTGATAGTCACTGCTGCGTTCAAGCTGTTCGGTTATCTCAGGTAAAAAGTTGTCTTCAACGGTTTGGTAGTAATGAGTCACGTTACGGCCTTCTTCGCCGTAGTAGTTCGCCTTACGTACTTCCAAAGGATCTTTTTTCAGGTAACGCGCAATCTCATCCATGATGTGTTCAATGGTCATCATGCCTTGCGGGCCACCAAAGCCACGGTAAGCGGTATTCGATGCCGTGTTGGTTTTGCATCGATGACCCACTACAGTTGCATCACCTAGGTAATAGGCGTTGTCTGAGTGGAACATTGCGCGGTCTACGATAGAACTTGATAAGTCTGGTGAATAGCCACAGTTACCTGCAACGGTAATATCGGCACCTTGAATCACACCATTGTCGTCAAAACCGACCGTATATTGATTGTAGAACGGGTGGCGTTTACCAGTTTGCTGCATGTCTTCATTACGTAGCAGACGCATTTTGGTTGGTCGTCCGGTGAGGTGAGCAATCACCGCGGCCATACACGCTGGAGAGGCTGCTTGAGTCTCTTTACCCCCGAAACCACCACCCATACGACGCATATCAATCACGACTTTGTGCATTGGTACGCCAATCACTTCCGCAACCAGTTTTTGAACTTCGGTCGGGTTTTGAGTCGAGGTGTACACGATCATGCCTCCGTCTTCGGTTGGCATCACGCTACTGATTTGAGTTTCTAGGTAGAAGTGTTCTTGTCCGCCGATCTCTAGGTCGCCAGAGATCACGTGTTTTGCTTTTGCCAGTGCGGCTTTCGAGTCACCACGCTGTTGAGTGTGGCTTTCTGTTACGAAGTGCTCTTTCTCTAGCGCTTCTTTTACATCAAGAATCGCGGGTAGTTCTTCGTATTCAATAATGGCTGCATGTGCGGCTTTACGTGCCGTTTCCAAATCGTTGGCAGCCACGGCAATCACAGGTTGGCCGTAATATTCGACTTTGCCGTCGGCAAGCAGTGGGTCACCTGGAAGAATCGCACCGATATCCAGCTCACCCGGTACGTCTTTCGCTTGAATGGCAATCGCCACGCCTTCGAATTCGTAACACGGCGATAAATCTATCTTGGTGATGTTGGCGTGTGCTTGCGTGCTCAGGCGTGCGTATACGTGCAGCTGATTTGGGAACTCTAGGCGGTCGTCAATGTATACCGCTTCGCCCGTGACTTGCTTGGCTGCACTGTCGTGTTTAACGCTTTTACCCACGCCAGTTTTTAGGTCTTGTTTTGCAATGGTAACCATCTCTTCGTGGGTCATCGCATTGCTCTTGTGACCAGAGGAACTTGATTTAGACATAAGACGTTACCCTTGTTTCGATTTGGTTGTTTTTGTTCTGTCGCTCAATGAAGTAGCGACGCAACATATTTGCTGCCGACAATGAACGGTATTCTTGGCTTGCACGGAAATCAGATAGCGGCTCAAAGTCGTTATACAGTTCCTGCATTGCTAACTTAATATTAGCGTCTGTCCACGGTTTGCCTAATAACGTATTTTCACAACGAGTTGCACGCTTAGGCGTTGCTGCCATACCGCCGAAAGCGATACGAGCGTAAGAAACCTTGCCATCTTCAATTTGAATATCAAACGCGCCACACACCGCAGAGATGTCGTCGTCTAAACGTTTCGACACTTTGTAAGCTCGAAAGCTGTCGTTGGTTGGCTTAGGAATGATGATCTGTTCAATAAACTCACTCTCTTTCTGCGCTGTCACTTTGTAGCTGATGAAGTAATCTTCAATTGGCATGGTGCGTGACTCGTCTCCGCAGCGAAGTTTGATCTTCGCGTCGAGAGCAATCAGTAGAGGAGGGGTATCACCGATAGGCGAGGCATTCGCCACATTACCGCCAATGGTGCCTTGGTTACGTACTTGCAGTGACGCAAAGCGGTGGAGTAGCTCACCAAAATCTGGGTAGTGTTTTTTCAGTAGTGCGTAAGAATCGCTGATAGGAAGGTTGGCACCAATGATTAAATCGGTGTCGGTCTCTTCGCATACCTTCATATCTTCAACAAGGTTTACGCTGATCAGTGTTTCAATCTCGCGATGGAATTGTGTGACTTCCAACGCTAAATCCGTGCCGCCAGCAACCAGCTTAGCGTTCGGATGCGCTTGAAAAAGCTTGGCCAGCTCATCAGTGCTTTTCGGGGAAAAAGCGGTGAGGTGACCAAGGCGTAAGTTGGCTTCGGTGTCTTGAATGCCTTCTAGCTTCTTGATGGTGTTGCGTTCAAGTTCAGCAAATTGGTCGATCAAAGGTTGGTCTGTTGAAAGTGACATCGCAGCATCAACAATTGGTCGGTAGCCAGTACAACGACACAGGTTACCCGCCAGTGATTCCATGACGTCTTCTTTGCTCGCATCGGGTTTGTTCTTGCCTAGCGCAAACATCGACATGATGAAGCCCGGCGTGCAGTAACCACACTGTGAACCGTGAAAATCCACCACTGCTTTCTGCACTGGGTGCAAAGAGCGATCTCGGTTTTGTAGATCTTCTACAGTGATCAGTTGCTTGCCATGCAGCGCTGAAACGAACGTAAGGCAAGAGTTCACTGAGCGGTATTGCAGTTGTCCATCAACCACTTCACCGAGAACTACCGTACATGCACCACAGTCACCCGACCCACAACCTTCTTTGGTACCGGTTTTATTAACCTTGGTACGAAGGTAGTTGAGTACTGTCATATTTGGCGACAGATTATCTTCACGTCTTATTTCCTGATTGAGCAAAAAAGTAATCAAGAGACCTCCTTGTAAATCGACATATTTCCATGTGTATTCTTTTTGACTTCTAGGTCAATAATTATCCATCCTGACCCTGTGGTCAACTATTTATTTACAAAAATGCAACAAATAGTCCTTTGTGGAGATTGTGTACAATTTTATTTTAACTTTAGTTGCTTGTTTTATAAGAGGTTGAATTAAAGGCGAACAGTTTTATGGTGTGAATGAATTGATAGCTATGTATACAAGATAAAGGAGGGGTTTATGGCACTGTTGGAAGTGATTCTATAGAGGCTAAGATCGTTGTTGAGGGCAGAATAGACAACATTTTTAGATGGATGTGAGTCGATCGTCGTATTTATTTTTAGAGGAGAGGGCACAAAAAAGAGAAGTAAACGCAGAGGCTTACTTCTCTCCAGTTTTGTTAACGAAAAGCTGTTAATAAAAAGCTGTTAACAAAAAGTTGTTAACGGATGGTTATTAAGCGTTTGTTGAATATTCTATGACTTGCTCTTAAGCAGATCAGAGAAAACGACATGCAGGTCGCTAGAAGCTGTGCTGCTGTCTAGGTTGAGCTTCGAACGAATATGGCTTAGGTGTTCTTGCATCAATTCTACAGCTTGTTGTTCGTTGCCTGACTCTATCGCATCCAGTAAGCCTGAGTGTTCGTCTAGAGAACAGTTCGAGTGGTTGCCCGTTTCGTACTGAGCGATCAGCAGTGAGGTTTGCGATACCAAGCTGCGTTGGAAAGCCAGCAGTGGCGCATTCTCAGCCATTTCAGCCAGCTTGATATGAAACTCGCCAGACAAGCGTAAGCCGGAGCCGTAGTCACCTTGGTCAAAGGCGCAGTTCTCTTTTACAACGAGCTTTCGGCATTCTTCGATTTGCGCTTTGGTTGCGTTTTTAACGGCTAGCTCAGTGATAGCAATTTCCATTACTTCACGTGCTTTAAATATTTGCTTAGCTTCATCCACTGTCGGTGCAGCAATCATTGCACCTCGGTTTGGACGGATCACCACAACTTGTTCTAAAGAGAGACGCAGCAAGGCACGACGGATGATGGTGCGGCTAACGCTAAAGATTTCTGCTAAGGCTTCTTCGCTTAATTTGGTGGCTGGTGGCAGCCTTTGTTCTAGTATCGCGTCGAAGATATGGCAGTAAACAACATCGTCTTGAGTCTGGCCTGTTACTTTCGTTTTTACACCTTTGGAGACAGAGTTTTTGAGAACTGTCATAGAGATAAGGACCCTTGTTTAGTCGAGTTGGGTTGGTCGAGAATAATTCATGAGTATTACTCTATATTGTATACATTTATCTATACAATGCCACCGGATGAAAGTGCGATGCACGCTTATTTGTTAATGACTTATAACATTTTGTTTGCAGGTAACTGTGTGCAATCTTTAGCTTTAAGCCATTTTTAATTCAACTAAACTCGATTATCACCGCAGCTGTAGGCAACGATTTGGCTGATTTCGCTCAAGCTACGACCTGACTGTTGTTGCCATTCGTTGAAGGCTTTACCCGCTGCCAGTTGTGCTCGCTTGGTATTACGACCGCTATCAACCACGTCTGTGCTGCGTAGGTGTGCTTCAACATCTGATGACAAGATGAAGGTGTCTTTACCCATTTGGCGCAGCGTGTAGGCACCAGTATTACCACCTAATCGCTTGCCGTGTTTTTTCAGGTAATCCCACAGCTCGGTGATACGCTCTGATGGCCAGTCGGCAACCATTTGCGAGAATGAATCGGCTTCACGCTTGGCATTGTGAATCATGGTGGCATTGGCAGGGATGGTCATCACTTTGGTGAGGTGGCGAATAATACGCGGGTCTTGTGCTTTCTGTTCCCACATTTCATTCGGCAGCATCAGCATTTTTTCGATATTGAATTCAAAGAACACTTCTTCAAATTGCGGCCATTTCTTTCTCACTACATTCCATGAAATACCACATTGGAATACCTTTTCGGTAAAGGCGGCCAGCCAGCGATCGTCGGTGATCTGCGATAGCTCGGCTTGGGAAAGGGGCGCGCGAACAATCTTTTCGAGCTCGGCAGCTCCACCTTTACGGTGAGCCGCACGTTGATAAATAGTGTCGAATTTTTCTTGGGTCATTGGAGGTTCCAAATTACATCTGTGTATCTTGAGTGTGTAGCTAATGCTTAATGATATGGGGTCAAATTTGGCAATTAAAACAAGTCTGTTAACTAAAACCAGTCTGACAATTAAAACAAATTAGCTGAGCTTTAATTCCATTTGATACAGGGGCCACGTTTTGCCATTGAACTCTTTTACGCTCGGCTCTTTGTCGACCACCTGAAAGCCGGCTTTGTCGTAGCAGCGTTTTGCGCCGTGGTTTTGCTTAAATACCGCTAAGGTGATGGTGGTGACATCTGGTATTTGTTTCGCCTCCTCTAAGGCCGTTTCAAGCATCGATTGCCCAAGCCCTTTACCACGTTGGCTTGGGTGAATCGCGACTCGGCAGAAGCGAAGTTCATTGTCTGACATACGCTGAAATTCCATAAAGCCAAGTAAGTCATTACTTTTGGTGTCTGAGTTCGGTTCAGGTAATGAATGAGTTTCAGAGAAGGTATATAACTCGACATGTGGCTCTTGAGAACGTTCGATGATTGAAGCCGCTTCTAACGGCCAACCAAATGTTCTCCCTCCCCATAGAACGTAGTCTTCTAAGGATGTAAACCAAGTGACGATCTCTTCGGCGTCGGATGCTTTAAAGCGGTTTATTTCCATATCCTTCTCTCTCCCTAATCGCGTGTCTCTTTTTTAATCCGTTAAACTTCTGCGCCCAACTGATCAAGAAAACCACGCATGTAGTCGGTGCGCTTGTTGGCTTCTAACTTGGCGGATTCTGTATTCATGGTTTCAGCTAGCTTGAACAGCTTCACGTAGAAATGGTCGACGCTGTAATGCTTGTCATCCAAGTCACGATGTTCAGCGAATGGGTCTTGGTGGTTATAGAGCTCGGCGTTAAAACTCTGACCCACATACAGGCAACGTGCAATGCCAATTGCGCCGAGAGAGTCTAGGCGATCCGCATCTTGGACGACTTGAGCTTCCAAGGTTTCTGGTGTGATGTTGGCACTGTAACTGTGAGTGACAATGGCGTGATGGATCTCATCAAGGTAGGACGCAGGATATTCGATAGATTTGAGGAAAGAGATGGCCTTGTCTGCTGCCATTTGTGAGCTTTGAGCGCGGTCTGGGTGGTTCTTTGGAAAGGTGAAGCAATCATGAAGGTAAGCGGCGGGCACCACGACTTCAAGCTTAGCTTGTTCTTGAGTACATAAAGCCTTGGCGGTTTTGACTACGCGCTTAATATGGCTGATATCGTGCGCTGCATCTTGTGTCATCTCTTGCTTTGCAAAATCAAGCAGTTGGCTTTCAAATTTTTCTATCACGCGTCCCTTTCTCCATTATCAATATTGCTTCTCGATTTCCATCGTTTCACATTGACTTTAACAGTTTCAAGCGCGAGTTTTTATCTTTTATAAAAGGAATACCCACAAAAAAACCGACTCTGTGAGTCGGCTTAATAGAAAGGTTATTCTGTGTTGATTAAAGCGTTATCAACGGTAATCAGAGCTTATGCAGCGGCTTGTTGAAGCTGCGCTAACACATGATGCAGAGAAGGGCTGATGGTGTGTCCAAGCGCTTTTACTTCGTCACATGGTTCTACTAAATCAGGGATCTGGAAGCTGATCATGTTGGCTGCCATTGATGCGCGAATACCGTTGTTTGAGTCTTCAAACGCTAGGCAGGCTTCAGGGGCAACACCTAGGCGTTCTGCCGCTAGCAGGTAGATCTCGGGGTGAGGCTTACCATTGGTGACTTCACAGCCTGTGCTTAGTGAGGTGAAGTAAGAATCTAGGCCAGCCAGCTCAAGCTTCTTTTTCGCGATATCAAGCTGAGTGGAGGTCGCCACCGCGATTGGAATGTCGTTTGATTTCAGCCACTCAAGAAGCTCAATCACGCCGTCTTTTACTGGGATAGCTTGGTGCTTAACAATCGCACTGTAGCGTGTGCGCCATTCGTTGTTCAGCGCTGGGTAATCTAGCCCTTCACCGTAGCCATTTCTAAAAATCTGTTCGATGGTTTTTGCGTTACAGCCAATGATGCCTAGGTAAACATCCTGCAAAAACGGAACACCTTGCGCGTGACATGCTTCTTCAAAAACCTGCATACAAAGTCGCTCGGTGTCGAGCAGCAGTCCATCCATATCAAAAATAGCAGCTTGAAAATTCATATCCGTGGTTCTTTATGTGTTGTCGTCGTGAGGGCGAGTATTTTGACATAGTGCCTGGAGATAGGCGAGTCAGTGTTCAGTAAGAATATGACGAATTGTCTCGGTAATATGCTTCTAGATGAAGCGAAACCTGATTAACTTGCGTTGGAATAATATCGTTCAGTTATGAGTCTGATGTTTGATAGGTCATGCGGTTCTAACAGACACAAGAATGGTTATCATACATAACAAATCTCGGTTGAGTGCCTAGCTTCCTATTACAATTCATAAACTTACAGACGTGTTAGCGTGACCATAATCTTATAAAAAACAATTTGCGGAAGCCTGCAATCATAGTGTGACCAAGTAATAAGTAAAAGGCTGAACTAAAGGACAAAATATAATTAGTCCACATTTTTAGCAAGGTTGCTTATGTTGTATTTTGAGTTTCTATTTTTATTAGTCGTACTTTATATCGGGTCTCGGTATGGCGGTATTGGCTTAGGTGTTGTTTCTGGGATTGGCTTGGTTATCGAGGTGTTTGTCTTCAAGATGCCACCAACGTCTCCACCTGTCACCGTAATGCTGATCATCCTCGCTGTTGTTACCTGTGCTTCGATCCTCGAAGCGGCTGGTGGCTTGAAATACATGCTTCAAGTGGCGGAAAGGGTGCTAAGAAAGAACCCGAAACGCGTTACCTTGATTGCACCGTTCGTGACTTACTCGATGACATTCTTATTGGGTACTGGCCACGCGGTTTACTCAATTATGCCAATCATCGGCGATGTTGCGTTGAAGAATGGTATTCGTCCTGAGCGCCCAATGGCGGCTGCGTCTGTTGCCTCTCAACTGGCGATTACTGCATCTCCAATTTCTGCTGCTGTGGTTTATTACCTCGCACAACTTTCTGATATCCAACACTCTATTACTCTGCTTTCTATTCTGTTGGTGACGGTTCCTGCAACCTTGTTCGGCACTCTTTTGCTTTCTCTGTATAGCTTGAAACGTGGTAAAGAACTGAACGACGATCCTGAATACCAAGCTCGTCTAAAAGATCCAGAGTGGAAAAAGCGCATTGAAAGCACCACTGCGACCTCTTTGGATGAAGTACTGCCAACTTCGGCTCGTAATGCGGTATTGATTTTCCTATTGTCGATTGTCGTGATTGTTATCGTGGCGATGGTGCCTGAGATCAGAACCATCGTAGACGGCGACAAGCCAATCAAGATGTCGGTGATCATCCAAATGATGATGCTCTGTTTCGGCGGTATCATCTTGCTGGCAACTAAAACTGACCCACGTGATGTGCCAAACGGCGTGGTATTCAAATCGGGTATGGTGGCAGCGATTGCTATCTTTGGTATCGCATGGATGTCGGATACTTACTTCCAATACGCAATGCCTCAGTTCAAATCTGGCATCGTAGAAATGGTGACTAACTACCCATGGACGTTTGCGCTAGCGCTATTCATCGTATCAGTTGTGGTGAATTCTCAAGCCGCTACTGCACGTATGATGCTACCGGTTGGCCTCGGCTTAGGATTAGACCCAGCACTGCTTATCGGTTTGATGCCAGCGGTTTACGGATACTTCTTCATCCCTAACTACCCATCAGATATCGCAACGGTTAACTTCGATGTCTCTGGCACCACCAAGATTGGTAAGTGGTACTTCAACCACTCATTCATGTCGGTTGGTTTAATCGGTGTAGTAGGCGCATGTTGCTTAGGCTACGCACTGGCACAGATTTTTATCGCTTAATGAATTAGCTTTCTTTGAGATAGCTAGACAACAAACAAAAACAGCGCCTGAATTGGCGCTGTTTTTGTTTAATCTGTCTTGGGAATTAGCTTTGATACGAGCTCTTAAGCAGTATTAGCGAGCCTCAAAAGCCAAAGACTGAATCGCTTCTTCTATCGTTAGGAAGTGGATCTTCATCAGGCACACTTCAGCTTTCTGGAACTCGTGGTTTCGAATCAGTTTGGTCACGCTTTCAGTCGAATAGTGTTCAGTTCGTTTCGCTAGAGACAGTTGATTTGAGCTCGATTGAAGCGAGTAACTGTCGCCCTCTGAATCGATGAGGTAATCCTCTTCGCCCAAGATCATGTCTGAGCATTCTGCTCGAAATTCGTGTTCGGATGCGACGTAAATAAGCTCATCGTCACCGTCGAGTTTTACCAAAGATGGCCAACTGATCATTACTGCCCTTTCTATGTGCTGCTTACTGCTTTTAATAGTGGTGACGACAAGCAATTATGTAAAAGTTATCGTCATCTGCTTTATACACTAATCGATTCTTGTCATCGATTCGTCTTGACCAAAATCCAGACAGGTTGCCGACTAGTGGCTCCGGCTTTCCAATCCCTTCAAAGGGCGTTCTTTTGGCAGCTTCAATCAACTTATTTAGTTTCTTGAGCGTTTTCTTGTCTTGGGTTTGCCAGTATAGGTAATCTTCCCAAGTATTATCTGTAAATACAATCTTTCGATCATTCGTCATTATTCAATTCTCGAACGGTTGTATTTCCGGCTTCGAGTTGAGCAATGGATTCAGCTAATCTTTCAGCGTTTTTAGGCGAGCTCATTAGGTACAAGGTTTCTTGCATTGAATTAAAATGATCAAGAGACATTACCACGGCATCTTCTGAATCTCGTCTGGTTATTACCGTAACATCAGAATCGTCTACCACTCTATCGAGCACAGACTTAAGGCTATTTCTTGCCTCAGTAAAAGAAACAATATTCATCACTTATTTACCCTGTTGTTTTTGGATATGTTTAATCTTTCAATATACACAGAATAGTTAATCATTCATGAATTAACTATTGTACATGTTATCTCAGAGATTACACATGATCAACTTATGGTACATGTCACTCACTGTAAATCTGCAGAGTGTTACTGACTCAAAATGCTATTTACTTAAAGATCGGCCCAACGGCGCGAAGTAACCTTGCAGCGCTTGATAAATCTCTTTGCGATGCGTGAGGTCTGGATACAGAGGGTACATATCTGGTTTGGTTGTGCCGTCGACTAGGTAAGCGTTTTCGATATCAGAACAGGATTCAATCACTGACTCAAAGGCACGCGCCATCATTTCTGTGGGTAGTGAGAAGTAGCGGGCAGACATCGCTTTGTCGGCAATAACACTGCGAGCCACGTAATCGTGTTTGTCCAAGTTATTGTCGCTAAGCAATGTGGCGTCAAACACAGACATCAAACTTTCGTTTAATGGATGAGGTCGCACCTTTCTATCGTGTAACCAACAGTCACTGGCGAACAAGATGTGTTTTCGAGGGCCTGAGGTGTCGCCAATCTCAAACGCCTTTTCGGCAATGTAGTGGTCAAATGCATGCCAGAACTCGTGAGCGAGTGCACCAGCACCAGCGTTCTTGGCGAGGGCTAATTCTCGTTGGTTCGGTGCGTAGTGTGCTTGTACGCCTTTTCTGCCGCCACTGCCGAACGCTAAGCCTAATGTGCCGCGAAGGCCAATCGCTTCTGGTGGCAAAGCCAAGATGTAAGCCAAGTCTGCTAACGAGTCGAATATCAGATTTGCAGCGAGCTCCTTCTCTTCTTTCGTTACCCAAGCGCCCACACGAATGCTGCCCATACCGAAGGTCTGTTTGATGTCCATGAATGACACCTGATCGCCATGTCGGTAGTCTGGGCCTTTGCGCGTTTTGTATTTAAAGTGGGTTAACTTCAAAGGGGTCCTTGGAAATATATGTAGTTTAGCGCTGTTGTGTGGTGCATAGGGTTAAGTTGGGAAAGTTAGCACCTTTGTGAGTAAATTACCGAACAAAATGAGTTAGATTGTGTTCGAAAGCTTCCCATGAGGTTGGGCTACCTTCGTGGGTCAGTGGAAACAGCGACTTATTTGGTTTGGCATAGCTTAAACGATGTAACCTCTGCGTGACATGATAGCTGTCTAGCCCAGAAATAGTGACTAAATCTAACGCTTCTAAATCTAGGTAGCCGTCCGGCATCACAGCACGTTTTGGCGCGTGAACCGTAACAACTTCACCAATCAACATTTGAGTTTGGTTACTTTCAATTGTGATTTGTTCTTTGAAAGCCAAGCCTATTTTCAGAGGACTCTCCAAGACAAACGGAGCAGGGAACACATCATCATAATAGGACGTGAGACCGACCGCGTTAAACTCTGAGATTGATTTAGGATAACGAGCGGAAGTTTGATGGGCTTTTTGAACAAAGCCCGCACCGATGCTGTTGATGGTGAAGTGTTTAGTTTCCAGGATGTTCTCTAATGTATGACGGCGACTTTCTGCTGGTCGGACGATGAAGCCAAACAAGGGGGGATTTGATCCTAGGTGAACCACAGAACTCACCACAGCAAGATTTTCTAGCCCTTGTTTATCGCAGGTGCCAATAAGGTTGGCGCTTTTGAACCCCGATAAGGAGTTAATTAAACGAGCGCGCTCACGTTGATCCA
The DNA here is from genome assembly GCF_963894355.1 of Vibrio sp. SBT000027. Classification (NCBI taxonomy): domain Bacteria; kingdom Pseudomonadati; phylum Pseudomonadota; class Gammaproteobacteria; order Vibrionales; family Vibrionaceae; genus Vibrio; species Vibrio sp. SBT000027. The sequence continues at coordinate 1,895,322 of NZ_CAWQGD010000001.1, read as the reverse complement.
TTGCTTGGATATCTTGTCTTGAAAGGGTCATTTCCTTCATATTTTCTCTTCTTCTCACTTTTGTTTCGACGACTTGTTCACCAACCAACTCATATTTACGCAGAAGCATCCTCTATCGATCAGCAGAGTGGTTGGTTTGGTCGTGGGCAGCCTGTCTCTTTTATCTCTGCTACTGCACAACGGGCGAGATCATTTGCATAGATTTACGTATGTTGACGTCGCTTTACATCACAGGAGCTAAAGTAATGATGTCGTCTTTATGAGTGTTAAAAAATGAAATCAGTCCGCAATATCATCTGGGCAATGATTGCCACAATGTCAGCCTTTTGGTTTGCGATGGAACCGCAACTCTTCGCTTCAAACAACATATTTGAATGGCGCTCTGCCATGATTCAGTACTCGGGTATGTTGTCTCTGATGTTAATGTCCATCACCATGATCTTGGCGATGCGTTTGCCTATGGTTGAGAATTGGCTCAACGGTATGGATAAAGCGTATCGAGTCCACAAATGGCTAGGTATAGGCGGCGTTGCAATGGGTGTGACACACTGGTTGTGGTACCAGATTCCCAAGTGGCTAGTGATGTCTGAAGTGTTGGCTAAGCCTGTTCGTTATGATGGTTCAGGCCCTGCAAGAACTTTGTCTGGTTGGGAAGCATGGGTCAATGGACTCCACGGCTTTGCTGAAAACATTGGAGAGTGGGGCTTTTACCTATTACTCGTTTTACTGGTGGCGTCGTTGTGGGCGGCTGTGAAATACAAACCGTTTAAATTGTCACATCGTTTTATGTCGGTCGCGTATCTATTGATCGCTTTTCACTCAATATTACTTCTCAAACATGCCTATTGGGGCGAACCAATTTACTACCTAACAGTGGGATTTGCTTTGGTTGGGTCTGTTGCGGCGATCTACAGTTTGTTGGGTTTTGTAGGGCGTCGTAATCGTCACTCTACTTCTGTCGTTTCCACTCGCTACTTTCCCAAAGCTGAAGTGATGGAGTTAGTGTTAAAGACAAGTACATCATGGCGAGGACACAAAGCAGGGCAGTTTGCGTACTTACGCTTTGGTAATGAAGACCCGCATCCGTTTACTATTGTTTCAGGTAGCGAAGATTCAGAACTGCGTTTCTTGATTAAAGAGTTGGGTGATTTTACTAATGGGTTAGTTGAGCGAGTAAAGGCGGGCGATGCGGTTACGGTGGAAGGGCCTTATGGTCGACTTGAGTTTGACCTAAACAAGCCACAGATTTGGATTGCTGGTGGTGTCGGAATAGCGTCGTTTTTTGCAACGCTTGAAGCGCTCAAAACAGAGAAAACTCATCCTCGAATTGAACTGTTTTACTGTACTCGCGGTGTCGATGAGCATTTAGTCGATGAATTATGGCACCTTGCGCATCAAGTCGGTGTGAAGCTGAACGTAATAGATACCTTGCACTCTCCGCGATTAAACGCAGAGAGAATCGCGAGTCAATGTGGTGATCTAAATGTTTATGAGTTGTATTTTTGTGGGCCAGAGTTGTTCTCAACCTCGCTTAAAAAAGAACTCGATACGTACAAGTTCAATGTTGACCAAAATTATCACGAAGAGCTGTTTGTGATGCGTTAAAAAGGCCTAATGAGGTATCAATAGCGTCAAGTTTGGCTCTTCGTTGCGAGGTTAAGGCAGCGGTTGGATTTGGTGTTATTGATACTTAACGACAAGCTCTAATTAAAAAGGCAAAAGTTACTCAATTTTTTATTGCAGCGGTTTGCTATTGAGCGATACCATGTACGGCTGTTTTATTGGTAAAGATTGCAAAATGTCAGATGAAAAGCTCGCGCTAGAGTGGATGCGTCAACAAGCGCATAGAATTGATCCATATGTTATAAATCCATCATTTGATGAATGCGTTGAGTTGCTTGAGCCTGCCTTTAAGAAGGGCAAGAGTGTCGCGCAGCTAAAATATCTATTATCAGAAGCGGATCGCCGAGCTGGCGCTGCCGAGCGTAAACACGCCGCTTTAAAGTTCGCCAAAGAAAAAAGCCCAAAGGCAGGCCAAAACCTTCGCCTTCAAAGCAAGCTTCAACAAGTTCAGTTGGCATTAAAGTTAGCGACGGGCGATAACAACATGACCATATCGCAGTTCTGTTCTGAGTATGATGTCAGTAAGCGAGACGGCAACGAAGCGTGGAATGAAAAGCTGGTTGAGCAGAATAATAAGAAGTGATTTTTTCGATGTCTTATGCTGTTTCACTGAGGCCCGATAAGATTTACTTGCTCGTGAAAGTTTGTTTATAAAGTCATTTCAAACCCTACCAATAAATATTGTTCCACTGTATTTCAAAAGCCTGAAAAGCATCTTTTCTTCTCAGGCTTTGCGAACAGCTAGTCACTCACCTTTTCCGTCTTAACCGTAAACCACAGCTAAAAGTATCGATGAGCGAATATCAGATATTAAGGTCGAATGTTATTGAAGCTGACCTTCTGCGTTCCATCTCCAAGTTTCTCCAACTTAACTACGTCTCCTTGATAGTAATACGGTTCCATTGGCATATTGCTGTTGATCGGTCTTGCGTAGTGCAATACAGCCAGTTTAGCGTCAACTTGCTGAGCATATAAATAGCCAATCAGCGCATGTTCAAATTGGTGATAGCCATTGCCCCAATGGAAAGCTTTAGTACGCTTAGGATCAAGCCCAACACCACCGTATTTGTGGTCGACCCATACATCATGAAAGGTCGGTAGGGTGTATTGCAGGACGTCTTTCATTGAACCATCGACCAGCGAAACCGTCATGGCCGCTTGATCAAGCTCAGCCCACTCCCATGATGACGCCCACTGACTGTGTGGTCTGCTTTGCCAGCCCGTGATATCTTGCCCTTGCCACATTTTCTGAAGTCGCTCACCAAAGTAGTTAGATACATTGGCAAAGTCTTTCTGATATTGCGCCTGATCCAGAGTGTGTTTCATGCCGTCTAAACCAAACTCCGACCAATCGGAATTATCTAATGCATGACCGGTTAGATAGGTCATCCAATATGCTTTGATGGTGTGCCCAAAATCGTTGTGATTGGCATTCGGCATCATCGCAGCTTTATCGTGAATAGCCCCGTAGAAGCGTTGTTCATCTTCAGAATGGTATTGGTCAATCATGGCTTGCGTGAGCCAGTTTAAGTCATCAAGCCATTTTGATTTGATGGGCTCTTTGAGCAGAGGAGCGACTAATAACAGGTAGCCGTTTATTTGATCAAGTTGCGCGACCAGTTCGCGTCGTTTTGCACTGCCATCTTCACCGTCAGCAAGTACCCAAGCAAGACCACTGTTGTCGCCAAGTCGATATTTATCAAAGATAAAAGCTTGTTGGGCGATGAGTGCTTGTTCTACCTTTTTGTCTTGGGTCAGGTAGTAGTACATTGCGAGTCCAACCAGCGCGTACGCTTGATCTTGAGAGGTACGCTGCTGCCAATTATGACCTGCTTTGCCCTCTTTTGTGTAGCCAATAAAGCCACCATTTTTCTTATCTTCTAGTTTATCAATGATGTAGTAGGCGCCTTGTTTGGCAAGCGCTAAAGCCTGCTTGTCTCCGGTAAGATGGTAGAGCACGCCATAGGCATAAGTTTGGCGTGATTTCATGCGCGTGAACTCTTTGCCGAAGTGGGGAGTGATCCAGCCTCTGTCTAATTCAGGACACACATCAGAAACATCGAGCAAGGTACCGTCATCACAACGAAACGTCGGGAAGTTGCCTATCGGTTCTCCCTGAGCACTAGGCATTAGCCAGTAAGGTGCCAGCCCTTCAGAGGCATGATTGATCCAGTCTTCTCCAGAGGGAAGGGTGACATTGGCAGATACAGCGAAACTGGCCACGCTGAGTAATGCGATAGTTGCTCGTAACATGATGTTTATCTTAATGATTTGAGTTTCGTTGAATATAAACAATCACATCTGCACATTGTGATTAGGCGATCACAATCGATCAAATTATTGTGGTTTAAATAAAGGCTCACAGACTAGTGAGCCTTGAAAGGGTGTTTTGTATTTTATACAGGCTTCCCCGCCTCATCTTCTTCAACCACATCGGTTTCTAAGCTTGCCTCTGCCAGCCATTTTTGTATTGATGGGCTGTTAAGCACACGTTGTTGATACTGCGAGGCTTTCTTTGAAAGCTGGATGCCATAGGTTTCTACACGTAAAGCCACAGGTGCAAACATCGCATCGGCAATCGACCATTCACCAAACAACCATCCTTCAGGGTATTGTTCCATTTGTGCTGACCATATTGCATCGATACGAGCGATGTCTTTCAAGGCGCCTTCACTGAGTTTTAGCTTTCGTTGTGCGCGGCAGTTCATCGGCATTTCATTTCTGACGGCAAAAAATCCAGAGTGCATCTCGGCGGAAATTGCTCGGGCATGGGCGCGTTCTTTCACTGAACTGGGCCATGCTACGTCGTTCAAGTGAGCGTCGTTAACGTATTCGAGAATGGCCAATGAATCCCACACAGCAACGTCACCGTCAACTAGGGTTGGAACCTTGGCCGTTGGCGTCACTTTCGCCAGAGTGTCGTAAAAATCGGAGGTGAATAGCTTGAGCTTGATGACTTCCGCATTCAGGTTGTAGTTGTCGAATATTAGCCATGCGCGCAGTGACCAAGTTGAGTAGTTCTGGTTTCCAATATAAAGCTGCATCGTTGCTTCCTTGCGTTTAGTGGGTATGTACTGAGCCTAGGGGCATGCATTTGAGCTTAGGGGATTGTATTGCGGCGTACTAACGGATAATTTTGATGCAATACATTAATAAAAACGATAGGTGGTGATTTCAATATGGATATTGATGCTTTGCGAGGTTTTCTCGCGTTTGTGGAAACCAGTAGTTTCACACGTGCAGCGAAACAGATAAATCGCACCCAATCGGCATTCAGTGCTCAGATGCGTAAGTTGGAAGAAGAACTCAACGTCACTCTTTTCCAAAAAGAAGGGCGTAACTTAATACTCACTGAAGCAGGCTTAGCGCTGCGTTCTCATGCCGAACAGTTGGTCGCGCTCCACAATACAGCCCTCAAGCAAGTAAAGCGTTACGAAGACAAACAACCTCTGCGACTCGGCTGCCCTGAAGACTACAACGACACTATTCTGCCAAAAGTGATTCGCCTATTGCAGAAAGCAGAACCCACCTGTTCTATTCAAGTATTTAGCCTGCCAAGCATTACGCTCAGAGAGTGGTTGGATGATGGCAGACTCGATGCGGCGATTGTCACCCGAGCGCCCGACAGCGAAGAGGGTTATTGGCTTACACATGATGTGGGTGTTTGGATTAGCAGCTCTGATTATGTGTTTGATGAGTCTAAACCAGTCCCATTAGCCTTGTTTCAGACCGATTGTAAGTACCACGCAGCGGCAGTTAATGGCTTAACCAAGCAGGGCACGCCTTATCAGTTATTGGCGTGCAGTAATACCGCTTCGGCGCAGCGATCAATCGTTAAAGCCGGATTAGCCATTGGTGCGATGGGTAAGCTCAGCGTGACTCCGGATTTGAAAATACTTGAAGATATGCCGCCACTGCCTTCGGTCGATATTGTGTTGATCCTAGCGAGCAAGCACCACCCAGTATTGGATAAAGAGGTGCTCAATCAACTCGTCGAGTTGGATTCCAATTAGATTTTTGCTCGGAGATGGTAACGTTGAGTGCGGAACTAAAATAGATAGGCCGAAAACACTGCGTTTCTCGGCCTTATTTTTATGGAAGACTGAACGTGAGTTAAGAGAGCTTAAACTTACTCAATTCTCCGTGTAAATCTCCAGCTTTTACGGTCAGCTCATTACTGATTGCTACTGATGATGTCATGGTGTCCATCACTTCCACTGCGGTGTCATTGATGATCACTACATTGCGGTTAATCTCTTCTGACACTGAGCTTTGTTCTTCGGCAGCCGAAGCAATTTGATTGTTCATGTCGTTAATCACTTCAATTGCTTGGTTGATTTCAGACAAGGCGAGGTGTGCAGCTTGAGTTTCGCCTTTGGTATCGTTCGCTTGCTTCTGGCTTTGCTCCATCAATATCACGATAGATTGAGTCTCTTGCTCTAGGCGAGCCAGCATCGAGCGAATCTCTTCTGTCGAGCCTTGAGTGCGATTTGCGAGGTTACGTACTTCATCTGCCACGACAGCAAAGCCTCGTCCTGCTTCACCCGCACGTGCAGCCTCAATCGCAGCGTTAAGCGCTAGTAGGTTTGTTTGTTCTGCAATACCACCAATCTCGCTCAAGATACCTTGAATAGCGGTGCTCGAATCGACTAGGTTCTGTGTTTGTTGCTGCGCATCGTTAACCTGCACAGCCAAGCTGTCTACAGCGCTGGCGGCATTGTCCATGCGTGTCATGCCATTGAGACTGTTGCTTTGCACTTGGCTTGCTGCCGCTGCTGCTTGAACCGCTGAACTTGCCACTTCTTGCGCAGTTGCACTCATTTCATTGATCGCGGTTGCAAGTGAGTTCACCTCGTTAACCTGAGAGTTCAACTGGTCACGTGAAACTTCAGCACGAGCTTGGCCTTCTGTTGCGTTTTTATCCACTTGGTCGGCCGTTACCATCACGGTAAGTAGCATCTCTTGCATGCGAGATAGGAAGGTATTGAACCAGTGTGCAAGCTGAGCAGTTTCATCTTTTCCTTTCACTTCAATGCGGTAAGTTAAGTCACCTTCGCCTTGTGCTGCATCTTTAAAGCGCTCCACTAAATTGTTCAGCACCTTGCCCAGAGAATTGGCAATGAATGCCATTGAGACAATACCTAGAATAGCTGCGATGATCCCCGCCCACACACCTTTTTCAAGTGCTTTTGAATTCTGTGCATCACTCCATTGCGTGTAACCGTCGACGCTTTTTGTAAGGTGACTACTGGGAACCGACACCATGACTACCCATGGCGCATCACTCGTATCAATGGCTGTTATTGCGTACTCATCGCCGCCGAAATTAACAAGCCCTGCACCTTCTCGCTTAGCGATAGATTGAATTGTCGACCATTCGGATTCCAATTCAGAAGAGACTCTTTTACCCACCATGTTTCCAGCTCGGCTGTTGGCGAGAGTTATGCCTTTCCATGATGTAATAAGGATTTTTCCTTCGCCATCAAACAAGTTACGTGCAAGCAATTCGCTTTGGCTTTGAAGCTCAAACAAAGACAAATCAAAACCAATTGAGCCAATGATTTTTCCATCTTGTTTGATTGGTTGGCTGATGGTGGTGATGAGCTCTTGCTTACCGCGAACTGGATAGAAATAGGGTTCCATCACAAATGTCTTACCGGTTTGGTATGGCATTAAGTGCCAGTCATCTTTGCGCTCACCATTGCTGTTGAGTTCGGTATTGCTGAAGCTCTCCATTGCGACGGCATCAAAGCTGTTCTGATCATTTGGAGAGAAGAAAGGCGCAAGGTAGCCCTGACTGTTAAAGCCTAATTCGGTGTCCAAGCTGATCTCGTTATTCAGATCGGTTTGTTGTGGCCAAGTCTTGTGCTCCCACACCATGTAGCCAGCAAATACAGCTTTGTTTTGTGCTTCCAAGGCGGCAGTAAACTGTTTAACGATAAGGTCTGCGCTTGCGTTGGTTTCTGAACTTAATTCGATAATGGATCGTGCTTGCTTAAGGTTTGCTAGTACAGGATCAAGTTGGTTAGCAATGTTCAAACCTTGTTGAATGGCTGTGTTTTGCAAATCTGTCGTTGTGGCGTCTGTCAGCTGCGTCTTTACTTTTTCAGTGACTTGTTCGTTCACATCGGTAAAGGCGCTGGTGGTCATGCCCATTGCGATCAACAGAGTGAAAGCCATTGCTCCACCTGCACTCACCGCAATTCGCGTACGTATACTGTTAAACATATGATCCCTATAGCCAAATATTGGTAATTTCCCCGAGATTTTAAACAAGATAAGTGAATGGAAAATTCAAAATAATGAACACAAAAAGAATAGGGAGATCCAAATTATAAATAGGATTGCATAACGTGTAGTTTTGGCTTTGGTCGCAACGTTTAGAGGAAGATGAAAATTAACATTTAGCAATCGCTAACCTTCTGTATTTATTAGTTTTCGTGATAATTAGGACAGCTTGATGTTTTCCTAAGGCTGCGATTCAGCTTTTCTAGTTTGTGACCGTGTGTCGATTACTCATTATATGACAACGGTCACAATTAATTTTATTAAACCTAATGAATTACCACTCTTTTTATAAGTGATTTGAAGAGGGGGGACACGTTGTATTAGCTCGCCCGTGTCGATTTACTTTGCTTCTTTGACGGCCTGACATGGCGAGCCAAAATACGACTTCGTTCTTGTTTCACTTCCGTCAGCTTTCTCCACGACCATAAACGCCCCCGCGCTTCTTTGGCACTAGTGTCGAGATCGACGACCGGATTAAGGTAAGGGGAATCTGGTTTGAGCTCATGCATTATCATTTCCATAGGCGTCATCTTCCAAGGCTCAAACAGAAGTGGGGTGGGTATGTCTGAAAGTTCTGGTACCCATTTACGGATGAAGTCTCCATCAGAGTCATGCTCTTGGGCTTGCTTGGTCGGATTGTAAATTCGGATGGTGTTGATTCCTGTTACCCCTGCTTGCATTTGAAACTGTGGGTAATGAATACCGGGTTCAAAATCGAGGAACAGCTGTGCTAAGTGAGTGACACCATCACGCCAGTCCATGTTCATATGATGAGTGAGAAAGCTCACCAACATAGAGCGCATACGGAAATTAATATAACCCGTGTGATGCAGGCAGCGCATACAGGCATCGACCAATGGCACGCCCGTTAACCCCATCTTCCATGCCTGTAAACGTGCTGGATCTTTTACCGTTTCATTCTGCAATAGCGTCTCGTAGGCGTGGTTGATGCAGCGAAACTCCATCTCGCATTCCGATTCAAACTTCTGCATGAAATGACAGTGCCAGTGAAGCCTTGAAGAGAGAGCAATCAAGCTGCGACGAAATCCTGCGACTTGCCAGCGCCCCAATAGGTGTTGATACACTTCGCGCAGAGATATGTTACCCCAAGCCAAATACGGGGACAGGCGAGTGCAAGCGTGTCGTGAGGCTTCTGGGCTTGAGATACTGCGGTAGTAATCGCGACCTCTGCGCTCAAAGAAGTCGTGCAGAGTTGCCCATGCCAGTGCGCTGCCGCCCGTTTGTATGCCGTTACTTTTGGTTAACCATGCTTCCGGAGGCTCGCCTGCCAATTCAAGCTCTTCAGCATCAAGGGTGTGCAGTGATTCTGTGGTCAACTTGCTTTCGGCTATGGGAGCACGCATCACACTGTTCCAGTGCTTGTCCCAACCGATTCGATCTTTCGACCCTCTAACCACAGCGCCCTGTGCGAACTCTTGCCAATGGATGTTGTGATCTCTAAGCCAAGTAGAAAGTTGTATGTCACGCTCAAAGGTGCAATTTAAGCCTATCTCTTGGTGGGAGAATACATTTTGGATGTGATAACGAGATTGGATCGCTTCGAAGCAGTCCATAGCACTGCCATAAAGTATTGAAACCTCATGTCCATACTCTTTCAACGACTGGTTTATGCATTGCAGTGATTGCCAAACAAATCGCCAATGTCGCTCAGAATAATGGGCATTGTTTAGCAGCATAGGTTCGAAAATGTAGAGCAATATCGTTGGGTGTTTATCTGATAAAGCGTGTCGTAAAGGTGCGTGGTCGGTGAGTCTTAAATCGCGCTTTAGCCACACTATGTTGATTGTTTGCATCTGAGCCCTCGTTCGTTTGAAGCACTACGAGTTAGAGGGCAAAATGTCTCACTGGAAGTGAATTTAATTATTGATAACGAAAGGGCTAGCCAAGAACGCTTGTGGCTTTACTGAAGAATCCCCAAGCTTTTCAGTTTTCGATAAATGGTATTACGGCTAATGCCCAGTATTCGTGAAGTCTTGCTGATGTTGCCTTGGTTGGCTTGATAGGTTTGCAGCAAGGTTTCTTCAACGGTACTTCTTAAATCGTTACTCGCTGTACCTTTGATGGCATTAGGAGTCATTAGCTGATGCTGATTATCGTGTGCTAATGACGTGAGATGTTGAGCAAGGTGGCTTGGCACATGTTCTAAGGTGAGCTGTGGTTCATCACTCGCCAGTAAAGCCGCGACCTTGAGTAGATTATCTAATTCGCGAATATTGCCCGGCCAAGAATAGGCGCACAGTAAGCTCATCAAGTGAGGGCAGATTGTTTGTTCGTCTTCGGCGTATTTACGATGAATGTGCTCGATTAAGGCGTGTTTGTCTTGTCGGTGTTGTAAACTCGGCAAGGTGAAGGCTAAGCCGTTTAAGCGGTAATACAAATCTTGTCTAAATTCTCCAGTTGCGACTAACTGTTCTAGGTTTTTATGAGTGGCGGCGATGATCTGACAATCGACTTGGTAGCTCTGATTTGAACCCACGGGCACCACGGATTTGTCTTGCAGAACATGCAGCAATCGACACTGAGCCTCTAACGGCATATCGGCTATTTCATCCAAAAATAGAATGCCTTTGTCTGCTTGGCGGATCTTACCTTGAAAACCTTTGTGGCTTGCGCCAGTAAAAGCGCCCGGCGCGTAACCAAACAGCTCAGATTCGATAAGATCTTTCGGCAGCGCCCCACAGTTTACCGCCACTAAAGGCGACGATTTCCGCTGGCTTTGCTTGTGTAATGCTTTAACAAATTCGCCTTTTCCAACGCCCGTTTCTCCTAAGATTAATAGGCTGATCCCTTTATCGATAACCTTATTAGCTTGCTGCCAAGCGTGTTCTATCTTTTGTTCGCCATGGTGCAGATCACACGATGCTGAAATGGAGCGCGTGCGTTTGGTGGTTGTTTGTTTGAGGTGTTGTTTCTCAAACACAAAGGGCGTGTCTAATGAGGTTCGGTTGAAGAGGGTATCTATGCATTCGCCGACGATCGAGGTTTGATCCAGCAGTTGAGATGCGACTTGATTGTGCGCCACTACCTCACCAGCCTCATTGGCTATAACTATCCCTTGCCAACCACTGTGTAATAAAGATTTCTCGCACGCGAGATCGATTCGAGTGGTGCCTTGTGGGATGTGACTCAGTAGCTGATTCTCAACGAGTTGAACCATATTTTGAACCAGCAATTGGACGGAACTGTCGTGTTGTTGCTGCTCACTGGTGATGTCCAATATGCCAACCATTTGCCCTTGATGATCAAACACCGGGCTTGCTGAACAGCTGATAAATCGATGCTGGTGGATGAAGTGTTGTTCGCCAATGATGGATACTGGCTTGGCTTCAACAATGGCGGTGCCAATCGCGTTGGTGCCTTTCAGTTGCTCCTGCCAACAGGCTCCAGAGCTGAGTGCAATTGATGTCAGCTTCTCCTTAAACCGCTCCTGTCCCCAACTCGCCAGAATCACCCCTTCAATATCAGTCAGAATCAAACGACTGTCGGTACGAGCAAACATCTGATTAAACAAAGGCAGCGCATTGCGTTCGACGATGTGGATCAAGTCAGCCGATTGATGACGTCGCTGCTTAAGAATCGATTGAGGCAGGCGAATGTCTTCGGGAAGTCGTCTCTGTTTTAGACCCGCTTCTGTGCTGCGGTGCCAAGAAGACGAAAGCCAATCTGAGGTGTTTGCTTGTTGAAGGTGCATGACTGTTCCATGTCGTAACAGTGAGGGTGTACCAATTTGGAACAGTTGAACACTGGAGTGGTTTCCATACGTCCGTTCAATGCCAACTCACTTTGGGTTGTAAACGTTTGGTAATCATAGTTTTACAATTTATTAACAACAAGTTTTGAAGTTCTGGCGTGTGATTTGCGTTGTTACTGTTGTGAAGAAAACACGAAGTATCAGTGTTTTAAACAGAAAGCATAAACATGGGCGTCTTGTCATGAGTTCTTTTCTCAAGGGGAGCCGCCACAAAAATAAGACAGCTCTAGCTCAATAACGAAGAACAAATCGAAGAAGGATCTAACTATGATTTACGCACAGCCGGGTAGTGACAACGCAGTGGTGAACTTTAAAGCGCAATACGATAACTTTATCGGTGGCGAGTGGGTGAAGCCTGTCAGCGGCGAGTATTTTGATAACACTTCCCCAGTGAATGGTCAGGTATATTGCCAAGTGGCACGCTCAACAGAGGCGGATATCAGCTTGGCACTCGATGCCGCGCATGCCGCTCGTGCTAGTTGGGCTGCGACGAGCGTTACTGAACGTTCGAACATTCTACTTAAAATTGCTGACCGCATTGAAGCGAACCTTGAAGAAATCGCGGTCGCTGAAACATGGGAAAACGGCAAGCCTGTGCGAGAAACCTTAGCGGCAGATATTCCTTTGGTTGTCGATCACTTCCGTTATTTCGCGGGCTGTATTCGAGCGCAAGAAGGCAGCGCAGCTGAGCTAGATTCAAACACCGCAAGTTATCACTTCCCAGAACCTATTGGTGTGGTGGGGCAGATCATTCCTTGGAACTTCCCGATTTTAATGGCGGCTTGGAAATTGGCACCTGCACTGGCTGCGGGCTGTTGTGTGGTGATGAAGCCAGCCGAGCAAACACCGACATCGATCCTAGTGATGATGGAGAAGATCGCCGATCTTCTGCCTGCTGGCGTGGTCAACATCGTGAATGGTTTTGGTAGCGAAGCGGGTCAAGCGTTAGCAACCAGCGATCGCTTAGCGAAGTTGGCGTTTACTGGTTCAACAGAGGTCGGCCACCACATCTTGAAATGTGCCGCAGAAAGCTTGATTCCATCAACGGTTGAGCTTGGCGGTAAGTCTCCAAATATCTACTTCCCAGATATCTTTAATCATGAAGACGAATACCTAGATAAGTGTGTCGAAGGCATGTTGCTTGCGTTCTTCAACCAAGGTGAAGTGTGTACCTGTCCATCACGTGTGCTGATCCATGAATCGGTGTACGACAAGTTCATCGCCAAGGTGGTCGAGCGTGCTCAAACTATTAAACAAGGTAACCCGTTAGATACCGATACTCAGGTGGGTGCACAAGCTTCTAAAGAGCAGTTTGATAAGATCTTGAGCTACCTAGAAATCGGTCGTCAAGAAGGTGCGAAAGTGCTAACAGGTGGTGAAATTGCGCAGCAACCAGATGATCTCGGCAACGGTTACTACATTCAGCCAACCATGCTGGAAGGGCACAACAAGATGCGTGTATTCCAAGAAGAGATCTTCGGCCCTGTTATCGCGGTAACGACGTTTAAAGATGAAGCAGAAGCGCTAGAGATCGCCAATGACACCGAGTATGGCTTGGGTGCAGGCGTATGGACGCGTGATGCAAACCTAGCGTATCGCATGGGTCGTAACATTGAAGCGGGGCGTATTTGGGTGAACTGTTACCACGCTTATCCAGCACATGCCGCGTTCGGTGGTTATAAGAAATCAGGCATTGGTCGTGAGACACATAAAATGATGCTCGATCACTACCAAAATACTAAGAACCTGCTGATCAGCTATGATACTAATCCGTTGGGCTTCTTTTAATACAGGTTCGTTTTAAAAGTATGAGAATGAATCATAGGTACAAAGAATAACTAACAACGCAGTCGGCTTAATTAAGAACAAAAGCTAGAAACCAAAGCGCCCAATTCAATTGAGTTGGGCGTTTTTATATCTGAAGCACTCTAGCTTTTCGAAAAGAAGATCTCGGGCTTGTGTACCGGGCCATAGTTGCCCTCTAGCTGAGTGAGTTCCAAACCTTGCTTTCCTATCAGAGTACCGACCAATTGGCGGTTAAACGGGTAGCTGTCGGGGTTGTTAATATACTCTTCAACATCAATCCATTTGGCTTCTGCAATTTCATCAGTGTCTTGAATCGCGATATCTTGAGTTTGAGCGATAAGGTGACAAATAAAGTAGAGGTTTGATTTACCGAATTGATACGGGTGTCTTGTCGCCATGCCAACCACAGAAACGAACGTTGCCTCGATACCGGTTTCTTCCAAGGTTTCCCGAACAACCGATTCTTCAATGCCTTCACCCAACTCAATATGGCCGCCAGGTAACTTGTAGCCTGTCATACCATGCTCTTTGATCATCAGCACTTGGTTGTGTTCGTTGGTGATCAATGCGCCAGCACCTAAGGTGTGGGTAGGGATGAAAGGCACAAATTCGACAATCTCGGATTTGTGGATCAGCGTAATCTCGTCTTCTAGACAGTTGTGAAACACAAAGCCAAGCTCAATCGCCACCGGAATAAGGTGCGAAAGTGAAATAGGCAAACTAATCCAAATAATGCCTTTGTTGTTCTGCTTTGAAAATTCGGTGATCTCGCTGAGTTCGGCATTGAATGAGTCAGCATCGTGAGGGGCTGTTGCTGGGTCGATGATAATGCCGTTAAATTTGTCGAGCGTAAATTCCACGAGTGATCCTTTATTATTTTTGATTTATTGGGAGTCGAGCATAGGTGGAGCTTATCTTATCTCAAGAGCTTATAAAACCTGCTCTGCTTGTAGCATTTTTAAGAGCACGGCAGTGGTGGGTAAAAAGTGAGGGAGAGTGTAAAGCGGGCGGCTTGGAACAAAAATTGCGCTAGAAACAAAAAACTGCGCTTGGAAGCCAAAGCGCAGTCTGAAGATAAATCTTATCTAAGGTTTACTCTAACGAATATAGTTTGCATCAACACTTACGTACCAGTGCTGAAGCTTGCCGTCAGATTTTTTGATCCACAAGTCGTTGGTGTAGCTCTCGATCTTACCGTTAACGGTTAAATTGAACGTGTTCTCGTCGAATTCGCCAAGCTTCACGAACTGGTCCGTGGTAATCAGGAACGGTTCCATGTCGTCTACGCCAACTACATCTGAAATCACATAGTAGTGGTAAGTCAGTGGCTTGCTCGCATCATTCGGGTTGCTGCGGTACGCCACAAGCTTGAATGGTTCCGTTAATGGAACGTCGAGCGTTTGCTTGTCCATGGTCGCTGGAATCGGGATAAACAGCCAAGCGGTAAACAGACCGCTCAATAAAACCATCAGGAAGAAAAGAGTCTTAATTGCTTTCATAGCAACCTTCAAAATAGGTGATGTTGAAGGCGCTATGGTAACAGGTTTGATTTGCTGATTGTAAGAGTATGAATAAGTGAACGCGACACCTGTCTGTTAGGAAATTTGAACGAATTGATACACTGTTCATAAGTCATTATCTACACTAGTGCGAGTGACCTTGCGACAGGTTGATCATCACAACACCAGCCGCAACGAATAACATGCCGATCCACACCATGGTATCGAGGTGCTGGCGGTAAACAAACGTAGAAATCAGGCTCACGGTTACGATAGCTAAACCTGCCCACAAAGAGTGAACCACACCAACTGGCATCCCTTTCATAGCTTGGCTCAAAAATAGAAATGCCGCCAAGTGTCCTGAAATCACCAATAAAGCAGGGATAGGTTTAGACAAGCTGAAGCCGTCGGTTGCTTTAAGTGCTACGTGAGAAAGTGCTTCCGCCATCACGCCCATCATTAAGAAAAACCAGATCATAGTCGTACCTTTTAGTTGTATTGTTTTTGTTGGTATAGCGGGGTGCTTGAAAGTGTGAATCGTTGTTGCTGCTATTAAGTAACAGCGGGCTTGCCCAAACAGCAGGCACAAAAAAGCCCACACCTCACGCTTTTGCAAGGTGTGGGCTAAATCGGTGTGACTACTTGTTTAGGTAAGCAGCGTGGAACTCAATATGCTCATCAATAAAGCTAGAGATGAAGAAGTAGCTATGGTCGTAACCTGGCTGCATACGTAGCTCTAAATCGGCATTGGTTACCTTAGCTGCTTCGACTAATTGTTCAGGCTTAAGTTGCTCAATCAGGAAGTTATCCGCTTCGCCTTGGTCGACCAACATTGGCAGTTTAGTGCCTTTGCTTTTTAGAAGCTCAGAAGCGTCGTACTGTTTCCACTCTTCAATATCTAAGCCTAGGTATTGGTTGAAAGCTTTTTGTCCCCAAGGGCATTGCATTGGGTTGGTGATTGGGCTGAATGCAGAGATAGAACGGTAGCTATCTTCGTTTTTAATGCCAATCGTTAGGGCACCATGTCCGCCCATGCTGTGACCAGAAATTGATTTCACTGATGTCACTGGGAAGAAAGACTCAATCAGCGCTGGTAGCTCTGTTACCACGTAATCGTACATTTGGTAATGGCTGTCCCATGGCGCTTGAGTAGCATTCACGTAGAAGCCTGCGCCTTGGCCTAAGTCGTAGTTTTCATCGTCGGCAACACCTTCGCCACGCGGGCTGGTGTCTGGTGCAACAATCGCAATGCCTTGCTCAGCCGCGGCTTTGAATGCGCCGGCTTTTTGCATGAAGTTTTCATCGGTACAGGTTAAGCCTGATAACCAATACAAAACAGGAACTGGGTTTTCTTTGCTTGCGTTAGGTGGCAAGAAAATCGCAAAACGCATGTTGCAGTCAAGCGTTGCAGAAAAGTGGGTGTATTGTTTGTGCCAACCACCAGCAACCTTTGCTTGGCTAATGTTTTCGATTGTCATTTATTGTGCTCCGTTAGGTTGATGGTTTGGGAGTAAATTTGTCTGTATTACTTAAAGTTTCACCACCCACCGGGCAGGAGGTGGTGAAGACAGTTTCGCTCTGATGTTTAAGTCAGAACTGTGGTCTCGACACCTAAGTATCGAGACCAAGGGGGATTATTTATCCATGTGTAGAACAGTACGGATAGATTCACCTTTGTGCATTAGGTCGAATGCTTCGTTAACATCTTGCAGACCCATAGTGTGAGTGATGAACTCTTGAAGACCAAACTCACCCGCCATGTAACGGTTTACGATTTCTGGAAGCTCAGAGCGGCCTTTAACACCACCGAAAGCAGAACCACGCCATACACGACCAGTTACTAGTTGGAATGGACGAGTTGCGATCTCTTGGCCTGCACCTGCAACACCAATGATGACTGATTCGCCCCAACCTTTGTGACAGCACTCAAGCGCTTGACGCATCACGTTTACGTTACCGATACACTCGAAAGAGTACTCAACACCGCCGTCTGTCATCTCAACGATAACGTCTTGGATTGGCTTGTCGAATTTAGTCGGGTTGATGCAGTCAGTCGCGCCAAGCTGTTTTGCTAGCTCGAATTTGCTCTCGTTGATATCAACACCGATGATGCGGTTAGCACCAGCCATGCGAGCACCAATGATTGCAGAAAGACCGATACCGCCTAGGCCGAATACAGCAACGTTGTCGCCTTTTTCAACTTTAGCTGTGTTCAGTACCGCGCCCATACCAGTTGTTACACCACAACCTAGAAGACAAACTTCTTCAAGTGGTGCTTCTTTGCTTACTTTCGCTAGCGAGATTTCTGGAAGTACTGTGTACTCAGAGAAAGTAGAGCAACCCATGTAATGGAAAATTGTTTCGCCATTAATAGAGAAGCGGCTTGTACCGTCTGGCATTAGGCCTTTACCTTGCGTTTCACGAACGGCTTGGCATAGGTTAGTTTTACCAGATTTACAGAATTTACATTCGCCACATTCAGCTGTGTAAAGTGGAATCACGTGGTCGCCAATCTCAACACTTGTAACGCCTTCGCCGATCATCTCAACGATACCGCCACCTTCGTGACCAAGAATTGAAGGGAAGATACCTTCTGGATCGTCACCTGATAATGTGAATGCGTCAGTGTGACAAACACCAGTAGCAACGATGCGAACTAGAACCTCACCAGCTTTAGGAAGTTGTACATCAACTTCTTCCATTTTTAGTGGCTCGCCAGCTGCCCATGCAACCATTGCTTTTGATTTGATATGAGTTTGACCAGGTTTAATTTCGATTGTCATTGGATGTTTCCTATATATGTCAGTACAGCGGATAACCGTGCAATTAAATTCAACCCGTTAAGCGTAGTTGAGCTTAATTGTTTCCGCTCTCTCGTTTTGTTGGAGCTAGTATAGGTGTGAGTGCATGCTTTGATAATCCCCTTAAATAGAAAATGATTATTACGTATTTGTAATAATGGGTGTATTAAGAAGAATTCTGAAAGGAGGGTTAGTTACTCAGAAAATCTAAGGACACTGTAAACAGGAACTATGTAGGTAAGACATTTATTAGAAACAAATGGGACGTAAGCTTTCCGCCTATTTTCTCGTTGTAGACTCAAACATGCTTTTATCTCTCCCACCTCCAGTGATGCTTTCACTCGCCATCGTGCTTGAAGTTGTCGCCACTTCTCTATTACCTAAAACGCAGCAATTTACTTCTTTACCGGCCACTGCCGCGGTATTGGCGAGCTACGGCTGTGCTTTTTATCTGTTGTCTCTCACAGTGCAAACCATGTCTTTGGGTGTGGCGTATGCGATTTGGTGTGGGGCAGGGATAGTGCTGGTCGCAGCACTGTCTTGGCTGATCTACGGGCAAAAGCTCGATATCTTCGCGATCATCGGCATTGTTTTGATTCTTGCAGGTGTGGTGATTATCAACCTGTTTTCGACGTCGGTGAGTCATTAGGTTACTTTAGGTTATCCCCCCCCCCCAAAAAAAAAAGTTCTTTGCAGCAAGGCTATTTATAACTTAGAGGGGGTACGTTTGCCTGACTAAAAGTTATCCGAATTTACCAAACCTTTAAGCTTTGCCACATGTAACGGGACAACGATGCCTCCCAACCGAATTACGCATTAGCAGTGCCTAGAAGCCTCATAATCTCCTTATGCTAGTACGAATTATTCGTATTAACTATTTGCCAAAATGTCAATAGTTAATACTTAGATTGCAGACATTTGTTGTTTCGCAAACCCCCTACAATGATAGTGATAATGGTTATCATTAGTTTTTGTTAAATATGGAGTTTTCAATAATGAAAATCACAAATGTCTTTGCTGCATCGATACTCATGCTTTCATCAACATCTCTCCTTGCTCAGGAGTACCCACTTGGTCAGCCTGTGATTAAAAATGGGATGGAAATACAAGGAGTTTACCTTCAGCCTATCACCATGGGGGCGGAAGGTATGGGAAATATGCATAGCCTCTCTGCAAAAGCGTCAGATGTGCATTTAGAAGCCGATATTCATGCTGTTGAAGATAACCCAAATGGCTTTGCTGAAGGTGACTGGATGCCTTATTTAACAATCAAGTATGCAGTGGATAAGCTTGGAGATGATAAGGCACAACAAACAGGTGAATTCATGCCGATGGTTGCAAGTGACGGGCCTCATTATGGTAAAAACATCAAACTAGATGGTAATGGTAAATACAAAGTCACCTTTACCATTTACCCACCTTCTTACAACAAGAAAGTTTCATTTGGGCGTCACATCGACAAAGAAACAGGGGTAGCTCCGTGGTTTAAACCATTCGATGTGTCATGGGAGTTCAACTATACCGGTGTTGGCCGAAAAGGCAGTTACTAAAGCGTATAGGTTCTACTGGGAGCTTAGACTCCCTTTTACACATTTAAGGCATTGATAATAGACATGATGAACAAACCTTATTCTATCTCCCTACTTCTTCTTTTGATACTACCCTTTTACGCTGCCGCTGCAGAGAAATTCACTGTCGAGTTGACAATAAACAACGGGGTTTTCACTCCTCAGGTTCTAAATGTACCAACAAAGAAAATTATCCGCATAAAGATTTCAAACATAGGTGAGCAGCCTGCCGAGTTTGAAAGTACTCAATTGCGCAAAGAGAAAGTATTAGCGCCAGGGGCAAGCTCCGTTGTCGTTATCGTGCCATTGAGGGAAGGAGAGTATAGTTTTTTTGATGACTTTCATCTTGATCTTCCAAAAGGAAAAATAATTGCAAGTGAGGAGGTAGAGTAATGGGACAAGTCACCTTTGTTATTTGGCGCGAAAGTATAGAAGCTCTACTCCTTATTAGTATTATTTATGCTTGGCTTAAACAACATATAGATGGTCGACATGGGCTTAAATATTTATGGGGTGGTGTTGCCATTGGTTGCATAGCATCTGTCGTGCTAGCTTTACTGATTTACGGGGTGTTTAACATCTTAGACGATACAGGCCAATCTCTTTTTATGGTCATTATGGAAATTGCAGCCTGCCTGTTAATAGTCCAAATGGTTTATTGGATGAGTCGCCATGGTAAGTCATTAAAATCAGACATAGAGACAGGTTTAACGACACAAACCCAAAGGAAGAACTGGTGGGGAGTGACTTTCATCGTTGCGATTGCAATCGCACGAGAAGGTAGTGAGGTTGTTGTGTTTTTATCTAGCTTTATCATGGCATTAAACAAAAGTAATGCCGTTTATTTCTTCATTTCAGTATTCGGCGGAATTGCTATTGCTGCATTTACCGTGTATTTATTTTCACTATTCAAACGCTTTATTCCATGGCGTATATTTTTCAACTTAACAGGAGTGATCTTACTTTTTCTAGCCATTTCATTACTGTTAAAGGGCATGGAAGAAGGCATTAATTTATTAATTGAATACGATTATTCCGTACCAGACTTCTTGTACTTACCTGCATGGGATACCACTAATATCATTGATGATTCAGGTTTATTCGGAAATTTACTGTCCTCTTTCTTTGCTTATCGTTCACAACCTATTTGGCTAAGTGTTGTTACCTTTATGATTTTTTGGATCTCAATGGCATGGATTTTCTTGAGTGGGGGAAAGTATGCGCAACAGAACTAGAATAGTTATAGATACCTTCTGTCTATTTCTTTTTTTTGTTTCAAGCTCAAACCTTGAGGCCAAAGCATTACGCTCGCCAGTTCAAATAGGTGATGAGGTGATTATCGCAAAGGGAGATATACCAACACCTGATAAGTATAAACCCGCTACGGAAGCATTCATATTTTACGTCACTGAAAATATTGAACAAATAATAGAGCTGCTTAATAAATTAAAAAAATCTTTAGTTGACGGTAACCTCAAAGATGCACAAGGTTATTATGTAAAGGCGCACCAACATTACGAAATGATACGTCCTATTATTGACCTATTCGGAAATACAGATCGCATTATTAATTCGCGAGCCGATTATTTTTTACAAGGTGTCACTGATTACCGTTTTAAAGGCTTTCATCTCGTTGAATATATGCTTTTCGAAACTAAAGACAAGGCAGCAGCATTGGGTGCCGTAGGTGAACTAAACATGTATATCAAAGACCTCAAACAACGCGTTGAGCAAGAGCATATTGATATCCCAAAGTTAGTTCAATCATCTGCCGACTATATTGAAATGGTCATCGAAGTAAAATTGAGTGGTCAAGAGAATATATACAGCCACTCTGATCTTACAGATATTGCAGCAAACATGGCGGGTTCAAAAAAAATCATTGAAGAACTGAAACCATTTATTTCACCAGAAACGCTAAAACCAATACTTGAAAATTATCAGCAGATCAATCAAATCATTGGCCATTACATGATGGAACAAGGTAGCTTTAAGCCATATGGCCAACTTACCAATCATGATAGAGAAAAGCTTTATTCCCTGCTATCAGATCAAGCTTATTTATTGGCAAGACTAAGATCTAATTTAAACGTAGATGTTTACTACAAATATCCAGGTGGAAAATCATGAGCGATAAAACACGTTCCCTTAAATTTAGTTCCCCTCGCCGTCAAATTTTGAAATCACTCGCATATGGAAGTGCTGCACTTTCTCTGCCAGCATTGGCAGTGAAAACATCGGATTCGTCTCATGATTATGGTAAGACCATAAACTACAAAGGCACTCATCAAGCCGGTGTTATCACCAAGGAGCCAAAAGATGCGATATTTATTGCTTTTGATGTGACTGCTGAAACACTCACAGCACTTGAAACCGTTTTAAAAATATTGACACAACGGATCGCTTATTTAACCCAAAATCACGAATTACCAGCCGATACAAATGACAAACTACCACCAAAAGAATCAGGGATCTTAGGACGTTCACTTAAACCCGACTCACTAACGATCACAGTTGCGTTAGGAGCTACGTTATTTGATACACGCTTTGGACTAACTGCCTATAAACCTAAGCATCTAGAAACGATGACAAGCTTCCCTAACGATCGACTTGATCCTCGTTGGTGCGGTGGGGATATCACATTACAAATATGCGCTGACAGCCCTGAAAGTGTCATTTATGCCGTCAGAGATATCATTCAACACACTAATAAATACCTTTCTCCTCGATGGAAAATTGATGGCTTTTTACCTTATCGAGACTTGGACAATAAATCGACAGCAATTAATTTATTTGGCTTCAAAGATGGCACAGGTAATGCGTCTGCTGACGATAAAGAACTCATTGATGAGTTAGTATGGATTACAGATAAAGATATGCCATGGTGTATAGGAGGCTCCTATCAAGCAATACGTTTGATCCGGTTTAATCTTGAGTTTTGGGATAGAACCCCATTAGAAGATCAAGAAAATAATTTTGGACGTCATAAGACTAGCGGTGCCCCGATAGGGATGAAGCATGAGAATGATTCACCAAAATTTGATAAAGATCCTCATGGTGACCGAATTTTATTTGATTCACACATGCGCCGCGCTGAACCTCGAGACCCTGAGCGTCATACTGCAAAGCTGCGTAGGCGAAGTTATAGCTACTCGTTGGGCTTGACCAGTGCTAGTGCACTTGATATGGGATTAATATTTGTATCATTCCAGAAAAACCTTAAGACTGGTTTTATTGATGCCCAAAAAAGACTCAATGGTGAGCCATTAGAGCGCTATATTAAGCCTTTTGGAGGCGGCTATTATTTTGTATTACCAGGAATAGACGATAATCAAACATATTTAGCGAGTAATTTAATAAGGTTAGCCAAAGGGTAGCTAATCTTATCTCGTTCAGGAGTGTAAAGTCCAAAGCTGGGCTTGTTGCAAAAGTGGATGACTTTCCCTTAACAAGCCTAACGGATTATCAACCTTTACCTGTCTATCTTTGAGCTTTTGTCAAATGTGACGAATCGATCAGCGCTTAATCCCAA
Organism: Vibrio sp. SBT000027; assembly: GCF_963894355.1. Classification (NCBI taxonomy): domain Bacteria; kingdom Pseudomonadati; phylum Pseudomonadota; class Gammaproteobacteria; order Vibrionales; family Vibrionaceae; genus Vibrio; species Vibrio sp. SBT000027. The sequence continues at coordinate 1,872,433 of NZ_CAWQGD010000001.1, read as the reverse complement.
GAGCTGTACATGCCAGATAAAGTCAAGGTCGATCAGTTTTTTGAGCTGGTGGATACATTCAGTACTCGAGTACTTGGCGAGCAGTTGCAGTTTATCAATTAGACTTTAAGCACCAAGTCCTCTCACATCATCCAAATCTAAAGAGAATAGCTTTTGTTGTTAAGTTCAAAATACACTCAACCTAACCTTCCTCACACCCCAACACAGCCACAAATGCATCCAAATACTTCTCTATAGTTAAATCCGCAGAAACGGGTGGTAGTTCTACGGTAATGCATGGCAGGTTTCTTTCTTGGCACCATGTGCCGAATGAGCCTGGGGTTTCGTAATCCACGTCTTCGACGAGCGGTAGGTTGAACTGCTTGCTTAGCCAAGTGGCAAGTTCCGATTGGGTTGGGTCGTCGACCATGGCGAGTGGTTCGTGGAAAGAGATGACGAACTTGGGTTTGCGCTGCTCAATGAGGTTGATGAGTGACTGCACTTCAGGTTCAAGTTGGTTGGCTTGTCCCGTTTTCACTTTTACGTCTCTGACCGGTGTGTGAGAACTCCAGCGATAGACAGTGCCGTTTTCTGTCCAATTTTGCGTTGGGAAGGCGCGGTTTAAATCGACTTGATTGGCGTTAGCGCGAGTGCCTAACTGATTGCCGTCTGGGTTCATCGACAGAATCACATCGTGTCGTAAATTGGCGGCTGACAAGCTTCTCAGGGCGCAAGACAAACCTGCGATAGAAGCGGTTTCATCACCGTGTGTGCCTGCTAAAACCAGCCCACGAGATTCGCTTTCTATTTGCGCGGGGAAATAGAGCAAAGGCGCACCCAATACTGATTTTCCATATGACAGCGGCTTTATTGAAAACGCAGCTCTTTCCGTTCTTGGAATTAAACTCACCTTAATCTCCTGATTGATCAAGTACTATCAAGTATTCACTATTGGCTATATTAATCATTAACTAAGTCCATTAGATGAACCCCTTTAAATAAACCATAGCGTCAAAACTCGTCAACCGTCGCATTGTTAATTTTATTACTTGCTTCAAAGATAGGCTAGGAGAGCAAACAAACATGGATTTTAAAAAACATTCAACGGCTTTACTCATTTCATCTTTATTGACCCCTTTTATATCAGTGACTGCCGTTGCTGAAACCTTACCTGCTGGTGTTTCACTGGCAAAAGACCAGCACTTAGTTCGCGCCAATGATGCGGAAGCAGCGACACTCGATCCGGCAAAGGCAGAAGGCTTGCCTGAAATGCACATTTTACGAGACCTATTTGAAGGTTTAGTGATTCAAGATCGCGATGGCAACATCACTCCAGGTGTTGCGGAATCTTGGGAAACCGAAGACAACCAGACGTTTGTATTCCATCTGCGTAAAGACGCAAAATGGTCGAATGGCGATCCGGTGACGGCCGATAATTTCGTGTACGCGATAAGACGCGCGGTCGACCCGAAACTGGCTTCGCCAAACGTGTGGTATCTAAAGCTCACCAGAATCAACAACATTGCTGACGTGGCAGAAGGTAAGAAGCCCGTTGAAGATCTAGGTGTCTCAGCCGTTGATAAACACACGGTGAAGTTCGAGCTCGATAGCAAGGTGCCTTACTTTGTGGCGATGACAGGCCATACATCGATGATGCCCGTTCATAAGGCAACGCTAGAAAACAGCGATAAGCCGTGGAGTGACCCTAAGCAGTTTGTCGGTAATGGTGCGTTTGTATTGGACGAGTGGGTGATTAACGAACGCATCGAACTGAAGAAGAATCCTAACTATTGGGACAGTTCAGATACCAATCTAACCCAAGTGACTTACATTCCGTTCGAAAATCAAAACGCTTCGATTAACCGTTATGCGGTGGGCGAGGTGGATATCACGTCTGATGTGCCGACACACATGGCGCAGCAGCTTAAAACTAAATACCAAGATGCGTTTACCGCGGTGCCTCTGCTGTGTACTTACTACTACGCATTCAATACCACGCGACCTCCATTCGATGACGCGCGAGTACGTAAAGCGGTGTCTTATTCGATGATGCGTGACGTTATCACCAATGGTGTCACTCAGGTGGGTAACCTACCGGCTTATACCTTTGCTCATGAGTACACGGCAGGCTTTGATGCGACTCAGCCTGAATACAGCACATGGACTCAAAAGGAGCGCGACCAAAAGGCGAAAGAGCTGTTGAAAGAAGCGGGCTACGATGCAGCTAATCCATTGGATTTCAAGTTGCTCTACAACACCAGTGAGTCGAACAAGTCGATTGCAGTGGCGATCGCTTCCATGCTGAAAGGCAACCTAGGCGCGCAAGTTGAGCTGGAAAACCAAGAGTGGAAGTCTTACCTAGTATCACGTCGCCAAGGTGATTTTGACGTGATGCGTGCTTCTTGGTGTGGTGATTATAATGAAGCATCGACCTTCTTGAGCTTATTGCGCTCTGAGTCTTCGGGTAACTTTGCGCGTTACAATAACGACAACTACGACGCTGCAATGGACAGCGCATTGGCCGCAACCAGCGAACAAGATCGCCAAGGTTTCTATGACCAAGCGGAACAGTTACTGGCTGAAGATATGCCTATCGCCCCCATCTATTACTACATGCAGGCTCGCCTAGTGCGACCAAGTGTCGGTGGTTTTGCTAAGAACAACGTTGAAGGGCGCATCTATTCTAAGGATCTTTATATCAAAGAATAGATAAGCCTGATGCGAGCTCTGATATGACGAAGCGAAGGCATTACGTATAAAAATAGAAATAAGAAATAGAAGAAAAGGGACGTTGATCATAAATATCTGATCAATGTCCCTTCGTCATTAATCTGTAACGGTAACCGCAAAAAACTGAAACCTGATTGAAGTATTTTTCACTTTTATTTCAATCAGGTGAAGCCATGTTACCCCCTCTACGCGCCCTTGTTGCGTTCGAAGCTGTTGCTCGTCTTGGTTCCATTGGCGCGGCTGCCCGAGAGCTTTGTGTCACGCAAGCGGCGGTTAGCCAACAGCTCAAAAGTTTAGAAACCTTCCTCGATACCACCTTGTTTGAACGCAGCTCTAAAGGCGCAAAGCTGACGTCAGCTGCTCAGCATTATCAACCGATTGTGGCAGGTTCACTTGCTCACCTTAAATTGCAGACTCAGATCTTGTTCGGTGAAAAAGAAACCGACGTGTTGAGCCTGCGCGTAAACCACACCTTTTGTCATAACTGGCTGTTACCTCGACTGCCAGCCTTCTATAAGAAATACCCTTTTATCAGGCTCGATATTCAGCTGGTGGACTGGCCATCAACCAACCCTTGTCAGAATGTCGATATCGAGCTGACCAACGGCAAGGTCGAAAGCGAAGACACCCATAGCGAGCGACTGTTTCAAGAACATTGGCAGTTAGTTTGCAGCCCTCAATTCAAATCCGAGCATCAAGAATTACTCAGCAAGCATGACTTTGCTGCTCTGCCGACGGTTCAGGTCAAAGGCTACCGAGAGAACTGGCTGCAATGGCTCGGCCATAACCAATTCGAGATGACATTACCTAAGGTTCTGCTCGAAGTGAGTAACTCTTTACATGCCTTAGAAGCGGTTAAGCACGGTATTGGAATGTTGCTGGTGCGTTCGCTCGCGGTGTCTGAATTGCTCAAGAAAGAAGACCTTGTGTTGGCAAACGAATCCTCGATGCCTGCCGAATCTGCCCACTATCTGATTACCAAACACAGTCGCAGCGCCAAGGTGAATTTCTTCTGCGATTGGCTCTATCACCAAATGGAAGACGGTGAACTGGAGTAAAGATTTTCTTATGGATAGCCATAAAAAAAATGAAGGGCGCTCTTACTAACCTGTCATAAAAAACACTTAGTTTAACCGCATACAAATAAGGACGAGGTCACCATGAGTGCTTTCTCACAACCAATGAAAAACCGCTTAAAGGTACTATTATTTACCGCACCGTTGTTGGTGCCACTGTTTACTTTTTGGCTCGTACCATTTGGTTATTCAATTTATATCAGCTTCACCGATTGGGATTACATCTCGCCAGATTATTCGTTCATCGGTTTAGAAAATTACGAGTATATGGTTGAGGACTACGAGTTCATTCAAGCGGTGCTCAACACGTTTTGGTTCTCGGTCGGTGTGGTGATTCCCACCATCATTCTTGGGCTTGTGTTTGCCATGTTGCTGCACAAAAACTTCAAGGGCAGCCAGTTTTATCGTGCAGTGATCTTCTCCCCTTGGATCACGCCAACGGTCGCGGTGTCGATTGTTTGGTCTTGGGTGTTCGAGACGAAGTCAGGCTTGGCCAACCACTTATTAGAGTCGGCAGGGTTTAGCGCAATTCCATGGTTAGAGAACGGAAACACAGCCTTGATTGCGGTGATTATCGTGACGGTTTGGCAGGCGATTGGTTGGACGATGCTGTTTTACATCAGTGCGCTCAACAAGATTCCTGAGTCTCTGTACGAAGCGTCTTTGATTGATGGTTGCAGCAGCTTAACGCGCTTTTTGAAGATAACGCTGCCGCTGATTTCACCAACTACGTTCTTCTTGGTGGTGGTCAACATTATTACGGCAATGCAGGCGTTCGATCAGTTTCAGATCTTAACGCAAGGCGGCCCAGGCGGTGAGACTCGTACCTTGTTGTACTTGTTCTACCAACAAGCATTTGAGCGTTACGAAATGGGGCCTGCGGCCGCGACATCGTTAGTGATATTCCTGATTACTGGATTGTTGGCACTTATTAATACCTACATCGGCAAGCGCTGGGTGTACTACTAGTCGATTTTTGAAAGGACAGAATTATGACCACGCAAGTATTGGATGCCAATCAAGTCTTAACTCAAAGAGCGGCTGAACCTAAAGTCAAAGCTCAAACGAAAGCGACCAAATCAGAGGTTGTGTCAAAGAAAAGCTCAGTGGATCGCCGTTCGTTTATCGCACTGGCTAAGCACCTTTTCTTAGCGACCTGCGGAACCATCATGGTATTCCCGTTCCTATGGATGCTGTCTGGTTCACTGAAAAGCAACGATGAGATCTTTGCTAACCCGCTGGACTTGATTCCAGAGCAGTTTCGTTGGGAAACGTTTGTCGAAACCTTTCACAGTGCGCCGTTTGGCTTGTACATCTTCAACAGTTTTAGTGTGGCTTTGTTCACGACCCTGTTGGTGATTGTGAACTCGGCGATGTTTGCATACGCATTAACGCAGCTGAAGTTTCGCTCGAAGACGGTGCTCTATTTTATCGTGATGGGCTGTTACATGCTGCCGGGCGCAGTGACTTACATCCCGTCTTACATCACCTTGGCAAAACTGGGTTTGTTGGATTCACACATGGGCTTAGTGGCGTCGAACGCGGCGTCAGTTTTCGGTGTGTTTTATCTACGCCAAGTGTTTATCAAGGTGCATCCGTCGCTGATTGAAGCGGCACGAATTGATGGTGCAGGTGAGCTCAAAATCTTATGGGCAATCATCTTACCGCAATGCCGAGCAGCAGTCGCAACACTGTTCCTCATCACTTTTATTACCAATTACAACAGCTACATGTGGCCGAGTCTGGTTATCACCACTCAGGATCTTAACCTGATTGCGACCGGGATTCGTCACTACTTTATTGCCGAAGGTAACTATGGATTGAACTGGTCGCAAATCATGGCGGCGAGCACCATTGCAGTATTGCCTTTGTTAATTCTATTCGTCATTTGTCAAAAGACGATTCTTTCAGGTATCGCCGATAACGGCGTAAAAGAGTAAACGGAAATGAAATTAAAAACTCTCGCACTAGTGTGTGCTGGCGCAGCAAGCGCGTCTATGTTCTCTAGCAGTGTTCTTGCCGCAACCGAAGTTAACTTTTGGTATTCCGGTGGTACTAAGCCACAGCAAATGATGACTAAGCTCATCGAAGAGTTCAACGCGAGCCAAGATGAGTATGTGGTGAAGCCAGCATTGCAAGGCAACTACACGGAAACCTACCAGAAGCTGCAAGCAGGTCTTGCGTCTAGAACAGCCCCTGAACTTGTGCTGTTAGATTCAGGTCGTGCGGAAGCAATGCACGGACGTGGTTTGAGTCGCGACTTAACGGCTTTCATGGATGAAGAGTTTAACTTCTCTGATTTCATTGGCGCGTTTAAAGACCAAGTGACGGCAGACGACGGCACCATCATCGGCTTACCTGCTTACGGTACGACTCAAGTGTTTTACTACAACAAGCAGGTATTGGCAGATAACGGCTTTACCGAGCAAGACTTAAACACATGGCAAGGCGTGGCTAAGGTCGCGGAGAAAGTTACCCAACGTGACGACAAAGGCAACGTGACCTTCTATGGCTGGGAGCCAATGTGGGGTCAAGACAACATGATTGACGCGGCTTTCTCTAACGGCGCGAAGATCATCAGTGATGATGGCAAAACAGTGCTAATTGACTCAGCTGAATGGGTTGAAGTGTGGGACACCTTCCGTAAGTGGATCCACGATGATCAAATCATGCGTATTCACTACGGCGGTCAAGGTTGGGAATATTGGTACAAAACCATCGATGACGTCATGAAAGACAACGCGTTGGGTTACACAGGTTCATCGGGTGACCAAGGTGATTTGGACTTCACTAAGCTTTCAGCAACCACACAGCCAGGTTGGGGATCAAACCCTTCTGCGCCACAAGCGGGTGCGCTGGTTTACGTGATGCCAAAAGGCACAGACGAAGCAGCAGCAAAAGGTGCGTTCGAATTCGTTGAGTTCTACACCAATGCGAAGAACACGGCGGCATGGTCAATGTTCACGGGTTACATCCCAGTGCGTAACAGCGTTTCTGAAGTACCAGAATACCAAGCGTTCACTAAAGATAACCCGCAAGCTCTGATTCCTTTGAAGCAAGCGAACACGGCGACCAAAGACTTCCTAGACCCTACTAACGGTAAGATCATGGACGCTCTGAAAGTGGCAGCGGATCAGATTCAAATCCAAAACGTGCCTGCTGACAAAGCGCTGAAACAAGCGGCTAAGAAAGCGCAACGTGCACTAGACCGAACGAATCGTTCTTAATCTGTAAAGTGGATTAACACTATCTTTGCATGCATAAAGGCCCATCTATTCGGGTGGGCCTCTTTTGACCCAGTCCTTCAATTAGGACGAATTTGGTGAAGACAATGACCCAATTTCAAGGTGAGCTGCCGTTTGGCAGAGTGCGTATCCCCTTTGATGTGCCAGCAGGTTCTCACAGCGTAGTGATTACTGGTACGACGGTGAAAAAAGGATTTTTGTACGCAGCGGCCTACGATGCCAACCAAGCATTTCGTGGCAAGGTGTTGTTTGAAAAAGCGCACAAGTCACTCACTATTCAACCGCAAAACTCTGGTCTAGGCGCGATTGACGGCGCGACTCCATCGGGCGAATGGTTCTTGGAACTTTATAACCTTGAAGGTGAGTTTCGCACTGAGCGCGCGATGCAGTATCAAGTGGATGTGCTTTGCTCTGATGACTTAGTTATTCATTCTAATGAGCTAGGTACTGACGGAATTGAGAGTGAGCTAGAACTGAACCCAACAGTCACAACGGATCACGATATCGAGTTTGATTACAGCCACATGTTGAGCTCTGATTCTCGTTGGTATCGTGGCGATTTACACGCTCACACTCAGCTTTCTGATGGTCACAATACCTTGGTCGCAGCGAAAGGTATTGTTGAATCACAAGGGCTCGATTTCTTCTTTTTCACCGAGCACAACATCTGCCAACCTAAGCTGCCTGTATCAAATCAATGCTTATTCTTACCTGCGCTAGAAGTCACGACCGATCTCGGGCACTTCAATGTGCATGGCCCGGTTAAGTCTTTAGACCTTAGAGACGTTGAACACAGCAGCCAAGCGACCATGGAAGCGGGATTGAGTTTAGCTAAAAGTGGACACAGTTCCCTTGGCATTAATCACCCGATGATGAAGCCGTGGCATTGGCATTACGATCAAGTGGATCTCAGCCAAGTGTCTACGTTTGAAGTGTGCTGCGACCCAACGTGGTCGACCTCGCCAAAAGCGACCGAAGAGGCGTTATTAGTTCTCAATGAAATGTGGAATTGTGGCCAACGCATTACGGCGATTGGCGGCAGTGATTCACACCTTGAACCCCATGAACGCAATCCAAAATCGGATGAGCCTTCTATTTACGGTGACCCATCGACCTTCGTTTACAGCCATGGTTTGAGTGGCGAAGGCATCTTGTCTGGTTTGCGTAACGGACAAGTGTATTTAGAGCGCCGTTGCGGTTTGAAGTTTGATATCAACCTGGGTGACTTGCTTCCGGGTAATGATTCTCAAGGGCAGGCACTTAGTTATCGTATCGCAGTCACTGATTCAGAAAACCCTTACTACGCTGAGTGCGTGGTGGATGGCGAGATTGTCGATCGAATCGCTTTGAGTGATGAACTGCAAAGTATCCATATTGAGGAAGGGTACCGTTGGTGTCGAGTCGATATTCGTCGTGGGGAGCTTTCTTCAGCATTAATGAACACTACTCAACCTTCATCTAACGAGCATGAATTTGAAGGCTGCATCAATGCCGTATTCGACTGCAAACAACCAGAATTTAACCAACCCCTAGTGCGTACTTGGGGAGAACTAATGGAGCGAATGAGTCGTGATGAAATTTAAGGCGATGTTATTTGATAAAGACGGCACATTGTTAGAGTTCCACAAGATGTGGCTTAACGTTTCTCGTGGTGCTTGTGAGCGTGTGAAATCTTACAGTGACCAGCATCAAGGTAATCAAACTGTCACAGCTGCTGAGCTACTCTTGGCCATCGGTGTTGAAGGTGATGTGGTTGATAACTATGGGCTATTAGCCTCAAACCCGGTGGAAGATACTGCAACAGCGTGGTTCAACATGCTGCAACCGAATGTCTCGCTCGCTGAGTTTACTAAGGTGACCAAAGCAGCGTTCAACGACGAAGTTGAAGAGAACCCAAGCTGGATTGAAGCCTTACCGGGTGTGACCGAAAAACTTGGCCTGTTTAAGCAGCAAGGCATGATTTTAGGCATCGCGACCGCAGATACCAAAGACTCAACCATCTACACGCTAGAGCAATCTGGTTTGAGCGAGATGTTCGATTATGTTGGGTATTCCGATGGTGATATCGAACCTAAGCCAGCGCCCGCACTACTTAACGCATTCTGTGAAAAATGCGGCATTGAGCCACATGAAGTGATCATGTTTGGTGACACGGTTTCGGATATGGAATTTGGTCGCAATGCTGGCGCAAGCAATGTTGGCGTGCTGACAGGTACTGCTCAACACAGCGAGTTAGAGCCAGTAGCGGATCTGGTTATCGCATCGGTTGCCCATTTTGAGCTCAATCAACTGCAAGAACGTGGCTAAAACGTTTAACGACAGATTCCAAAGATAGTATTTAACGAATTGATTTAAGGACAGGTTATGGCTGAAGTCACACTGAGAGGGGTAGAGAAAATCTACCCAAATGGTTTTAAGGCCGTGCACGGTGTCGATCTGAATATTCGCGAAGGTGAGTTCATGGTGTTTGTTGGGCCGTCTGGCTGCGCAAAATCTACGACACTTCGTATGATCGCAGGTCTTGAAGATATCTCAGAAGGCGATGTCTACATTGGCGATAAGCGTGTAAACGAATTGCCACCTAAAGATCGCGGCATCTCTATGGTGTTTCAGAACTACGCGCTTTATCCGCACATGTCGGTGTATGAAAATATGGCTTTTGGCCTTAAGCAACAGAAGCTGCCAAAGCATGAAATCAATGAGCGAATTGAAGATGCAGCCAAGACTCTCGATATCGAACACCTGCTAAATAACAAGCCGGGCGAAATGTCGGGTGGTCAAAGGCAACGTGTGGCTCTAGGCCGTGCGATGGTTCGTAAGCCAGATGTGTTCTTGTTTGACGAGCCTTTGTCTAACTTGGATGCCAAGCTGCGTGTTTCGACTCGTGTCAGCATTGCTCAGTTGCACAATAACCTGAAGCAAGAAGGGCAGAACGCCACCATGATCTACGTGACACACGATCAGGTGGAAGCCATGACTCTTGGCGATCGTATCTGTGTATTAAATCAAGGTGAGATCATGCAGGTCGATACGCCAATGAACCTTTATCAATACCCTGCAAACAAGTTTGTCGCAGGCTTTATTGGTTCGCCAGCAATGAATCTTCTCAAGGTAAGGCTGGATGAGATTGATGGTGTGATGAACGTGGTCTCTGAAAGTGGGACTCGTTGGACACTGCCACAAGACAAGCAGATTATCGCTCGTGAAAAGATGGGTGAGTGGGTATGGTTTGGTGTTCGTCCAGAGCACATTCAACTGGCGAATCACGATGCGCCGCTGGCGGAAGTGAATACTCAAACGCACAGGCTTGATGTGGTTGAGTCGATGGGTAATGAGCTGTATCTCTACTTTAAACTCGGTGCAGATAAGCTGGTGGCTCGCGTGCCTTTTGATGCTGACCGAATGGCGGAAAGTGGGCAAGAGACAATGCTTCATTTCAATACCTCACAATGTCATTTGTTTGACCTAGAGACAGAAGAAGTTCTAACTGAATAAGTCGATGTGTCGAATAGTCAAAACAAAGAAATCCCCGCTCAGATGAGAGTGGGGATTTTTCTTAGGGGGAGTATCAACAGGAACTCGGGCCTGTGCTCGAGGCTTTTTTGTTGGAGATAGCTGAACGATCTTGAGGGTTAGCACCATTTAATGGCTCGGAATCGCAATCCTTTTTTCTAGCCAACGAACCGCTTGCGATACCACTAAAATAAGAACAAGGTACTCCAAAACCAGAAACGTATAGATCTCTAAAGGTAAATATTCGTTCACCACCAGCTCATTGGCTCGCCTTGTTAAATCACTCAAACCAATCACACTCACTAGCGAGCTCATCTTGAGGATATAAATAAACTGATTGCCCAAGGGCGGCAGTATTTGACGGAATGCCTGCGGTAGGATAACCAATCGCATTTTTTGCCAATAGGTCAATCCCACGGATTCGGCCGCTTCATGTTGCCCACGATTAATCGCTTGAATCCCCCCACGGAACACTTCCGCCATAAAGGCGCTCTCGGCAATGGTCAATGCGATTACCCCTGCCCAGAAGTGGTTCAAAGAGACATCGAGTAATGTCGGCATTCCGTAATACACCCACAATAGCAATACCAGCACAGGGATAGAACGAATCACCTCTACGTAAAGTCGATTAATTCCCTTGAGTACTGGTGAGCTTGAAAGCGCAGGAAAGGCGACCAATAGACCGAGAGCCATGGCAAAAAACATACTCAACAACGAAACCTGAATAGTCTCGCTAAAACCAGCCATCAAAAACTGAATATTAGTTCGTCCCTGCTCCGTCGACGGGTCGAGTACATACCATCCCCATTGATAATCTGAACATCCTGTCAGAAACAGCAGAGAAACTAGCGATAAGTGACGATAGTTCACATTTACTCCCAAAAACTCCATTTGTTATTGCCATGTTAACAACCAAATCTGTTTAATGGTTAATAATTAAAAATAATATCTACATTCATCACTTAGAAATCAGCATTCTTTAAAGGAATAAAAAATGAAAAAAAGCTTAATCGCATTAGGAATGTGCCTGCTTGCTTTTACACAAATCGCACATGCCCAAAGTCGTTTGCAGGAGATACTGGATGCGGGAGTTCTTCGCGTTGGTACAACGGGGGATTGGAACCCAATGACAATGAAGGATCCTGCAACCAACAGCTACCGCGGCTTTGATATCGATGTCACGACTGAGTTGGCTAAAGACCTAGGCGTAAAAGTGGAATACGTCGCAACAGACTGGAAAACCTTGGTGAATGGCATCACGGCCAACAAATACGACGTGACTGGCAGCGCATCGCTCAACATGTCTCGAGCAAAAGTCGCTGGGTACAGCCAACCTTACTTCTATCTGGCTTTTGTCCCTGTCGTGCAAAAGAAAGACATAGAGAAGTTCTCCGATTGGAGTGACTTTGACAAAGCAGAAATCAAAGTTGCCGCCACGCTCGGCACAGTACAAGAAAAAATGGTGAAGGACTTCTTCCCATCGGCACAACACATCGTGATTGAAGCGCCGGCACGGGATTTCCAAGAGCTTTTAGCTCGCCGCGCTGATGTCTCCGTGACTTCAAACGTAGAGGCTGCAACCTTAGTAGAGAAGTTTAAACAACTCGCGATTGTTCCGGTGAAAGAACCACGTAAACCAACTCCAATTGCGATGCTACTACCACAAGATGATCAAGTTTGGATTAACTACATTAATCACTGGGTTGAACTGAAAAAGACGCAAGGTTTCTTTAAGCAAACCGCTGAGAAGTGGGGACTGAAGAGCATGTAGCACCACGATTCACTCATCAACCAGAGCCGCGATTAGCGGCTCTTTTTCATCAACAAGCACTTAAGATATTTCAGCCCACACGCGCCGAAACGTAACCTCATCTATAAAACCCTAAACAAATTATTCAGGCTCTCCGATTTATTCTGAAAAAGATAAAAAATCGGAGAATAACGATGAATGAAATAACACGATTATCAGCAGTTGTTGCGCTTGCCCTAAGCAGTGGGTATGCGATATCTCGTCTGACATGAGTTAAAAGGTAAATCTGTGATATTACAAAGTAACATAACGTTTTGACATCTCAGTCACGGAATTATTTTTATGGTGAAGATAGAGAGAAAATTCAGTTTGAACAGAAACTATACTGACTGATTAAATTGATTCTAGATTGATGAAAAGAACATCAAAGCGATATTTAAGAAGAAAATAGAGCCCTTAGGGGGAAGGGCTCTTGAGTTAGGAGCTTGCTTTAATTTGGGTTACGCGACCACTAACGTCGCTGCTTTTTTCATTGCCTCTTTGGTTGAACACTCAATCACGTTCGCATTGGCGAAGCGGTGAGCGTCTTTCACTTGAATATCGTGTGCCAAAATAACCAGTCTCGCGTTAGCTACATCTAGGTCGCTGATGCGGTTCTGAATACCGTTTTGACCTTGAGTTTCTACCTTAATCTTAAGGCCTGCTGCTAAGCCTGCTTTCTCTAGTGCTTTCGCTGCCATGAAGGTGTGTGCAACACCAGAAGGGCAACATGTTACAGCTACGATGTCGTACTCGCCTTCGCCTGCTACAGGTGCTGCTTGAGCTTGTACTGGCGCTTCAACCATGTCTTCTTCTGTTTCTACCGCGACTGGTTTCCAGAAGCCAACGATAACCGCTGTTGTCAGTGAACCTAGCGCAATACCTACAACGTACATTGGAATGTTGCTTGATACCGGCGCAGTGATTAGGCCGCCCCACGGTGCGTGTAGTAGAACATCTGTCATGAAGCCAAACACACAACCCACGATACCACCGGCGACGATTGAAGGAAGTACGCGCATTGGGTCGTTCGCTGCGAATGGGATAGCGCCTTCAGAGATACCGATAGAACCCATGATTGCTGCTGCTTTACCTGCTTCTTGCTCTTGTTTAGAGAACTTGTTTTTGAATAGGAACGTCGCCAATGCCATACCTAGAGGTGGTGTACAAATCGCGATGCCTACGCCGCCCATTAGCCATGGTTGTGTGTCTACTTGAGTTTGAGCAAATAGCGTTGCTACTTTGTTGATAGGGCCGCCCATATCAAACGCCGTCATACCACCAAGAATTGTGCCCAGAACCATCTTAGACGCGCCAGCCATTGAAGCTAGGAACTCGTTCATTGAAGACATGAACAGTTTGATTGGTTCACCGATACCCCACAGTACGATACCTGCAGAGATTAACGTGCCTAGAAGCGGGTAGATGAAGTAAGCACCTAGCGCGGTCATGTTTGCAGAAAGTGGGATCTTCTTAAGTTGGAATACCACGCCACCGGCGATAAAGCCTGCCACGATACAGCCAAGGAAACCGCCGCCCATGTCAGCCATGATGCCAGAAGAGATCATCGCAGGTGCAAGTGCTGGTTTGTCTGCAATAGAGTAACCAATAAAGCCGCCGAGAATGATTGGGAAAAGAACAAGGCCTTTGATACCGATATTAGAGATGTCTGCCAGCAAACCGTCGGCTGGAACCGCACCTTTGCCTGATGCCATGACCGCTAAAGCCAACAGAACACCACCGGCTACGATGAAAGGTAGCATGTGTGAGGTTCCGAAAAGCAGATGGCCTTTCATGGTACTAAGGATTTTTTTATAGTCGCTACTACTATTTTTATTGCTAGTATTGGTAGCTTGATTTGCTAGGGTGCTCATAATTGTCTACGCCTTATGAATTAATTAAAATATTAAGGATTTGATGTTCATCTTTTGCGTTATGGATATTCTGGATAAATTCATCGCTGAATTTTCCAAACAGTTCTTGTAGTACATAAATATGATGGTCAGCACCGTTGTCTGGTGAGGCAATCATAAAAAACACGGTTGGGTTGATGCCGTCTTCATCGCCATACTCAATGCCTTCGCGCTTAACACCGACAGCGATTGCCGGCTCAGTGACAGCCTTGCTTTTTGAGTGTGGGTAAGCGATACCGTCCATCGAGGTAATGCTTTGAGATTCACGAATTTCGATGTCGGCCAAGAAGGCTTCTTTATTACTGATTCGGTTGTTCTCAAATAACATGCTTGCCAATTCTTCAAACAGTTCTTTTTTATTATTCGCTTGAAGGTTGTTATTAATTAAGTTGACGTTAGTTAGCTGTGTGATCATTTATTAACTCATTCACTATTGAAGTTCTTGAATTAAAATTAATGGATTAACCCGATTCGCGAAATAGCAAATAAAAGCCCTTCACTGTACATTTGTATCCAGCAAAATTAAGTGTGATTTGCATCATTAATGCAGTGTGAGATGGGTCATATTTGATGGCGCATTTGATTAGGTTTTTGACACGCCGAGCGACCTCCTCAGAAAAAAATGCCCCGCATAAGCAGGGCAGTAAGACTTTGTACTGAGTTCTAAGGGAGCTAGCTGTAAGCACGCGCCACGCGTCCAACGCAATCCAGTTTGTAACTCTCAGCGTAAGCGGGAATGAACACCGATTGGCCTTTCTCAATTACGCAGGTTTCACCGCATTGATGAGTGAGTACCATGGACTCGTCGAGTGGTAGTAGGATCTCGGCGCCTTCGGTAGTGATCTGTCGTTGATGTGAGTTCTGCACGATAGAGAACTTAAAATCCTCGACTGGAATTTGGTATTCCATCACATCACCTTGCTCAATAGGGCTGAGCAGTAATCTATCGGCAGGCTTTTCATTGAATTGAGTACAAGAGACTAATTCATTGATATCCATGTACTTAGGCGTCAACCCTGCGCGGAGTACGTTGTCTGAATTCGCCATCACTTCTAAGCCCGTGCCTTTGATGTAAGCGTGGGGTGTCTCGGCATCCAGATACATGGCTTGTCCCGGCTTTAGCGTGATCACGTTTAACAACAGTGGAGCAAACAAGCCTACATCCCCCGGATATTGCTGTTCCAACTCTGAAATCAACTGAAACACGGGTGCATCAGAAAGCTTGGCCTTCATCAGCAATATGGTCAGCGCCATGCCTTTTTGTTCACCTTGCAACGACAATAAGCTCGCGAAAAAGCTGGCTAACCCATTAGGCGTTTGGTCGCCCGCGAGATCGTTGACCATAGAGTTTAGCTCTGGAATATCAAGGTAATGGAAGTGCTCAAGGATCTCGCTGATAGATCTAAAACCATTCATAGCGGTGTAGTCGGTTAGGGCATACACCAGTTCTGGCTTGTGATTGGGATCCTTGTAGTTGCGGTTGCCAGCTGTCATCGGAATGCCTTGCTGCTCTTCAAGCGCATAGCCAGATTCCGCTTGTTGCTTGTTTGGGTGAACTTGAACCGAGAGCGCTTTCTCAGCCGCTAATACCTTGAAAAGGTAAGGCAGTTCGCCAAAGCGACTTGCGACTTTCTCACTTAAAAATAGGTTTAGGTTCTTAGAAATCAAGCTCGACAATGTGGTCTGTTGCCCGTTTTCAGTGACCATTGAGCAACCATTCGGGTGAGCCCCCATCCATATCTCAGCTTGTGGCTCACCAGATTGGTTATCAATACCAAACAGTTGGCTGAACGAAGAAGGGCTACCCCATGCGTAGTTTTGAATCACGTTGGTCATAGGGTAGAAAAAGCGTTGTACGAACGAGTCGTTCGCTAAAGAAAAATCAGACATCGAAATCACCATGAAGGGAAACATGGCTTGAGCTCTATTCGACTTACTAATTAGTAAAAAACTAGCAACTAAAATTACTCGTTGCTAAAAGTATTAGTTACTAAAAACAGTAGGTTCGAAGGGCTCAAGCCATTGGAGTTGAAATGGCTTAAGCCGCTGCTGCTATTAGCTTGGCTTTGCGTAGATTTTTAAGCGCGATACATGTAACCGCCGTCACACCCGCACCAGACGCCATGCACAGCAGCGCCAGCATTGGGTAGTTCATTGCGCCGAGCAGAGCGACCACTGGACCACCGTGAGCAACACTGTTGGTAATACCAAACGAGAACGCCAAAACCGCTGCAGTCATTGAACCCAGTACGTTGGCAGGGATAACCGACATCGGGTCTTGAGCCGCGAAAGGAATCGCACCTTCAGAGATACCCACCAAGCCCATCGCACCTGCTGCTTTACCTGCTTCAATTTCAGAAGATTCGAACAGGTCGAACTTGCGGCCAAGTCTGGTTGCGATAGCCATACCCAGTGGAGCCACAGGAATAGCACACGCCATCGCACCCATGAATTGAGTTTGACCGCTGGCGATCATGCCGACCGAGAAAAGGAACGCCACCTTGTTGAATGGACCGCCCATATCGAAACCAGCCATACCACCAAGGACGATGCCAAGCAGAACCACGTTGCCTGTACTCATGCTGGTTAGCAGTGCTGTAAGAGCATCCATCAGCCCAGCGATAGGTGCGCCGATAACAAAAATGAACAGACCTGCGATGAACAAAGAGCCAGTGATCGGAGCGATCATGATAGGCACAAGCGGTTGAACGAATTTGTGGTAGTTAAACGAGGTAATCCATTTAACGAAGTAGCCTACTAATAGGCCAGCGATGATTGCACCAATGAAGCCTGTACCCGCGTCAGCGCCATAGAAAGAGCCGTTGTTAGCAATCCAACCACCGATAAGGCCAGGGGTTAGGGCAGGGCGGTCAGCAATCGCGTAAGCAATGTAGCCAGCCAAGATTGGGATCATCAATGTGAAGGCAACCACACCGACTTCTAGAATTTGGTTCCACATGCTGCCAGCAGGAATCGCCATGCCAGACTCGCTTGGCTCGCCGCCAATAGCCAGTGCAAGCGCAATCAAAAGGCCGCCCGTCACCACGAATGGGATCATGTGTGATACGCCATTCATCAAGTAACGGTAAAGGTCTGAACGTGCTTGTGAGGCTTTCTCTGCAACAGATTGGTTGGTAGGTGCTTGTTCTGCTTGATAGCTTGACGCGTTGAGTGCTTGCTTAATCAAGCCTTGCGCATCTTTGATTGGTGCTTTTACGTTGGTGCTGATAACGCGTTTTCCGGCAAAGCGAGCCATGTCGACCTGTTTGTCACAAGCGACCACAATCGCATCTGCGCGTTCGATCTCTTCTTGAGTCGGGCTGTTCTTTACACCAATAGAACCGTTGGTTTCGACCTTGATGTCGTAACTAAGAGCCGCCGCGCCTTTCTCTAGCGCTTCGGCTGCTAAATACGTGTGTGCAACGCCAGCTGGGCAGCCTGTCACGCCAATGATGAAGCCTTGTTTCTCTACGTTGGTTTCCGTTTCTGACGGCTCAGGTTTGGTAAGCAGTAGTTCTAATGCTTGTTGTTCAGATTGAGCATTCATGAAGCTTTCGATAAAGCCTTCTTCAATCAGTTTTGAAGAAAGCTCTGCCAATACTTCTATGTGGTGATTGTCGCCGCCATCAGGAGAGGCAATCATGAAAAATAGCTTTGATGGCTGACCATCATCTGCGCCGTACTCGATACCCTGTTGATGGACACCGACAACAACCGCGGGTTTGATCACCGCGCTGCTTTTGGCGTGAGGCAGAGCAATACCTTCTTCAAACCCGGTATTACCTTGTTCTTCACGAGCTTTAATGTCGGCAAGAAACTGTGCTTTGTCTGAGATTCTGCCTTGTGCGTAAAGCACGTCTATTAGCTCTTTAAATACGTCTTCTTTTGAATTAGCGCTAAGCGAAAGCTTAATCAAATCTTGATTGATCAATGTCGTGATCATAATGAACCCCTACTCTGTTTTTATTTTGTTAGAGGTATTCTGGAATCTACGGCTTGCCTTCTGTAGTGAAGAAAAAATGCATTTACTGGATGATTAATGCGTTATAAGTGGAGTGTGATTTTGATCGGTCGAGTGGTCGTTTTTAGGATGGTGTTGACAGACTTTAAGATGTATTGAGGCTTTTATTTATAAGGGCTGTAGCGTATTTGTTTATCATGCTGGGAACGTGCTATGTCAGTTTCTCTACTGGAGATTTATTTCTACGACTGGATTTTTGTAACCTAGATCTCAAATTGTGATTTTGCTCAATAGCGCTATGTTTCAGTTACAGGTATATCTATTCCGGTAGCCTTATTGCTGCTTATAAGAGTTCGAATAATGATATTTCATGACTTAATCTCGTCGGTGTTAAATGAGCGAGAACCGTTTCATAACATCTGGTTTGCTGGAGATTTCCACACACCTTCCGCTTGTAGCTATCAGGTGAATTTTCCACGTTTAGAGTTGGTGTTAGACGGAGAGTATGTCAATGAAATGGAGAGTCATGATCGCAAGATCACTAACGTTATTGCCAAAGCCGGAGACGCGATTTTCATCCCGCCCAACTGCTGGAATAAACCCAATTGGGATACTGACTGCTCAGTGTTGAGCATGTTGTTTGGTCGTCGCCAGCTTGGCTTGAGTTTGGTGAGTAAGCGCAAAGGGGAAGAGAGCTTTTACGATATCCAAAAGCACAGTATTCAGACTCGATCAGGGTTTGCGATTGATAATATCTTGGAGGCGCTTAGCTCGCTAGCGAGGGAGAGCAACAAGCAGCCGATGGATGAGTTATTGCTGCAAGCTCTACTGCAATACAGTAAAATCATGCTGGAAGCGCCCGTAGAAAAATCTCATAGCCGAGTACAGGATGTGTATCAAGGGATTTGTATCTACATTCAAGAGAACTTCCACCGCCAAATCACCCGAGACAGCATTGCCTCGCGCTTTAGTATTTCATCCAATCACTTGTCGCGAATGTTCCGTCAACAAGGCCACATGACGCTAGCAGAGTACATTACCCGCGTGCGGGTCGATCGCGCTAAGTTTATGCTTAAGAAGTACAACTTCAAACTCAATGAAGTGGCACTACGTTGTGGCTTTAAAGATGTGAACTACTTCTGCCGCGTGTTTAAGAATCGCACCGGAAGAACGCCGACCGAATATCGTGGTTCAATCTAATATCCCTTCAAATTACCTTTTCTGACCAGAGCTTATACGACCGAAATTTGTATGACTAGATCACCACAGTGGACTCTGTGGTGTGGTGAGCAATTTGCTTTGTGTTCTCCTTTGCCGTTTATTTCTACACCTTATTTCCCAACCTTATCTTTAGGCACGATTTCTATTTATCCCGTTTCACTAAATAACCCCCAATTAATAACATTAAGGGTTCGCTTTGCGAGTTGCTTATTATTTTTCGTTGCCTCTTTATTGAATTAAACGTGTGAGAGTTGATGTATTAATGCGATGCATTTAATGAATGCCAAGTAAATTGAAAACCACTTATCGAGACGATAAAGTCTTGTTATTGTTGTCCAGATTACAGATTGAAATGTTTTTAAGTTATTGATTTTAAATGTTTACTTTTCTTCGGCTTGTTCTTTGTTTACTAACGTGTAATTCATGCCTCGAAATCAAATATTCAGGTTTATACGCCCCATCACAACCTTGACTTATAATACTACAAATTAAAAATTCAATAGATAATATGCTCTTCAGATATTCATCATAAAGAAGACTTATACATGGAACTCAATACTCTGATCGTAGGAATTTATTTCCTTTTCCTTATCGCAATAGGTTGGATGTTTAGAACGTTCACCAGTACAACCAGTGACTATTTCCGCGGGGGCGGCAACATGCTTTGGTGGATGGTTGGCGCAACTGCGTTTATGACTCAGTTCAGTGCTTGGACCTTCACTGGCGCAGCGGGTAAAGCGTATGCCGATGGTATGGCTGTCGCGGTTATCTTCTTAGCGAACGCATTTGGTTACCTGATGAACTACCTGTACTTCGCTCCGAAATTCCGTCAACTACGCGTGGTAACGCCAATTGATGCGATTCGTATGCGTTTTGGTAGCTTCAACGAGCAAGTGTTTACTTGGTCTGGCATGCCGAACAGTATTGTTTCTGCAGGTATCTGGCTTAACGGCTTGGCGATTATCGCATCGGGTATATTTGGGTTCGATATGACAACCACCATCGTTCTAACTGGTCTTGTTGTACTAGTGATGTCGGTAACGGGCGGTTCATGGGCGGTTATCGCGTCTGACTTCATGCAGATGGTTATCATCATGGCAGTAACCGTAACATGTGCTGCTGTGGCTATCGTGCAAGGTGGCGGCGTTACTGAAATCATCAACGATTTCCCTGTAGCAGAAGGCGCATCATTTGTTTCTGGTAACAACCTGAACTATGTAAGCATCTTCGGAATCTGGGCATTCTTCATCTTCTTCAAGCAGTTCAGTATCACCAACAATATGTTGAACTCTTACCGTTATCTAGCGGCAAAAGACTCTAAGAACGCGAAGAAAGCGGCGCTGTTGGCGTGTATTCTGATGACAATTGGTCCAATCATTTGGTTCATGCCACCTTGGTTCGTAGCAGGACAAGGCGTTGACCTTGCAGCACACTATCCAGATGCAGGTTCTAAAGCAGGCGACTTCGCTTACCTTTACTTCGTAGAGCAATACATGCCAGCGGGTATGGTGGGGCTTCTAATCGCAGCGATGTTCGCAGCAACCATGTCTTCTATGGACTCAGGCTTAAACCGTAACTCTGGTATCTTTGTAATCAACTTCTACCAGCCGATTCTTCGTCCAAACGCGACAGAGAAAGAGTTGATGGTTGTGTCTAAGTTGATGTCTTCGGTTTTCGGCGTCGCTATCATCCTTATCGCACTGTTTATTAACTCACTGAAAGGCTTGAGTCTGTTCGACACCATGATGTACGTCGGTGCATTAATCGGTTTCCCAATGACGATTCCAGCATTCTGTGGCTTCTTCATTAAGAAGACTCCGGACTGGGCAGGTTGGGGCACGTTAGTGGTTGGCGCGATTGTGTCTTACATCGTAGGCTTCGTGATTACCGCTGAAATGCTACAAAATTGGTTCAACCTAGAGCCGCTAACAGGTCGTGAATGGTCTGATTTGAAAGTAGCGGTAGGCCTGATTGCTCACTTAACGTTTACAGGCGGCTTCTTTATTCTTTCGACTTTGTTCTACAAACCGCTAGAAGCGTCTCGTCAGAAAGATGTTGATACTTTCTTCACTAACCTTGCGACACCTTTGGTTTCTGAATCAACAGCACAGAAGAAACTGGATAACAAACAACGTCACATGCTGGGTTCATTGATCGCAGTGTCTGGTGTAGCTGTGATGGCGATGTTTGCTCTACCAAACCCATTCTGGGGAAGAATGATGTTCGTACTGTGTGGCGGTATTGTGTTTATCGTTGGTCTACTGTTAGTGAAAGCTGTAGACGACTCGGTTGAGGATGCGAAACAAGCGAAAAAAACAGCTTAAGTAACTAAACCTACAAGATAAGCCATTTAGAATAGAACGGCTGAGCGTAATTGCTCAGCCGTTTTTTATTGTGTGAGCAATTGGGATTATAACCAATGGAGTGAGTAACTTAGCTGATTAAGAAATTGAACTTAAAAGGGTGAGATGAATTAAATCAGACGTGAAGAGATATACATCAGAAGAGCTTGCAGGTCGACACTGCTTCGAGTCTTTTGCAGACGCTCATTGACCTGATCGTGAAGCAGGTTTCGAGTTAGGTTGGTCGCCGCCACAATGTGCTCTCGCTGTGGCTTGGTTGGCAATACCAAAGCAATAGCAACGTGCACTTCGCCAATACGTGATGCCCAGTCAATCGGGTCGTCACTGACGATAACCGCAATCGAGAGATCTTGAGTCGATTCAAACATCACATGCGGCAGTGCGATACCTGGTGACACGCACGTTGAAGAGCGTTCCTCCCGCTTAATAAATGCCAGAATCAACTCATCCGGATCTTCCGGATACACTAGGTGGGCGAGCCCTTTTAAGCACTCAAATTTGGTCAGTTGAGTTTGCGCCTTAGCGTGGTGCCATTTGATGTCACAAGGCGGGCATATTTGTGGCATTCGCTGGATTAAATCTTTAGAGAATTCATGGTTTACTTGCGAGCCAACCATATCGTAATGCTCGGCAATGACGTCTTTGAGAACGAAACAGGCCAGCTCCGCATCAATACCAACCGCGGTTATCTGACACAAATCACCACGAAGTAAACCTACTTGCAGCATCGCGACGGATTTGGAGAGATCAGCGGTTCGATTTTGAGTGATGTTGATAATGCGGATGTTGCTTTTGAATTTCTTCGCTAAGCGAGTCAGCGGCTGCGCGACATGTGAGTTCGCGGCAGGATCGTTAACGAAGAAGGTGATCTGGTATTCGTTCATGAAAAGTTTAAGTTCGACAATGCTTAATAAAGACTTTATCGACACTCAACAATACCTCTTCCATGGGAATGAATAAGGTTTTAGCTGGGTCAAATCGGCTTGGTTGTTCGATGTCGATATCAGAGACGATCAACACTTTGTCTGCGAGGGTAATATCTTGGGCGGTCAGTAAGTTTTCAATACCCATAGCGCCTTGCGTCTCAACCTTGATTGAAACGTTGAACTTAGGGGCTGTTTTATTTAGAGCATCAGCTGCCATATAGGTGTGCGCAATGCCTGTAGGGCACGCAGTTACCGCTACAATTCTCATTATTATTCTCGGCTTAATCTCGTCCCTGTTACGTTACATAAGCTACCTTTCAGAAGCTATTTTGCAAAAGCTATCTTGCGTGGGAAATCCAGTATGGAAAGCTCGCATAAGGGAGGGGCGATATTGTTATGGGTTCTGTGGATTTTATGGATTGGCGTTTTTTATTCCAAGGTGAAAGTCACACTCTGAGTTCTTGGTTACAATAATCCAGTTAATGCACCTTTCGTCCTATATATTGAGTGCCTTCACACCGTTAATCTTTTCATCTTATTAACCTTATCACTTACGTAATTACTTCAGTCTGAAATCAGGCGAGGCAGAGCAGCATATGGATATCACCAACATTATCGAGCCCGAGATCATCTGCTTAGATTTACAAGCCGACTCAAAACAGGCGGTATTTGAAGAGCTTGTTGAACTGCTCGACCGTGCCGGTAAGCTCTCCAATAAACGTGAATTCCTTGACGACATCTGGAAGCGTGAAGCCATCGGTAATACAGGCTTTGACGATGGTATTGCGATTCCACACGCGAAAAGTACAGCTGTAGCTAAACCAGCTGTGGCGGTAGGTATCAGCAGGTCTGGTATCGATTATGGCGCAGACGGCGGCGAACTGTCGGATGTGTTCTTTATGCTCGCTTCCCCAGACAACAACGACGACCACCATATCGAGGTGCTAGCTCAGATTTCGACCAGACTTATCGAAGATGGCTTTGTTACAAAATTAAAGGCTGTTGAGTCGGTAGAGGAAGCTCAAGAGTTGTTTCTCGAAGCTAATTCTGAATCGTTCGATAGTTACGCCTCAAGCCATCATGAAGTGTATGTCGAGCCGCTCAGCCCTTGGGCTCAATCTCTTAATCGCCTCAAAGAACACCTGCTGTACGGCACGTCACACATGATCCCATTCGTGGTTGCGGGTGGGGTTCTGTTGTCTCTGTCGGTAATGATGTCGGGTCATGGCGCAGTGCCTGAGAGCGGTGTTCTGGCTGACATTGCACAGATGGGCATCGCGGGGTTAACCCTGTTTACTGCGGTACTCGGTGGTTACATCGCGTATTCGATGGCTGACAAACCGGGTTTAGCGCCCGGAATGATCGGCTCTTGGGTCGCGGTCAATCAATACAACACCGGTTTCCTTGGTGCGATCGTGGTCGGCTTTTTCGCGGGCTTTGTGGTTAATCTACTCAAGAAGATCAAACTGCCAGACAGCATGATCTCGCTGAGCTCAATCTTCATCTATCCACTAGTCGGTACCTTTGTTACCTGTGGGGCTGTGATGTGGGTGATTGGTTCTCCTATTGCCCAAGTGATGCTAGAGATGAACCAAATGCTGACTGGCATGGCAGGTTCAGGAAAAATGGTGCTCGGTAGTATTTTAGGCGCGATGACAGCCTTTGATATGGGTGGCCCAATCAACAAGGTCGCTACACTGTTTGCACAAACGCAGGTGAATACCCAACCTTGGCTGATGGGCGGCGTCGGGATAGCAATTTGTACGCCACCATTGGGTATGGCATTGGCGACTTTCATATCACCGAAGAAGTTTAAACGAGACGAACGTGAAGCGGGTAAAGCGGCGGGGATCATGGGAATGATCGGCATCAGTGAAGGTGCGATTCCCTTTGCAGCCGCCGATCCTGCGCGCGTTCTGCCTGCTGTTGTTGCTGGTGGCGTAGTTGGTAACGTGGTCGGCTTTATGTTCCATGTAGTGAACCATGCACCATGGGGCGGCTGGATTGTGCTGCCGGTGGTGGATGGCAAGATTGGCTATATCGTCGGCACGCTCGCAGGGGCTCTAACGACGGCTCTGATTGTGATACTGCTGAAAAAGAACGTGGTCGAAGGCGAAGCGAATTCTAATCAGTTCACGGGTGGCTCGGTAACGGAAGAGGGGCAAGCGGATGTATTGGCGATCACTTCTTGTCCATCTGGAGTTGCCCACACTTTCTTAGCCGCTAAGTCTTTGGAAAAGGCGGCGCATCATCTTGGGGTTCGGATTAAAGTCGAAACACAAGGTGCCAACGGAATAGGCAATCGCATTACTCATAAAGACATTGAAAGGGCGAGATTGGTGATCTTTGCTCACGACGTGGCGATTAAAGAAGTAGAACGCTTTGCGAACGTGAAAACCTTAGATGTCAGTACTAAGGAAGCGATGCTTAATGCGCAAGCGTTGATCATGAGAAAGGTGTAATCCTTAAACCGCAAAGTTTATCATCTATAAAGTTAACTAGATCAAAACTAAAAAGACTCCGCTCAGGCCGGTTAAGGTGAAAGTGGAGTCTTTTTGTATCGCTTTCTAATGTATAAGCTCAGCCCTTAAAAAGGGTGGTACTTAAATACGTCTTCAACCATTGAGTTGAGCAAATCGATATCGTCACAGGTTTTGGCGTAGGTACGCAGGCCTGCGATCTGAACCTGAACATGTCGAGCAAGTTGCGTCGGCTCGCGCTCTGTACTGATCTCACCCAGTTCTTGCGCTTCTGTAATCAACTTGGCGAACTCACCTTCCATGATCTTGAGTGATTTCTTCGCTTCTGCTAATAGCTCTGCGTGTTCACCAGTCAGTTCTGCGACCGTTTTAGCCAGCATACACATGCCATTTGGCGAACTTTGTTTTGATTCGACAACGGCACGTTTTACAAAGTTTTCCAGCGCTTTGATAGGCGATTCGGTTTCACTGCGGAAGCGGTTCAGGTTGAGGATGCCAAGTTCGGTATAGCGAGCAAGCGTCTCTTTAAACAAACCTTCTTTGCTGCCGAACGTCGCGTAGATGCTGCCCGGACGCATATCAATCACGTCTTGCAGGTTACGCATAGAAGTCGCATGAAAGCCCTTTTCCCAATACAGGTTCGTTGCTTTATCTACTACATCTTGTCTATCGAACTTCGCAGTCTTGGCCATAACATCTACTTCATTAATCTGAACATATGTTCAATATTTTATGCTGAACGCCCGTTCTAGTAAAGAAGAGCCAGCAAGAAAGTAAGCCGCTTGGTTTAGTTATTTGCTAAGTATTTGAAATGAAGTGGTCACCTTGTCGCTATAAGGCTGTAATTTACGCGTCGACTACTTCTACGGTTTTATGTTGCGCGCCGTAATAGGTGCCTTCATCGATGGTATACATCAAGGTTTCTTGGCACTCTGGGCAATCGAATTCTTCATTCGGTTCGATAGCGGCTTCTTCTACCCATTCCCATCCGATATGTTCTTCGCAAGCGGGGCATTCCATAAAATATCTCTCATTCGTTGTCGCATATTTATTGCGAATCTCTACTTTAACAACTCGGCATTATACATATTTAGTTAACAAGGAATAGACAGTTAATTGGCGAAGAATAGGGAGTTGGTTAGCGGTGAATTAATAGCTAGCGAGTGTTGAATCTATAGTTATTTCTAAATATACAGCTGTCTCTGAGCACATAATTGGTGCGGTTCTACCCCTTTTGGATAGTAAGAAAAATGTCAATTTTCAGTCGCTTACGTCAATAATATGTTGTTGCACATTTTTTTCGTTCACTAAAGTTGCATAGCTAACAGTTTTATCGATAAACCAATGTATTTTATAAGGTTAAATGTTACTTTCACCGCCTACCGATCTGCGTGGCACGGTAATTGAACTGCATTGATTAAGTTGAATAATTATACGATCACCATTGAGGCGCATTCGCTAGAAATGTGCCTAGTGAGATGACCGAGAAAGATTTGTTAGCTGCTAGGGAAATAAAAATGAATTTAACCGATATGTCTTTTAAGCAAAAAATCATCGCTTTGCTTACTTTACCGATCTTAGGGTTTTTATGGCTTAGTGTTTCTGCGATATCCAAAGGCGTAGAAACCACCAGTGAAATGTCTTCATTGAATCAACTGACACGCTTGTCGGTTGTATACAGTGAATTGGTGCATGAGTTGCAGAAAGAGCGCGGAATGACGGCTGGTTTTATCGGCTCACAGGGTACTAAGTTTGTTAGTGAGCTACGAGCACAAAGAACCAGTGCGGATAACAGACGCAATCAGAGAACCGAATACTGGCAGTCTGCAGAAATCGACTTGCCGCAGATCTCTCGTCTGAATACTGAAATCAGCCAAAGCCTCAATCAAATTACTTCAATTCGTAATCGCGTCGATTCTCAGTCGATCCCGCTTTCTGAAGCTTTGGGTTACTACACCAAACTTAACGCAAAGCTACTTAGCGTATCAGCCTTGATCGCTGAGCTAAGTTCTGACGCCACCATCACGACTGAAACCATCGCTTATTATAACTTCCTTCAAGGTAAAGAGCGTGCGGGTATCGAACGTGCGGTCCTCAATAACACTTTTTCTAAAAATGAGTTTGGCCCGGGTATGCTGGTTAAATTCATCTCTTTGGTGACCGAGCAAAATACCTATTTCTCGAACTTTGAAGTACTGGGTAACCCAGACAATGTTCGCTTTTTTGAACAACAATTGAATGACCGCTCGGTCGCGGAAGTCGAGAAGCTTCGTGATGTGGCTGAATCGAAAATGAGCGGATTTGATGTCGACCCTGTGTACTGGTTCGCGCAATCAACGGCGCGCATTGTTCAGCTGAAAAAGACAGAGAACGAACTGGCAGACTCTCTTATTGCATTGACTGATCAGAAAACTCAGCAAGCTCAATCAGCAATGATGGGCAGTATCACGATGTTTGTTGTGATCACCCTGTTTGCGACCTTTATTAGCTTTAAAGCCATTACAGATTTAACAACTCGAGTTAAAGATCTAACGCGTGTACTTTCTAAAGTCCGTCATGACAATGATCTAACCGTTCGTGCGACTTACGAAGGTAACAGCGAATTGGGTCAAATTTCGTCATCGCTTAATGAAACACTAGAGAAGTTCTCTGGGGTTATTGATAGCTTGTCTCAATCTAGCCTAACACTCGCTTCAGCAGCCGAAGAGACAGCGCAAACTTGCCAATACAACTCTAATACTTTGGTTGAGCAGCAAGACCAAATCGGCTTGATTGCAACAGCGACAGAAGAGCTTTCGGCAACGGTGAGCGAAGTTGCGGCTAAAACACAGCAAACAGCAAGTTCAGCTAAACTGGCTGACGAACAATCACAAGCAGGCTTGAGCACGGTTCAGCACTCTTACCAATCGATTGAGACCTTGGCTTCTGAGATTAACGGCCTCGCTGAAAAAATCACTCATCTACACGAAAGTAGCAATAACATTAACAGCGTGATTGATGTGATTAAGTCGGTTGCTGACCAAACCAACTTACTCGCACTAAACGCGGCGATCGAAGCGGCTCGTGCGGGTGAACAAGGTCGTGGCTTTGCCGTCGTTGCCGATGAAGTTCGTACTCTGGCGCAGCGCACTCAAGAATCCACCTTGGAAATTGAAGGCTTCATTAGCTCTCTCCAATCAGACGTGCAAACTGCGTTTAACGTGATTGATAACAGCAAGAAGATGTCTTCAAGAGCGGTTGAAGATTCACGAGGGGTAGAGCAGACACTGCAAGATATTTCAGGTGCTGTGAGCGAAATATTCAGCATGACAGAGCAGATCGCAACTGCGACCGAAGAGCAAGCGGTCGTCACTCAGGATATCGCTCAGAACGTTGTGGCGGTAGAGCAGAAGTCGACAGAATCTACGACGGGTGCAACGCAAATTGCTGCGACAGCCAAAGAGCAAGCTGAACTGGCAACATCACTGAAAGAGCTTTCGAATACGTTTAAGAGTTAACATTCATGAGTTAGAAGTTTTCCATCTTATATAAAAATGTCCCGCCTAGTGCGGTACATTTTTTTAAGAGTTGAAACGACCAGTAGAGTCGCTTAGAGCTCGAATAGTACATCTGTGCGAATAATGTATTTCGTCCCAGAAAGTATCGGCGCAGAACCGTGAATACAATGGGCGGGGTGCGTACCGTGAGGAAAACAAAGCACGCTGCCGCTTGGTGTTCTAACCGATTCTATATTCGCGTTCTCCTGATGATGCCCTTGACGACGAGCAGGCTTACTCGGGTCATTACGGTTAACCATAAATTGGGTTTCGCCACCAACGAAGTCATCACTCAATAGAATCAAGAAGGTATACATGCTCCAACGGTCACCATACGCGTCATCGACTAGCTGTTCATTCACCACCTGACTGCCAGGCCATGATCCATCGGTGTGCATCTTAAAGAAATCCCCTTCATCGTAACGATAAAAGCGGAAACGACCGTTAATACCCAGAGGCTTCACATCAGCAAAGTGGCCGTATTTATCAACGAAATGATCTTGGCAGCGCTTCCAAATAACGTCGAGAGTTTCAGTATCTGCGATCAAGTTGAGATTCTGATTGTGGCGAACTTCTCTTGGTAGAGACACGGCCGCATCTTCCGTAAAGCCAAGTTGATTGGCTTCATCCAGTATGCGCTGAACTTCTTCGGGAAGCAGCACGTCTCGCAACTGGAAAGCACCGGGAACCTTGTCTACTTCAACGCGTGATACCGCGTTAACGTTTTTATCAAGTGCAAATGGGTTTGCAGATTTTGGTGCCCAAACAGGAAGGTCACTGCGCTGGGTACCGGACTCGCGTCGGACGACATAAAAATTTTCATTGCTATTCATCATCAACCTCTATCTTGAAACCACTTTTACTTGTGCAAACTGACGGTGCCCGTCAACCGAGCCGTGGTAACCAAGGCCACTCTGTTTCGCACCAACCCATGGAGCATCACCACTGCCGCCTTGTCCTTGATTAATGCCAACCATGCCAGCATCAAGTTCATCAGCAACGTCATTGACGCCTTGGTTTCCGAACACCACGGCACCCAATCCATACTCGCTGTCATTAGCGCGCTCAATGGCATCATCAATGTTTGAGTAACGACTGATCGCGACAACTGGACCGAAAGTCTCTTCTGTTTCCAGTTTCATTTCTGCTGTCATTCCGGTGATTACTGTAGGGCGGATATAACGCTCAGGTTGCTCAGAACTGCCTAAAAGGAAAGTCGCTCCTTTCTGTTGCGCGTCTTCTAGCTGTTCGACAATCTTGCGATGTTGTGTGGCATTAATGATTGGTCCGATATTGGCGTTCGGCATATCCCACGGGCCAATCTGGTACATGTTGGCGATCTCGGTGACACGTTGTTCAAATTTTTCAGCGATACGATCATCAACATAGATACGTTCAATCGAAGTACACATTTGCCCTGAGTTCTCAAAGCTGCCTGCGACGGCAAAGCGAGCGGCCTGTTCCAGGTTGGCATCACGCATCACAATCATTGGGTCTTTGCCACCTAGCTCCATGACCAATCGTTTTACCTTGTTCGCGGCACGTCGCATGATGTCTTGGCCTGTTGCTTTTGAGCCAGTGAACGCGATCATTTGGATGTCGCCTTCGACTAATGCTTTGCCTGTTTCACCATCACCTTGCATCACGGTCAAGACATTCTCTGGTAAGTGCTTTTGCAGTTCACCAAAGAATGCTTCAGCGATGAGAGGGGTCTCTTCTGAAGGTTTTAGAATCACGCTATTGCCCGCGACCAGTGCTGGCACAATGAGGTTGTTTGCCATCATCACCGGGTAGTTCCAAGGAGATATAACTCCGACAACACCTAGTGGACGGTATTGAAGTTCTGTTGAGCCGGATAATTTTCGAGTGTTGAGTGCACGCTGAGCATCTTCTGCATAGTGCTGACCCATGTAGATCGCACCGGTTGCTTCTCCGGTCGCGCGACGAATGTCTTTACCCATTTCACGAGCAAGTAACTGTGAGAGGGACTCTTCGTACTTATCAAGTTGTTGATAGGCTTTGATAATGGTCAGCACTCGCTCGTTCATCGAAAGTTTGCGCCATGCTTTTTGTGCTGCTTTTGCTTTGTGGATGGTTTGAGTTACTTCTTCAGCCGAAGTGTGGTTTACCTCGCCAAGGAGTTCACTGTTACTTGGGTCAAAGGATTGAATGGACTTGCTCATGTTTGTCGGCTCCGCTGCATTTTTAGTATCGGCATCATTATTATTGAATAGCGCGATAACTAGATATCTAAAAATCTCGATATGTTGATTTTTAAAAATGATATTCGTCATAAAGGATGGCGTGATTCCATCCAGTTTTCATCTTGCTATCTAACTGCTGTTCTGTTGATTTTTGTTCTTTTCAACTACAGGGAATCAGACAGCGCTTTCAGGAATTTCTCGATGTATTCGTCATTACGCTTGTAGTAAGTCCACGAGCCAATGCGTTTTGATGTTACTAACTTCGCACGCTGCAGGTTCGAGAGGTAAGAAGAAACGGTAGATTGAGATAAGCCACTCTTCTCCTGAATAATGCTAACGCATACCCCCTCAACATCGGTATCAACGAGTTGTTTCTCTAAGTTAAAGTGCTCTTGAGGCGACTTAAGCCAATGAAGAATATCTCTGCGTACAGGGTTGTTGATGGATTTTAAAATTTCGTTCACGTCTGACATGGTGTTTGACTGCTATTTCCGATTTAAGTGAAATATACCCTTGAAACTAAGATATCGCAATATGTCGATATCTATTTTCGGTGTCTGCCAATCTGGCGTTACGGTGTCTGCCAATCCGACGTTGCGGGATCTGAGTATCGATTTGTTTTGGTAAAGCTTGTTCGCTATTAACTAATGAACAATCCCCAAGTTACTCGCTCAAAGCAAAGTAACTTAGGGATAAGGCTCAATTTTAGGCGTCTACTGACATCTCTATAAGCGTATCTTTCTGGTTTAACTTTGAGACTAAAGCGCTTGTCCGTTAACCGACAATTTCACATCAATGTTGCCACGAACCGCGTTTGAGTAAGGGCAAACTTGGTGCGCCGTTTTCACAAGCGTAACAGCTTGTTCTTGCTCTAGATCCAGTTGAATCGATAGAGCAACAGTTAAAGCAAAGCCACCGTTTTCATTTGGTCCAATACCGACTGTTGCAGTGGTTGGCGCCGATGCGATTTTAATTTTCATCTCTTTCGCAACGTGAAGTAGAGCATTTGAGAAACACGCAGAGTAGCCCGCAGCAAACAGTTGCTCAGGGTTGGTCGCTTCACCTGTACCACCCATCTCTTTAGGGTAGCTCAACGCCACTGAAAGCAGGTTGTCATCAGTAGAAACTTGGCCGTTACGACCTGCCATTGCTGTTGCAGAAGTTGTGTAGAGTGTTGTCATTGTTCTAGTCCTTAATTATGATTTTGTGCAATTAAATTGTGTGCAACTTAATTTTAAAGCTAGCTTAATTGATAAAATTTGAGCGCGCAAGTATATTGTGCACAATTTAAATTATTGGTGAGGCGATCATGAGCGACCAAGATGACTATCTAAAGCTGGATAATCAGGTGTGTTTCGCGCTGTATAGTGCATCGAATGCAATGAGTAGAGCGTATCAACCTTTGCTGAAAGCACTTGATCTTACTTACTTGCAATACATTGTGATGATGGTGCTTTGGGAAGAAAAAGAGATAAATGTCAAAGCGCTAGGCGCAAAAACGCATTTAGATTCTGGTACATTGACGCCACTACTCAAGCGTTTGGAAGTGAAAGGTTACGTGCTTAGAACTCGCAGTATTGAAGATGAGCGAGTTCGAGTTATCACGTTGACACCTGCAGGGGTAGAGCTCAAAGAGCAAGCGCAGACCGTTCCGGTTGAAATGCTGTGTCTTTCTAAGATGAATGAAGATGAGCTTAAATCGCTAAAAGACCAGTGTGAGCAATTGCTTGGTAACTTAACCAAGTGAGAAAGCCCTTTTAGCTCTCGGTAATGATAATAAGAAAGCGAAAAAGCCCGTTAGTCCTACTGTTAATTAGTTGCGATTGCTAATTCGAGTAAGGTTAACGGGCTTTTTGTATCTGCCGTCGTTCAAATGGCAGCAGATAGTGTATTCAATTGGGATTTATCCCATAAACCAAGATACGAAAATTAAAGCACCAAAGCCGAATGTTGCCATTAGTGCCGTGTCGCCACCGGCTGCAGTATAGCTGCCTTCGGTTTGTAGGTGAGGGAAGTCAGGTCTACGAACCTTAACCACCATTGCAAGTGGTCCCCAGATAGCTAGGAACACCAATACCATCCCTGCGTAATCCAGCATGCTGACAAACTGGCTAGCGAACAGCTCTGCTAATGCCAAAGGTAAGATGAAGGTCAACGCATAAGCCAACGCTTTGTTGTTGGTGACGGCATCTTTGTTTTGGTCGTAAAGCGCCATCGACACGCCGAGGAAAGAAGTCACCAAGGCTAAAGCAGAGAACAGAGCAATCACCACTTTCAACCAAGCAGATTGGCCGCTGAACGCAGAGATCAACTCAGATATATTGTGGAACTGACTGATCGTGTCTGTGCCAAGATTGCCAATAATTGCGAATAACCAAGTTAGGTAGCAAATTAATGGAATCACTGAACCAAGCAGAATCATATTGCGGATCTGTTTTTGAGTCGCTTCTCGGTTGTAGATAACCAGTGACGGTATCACCACCATAGAGGCAAAACTGGTAAAGATAACCGCGCTGTATTGCACCACATCATTAGCGGTGTATTTGCTGGTTTGAGTCAGGTAATCAAGACGAATGTTACTAAACAAAGAGGCAATAACAATAAGCAGCATCACCACCATCATGATGAATAAACCACGATTTAATTTGTCGATATACGACTTACCCGCCACCACAATCACACCCATTAATAGGCTGAAAATGGTATAGGCAACCGATGTAGACACATCGACGCCAACGTCGAGCAGCAGCTTGTGAATAATGTCACCGACACCCAAGATATAAGCGATCAGCATGCATACCAGCAACAGGTAAAAGAGTGCATTGATAAAGTGTTTACCTTTACTGCCAAGCGTTAAGTAAGCAACGCTGCTCATGCCACTGTTGTCTTTCGTTTTTGTACACGCTTCCGCTAGTAGAAGCGCAGAGTAGGTGGTGCCGATAAAGATAAGTAGCATCAGTACTGAGCTGATCATGAAACCAAATTGAGCCAATACCATCGGAATGGCCAGCATGCCTGCACCTAATGCAGTCCCTGAAAGGATTAGGGAAC
This sequence comes from Vibrio sp. SBT000027, assembly GCF_963894355.1. Taxonomy (NCBI): domain Bacteria; kingdom Pseudomonadati; phylum Pseudomonadota; class Gammaproteobacteria; order Vibrionales; family Vibrionaceae; genus Vibrio; species Vibrio sp. SBT000027. Next base: position 1,838,446 of record NZ_CAWQGD010000001.1, on the reverse strand, counting down.
TGCCGAATAATTTCATATTCAAGAAAACAACCTCGAAGTATCCAAATAATTTTTAGTTGGATTGTAAATATTTGTTGCCAAGACTAACAAATTACTCAGTAAAGTTAGGGGTTAATTTCTAATAAATTTTGAATTTTTCTAAAAAAGTTACGAAGCAATTTGCGAAGAGTATGGTTGGGTGAATTAGGTGTTCGGCAGGTGAATTGTTTTAGCCTTTTGATAACCTTTGTAAATTAATCGACGTTCAATAACTCGCACTGCACCTCTGATTAAGACATGCCTTTATTTCAGAAAAACTCAGTCCAAATCTTGCTTATCTAGTGAATCTCTGTCGGATTTTTATATCTAGCACAGCTCATTTGATGAGCTCCAGTCAATATACTTCTTAGGAGAGCGTGGGGGTTTGTCGTAAATGGAAAGATCTGTTGTCGTAGATGCCACTCGGTAGTTTTGCATTTCGCTCTTATTATCCTCACATCAATTATGTGGGGGTGTTATGTATCGTTTTCTATTTTGTAGTTTCGCACTTGTGCTTTTGTATCCAACGGCCATTGATCTGTACTTGGTTGGGTTACCTCAAATCGCCGCGGACTTAAATGCCTCTGAGGCTCAGCTCCATGCCGCGTTTTCTATCTATCTGGCCGGTATGGCAACGACTATGTTGTTCGCGGGTAAATTTGCCGATAGCGTAGGGAGGAAGCCCGTCGCCATTTTCGGTGCAATTGTTTTTACTCTCTCGTCGACGTTGGGCGGGGTTGTGAGCAGTGCTGAGCCGTTTCTTATCGTGCGTTTTTTCCAAGGTGTTGGTGCTGGATCTTGTTATGTGGTGGCGTTCGCCATCTTACGAGATGTCTTAGATGATAAAAGGCGTGCCAAGGTGCTGTCGATGTTAAATGGCATAACTTGCATCGTTCCGGTACTCGCGCCTGTGATTGGTCATCTAATCATGACTGTTTACCCATGGCCGAGTTTGTTCACGACCATGGCGGGCATGGGTGTAGTGGTGTGCTTATTGTCTGTGTTGGTGCTAAAAGAGACTAAGCTCAACATCAAAGATAATGGGTTAGCCAAAGCCTCTTTCTCTGAGAAATCGCGCTTACCTGAGAAACCTGTAACCCTTCGTTCGACTTCAATCGAAACGTTTAAAGAGCCGTTGTTTATTAGCCGAGTGATCATGACTAGTTTCGGCGTGACCACAATTCTCACTTATGTGAATGTCTCTCCACTGTTGATTATGACAGAGCTTGGCTTCGATAGAGGTCAGTACTCTTACACCATGGCATTAACCGCCTTGGTGAGCATGTTGGTGTCATTTTCAGCCCCATTTGCATTGAATGTGTTTAAGCAGAAAAGCTTAATGCTGACCTCTCAAACTTGCTTCATTGTGGCTGCTATTTTGTTAATAGCCTCGATGGATGGTGGATTAGGACATTACGTGACATTAATAGGCTTCGCTTTCGTGTGTGGCGGATTCTCGTTAGGCTTTGGTGTCGCGATGAGCCAAGCATTGAGCAGTTATTCGCAGCGGGCAGGTGTGGCTAGTTCGATTCTTGGCGTTTCTCAAATATGTACGTCGGCATTGTTTATCTGGTTTATGGGCATTATTGGACTAAGTGCATTGAATATGTTGGCATTTATACTAGCTGTTGGTGGAGTTATCAGTATTGCTCTAATACTATGGTTAGGTCCCTCTCAAGTTAAAAGTGATTATGAAGAAGCCACTAGCCCGTCTTGATCTGAACCTGTTGTTTACTCTGCAATTGCTTCTGCAGGAGCAGAGTGTTTCAAAAGCTGCGAAAAAGCTGAACGTCACGCCTTCTACGGTGAGTAAATCACTCACCAAGCTTAGAGATTGGTTTGATGATCCTTTGTTTGTGAAAACGCCAAGGGGATTAACGCCAACGCCACTTGCACTGAGCATGGTAAAAGATCTTCAAGACTGGCTGCAGATTGGAAGCCAAATACTGACGACTCGTGGTGACGAAGCGCCAAAAGATGTGCGTTTGAATCTAGAGGCGGAGTCTCCTTTATCTCTGATCATGCTTAACGAGTTGACGCAAAGCGTGTCTCAACGTTACCCCAACGCGAAAATCAAAATGCGAAACTGGGACTACGATTCGATAGATTCCATCGTACGTGGCGAATCGGATATTGGATTTTCAGGGAGAGAAAGCCATCCGCGTTCGAAAGAATCCCTAGACTCACTACCTTATTTCATCGACTTCGAGGTTCTGTTTCACGACTTGCCGGTTGTGTATTTGAGAAAAGATCATCCGGCCTTGAAAGAGGAGTGGAATCTAGAGGCTTTCCTTAAATACCCCCACATCAATATTGTGTGGGAGAAAAGTGAAACATGGGCGCTAGATGAAGTGCTTACTGACCTACAACTAGACCGAAATATCGTACTGACTTTAGCTGGTTTTGAGCAATCGTTATTTATGACCGCTCAATCAAACCACACCATGACTACCGTTGCGCCGAATTACTGTCGACGTTACGTTGAACAACTCCACCCCAATCTTACTTGTCTACCCATCCCTTTAGATGAAGAAAATGTCAAAAAGCTGCTGATCCCGTTCACCATGATTTGGCACAAACGCAATGCCTACAATCCGATCGTTCTATGGTTAAAAGACACGCTCAGAGAGCTTTACCAATTTGAAGGGAAAAGTGTCTAACCTTGTGATGAGATTAGATGTTCTGAAGGCTTGTGCCATTAGCATCGATCGTTGATTGAAATAAGAATGCAGACTTATAAGCGAGCCCGCCAGTTGATGCCTGGCGGGTTTTCTATTTTTAATCATGTGGTTAGGGTTGGCCCCTCAAAATAAAATCGGTTTTTCTTAATTGTTGATTCGATAAATAGACTGAAATTGAACGAATGTTCAAAATAATAGTTGAACGATCGTTCTAATTTGATCTATATTGTTGTCACACCAACGGAGAATAATGATTAATTGCTCCGTGATTGAATAACTTTAGAATCATAAATTGATAGGGATAAAACAATGAGCAACTTCAAAATTCATTCAGTAGAATCAGCGCCAGAGCAAAGCCAACCTATTCTTGAAGGTGCTAAAAAGCAAATGGGCAGAGTACCGGGCTTATTTGGTGTATTGGCTGAATCTCCAAACACACTTAAGGCTTACACTCAGCTTCACCAGGCGTTTAGTGACTCATCTTTCAATGCTGAAGAGCTAACGGTTGTTTGGCAAACCATTAACGTTGAACACGAATGCCACTACTGTGTTCCTGCACACACTGGCATTGCACATTCAATGAAGGTTGATCCTGTAATCACCGAAGCACTTCGTAATCGCACGGCTCTACCTACTGAAAAGCTGCAAGCACTGCATGACTTTACGCTGAGCATGGTACGCAACCGCGGCAATGTACCTGAAAGTGAAATGGCCGCATTTTTCGAAGCGGGCTATGGTCAGCAACAGGTGTTAGAAGTGATTCTTGGCTTGTCTCAGAAAGTAATCAGCAACTACGTAAACCGCGTTGCCAAAACGCCAGTAGACAAAGTATTTGAACAGTTCGCTTGGCAAGGTTAATTACCGTTAACCAAATAAAAACCTGATAATGATGAAAGCCCCACTCAGTTGAGTGGGGCTGTGTTGTTTTGGTCTTGATGGTAATTAGAAAGGTAACCTAACGTACGTGCTTAGCGATAATCTTGGCTAGTGTCACAACCCCTTCTTTCCACTCTTTGCTCTCTTCAATATTGGCGACAGTGAAGCGCAAGCAGTGTTTATATTGGTCATTCGTCCCAAACACAGTACCGGGTAAAATCCCTAACTTGTGCTTTAAACAATCTTGGTAGACGGCATAACTATCGACCGACTCAGGCAATGTTATCCAGTTTAAAAAAGAGCCTTCTGGCTTTGATAAATGATAACGCCCTTCAAGATGAGGATAGCTATCCAATGCTTGTATTAACAAGCTTTGAAACTGCTTTTGGTTGGTTTGGTAGAGTCGTTTCATTTTCGAAAGGTGACTGCGGTATTTTCCTGTTGTGAGGAATTGCCCCACAGCGGATTGCATCAGGTTTGAGCTGCCCATGTTGTCGCATAAAAGGTACTTTTCGACCAAAGGTTGGTAGCGCCCCGACAATAACCAACCGATTCGCAAGCGTGAGTCTAAGGTTTTAGACAGTGAGTTGACGTAGATGACTCTATCTTGGTCATCAAGCTCTTTGAGGCTAGCGATTGGTGTATCGAACGCCAAGCTACCGAACACATCGTCTTCGATAATTGGTAAAGATCCGGTGATCTCCAGTAATGCTTTTCGATTCGCCAATGGCATTCTTGATCCGGTTGGGTTAGTAAAGTTTGGCGTTAGCAGTAAGGTTTTCACTTTCCATTTTTCCAACGAACTTTGTAGTGATGGGATATCAATACCGTGGCTAACGCTGCTTGGGATTTCAAGGGCTTGCAAGCCAAGTGATTCAAGTAAAAGTAGATTACCGAAATAACAGGGCGACTCGACCGCCACGATGTCACCGGGCTTGGTGAGCGCACGTAGTGCCAAACTGATCGCCTGTTGAGCGCCATGAGTAATCGCAATCTCTTTCGATCCCGCAGGCACACCAAGATCATGGGTGATCTTTAACAATTGCTTTACTAATTGCTCGTCGCCGGGAGGTAATTGGTAATACCCAGGCAATTGAGTTTGTAATCGACTGTGGCGACCAATCTCGGCATACAAGCTACGAATCGCAGGGTTGTTGATGTTCGGGTGCGCAGAACCTGCCAACAGTTTCAGGCGACCTTTCGGGCGAGAGAGTACAGATTTGGTGACAGATAAGAGGTCCACTTTTTGAGGTTGGCTTGGTGCATCCCAGCTGGTGGTGTTCGGTGTTTTCACGCGATAGCCAGATTTAGGTACTGAATAAACCCAGCCTGTCGCTTCGAGTTCTTGATAGGCGCGAATCACGGTATTTTTACTCACGCCAAGCTGTTTGCTTAGTTGACGGATTGAGGGAAGGCGATCGTCTGGATGAAAGAGTCCCTTATCGATCTGAGCCTTAATATGTTGTTCGGTAGCAAGATATTTATTGCCGCTGAGTTCTGCTTCCACGTTTTTCTCCCTCGTTGCCACTCTTAATCTGTAACCATTTAAAGTGTTATATCTGTATCTTTATTAGTTATCTGTACCCAACTAAGGTAACAGCATTGATGAAGAGTTGACCAGAGGTTTGTAATGCTGATTAAAATGATTCCGTTTGTGTTTGTAATATTGTGGTCGTCAGGCTTTGTTGGCGCACGTCTTGGTGTTGAATATGCCGAACCCGCAACGTTACTCTCACTGAGGATGGTGGCCAACGTGGCGCTGTTCTTGGTTTTGATTGCAATCCTTAAGCGTCGTATCCCTCGTGGTCGCGCATTCTTCCATGCTTGTGTGGTCGGCATCTTGATTCATGGTTTCTACCTTGGTGGCACCTATCTGGCGATTGATATGGGTATGCCTGCCGGGTTGAGTTCTTTACTGGTTGGTTTACAACCGATTCTTACCGCATTGATTATGATCAGCTGTACTTCACAGCGTTTTAATTTTGCACAGTGGCTGGGATTAGCGCTCGGTTTTGCGGGTATTAGCTTGGTGTTGATGGGCAATATTGAATGGCAGTCAGACGACCAAAAAGGACTGGCAACGTTATTGTGTTTGGTTTCTTTGGTTGGTATTACCTGCGGCACTCTGTATCAGAAGCGTTTCTGTCAGGGGACAGATATGGTCGGCGGCGCGATGGTGCAATACTTGGCTTCTGCTGCGTTGTTTCTACCGTTCGCAATGCGTTACGAAACGATGCAAGTGAACTGGACTGTAGAATTCACGCTAACGCTGATTTGGCTGGTGGTTGTTCTGTCTTGTGTTGCCATCCTTTTGCTGCTTTACATGGTAGAGCACGGTGCATCTTCAAGTGTGGCGTCGGTGTTTTACTTGGTGCCACCGACGACAGCAATTCAAGCCTGGCTTATCTTTGGTGAGTCGTTCGATATCTACGGCGCAATGGGCTTCGCCTTGTCTGCCGCCGCGGTTTATTTGGTGGTGAAAAAGCCGGAATGGATTAAGGCTCGCAGGCGAACAGCGTTAGAGCGGTAAGCGCATTTCCTCAACATTAACTGGGTTTAAAGTCGAGTGATAGAAACAAAAAAGAGCCTGAATATTCAGGCTCTTTCTGTATCAAATATTGGCTAGCGACTATTGATTAGCGCTGCATTAAACAAGCGTAAGCCGTTGTAAACGGTGCTTCTTGGTATTGCTTAAGGCCAGTTTCTTTGAACTTCATCATAAGAGGGTTGCGCTTAAGGCTCTCCTTGATGTCAGCAGGTGATACAACCGTTACGTCTAGGCCGTCGATCAGTTGAATTGCTGCTTCTAGTTTGAAACCAAAGCCACCGCCAGCAAATTTGCCTTTAGTTTGGCGTTGACGAATCACAACTTTGTCTACTTGGTAATCTTCCATTAACTTTGCAAAAGAGAATTGAAAGTCTTTCATATTCTGCGTGTCGTTTGCGTCGCTAATCGCAACCTTTGAAACTCGGCAATCAGGGATATTAAATACACCATCTGACAGAGAAAGAAGACAGATGACAGCATCGTTACCTTTGATTTCAACACCACAAATTTTCATGTTCATACCTATTTACTTTTGAGCCGTACATTATGGTGCTATTTCCATTACTTCTCCAGTATTTGAGCATGTCTGTGGTAAATAAGTGCAAAAACGTCTTTGGCTCTACTTTTTAAAGTTGACCTTTGGTTGAATAATAGACAGTCGATTCAGGGGTAACGTTTGCTATGCGACTAGGTTCACAAACTTTTAGCTAGCTTTTATATTGATACTGTATATTATGCGCGCGTCCCTATTTACTGTGTGGTTATTAACCCCCTTATGAGTATCAACAACCTATCTATTAAGAGTAAAATTGCGATTCCACTAATGGTGATCGTGATTGTTTTCTCGACTGTTACTGTGCTTAATGTCATTAGATCTAATGCTCAGGCTGCGATCAACCATGAGCTGAATAATGTGGTTCAGCCCGTGTTAGACAATTTGGAAGATGGGTATCGTGACATTTACCAAGTTATCGCTTCTGCTCAAGGTCTATTACTCGCGAAAGACCAAGCGGCGATTGAGTACCAAAAATTTGAATTTAAAGACAATGCTTACAAAGCGGTTCCTCGTTTTGAAAGTGTGGAAACTTTATATGCAGCGGGCGTGCTAGATCCTTCTTCTCGCGGTGAGTTGTCAAAGCTTGTGAACGCGATGAGCAAGTGGGTGGCGCTGCATGAGCCAATGTTTGCAGACCCTGCCAGCGCATACCAATACAACATCAATTACTCGCCAGCATTAGACGCTGAGTTTGCAATCATTCGTGTTCAGCTTCGTGATATCAGAACCCTGATTGAACAGAAGCAGAAAGAGCTTCGTCAGCAAGCTGCTGACTCTATCGAATCAAGTAAGTTGATCATTGAAGTGGGTATGGCGGTCGCTGTTTTCGCTGCGCTTTTTGCGATGTGGTTATCTAACCGTTTTATCGTCCAACCAATCCAGAACGTAGAGAAAGCGATGAATGAGATCGCATCGGGCGACGGTAACTTGTCTCAACGCATGAAGGTTGAAGGCAACGACGAAATTGCTCGCTTAAGCTCCGCATTTAACCAGTTTGTTGGCAAGATCCATGTAACCGTGGAACAAGTTATTCTCACATCGAACGCAGTACGTGGCGAGATGGAAAACATCAAATCACTCACGCAAAGTGTTGCTGAGTTTTCTTCAAATCAGCAGCGAGAAAGTGAAGTGGTAGCTGCGGCGGTTCATGAAATGCAAGCAACTAGCGAAGTGGTCAGTTGTAATGCACTGGATGCCGCAACTGCAAGTAACGTTGCCAATCATGAAGTGGAATCGGCTGATACGACGCTGGGTTTAACCGTGACTTCTATTGAACGCCTTGCGCAAGATATCGAGAACGCGGGTGGCGTGGTTCAAGAGCTGGATACCGATGTGAAGAACATTGCTTCAATTCTTGGCGTGATCAAAGGCATTGCAGAGCAAACCAACCTGCTTGCATTGAATGCGGCAATTGAAGCCGCTCGTGCCGGTGAGCAAGGCCGTGGTTTTGCCGTAGTCGCAGATGAAGTAAGAGCGTTGGCGAGTAAAACCCAGGACAGCACTGGCGAAATCCAATCAATGATTGAACGCTTAGAAGTAGGCGCTAAACACGCGGTTGGTGTGATGACTGAAAGCAAAGTGAGTGGCGAGAAAACCATTGTTCAGGCAGGAACGGCGGCGTCTTCACTGAGTGAGATTCGTAACTCAATCGGCAAGATGAATGACATGAACACACAAATCGCGACGGCAGCTTCTCAGCAGTCTCAAGTGTCTGAAGAAGTGAACAAGAATGTTCAACGCATCGCAGAAAGCACCCTGCAAATGGTTGAAATGGCGAGCAGCGCTGAGAATGCTTGCATGGCATTGGCCGAACAGTGTGAAGCGCTTGATAGCCTTGTGTCTCAGTTTGAGGTTTAATCTTCAAAGATAAGCAGATAAGCAGATAAGCAGATAAACATGATCTGATAATGGTTGTTTGCTCTGGCTCCCACTGACTATAGCTGAACGACAAAAAAGCCCGCATTCTATGAGTGCGGGCTTTCTTTTTGACTAGGCGATCAGTTTTTTGACTACGTGATCAGTTTTTAGACCTGATCAATCATTCGGTGCTAGCTGCTGCGACCGTCTTTGTATGTGTAACGGTAGTCGACTTTTACGTTCGCTTGGTAATGAATGTGACCGCTCATGTTAGTGATTTTCTTCACTTCCATATTCGCGTCATCAATCTTGAACGAATCGTATTTGGTTGTCTGTTGGAACTGTGGCAGTTCTCTTGAAAGCTCAAAAGGTGTTTTTGCGCTTAACTCATCCATAAGGTTTGTGCCTGCATCGTATGCTTCCGCTTCAGTAACAAATGTATCAGACTTTAGCGTTGTTTCTTGAATCGTTGTTTTAGTTGCTGCAAACGCTGTGGTGCTGAGAACAAGAGTTGATGCAAGTATGATTAATTTTTTCATAGGATTACCTTACTTTGTTGGAATACCTGTGTTCCGGTACAGAACCAACATACCAATGAAGTGGTAAGATGAGTGTCAGGAGAAAAGCCGATTTTGTTAGTATTAGGTAAGGAATATGGAGAAATGTCAGGTGTTGGTTGTATTGATTTTGAACGATTGTAGATGTAGACCATTTATGAACAGCGCATATCAAGCAAGGTGACACTGATATCTATCTTCAATACACTGTCTGGGTAACCATCGTTCAGCATAAGGTAAAAACATGGCCAATTGGGAAGGGGTAAGTGAGTTTGTTGCAGTGGCAGAGCGTGAAAGCTTTACCGGTGCGGCGCAGAAGCTCGCTACGTCGGTGGCTCAAATCAGTCGTAGAGTAGCAAATCTCGAAGAACGACTCGCGGTGAAACTGCTCAATCGAACGACGCGTAAGGTGTCTCTAACAGAGGCCGGGCAACTCTATTATCAGCAGTGTAAGTTGCTGGTTGAAGGCTTAGAAATTGCTGAGCTTGCGGTCACGCAGATGCAATCCACACCAAAAGGCTTACTGAAAGTCACTGCGCCTGTGACTTATGGTGAACGCCAACTCGCTCCAATACTTCATCAATTTTTAAAGCTCCATCCGCAGGTAGAACTTGAGCTGATACTGACCAATCAAAAGCTCGATCTCATCGATTCTGGTGTTGATGTGGCGATTCGTCTTGGCCGCTTAGAAGATTCAAGCTTGGTCGCAAAGAAGTTATCGCAGCGACAGCTTTATGTATGTGCAAGCCCTGAATACATTGAACGCTATGGTGAGCCGCATACGCTCTCTGAATTGAGTCACCATCAATGTTTGGTCGGTGGCTTTGAACATTGGCGATTCAAAGAGAATAAACGCCCTCGCTCGGTTCGTGTTAATGGACGAATTAGGTGTAACAGTGGCCTAGCCTTATTGGATGCCGCTAAACAGAGCATTGGCTTGGTTCAACTGCCAGAATATTACGTGAGTGAAGATCTAGAGTCGGGAGAGTTGGTCGAAGTGCTATCCGATTATCGAGACGACAAAGAAGGGATATGGGCGCTTTATCCTCAGAACCGTAACCTGTCTTCAAAGGTTCGCTTGCTGGTGGACTTCCTGTCTGAGCAATTGGATTAGTTCTATGACCCAAAGCCACAACAATTCAAAGGGTCAAGCCGAGCTGATCCTTAGCGTGTTCGACACCCTTGAGCAGCACTATGGCTATTTTGATTGGTGGCAAAGGGAAGACCCTTACGAGATAGTTTTGGGCGCTATTCTGGTTCAAAACACCAACTGGAAGAACGCAGAGAAAGCGCTCACCAACCTAGGCGATAAGTGCGATCCAAGCTCAGTAGCCGAGATGGGTCTTGAGGATCTTGCCCAAAAGATTCGTTCGAGTGGCTACTACAATCAAAAAGCCATTAAGTTGAAGGCTGTGACTGAGTGGTTTTCGAAGTACCAATACGATATGTCTGTGGTGCGAGAACAGGACAAAAATCAGCTCCGAAAAGAGCTATTGGAAGTCAAAGGAATCGGCGGTGAAACGGCTGACGCGATTCTGGTGTATGCGATAGGTAAACCATCTTTTGTGATTGATGCGTACGCAAGAAGGATCTTCACTCGCAATGGGCTCGATGTGCCTAAATCGTATGAAAAATTTCGAACCTTGATGGAAAGCGTGATCCCTCTAGATACTAAAAAGTACGGCCACTATCATGGTTTGCTAGTCGAACATGGTCAGCAGTTTTGTAACCCTAAGCCCAAGTGTGAACATTGTCCTCTGAATCAAAGTTGTGTTGAGGCTGAATTTGGGTCTTAGAGCGGTGCAATATGCTCCCTTACATCAATACCCCATCTAATTAAAAACGGGCTTCAGAGTAGAGATTCTGAAGCCCGTTCATATTTAGTGTAAAAGTCTTAACGTTAAGTAGCGCTTACTTGCTATTTATAAGTAGCGTTTACTTACTATTTAATAGACCGTAAATGTCCTAGACCGTGAAGCGATCAACCAAGTGGTACAGCTCATTTGCGCGGCTGTTGAGGTTTTGGCTCCCCGCACGGTTTTGATTCGCTAATGATGCTGATTGTGAGCTTTGATCGGAAATCACCACAATGCGTTGAGATATCTCTTGGCCAACAATGTTTTGCTGCTCTGTCGCGGTAGCAATCAATGAGTTCATGTCCATGATCGTATCAATCGACTCTTGGATTTTCGCCAGTGCTGCGGCTGCGGCATTCGCTTCTTCCACCGTTTGAGCACTTTTATTTTGGCTCGAATCCATTGCTTTTACGGCAGCATCTGACGCGGCTTTTAGCTGCTGAATCATTTTATGGATGTCGCCAGTGCTTTCTTGAGTTCGGCTTGCCAGTTTACGAACCTCGTCCGCAACCACTGCAAATCCACGCCCTTGCTCACCTGCACGAGCGGCTTCAATTGCTGCATTCAGTGCTAATAAGTTTGTTTGTTCGGCAATATCTTGAATGACCGTCAGTGACGACGAAATGTTTTGTACATCACCCTCTAATCTAGATACCACAGTGTTGGCTTCGGATACTTCGCTAGCAAGGCCAGCAACAGAGTTGGCAGCAGCGTTCACTATTTGTTGAGCTTCTTTGGCATTACCCTCTGCAAGCTTCGCTGAGTCAGCCGCCTGGCTTGCGTTACTGGAGATTTCTTGTGCTGTTGTTGTCATTTCGGTCATTGCTGTTGCAACTTGTTCAGTCTCTTCACGCTGACCAGTGGCAATTTCATCAACCTGAGCGGCGCGAGAAGACATACTGCTGGTTTCAGCGACGACTTGCTGGCCAACATCACTCACGCTGCGGATGATGGTTTGTAGGCTAGCAACGAAGGCGTTGAAGTTCTCGCTGAGCTTAGTGAACTCAGGGGCTTTGAATTTTTCCATTCGAGCGGTTAAATCGGCCTCGCCACTTGCAAAGGCACTAATTGAACGGTCGAACTGCTCAAGAGGTTGCATGATGGTGCGGTTCACTGCAACAGCGAAAACGGCTACCACTAGGGCAATCAATCCGCAGAAAATCGCGATAGCAGTCAGGGAACTTTGTAGCGCGACATTCGAACTTTCTTTCATCTCGGCAATAACAGCGTCGATGTCATCGGTGTAGAATCCAGTACCAAGCATTAAGTCCCATTGCGGAACAAATACTGAGTAGCTAAGTTTTGGTAACGCGACAGATTGGCCCGGTTTCGGGAAATAGTAAGTCGTAAATTCACCCAGTTTTGAGTTCTTGATCAGGTCTCGGATTAGGTAATTACCTTGCTTGTCTTGAAGGTCATAGTAGTTTTTACCAATACCATCGTTACTTTGCCCAACCACAACTCGGACACCTTTAGAGTCGTAACCAAAAATATAGCCCGATTCGCCATATTCTAGGGTTTTCAATGTTGGTAAAGCCTCTTCTAGTGTTGCCCCTTTATCTAAAAATGGGCTGATCGAAGAGTAGGCCATTTGCAGGTACGCTTTGAGTTCCTTTTCTTTCATCGCCATCATATTGCTACGCGTCGATTCTACTTGCTGTGCGGTTAGCTCGGTGCTCTTCATATACGTCACGCTCATCATGCCAATTGCCATTAGTAGCAAAGGAATGAAAGAGAGAATATAAAGGCGGTTTTTGATGGTTAGGGTCATTTCACGCTTCCTGTGTGATTTTCTCATACAATTTTCAACACATTATTAATGTGGTTTCAAAATGTAAATGGGCTTGTTGTCTAATTGTTACCCTAGAATATTTTTGTTTGATAAACATGATGGCGGTTAAGTTTTTAATGTGAGAAGCCTTGCAATTAAAGGCTTAAGAGCGAAAAAGCGAGTTTGTATCGATGCTTTTGAATTCGACGTTGTTTTGGTAGAATGCGGCCCTTTGTAGCACCTTGCTATGTTTATTCGTTAAGTGAGAAATATTCATGAACAAAAGCCATGTGATTATTGGTTTAACTAACCCAAAGAGCCCGACGAATGTTGGCGCTGTTATGCGTGCGGCTGGTTGTTACCAAGTCGACGAAGTTAAATACACAGGGCAACGCTACGAAAAAGCCGCTAAATTCCATACTGATACCAAGAGCGCAGCGCGCACGATCCCGCTTACAGCCGCTGAGTCATTTTTAGATAATCTTGACGCGGAAACTCAGATTGTGTGTGTAGAACTAGCAGAAGGTGCGACACCACTGCCTCGTTTTAAACACCCTGAAAATGCTATCTATATCTTTGGCCCTGAAGATGGCTCAATTTCTCAAGATGTTGCGGATAGAGCTGATCACGTTGTGTATGTACCAACGGTTGGCTGTATGAACTTGGCTGCGACAGTGAATGTGCTGCTTTATGATCGCCTTGCAAAGTCAGATGAAATGGATGAGAGCAACGAGCTTATTAAAAAGAGCCGTGATAATCGTAATCATCTATTAATCAAAGAAAAGTAACTATTTACTTCTAGTAAAAGTAACGATCTGCTTCTAGTGTTATCTATCCCGTAAGCAATCGGATATTATCTTTGGTTCATCATTAGATAATTGAAGGGTTAGATAACACCATGGAAGACAAGCAATTACTTGCCGCGCTGCAACAACACCCTGTCCTCGATCTGTATCAGTTATTCCAAGAAGTTGGTCAAAATAGCTCTCTATACGCACTATTAGAGAGGTTATCTTCCCTTAAAGAACACCACCAACTGAGTACTCGTCTTAGCCCTTTTAAGCCACACATCGAAGGGTTACTGGCTCAATTTGATGGCACTACACCGGATAGTGATATCCTCAAGGCAGTTGCTCTTCAGTCTGAGATTCAACAACGAGGCCACAGCATGAGCCGTTACATCATGACATCAGACAATCACCGTCATTTTTCTCCAAATGCAGACCTAGTGATGTTTGGTGATTCGATCACCGAGTGGGCCCCGTGGGCGGATATTTTCCGCGATGTCTCAATGGTCAATCGTGGCCTAGCAGGAGATACCACAACAGGCATGTTGCGCCGCATTGATACCACGTTGAATGTGAAACCAAAGCTTGTATGTTTTATGGCAGGGGTAAACGATTTAGCTCAGGGTTATGATGTCGAATATATCTACCAGAACTACATTGATATGCTTAAGGTGTGGCAAGAAAACGATATTCGAATCTTGGTGCAATCAACGCTTTATGTTGGCTCTAAACTGCAAGGTTTGAACCCTTCAGTGGAACTGCTCAATAGCAAGATAAGCGAGTACTGTTCTCAGCAAGGCATTGCGTTCTTAGATGTGAATTCTGTATTGTCACCTAATCAGCTTTTGTCGAATGAGTACTCATGTGATGATTTGCATTTGAATGCCAAGGCTTACCAAGTTTGGGCTGAGGTACTTCAACCTACGGTAGCTGAGCTACTAAAATAGACCCACGCAAAAAGCCAAAAAGCTAGCTAGACCGTTAACTAGCTTAGCTAATACAAGAAAAGCCAAACCCTAGATTTGTTTCGCGAACCATAAGGACATCAATGTGAACCTAAGACAGTTGGAAGTCTTTTACGCCATCATGCAAACCGGAACCGTATCTGGAGCCGCGCGCAGCTTGCATGTGTCGCAACCTAATGTGACTCGTATTCTGGCGCACACTGAGCAACAACTCGGGTTTGGTTTATTTGAAAGAGTTAAAGGGCGTTTAGTACCAACGGTTGAAGCGAAAACTTTGTTACCGGAAGCGGAGAAGGTCTACCAACAACTGGGTCAATTTCGTTCTTTGACCAACAAAGTGAAGCAAGGCCATCAGCATTTACGTATTGGTGCGCCGCCGATTCTGGCGACCAAATTGCTGACGCCAGTGATCGCCCAAATGTCTCGTGAGCAAGAACTCTCTTTTGAATTACTGACAGCCAACCGTGACGAACTGTGTGCTGGGCTATTAAAGCATGAGCTTGATATTGCTATCGCGTTCGGCGATGAAGCACCGCCTGCGATATTAAGTGAAACGCTATTAACCGAATCACTCAAGGTTTTGGTTCCATCCAATACGGTTGAGCAGTTACCGGCAGAATTAACGCTAAATGATCTTATCAATTATCCGCTGCCAATCATCGGGCTTGATGGCCGCGATCCATTAGGCCTCCTGTTACATCAAAGCCTTATTGCACGCGATGAGCATTATCACCATCCGATATCGGTACGTGGATATAGCGCGGCGGCGGAACTGGTGAAGCACCAAGCGGGGTTTGCGATTGTGGATCCGTGGACGGCAGAGCAATATCAAAATGACGACTCGGTTTGCGTGCTTTCACTGCAGCCGGATATCCCATTTTCGGTATCGACGCTTTGTGCAGAGCACACCCCTCAGTCGATTTCCGTTAAACAATTTATCGCTTCATTGAAGAGCCATACCCACCCTATAACTTAAGGTTATAGGCTCGCCATAAATAGGTATTCGGCAGCTATCTCATTCCTAATTAAAGTAAATCCATACAAGGACTTATTAATTAGGAATGCTCATGTCTATCGCTCAACCTTACCTTCTTTTTCTTGGGGATGTTACTGACCCACTTGCCGCAAAAACAGCCCGTGGTATTCATCAATGGCGCCCAGAAATCTGCCTAGGTCAGCTTCGTTTAACAGACGATACCGTTTCACTTGGCTTAACGGACATGACCTTGCAAGAGGCGCAAGCGCAGGGGGCGAAAACGCTAGTGATTGGCACCGCAAACCCAGGTGGTGTTATTCCTGACTCTTGGCAGCCAACCATAATGGAAGCTGCAGAAATGGGATATGAGATTGCATCTGGCATGCACCAACGATTGAGTGAATTTTCACCGCTTGCTGACATGCAGCAACAAGGATTGACTAAGCTTCATGATGTACGCCATTTTGATGGTTCTCTAAAGGTTGGTAACGGTAAGCCTCGTCAGGGTAAGCGCCTGCTTACTGTCGGAACAGATTGCTCAGTAGGCAAAATGTTCTCGGCATTAGCGATTGAAAAATCGCTTAAACAAGCGGGAACATCTGCTCAGTTTAAAGCGACAGGGCAGACCGGTATCTTGATTGAAGGTAGCGGTATTTCGATTGATGCTGTGGTTGCGGATTTTATTTCCGGCGCGGTTGAAGCTATTAGCCCCGATTTTACCGACCACGAGTGGGACATCATTGAAGGGCAGGGTTCTTTGTTCAACCCTTCGTTTGCAGGCGTGAGTTTGGGGTTATTACATGGCGCACAAGCCGATGCTTTGGTGTTGTGCCATGAAGTCGGGCGACCACATATTCGTAACCTTCCTCATGCTCAATTGCCAAGCATAGAACAGACGATTGAAGCCAACTTACAAGCGGCACGACTGACGAATCCAGATGTTAAATTGGTTGGCATCTGCTTGAACACGTCGGCAATTAGCATTGAAGACGCTGAGACATTATGCCAAGAATGGACCACACTCTATCAAGTGCCCGTGACGGACCCTGTGCGTTTTGGTGTACAACACATTACTGATCATTTGCGACATTCACTTTAACGACTTCATCATTTCTACGTTTCCATTTGTTAAAGCGAACATCAACCGAGTGAAATTATGAAGATTACAGCAGAACCCATTACTATCGCGATGCAAACGGCTTTTCGCATCTCTCGTGGCAGCCGAACTGAGTGTCACGTTGTTCGTGTTTATATTGAACATGATGGCAAACAAGCTCAGGGAGAGTGCACGCCTTACCCACGATACGGCGAGTCATCGGAGTCTGTGTTAGCGCAAATCCAACAAGCGTCTAGTGCTCTTGAAGGTATGTTTGAGCGAGGCGTTACCGATCCGGCAGAGCTAAGAGAGCATCTTCAGTCTTTATTGACCGGAGGGGCAGCGCGAAATGCGGTCGATTGTGCGCTTTGGGAGCTTGAAGCCAAACAACATGACCAGGTATTCCCAAATAGCCTGTTTGAGTTACCGAATCAAATCGTGACAGCAATGACCGTCTCGATTGGCACTCCAGAAGCGATGGCGACTCAGGCTCGAGACTATGTCGCAAATGGAGCGAAACTCTTAAAAGTGAAGCTTGATGGAGAGCAAGTGATAGAGCGTGTTCGCGCGGTACGAGAAGCTGCGGCAGATGTTCAGATTGTACTGGATGCCAATGAAGCGTGGACGGGGCTGAATCTCGAAGAGTTGTTTAATCAACTAACAGAGTTTGATATTGCGATGATCGAACAACCTCTTCCACAGCAGCACGATGCGTCACTGGCACACATCAAGCACCCGATCCCACTGTGTGCTGATGAAAGCTGTCATACCACTTCACAGCTCTCATCGCTGTTGGGTAAGTATGAAATGGTCAACATCAAACTCGATAAAACGGGCGGTTTGACTGAAGCATTGGTTCTTGCAGAAGAAGCCCAAAGGCTAGGGTTTACGCCGATGTCTGGTTGTATGCTCGGAACTTCTTTGGCGATGCGTGCAGCTTTGCCTATCGCCGTTCAATCTGAAATTGTCGACCTTGATGGCCCAGTCTTACTTGGCCAAGACGTTTCTCCTGCGCTGACTTATCGCGATGGGATGATTATTCTCTAAGCTCGTTGATCCTCGGTTAGTCGATGGACATGACATAAATGAAATCGCATGAGTGAAAGCCTGTGCGATTTTTTAGATCTCTTGTCCTTAACTTGTTAAATAATCGAAAGTTTTTACTGCTTGATTGAGCGCGCTATTCGTATAATTTACGGGCGTATTGATAAAGTAATCACGTTTCTGTCGGTGCGGTCACTTTCTATTATCGCAAAACAGGCAGCTCAAGCTTTATAAAACAATTGTTATGATATCTTATGTGAAATGTTAATGATTACTCTTCATTTAATAGCTTCACTAAAGCTATTCGATGCAAACCTAAGTAAGGCTCACACCCTAACTGATTGAATCATTGACAGTTCCTGTTGATTATTTGATGAGAAGAAGGTGGGGCGAGTGAGTAGTCATGTCTCCGAGGTTGTAGAAAATAAGGATAGTTTCGAGCGCCCGTTCTCGATCAAAATTCCACGTCGTAAGTGGTTTGGTTGGAAAGGTATTGAGCTGCGCTTGGTACTTGCGTTAGCCATGCTATCGATGACCACTATCTTCCTCTCGGTTGTCTCCAGCTTTACCTTCGATGATTTAAACCAACGTCTTGTTGAGCTAAAGGAGAGTGAAATCCCGGCCTTAGATAATGCCGCACGCCTAAATGATATGGTGCGAGTGATTATCACAACATCTTCTCAGCTCAGTGACGCTGAATCGAATTTAGAGCGCAAACAGGCGATGCTAAAAATCGAAGACGCTATTTCTGTAATGAATAGCGTTATGGTTCAGTTCCCGGACTATCACGCCTATTTTAAAGATCTTATCGCCCAAGTTAATAACAGCCTTAGCTTGTTGTATCAAAGTGAAATTGAGTCAGAACAGCTCAACCAAGAGCTTCGTAATTTGCTCGAAGGTTTTTACCCTCTATTGCAGCAAGCCAGTGATTCACTTGATAACTTGCCAGAGTCTGCCAAAGCTCAAATCCAGTACACACAGCTCAAGTCTCTGCTTTATTACCAATTAGGCTTGGTCGAAAAGTTGTATAACGACTCCAGTTTTAATGAACTGGATTACACCAGTTTGCGATTAGAGCAGGTAGGGGAAGAGTGGTGGAAGCTTTGGGTCAGTGGTGATTTAAGAAGTGATTTTCCTCAATTAGATCATCAACTCACGGTGATTTATAACCTTGCCTCAAGCGATAGCAGCTTGTATGGGATGAAAAACAAAGCGCTCGATCATCTTTATCAAGAGCAATATTTCCTGCAAAACAGCCGTGAGCATTTGAACCAATTAACCGTGCAGATCGAAAGCAACACCAGCAAGGTGAATAGCAATATTGACCAATCGATTCAGCAGGCGCAGCAATCTTTGCAATCTAACCAGCGTCTCTCTCTTTTTCTTTCTCTATTTAGCGTGTTGGCTGCCGCTGCTATTTCATGGTTCTACGTGCGTAAGAGCATTTTGGAAAGACTTTTACAGCTTAAAGACAACATGTTTGCGATTTCTACCGGCCATTTAGATACCGAAGTGTCCATTCGTGGCAAAGACGAAGTGACGCAAATGGCCAAGTACCTAAAGGTATTCCAAACTACGGCCAAAGTCGTTAAGCAAACTAACCGAAAATTAGAAGCTGAAGTGGAAGAGCGAACCCTAGCCGAAGCTAAACTTCGAGTGACTCAAGATGAGTTGATTCAAGCCGGAAAACTGGCTGCATTGGGACAACTCAGTGTTGGGATAACGCACGAGATTAATCAACCTCTGACGGCTGTGAATAGTCACGTTCGAAGCGCTCAGCTCTGGCTCGGTAAAAATAGACCAGACAGAGCACAAGAGAATCTTAAAAAGATCGAAGCCCTGCTAGAAAAGGTGGCTGCGATAACTCGTCACTTAAAAGCCTTCTCACGTAAGAGCGATGGCAAGATTGATAACGTAGAACTGGAGAAGGTGATTGGTGATGCGATTGATCTGTTTGAAACCAGACAGAGCCCTGTATCGATTCAGTATTCGCCCCAAAGCTACCAGATGGTTCGAGCCAACAGCATACGCTTGGAACAAGTACTGGTGAACCTCATCAGTAATGCTCTGGATGCCATTGAGCATAAAGAGCAGCCTCAACTTAGTATTGCTACGCAAGAGCTTTCGAACACCATGCAGATTTTGGTCAAGGACAACGGACTGGGCATACCTGAAGAAGATATCCCGTATTTGTTTGACCCATTTTATTCTAGCAAAACAACAGGTAAGGGGCTCGGGCTCGGCTTGTCTATCGCATACAACATAATAAAAGATTTTGGCGGCTCGATTCACGTGGAATCGGTTGAACACCAAGGCACCACCTTTATCGTCACTCTACCAAAAGGCACAGGTTCATGATTTCAGAAAAACACATAGTTCTTATCGACGATGAAATAGATGTCGTCGAAGCCGTGAGCGAAATGTTAGAGCTAGAAGGGTTTAGTGTCACCACCTTCACTGATCCCAACCTTGGCCTAAAGTCGCTTAAAGCGAACAGTCAGTCGGTTGTGTTGTGTGACGTGCGCATGCCGAAAGTGGACGGTTTGACGTTGTTGAGCTCAATCCAACACCGTGCCCCGAATGTGCCCGTTTTATTGATGAGTGGTCATGGCGATATCCCAATGGCGATCGAAGCGATGAAGTTGGGCGCTTTCGACTTCCTAGAAAAACCGCTTAATTCGAGTGAGCTGGTGGAGAAGCTTGATTTGGCGATTACCCAGTGTCAGCACAGCTGCCCGTCAACCTCGGATGGTGATGAGCAAGAGGAGCTACCGATTGAATCTGTGGTTATTGGCCAATCAAAAGCGATGGATACGATACGTAAGCAAGTGCTCGCTTTGGCGCATACCGGCGTCGATACCATCATCAACGGAGAAACGGGAACGGGCAAAGAGGTGATAGCTCAAGCTCTGCATCAATTCAGTCGTCGTAAGACTAAGCCATTTGTTGCGATTAACTGTGGTGGCATGACTGAGAGCATTATCGAAAGTGAGTTGTTTGGCCATGAAGCGGGTTCGTTTACCAGCGCGAACAAGAAGCGCATTGGCAAAATAGAACAAGCCAATGGCGGCACTCTGTTTCTCGATGAAATTGAGAGTATGCCGATTGCGGTACAAATAAAACTGCTGCGCGTGATTCAAGAGCGAATGATTGAGCGTGTTGGTGGTAATGAGTTGATACCTGTCGACATCGTCGTGGTCGCAGCCAGTAAAGCCGATCTCGTGAGCTTGAGTGAGTCTGGGGAATTCAGAGCCGATCTCTTCTATCGATTGAACATTGCGAGCTTAAACCTTCCGGCACTGCGCCAACGAAAAGAAGACATTCAGGTGCTGTTTCGCCATTTTGTGATTCAAGCGAGCCACAAATATAAGACGCGCCCATCAACGATTTACCCTGAGCAGATACAGCAGCTATGTCGGCATGAATGGCCGGGTAACGTTCGTGAACTACGTAATGTCGCTGATCGATTTGTGTTGGGCATCGTCGGTGATGGCTTCGATCTTCAATCGCCAATTTGTGAAGCGTCCGGAGAAGATTTCGCCTTTGAAAAGCAGATGGAGCAGTACGAAAGGAATGTACTGACGGAAGCGCTAATAGAAAGCGCAGGCAACATTAACGAGGTATCAAGTAAGCTGAATTTACCGCGTAAAACCCTTTATCGAAAAATGAAGAAACACCAATTGGATAAAGAGAGTTTCAAAGCTTAATTCGTTCAGGTGTTTGTTAAATGGAAAACCAAAAGAAAAAGCAAAACGAAAGCCAAAAGCAAAACCAAAGCCAAAAGAAAAAGCACAAGACAACAATGACCCATTTGGTTTTTAGTCGAATGGCTAACTGTTTCAAGTGATTGTAATAAAAGCGCTTTAACATTTGGCACAAAGCGTGCAATCCCTACATTGTGGCGTCAGCCCACATGAGGTTATTCGATGTTGAGTCAAAAAACATATGACAGCTATCTATATATGACAGCTATCCAACACCGAATGATCGAATAAAGGACATTAGAAAAATAATTGCTTGTTGCAAGGAGATACAAACATGAAGCAAATACTGAAAGGTTCGATTGCTCTGATATTAGGCATGAGTTCAATAACGGCATGGGCCGCTGCAGAACCAGCAAACTTAGGACCTCGTCCCCTCTTTTTAGTCAACAATATGGATGAGAGCCCTTTGAAAACTAAGCTGTTGAGTTGCAGCGAAGGACCTTTTCATCGTAGTGATTTTTCTATTGGGCATCGCGGAGCTGCGATGCAGTTTCCTGAGCACACTAAGGAATCTTATTTAGCGGCGATTCAAATGGGCGCAGGCGTTGTCGAATGTGATGTCACTTTCACCAAAGATAAGGCGTTGGTATGCCGTCACTCGCAAAGTGATCTACACACGACGACCGATGTATTAGCACACCCAGATCTTGCTAAGAAGTGCTCAACCCCGTTTACACCAGCAAACCCCGCGACAGGTGAAGATGCTCAGGTTGAGTGCCGTACTTCTGATTTCACGCTGGCTGAGTTTAAGACGCTCAAAGGTAAAATGGATGGTGCGAACCCAAAAGCCACCACGGTTGAAGAGTACATGAACGGGACTCCAGGTTGGAGAACCGATCTTTACAGTCAAAGTGGGACACTGATGACACACGCAGAAAGTGCAGCACTGTTTAAAGAGCACGGCGTGAAGGTCACTCCTGAATTGAAATCAGCAGCGGTAGATATGCCTTTCAATGGATTTAGCCAAGAGATGTATGCGCAGAAGTTGGTGGATGAACTGAAAGAAGCGGGTTTCAAGCCTTCTGAGACTTACCTACAGTCATTCAACTTGGATGATGTGAAGTACTGGATCAAAGCAGCACCGAAGTTCGGCAAACAAGCGGTTTATCTTGATGACCGTGTTTACGAACAAGCGGACTTTGTCGCGTCTGTTGAAAACATGAAAGAGCTACACGATGCGGGTGTGAATATCATCGCACCACCTCTGTTTGCTTTGGTTGAACTTGATAAGAACAACGAATTAGTGGCGTCTAACTACGCGAAACTGGCTAAGGGTGCAGACCTCGACATTATCGCATGGACACTGGAACGTTCTGGCCCGCTAGCGCAAGGCGGTGGTTGGTATTACAAGAGCGTGAAAGATGGCATCAACAATGATGGCGATATGATGAAAATGCTTGATGTGTTGGCACAAGATGTTGGTGTGATGGGCGTATTCAGCGATTGGCCTGCAACGGTAACTTATTACGCTAACTGCATGGACAGCGATGCATAGGCGATTCTGAGAGCTCTGTTACGTCGCTAATTATAGCGTTTGTATAGAGAGCGCTTAGCCAAAGAATAATAAGAGAAAAAGCAGTGAACCAAAGAGCCTTCGGGCTCTTTTTTTACCACTGAAATTGGTGGGACAGAAATGACCCAAATGATGGGTTTTAAGTTGGACACGAATGACTCAAAAGATCTTGGTTAGTTTGAGGTTGTTTGTAAGCTGTTGAAATTTAGTAAATAAAAATATGGCACGAAGGCTGCAGTAGCTAAGGTGACTTTCAACAATAAGTAAAAGTAAGGTTTGAATATGAAAATCAGTGTTAAAGGACTGTTAATCGCTAGCTCATTACTGCTTCCTTCAATGGCTATGGCAAGCGACTGCTCTAGCCGTGGTGTGTTAGACGATCGATACTGTGATGAAAACCAAGATTTGGTGGCCGACTCACCAAAGAACCCAGATGAGTGGAATGACCCAAGTACGCTTGTGTTTACTTACACGCCAGTAGAAGACCCTGCGCTGTACAAAGATGCGTTTGCGGATTTCCAAGCTCACCTAAGTAAAATCACGGGTAAGCGAGTGATTTACTACACAGTTCACTCGAACTCTGCACAAGTAGAAGCGATGCGTTCTGGTCGACTGCACGTTGCAGGTTTTTCTACGGGCCCAACAGGCTACGCAGTTAACTTAGCAGGTTACGTTCCAATTGCGGTGAAGGGCGATGAGTCTGGCTTCCAAGGCTACAACCTAATCACGATTGTGCGTAAAGACAGCGGCATTAACAAAATGTCTGATCTGAAAGGCAAAAAGGTTGCACACACTTCTGCATCTTCCAATTCTGGCAACCTAGCTCCACGTGCGTTATTCCCAGCGAAAGGTTTAGTGCCAGATGAAGATTACAAAGTGCTTTACTCAGGTAAGCATGACCAATCGATTCTAGGTGTCTTCAATGGAGATTATGACGCAGCACCTGTGGCATCGGACGTGTACGATCGTATGGTAGCAGCAGGTCGTGTTGACGATTCTGAACTGAAGATCATCTACCGTAGCCCACGTTTCCCAACGTCTGCGTTTGGCTATGCTTACAACCTAAAACCAGAGCTAGTTGAGAAGATCAACGAGGCTTTCTTTAGTTACCGCTTTACACCAGAAATGAGCGCATCGTTTAAAGGTGCTGATCGTTTCTCTCCTATCAGCTACAAAGAAGAGTGGGATGTGATTCGTGATATCGCTCATGCGACAGGTACGGCTTACACCAAAACTGGTCTGAAAAAGTTAGCTGAGAAAGATGCGGCTAAACGTGCAAAGAAAAAAGCCGCTGAGCTAGCAAAACAAGCAAACAACGGCTAGTTCTTAGTTCTGTTGAAAGGCTAAGTTTTAGAAAGACTTAGCCCTTTAAAAACACCTACTCCAACTAAATATCTATGCCCTCGCGGGTAGGGCATAGATCATTCGAAAATTCGCACAAGGAAATGCAGTATGGCCGTAGCAAGCTATGAAGGAATAAAGATAAACAACCTTTTCCACGAATACGTGGCAGGCAAGCCAATCCTTAAAGGCATTAATATTGATATCGATGAGCCAGGTATCATCGCGATCATTGGTCCATCTGGTACCGGTAAAAGTACGCTTCTGCGCTGTATCAACCGACTCAACGATCCAAGCCAAGGTGAGATCATATTTGATGGCGCAGACCTGACTCAATTAAAAGGTCAAGCGCTACGTAAACAGCGTCGACACATCGGCATGGTGTTTCAAGAATATAACCTAGTGGAACGTTTAACGGTTATCGAGAACGTGTTGAGTGGCCGTTTGGGTTACATGACCGCTTGGAATGCATGGCGTCGTAACTACTCTGCGCAAGACCTAGCAAAAGCGTTTGAGTTACTTGAATTTGTTGGCCTGCAAGACTTTGCTAACCAACGTGCCGACAGTTTATCGGGCGGCCAAAGACAGCGTGTCGGTATCGCTCGCGCAGTAATGCAAGACCCATATATCTTATTGGCGGATGAACCGACTTCATCACTCGACCCGAAAACCGCGGTTGAGATCATGGAGTTGATGGAGACATTCGCAGAACAGAAAAACATCCCAGTGTTGGTGAATATCCACGATGTGAACTTAGCCAAGCGTTATGCCAAGCGCATCATCGGCATGTGTAACGGTAAAGTGCATTATGACGGTAGCCCTGAAGGGATTTCAGAAGAAGATCTAAAAATCATTTACGGGGGTGAGTCATGGCTGGATTAACCCCAAGTTCATCGCCAAGCGTACCGTCAAACCAGTCGCCAGCGAAGCATGAAAACCCGTTCAAAACCTCATGGACTAACCGAGCAATCATCGCTGCAATCATTGGCTACCTGTTTTACAGCTTTGCGACGTTAGGACTGACTTTTGATCGTTTGGTCATCGGTTTTGGTGAAAGTGAGCGGTTACTATCAAGAATGTTTCCGCCTGATTTTTCGCGTACTAGCTTACTGCTGAGTGGATTAGCGGAAAGCTTACAAATTGCGATTATCTCAAGCTTCTTTGGCATCGTTATTTCATTGTTTCTGGGCTTGTTAGCTGCGAGAAATATGATGCCTTCAATCGTATCGACGCCAATACGTTGTTTCATCGCACTATGTCGCTCTTTTCACCCGGTGATCATCGCAATCCTATTTGTGAAAGCGGTGGGCTTCGGTGCCCTTGCTGGGATCCTGACTTTGGTCTTCGCATCGATTGGTTTTATTGCCAAGCTTTTTGCAGAAGCGATTGAAGAGATCTCTTTTAAACCGGTTGAAGCGATTAAAGCAACCGGTGCCAGTTTTATCAGCGTCATTTTGTATGCGGTAATGCCTCAAGTATTTACTCGTTTTATTGGCTTTGCTAGTTACCAGTTGGATTCAAATCTACGTAACTCAACCATGGTTGGCATTGTGGGTGCGGGCGGCCTTGGCGGCACGTTATTTTCGGCATTCCAACGTTTTGACTACGACTTTGTCGCCGCTATTTTGATCACCATCATCGCATTGATTCTTGTGGGTGAATTTCTTTCCAACATTGTTAGGAGAATCTTCTGATGACAACTGCATCTATCGAAAAAGAGTGGCAGCGTTTTACACCCAACGAACGCGTGGCTCGATTTGCCGTTTACCTGAGCTTAGTGTGTGCGATTGTTTGGTCTTGGCAGACGGTTGAAGTGATTCCTGAGTTCCTATACGACGCGCCAGCGCAGTTTGCTGACATGTTCGAGCGTATGGTGCCAGTGGACTACGCTTTCTATCCTGAATCAATCCACGCAGCGATGATTGAAACACTGCACATTGCGACGTTAGGTACCTTGTTTACCTTGATATTTGCGATTCCATTGGCGTTGTTGAACGCGCCAAATATCACACCTAATAAAGCGCTGAACTGGGTGGCTCAATTCTTTCTGGTGTCTTCACGTTCTGTGAACTCATTGGTTTGGGCTTTGTTGTTTATCGCACTATTTGGCCCCGGTGTTCTCGCAGGCATTATGGCAATTGCCATTCGCAGTATCGGCTTTGTAGGGAAGCTGTTAGCGGAAGCGATTGCCGAAGTGAACATGGGGCCTATCGAAGCTCTGCGCGCAACTGGCGCTTCTTGGATGAGCATCTTGCTTAAAGGGTATTGGCCACAAGTGATGCCCGCATTCTATTCCATCGTATTGTTCCGCTGGGACATCAATGTGCGCGAATCTGCGGTATTGGGGTTAGTGGGCGCTGGTGGTATTGGCGTGGTGCTAAACGATGCGCAGAACCTTTTTGAGTGGCAAAAAGTTTCGATGGTATTAGTGAGTATCTTCGCAGTGGTTATCGTTGCAGAAGCCGTAGTGATCCACATCCGTAACAAACTCATATAAACATATAGTGCAATGCAGCGTGTTTTGTGTGATGTGTCAAAGTTAAGAGCTTATCTAGCATTTTGAAGCTCAAACGACCCTAGGTACTTCGGTCTACCTAGCGGTCGTTTTTTTATGTCTATTGAGTGACCTAAGACCTTGTTAGAAGTAGAAGGGCGTGACTCGTTTTTAAGTGTCTAGCTTTTAACTGCCAGCAGCGCATCCACAAATTCTGCAAACCCATAGCCACCTGGCTGCGACATCACCTTACTTGGATGATGATCTAACTTATCCCAATAATGCTTAATGTTTGCCACGCCAACGGTGAGTGGTAGTGATTCGAACATCTGTTGATCGTTCATTGAATCGCCGACATAGCAGGCTTGATTGTGGATTTGCTCAAGCGATAAGCCTTTATTAGTAAGGATACGGTGCACGGCGTTTTTCTTTGAGTGTTCGCCATACCAAGCATTGATATGAATCGAACTTGCCGTCGCGTGTGCGCCTAAAGCGTGTATTCTTTCGAGTACCGCTTGAACAGTTTCAGGATCAACAGGCTTACGGTTTTGGCCGATATCAATCGCGACCTCACACAAGCGGTAAGATTGATCCAAAGTTAGCGATAGGTCGGGGTAACTCAACAAGATCGCTTCAACTTCTTGTTTTAGCTTAGCTTGGTTCTGACGCACTTGTTCTAAAGGTGTTTCAGATGAGAGTTGTAATGCACCATCTTGCTTCTCTAGTAAGAAGGCGCCGTTCTCTCCAAGCACGGCATCGACAGGCCAAAGCTGTGCAATATGGTCACACCAACCAGCACAGGCTCCCGTTACTGCGACCACTTTGATTCCATTGTCTCTCAGCTTTTGTAACGCAATCAGGGTTTCTGGAGGGAGTGAACCTTGCCAAGTGAGCGTGTCATCGACGTCGGTTAATACCCAGTTGATGTGTTGCCAGTCATTACCTAGTTGGTGTTCCATCCTCAAACTCACTTATTCGGGTTTATTGTGTTGCGTGGAGTGCTCAGTTCGTCGTAAAGCGTCTTTCACTCAGTGTTACTAAGTGTCGTTAACTAATGCTTAACCGTGTTTAGAAAACACAATGTTTAGCAAAATCACCGGCTTCATTGGCAGTCCAGTCGCCTTTCGGCTTTTCTTTCATATCTGTACACCAAGCTTCACTGCCCACTTCTGTACAAGCCATCAGTTGAGTCGCTAGAAATAGAATTAGCGCGATTTTTTTCATAATAAACATTCCTTTATTCTCTAAATCTCTGCTTATAACTGTACCAAATACGACTAGAGATTGTTATAGCAGCCAGTGACATAAGTTTGCTAAAAACGATATAGAGTTGGACTTGGTTCTAAGATGGGAAGTGAAGGGGTTAGGCCGTCGCGATAGTCAAAATCAAAGTAATAGATTGATAAAGAGATTGAGGGCGAGATCGAAAAAGCCAGCAACATGTGCTGGCTTTGAAATTCTTGTGCGCTTCTATTTGTTAGTGCGCTTTAACTACTTGTCGAGTTATACCAGTTTCATCTCTTGGATGATGTCCGAAGCGATTTCTGGCTTCGTGCTCGTTGGTTTCTCGTGTAGGTCTGCTTTCAATTGTCCCTTACGGTTACTTAGGCCTGCTTCAAGTTTCTTGAGTGCTGCAGCGATAGCTGGGTACATAACATCGTCTGTAGATTTTGCTGTTACTCGTACACCTTCGTAGTTGGTGAATACTTCTACCTGATGTTGACCGTGTTCTTTAGTAATGATGATGTCGCAACTGATCAGTGATGGGAAATGGTTCGATATCTTCTCGAATTTACTTTCGATGTCTTTGCGTGACTCGTCGTTAATTGATACGTGATGTGTTTGAACATTTATTTTCATAAATCATACCTTTCCAATGACTGTGTCATTTAAACGTAGCAAACATCGGTGAGTTTAACCAACTGCGAAATAGCACATGTGTGATTCACTTCAGTGTTATCAAATAATCTCCCATTACTCCCTTGAAAGTCCGGTGAACTGGTCGCATATTATGTTTCGTGAATTTCAAACGTGTTTAAAAATCCCTCACCTTTGAAGTATTACTCCAATTCACTCTTTCAACTTAGTTTTTATCGCCCTAATCACGCATCACTCCAAATACTTATTCTAGTCTGCTTTTATAAATCCACCTCCATTTTAGTGAACAAAACATACTTGCTCTGTCGATATCACAATTACTGATATAAAGAACAATGAGATATTGAGATGAGTTTTGGTGCGGGATACTCTAACAGCCATCTTCTATTAGGATCCGTTATCATGAAAATGCCTGTTAAATTCGCTGTAATCGCAGCTTCCCTTTCTTTCGCTTTTAATGCCTTTGCTACCCCTGTTGAGTTTCAGAAAATTCCAGAGATCATGCAGCAATTTGAAACGGCAGAACTGTACGTTAAGAAGTCGGTCACCTTAGGTCGTTTACCAGCCGAGTCTGAAATTGGCATTGATTTCCCGACCTATGTTTCAGACGGTGAGGGCGGTTACAGCATCGAGACAAATAACGTAATGACAGATTCTGTTGTTATCGCAAGCATGCCGAAAGCGATTGTGGATGATGTTTTCAACCAATGGCTAGTACCTAAAGAGACATGGATCAGTAGCTACGGATCTTTGCCAACCTCAACCACTGAATTTAAGCCCTTTAAGCGTATTAAAACCATTAAAGCGATTAAGATCGATGCTGAAATGCTTGAGCTGTTAGGCAGTGAAGATGGCAACACGGCGATGATCAAAGTGAGCTGGGATGAGAAGGGAATGAAGGTCTATAAGGATGGTTACTTAGCGGATTATGAGTACGGGATTGCCCCTCATGAGATGCAAGAAAACTATGAGCTAGCGCCTAAGTAATTCAGTTCAATGTAAGAAATCGCCTAGTTTTTGCTAGGCGCTTTTTTAAAACCCACCAAAACATGACGAAACTCACACTTTTCTGACAATTTACCGCTCGTTGTGTTAGCATGCGCGGCTTGTCTTTGTAATTGATAAAAAACATATTACTCAGCGGATTTCTTTGTCTATCTGCCCGTAATGACCTCATTCAGTTTGGCCTGACTTGGCTGAACATCTGCATTTTGCTCGGACGCAAAGAGAGTAGTACTCACTACTTCACTATGTACATTTGAGAGCACCATCTATCAAAGGCCTTTTTGAAACAGCCTAAATTAGCGCGAACTTAGTTCTGCGTGAAGGGTTTCGTTTTTCCAAAAATCCCTCTCGGCGGCTAAGTACTCCTTAGTTGCTGACAAGTAAGGAGTCTATATGACGACTACGGTATCTACGTCCGTACCTACATCTCAAGCTGGTAACACAGCGCCGACAGAGAAAGAAGTAAACCACCCGTTTCTCTCTTTGGTTATCATGGTGATTGTTGCTGCAATCGCAACTTACTTCATCCCTGCTGGTGAGTTTGAACGAGTGGTCATGAATGGCCGCACGGTTATCGACCCAGACAGTTACACACTATTAGCCAGTAACCCAACAACATTAGCCTCTTTTTTCGAATCATTTTTTAAAGGCTTCAAATCCGCTTCTGGTGTGATGGGTGTTGTGGTATTCGTTGGTGGTGCTTTCGGCATTATCAAACACATGGGTTTGTTAGACGCATCTGTCGTTGCGCTAACCACTAAGCTAAAGAAGCAAGGCTTGTACGTGATTGCACCTGTGATCATGACTGCGATCTTCTTCAACGTCACCTTCACCGGTATGCGTGAGCTTGATGTCATTTTTATCTCTTTGATGATCCCTATCTGTATTAAACTTGGCTATGACGCGATAACGGCACTTGGTGTTGTTTTACTGGCAAGTTGTGCTGGTTTTGCCGCTGCGCTAGCTAACCCATTCTTCACAGGTATCGCACACACTATTGCTGAACTGCCTATGTATTCAGGCATGTGGTACCGCTTTATTGTTGGCATGTTCATGTTGCTAACGGGTGCTTGGTATGTACTTAACTACGCGCGCAAAGTTAAGCAAGATCCAACCAAAGGTTTGTTGCATGGTACGGGTTACCACTACGAATCTAGCGTTGAAGCGAAAACACTGACTTCTCGTGAAAAGCTTGCGGGCATCGCATTCTTGGGCGTATTCGCATACATGATCTTCGGCACTTTGACGATGGATTTCGGCTTTACCGAGATTGCGGGTGCATTTGTGGCAATGGCGATCATTCCAGGTTTGGTTGCCGGTTTATCTCCGAACAAGATTTGTGAGTATTGGACTAAAGGTGTTAGCGATGTATTGGTGGCAGTACTGATCATCTTCTTCGCGCGCTCAGTGTTGACCATTATGGAAGATGCGAAGATTGTTGATTCTATTATCTTTTATCTTGCACAGATCATTTCTGGTAGCTCTAAACTCGTGGCAGCAGCAGGGATCTATTTCTCGCAGGCTGCGATCAACTTATTCATTCCGTCTGGCAGTGGCCAAGCTGTGATCACTATGCCAATCATCATTCCATTGGCAGATATTGGTCAAGTGACTCGTCAAGTAGCAGCACTTGCTTCTCAACTGGGTGATGGTATTTCTAACTATATTTACCCAACTAATGGTGGCTTGTTAGCGGTATTGGCTATTGCAAAAGTGCCTTACACTAAGTGGGTTCGTTTCTTCTTACCGCTGTTCTTGTTCTGGTCAGTGGGCGCTTTGATTTCAGTTGTGATTGCTCAAATGATTGAGCTAGGGCCTTTCTAAGGGTTTCTGTTTAATCGAATGCATGGACAGTTAAGGCTTAACTGAGGCCGTGTGAATGAATAGAAGGCAGCGAATTCGCTGCCTTTTTTTGTTTAAAGAAAAGCTATTCTAACGTCAAAGATTATTCTTCAAATTGGTAAGAAGAGGGCACCACAATGACGCCTTTTTTCGATATATGAAAGCGTTTAGCGTCGGCAAGTCTATCAATGCCGATTTGGGTTCCATCTGGCACTTTTACGTTTTTATCGATGATGCAGTTCTGAATGTGGCAGTTTCGCCCAATCTCGACGTCTTCAAACAGAATACTATCAATCACAATCGCGGCATTGCTGACTTTGACCTTAGGGAAGAAGATAGAGTTTTGCGCCGAACCCCCTTCAATCACTACGCCATTCGCGATCATCGAGTTTATGAATATCCCTTGGTTTCCTTCTACAGAAGCAATGGTTCGCGCTGGTGGAAGTTGCGGATCATAGGTGCGAATCGCCCAATCTGGTTGGTATAAATCGATAGGTGAGGCTGGCTTCAACAGATCCATATTGGATTGGTAATATGAGTCGATAGTACCCACATCTCTCCAGTACGCATCTTGGGTCACTCGGCCTTCTTCATCACCAAACTTGTGCGCGTAAACACTGTTGTTGCCGACCAATTTAGGAATGATGTCTTTACCAAAATCGTGGCTTGAGTTCGGGTCTTCGGCATCCGCCAGTAGCGCTTGTGTTAACACCTCTTTATCAAAAACGTAAATACCCATTGAAGCCATGCTTCGAGTCGGCCTACCGGGTACACATGCTGGGTAACGTGGCTTTTCGGTAAAGTTATTGATCTCGAGAGATTCGTCTATCTCCATCACACCAAACTCTTTGGCTTCATCAATTGAAACTTCCATGCACGCCACGGTTAGATCGGCCTCGTTCTTTTTGTGTTGCTTGAGCATTGGCGCGTAATCCATGCGATAGATATGGTCGCCTGATAACACCACCACATGCTTAGCTTCACTACGAGAAAGCAGATACAAGTTTTGATAAATCGCATCGGCTGTGCCGCTATACCAGCTATCACCGGTTCGCATTTGTGGGGGAACATTGGTGATGTATTCGCCGAGCTCGGGGTTAAGCACCGACCAACCATCCCTTAAATGTTTTTGCAAAGAGTGAGATTTGTACTGAGTCAGCACTAGAATTTGGCGAAGCCCAGAATGCAGGCAGTTCGCGAGTGTGAAATCGATGATTCGATATTTGCCACCAAAGGGCACTGCAGGTTTTGCACGGTTATCGGTGAGGGGAGAAAGCCGAGAGCCAACACCGCCGGCCAGAACGATTGTTAGAGTGTCTTGCATGGTCAGAACCTCAATGTATTTATGATTATGAACATAGACTTGCAAGCACTAAGCCAAATGTAACTCATTGAATATTAAACGAGGTGAGATTGATTCTTGTAGATCTGCACCAAATTGATGCGTACGAGATATTGGCTTGCTCTATTTTGATCCGAAGAGATCTGGGCAAAGTGAGGGGGTGAATTAACAAGATGACGCACGGGAAAGTTGCATTACAAAACTGTCAATAAAATGAAGGAATAAAGTGATCAGGTCGATATAAATTTATACAAATAATCATAACCTTTCACAAATTGATTTCCATCAATAAAGTAGGGTTATTATATGCTACCTTGCACGCAAAATAAGAAATGATTACTCATTCACCAATAAAAATTAAGCCCTCAAAAGGAAATTATAATGAAAAAAACAGTATGTGGTATTGCGGTTATTGCGGCTCTTATGTCAACCAATGTTCTTGCTCATAAAGAAGGTGATTTCATCATCCGTGCAGGTGCAGCAACGGTATCTCCAAACGACAGCAGCGGCGCAGTGCTTAACAATCCAGACCTAGAGTTTTCAGTAGATTCAGATACTCAACTAGGCCTTACTTTCGGCTACATGTTCACTGACAACATCAGTTTTGAAGTACTAGCGGCGAGCCCTTTCTCTCACAATATTTCTGTTAATGGCCTAGGTAAAGTTGCTGACACCAAGCACCTTCCACCAACGTTTATGGTTCAGTACTACTTCGGTCAAGCGAACAGTGACTTCCGTCCTTATGTAGGTGCGGGTATCAACTACACGGTATTTTTCGATGAAAGTTTGAATGGCACGGGTAAAAGTGCAGGCTTAAGTGACCTATCTCTTGACGATTCTTGGGGCTTGGCGGCTAACATCGGTATTGATTACATGATCAATGAAGATTGGTTCTTAAATGCGTCAGTTTGGTATGCAGATATTGGTACAACAGCTAAGTACAAACAAACAGTGGGTGGAACAACAACACAATACTCAACAGATGTTGATATCGACCCATGGGTATTCATGATCGGTGGTGGTTACAACTTCTAAGCCATTTAATCAGTTTATTAAAGGCGCTCAAGCACCAGCCAGCTTGGGCGCTTTTTTTTGCTTGCTTGTTAATGAAATGCTCACTCCAACTTATTGTTGTTATGGGTAAAGAAAACTGATTGTTGTCATTTATTGTTAATAAAAGAGAAAGATAAGTGTCATAACAGCCCTCTATGATCGCGTTTCAAATCATGGAGGATATATGAATCGTAAATTTAATAAGCTGACACTATTATTGCCTATTGCGGTAAGTTCTGCTCTGGTTGGGTGTTCTCAGTCAACTTCAACGACTGCAGCATCATCTCAAAGATCACTTGATGCTTTTAGCCTTCAATGCCAATCCATCCAACAACCGAGCAAGACAGATGCTGAGGTAACCGGAATCAGCCTAGTTGGTCGTTCAATTGCCGATGCCCCGTTTGATACTTCAGCAGCCGAAATCGTCAGCTACGATTCATGTACCGATAAGCTTTATGTTGTGAACGCTCAAGCACAAAAAGTCGATGTGTTATCGATGAACTCTGACAGCTCACCAGCATCTGAGGGCTCTATCGACCTTCAATCAGCGGCTGCAGCTTCTGGTATTGATATTGGTGCCGCGAACAGTGTGTCGACTCATCAAGGATTAGTTGCTGTCGCGATTGAAAATGCTGACAAGCAACAAAACGGCATCATTGCACTTTATCGTTCAGACACGTTAGAGCTGATCACTACTTATACGGCTGGTGCATTACCGGACATGGTGAGCTTCTCGAAAGATGGTCGCTACATTGCCTCTGCAAATGAAGGTGAGCCGAATGCGGATTACAGCATTGACCCTGAAGGTTCAGTAACGCTGGTGGATTTAACCAATGGCCCTTTGCAAGCGAAAGTCACGCAGATCGATTTCAAGGCGTTCAATCAAGGTCAGCCTCGCCATGCAGAGCTGACCGACAAGGTTCGAATCTCCGCTCCTAATGCAACTGTTGCTCAAGATCTAGAACCTGAATATCTAACGTTTGCTGATAACGGAAAACTCTACGTAGCCCTTCAAGAGAACAACGCTTTGGCAGCGATTGATGTGGCGAGTGCACAAGTCGATGCAATTCTGGGATTAGGCGGCAAGCCTTGGGATAAAGCTAAGCTAGATGCGTCAAACAAAGACAAAAACATCGGTAATCTCCAAAGCTACGCAATGTTAGAAGGCCTTTACATGCCAGACAGCATCACTAGCTACAGCGTTGATGGTAATACCTACATTGTGACTGCGAATGAAGGTGATGGTCGTGAGTATGGCATCAAAACCACGCAAGAAATGTGTGACGAGAAAGGTTTTGAGTGGGATGGTGATGACTATAAAGGCACCGAAAACTACACAACAGAAAAAGACTTTTGTATCGCTTATGTCGATGAAGTGCGTGGCAAGAAGTTAGACGTTGATGCTAACCACCCATTGGCTGGTGCATTGAAAGACAATAATCAATTGGCTCGCCTTAAGGTGATTAAGCCACAAGGGACACTTGCCGCCGACCAAAAGGTTCAAGCATTCGGTAGCCGCTCATTCTCTATCTGGGATGAGTCGGGTGAGTTAGTGTTTGATAGTGGCGATGATTTTGCTCGAATCGTACTTGAGCAAGATCCTGCAAACTTCAACAGCACCAATGATAACAACCAAAGTGGTGACGATCGCAGTGATGATAAAGGGATTGAACCTGAAGCCATCGAAGTGGCTGAGATCAACGGTAAGCACTATGCATTTATTGGACTTGAGCGCCAAGGTGGCATCATGGTTTACGACGTAACACAGCCTAAAAACGCAAGTTTCATCAGCTACTTGAACAATCGCGACTTTACTCAGCCAGTGTGCACTAAGGTTGATGAAGACGGTGATTGCGACAACGAGACTTACAACGCTAAAGCGGGTGATTTAGGCCCTGAATCAATTAAGTATTTCACACGTTCAGGTAACCACTTTATCGCTGTCGGCAATGAAGTAAGTGGTAGCACATCAGTTTACCGCGTTGAGTTTTAATCACGCTTCTTACTAGCAATTAGATTGAATCAAAACAAAAGCGCCACTACTGAATAAGTAGTGGCGCTTTTTAGTTCATCGCTTGTTTAGTAGCGATAGCAAAGGCCTATGGCTGTTGCTTAGTTGGTGCTAGAGCAATCTCACGGATACATACGTTCTGTGGTTGTTGGTAAGCGAATGATACTGCGCGAGCAATATCGTCAGCTGCCAATACGCCGCCCATGTCTTCTTTCCAAGAATCGTAACCGTCTTTGATCTCTTGAGATGTTGTGTGAGACAGAAGTTCAGTCTCTACAGCACCCGGTGCGATAGTGGTAACACGAACATTTGAAGCAGCAACTTCTTCACGAACGTTCTCAGAAATCGCGTGTACTGCGAATTTAGTACCACAGTAAGCAGCATGGCTTGGGAAAGTTTTCTTACCCGCGATAGAGCTGATGTTGATGATAGTGCCTGTATTGCGTTCCATCATCGGAGCAAGTACAGATTGCATGCCGTTTAGAAGACCAATTACGTTCACGTCGAACATTGTCTTCCACTCTTGTGCGTCTTGAGTATCGATTTGACCAAGAAGCATCGCGCCAGCGTTGTTGATAAGCGCATCTACAGGACCAAACTTCTCTTCACCTTGTGCGATAGCTGCATCAAAAGATGCTTTGTCTGTTACGTCTACTTTCACTGATAGTGAGTTTGGTAGGTTCAACGCTTCAAGGCGGTCAACACGACGAGCTAAAAGTAGAAGAGGGTGACCTTCATCGCTTAGACGACGAGCGATTGCTTCACCAATACCAGAGCTTGCACCTGTAATTACGATTAGTTTTTTCATTTTATTTCCTCTGTACTTTTATTGCGTCGGTTGGCTACGACGTGTTGTTTAAGTGCATTCGAATCAAGTGCTTGTTGCCTTGCTTCGTTGCGATGGAGGTATATTAAGGAAAATAGCATTGTTGATATATAGCGCTTTACTTGAAACACTGTTGCTGTGGTGCAACAATGAACATGTGCTCTCTATTACTTCATCATCTTAAAATCTCACAACTAAGCTGGCGACCATGCTCAATCAAATTAACCTGTCTGATATTCGTTCTTTCGTGCTTATCGCTCGTTTAGGTAACTTCACTAAAGCAGCGGAGGAGCTTGATGTGTCGCGCTCCCACGTATCACGCCAAGTGAGTAGCCTGGAAAAACAGATGGGTGTGACCCTGTTTATTCGCACCACTCGAACCTTGAGGCTGACGCACGCAGGGCAAGATCTGTACGCGAGATGTGAACAAGCCTTAGATAATATAGACCAAGCCTTGATTGCTGCGGTGGACGATGTCGAAGAGGTGCGCGGCGATATAAAAGTAAACTGTGTTGGCGGTTATCTGGGCGAGGTGATCATCGCGGATCTGGTCAATGAGTTCATGCAACTCTACCCAGACATCAGCATCAGTCTTGATTTCAGTAGTAACCGAGTCGACTTGATTGAAGACGCGTTTGATATCGCTTTTCGTATGGGGAGTCTTGAAGATGCGGGCTTTATCGCTAGAAAGCTATTGGATATTGAAATGGGAACACTCGCGAGCCCTGAGTATTTCGCTCGTAAAGGAAAGCCAAGTCATCCTAAAGATCTGATCCACCATGACTGCTTAACGGGATCGGTGCGTAAGTGGAGTTTTCAAGCACTGGACGATACTAAGAAAACAGTCGATGTGCATGTGACGGGCAGACTGCAATGTAAAAATGGGCGAGTGTTGGTGCAGGGCGCGAAATCGGGCAACGGAATTATTCGTGTTCCAACCATCTATTGCTTACAAGAACTGAACGACGGGCAATTGCTGCAAGTGTTTGAAGAATGGGTGGTGCCTAAGGTCGACTTTTCAGCGATCTACCATCGAGACCGCTATCAACCGAGCCGAATTCGAACCTTTATTGATTTTGTGAAAGGCCGTTTTGAGCAAATGCCAGTCAGCTAAATGGCGCGTGCTACCTTCCTCCTTCTTTTGGCAATAGTTGGACTGGCTTGGGCTTACATCTCGTCGATTTCGTTTTGTAGGTTTTCCAGCTGGTCTAGAATCAACAAGAACTTCTCGCCGAACGGCGTCACTTGGTATTCAACTCTTGGTGGCAGTTCGTTGAACATCTGCTTATCTAAAATCCCAAACTCCACATTTCGCTTCAAGCATTCATTCAATACCTTGGTCGATAACCCTTCGACCGAGCGCACCATTTCACCGGGACGATTAATGCCATTTGCCAGTAATTGGTAAACCGTTAGCGACCATTTACAGCCGTAGATGGTTTCTACCATGCGAGCTGAGCGCTCTGGTGCTGATTTTCTTGAAAAAAAGTTTTCCTGATTTTTCATAAAGATGTACCAATAAGTACCTACCTAACCGATTTGTACTTACTATTCATAGTGTTAGTTCAAAGCCTAAGATTACCACGTTCACATGACTTAGGAGATAACAAAATGAACTTCACTAAAAATGGTATTGCAGTAGTAATCGGTGGCACAAGTGGTATGGGCTTTGAAACAGCGAAGCAGTTAGTCGCTCAAAACATCCATGTGTTGGTTGTCGGCAATAACCCAACTAAGTTAGATAAAGCGGTGTCAGAACTTCAATCACTAGGCCACGCTTCTGGTTGGCAAGCTAACCTTTATAATGATGCGAGTGTGTCTCGCCTTATTGCACATTTAGAGTCGCTCGAAGAAGGTATTGGTTACCTTGTTAATGCTGCAGGTTACTTCAACCCTAAAGCGTTTATTGAGCACCAAGAATCTGATTACGAGCAATACATGCAGCTTAATAAAGCAACCTTCTTCATTACTCAAGCGATAAGCAAGTTGATGATCAAGAACGGCGGCGGCAGTGTGGTTAACGTTGGTTCTATGTGGGGTAAGCAAGCAATCAAAGCGACGCCATCTTCTGCCTATTCAATGGCTAAAGCTGGCCTGCACGCGTTAACACAACACATGGCAATGGAACTGGCTGAGCATAACATTCGTGTGAATGCGGTTTCCCCGGCTGTGGTTAAAACGCCGATTTACGAATCTTTCATTAAGCCGGAAGAAGTGGATCAAGCGTTAGAAGGTTTCAACGCATTCCATCCGATTGGTCGAGTTGGTTTGCCGAAAGACATCGCCAATAGCATCTCTTTCTTACTGTCAGACAGTGCTGATTGGGTCACGGGTGCAATCTGGGATGTTGATGGCGGTGTGATTGCTGGCCGCAATTAATTAGGCTTCTTTTTAGGTGGCTGTCGCGTAGGCAAATAGCAGCGAGATGGCCTCCTTGATGAGTATTCGCGTAGAATAGAAACGAGAAAGACAACAATAATAATTAAAACGATAACAAGAGTAAGGTCGCCATTATGTTCAACATGGACTTTTCAAAGAGACTGGTTATAGAAACCGAGACATTAGATTGGATTGCAAGCCCTGCTAAAGGGGTGTGGCGTAAGCCGCTTGAAAGAGAAGATAAAGAATCAGGTCACACGACCAGCGTGGTGAAGTACGATCCTGAATCTTCGTTTTCTGAGCACCCGCATCCGCAAGGCGAAGAAATCTTCGTGTTAGACGGTGTTTTCTCTGATGAAACTGGAGATTTCCCTGCCGGTACTTATATCCGTAATCCCCCGGGCAGTGCGCATTCTCCATCAAGCAAAAATGGCTGCACGATCTTGGTGAAGCTCAACCAGTTTGATGCGAGAGACTTAACTCAAGTTCGCATTAATACTCTAGAA
The DNA here is from genome assembly GCF_963894355.1 of Vibrio sp. SBT000027. NCBI lineage: Bacteria > Pseudomonadati > Pseudomonadota > Gammaproteobacteria > Vibrionales > Vibrionaceae > Vibrio > Vibrio sp. SBT000027. The sequence continues at coordinate 1,798,903 of NZ_CAWQGD010000001.1, read as the reverse complement.
ACAGAGTGGCTTCCGGGTATTGGTGGTTTACAAGTGATGCCACTGCATGAATTCGAGCACGAGCATGTCGCTTTAGTGAAGTGGCCTGTTGGCGAACGTTTTCAGCCGCACCGTCACTTTGGTGGTGAAGAGATCTTTGTGTTGTCAGGCACTTTTAAAGATGAACATGGCGAGTATCCAAAACACACATGGATGCGTAGCCCTCATATGAGCGAGCATTTCCCTTATGTGGAAGAAGAGACGGTTATCCTAGTGAAAACGGGTCACCTGCCATTGGATTAAAGGAATGCTCAATATAAAGATGAGAAAGCCGCATTGTTTTGAACAAGCGGCTTTTTTAGTTTTTATATATGAGCTGACTAGTAAGCGACACCAATACGTTGGCGTGGGAACTTGCCAGCTTCTAGTTCATCAATCATCGCGATAGCGTAGTCGCTGACGGATATTTTGCTGTTGCCATCTTCGTCAGTGAGCAGTTGATCACCACCTGTGCGGTAGGTTGATAGCTTATCGCCCGGGAAGATTTCCGCAGCAGGGCTAACGAATGTCCAGTTAACCTTGTCATTAGATTGTTTGAACACTTCAAGGGCTTCTCCTTGTGCTAGCGCTTCGTTTTTGTAGTCCGCAGGGAAGTCAGGAACGGTAACTAACGGTACGTTTGGCGCCACTTCTAATGAGCCTGCACCTCCTACCCAAAGTAGACGTTCGATGCCAATGCTTGGCAATGTATCAAGCAACTTAGCTGCTGTGTTTTTTACGATGTCGTGATTGCCTAGAGCGCGTCCACCAATCGAAGCAATTACCGCATCAACGCCTGAGAAAGCGGTCGCTAGGCTTGCCGCTTCCTCTTGTAAATCAAATGAACGAATTTCAACATCGCTGATTTCTACGCGGCTTGCATCTCTTACAACAGCAACAACTTCGTGTCCGCGAGATTGAGCTTCTTGAGCGATGTGACTACCAATCCAACCTGATGCGCCTAATACTGCAATTTTCATAATGTCTCTCCAATTATCTAATTTATTGAGTCTGTTTCTCGACAGCCATTGCAGTCTAATAGCTCACTAGGTTGCAATAAATATCGTAAAATGATGTAGATTGTATCTATACAGTTATCTAATAGGCTTGGTTAAGTCGGTAAGGGAGAGTGTGATGGACAGGTTGACGGCGATGCGTAGCTTTGTTGAAGTCGCAAATTGCGCCAGTTTTACTCAAGCAGCAGAGCATTTGGACATGAGCCGTTTACAGGTTTCACGGCATGTTCAAGAGATCGAAGGGTGGTTAAAGCAGAGGCTATTACACAGAACGACTCGTAAGGTAAGTTTGACGACAGCGGGGGAGATTGCGTTACAACGTTGCGAAAAAATACTCCATGAAACGGCGGAGCTAGAAGTCACTGCACTTAATCAAACCGATGCTCTTTCAGGTGTGATTCGCATAGCTGCACCCATTGGTTTGACTCAGCACATGTTGTTGGGTGTGGTTGAACAGTTCACAGAGCTTCATCCCAGTATCACAGTAGAGCTATTTGCTTCTGACCATTTTGCTCAGCTGGTGGATGATAGAATCGATATTGCGCTGCGCTATACCGATCAACCTGACGATAGTTTGATTGCTCGAAAGCTAATGGAAATTGATTCGGTGGTGTGTGCCTCACAAGGCTACCTAGACAAACACGGTGAACCTAAAACGGTTGAAGCACTCCGACAACACAATTGTTTTCGTCATTTGAGTGTCTCTAAGTGGGATTTTGTTAAGGATAACCAACATTATTCGGTTGAAGTGTCGGGGACTATTAAGGCCAACGATGTTGGGGTGTTAGCTCGCGCCGCACAGCATGGCAAAGGGGTTGTTCGATTACCTTGTGATTTAGCGAATCCGTTGATAGCAGAAGGGAAGCTGAAACGAATTTTGGATGATTTTGTTTCACCGAGTAGTGTGCTTTGGGCGGTGTACTTGTCCCGTAGTTATCAGCTGCCTGTTGTTCGTCAGTTCATTGATTTTGCAGCAGAAGCTTGGTCTAGCGATATCAAATCTGGAGACGTTTAAGCTTACATCGCTCATAACTTGTCTCGTCCTAAAATAGAACCAAATAAATATATAAGCCCATAAATACAAAAATCCGATATCAAAGGTGATATCGGATTTGAACTCAATAATTCAGAGTTCCAGCACGCTCTCCTCTCACGAAGTCTTTATATGTAATGATGTACGGATAATCGGGTGTTTATCGCCTTATCGTTGATGCTAGGTAAAGGCTGATACAAGCTTTTGGTAATGTCTGATAATACTTGGTCGTAGACTTGCGATACCACAGTAGAGATATCACTGGTTAACTCGTACATGCTATCTGCTGGTTGGGTCGCTTCAGTGCTTGATGCGATCTCGGTAAGTGCATGCATCGCACGTGTACAAATGGGTGACCCACTGCTGATAGGGCAGATAATCGATAATTGGTTGAGTTTACGATGTGTCTGAGATGCGTAGAATTTGAATCTCGCATACTCTTCAGGTTTTTCCATATCAGGTATGCACATTCTCAGCTTGGTCAAGATCTCCATGCAGTCTAAGATCTGTTGCCAATTCATGTGGTATTCACTACTCATGTCTTCTCGCTCAGACTGGATCAGCCAGATGATCATCACTTCATCCATCAAGAACATGCTGTGGCGAATTGTTTTGCCATGAATCGATTGGTTACGCACCAAGCTGCGGTTTTGCCAGTCGCTGTGCATGGCAATGAGCTTAAGGTGATAGATGCGATACATAGGGCGACTATCAAACGACACATGGGATTGGAGCAATTCAGAGACCTCAAGTATGTTGTCGTAAATCTCGTTCACTTTACGAATCGAGTCGCTAGACAATTTATACGCCAGAGCGAAATGCGTTGCAGCGCGATGTTTACGTGATAACAGCAATAGCTCTCGAAGCAAAACTAAGGTTTCGAATCGGTGTGATAGCGCTGTTTCTCTCTTCCTTGAGAAATGATACAGGGCGGAAAGTACTAATAGGGATAAACCCACTGAAATAACTACAAACATATTCTACTCCTAATATCTGTATACCTACTTAGTGGTAGTGCAGACGCCGTGCCAAAATATATAATTGTTATATTTCAATTGCTTATGTTTTTTCTCTATTTATGGATGTTCAATAATGGTGCATGACTTCACCATTCGAGTGAATTTTTCTCATATTTTGCAGGACTTTTTGAGAGGTTACGCTTTTCTTGTGATTAGGCTGGGGAGGTTTCGATAGGTAGGGACACTTCGGCGATCAATCTCTAGCTCGTCTCAAAATACGGAAATTAAAAAGGCCTAATTCTTTAATGCTATTAACTAGAAACAGCATTAAAGAATTAGGCCTTTCAATATTTATTAGCGATCCAATTATCGCCAGCGCTGGACACTGACGATTAAGCGTTATGCAAGCTTAAGGTCGAACTCAGTGCGGTACATAACCATATCTTCAATGGTCAGTACTGGCATGTTGTGCATTTTACCGAAAGCAACGATCTCTGGCGCTTTTGCCATCGTGCCATCTGGGTTGGTTACTTCACACAGTACACCGGCAGATTGAAGACCAGCCATTTGCATAAGATCCACTGTACCTTCTGTGTGGCCGCGACGAGCAAGTACACCACCTTTACGAGCACGCAATGGGAATACGTGGCCAGGGCGAGCAAGGTCAGTAGGCTTAGCTGTTGGATTTGCAGCTGTCTTGATCGTTGTTACACGGTCAGCGGCAGAAACACCTGTTGTTACACCAACTTTCGCTTCGATAGTTACGGTAAACGCAGTTTGGTTTGCGCTGTTGTTATCAACAACCATAGGTGGAAGTTCAAGTTGGTTCGCTTGCTCGTCAGTTAGACACAGACACACAATGCCGCTGCATTCGCGGATCATAAGCGCCATTTGAGCATTCGTCAGGTGTTCTACTGAGTAGATGATGTCGCCTTCGTTCTCACGATCTTCATCGTCAAGTAGAAGTACGCCACGACCTTCGCGCAGAGCTTGCAGTGCGTTTTCAACGCGAGTGATTGGTTCGCCAAATTCGGCAAGTAGTGAAGACTGATTCATGGTTAAACTCCTAAAATATCACCAGAATCAGGGCTGTATGAGGGATCTCAACCGAGCACAACAAAGCCTACTCATTACAAGTAACTTGTACCAATCGTAGTAAACAACTGGTCATTCTAGCTGGTTAAAACCCTTGATAACGGCGTTAGAATTTTTGACCGTAGAATAACTACTTATCGAAAAATTTTGCCTTGTTCTCAAGCGTTTTTCCTGCGCTATCTCTGATCATTTATTTACTGTGATTGGTATTAGCTCATTATGGTTTTATCCAAAACGAAATGCACCCGCCTAAGTTGGAGGTACGAACCCAACTCACGCGGGTACGCTTTTCCAACTTAAACGAGTGTGTTTTCATTCTCTCTCATCCGGACTATGACCGTCGGCTCTGGCATCTCACCAGATCTGCTGACCTCGACGAATCGAGCGCTCGCGGGCTTATCTTTAGATTTTGCTAAGGACATACCGCCGGTGGGGAATTTCGCCCCGCCCTGAGAATAAAAATTAATAATCTGTTTTGCTTTTGAAAGCAGACCAGATGGTAATCCTTTCAATAGTGGATTTAAAGGACTGACAGCAAAGTTTTTAAGATTCTGGCCTTATAATCCGGTAAGTGTTCACTTTATCAGCAGAACGCGTCCGGTAGTCTATTAGTGGGATGATGCCTTTGTCTCGTTTGGTTTCAGTGATTTTTGCTATCTCTATGAACATAAATGGATGTTGTACATTATTGGTGCTGGCGTGGCTGTTCACCGAATCAATACTCAAGAGGTCCATTAATCGAATATTGTTACACCATGACGGCTGACTGACCGTTTTGACATAAAATTGATATTGACGATGCTAAGCTGCGATAGCATCCGACCACTTTATCTAAAAGATCTTAGCCATGACTTCTCTGTTCTCTAACAAATCCAAAGGCTTATTACTGCTCGTTCTAAGTTTGTATTCCCTCATACCCTTTTTGATCTTTGGATCTGACTTCGACCTTGGAAGTGCTGTTTTGCCTTTCTATGGAGCCTTCATAACGTTTGTGACTTACTCTGCGGGCAATCAAGGATTCTTGGTAACGCTAGCGATTTTGTCTTTAGTATTGTTCACGATGAAGTTTTCCAAAGCTAAGTTAGTCAGTCTTTGTCTGCAGCTCGGCTTGTTGTTGGTGCTTAGCTTTGCAGCGAAAACCTTCTTAAAGCATTCCACTGAGAGCCCTCGTCCTTATTCTGAGTATTTGGTGACGCAGGAAGTGGTTGATATGCCAGAAGTGTTTTACGAATTACCATTGGTTGAAAAGAATGCTGCGATTGAGTCTGTACAAGATAAGGTGAGCGAGTGGCGAACGCGTCACTGGTTGGGTGAAACTGACTACTCTTTCCCATCTGGACATATGATTTTCGTCAGTGTGTGTTTGGCGTTCTTTGGTGGTCTTCTCCTAGAGGCGAAACGCTTTTATCTAGTCGGCAGCTTGCTGGTTTGGGCTGGTGGCGTTGCTTATAGTCGTGTTTGGCTTGGCATGCATCGACCAGAAGACTTAGCCGGATCTATTGCCTTTGCGGGTTTGATCTATTTATTGGTGCCGCTTATCTCAGAGCAAAAAATAGAACGCTATTTACCTGCATTTTTGAAACAGACTTCTTAGGGCGCCTTCCTCACTGTAAAAGAAGGGCTCAGACGTAGCAGTACGTAATAAACGTTATTGATTGAGCCCTAGCTCTGCTTGTTTCTTTTTGGTTAGACCTAAGGACACAATTCGGTGTGACTCAGTGAGGTAGTATCTCAGCTCCTCATCCCTTTCTGGCGTGCTTTCAAACAGCTGAATCCATTTCATACCACGCGAAGCAAAGTAGGGAGCAGGTTTATAACCGGGTTCCTCTTTCAGAAAATCGAAGTTCTGATCGGATGCCTTGAAGATAAACGCAGGCTCATCTTTCGGTCCCCAACCACCAATCGCAAACACCTTGCCACCCATTTTCCAAACGTGCGAGTTATTCCACTGCATAACATAACTGGTTGCAGGCAGTGACTCGCAGAATGCATTGAATTCGTCGTAAGTCATAGAGCGTCCTTTTATCTATTGGGAGTTTGAACTGTGTTGGTTTTCTAAGATGTCTTTTTCGGTCTTTATCGCCAATAACTAGCCAGCTAAACCCTGCCAGATTGCCGTAAAGCCACTGAGAGAACATAGCAGTAATGAACCAATGCGTATCTTCTCTTTAGGGATGCTTTGTGTCGTCATTAACGCCACTTTGTAACCCAACCAAGCAGCAGGCAGCAAAGGTATAGTGATGATCAAGTGGTGTAGCGTGAAGAAGCCAATTGGGATCTGTACAACCAACGAAATGATCGAACTAAACACGAAAAACGCAGAAAGGTTACCACGAAGCTGATTGGCATCTTGGTGTTGGAGTAGCAGTGCCATCGGTGGGCCACCAATACCAGAACTGGTGCCAAAGAACCCAGAGAAGAATCCTGCAATACCCATCTTGATTGGGGTTGGTTCGAGTCTGAATGGCAGTAGGCTAACAATCACGGCAAATACCACCAATAAGCCTAACCATAATGACAACACGCTCGTTGAAACCATCACCAATAATGCTCCGCCTGCCAATGAGCCCGGAATGCGGCCCAGCAATGCGATTTTTAACCCGCCAATAGAAATGTTTGCACGGTGTTTAAAGGCGTTGAATAAAGAGATAAACAGGCCAACCAAGCAGATAGGCGCAGGTACATAGTCTGGTGAAACCAAAAACAGCAGTGGGGCTGCAACAATGGCCAAACCAAAGCCGATTGCGGTTTGCACAAATGAGCCAGCAAAAATGAGTGCCATTGCGATAAGGACAGTCTGATCTATGTATTCCATAAGCCTGCGGATTAGTTTTAAAGGAGCGAGTGGATACTATAAATTAAAACGAAAAGGATAGTCTTATTATTCAGTGAGGTTTATGCAAATATCGACCGTTTTAATTGGTGAAATAGTGACTAACAAAAAAGCGAGTGAGTATATCAGGATGTTTCCCTTCAATACTCACTCGCTTTATTGGAACGACTTGTTGTTTACGCTAGTGGGGGAGTCAGCGTTAAACGTTAAGCCATTGCCAATTTCAGTCGCTCAATCGGCTTGTCATTGATTGGTAAATGGATAAGCGCTGCCGCAAATGCAAGTACCACGGTTGACCACCAGATTGGCTCGTAAGAACCGTAGTAATCGTAAATACGACCGCCAACCCAAGCGCCTAAGAAGCTACCCACTTGGTGAGTAAAGAACACCAAACCGTACAACGTTGATAGGTAACGGGCACCGAAGATCTGACGAACTAAGCCAGACGTTAGCGGAACTGTACCCAACCAACAGAATCCAATTGCCGCGCCGAAGATAGCCGCAGTTGACTCAGTCACAGGCAGAGTAACAAACGCACCGATAACCACAGTACGCACTAAGTACAGTGCCGACATTACATGGCGTTTGCTGAACTTGTCGCCCATTACACCCCAGAAGTAAGACCCGAAGATGTTGAAGATGCCAACGTAAGCCAGTGCCATCGCAGCGCTACTCGCCGGTAGGTCTTTGTCTGCTAGGTAGCTAGGTAAGTGCGTTGCGATAAACATTACATGGAAACCACACACGAAGAAGCCCGCGTGAATCAACCAGTAACCTTTGTGAGCAAACGCTTCAGATAGTGCTTCTTTGAGTGTTTGGTTCTCTTCAGCTTGCGCTTGTTTGTTTGAGGCTGCTTTAGGCGCTCGCATAAACAGGGCAAAAGAGATCATGAAACAACAAAGCACGCCAAATACTTGCATTGCACTCTGCCAATCGAATTCGTTCAACATGTATTGTGCGCCTGGAATCACCGCGAACATACCAAATGAACCTGCTGCTGTGGTTAAACCAAATGCCTTAGCTGCGTGCTCTGCAGGTACTACTTTTGCTACGGCACCTAATACGATCACATAGCTCGTCGCACTTAACCCAAGGCCAACGAGCGCGCCTAGTGAAACGTAAAGCATGCTTGATTCGGTAGAAATAGAGGTAAGAAGCAAACCCAAACTGTAAGCACATGCGCCAGCAATAATGATGCGTCTTGCTCCCCATTTGTCAGCAGCCATACCAACAAAAGGTTGGAACACGCCAAACAATAGGTTTTGTAGCGCAATCGCGAAGCTGAAAAACTCGCGACCCGTCCCGAAATGCTCTGAAATTGGCATCATGAAAATGCCGAATGATTGTCTGATCCCTAGACTGATAATAAGTGTGCCTATCCCTAGCCATACCAGTAAAGGAAAACGGAAAATGCTCATTCTAATACTCTTAAATTAATGGTGGTGATGTGGGTGGTCTTGCGCTGACATGTGTTGGTCAGTCATCTCATGGTGATGTTCGTGCCCAGAATGCTCATGAGATGACTGCTGGTGGCATCCACTGCTCACGGCATGCTGAGCCAAGAGATCAATCAATGGCTGACTGTGATGCACAATAACCAAACTAATGACGAGAAATAGCGTCATTCTGGCCAGTTGGGCAAAAAGAGATTGTGAAAACATAAGGTGTTTACATGCGCTCAATGTTGTAAGAAGTCGCGCATCATAATGACGAGTAGGGTATGTATCAAATGACCTTTTGTGATTTGGTCTATGCGTTTTATGCATAGATTTAAGCATCGCTAGAATCAGGGCGAAACGTGACCAATAAATAGGAAAACTCGAAGTTTACTGGTTAATAGATAGAAGTATGTAATTAAGAATGAAATTCCAAATGCAAGATCGTAACTGTCTGTTTAATTGAAGATTTCACAAAACTGTAAAAACTAATATACAAACTAATCACTAATCAACATTGGCCATTCACTCGACTTATCTGTCAAACATCGTAAATTTGGGCATAAATCGTTTCAAAACTACTGAAACGCGACGTTAAAAGATTCAGGGAGAGTCATTCACATGGATAAAGATCATAACCTTCGCGAAAACTTACTGGCACTGATCTTAGGTAGCGCACTGGTTTCACTCGGCGTTATCTTTTTCAACCAAGTCGGTTTGCTCACCGGAGGCACGGCTGGTCTAGCGATCTTCATTACCAAAGTAACAGACCTAAGCTTTGGCCAAGTGTTCTTCGCACTTAACTTACCTTTCTATATTTTGTCGGTCGCTCGTATGGGCTGGCGCTTCACCATCAATACGTTTATCGCTGTTTCGATTGTTTCGTTCGCCGTAGATCACTTGTATCACGTGATTCAGATTGCCGAAATTCATGCATTGTATGCAGCGTTAATTGGTGGTGGCTTGATTGGTACCGGCATGTTGGTGATTTTCCGTCATAAGATGAGCTTAGGTGGCTTCAACATTCTGGCGTTGTTCTTACAAGAACGTTTTGGAATTCGTGCGGGCAAGGTTCAGATGGCACTAGATTGTACGATTGTTGTGCTTTCTCTGTTCATTGTTGATGTGTCATTGGTTCTCCTGTCTGTGCTTGGTGCGATAGTCACCAACTTGATTCTAGCAATGAATCATAAACCGGGGCGCTATCAACCTGTGGTAAAAGCGGAAGCAGCATAGTTCGGTTCGCTCAAGCACTAGATTCGCTTAAGCACTCGATTCGCATAAACAAAGCGTGATTTGCAGATTATGAAAACAACAAAGCCAGCATCAATTGCTGGCTTTGTTCTATTGAAATAACGGATTCGATGTAACGATTAACACTTGCCGCAGCTGGCGTTCGGCTTAAGCTCGCAATCAATCACATTGCCTTGTTGATCAAGGGACAGGTTACAGCACTCTTCAAACAAGTTCTTAAGATCCCCGCGGCTTTTCTGAACACGAGACTTAACGGTTGAGTAGCTGATGTTTTGAGCCTCTGCGATCTCTTTTTGGCTTTGGCCTTTGATATCGACAGCAAGCAGTAGCGATGAACTTTGTTCTGGCAGTGCCTGAATAAAAGGTTCAATACACAATGAGAGCTTCTGCTTAAATTCAGAGTCGTGGTCTAAATCGGTAAACCACAGATCTTCAGCATCAATTTGGCTATCACGTTGTTGGCGTGCATGTTTACGGTAGAAGTCGATAATGGTGTTGTTGGCTAACTGGAACAGCCAAGCCTTAACACTGCTCGCATCTTGTACCTTGTCTAAGTTCTGATAGGTCTTAATCAAGATATCTTGGAGCAAGTCGTCTACATCCGCAGAATTGTTGACCTTTGAATGCAGGAATGACTTTAATGCTTGCTGATACTCGGCCCAGACTTGTTCGAGCTTTAAAGGTGCCTTATTCAAAGGTGCCCCGTTCAAAGGTGCATCAGTTGCACTGTTCATTCACGCAACACTCGTCTTGTAAGAAATCAATCACGCCTTCTAGGCACTCATACTCCGCCACGCAGAATAGAGTTCTTCCTTCTCGTCTTTGGCTGATTAGACCCGCAGACGCCAAGCTTGATATGTGGTGAGACAAGGTAGAACCGGGAATGCCTAGCTCTTCTTGTAGGCCGCCAACTGCAATGCCTTGATAGCCAGCTTTAACGACACTCTTATAAATGGTTAGGCGAATAGGGTGCCCCAACTCTTTAAGTGCTTTCGCAACGACTTCTAAGTTCATATTAACTCCTCAAGATTTAATTTCGATGTTAGTCGAAATGTATGTCGAATTCAAATTTAAAAACGGTGGCTGTGTAAGTCATTGAAAAAATGTGTTTTAGAAAATCATTTCGATTTTTATCGAAATAAAGCTTGATCTGGAGCTGTTTATTTCTATAATTCGAGAATATTCGAATTAAGGGTTGGTTACTTTTCTCATAGAGCCCGACCTTCAATCCAGTTTGGAGTTAATTATGAGCAATGAAATGTTAACAATGCTAAAAGACGCACTTGATATGTTCGCTTTCTTAGCAGTAGAGCTAATTATCCTTTTCTTAGCGATCAGCTACATTGTTGGGATTCTTCAAGAGTTCCTTACACCAGAAAAGATTCAATCTATCCTGAGCTCACGTAATGGTAAGGGTTATGTAGTAGCAGCACTACTGGGTGCAATTACACCTTTCTGTTCATGTTCGACCATTCCTTTCTTAAAAGGATTGCTGCGTGCAAGAGCGGGTTTCGGTCCAATGATGGTGTTCCTATTCGGTAGCCCACTATTGAACCCAGTGATCATTGGTTTGTTCGTGATTACCTTCGGCTGGCAAGTTGCTGTGTTCTACTTCCTAGTAGCTATGACGGTATCTGTAGTGGCTGGTTACGCACTTGAGAAGCTTGGCTTTGAGCGTTACGTAAAACCTGAAGCTTATGAATCAACAGGTTCTGCTTCAAGCTGTGGCACTAGCTGTGGTGATTCTGCTCCTATGAAAGCAGCGCCTGCGAAGGCAGAGTCTTCATGTGGAACAAGCGCATGTGGTGAACCTGCACCAGTAATGGCGAAAGAGACATCTTGCTGCGATTCTAAAAAAGAAGAACCACAAGTCACTGTTTCATGCTGCTCAACGGATGGAAGTGCAACGGCTGAAATCGTAGAGAAGAAAGAGCCTAGCCGTTGGATGAGAATTTGGTTCTCAACTTGGAAAGACTTCAAACAAGTTTTCCCTTACCTAATGATGGGTATCGCGATTGGTTCATTCATCTACGGCTTCATTCCTACAGACCTAATTGCACAGTACGCTGGTGAAGGTATGTGGTATGCGATTCCAGTAGCAGCCGTGATTGGTATTCCACTGTACATTCGTGCTGAAGCGGTAATCCCACTAAGTGCAGCTCTAGTACAGAAAGGCATGGCGTTGGGTTCAGTAATGGCATTAATCATTGGTAGTGCAGGTGCAAGTTTAACGGAAGTTATCCTGCTTAAATCAATCTTCAAGAACCAAATGATTGCAGCATTCCTATTCGTTATCCTAAGCATGGCGATGGGTGCAGGCTTCCTATACAGCTTCATCTTTGGTTAATCAGGTCTGATTCCGAGATAACACCATTGATACCAAACACCATTGATACCAATAGATAGATAATAAAAAAGAGCTCACATAGTTGAGCTCTTTTTTTGTTTAACAAACCATACGTATTAGACTGGGTTTGGCAGCGCAGCCGAAGTTCCGTATGCAGCGAAAGCATTGGTGGCTAACACATCACAGTGATGACGGTTAATGGCATCGCCGTAATTGTTAGTGATTCCGGGGAACTGAAAGCGATACATTGGAATCCCATAGCGACGCTCTCTCTGCTGACCGATTCTATCTTTGCTTGTCCATAACACTCGGTTCTTTGCTGTGTAAGTCATGCCGTGCATTTTATTGAAGTGATCTTCATTACTGCGCATTTGCTCGTATAACTCGATGATGCGCTGCCTAGAAAAGTTCAAAGTCGAGTTCGCCTTAAGTTGCGTTCCCCAACCCGTTAATACCTTTTCCATGAAATCACGGGTAACGAGCCCGGGGCTAGTAAGTAACCCCGCACCTTTACTTCCGCCTGAGGTATTCGCATTCCCTACCAAAGTACCGTGTCGGCCTGGCATGTAGGTTGTGTAATATTTAGTGGAAGGGGACAAGCGTGGCATTCTCGCTTTGAAAGCCAATGAGCGTTCGTCTTCGGCAAAAACACATACGATCTGTTTGACGTTTTTGCCCAGTAATTTGTAATCCTTGAATGCGTTCATCCCACCGGGAACGGGGTCACACGCAAAGATGTTGACTGGAATATGGCTTAGCTTGGGATCTTTGAGCATGCGGTTCGCCAATTCAAAGCAACTGACACCGCCGCGGCTCCAACCCACGATGTTAACTTGGCTAATGGGTTTAGTTTGGCGTTCAATCGCAATGTTCTGTTGGCGAGCGGCAATCCCTTGTTTTAAGTCTGCAGCTAGAGCTTGTGAATCTTTCAACCAATCTTGATATTTCTGATTGGTTGCGAAAGGCCAAGCGGATTTTTCTGGGCGAGATTCGCTAAGCAGTCCTTTTGCTCTCTTCATGTAGTTATTTTTATCTTGTTGGCTTCCACGCAAGATATTCAGTACATGACGCATGTTGCTGTCGATGCCTTTGCCCAGCAATGTTCCCTTAACTCCAGAATACGTGTCGTCCTTACCTTGCTTCAACCACTCGTTCTGATTCCCACTGCCAACGCCATCCACTTGAATGTAGTCAATCATGTCTCTGCCCGTTGCATTCTTCGCTAGCGTCGAAATCAATTCGCCAGAAACATAGTTTTTGTGATTGTTGTCTTCTGAGTTTGAGCCTGTACCACAGAAGAATACGGTTAATACGCTCATCCTTTGCCTTTAACACGATTAATTAAGATTGGAATCAGTATAGAAGTGATATGAGAAATTTATAAGATTGAATGAGTTAGAGAGAGGCATTGCTCCGAGGTTTAATGCAACAAAGCTGAAAATAGCGAAATGATTACAGGTCACTATGTAGTAAAGAGAGGATTGTCATGTGAAGGATAAGCAATAAAAAACCCAACGGAAGGCTGGGTTTTAAGGGATATCGCTTAATAAGTGGTGGCGGAGAATTAGAAGTCTCTTAGATCAAGCTCATTGTTGATCAGCACAACACACTGAGAAGCAAACAGCATGTTTGGACCTAAGCTGATTTTCTCTGTCCCTAAACGCTTCAAGCTGTTGTAGCTTTTCTTCGGCATAGGGATATGGTCAGTTAGAAGGAAACATGGGTTTTCCGCAATCTCTGCATCACGGATAAAGTCGCCTTTCTTATCCATCATGTACAGCTGGTGGTCTTCGGCCAGTTCTTTGACCAACTTTTCAAAGCTCATCGTACGAACAGTGATGCCCGGTTCTACCTGACGTGTCTGTTCTTTTGTCATGCCTTGAGAAGCGTCAACCGCTCTTACTACCGCAGATAACAGTGCAGATTCATGAAAGCCACCAATGTTGGTGATTTCATTTGAATCGAATGTAATGGTACGAGAAAAGTCTTTAGTACTTTCTAGCACAAGGTGCACGGTGACATTCTCACGGTGAGATTGAGCAACGAAGATCGTGTTCATCAGAGTATGAGCCAGAATCTCAGTATGAGCGTCTTGCCCAACACCTTCTAAGATAAGTTTGCTCTCTGTAGGGGCTGCGCGAGCGCGTAATACAAATGAACGCATGGAATGTACCTTGTCAGTATGTGATAAAGCGAAACAGACTTTATCAGCATGAATTGATGAATAACTGAAAATTATGGCGGTATGTAACTCTTTTCTATTAATGAAGTCAAATGGAGTTATGTATAGTACTGATCGGAATAACTCTACGTATTAAATAGAGAGTGACCACATTACAAGATGGTAAAGGTTGAAGCGAAGCAAGGTTTACATAGATAGTATGCGCAAATTATTAGGTGACTTACATAAGGAAGTAGTCGATGAAGTTACAGAAGATAAATAAAGAAGAATATAGAAAGAAGATGAACCTACTGTTGGTTTCATTGGTTGGGTCACTCGCCTTGTTTGCCATTGTATTCGGTAGCATTCTGATTGAACTTTTTGGTTCAGTTGGATCCGTTACTGGGGAAGCGACTGGTAATTTCCATTTGAATGTACTTGGCGTGATTTTATCAGTCGCACTGAATGCCTTTATCGCGAGCCGTGTGAAAGGGCATGATTATTTTAAGGAAGCGCTTTATGTGTGGAACCTTAAACAAACTCACAATCAAATCTATCGTAAGCTCAAGCGTATTCAACCGAAAGCTGAGCAAGGTGATCGAGAAGCATTAACTATCCTTTACTTCTATTACACTACGCAAAAACAGGTATACGACCTAGATAACAATACATTGACGATAAAAACGGTTCAGCAATCGCTAGATAACATAGTTGAGCTAAGTGAAAAGTGGAGTATCGAACTGGATATAGAGGCATTTTCGAAAGATCTAGTCGCAAAATTCTAAGTTATATGCTCTTGATTGTATGAGCTTTAACCTGTGAAAGAGGGTTTTGACGTAAAAGTAGCCGCTTAAGCAACTTTTTTGAATTTTTATTAAAATAGGGGTTGCCATGTTTTCGATGATCTCTATAATGCCGCCTCACTGACACGGCAGACGCTACAAGGCTTCAGCGGTAATCAGTAAGACGGAAAGTTCGAAAGAAATTAATTTTAAAAAGTGTTTGACACTTAAGATTAAATCGCTAGAATTCACGTCCGCTTTCAAAGGTTTCTTTGTAAAAAGAAAGTTTCGATAAGCAAAGCTCTTTAACAATTTAAACCTATCAATCTGTGTGGGCACTCGTTGATGAATATCAAAACGTTTTATCTTTCCTTTTTATAAAGAGAAGTAAAACAGATTCCTCGGAATCAACTTTGGTTTCAATGAACTGAGTGACCAATTCAATTTGGTACAGCCTTGAGCTGTTTGATTTCACTTTTTAAAGTGAAAGCCAAAAAGAGCACAGTCAATTCATTATCTTTCTGTTGGAAAGATAATAGCTTTAAAATTACTTTTTGTAGTTTTGAAGTCAGTATTCATTGAGCCGACAAAATCTTAAATTGAAGAGTTTGATCATGGCTCAGATTGAACGCTGGCGGCAGGCCTAACACATGCAAGTCGAGCGGAAACGACAACATTGAATCTTCGGAGGATTTGTTGGGCGTCGAGCGGCGGACGGGTGAGTAATGCCTAGGAAATTGCCTTGATGTGGGGGATAACCATTGGAAACGATGGCTAATACCGCATAATGCCTACGGGCCAAAGAGGGGGATCTTCGGACCTCTCGCGTCAAGATATGCCTAGGTGGGATTAGCTAGTTGGTGAGGTAATGGCTCACCAAGGCGACGATCCCTAGCTGGTCTGAGAGGATGATCAGCCACACTGGAACTGAGACACGGTCCAGACTCCTACGGGAGGCAGCAGTGGGGAATATTGCACAATGGGCGAAAGCCTGATGCAGCCATGCCGCGTGTATGAAGAAGGCCTTCGGGTTGTAAAGTACTTTCAGTTGTGAGGAAGGGGGTAACGTTAATAGCGTTATCTCTTGACGTTAGCAACAGAAGAAGCACCGGCTAACTCCGTGCCAGCAGCCGCGGTAATACGGAGGGTGCGAGCGTTAATCGGAATTACTGGGCGTAAAGCGCATGCAGGTGGTTCATTAAGTCAGATGTGAAAGCCCGGGGCTCAACCTCGGAACTGCATTTGAAACTGGTGAACTAGAGTGCTGTAGAGGGGGGTAGAATTTCAGGTGTAGCGGTGAAATGCGTAGAGATCTGAAGGAATACCAGTGGCGAAGGCGGCCCCCTGGACAGACACTGACACTCAGATGCGAAAGCGTGGGGAGCAAACAGGATTAGATACCCTGGTAGTCCACGCCGTAAACGATGTCTACTTGGAGGTTGTGGCCTTGAGCCGTGGCTTTCGGAGCTAACGCGTTAAGTAGACCGCCTGGGGAGTACGGTCGCAAGATTAAAACTCAAATGAATTGACGGGGGCCCGCACAAGCGGTGGAGCATGTGGTTTAATTCGATGCAACGCGAAGAACCTTACCTACTCTTGACATCCAGAGAAGCCAGCGGAGACGCAGGTGTGCCTTCGGGAGCTCTGAGACAGGTGCTGCATGGCTGTCGTCAGCTCGTGTTGTGAAATGTTGGGTTAAGTCCCGCAACGAGCGCAACCCTTATCCTTGTTTGCCAGCGAGTAATGTCGGGAACTCCAGGGAGACTGCCGGTGATAAACCGGAGGAAGGTGGGGACGACGTCAAGTCATCATGGCCCTTACGAGTAGGGCTACACACGTGCTACAATGGCGCATACAGAGGGCAGCAAGCTAGCGATAGTGAGCGAATCCCAAAAAGTGCGTCGTAGTCCGGATTGGAGTCTGCAACTCGACTCCATGAAGTCGGAATCGCTAGTAATCGTGAATCAGAATGTCACGGTGAATACGTTCCCGGGCCTTGTACACACCGCCCGTCACACCATGGGAGTGGGCTGCAAAAGAAGTGGGTAGTTTAACCTTTCGGGGAGGACGCTCACCACTTTGTGGTTCATGACTGGGGTGAAGTCGTAACAAGGTAGCCCTAGGGGAACCTGGGGCTGGATCACCTCCTTATACGAAGATAGTCACGATGAGTGTCCACACAGATTGATTAGGTTTAGAAAGAAAAAGAGATGAAGAACTCCCAAGGTTCTTCAAAGTTTGTTTCTGCTTTTAAAGTAGCGATGAACTGCAGTGTCCCGTTCGTCTAGAGGCCTAGGACACCGCCCTTTCACGGCGGTAACAGGGGTTCGACTCCCCTACGGGATACCACTTCCTTCAAGAAGTAAAAAGGGTCGTTAGCTCAGTTGGTAGAGCAGTTGACTTTTAATCAATTGGTCGCAGGTTCGAATCCTGCACGACCCACCATTTCCTCCCAAGGAAATAAAATTTGGGGCGATTAGCTCAGTTGGGAGAGCACCTGCCTTACAAGCAGGGGGTCACTGGTTCGAGCCCGGTATCGCCCACCATTTCCTCCCAAGGAAATAAAAATATGGGGCTATAGCTCAGCTGGGAGAGCGCCTGCCTTGCACGCAGGAGGTCTGCGGTTCGATCCCGCATAGCTCCACCATTCTTTTTTCCATGAAGAATGGCTTTTATTTTCACTTTTTAAAAGTGAAGACAAAAGAACATCATGGGCGATTAGCTCAGTTGGGAGAGCACCTGCCTTACAAGCAGGGGGTCACTGGTTCGAGCCCGGTATCGCCCACCATCTTTAAATATTCTTTGATGACAAAAGTCTGATGAGAGTATTTAAAAATGGTTTTGAAAGTTTAAAACTTGAAAAACTCTTGCTCTTTAACAATTTGGAAAGCTGACTGATTTGATTACTTACGAGTAATTCAAATCAAATTTAAAAGTTCTCAATGTTTATCTGCTCTTATTTATTAAGAACGGTATAAACACAACAAACACATTCAAGTGTCTTGTATTCGAATCAATGTTTACATTGATTCACAATTGAGTCCGGCAAACAGTTATCAAGAATTAACCCTTCTTGATGACAACCAAAAACCTTGGTTAGTTGCCATACGCTTATTTGTCTTCACTTTTTAAAGTGAAAGCAAATAGAAACCCTTTCGGGTTGTATGGTTAAGTGACTAAGCGTACACGGTGGATGCCTTGGCAGTCAGAGGCGATGAAAGGCGTAATAACTTGCGATAAGCCCAGATTAGGTAGTAATAACCTTTTGAGTCTGGGATTCCTGAATGGGGAAACCCACTTGCATAAGCAAGTATCCTGTTGTGAATACATAGCAACAGGAGGCAAACCGGGGGAACTGAAACATCTAAGTACCCCGAGGAAGAGAAATCAACCGAGATTCCGAAAGTAGCGGCGAGCGAAATTGGATTAGCCCTTAAGCTTTTAATGAGACAGATGAAGGCTCTGGAAAGTGCCGCAACAAAGGGTGATAGCCCCGTAATCGACATCTCATAATCAGTGAAAACGAGTAGGGCGGGACACGTGATATCCTGTCTGAATATGGGGGGACCATCCTCCAAGGCTAAATACTACTGACTGACCGATAGTGAACCAGTACCGTGAGGGAAAGGCGAAAAGAACCCCTGTGAGGGGAGTGAAATAGAACCTGAAACCGTGTACGTACAAGCAGTAGGAGCACCTTCGTGGTGTGACTGCGTACCTTTTGTATAATGGGTCAGCGACTTAATTTTAGTAGCAAGGTTAACCGTTTAGGGGAGCCGTAGGGAAACCGAGTCTTAACTGGGCGTACAGTTGCTAGGATTAGACCCGAAACCAGGTGATCTAGCCATGGGCAGGTTGAAGGTTGAGTAACATCAACTGGAGGACCGAACCGACTAATGTTGAAAAATTAGCGGATGACTTGTGGCTAGGGGTGAAAGGCCAATCAAACCTGGAGATAGCTGGTTCTCCCCGAAAGCTATTTAGGTAGCGCCTCGGACGAATACTACTGGGGGTAGAGCACTGTTAAGGCTAGGGGGTCATCCCGACTTACCAACCCTTTGCAAACTCCGAATACCAGTAAGTACTATCCGGGAGACACACGGCGGGTGCTAACGTCCGTCGTGGAGAGGGAAACAACCCAGACCGCCAGCTAAGGTCCCAAAGTATAGCTAAGTGGGAAACGATGTGGGAAGGCTCAGACAGCCAGGATGTTGGCTTAGAAGCAGCCATCATTTAAAGAAAGCGTAATAGCTCACTGGTCGAGTCGGCCTGCGCGGAAGATGTAACGGGGCTAAGCTATACACCGAAGCTGCGGCTACATACCTTAGGGTATGTGGGGTAGGGGAGCGTTCTGTAAGCCGTTGAAGGTGGTCTGTAAGGGCTGCTGGAGGTATCAGAAGTGCGAATGCTGACATGAGTAACGATAAAGGGAGTGAAAAACTCCCTCGCCGGAAGACCAAGGGTTCCTGTCCAACGTTAATCGGGGCAGGGTAAGTCGACTCCTAAGGCGAGGCCGAAAGGCGTAGTCGATGGGAAACGGGTTAATATTCCCGTACTTCTTACAATTGCGATGGGGGGACGGAGAAGGCTAGGTGGGCCTGGCGACGGTTGTCCAGGTTCAAGTATGTAGGCGGAAAGTTTAGGTAAATCCGGACTTTCATTAACGCTGAGATACGATGTCGAGCTACTACGGTAGTGAAGTCATTGATGCCATGCTTCCAGGAAAAGCCTCTAAGCTTCAGATTGTAAGGAATCGTACCCCAAACCGACACAGGTGGTCGGGTAGAGAATACCAAGGCGCTTGAGAGAACTCGGGTGAAGGAACTAGGCAAAATGGTACCGTAACTTCGGGAGAAGGTACGCTCTTATCAGTGAAGTCCCTTGCGGATGGAGCAGACGAGAGTCGCAGATACCAGGTGGCTGCAACTGTTTATTAAAAACACAGCACTGTGCAAAATCGTAAGATGACGTATACGGTGTGACGCCTGCCCGGTGCCGGAAGGTTAATTGATGGGGTTAGTCTTCGGACGAAGCTCTTGATCGAAGCCCCGGTAAACGGCGGCCGTAACTATAACGGTCCTAAGGTAGCGAAATTCCTTGTCGGGTAAGTTCCGACCTGCACGAATGGCGTAATGATGGCCACGCTGTCTCCACCCGAGACTCAGTGAAATTGAAATCGCTGTGAAGATGCAGTGTACCCGCGGCTAGACGGAAAGACCCCGTGAACCTTTACTACAGCTTGGCACTGAACATTGAACCTACATGTGTAGGATAGGTGGGAGACTATGAAATTGC
The DNA here is from genome assembly GCF_963894355.1 of Vibrio sp. SBT000027. Taxonomy (NCBI): domain Bacteria; kingdom Pseudomonadati; phylum Pseudomonadota; class Gammaproteobacteria; order Vibrionales; family Vibrionaceae; genus Vibrio; species Vibrio sp. SBT000027. Next base: position 1,778,674 of record NZ_CAWQGD010000001.1, on the reverse strand, counting down.
GTCGCTAGATGTGATGGAGTCGTCCTTGAAATACCACCCTTGTAGTTTTGATGTTCTAACGTCGGTCCCTGAATCGGGATTACGGACAGTGCCTGGTGGGTAGTTTGACTGGGGCGGTCTCCTCCCAAAGAGTAACGGAGGAGCACGAAGGTGGGCTAAACACGGTTGGACATCGTGTGGTTAGTGCAATGGCATAAGCCCGCTTGACTGCGAGAATGACAATTCGAGCAGGTGCGAAAGCAGGTCATAGTGATCCGGTGGTTCTGAATGGAAGGGCCATCGCTCAACGGATAAAAGGTACTCCGGGGATAACAGGCTGATACCGCCCAAGAGTTCATATCGACGGCGGTGTTTGGCACCTCGATGTCGGCTCATCACATCCTGGGGCTGAAGTCGGTCCCAAGGGTATGGCTGTTCGCCATTTAAAGTGGTACGCGAGCTGGGTTTAGAACGTCGTGAGACAGTTCGGTCCCTATCTGCCGTGGGCGTTGGAAAATTGAAAGGGGCTGCTCCTAGTACGAGAGGACCGGAGTGGACGAACCTCTGGTGTTCGGGTTGTCATGCCAATGGCATTGCCCGGTAGCTAAGTTCGGAATCGATAACCGCTGAAAGCATCTAAGCGGGAAGCGAGCCTTGAGATGAGTTTTCCCTGGCACTATAAGTGTCCTAAAGGGTTGTCGTAGACTACGACGTTGATAGGCAGGGTGTGTAAGTGCTGCGAGGCATTGAGCTAACCTGTACTAATTGCCCGTGAGGCTTAACCATACAACACCCAAGGGGTTTTGTGGACTCAATAGAAATACTAAACGCTTGAATGAGTTTGAAGAGAAATAACTTTTAGATAAGCTTTCCGAATTTTAAAATTTGCTTGGCGACCATAGCATTGTGGACCCACCTGATTCCATGCCGAACTCAGAAGTGAAACACAATAGCGCCGATGGTAGTGTGGGGTTTCCCCATGTGAGAGTAGGACATTGCCAGGCTTTAAATATCGTTACCTGTGTATACATGTAACAACATCTACAGTGCACTAATCTGTTGATGACAATTTGTTGGAGGGATGGCTGAGTGGTCGAAAGCACCGGTCTTGAAAACCGGCAACCGTTAATAGCGGTTCTAGGGTTCAAATCCCTATCCCTCCACCACCTTGATACGGAAACGGGAACTGAGAAATCGGTTCCCGTTTTTGTTTTTGATACGCAATTAAGAAGTACGATTTTCTTTCCTCGTATCCTCAATTTCTTTTTTTCGTTCCATTCCACCTTAATATCAGTGATTAGGCTCTTAAGTAACCAATTCGCGTTACTATCAGTTGATTCTCTTAAGCACTTACTTAGCTTAGTACAAAATAACTGAGCTTGAGCCTCTCCGAATTTCATTATTGGGAGCTCTTTTGAATTTTTAGAAAGCTTCACGACTGCATTTTTCACTTCTAGAACTTCTTTTTCCTGTTTCTTGATAAAATCGGAAACTGATGAAAACTGCACTTCAGTGGGTTCGTTGTAGAATTTTTGTATAAACTTATGTAATTTGTCTTCCTCAATCTTGAGCTTACGAGTAAGCCTTGTGAGCTCATTTGCATCTTTCGCAAAACACTCTGAATACCTTTTTCTCAAGTCCTTACTAATACCCATAATGTTCTTTGGCGTGAATACCTCAGCAAATATCTTATCTAACACAATACATTCAATTTTGTCTTTTGGAATCGGTTTAAAGCCACATAGGCTTTTACCCTTTCTAATTTTTTTGCCACAATCGTAGTATTTGTAACTCCCAGATTTTCCAGTCATCATAACCAGTTTTGAACCACATTTTGGACACTTTAAAATTCCTGAAAGAAGGTATTTAGTGTTCCATGCTGCGAGCTCCCGGTTCTTAAGCTCTCTTTGTTTCAAACCCTTCTTGACTGTGTTAAATAGCTCCTCATCGATTATAGGAGGAACTGGGACTACAATTGGCTCTTTCTCTTCATACTTTGAGGTTTTTCCATATATATATTGGCCTATGTAAATAGGATTATTTAAAAGCTTCCCAATTGCGTTTTTATTCCAAAGTTTCATTCGGTTGGTTATTTTTAGTTCATTGAGCTTGTTTGCGATTTTCTTGACCCCCATTGGCTGATTCGAAATATCCCCCTTTGCCCAATGGAATATCTGTTTCACGTACTCAGCTTCACTATCATCGACAACTAACTTTTTTCTCTGTTTATCATTAGTCTTTCCAGCATTGATGGATTTATATCCGAACGGTACTGTTCCTCCTGTGAAGAAGCCTTTTCTTGCAGTATCGTAGAGGCGGTCTGTCACTGTCTTGCCGTTTAGTGCACTCTGATGTTCGTTCACGGAGCCTAAGATATTGAATAGTAAAGTGGTCGTTGAGTCCCAATCTATCAGATTATCTGCTATTGATTTCAGCTCCACATCAAATCGTTTAAATATGCCGATCAATCTTACCTGCTCTTCTACTCTTCTTGTCAGTCTTGATAGGTTGTAAACCACAACTGCATCAATTACTTTTTCATGCTGATTCTCACTCTGTATAAATTGGAGCATCCCCTCAAAACTAGGCCTTCTTTTTCCACTATAGGCACTGTAACCTGCATCTTCGTAGTAGTTTACAATTTCATACCCCTGTTCTTTGCACCACTTATCTATATGGTACTTTTGTCCATCCAGTGAGTCTCCTTTTTCTACTTGTGATTCTGAGGAAACTCTAATATAAGCGACGCATTTCATTTCTTAGCTCCCTTTTTGATTTTAGGAAATTGTGAAATAGAGTGGACAAAGATTTTATTAAATTCTCGTTCCTCTAAACATAGAATGATGTTTTTTAACTTAGACTCTAGATCTTTAGATAATTTTAATTTTACGTTTAGGTTATTGCTCATAGTTCTTATCCTATATGCTATCGAACGGTACGAATACAAGAACAAAGTTAGCACACTAATAATTATTATGTATTTACATGTTTACTTGTAGATATAAGTATCAAGTAACTTAGGCGGTGTAAAATATCACTCACCCTCTCAATTCATAAACTTAAAAAAAATCAATCGGTTTTTTAGGTATATACATTGTTTTTTTATGAAAAAAAGATATTAAAAAAACATGAAAAACTTAATTTAAAAAAACTAACTTTACCATTAGGAATTGATAATAAATTTTATTTTGTTATCGAGCGCGCTGAAGTCTTATAATTTTTATACGAATAAAACAAAAGTAAACAGGGTGTATTTTCTGTAACTCAGTGATTAAATTAAAATAAAATCATATATCTTAAAAAACTAAAAAAAACACCCATCATATTTTTTTAGGTTAATTATCGAAAGTAAACAAGTAGGCAAGGATTTTTCCGGAATATCTACTATAAATCAAACACTTGCAAGCGATCGGACTTAGGGTTAGGATTGTTGACTTCACAGGTGGAATGTATCTTTAATAATCGTTTTGGAAGGTAAGTGTGGGAAATGAATTGCCCCATTTTGGGGGCGTCGATAGTATGGAAAAAGAAATTGATGTTGAATCAGTTCTGTTAAAATCAAAGAATGATAAGAGGTGCTTTGAAAGTAAAATAGAATTTTTGATGGATTGCTTTGATTTGAAATCAATTGAAGAGATTAACTTTTGGAATGCTATTCAGTCGACTGAGTTTGAAAGAATTGAAGATGAATTATTAAGGGATAATTCTTCAAAATGTATTCCTGACATCAATAGTCGATATTATGCTCTTGAAAGTAAAATTTATATTAGACCGAAACTTGAGATAGATAAGGTAACAAATGAGCGTTGGCTCTTTAAATTAGTGCCTGACTATAAACTATCCTCTCTTATGAGTCGCTGGGAAAGAGATAACGAAAATAAAACACTAGAGATAAGACAACCATCACAACAAGTAGAAACAAACATGTTAATAGATTTTTATAGGAATGAACTAAAAGAGGTGGTTTATATAATTAATGGAGCTGTTGAACTTTTAAAATGGTTACATTGTTGGGGTGGCAAAGCCTTCATACTTGAAGACCTATTCGAAGATGAAACTTTCCACTTATTGTTTGGCAGTTTCGAATGTGAGAAGTAGGACTTAAGCGTATTTGACTCAACTCTCATACTGAGCCCTAATTTAGGTTGGGGCTTTCTTTTTACTTTTTAGTAACCAAACACCCTCATATTAAATTAAAAATTAGGTAGTTAGATGAAAAAAACACCACCAAACCTAAAAGCATTTAGATTCAACGGAATTCCATTTCTAGTAGTTGACCCGAGTACGCTACCTGTTGATGAGTTGGCGGCATTAGATAGATACATGCGTGGTAAAACCGTCAGCCATCCCATCTATATCTACATACAGGATTGGGATGAGTTTTGCGGTGCTGTTGAGCGAGGTGATATCACTATTTAATATAACCAAGTTTTGATTGTCAGTTAACAATCTGATTGGATTACATTTACTAATTAATGTTAATACCAACCATCTTTAAGGTAGTTTGGTAACAAATGACTGGCGAGATAGTTATCGATGAAGTGAGGTAGGTATGTTTAGAGCGGCTAGATTTGAGAACGTTACTCAGACGCTCCAACATTATGCAGATGAGCTTGATGTTGCGATCACAAGAGCACTTGCAATTTTTGCTGGCATTGAACAATACAGAGCAAATAGGGACGGGACATTTTTATATGTGCCTAACAATGGTAGTTCTACAACAACCATTACCCCTGAGCAATTTAAGGATGCATTCCTTGAGAGCATGGGTGCTATCACAATTTATGAATACGAGAAGCCGAAGGGCAGAACCCTTAAACTTAACGACGTTTGGTTAGATGACCCAATTGGTAGTGCCGGAATCGATATATTAGATGTGAACGTTTTGACGGAAAAACAGAGATCGGAAGTTATGGCTATCTTCTCACCGTTCATTGGTGTCATTTACCCCCAACATGTAGCTAAAGTCTATTCAAAGAGTGATATTTCGAAAATCTATAAACAGATCACTAGGACAAAGCTTGGTAGAGACGAAATGGCATCAAGAAAGTATCGTTCGCTGTCACTTGGTGAGTCATGGTCGCTCAGTAAGCCACAAGAGACCATCTGGACATATCTAACTCTTGAACTTCGAAAGTGGGCACTCAGTGATGGCTACGATTATTTTTGCTATGTGAACAAACACGAAAAGGATGGTTCAATGTGCTATGTAGCGTTATCTGATAACACATTCGGAAAGCCAATTGCGAGGTACCGATTTGATCACGAGCGTTATAGCGACCTACCAGCAAGTACATTAATCACGCGAACAAAAGAGTTGGCATTAAAGGGGGGATCTAGTGTTCAAATTGATGATTTCATCTGGTGCGGGCAACACCCTTCTGACTATTGGGCTAAAGAGTCCTGTTGGTAGGGTAACTTCGACTCTGGTAAATGGTTGCGACACTAGAAGTGATCCGAGAAGGCATAGCGCTCTATGGAGCGTAGCTCGGGATCATCCAACAATGGTTTAAAGTGCAAATCGGCCTGAAGTACTTGTGCCCAACTTTGTTCTAACTCTTTGAGTGATCTGCACCGTTAATGCTGGACTCAAAATTAAGTGATTTTCCATAATTTTAGTTATTCATATTTTGTTAACCTGAGTTTGCCCTAGTCAAACTATACGGTTGAGCTGATAAATTAGTATTTCTGTTATTAGGCGACGACTTGTAATCTAGGCCCCCTTCATATGGCATAACTTATTGATTATCAGTTGAGCCAATATAAAAAAGTCTGCATTATTTAGAAATGAAAGACGACAGTTTGTCGGCTAATAAGGGGGAATGTGTTTTGGCGGGTATAGGAGCTTGAAAAAATGACAAGAAAAGAAACTCGTTTGAAGCGAAAGAAAATGGCCCGAGTACACCTAAGAAGCAAACAAGCGAGATTAGCAAGGCTAAGGTCTAGGTTGATTCCACGAGTTCGACATATTGATGACTTTAACAAAGAAACGTTTGAAAGTTATTACGCACGCTGGCATAAGTCTTTAAAAAACATACCTGTGTGCGTGGTTGAACAATGGGCTTATGAGCATAATAATGAGTTTATTGAATATTGGTCAAAGTTGTTGCCTCGTAAGTGGAAGTTTCATTTAAAAGACTTAACAACAGAGCAAGTTATGAGTATTCAAATGCTTGAGCGAAATCGTAAAAATTACGAAAACGCAGGGCTTCTCTGTATTGAACAAGCATACGCTCGAACTAGGCTTTCAAACTACATGTTTGAAAATTTCACATTTCCCAGATCTATCATCGTTTTTGGGAAGAATGAAGATTTGATTCATCCAAGGAGTTACGGGGAGGTTGCTTTTGACCATGATTTTCACCTTGCAGAGGGACACACACGGCTAGGTATGTTCAGAGCTATGTATTCAAGAAGTTTGAATTTCATTGAAAAGCATGATGTTTGGGTCATCGAAACAAACACATAACAAGGCGCTTAAGTCTCTAATACTGTAGTACAAGCGGTAAGAGGTGCGACTACGGCAGCTTCTATGCTTACACCAACTGAGCAAATCTGCTCAAAATGTGATTTGGTTGCTGCTTGTTTAGCCGCTGGCATTGCGTTCTAGGCGTTAAAGTAATGTATAGAAGCGTTTAAGATAGATTCTCAATGCTCGGCATTATCATTTTATTTTAGTGCTTACAGCACAATAGGTTAGTGGTAATATTGCTCATTACTTAACGCGGCTACATGGTGTTCATTAGTGAATTCAAAGTGAGGCATGATGACAAAAGAGTATGAGATGTTCAACCAGCATCAACAAGACGTTAGGGCTCGGGCTGACTCACTAGGTAAAGCTGTATTTGTTCTTTCCGGTGGGGCTTTAACTGTATCAATTGGTATATTTCTCAAAAGTGACCGCTTACCTTTAACTGATAGTGCTTTAATAGTGATAAGGTATTCATGGTGGTTGTTATTTGCCGCGATAGTGTTTGGCGTAGTTATGCTAGCAACTATTATTGTTCGAGATTATCGGTTTGGTGAGCGTTGGCGTAAGGTTTTAGACAAAGTCCCAAATATTGATGCATCTGGTAAACCAGCGAAATTAGAAGTACTTATTGTGGTTTTAGGTGTGCTTGGAATTATTGCGTTCATATTAGGCATGTTTGGGCTGGCATTTGTAGCAACCGAAACGGTAATGGGGTTCCACGCCTAACAAGGGTTAAAGATTTCAAGGTACTTTTTCTAATCTGGCGAAAGTCGTATAGAGCGATAAAATTAACACGCTTTTGTCCTACTAAAATTGTCCATTTTTATATCACTATTAGCTGTTAACCCCCGTGATGTATGACGGTAGTAAATTCGACTAACTAGCAACAAACTGCTCACCTCAGCTTACGAAGTTGGTGCATTACACTTGGCAAATAACAACAAAGTTAAATCACGCAACAAAAACCGCATGACACATCTAATTAGTTTGAAAATTCACTTCATTGCATATGAATGTTGAGGTATTATCCGCTCGAACAGTAGGGCTATAAGCACGTGAAAATTGTAGGAAATGTATCATAACCACCTTATACTGTGTTTATATACAGATAACACCTAAGGGAGTTACTTATGTCTAACATATTCAAATTTTGGCTTACGATGTGTTCTCTGGTCTTAACTCTTACTGTTTATTTGGTCAAAGAAAACATTCTTGTAAATTCAATAGCTAAATACATACCTTGGGAAAATCTAAGCTCTTTTGTTGAATTTTTACCTAAGTTTGTATCATTTTTATGCTATTTCTTGGTCGTCATATTGTTTACTTGGATAGGCTTGTTACTTACTCGTTTTTTAGGTGACGAGAATATTCCCTCAACTGATGTTAAATCGATTGAGCCAGCTAACGATACGTTCTTACCGAGTTATCTTGGATATTTCTTTGTTGCGCTTAGCATCAGTGACTTTGATACATTCATCTATGTTTTTGGTTTGATATTTATCTTTGTTTTCTTTTCAAAAATATCTTACTTCAACCCAATATTTCTGCTGTTCAAGTTAAAATTCTTTTACGTGACTAATGGCTCCGGAACCAAAATTGTTCTTATCACTAGAAAGGATCTTAAAGAACCGAATGATGTGGTTTTCGATCAACTCAAACGTATTAACAACTATACATTTATTTCTAGGGAGAAATAATGACACACCTTCTTGCATATACTGGCCCTAGGCTCGGAGGTTTACACAAAATCCTATCTACTGATAGTACCGTGTTTGAAGTTCCGAATCTGGAATCCACTTTCGAATATTCACCTTCGACAACTTTAGATGTTGGCGAGTGGTTTGTAATTGAAAACTTCACGGATTGCGATTACAAGAATGATTTTGTAAGTAAATCGATCCCTATCAATACAACTTCATTGAATCAACTCCCTGTAGATAAGTATGCAAAGATTACTTACTTATGTAGTGAACAAGGACAATATAAGTTGTTTCAAAAGTTTGTTTCGTCTCAATTTATAAACAAACGTTGGTTTGAAATCGACGAACCTAGCTTGAAAACTGACTCTAAGATCATTTCATTTTCTGATTCTCCTGACGCTGTTTTCTGCTCTATAGAAAACAAGCTCTATTTTAGAGATATTGCTAAAGCTAAAGCGATATTTAAGGGTATAGAAGCATTGTATAGGGAGGCTACCACTGAAGAAGTAGAATCCTTCCTACAAAAAGACTTTATTGACGTTGCACCAGAATACAACGCAGATTCAGTTAAGGTGCCTAACCGGAAGCGTATCGCTCTTATAATGGATCAAATAAGTGAGTATACAACGGAAGATAAAACGGCGCTTTTTAGCTATATCAACACGTATATTCCTACGATGGAAGCCGTTGACGGTAAGCTCAGGATTTCTTCAGAAGAAGACTTAAAACACGTACTTTTTGGAATTGACGAACGCTATTACACAACTGACCGCAGCCGTACACAACGTATTGCGAACTCTATTGTAGATCTATCAACCACACAAAACTAAAGCATGAGAGGGTTATTATCATAACCCTCTCATTTACCAAGACTTCATTAGAAAATCACTTCTAACATGCTTAACTCTCTTCTGGTTGATTAGCTCCCACCATACAAAACACACCTTACATCAACATTACACATATTTAGCGGTGGTAATATCGATAAAATAGTATGTTGGCAATATAGGAACAGTATGGAACAGCGTGTACATAGAATTGTATTTGGCTACTACTCAGAAACTTGGTTGTATCAGGTAAACACTAAAGAACAACTTAAACCAATGTCTTTAGCGGTTACTCCAGAAGAGTTTTCACAAGAGATGAGACGTAAAGTTTACTGCCCTGAATGTGCTACCCCTCTGACTAGGACGCCTGCTGATAGTAGTATCTCAACAAATAGTATTACCGCACATTTTAGGCACGGTAGTTCAAAAAGATATCCGGAAAGCAAAAACTGTAACTTACGTATTAAGACTCCTGATGGTCTTAAATACGTTAATGAAGAAGATGTCAAAAAGGCTATCGAGGCAAAAAATCTCATAGTTGTAAGTGGTTGGAAGCAAGAACCGCCAACTCTAGATGATGACCTGCGGGAAGATGGTGAGTATACCAAAACTGCAATTGAGGACGAATTAGGACCTGAAACATTAGTCCCAATTGGAAGGCACAATGGACAAGAGTATTCGGCTCCTTCTCATATTTCAACTGTAATGGCTTTATGTAAGGACTTTCCCAGCAATCTTAATAAAGGGTTCTATTTCCCAAACTCACAATACCCAATGCTACTGTCTGACCAATTGTATCCAACTAGAAAGATTTCCGATGATCTTCCTAGTAAAGAAACCTTATTTTTTGGAGTTATTTCAGAGTACCGTCGCCTCAGCTTTCGTCACGTTGTAGAAGTTCGTTCTGGTGACTATACATTTAAGCTGTATACAAAGCCTGAATACAATGAAAGAAAAAATCTAGATGCGACTTCTGTAGGCCGATACATATTGTTTTCAACTAAGCCTTATTGGGAGTCTAAACAAAGTATTGTTGCAGCGAAGCTCTATCATTGGGGGGCCTATAGTGTTTTACCTCGAAAGTACGATTCTTTAATTAGACAGTTGGAAGCTTAACAATTTCTCAAAGGGTCAGTATATAGTCTATATACCTATAAATTTTTAGATGTTGAGAATCAGAAGGAAAATTAAATGGTGCATTCAGTAACACATATCACGTGTAAATTTTGTTTTAACAATTATTACGGGGTCTTAAATGACCTTTTCCAAGTAGGGCAAGAATACGCCACGACATGTCCTAAATGTAGTCAACAGAACTTCATTCGCAATCATGAAGTCCCTACAGGTACATTAAATGGACAAATCCCTGAAAATTCAGTCATGGTTATGCATGTAAAGGTTCTTTGATAAAAACAACAACCAGTTAAACCCGATTTACAACCATGTTATCGTATTAAGTAAGTCGAACTCAGTGAGTCCGGCTTATTTCTCCTTGATATGATAAAAAGGAGGACTGGTTAATCCAACAAGGCGTTTCTCGTTCCAGTCGCAGCCACTTTATTAATAAGAGTTATATCCTGTTATCTATTAATGGTTAAACTTTTAGTACACTCCATAAAAATCATACTATTGTAGTTCTACTTATTTATGTTAGCTATGGCTCTAGCTAAGTTAAGTAGATATGTAGAAGCCTTAACCTTTTGCCATTCTCATAAGTTTTTACACTCGGGCTGTATCGGATTTCTACCATCCCAACCCGTGACGGTTCTTACAGTTTTAAAGCACAGTTCAACAGGAGATCCAATCGCTTAGTACAACGAGTTCTGTTGTGACGAAGTGCGATCCCATAGGCGGTGCTCATTAGATCGCGGAATGCTTCTTCTATTTGCATTCGCGTGGCGTACGGGTTGGTAATTTGTACTTTATTTAAGATATGTCTAGGGGTATTGGTCGCGAGTAACCACGGCTTGTTGTTCTTCACTTTTGATAGAGACAAATCGCGTTTGGATCTAGATATCGCTTCACAGATAGCCTCCGCGTTTTTGGCATCGTTCTTGTCATTTTGTCGATATGGAAAAACGAATTTGGACGCCATAATTTTCGGGTTATGACCGAGTTTCAATAGCTCTCTCGCCCAGTGGAGTACTCCAGAGCACGCCTCCATACCGATGAGGCTGGGCGGCAACTTAGCAAATGTGTCTAAGAGTTTGTTTCTTTTGACAGTTTTGTGTAGGACGCACTTGCCATATGCATCAACGCCGTGAATACTGAACACATTCTTGGTGAGGTCAACGGCAATAGTTTGAATGGTGGACATAGTAACCTCTAGTTCTTCAGCGTGTATTAAGTAAGTATGACGCGCAGAGTCTCAGGTAGAGGTAGTCCATATCATTCGTTAGGGCTATTCGTAGTAATAAAGGTAAATTATGTCTCGAAAATTATATAAATATGTTGGTCCAGATATCCTAGATATTGCATTTAGTGAGTCTGATTATTGTGGCTTTAAGTTTTCATATCCGAAAGATTACAATGATCCATATGAGCTATTTCTAACCATTGATTACGAAGATAACTCAGATGTAGTTGCGTTTTATAATGAGATCGTTCAAGAAATTCCGCAGTATCCAACTACATGTTTTTCTAAATCACCAATAGTTACTCCTATGTGGGCTCATTACGCGCATAACTCTAAGGGTTTTATTATCGAAGTTGATGAGGCGAAATTAGAGTCATCTGTTGAAGGTGTAAGAATTGATGATGTTGTGTATCAAGACACCCCACGCGAAGAACTTAAAGGAACATTACAAACGGCAATGTTCCGTGGCAAACCTAGAGATATAATGTTTTTGCGTAATGGCGTTTGTAATGCAGCTTACTTTACTAAAAAGGAATGCTGGAGTTACGAGTTAGAGCGTCGAGTTGTTGTTTCAGATAGTGATATAAAAGATGTTGCTGGAAATATGATTCTACATATACCTATTGACTGCATCACTGCAATAATCGCAGGGCCACGAACTAAACCTGAATTCCTTGTCAAAGGGGAAGAGTGGAGTAATGAGGTCGACGCTGATTTCTTCCTCGCGAAAGTGGGGAAAAGTGTTTCAGAGCCATATTTCTTAAACCTTCAAAATGAAACATTCTGTTTCGATGGTGCCTCAATAATTCAATCGGTGTCAGCATGTGCAAATTGTTATGAGCCGACAGAGCAGTTCCGAGAGGAGTGCTCATGGTGTTCTATTAGCGAGGATCAAGAGCATATTGCAGCTGCTAATAATCCTCTGAGGGCCTTAGCTGATATAGGTGCTTTAGATTCATATGTTGATCGTTTTAATGCTGTTGGGCGTAAATAGCCCTAACAAAGCCATCAATGTGACCACCAACGCTTGGCATTCTAAGTTTGAATTGGCTGTGCTGTTTCCGGTGGTCCATTATACGTTACTGGCGTATTATGGCGAGGGTTAGGCGTATAGGAGACTTTACGATATCAATCATAAGGTTATAATACCGTTCCAATCCATAAAACGTTAACAATCACATGGCAGAAAATTTAGCTCCTAACAATTCAGTAAGTGACATACCCGAGAGGAAGATTTCAGATAATCCAGTTTTACTTGCAATTGGGGGGTTGGGATCTATAGCTTCGATAGTCGGTTTACTTGCCCCACTCCGTTTATTTGACTTGTTTAAAGAGAGCATCTCTATTCAGTTTGGAGCGGTAGTTCTAGTGGCGTCAGTGTTCCTAAGTATTCTATACCTTGTTCTGTTGCAAAGTAATAAAGCTCACCATGAATACTATGCCAATCTTGAAAAGAAAGTTAACGATCTGAAAAATGAAAATAAAGTGTTAGTGGAAAGTAATGACGATCTCTCCAAATACCCTAAAATGCTAAAGGCAGAATCGGACAAAGTTTTAGTTTTAACTAGTAGAAATAAAGAACTTAATAACAAGCTGGAAGACTATGAAAGCCTAGAGTGTGTAATACTAGGTATTTTAAAATCAGGAAAGCCATATAGTTTCAGAGCGCTGCGACACGAGATAGATGATAGTTTCAGCGACCAGTATATTCAAATTGCCTTGAGTGGTTTAGGCGACAAAATAACTGCTACAAATCCTAAGAGTTCATCGTCAGAGTACATAATCAACAACGCCAGATAAACCGTTTAAGTGTTAAACATATTTCCCCTAATCTGAGAGAAGTGTTTTAAAGCAACAGACCTAACTCATTTTTGTCCAGAGGCTTCATAGACCTGAAGTTTTACTCATGGCACTTTTCTAAAAGGTGCCAGCTAGCTCAGATCTGCCCCAAAGTTTGTCTGCCCCCACGAAATCACCGCCCCGTAAGTATTACATTAGCCCCAATTAATCTAATCCATACTTTGGGAAACTTTCCGTATAAGAGCCCGAAACTCTTTGTCGATTCACACAATAGGCTGATACGTGTTGAGTGTAGTAGCGAATGGTAGCAACATGGCCAGAGTGAAAACGGAACAGCTCTGTAGATAAAGCATTAAATTTTAAAGGTAATTATGGGAAATAAAATCATTCAAATAAATTTATCTAATGATGAGTCACTATGGCGATATATGGATATTGCAAAATACTTATCGCTCTTAAGCAGCAAATCGCTCTGGTTAGCTAGACCTGATACATTTAAAGACCAGAGAGAAGGTAGCTTCCCTGAGTCAATGAAAAATGAACTTGATATAATCTATGCTGCATTGTCTAAACGGCCTGATTTTACGGGTAATCACCTAGTGAATAACACTGAAGAGTTTCAGAGTTATTTGAAGCTAAATACATTCATTAGCTGCTGGCACAGATCAATCGAAGAAAGCATGATTATGTGGGAAATTTATGGTAGAGAAAGCAACTCTATAGCGATCAAAACTAAAGTAGATAGATTAAAAAGCTCATTTGACAAAGATGAAACATATAGAAATTTTGCAATAGAGATTGCGCTTGATAGCGTAACTTACACTAACTCAACAAGCACTCAATCAGAACAGAGCTATAGGCAACCCTATTTTATAAAAAGAGAGCACTTTGCGTTTGAAAGAGAAGCCAGACTTTATATCCGATCCAAAGAGCAATATTCAAGTAACAACTCCCCAAGCGGATATCCATTACAAGTTGATTTGAGCACACTTATTGAATGCGTATATGTTCACCCCGACGCTGATGATTGGTTCCTAAGTGCAGTAGATAGTGCAACTCATAAATACCTACCAGAAGTAGCTGTAAAAAGAGGTACTTGTGGTAATACACGTTAATGTAGTGGATGACTGGTTCTGGCCTGCCGATTAGAGGTTTTGCTATATCTCAGATAATCCGTTAAGTGTTAATTTAGTAAAATCTTTAAGATGCCTTTGTCAAGAGGCTTACTGTAGCTGAATTTTTACCCTTGGCATTTTCTAGTTCGAAGATGCCCCATTATGGGCTAGAATTTTTACTCATTCACACCCTGTTCATGGACTTCGCAATACTAAAGGTTATCCATTCTTCTCATGCTGTTCGCTGTGAACCCCGAGATGTAATACGGGGTGAAAGTCTTAAATTTTGACAGTGTTCATGAATACCAATGTTACTCAACTAATCACCTATAAGGTGATGTACACTAACTGCTCAATAACAAATATCATCAACGGAATCAGTAAAATGAATCAATTATTACCAAACGTAGTAGAAATTAAAACAATAGAAAACGGTCGAAACAATGAAGTAAACACTCATCTTGAGCTGGGGTGGAAACTACTTAATATAGCAAACCTTGAAAAATATGAACTCAACTATATTACTGGAGATGATGAAAAAGTCAGCTATGAGTCTTTTACTCTTGGTTGGATTAGCGGGAACGGTGAAGTTGTTCACCCAAACTAAATGTATTTGATGTTAGTTTACCACTTGTACAGTTTGAGCTTATTGATTGGAACATTTGTTCGACAAAATTAGTGCCTCAAGGAGACAGAGGCACTATGTGGAACTTACTATTGCCAAATAGGAGCTGATGCAGAGTCGTAGAACTCAATCTGAATTTTCTAGTATTAGCCATTGTCTCTTTATTTGCTTCAGATTTTTCATTACCAAAGATACTGATAAACACTTTATCAACGCCACTTTCTACCTCGAAAGTGCCCTATTACGTGTTACGGCAGGTCTATGTACCATTTCTACACAATGCTCTTTGACTGAATTTATCTAATACATTTACTATGAAACAATACGTTTATCAGCTTAGTAGCAAATTTAAATGGCACACATATCTCTAAACGAAATCTACCAACACAAACTAAATTTTCTTATCGGTTCAGGAGCATCGAGTGGACTATTTCCTACTTTATGGCTCCCTATTAAAGATCATGATAACCCAGAGAAAGAAGAAACAATTGAAACGCTCGCAACTAAGCTAGTTAAGCATGGGGAAAAGTATAAGCATCATCATGCTTTACTGTTCATGTACTACTACAAGAATATTATCGAGCCAGTGTGTAAGTTTCAGCTAAGTGAAGTAACTAAAATACATAAAGATTGCAAAGTTGAAGAGTGCGAAACATGTAAAAAAGACGAGCGCAGAATAGAGGCAATCAAAAATTATGAGATCTTCATTGACTCTATTGTAAGGCTCCTACAGCAAAAGAACGACTTTCAAAGGCGTTGTAACCTTTTCACCACGAACTATGATGGTTGTGTTCCATTAGTAGCTGACAAACTGATTAAAGAAGGCAATCTTGAATTCTGCATCAATGACGGTTCAAGTGGCTTTTTCGAAAAAACTCTATCAGCACGCAACTTCAATAATTACGTGTGTCAATCAGGTGTGTTTGGGCGAAACTCATCTGATATTCCACAAATCAATTTCATCAATCTGCATGGTTCAGCTTATTGGCGAAAAGCAGACGACATCACTATCAAAGTAGATTACAACACCCTTGATACTGCGGTAGTAATTCCAGAAGATGCACGTGACAGCCTTGCACAGTTAAGTGCTGTTCTTAATGATGAAACCAAAACAACGAAAGATCTACTAAACCTTAACGTTGAACTTAAAGAAGAAGATAGATCTGCATTTTGGGGTTCTTACGACAGGCTTCCTATCGTAAACCCTACCAAGTGGAAGTTTCATGAAACTGTCTTTGAGGAGCATTATTATCAAATGCTTCGTTTACTCAGCTATAGCTTAGAAGAGCAAAACTCAGTTTTAATTAGCTTTGCTTTTTCGTTCGCTGACGAGCACATCCGCAACTTGATTAAACGTTCATTATCTAACTACAAACTACAAGTATTCATTTGCTGCTTTGACAAAAAAGAGCATGAAACTATGAATGGCTATTTTAGTGGTTACAAAAACGTCACACTAATAAAGTATGACGATGAAAGATTAGATTTCACTATGTTTAACGAAGAAGTATTCAATGCTGACTTACTTAGGGATATTGAGTAATGAGTATTAACGTCGGTGAAGTCATTGCGGTTCGTGGCACTCAAGTCACTCTGCGCATCTATGATGAATCAAGCTTAGAAACTATGTTTCACGATGGGAAGAAGTACAAGGGCGTTTCGATACGTGAATATATTGGTATTAAGCGTGGCTTTTGTCTCATTGTGTGTATCGTTGAAGGTGAATATCTGGATGAGAAGCGATTTGAACTAGAAGACAACAAAATTCAATATATCCGCAAGGTAGAGGCCAAGCCCATCGGATACTTTGAGCAGAGTAAATTTAAAGATGGCATTAAATTAATGCCGATGATCAAAGACAAAGCTTACCTGCTCAACGAGAGCCAAGTGGTCAGCGTTTTTAGTCAGGGAACAGATGGAACATTCAATATTGGAAAAATGTTGAAAGAGGAACTACCTGTATCACTTCCTTGGAACAAGGTTTTTAATAGCCATGTTGGTATCTTCGGCAACACTGGTAGTGGTAAGTCCAACACGCTTACTAGGCTGTATGCTGAACTATTCTCAAATTTTGAAGAAAAGTTGAAAGGTAAAAGTCAGTTTCTCTTGATTGATTTCAATGGTGAGTATACTGGTAACCAACTTATCCAGAATCCTGAAAACAAGAAGTCATTCAACTTAAGCACTGGTAAAAAAACTGGTGATAATTTGCCATTGTCAAGCGCTCAGATTTGGAATACGGAAATCTTAGCTCTGTTATTTCAAGCAACGGCGAACACGCAAACGCCATTCCTCAATCGTGTCCTTGAGAAAAGAAAAGCTCAGCAAGGAGATGCCGATAAATTTAAAGACCATGTAATTGGGACGTTCTATACGTGTCTAGTGAACTTGGCGAACAATAAAGAGTGTTTGATTCAACTTAAAGTGATTGCAGAGCATCTAAAACATACTCAACTCATTGATAAATTATCAAAGTTTGATTGGTTCGATAAAGATGTAAACAAAGCTCAGTATGTAATTAAATCGGCACCGTATTGGGAGTTTTTTGGTTCAAGAGAGGGGTTTGATAAGAATCTTAGGCCGATTTTAGATAGGTTAGATACGACCAAAATCGACGCTTTTGATGAGTTGATTGTACGGATAAATGTTCAAATACTCAGAGACCTTTCGTATGAAAAGATACAACTTGAGCATATCCAGCCTCTTCTACGAAGAGTTGAAAGTGCAGTAAATGACTTGCGAAAAATATTTAACGTAAAAGAACATGTCGGTGACGACTTCAAGCTTTTGAACGTGGTGTCATTAAGAGGTTGTAACCAATCAACGAAGAAAATTGTGCCTTTGCTATTAGCGAAAATGTTCTATCAGGAACACAGAGATAATGTTGGTACTTCTGTTAAAAATACGCTGCATTTCATTATTGATGAAGCGCATAATATTTTGTCTCAACAGTCAAATCGCGAGCATGAAAGCTGGAAAGATTACAGGTTAGAGATGTTCGAAGAGATCATCAAAGAGGGACGTAAGTTTGGTATGTTTCTGACATTATCAAGTCAGAGACCTGCAGACATATCACCAACGATAATGTCTCAGCTTCACAATTTCTTTATCCATAGACTTGTGAATGACAAGGATTTGTTCCTGATAGACAACACAATCAGTACTTTAGATCGAATGTCTAAAAGCTTGATACCAAACCTATCCAAAGGAGCATGTGTTGTAACTGGCACGGCGTTCGATTTGCCAATTGTCATGCAGGTTGATTACATCGAGAACAAAGAAAGCCGCCCCGATAGTGATGATGTTGATCTTGCCGTATTGTGGGGAGTTGTTGATAAAGAAGAATAATACAGTTAAGTCATCGCTTATGAGCCCAAAAGAGAGACACTATGAGGTGCTCTTCTTTTTTCTCAGGGGTCTCGTAATCTAATCCGGTTGGGTTTTAACCTATGAAATTTTCGGCCTCAAAATTGTCCTAAACTATTTCGGTACAGAGACTAGCCAGAAACTAGGAAGAAATCCTCCCTAGTTGCCTAAATCATCTTTCTCATTGAGTTTTAGGTTAAAGCCCATTCATAGTGAATTGCATGAGTTCATTTGTGTGGTTTTATGATGATATCCATATAAAAAATATTGAATATCCAATAAAATGATTTTTTTGGATTCAAACTTTAGACAGTAATGGCAAAAACTAACTTCAATGATCATGACTTTGTAGTACCTGAGTTTATCTGCGTACTTAATTCTTGGCTAAACCGTTGTAGAGAGGCTCGTGATGGTCACTACAAAAGAGCGGAGACCCTCTTTGACCGTGCACAGTTTCTGGGGTATGT
The DNA here is from genome assembly GCF_963894355.1 of Vibrio sp. SBT000027. Taxonomy (NCBI): domain Bacteria; kingdom Pseudomonadati; phylum Pseudomonadota; class Gammaproteobacteria; order Vibrionales; family Vibrionaceae; genus Vibrio; species Vibrio sp. SBT000027. The sequence continues at coordinate 1,759,967 of NZ_CAWQGD010000001.1, read as the reverse complement.
GCTCATATACTCAACTGTTTTTGTCACAGTGTTCTCGTTTTTTTCACTCAATACTCCAGAAGTACTTTTTTGGGGTATCACTAAGCAACATATAGTGGTGCTAGTTGGTTGCATCGCGGCAGTTATTTCTGGATTAGTTACGCAAGCTAGATACGGTGAGAGAGCTGAAATTCATCGGTCATCAGGTGCTCGTTACGCAAATCTAGCGCGGACAATAGAAGCTCTTCAGATAAAAATTAATACAGGGCTGATCGATAAGAGTGATATTGAGGACCAGTCTAGTTCGATCATTTTAGAGTGGAATAATTTGTCAGAGGATTCATTATTAACGCCACACAATGAAAGTAAGTCGAAGCTAATGTTTCACGGGTTGTTTGCATTCATTTTTGCTGTGATATTTTTTGTTGTAGCCGTTTAATTCTAACTTTAAACCGCTGTTCAAATTTTTAAATACCCGACAATTCACACTAGATCTGTTAAGAAAAATCTATTGATAACTTAACTTTTAGCTCAAGCCCCCTTTAATTGAGCGCTTACTTTTAATACCTATTTAGTGATGGAGAATTTTGATGACAACTTTAGTTATCATCGGTAATGGTTTTGATATTTGGAATCGTTTACCCACTAGTTATTGGGATTTTTACGACCAATATAACCGTAGTTTGGAAGAGCATACTCAGTACTTTGATGACTTCTGCTGCGAAGATGCTGAATGGAGTAACTTTGAAGAATCTTTAGGTTCTTTTAATCAAGGTAGCTTTCACGATAATGCTGCTTTGCAGCCATCGTTAGAAGAGATGGCTGACAACCATGCTCTTCTCTATGAATTCGAGGATGAGATAACAAACAAGAGAGAAGAGTTAGTTGGTGACATAACGAAAGCATTTAACGCGTGGATTAGTGCAGTTGATGTTAATTCAGCAACAAAATTAATTGAACTACGAAGTGATTTTAAATTCTTAAGTTTCAACTATACAACAACATTACAAGACGTATACGGGATACCTGATGAAAACATCTTGCATATACATGGAAGAGTACGCAGCAATATAATTTTTGGTCATGGCCGAGGAGTTGCGTCACCTAGTATTGATTTAGAACCCGACGAACCATGGTTTGAAGAATCTCAGAGAGGTTTGTCTTCAGTATCTGAAGTCTTTCATAAACCAGTTGACGAAATCTTAGAGCATAATAGATGTCAACTAGAGGGTTATGGTGATGTAACGGATATCGTAGTGATCGGTCATTCTATCAACGATATCGATATACCGTACTTTCAATGCATTTTAAATGCTTACCCTGATGCAGAATGGAAAAATTATAATTACGAGAATTGGGATGAAGGAATCGACGCAGTTTCAAATACCCACATAAACTTGATAGAGGCAGGGGTTCCCGAGGAAAAACTGACATCAAGCTCTTCTGAACTACTTAGCACAATTTATCCTGCTCCTTAATGCAGGTACAATGGCAGTAGTCATGCTGTTTGTGAATGATTGATTTATTTATCAATCACTTATAATCTATCGACGTAACTAAGTCTCTAGGTTTCGTGAAAATTATTAAGTACCTACAGACTCAAGTAACGAAGATTTATTCACTGCCTCAGATCGAGTTTAGTTGTGTAAACCACGAGTCCCAATATAGACCTCTCCAAATGTTTCTATGCCAGTAGCAGAGCAACTCACATGAACAATTTCGGTGTTTATGTTAAACTCAACTAAGATGCTAACAGGTGAGTAGAGTTGGGTATGGCGGACTTATATAGCAAATCTGCTGAACTGATGAAGTCAATAAAAGATCGACGAAATCAAATTGAATTCCAGCCATTATCGACTGATTACAATTATCAATTCGACCAAACTGGTGCCGACTCATTCACTATCAGCCAACGATACCTGCGGTTAGCAAACTCAGAAAATGGAGTAGTGAGCTGCCAAGGCTTTTACTATAACGGAGGTTGCTACACATACGACCCTCCGCAGTTCCATGACCTCAGGCAAGCTCTCGTTAAGCAAGGGTACATTTCTCTAAGCACATCAGAACAACTCGCTTATGACGTTGTTATAGTGCCATTTTTATTAAATGGCAGGCGGTTAAATGTTGGCGATAAGTTTAAGTCTGCCGTCTGGCATGCCAATTGATCTGCTCCATAAAAACTGAATGCTAGACTAAACGACTGTCCCATACATTTAGTAATTCGTGAAGTACTAATCTAGAAAAACACTGACACGTTAATGTCCTGAATCTTCATTGTCTGAATTTTTACCCGTGGCGTTTTTTGGTTATAAAGAAACCAAAATGTTTTGGTGCGCATGTCTGTGTACAATTGAGTTCATATAAACCCCTAACAGTTTAACTGTTGCCTGATTAAAGTGAAAGATCCAGTCGTCGCAGGATATCCAACAACTCATACATCCTCTCAAAATGTGCTGAGGCGAGATTGAACTTGATTTTAGCTTTTTCAGTTGGAGTTATTTCTCTTCGTACATAGGGCTCTCACCATATGGTTAAATTAGATACTCCAATGCAGGACCGAGGAAAAAATTGATGCATACCTTGTCAAGAAGGCATAAAGTGTTCGACTTAATATATTTAATGAAGAAGTAATTGGGGTTTTCGATTAAGTCCAAAAGTTAGTGCTTTTTCTTGGAGCTTAAAATTAGTTTATATAAGGAATCTTAACGGTTTATGGCGATGACTTTGAGAAAGCGTGATGAAAAACTAGTTGAACTAGGTGATTTAATTAACGAAGACCCTAGAGCCACTCTTATTCAATTACGTAGTTTTGCTGAAGAGGCAACGAAATGCCTATATGAAATATATGACTTACGAACACCTCTGAGAGGAGGCTTTCTTGAGCTACTTACACAGAATTCGTTTATTGATAAAACTGAAGCGCAACTGCGTGATCAGCTTCACTTTCTGCGTATAGAAGGGAACCGCGTTATACACGGTGATTGTAGGGCCAGCCATATGACGGCTTTAGCGGCTTTACGAACTGCCTATTCTCTATCACAATACATAGCCATTTGTGATGGAAAAATTTCGGTACCTAAAAAAGAACTGTATTCAAATGCACCAATTCTAGACCAACGAGATACTGTTAATAGGATAGGTGAGAAGAACGTTAATATATTATTCAATATCTTGGAGTCGAGTCGTGACTTAAATAGTATCTTCACCAAACTACCAGTTTCATTGATTCTCGATGACAAAAAATTGTACAGAGCCTCAGAACTTGCCAATCTAGAGTTAGCTCAGGAGTTGGGTAGTATTACATTCAAATCAGATTCCCAGTATATTCATGATTTACGATCATTGCACCATACAGAGTATCAGTCCGAGTTAGAGGAACTTGGAGTAGTTTCTTCTCTTGTGTTGAGTACTACACTAATCGCTTTATATGAACTTGAATCAGTTACAAATGAGCTAAATTTGCCTTCTTATCAAGAAGGCGAGAGCGGGGTTATTTGGGCGCTTAAAGAAGCGAGAGAAGGCAGTATCTATACTGAGTTTGTAGCTTATGCAGTGCAGACTGTCGGTGATGAAAGCATTAAAATACTAATTGAAAATGGCATTTACGATGCGGTAAAAATGGGCATTGGAGCTGCATTCGTATCCTTACCTAAATTGGTATTTAAAACACTCAAAGAAAGGTCAAAACAAGATCAAGGAAAGAACGTTAGAGCAAACGGTCCATATCCGTATTCTTACGAAGAAAGCTATGAAGTATCAAATAAATGGAAGTATTAACTTGTGTTCCAGTAAAAGTGAGCTTTGGGGCTGCTGTAAGCATTGTAATTGATATCGAGGAACTTTTTGGCCCCTAGATTGCCCCATCTTTATCCGCTTGAGTGTATGTATGCTTCTTTTTCACAAGTGCGTAACACCAGTCAGAAGCATACATATTTTAAATTTGGACTAGAAGGTTGGATTGTGTGATTTTTAAATTTTTTGTTTTAAATCAATTTATTAACACCAAGAATTCCCAGTTCCCGTTACCATCCCATTCGCCCCACCACCATTGAAAAGCCCGCTGAGAAATCAGCGGGCTTTTTTCTTATCTGTTTCAAATCATTATGTATCATCCAAATATTTACACACGCACTTAATTCACCCACGGATACTGTCAGAGTTTCCTAAATCATCTCATTAGGCTGTTTGCTAACAAGGTTAATGAAGTTCTTGAATAAGTAAAATTGAGCTGATATCTGCCTACACAGTGTTAAATAAGGGATAACTTGATGTGCGGAGAAGGTTACTTACTAAGTAAACTTTATGCTATTCAGAATCTTCTGTATCAGTTGTTCGCTTAGTCGATTTTTCTTACCTTAAACTCACTCGTTAACACTGAGTCATACTCCTTTCCTATGTACTCGGTATTGAAGATACTTTTATGTTGCTCTGTCTGTTCTGAATCTATTCCTATCCATTGCGCAAATGTGTCTGAAAAGTCTCTCAAATTATATTTGACCGAATGTGTTTTTGTTTCTTGAGTATCGTCACTCATTGTTACAAACGGCACTTCTACTGCCTGCCTTGAAAAGTGTGATCCAGTGCCGTGAATCAAATATGGGGGGGCATTTACAGACGTTAGGCCATGGTCAGAAAAATAAATGATTTTATATGTTTTATCATGCATTGTGAGTAGATCTCTAAGCTTTTCTATAAAAGCAACGCCATAAGCCACTGATTTTGAATAGCATACTAGGTACTTGTTATCTGAGGGTTTTAGTGAAACTTCCCCATCAAATCTCTTACAAAAGTCATAGTGTGACCCCATAGTATGAATGAAAATGACTTTCGGTTTTTTAGTTTCTTCACGAATCGCCTTGATCACTTCTGGTAGGAGAATGTTATCGGGTTCAGCTTTATCATAAGACGTATTCTTATAATATTGGTAATGTGCCCTACTCGCGATTGCGGATACCTGTGTCTCGTATTGCCCGATCTTAGCTTGATTTGATATCCAATAAGTTTTCATTCCAGCATCATTAGCAAGATCTATCACATTTAAGTTTTTATCATGCCTGTTTACATCTAGGCTCTTTGATAATATTCGAGGGACTGAGAAATATGTAACAACGGATGGGGAAATAACACCATTAAATATGGCTGCTCCTTTTATCTTTCCATTCTCTTCGTTATACGATGGGAAGTGATTTTTAATAACAGATTCACCAATATTTACGATGTAAATATCCTTTAATACATTATTTGTATGAACATTCTCCCATTTTGAAGAGATTACTGATTTTCCCCCTTCGAGAAGAGACAGTTCATAATATAAAGAAATAGGTTTAATAACTGTAATTAACCCTAAAAAACTAAACCACACTTCATGATGGATTGTTTTTGAGTATTCTTCATTGAGGTATGTCGTCTTTTTATTATCATGTAAGCTATAAGATTTGGTGATTAATATGCTGGAAAATAATATCAACATAATTAATGAAAATGGCTTACCAACCTTTCCTAAGGTAATGTGAAATGATAAAAAAAGTAGAATGGAAAATATAATAATCTTTACATATGTTATGACGCTAATGCTTTTTATATGTTCAAGAGCTTCACCTCGATTAGACTCTAAAACCGACCCTAAGACACCTAAGTCTAAGCTTAGAGAGTTTAATCTTAAGTAGAAATCAAAAGTCATTATTACCGTGAGAAGAAGAAATACAAATCTATTACCGACAAATGCTATTATAGTTGCTATACATAACATGTTTAAACTCAATATTGACAGGGTAAACCACACATTATCATCAGCCCCAGTTCTCAACAGGTAAAATGTCATGATACTTAAAGGAATCAGAGTCTTAATATCAATATTTTGTCTAGTTCTCATATGTTTTTGGGTAGCTTTTGTTATCGGCCCTTCGATGAGTGTAGTCATTGATGTATGGAGAGGCAATGTAAAGGCATACCCAAATGAACATAATAACATACCTAATATTATCGGTAATTCTGGTGGTTTGATCGCACATGCCGGTGGGGGAATCAACGGATTAAAATATACAAACTCGTTAGAAGCGATGGAGCAATCAATTGAACATGGATTTAAGATGGTAGAGTTAGATCTACTTATCTCATCGGATGGAAGAATTGTTGCTGTTCATGATTGGAAGACTTTTCACGAAATGACAAATTCTAATAATACTGGGTCTATTAGTTCTAAAGAATTTGAATCAAAGATAATTTATGATAAATATAAAACATTAAATATATCTACAGCTATTGATATTCTAGATAAAAATGACGTGGTGTTAGTTACGGATAAAATAAAAAATCTCGTCTTGCTTTCAAAATATATAATAGATAAAGATAAATCTATTATCGAAGTATTCAGTATAGATAAATATAATGAAGCAATAGATTTAGGTTTTAATAATGTCGCATTAAATATAGATCTAAATACACCATTTATTCTTGATTGGATTGATTTAAATAAAATTAAGGCTGTGACGTATCGGGGTGATAACCTTGGCTCGCTTGGGAGTGAGTATAAGAAGGCGATAGAACTAAGCAACATGGGGGTTTCTTCCATGATCTATTCGACAAATGATTTAGACTTGGATGGTATTAAAGCTTCTGGAATCGGAAATTTTGCGTTATATGTCGACTTTGTTCTTCCATCAGATGAACTATAAGATTGTAGCTTATCTAAAAAGCAGAGCTCAATCGCTCTGCTTTGATGTCGAATTAAATGTTCTTTAGAGATTGCTTGGTTGATGAGCTCCCGAATTGCCTATTTGGCTAGCTTAGCCTCGACTTGCCCAAGTGCTCGTTGGTACATAAACCATGCACAGGTACCGGCAAGTACATTGCCTACCATTGCGCCCCAGAACAAGCCTTCAATACCAGCAAGTAGCGAACCTACCCACAAGCAAGGCAAGAAGAAGGCGAATAGACGCAACGCTGAAATTGTCAAGGCGGTGTAAGACTTGCCCAGAGCGTTCGAGACAGAAACCATCAGCATACAGATTCCCAATGGCCCTAAGCTAATAGGCACGATCAGTAGGTGATAGTTTAAAATCGTTGAGACTTCACTTTCACTGGTCATTAGGTTTGCTAGTCCGCCTGAAAACAGCCAAGTCACTAGCGCTATCACCAACTGGAAACCCAATACGAACATTACTGCAATCTTAACGAGCTTACGTATGTTTTCGAGGTTGTTCTCTCCCAACATTCGGCCAATCATCGGAGGCATCGACATCGTTAGCGCTAGAACAGCGACAATCGAGAAGAATTCAAAACGCGAACCCAGCGCCCAAGCTGCAACGGCAGCGGTACCATAGCCAGCAAGCAGCTTAGTGGCGAACATTGATGAAACAGGTGGCAGTAGTTGACTGATCATCGCAGGCCCCATGATGTTTCCAATAGAGCGAACACTTTTGCCGATATCAAGATCGTGCCAGTCGAATGTCATCCAATGCTTCTTCGTCACCTTAGGAGCAACGATAAAGATACCCGCACCAAACGCTAAGATGGTCGCAATGGCGGCTCCATTGATGCCCATGTCGAGAGTAAAGATGAAAATCGGGTCCAATATCAAGTTGATGATACTGGTCGCGATCATCATTGAACCGGGCAGCATAGTATTACCGTTGGCACGACATACACTGTAGAAGAAGTAGAGAAGCGCCCCTGTCCAAGAGCTGACTAGCCAATAGATCCAGTAAGAATCAATGATTGGTAATACCGTCGGTGGCGCATCCAATAATTGTAAAATTGGCCCACGCAGCAGATAGATGATGACGGAGAAAAGCGCGACACTCACACTGCCCATCGCAATCACTAATCCACCAAGCTGCTTAGCGTAGCGCGTTTCATTAGCGCCAATGGCTCTCGCGATCACAGCTGTTGTCGCAATCCCTAGCCCGACCTGAATGCCGATTATGATCATCTGAATTGGCAGTGTGAAACCTTGAACTGCGAGCGGTAGCACGCCCAGTTGGCCAATAAAAGCACTGTCTACAAGCTGGAAGCTCATTAGGGAAAGTACCCCAAATAGCATTGGCCATGTCATTGTATAGAGTTGTCGGCCAAGAGAAGGCGAGGGAGTTGCGGTAGTAGAATTCATAACACTCTTATCGGTCTTGAAGTTAGGCTTGTTGTGATGACAAACCTCTCAATGAAGAATTGCGTAAAGGATAACGTAAGGTCAGCTCGATACCAATAAATGTTCCCCGATCTAAACATATTACCTTTGCTTCTTCCCAGTAGGTTCGGTGCATTCGGCACTGTGACTTTATGGAAGTACCTCTCAAACCTTATTTATTTTATAGGCTTATCTAAATTGGCTAATGTAATTATCAAATCCATAAACTAATATCGTTGGAGTGAAAAGGAATTGCGAGTCAGCAAGCACAGTTTTAAATGCATATTTGAGAGGGAGCCAAAATATGCCAGGGACAGAAGAAATACAGATCAGCCAAGAACAAGTGAGAAAGAATAAAGCCAAGGTCTTGGCGAAGATAAACCAGCAAGGGATTATGTCGCAAGGATTCCGATTGGTGAATGTTCAAGACTATAATCAAAGGTTACAGGCGCTCAGACAGAAAGTAGAAAATTTTGATTATCTGAACGCAGCGAACAAACAGCAAGACCAAGTGATACTCGATATCATGACTGAGAAAGAAAAAATTCATGACTACTTGGATCAAACATCGAGTCAGAAATTAGCTAGCGGCAACCTAGATTTTGGTTCTCGAAACCAAGTCGCCAATGCAACACTTAAGAAGAAACAACTTTTCATGATGTTTATGGAAACCGTAGAAGCGCAAGAGGCGTTAAAAGAATACGCGGTTAAAGTGGCTTCGGTGTGTAATGGAACCGTCAAACAGCCTCCGGGTGCTTACCTTGGGGTTAAAGACTTCCACGGTGCGTTAGATAAGATCACCAACCGTAAACGGCACTATGACATTGGCGATCTCAAAGACGCCGCACGTATGACAATCGTGTTTGAAACCTCACAAGATATGATCGCAGCGAAATCCATCATTGCGCTATCGACAGAATTTGACAAATTGAAACACCATCAATCAGCAATGAAAGATCGCTATGGCACCAGTAAAGGCAAAAACGCAAAGTACAACTGTGGTGCGACTGAAGCTGGATACAAAGATATAAAATTCTTTCTAGAGATGGAGAATGGACATATTGGTGAGCTTCAACTGAACACGAAAAATATGATGGTTGCGAAAAAGAACGGGCACATCATTTACGATATTCTTCGTGACGGTGGCACACTGGATAAGCCATTCACCATTACAAACTCAGAAGTGCTGGCGAAGGTCTCTCGTAATATGAATGAGAAGTGGTTCAACTTTATGAATACCCGAGTACCGAAAGCAAAGGAAGACATTGCTAAGGTACAAGCGATTGTTAACCGTCTTAATCAAAACCTCGCGAATGGAGTTAACTCATTACTCGTGAATTTAGATGATATAAAGACATTATCCAGTGTTAGCCTGTGTATATATGCGCAAGGTGATAATGCACGAGCTTTGCTCGAGTAAACGTAAAAAAAGCCAGTCGCAATGACTGGCTTTGTTGACTCTACTTTTCGGTGTTTCTATTTGAGTGGCTAAGCGTTACTTATTCGCAACGTTACCTAGCTTCAACCAGGTATCGATAACCGTATCTGGGTTTAGTGAAACAGAGCTGATGCCTTGTTCCATTAACCACTCGGCTAGGTCGTCATGGTCAGATGGGCCTTGGCCACAAATACCGACGTACTTACCCGCTTTCGCTGCTGCATCGATAGCCATTTTCAGCATCGCTTTAACTGCAGGATTACGCTCGTCAAATAAGTGCGCAACATCGCCTGAATCTCGGTCTAGGCCAAGTGTCAGCTGTGTCATGTCGTTTGAACCGATAGAGAAACCATCGAAGTACTTCAAGAACTCATCAGCCAATATCGCATTCGATGGTAGCTCACACATCATGATGACTTTCAGACCTTGGTCGCCACGACGTAGGTTAAACTTAGCCAGAATATCGATAACCGATGCCGCTTCGCTTGGAGTACGAACGAATGGGATCATGATTTCAACGTTCTTTAGTCCCATCTCGTTACGAACACGTTTTAGTGCTTGAGTTTCAAGCTCGAAACAGTCTTCAAATACTGGAGAGATGTAACGAGATGCACCACGGAAGCCCAGCATTGGGTTCTCTTCATGTGGTTCAAACGTTTTACCGCCAACAAGGTTGCTGTACTCGTTCGACTTGAAGTCAGACATACGTACGATCACACGCTTAGGCCAGAATGCAGAAGCGATGGTCGCAATGCCTTCTGTTAGCTTGCTTACGTAGAAATCGATAGGATCTTTGTAGCCACGGATGCGTTGGTTGATTTCTGCTTTGATCTCATCCGTTTGCTCATCGAAGTTCAGCAGAGCTTTAGGGTGAATACCGATCATCTTGTTGATGATGAATTCAAGGCGAGCAAGGCCAACACCTTCGTTCGGGATTTGAGCAAAGTCGAAGGCACGATCTGGGTTACCTACGTTCATCATGACTTTGGTTGGCAGCATTGGTAGCTCATCAACCTCAGAACGTTTGATTTCAAAGTCGAGTTCGCCGTTGTAAACGTAGCCCGTTTCACCTTCTGAACATGACACTGTTACGATGTCGCCATCATTTAGGCTACTTGTCGCGGTACCACAGCCTACAATGGCTGGAATGCCGAGCTCACGCGCAATGATTGCAGCGTGACAGGTACGGCCGCCACGATTAGTCACAATCGCAGACGCTTTCTTCATCACAGGTTCCCAGTCTGGGTCTGTCATGTCGGTTACCAGTACGTCGCCTTCTTGAACCAGTGACATTTGGTCTAGAGAATCAACCAAGCGAACAGGGCCAGAGCCGATACGTTGACCGATAGCACGGCCTTCAACCAAGACATCCGCCTTGTTGTTTAGCTCGTAACGCTCGATAACGTTTTGGTCACTTTGAGAACATACGGTTTCAGGACGCGCTTGAACGATGTAAAGCTTGCCGTCGATGCCATCTTTTGCCCACTCAATGTCCATCGGACGTTGGTAGTGCTTCTCGATGATCATCGCTTGTTTCGCTAGTTCTTTGATCTCTTCATCGTTCAGTGAGAACTCGTTACGCTCTTGAGTATCGGTATCGATGATATCAACCTGCTTGCCGATCTCTTGGTTGGTTGAGTAGATCATCTTGATCAACTTAGAACCAAATGTCTTTTTAACAACTGGGTAGTGACCCGCTTCTAGCATTGGCTTGTGAACGTAGAATTCATCAGGGTTCACAGCGCCTTGTACGACCATTTCACCTAGACCCCAAGAAGAGGTGATGAATACCACTTGGTCGAAGCCTGACTCAGTATCAAGCGTGAACATAACACCTGAAGAAGCTTTGTCTGAGCGAACCATACGCTGGATGCCCGCAGACAATGAAATGCCACGGTGATCAAAGCCTTGGTGTACTCGGTAAGAGATAGCACGGTCGTTAAACAGTGAAGCGAACACGTGTTTAGTCGCTTCGATAACCGCATCGATCCCTTTCACGTTAAGGAAGGTTTCTTGTTGGCCTGCAAAAGAAGCATCTGGAAGGTCTTCAGCTGTTGCCGATGAACGAACCGCTACAGACAATTCTTCGTTGCCTTCAATCAGTTCGCGGTAGTTATCACGGATGTCTTGCTCTAGTGATTCTGGGAAGGGTGCGTCTAGAACCCATTGTCGAATCGTTGCACCTGTCTTCCGCAGTGCGTCAACGTCTTCAACATCAAGTTCATCAAGGAGTTGGTGAATGCGCTCATCAAGACCTTTGTAGTCAAGAAAGTTATTAAACGCATAAGATGTGGTAGCAAAACCATTAGGTACTGATACGCCAGCGTTGGCTAGGTTAGAAACCATCTCGCCAAGTGAAGCATTTTTACCGCCGACTTTGTCGACATCTTCCATGGAAAGGCCATTGAACCATAGGGTGTTATTTTGCATTTATTTCTCCAGAAACATAGCAAGCATTGTAGGGATTTAAAGGCAAACGATTACGTATCAGTTTAAAAAAATGTAAATTATTTTCTAAAGCTGTGGGGGACGTAATAGTCAGCAGGGTTTCGTTATATATATTATGGTTCCCATCCTACTCAAAATAATTTTAAACATTAAATAAAAAATGCAAATTGATATCCAAAGTCGTGATGTATTCTATGTTTCTGATGGAACGGCCATAACATGTGAGACTTTAGGGCATGTTGTTCTAGGTCAATTCCCATTCGAAGCTAATGAAAAAACCTTCCCGTTTGTCGAAAGTGAGGACAAACTTTCTGATTTATTAAAAGAGATCGAAATTTCGTATCGTGATACGGGCAACCACCCGTTAGTCTTTTTTTCGATTGTGATTCCAGACATCAAGCAGAAGCTCTTGGAGGCACCAGCGCATTGTTATGACGTGCTAGAGAGTATTGTGCAGAAAGTGCAAGACGATACCCAAATGGCCCCGGTGCCTAAGCTGCAGCGCTCTCGTAGTGTTAATAAAGATTCAGTGAAGTACTTCGACCGTATTGCTGCGATTGAATACACGTTGGCTCATGATGATGGCATCACGCTGAAAGGGCTTGAAGATGCGGATATCATCCTATTGGGTGTGTCTCGAAGCGGTAAGACACCGACAAGCTTGTATATGGCGATGCAGTTTGGCTTGCGCGTAGCGAACTATCCGTTCATTCATGATGACTTGGCGCGCTTGAAGCTGTTACCCGAATTTGAGATCTACCGACACAAGCTGTTTGGTTTAACCATTGATGCGGAAAGGTTGACTGAAATCCGAGAGAACCGTTTAGCCGGCAGTGAATACGCGAGTGATTCGCAATGCTTGTATGAGTTGCAAACGGTAGAGTCGATGTTTCGCCGAGAAGCGATACCTTACATCAACACGTCATCGCTATCGGTTGAAGAAATTTCAACGCGAATCTTGGAGCGAACAGGGTTGAGAAGGCGTTTGTTGTAGAAAAAATAATTGAGTCATAAGGATCGAAGCTCGTACGGACAATGGTTCGGGGAGCTTCGATTTTTCGTTTAGGCTCGTTGCTAACGACTAACGACTAACGACTAACCACTTAGCAAATTAGGAAATTAGCGAAGAAGCTTGATGCCTAACGTTTTACTCTGTTTTTCTAACCAACGCTCAAGTGCTGGTGGCCATGTGATGCTTGGTTCAACACAGAAGCCACGAAGCATTGAGAAATAGAGTGCTTGATCAACTAAAGGTAGCGATGATTCACCATTCTCTAGATCCAATAGAAGCTCTGCATCTTTCAGTAATGGGTTAATCAGTTGAACGTATTGTGGGGTCTTTTCTAAGAGCTCTTCAAAGTTAAAACCTTCGGTCTCTTTACTTGCACGCCAAGCCTCTTTGGCTCCAGCAGAGCGATATTCAGCCAAGTCGAGGTTCCACCAACGTGGGCGTCCGATCTGTTGAGTAAGAGGGAAAGCGCGGCTTTGAAAAAGCACAGCCTGCTCAGATGGCTCACGTTTCTCGTCACTTGATTTCAAATCCATGAAGTAAACAATGATGTCTCGGCTTTCAGCCATAATAGAACCGTCGTTTTTCTGTAGGACTGGCACCATCTTCTTACCGATCAGATCGATAAGGGTTTGGGCATCATCATAATCCACAGAAACAAGTTCGATGTTCAAGCCTAAAGATTGAGCGATGTAGGCAACTCTTGCACAGAAAGGACAGTGGTCGTAAATGTAAAGCTTCATAGCTTCCCTCATTCAGGGTCATTATTAGTATAAGATGATGCTAATGTACCAGAAACTTTCGCAGACAATAAGCCTTTGTTAACAAGAACTATTCACTGCGATTGAGTGCTCGACGATATCAAGATAACGATGAGAATAAGTACCTAGTGTAGAAACTCGTTGCCTAATTCTATTGTTAGTTGGATGCCGTTTTATTGTAACGAGTAAGCGAATGGGAAAGCTGGTGGGTAAATAACGGGCACAAAAAAGGCTCTGGCGGCTCACTCTAATGCAGAAGAGTGAAGTCAGCCAAAGCCTCAATGTTGTTACCTTTAGCAGAGTGACTACTAAAAGAGCAGAGTGGTTAAACTATGCTTTTTTAAGGTCTTGTGCTGGGTAAGTAAGCGTCATTGCGCCTTCTACCGTTGTAACGTGAACGTAGCCACCACCAGCACTTAGGCCAGTCACTACCATTTCACCAAGCTCAACACCTTTTGTTGCTACAACGCGATCGTCAACTGAAAACACTTTACACACCTTCAATAAATTAAATAAATACGATAGATATCGAACGCGGATTTAAACAGATGGCACCCCAATCGACTAATCCGGTTATTTGTCGTAAAGATTAAATTTAGTTATGCATAAAACAGTATTTCTTAAAAATCAGCTTGTTAACTCATTCAGCGATGTTATTTGTCTGCCGGATAAGCGACACCAACTTGTTGGCGCATCTCTGTAATTAACTTAGCAACAGTTAAAGCGCGCTGTTGGGCTTGCGCTTGAGTTTCTTGATCGCCACCAATGCAGTCTGCGAAGGCTTGCGCCTCGTAACACATTGAATTTTCGCTTTGCGCTTGGGTTAGACTCTCAACACTACCATCGCGGTAGCGGATCTTAACGTCAGTACATTCAGCGATGTGATCGATGATGATCGCTCCTAGTTCACCTTGGATCTCACTTGGCGTATAAGAATCACTGACTTTGGAGTGCGCAAGGGTCACATCAAACTCAGGGTATTGGAAGATCGCACAGCCATGTGCGTCCACGCCTGAATCAAGTAGCTTTGCGGAAGCCTGTGCATTTTCAGGTTTGCCAAATAACGCGACTGTCGCGGCAACACAGTAGAAGCCAATATCGATCAATGAGCCGTTAGAAAAAGCTGGGTTGAAGGTGTTTGGGTTCTCGCCATTTAGGTATTTTTGGTAGCGCGATGAATACTGGCAGTAGTTGATGTGTGCCTTATGTACCTTGCCAATCTTTTCTAAACCAAGTTGAATTTGCTTAAAGTTCGGCAGAAACTGAGATTTGTACGCCTCAAACATCACCACACCGTTCTTCTGAGCGACCTCAAACATTCGGGTTGCTTCATCAATATTCGATGCGACAGGCTTTTCACAGATGACATGTTTGCCGTGCTCCATCATGAAGATGGACTGTTCGCAATGGAGTGAATTCGGTGAAGCGATGTATACGGCTTCAACCGTTTTGTCATTGGCCAATGCGTCGAGTGAGTTATACGTCGTTTCAATGTCAAACTCTTGGGCGAACTGTGCCGCGCTGTCTAGATTTCGAGAGTAAACAGCAGCAAGTTGCATCGATTGAGATTCGTGAGCAGCTTGAACAAACTTTTGTGTAATCCAATTCGTTCCAATTACAGCAAACTTAATCATATAGGTGTCCAATAGTTAGTGTATTGATTCTGCAGAGATAGTAGCACTCAACGGCTGGCAATGTGCCTGAGATTTACGGAACAATTTCCCTAAACATAGAGCCTAATATTAATAATCAGCCTTCACAAAACGTCTGGGTTGACCAGTACAACGGTGCACAACGAAGTCATTTTTGCTAAGGTATTAGTGAATTCAAATAAGGTAATGATATGCAAATCCGGACTGCCAAGGTCACTGATATAAGCTCGATCTTAGAGCTCTCAGAGCAGATAAATCGTCAACATCATCTTGGTGCCCCAATGGTATTTGCGCCACCTTCGTTGGGTTTTACTGACAGTGAAGAGTACTGGTTAGGGTTGATGATCGATCCTGTAGGGGCTTTCTTCGTTGCCGTTAATGAGCAGCAAGTGGTTGGCTTCTTAGCCGGGAAGGTGACACAGAACAAAGGGGTGAGCTTTATTCAGCCGCATAAGGTGGCAAGAGTGAATACGATTGTGGTTAACGATCAAGTTCAAAGCCAAGGTGTCGGTCGAGCTTTAATGAAGTCATTCAATCAGTGGGCTCAAGCGAGCGGTGCTATCGAGCTTAGGTTAGAAGTGATGGAGTTCAACCAGCAAGCTCAGGGTTTTTATGAGTCGTTAGGGATGGAAACTCAATCTCGAACCATGTCCATGCGTTTTGAGGAGATTTAAGGGTGCGTTTGATTTGGCCTTTATCATTGTGCTTACTCTTTTTTACTTCGCTCGCTTATGCGGAGAAGCTCGTCGTCGAAAAAATTGTGTCTGATGCGACTGCTATCGAAACCATTGTATTCGAGTCAGCACCTTCTCATTCTAATCGCACACCTACGTCATCGGTCACCTCGAATTCAAAGCATGTCATTGTTTTGGACGATGCTCTTGAAGGGGACTCTCAACAAAAGGTCGCCCAGCTTTCTCAACGCTCTTCATTAGGCCAACCTCAAAGTTCCTCTCAAGAGTTTTACACTCTATCTGACGAGTCTTCTGGCATAGACCCGTTATTGCAAGTGGTCACCTTAGTTAAAGTCGACAAATCTAAACGTAGAATGTATCTGCTCAAAGGGGAGGAAGTGGTTCAGGAATTTCGTATTGCGCTAGGTAAACAACCGAAAGGGCATAAGCGTTTTGAAGGGGACAACCGAACGCCAGAAGGGAAGTACCAGCTCGACTATATTATGGAAGAATCGGACTTCTACCGCTCGGTGCATATCAACTACCCGCAATCATCAGATATGCAGTGGGCACAAAAAAATGATGTTGATCCTGGGGGCAATATCAAGATTCACGGAATCAAGAATGGTGAGCGTCGTTCACCTAGTTTTATACAAAGCTTCGATTGGACGGATGGTTGTATTGCGTTAACCAATCAAGATATGGATGAGTTCATTCAACTCGTAAAAATGGGTACCCCTATCCATATTGAATGGTAGCTATCGGTACCCAATTTCCCTGAACAATTCTCGAAAACAACTCTCAAAAACAATTGCCGAAATCAGCGCTAGAGCCAGTTACAGTAAGACTCGACCTGCACTGAAGATAGCAATCACAATGAGCAGTGCAATCGTGACTGGCTTGAACTTCGCCCCACCAAACCTCTCAAACAATTTCGAACCGACATAGCCACCAAACATGCTGCTTGGTAAGAGTGCTAGAGTAAGCCAGACCACATCACGATCGACTAACCCTGCGATAGAAGCCGTAACAAAGGCGCTGGAATCAGCTAGTACAAAGAACGCAATCAGGCCTGCTCTGGCAATGTGTGGTGCGACAGGACTTGCTAATGCATGCGTGCCAACCGGAGGGCCAGACATGGAAGCTGCGCCATTCATTATCCCCGCAAGGCTGCCTAGAATATAGGGAGCAAATCTAGGTTCGCTTTTGTATTGGAACCCTTTGTAGATCATGATTGCTGACGCAAAAATGAAGGCACTGATGATCAAGATGATCGTGTCTTGGCTAACGGATTTGAGCAACAGCAAGCCGACGGGCGTGAAGGCCAAACAAGGGATAAATACCTTTGAAACCCATCGCCAATTTACGTGATGTTTAACCTTCGGCAGCAATTGGATATTACCTAACAGGTCGATCAGCATGAAAACAGGAACCAGTTCGATAACAGGTACGAATAACGCACTCAATGGCAATGCCACTAAGGTGAAGCCAAAACCTGAGAAGCCACGAACAATAGCGGCGAAAATGAAGATTGCACCCAAAATTGGGAAGGTTGGACTAAAAATGAGATCCATAAATCAAGTAACCAATGAAGCTGTCTAATAAGGCGAGCTAGTGAAACCAAGTGAGTAGCGGAATGTACTCCTACTCACTTGTGTTTGCTACCTAATTTTCAGGTTTTTCAGGGTTAATTTTAAAGTCTCTCGGGGGGTACTTTTTCGGTATTTACGAGGTCAATTTATAGGGTTGAATTGATTCGGAAAATCAGTAAATACAGCATCTACTTTTGAGAGAAATTTGAAGCGAGACGGATCATTGACGGTGTAGCACCATGCTTGAATGTTCGCTTCGTTGAGTGTGTCAAGATCGCTCTGATCAACGTGTTCATAGTTCATATGACAGCTGAACGCTTTGACCTCATTGATGAGCATAAGATCATCTTGAGTCAGTTGCTCTGTGATTACTCCCACTCGATATCTCGGTAAATGATGAGCCATTTCAGCAACCACCTTATGGCTGAAGCTCGAAAGTAAGACCTTATCGGTGTCTAGATTTGAGCGAATCAACTCGTCGTGCAGCAAATCAACGACATAAGGGGCTTGATGTCGGCTGTCGACTTTGATTTCGAGGTTGACGCTAAGATCATGCTGCTCAACAAGTGTGAGTAACTCTTCCAACGTCAGTATTTTTTCTCCAGCGAACTGCTCAGACTTCCAACGGCCAAAATCGAGCTGACGCAGTTCAGCAAGGGTGTGTTCATCAACTCGACCCTTGCCATCGCTGCAGCGCTCAAGCGTGTGATCGTGACAAACGACCAGTTGGTCATCCTGAGTGGGCTGAATATCAACTTCAATCCATTTCAAGCCGAGTTTAGCCGCTTGTTCAATGCTTGCTTTGGTATTTTCTGGGTGAGTACCTGCGACACCCCGATGACCTACGATGATAGACGACATAATTAATCCTTCTTAAAGACGCACCGTAAAAACGCATTAAATATCAGTGTACTCGATTAAGCTAGAGCCGTCGTTAAGCTTGTCGCATCTTCGTGTGACTCCTGTGATGTGAAGTTATTTGGGTGAATGCGTTTGCCATGATTGTCAAAAATATGCAGGTTGGATTTATCGATTCTTAGCCCTAGGAGGACGGCTTGGCACAGTGTCGTTTCGGGTGTTACTGCAATGAAGGGCTGCTCGTTCACCAGACCATGAACCAGTTGATTTGGACCCAAAGGCTCAATCACACTGATACGCAGTTCAAGAGGCAAGGTATTCATCATCAATTCTGAACCAATTTCAGAGTGCTCTGGACGAATACCAAGTGTGATGGCTGTATTTTTTACGTGGGCGTATTCGGGCAAGTACATTTGCTGGTCGCCAATCTCAAGGTAGCCGTCGTCGAGTGTTGCTGGTAAGAAATTCATCGCTGGGCTGCCAATGAAGCTTGCCACAAAGGTACTGGCTGGCTGGTGGTAGACCTCTCTTGGAGTCCCGACTTGCTCTATTTTACCGTTGTTGAGTACCACAATTCTGTCAGCCAGCGTCATGGCTTCAACTTGATCATGAGTGACGTAAACACTGGTCACGCCAAGCTCGCGTTGCAGCTTTTTGATTTCTAACCTCATGTGGGCACGCAGCGAGGCATCTAGGTTAGACAGAGGTTCGTCAAACAGGAACAGTTGTGGATCGCGAACGATCGCTCGTCCCATAGCAACACGTTGACGTTGACCCCCCGAAAGCTTGGCTGGCTTGCGGTCTAGGTATTCTTCGATTTTCAGCGTTTTGGCGACTTTCTCAATTTTCTCTTCAATAAGGTGCTGACTAACACCTCGGTTCTTTAAGCCATAAGCTAGGTTTTTGTAAACCGACATGTGCGGGTAGAGCGCGTAATTCTGGAAGACCATCGCGATATCACGCAGGGCAGGTTTCTCTGTATCAACCCGACGACCACCTAAGTGTATCTCACCGGCAGAGATGCTTTCTAAACCCGCAATGGAACGTAAAATAGAAGACTTGCCACAACCAGAAGGACCCACCAAGACAAGGAACTCACCCTCATCGATGTCAAGAGAGACTCCTTTGACGGCTTGATGGCCATTTTCATACGTCTTGACCAAGTTTTTGATACCCAACATGGTGGGAGCTTTACGCGTACGATCGTGAGTGGCTTGGTTGTGCGCTAGCGTCTGCTTTAGGTTTGGCATCGGGGTGTCCTCTGTATTTTTGTGGATAGCTTGGTGAGAAGGCAGGTGAGATGTCTTGTACTCATTGAGAGATTGAATGCGGTTATTGTTCATTTGAGTTGTGTCGTTATTATTTTTCACTTTCTACTAGCCCTTTTACAAACCAACGCTGAAATACAACCACCACTAGTACGGGTGGCAACATGGCTAAAATCACCATGGCGAAAGCATAGTCATAGCGCGGTAAACTGGTTTCATTGATATTATTGAGTACTTGTTTGATGCCCATCACGATGGTGTTGTAGCCTTCGTCGGTAGTCATCATGATTGGCCACAGGTATTGGTTCCAACCCACCACAAACATGATGATGAAGATCGCGGCGATCATGGTTTTAGAAAGAGGCAGCAAGATATCGACAAAGAATCGAAATGGGCCTGCATTATCTAGTTGAGCTGCTTCTAACAATTCATCGGGGATGGTTTTGAAGAATTGCCTGAAAAAGAAGGTCGCGGTGGCTGATGCGATCAAAGGCAGAATCAACCCTGTATAGCTATTAAGAAGACCAAGCCCAGCGACAACTTCATAGGAAGGGATAATACGAACCTCTAATGGCAGTAACAGCGTCACGAAGATCAGCCAAAACCACGCCGTGGCGTAAGGGAGTCTAAAGTAGACCAAAGCAAACGCCGCCATCATCGAAATGATGATCTTACCGATCGCAAAACCTAGCCCCATGATCATCGAGTTGGTGATCATTTTACTGGCGGTGACTTCGCCACTAAAGCCCATGCTTTTGTTCCAAGCTTCGCTATAAATGGCCGTAAAGTTATCGCCCGGTAGCCATTGCAGACCTTCGCTGACAATGGTGTTTGGGTTATGCGTCGAGCTAGCGAAGATGAGCCAGATAGGGACCAACATAAACAGCATCCCAGCAATTAAAATTAGGTGGTCAGAGACCTTATTACTTTTCATAAATAACTCCTGTCGCGTTAAATCCTAGCGAGGATGGGCTAGTAATGGACACGCTTTTCTACAACGCGAAACTGGATAAATGTAAGAGTGAGGACCAATAGCAACAACACAACAGACTGTGCAGAGCTGCCGCCTAAATCTGCGCCAACAAACCCGTCTCGATACACCTTGTACACCAACGAAGTTGTACCGCCACCTGGACCGCCATTGGTCATGGTGTCTATCACCCCAAAGGTTTCAAAGAAGGAGTAGGTGAGGTTGATGACCAACAGAAAGAAGCCAGTAGGGGCGAGTAGTGGGAAAGTGATGGTCCAGAAACGTTTCGAGTCACTGATACAATCCAACATCGCTGCTTCTTTTACTGCGTAAGAGATCGATTGAAGCCCCGCCAGAAAGTAGATGAAATTCACCGAAACTTGTTTCCACACGGACACCAAAATCAGAGCAAACGTGGCATCAACAGGATCGGTTTGGAAGCTGAAGTCCCAACCCACAACGGCAAATAACTCGGTAAATACACCAATGTGCGGGTTAAACAAGAAAGCGCCGATAACGCCTGCTATCGCGGGTGCAACCGCATAAACCCAAGTGAGTGTGACTTTGTATACGCCTTGTCCGTGAATGATGTTGTCGGCTTTCACGGCAAGCAGCAGAGCCAAGGCAAGTGATAAGAAAGAGACCACAATCGCGAACATCAAAGTAAAGCCAATCGAGTTCAGGTACTCGCTCGATTCGAATAGCATTTGGTAATTCTCAAACCAGACGAATATAGATGAGGTGCCCCAAGGGTCTTCTAGCATGAAGGACAGGTAAACCGCCTTTGCTGCTGGGTAGATAAAGAAAATGGCAATGATGAGGATCTGAGGCGCCAAAAATAGGTAAGGCAGCGGAGAGTGAAAGAATTGCTGACGTCGTTCCACAGGGTAATCCCTAAAAATAGTTACAGTGGCCACTATTAGATTAGTGACCGTTACCACTAGCGCGATATCAAGGCATGCATCCAGTTGAGTTATCGTTGTTGGAGCAAGAAATGGCGCTAATGAAGAACCTCCTCACGCCTTGCCATTACGTTTTTAATAACGCAGTGACAAGTGGTGAGGAGCAATGAACGGCTTTTGGTGTGTTAAGCCTTCAGTTCAGTTATCTGCTCTAGCTAAAAAGCAGAATTAGTTCATGGTTCGAGCGAAGCGTTTCAGTAGTTTGCTGCTCTCATCTTCGACCTTGTCTAGGCTGTTCTCGACACTAGAGCGGCCTGCGAAGATGTTATCGAACTCACGGTGCATCACTTCACGGATCTGCGGGTAATAACCTAGGCGGTAGCCTTTAGTCCACTCGCCCGATTTAAGGCTTAGCTGCTTTACGCCCACTTCCGCGTCTGGCTGTTCTTTGTAGTAACCAGACTCTTTCGCTAGTTCATATGCAGCAGTCGTTACAGGCACATAGCCAGTGGTTTTGTGCCAGTAAACCTGAGTTTCAGGCTTAGTCAGGTAGTCAAAGAATGCAGCCACACCTTTGTCTTGTTGTTGGTCATGGCCATTGAGTGCAAACAGAGCAGCACCACCAATGAAGGTTAAGCCAGCATCTGGGTTAACCGATTTCCAGTATGGAAGGTAAGTTGTGCCTAGCTCGAAAGGTACGCGGTTACGTAAACCACCGAATGAACCTGAAGAGCCCATCCACATTGCCACTTCTTGGCGCTCGAAAGGCGTTTGGTTTGCATCCCAATCGCTGCCGTAATACTTGTAGTAACCTAGATCTGACCACTCTTTCATCTTGCTAACGTGCATCATCATGTCTTTGGTGTTGAACATGATTTTAGTGGATAGGCCGTCGTAGCCGTTGTTCTGGTCAGAGACTGGCAGGTTATGGCGAGACTTGAAGTTCTCGAACATGATCCACGGCGTTAGAGATTGAGAAAACGCAATGTGGCCTTCTGCTTTCAATTTCTTGGCCACCACTTCTAACTCTTCATAAGTCTTAGGCGCGTCGGCACCTACTTCCGCTAGAAGGTCTTTGTTGTAGTAGAGAACTGGTGTCGAACTGTTGAAAGGCATACCAATCATCTTGCCTTGGCTGTCTGCATAGAAGTTACGAACGCCCGCTAGGTAGTCGTTCGAATTAAAGTTGTAGCCAGACTCAACCAGAATATCCTGTACCGGTTTGGCGACGCCTTTAGCGTTCATGATGGTTGCAGCACCGGCATCGAAGACTTGTAGAATGTTAGGAGCTTCGCCTGCTCGATATGCTGCGATACCCGCTGTTAAGGTCTCTGTGTATGAACCTTTATAGATTGGCGTGATCTTGTAATCATCTTGTGACGCATTAAAATCAGTCGCAATTTTATTGACGGTTTCTCCAAGTTGGCCGCCCATTGCGTGCCACCAAGTGACTTGAGTCGTTGCGAACGCTGGCATTGCCGCTGTTGCGGAAAGAACGCCTGCCAAAATTAGCTTATTCATCTTCGTTTCCTTTTGGATGAAATCGATATCGAGGTATTGGATTAGAGTGTTAACGAGACGGTAGGGGTGTCGTTTGAAGCTATCTTGAACAGGCCATATTTCACTTACGTGGCTAAACCGTTTCACTGATATGAAAGATTCGTTTCGATTTTATTTAAGAGAAAAGTTATTGATGGTTTTGATGTTGAACATGTTTGGTTTTTAAGACGTTTTATTGGACAACTGTTGTTCAATAAAAAAGCCTCTCGATGGAGAGGCTTAGAAGAAGGTTCGATGTGGATACCGTTTTAGTGCGCGATGTCCAATTGGTTGTCTTTCACACCGTTAATACGGAACCAACCAGCGATACTGAATCGCTCTGTGTTGGTTGGCAGTACCTCGTGTGGGAACTGTTCAGACAAGAATACCAACAGTCGACCACCCTTTGGTGGAATGGTCGCGATGTGATTGTCTTTTAAATCGTAAACCACGAGCTCCCCTGCGTCTTCCTCAGACCATTCGTCATTCATGTAGAATACTGTGGTCAGGCGGCGGTTTTCGTTGCCTTTGAAGCAGTCTAAGTGCTTCTGGTAAAAGTCACCTTTTTCATATTTTGCAAAGTGCGCTTCGTATTCGAACAGACCTAAAAAGAAAGCTTGGTTTGCCTCTAAACGAATTTGTTCCATTTTGTCTAGGAACAGAGATGCTGGTTCGCCCATATCACGGCGTACCCACTGAATTTTGTCACTACGAATCGCTGCTTCTCGTGCTACGTCATCGTTACGGCCGATCCTAGCCTTTTTCCAGTTCTCTGGAATGCAATCCCTCAATGCCACTACTTCCTCGTGAGTTAAGAAGTCATCCCAAACAAAGTAACCTTGGGTAGAAAGAGCATCGATAAGTTGGTTCATGTATAGCACTCAGACAATAAATTAGAGGCGCATATATAGTCCGAATAACTGAGGTCACCAAATCACATGTTTTGTCGTTACGATAAATGGTGTTGGCAGCTTGAATCGCAAGGCCTATAGAGCAAGGTTTACGGCAATGCGGGCATTCGATAATGCTGAAAATTATCGGATGAAATTGATGCTCATCTTTGGAATCTGTTCCCATTCTTCTGAGTTGAATTGGATTTGAGTAACATTGGTTTTGAGTAACGTTGGATTTGAGTAATTTAGTGAATACCAATAGAAATCTTGATTCGAGTTCTCTATCCGGTTTTAGATTGTTGTTAACAAAATGATCACAATTGAAGTTGGATTTGCTATTGTATAGGTCTGACCAGTTGTTTTATCACAAGGAACGGTTTTGCAACTTCATACCATCAAAGGCTATATCCAAGACATGTATCTCGTAGAGTACCCTGACAGGTTGTTGTTACTTGATGGTGCGTGCCGAGCGGATATTCCCCACCTTAAAGTTTTCATTGAAGATGATCTTGGCCGTGAATTTAGCGACCTACACACAGTGGTTGTGACGCACATGCATCCAGATCACGCAGGAGCAGCACACAAACTCAGAAAGCTCACGAATTGTAATTTGGTTGCAGCAAATCGAGATAAGGATTGGTACCACGGCATCGATGGCATATTGATGCATTTGACCGATTTGGCATTAGCACGGTGGATGGCGAACCGATTGGGCAAGCCCAAAGCAAATCTGTGGTATTCAAGAAAGTTGAAGCCGGATTACAAGCTGTCGGATGGTGATAGCATTCCTGGCTTTGATGATTGGTTGGTTCTGGAAACGCCAGGCCATACCGATAGAGATCTCTCTGTCTATTGCCCATCACACAGCGTTGCTTATGTGGCGGACTTGATGGTCGAGGTCAAAAAGAAGCTGATTCCGCCTTTCCCAATTTTTCATCCCAATAAGTATCGAGAGTCGGTATCTCGTATCTATGAAATGCAGCTCGACACTTTGCTGGTGGCGCATGGGGGACAAGTGAACTTGAGTGAGCAAGCGTTTGAACATCTGCTGATGAGTGCGCCAAGAAGGCCAGTGACACATTGGCGAGTGACTAAAATCAAACTCAAAGGTTTGGTAAAATCTGTTTGGCGGTTTGGGTTTAAAGATAAGAAAAATCGCCATAAATAATAAAGGCCAGTCTCAAAGACTGGCCTTTATTAATACGCGTTGTTGACTCACTATTTGAGCTGTGGAGCAGTTCAATCAGTGAGAAATTAGAAATTCGCCCGCTGGGTCAACAATCACTTTGTCACTCATGCCTTGACGGCCAAGCAGCATCATATAAGTCATATCTTGACGGTTGCTCAGTGTGATATCGATGGGCCATTCCTGACCACCGATTTTTAGCATGGTTTCAATCACACAACGGTGTTCAACTTCGCCGTTCGATGATTTGATTCTTTTACTTGTTTTCAGCTTCGCCTTGCAGCGCACTGTTTCTTCTAAGTGGTAAACGTCTGGGTGAAGATCGAACTCAACGAAGTTTTCACCATCTGTTTTTACACATAGTAGATTGTCTACGTGTAGAGAAGAGGTTTGAGCTCCTGTATCAACACGCGTATGTAGCCCAGTTATCCCTAACTCTGGTAAGCAAAGTGCTTCTGTATTCCCTATGATCATTTTATTGTTCATGTTTTTTCCAATCATGAGTAAACGGCGTTTAATCAGCCTTTGCCACGAGTACGGTTAGCGTTTGGTTTTGCATTTTTCTCGATAAATCCGAAAATCATGTCTGCTACATCTTTACCTGTCGCTTTCTCGATACCTTCTAGGCCTGGAGAAGAGTTCACTTCCATTACAACAGGGCCATTCTTAGATTGTAGAATATCGACACCACATAGGTTTAATCCCATGATTTTAGCTGCATTGATCGCTGTAGCGCGCTCTTCTTTGGTTAGTTTAACCAATTGAGCTGTACCGCCACGGTGCAGGTTAGAGCGGAATTCACCCTCACCAGCTTGGCGTTTCATTGCTGCAATAACCTTGTTACCCACAACAAAACAACGAATGTCTGCGCCATTAGCTTCTTCAATGAACTCTTGAACCAAGATGTTCGCTTTTAGGCCCATGAATGCTTCGATAACGCTTTCAGCTGCTTTGTTTGTTTCTGCTAGAACCACGCCGATACCTTGAGTACCTTCAAGAAGCTTGATAACCAGTGGCGCGCCACCTACGTTTTTGATCAAGTCTTGAATCTTGTCTGGGCGGCTAGCGAAACCAGTTTTTGGTAAGCCAATACCTTTACGAGACAACAGCTGTAGTGAGCGCAGTTTGTCGCGAGAACGACTGATTGCTACTGACTCATTGATACAAAAAGTGCCCATCATTTCGAATTGGCGAACAACCGCAGTGCCGTAAAAGGTAATGGAAGCGCCAATACGTGGAATAACAGCATCGTATTGAGGTAGCTCTTCACCCATGTAGCGAATCTTCGGATTGTTACTCGCGATATCTATATCACAGTGCAGCGTGTCGATAACATCGACCTGGTGACCACGAGCTTCTCCAGCCGCTTTTAAGCGAGAAGTAGAGTATAGGTTTTCGTTGCGAGAAAGAATTGCGATACGCATGGCGTTTCCTTAGTTAATACCTGATTGGTAACTGCAAATAAATGAGTTGTTAGCTGAGCTTTCAGTTTTTCTGAGGCTCTTTGCTTGCTTCGGGGCGAACCTTAAGGCTTTTCGTTTAACTAAGAAAACGAATTAAATTTGTCGAGTCGACAACGGAAATTTATCGAATGTGTGAGCGATTGGTACAACTAGGTTGAGAGGGAGTTTGGAATGGAAAAGCGAGTTGAGACCTAACTCATATTGGGGGTAGGAGCCTATTAGGTTGTACTCAACTCGCGTTAACTCGGTGCTTAAAAGTGTACTAATAACGCCAGTTACATAGCTCTATAAGTGTTCGTAGTGCTTCTCTTTCGAGCTTGCTACAGGTGCTTTTTAGCTTATTAAGATAGTATTTTCTCATGATGATTACTTCTCTTGTATTAGGCTTTGGTGGGAGCTCAAAGTTCCTTGTTGACCCATTAATTATGGTTACTTAATAGGAAGTAATAAACAGATGGGTTTTTACTAAGTTGTTCCTGTTTTTGTCTTTTATCGCTACTTTTTGACTGATGTGTTTTATAATGGGCTTAATCAGGAAGGGTTGTTTCTAAAAAGGTTCATTATTTGTCTGATCTAAACATGATGCGTTACTACACAAGGCTGGATTCGTTTGAGCCTAACATCTCACATTCGGTGACTTTGACTGAGGTGGCAGACAAGCTGTTCACCAGTTTACGCCATGCACGAACCTTACTCGGCAAGATGCATCAGGCTGAATGGGTGGTGTGGGAGCCAAAAGTTGGCAGGAATCAACGTTCTAACCTGACATTGCGCTTTAGCAATCAAAAACTGACTCAACATGTTGCCAGCAAGCTGATAGAGCAGGGCAAGTACGAAAAAGCGCTCTCACTTTTAGACAATGACCGCGCTGTATTTGGTTCTCTCCTTCAAGAAACCTCTGGCGCGACGATGCGTGAAGGATTGCTTCACGTTCAATTGACCTATAAGCGTAAGTTTGAAGACCTGTTCCCACATCATATTCACCGCAGTAGCGAACGCTTTTTGATCAGGCAAGTGTTCAGTTGCTTAGTCACTTGTAATGGTAAGGGCGAGTTGAAGCCTGAACTGGCGCACCATTGGGAATATGATGCTGAAAAGTTGGTTTGGACTTTCTATTTGCGCCCCGGCCTAACCTTTCACGATGGGCAACCCGTCGATGCTAAACAACTCGTTTCGTTGTTTTCAGCCTTGCAAACCTTACCTTTCTATCAGACAGAGCTAGCCCATGTCGCTTCGGTTTACAGTGAGCAGCCATTGAGGATCAGCTTCCAACTCACCAAAGCAGATACTGGTTTTGCTGGTTTACTTGCTGGGGTTAAGTATTCGATTCAACCCGCAGCGCAAGTAACTGGTGAACCGTCTCCATTAAACTCGGTGTCACATGCTGTTATTGGAACGGGTCCATTTAAAGTGGTTGAGACCAATAATGAACGGATCAAGCTCGCGGCATTTGAGCTCTATTATGGTTGTCGCTCTTTGACTGATGAGGTGACCATCTGGCAGTTTGAAGAGTCGATGACGGGCAGTGCTCGATTCGATGACAGCCAAATGCAAGTCTCGTCTTATGAAGATTCTTCTTGTTTCCATCAGTTAGGGAAAAGCGATACGGAGCTTGTTTCAGCAGACACAGATGGCCTTCGTAGCCGAGTCGAGGATGGATGCCTGTTTATCCTATTTAATCAGAATTCAGCTGCAACTCCGCTTAATAATGAGCAGCGAAAATACCTTTCAGAACTGACCAACCCACAAGCGATTTTATCTCAGTTGGAAAAAAATAAGGGTTTGTTCAGTGTCTCTTTAGCTCAAAACATACTGCCAAGTTGGCAAAAATTATATCGAACGCCTTCGAAAGAAGCACAATTACCGAAAAAGATGAGTATTGCAGTTTATGACTATTATGCGTTGTACCGATGTGCCATCTGCGTTTCAGACATATTGAAACGATATGGTGTGGAAGTTGAGGTGAACACCTACAGTTTTCGAGAATTGGCGCAGCTCTCTCAGAGTGGTGAGTTAAAGGAGGATCTGGTGTTGTGTAACCTGAATCTCGATGATAATGCCCCGTCTTCGCTGTTTTCGTGGATGATGAATGATCCTGTTTTGCACTCTGCTTTGGGAGAGGTGAACAGTGATTGGCTCAAGCAGCGCTTGGATAGTCATAAAGCATCCGTTGAACTGCCTAATTACTTGGCAGAATTGGAGCCCGTTGCATCCACGTTGATTTCTGATTATTGGCTAGTGCCTATGTTCCATCACCTACAAACAGTTCGTTTCCAAGGCATTTTGAAAAACGTGGCCATCACAAACTGGGGATGGCCAGACTTCAAGAATGTATGGTCTGCTGATTAACCTTTCTTACTAACTAAATAACTAAGTTAGCTCGTTTTCAAAGTCGGTTTTTCCAAAATCGACTTTGGCACGCTCACGTCTAGATAAATGAGAACTTACACTCATTGGTTTACTTTGTCATTTTAATATGTACACTAGTAAGTGTAGTTTTTGCGTTGGGATAGACCCAATGATTAAAGAGATATCAATGAAAAAATATCTATTACCGATTTTAGGAGTACTTGCCGTGGTCGCTATCGTAAGCACAGGTTCACAATCAAACGACAATCTAGATAAGCTTCCAAAGAAGTTTGTAAACAGTGAGCTGGAATACAAATCGGGTATGTCTGATATTTTTTCAATCTTGAAAGCATACGTGACTGTGGAAAGAAACGAGCCCGTGCCGCGCGCTGCATTGCCTTTGATTCCAATGACAGCTGAGCAATTGATCGAAGAACAAGACGACGTTGCTTACCGCTTAGGTCACTCCAGTGTGATGATGAAACTGGATGGCAAGTTAGTGATGACTGACCCTGTGTTCAGTGATCGTGCATCACCCGTGCAATGGATGGGGCCAAAGCGTTTTCATCCAACACCAATTACGCTGCAAGAGCTACCCGATATTGATGTGGTGGTGATCAGTCACGATCATTATGACCATTTAGACAAAGGTGCCGTTAAGGTGCTCGCCGACAAAGTGGGGACGTTCTTAGTGCCATTAAGAGTGGGCGCACTATTGGAAAAGTGGGGCGTGGATAAAGAGAAGATCATCGAATTGAACTGGTGGGAATCGGCAACGGCCTCAGACATTGAGTTCACGTTAACGCCGACACAGCACTTCTCTGGACGTGGCTTGCTTGATCGTGACCAAACACTGTGGGGTAGCTGGGTTATTAACGCTTCAGACAAGAAAGTCTTCTTTAGCGGTGATTCTGGTTACTTCAGCGGCTTTAAAGAGATTGGTGAGCGCTATGGGCCGTTTGATTTAACCATGGTTGAAACGGGCGCGTATAACTCTCTTTGGGCGGATATTCATATGTTCCCAGAGCAGAGCGTTCAGGCCCACATTGACCTGCAAGGTAAGGTGATGATGCCAATCCACAACAGTACCTTCGACCTCTCTATGCACGATTGGCAAGACCCAATGGAACAAGCTCTGGCGATTAGCAAAGAGCGAGATGTGCAAATGGTAAGCCCCGTGATGGGTGAACGTTTGGTGATCTCAGAGCCCGTACCTGTTCAGGCATGGTGGAAACTGGCATCGAATAATTAGAACGGACATCTAATTAACACTCTCATCTAAGTTAGAAGTAGTCATGCTGCTAATCTATATAAAGCCAGTTGATAAAAAAACGCCACCGATCATTCGATTCGGTGGCGTTTTTTCGTTTTATTTTGAAGATCAGCTTTCTAAGTTCTGCGCCATTTTCTTCGCAATTTTTCTGAATTGTTCTAACTCGTCTTCGGCCATGCCTTTGGTCATTCTCTTCAGCATGTCTCGATCGATATCCGAGACCTTACTCATGATCTCTTGACCCTTATCAGTCAGAACCAATAACTGGCTGCGCTTGTCTTCCGGGTTCGGAGACTTCTTCACAAGTTCCTGATTGATCAAGGCATTAATGAGCCGAGTGACCTGTGCTTTATCACGATCTAGGAAGTGTGCGATATCGATAGCGGTACATGGAGACTTCTTGGTAATGATCTTCATGACACGAATGTTCATAGGTGCGATCTCTGAGTCTAAGCTCTCAATCTGTTCGCTCATTTGACGTTTCAAAGAGTGCACTAAACGAAAGATAGACTCTAGCGATGTGTTATCAGACATAAACGATCCTTAGAAATGTAGTTGACATTGTCAACTACTGTATTTATAGTTGACATTATCAACTTAATTGTTCGTAAATTCAAGACAGGAAATAGATATGACGATTCAAGCAACTCTAACGCCAACTCTTCCTGAGCAAAAAGGCACACCGGTTTTATACAAAATTTTGGTCATGATGAGCTTAATGCTAACGATTGGCGGCAGTTTAACGGCCGTGATGACTTACATGAATGTCGGATTCGGTGAGGCATTTATTGGCAACTGGCTTTCTTCATTAGCCCTTGTTGTCGTGATCATGATGCCAATGGGCGCGGTGATGATGGCTTTAGTCACCAAAGCCGTTGCTAGAGTGTTCACAACTTATGGCGAGAAAGTACGCAACCTGATCGTGGGACTGATCATGGCTTTTATCATGGAGTCCATCATGGCATTTGTAACAGCTGTAAATAATATTGGATTTTCGGATACATCGGCGTTTACCAGTGGATGGTTTAATGGATTTATTGCCGCGCTTCCTGTTGGCCTTACGATCATGGTCGTAATGTCGATGACGGTTAAACCTAAGCTTGAACGATTCATGAAGAGCTAGCCAAAACATTTCACAGCATTGTAGGAGATCCACATGAAAGCATTTACAGGTAAACACAATAACTACCGCATCACTATTGAAGAAGTGAGCGTTAAAGAAGACCGTGAACTTCAAACCATGCAGTTTGAAATTGAAGACAGAGAAAACATGTTCGCGATTGTTGAGAAGATCAAACAAGACAGCGGCTTAGACGAGCAATCTGCAGCGCGACTCGGGGTGAGCATCCGCTTACTTGGCCCAATGATGATGCAAGATAGAAAGCACCCTCTGTTTGTTGATTTCATGCCTCACTTCAGAAACTTCATGCAGAATCTGAAGAAGACATTGAAAGGGCAGTAAAGCCTAATCATCAGTAATACATCGAAAAGCCAGTAACCAACTTACTGGCTTTACTTACATTTAAATCAAAATAGTTTCAGTTGTTTGCGTCTAGAATATGCGAAAATTGAGGACTAAATTTTCGGTGTTGCACCGTTGTTTAATTGTCTATTCAAGCTTTAAGAAATCCGATATTATACTGGTCATAAAACTAAAGGTGGTATTATATGACAAATGTATTTAAGCAAGCAGCTGAAGAACTGTTGAGTCGTCGCGTTGCAGGCACCAAAGCACCAAGATTGGACGAACAGTACCGTCCGAATAACTTGGAAGATGCGCTAAAGATCCAATCATCAATGATCGATTTGAAAAGCGATAAAGTCGGTGGTTGGAAGTGTTTGCTTCCTTTAGCTGAAGACAAGTTCATTGTTGCGCCTATCTTTTCGGGTAGTGTTCAACAAGGCGAGGTTTGCGAACTGTTTGCTGACAACGACGTAGTACGTGTTGAGCCTGAAATTGCATTTACTCTTGCTAAGAGCTTGCCTGCAAGCCAAGAAGGTTACAGCGAAGAGCAAATCAACGAAGCGATTGGCTCTTGCCATATGGCACTTGAGTTAATGCAATCTCGTTTTGCGGATGACAGCGGCGCTGAGTTCTATGAAAAGCTTGCTGATGGCCTAGTGAACCAAGGTCTGTTCATTGGCCCTGAGATTGACCGCGAAAAAGCGTTCACTTCTGCTGAGATCAACATTGAAGTGACCCAAGGCGAACAAGTTCAAGCATTCGATGGTAAGCACCCAAATACATTACCGCCAAGCCCAATCTATTGGCTGATTAACTACATGACTCGTCGTGGTGTTGATTTCCAAGCGGGTGAAGCCATTATCACGGGCTCTTACTGCGGTATCGTAGAAATGGGATTCGATAAGCCAACGACCTTCCACTACGAAGGCATTGGTGAATACCAAGTGACGTTCAAGCAAAAACGCTAACTTAGCAAAAGCGTTAAGTAAGCAAAAAGCTAGCTTCTGCGTAAATGCTATCTGTTCTCGAAAAGCAATCTGCTCTCAAAAGGCTATTTACTGATGAGTAAATAGCCTTTTTTATTACGTGATGCTCAATAGGGTTCTTATTACTTTGCATTAAATTAGGCGTTTAGACGTCTAGACGTTGACAACCTCTAAGTGTGACATTAGTCTGCTCATCTTCCTGTTCTATTGCGTTGATGTTCCATGTCCAATTCAAAAAATTCTAATGCGGTAATTGCCCCTTCGGCAGTTGCGCTTATCCCTCTGATCGTGTTCCTATCGTTGTTTATTGGCGTAGGTACGTACTTGTCACTGCAAGGCGTCGATTTTGCTTTCTATCAGCTTCCAGCTCCAATTGCAGCTTTGCCTGCTGTGATGTTGGCGTTGTTGCTAAGCAAAGATAAATTGAACCGTGCGATCGAACAGTTCTTAGGTGGAGTAGGTCACAAAGACATTATCGCAATGTGTATGATCTACCTATTGGCGGGTGCTTTTGCGGCTGTGGCTAAAGCGTCTGGTGGCGTGGACGCGACGGTAAACCTAGGTCTATCGGCGATTCCGACAAGCATGATCCTGCCGGGCATCTTCCTTATTTCTGCTTTCATTGCGACCGCAATGGGCACATCTATGGGTACTATCGCTGCGGTTGCCCCTGTAGCACTAGGCATTGCTGACTCAGCTGGCATGAGTATTCCTCTGACAGCAGGTGTTGTTTTGAGTGGTGCGATGTTTGGTGACAACCTTTCTATCATCTCTGATACCACCATTGCCGCGACACGCTCGCAAGGCTGTGAGATGAGAGACAAGTTTAAAGAGAACATCCGCATTGCACTGCCTGCTGCTCTTA
This sequence comes from Vibrio sp. SBT000027, assembly GCF_963894355.1. Taxonomy (NCBI): domain Bacteria; kingdom Pseudomonadati; phylum Pseudomonadota; class Gammaproteobacteria; order Vibrionales; family Vibrionaceae; genus Vibrio; species Vibrio sp. SBT000027. The sequence continues at coordinate 1,726,272 of NZ_CAWQGD010000001.1, read as the reverse complement.
TCGCGATTGTTATCTTTGCTTTCAACAGCACGGCAACTCAAGTGCCTGAAACGGGCCCAATCGAGTGGCTAAAAGTACTGCCGTACATCACTATCCTGATTCTTGCGGTATCGGGCATGAATGTATTCGTCGTGCTGACAATTGGTATCTTGCTGGCGGGTGGTGTGAGCCTAGGTTCTGTTGAGAACTACGGTATGACGGATTACGCTCAAGATATCTATGCAGGCTTCGGCAACATGCAGGAGATTTTCTTACTGTCGATGCTGATTGGTGGTTTGAGTGAGCTGATGCGTCGTCAAGGTGGATTGGCGTTTCTGACTAACTTGGTAAGTGGTGTGATTCGTGCGTTTGGCTCTTCACACTCTAAGCAAGCGAATGGCCGTGCGAGTGAGCTAGGTATTGCTGGCTTGGTGTCTATGGTGAACCTATGTACGGCAAACAACACAGTAGCGATTATTGTGTCTGGTAGTGTGGCTCGCCAATTGGCGGAAGAGAACAATGTGTCTCCACGTCGTTCTGCAAGCTTGTTGGATATCTTCTCTTGTGTGATTCAAGGCGTATTGCCTTACGGTGCGCAGGTATTGCTATTAGGTTCGGTATTTAACCTATCGCCTTTGGATATTGTAGCCAACTCGTACTACTGTTTTGCTCTTGCAATCGTGGCTGTGGTTGCTGTGTTTATCAAACACCCGGCACGCCAAGTGGCTAACGCTTAGTTGTAATTGTCCAAACTCAGTCGTAACTGGCTTTGATAAGAAGGCTCCTTAATAGGAGCCTTTTTTGTGTTTGTAATGAACAGACTGAAAATTTGGGCTTACTTGTTAAAGAAGACTTTCAAGCTCACTGGCCGTTGCGACATTACAGTAACCAAAGCTCAGTGCAGCCATGAATGCGGCATGAACATGCGCTGCTGGAACCTTAACGCCATTGAACTCCATGTCTAAGGTTGTGCAAGCATCATGCGCTACGTGGCATTCGTAGCCTAAATCGGTAGCTGCACGAGTCACAGCATCGATACACATGTGGCTCATTGCGCCAACGATGATCAGCTTTTCAACGCCTTGCTCTTTTAGCACTTTGTTCAGTTTGGTGTCTCTAAAGCTATTGATTTGATGCTTTACTATGACTGGTTCACCGTCTAGCGGAGTCACGCTGCTGTGGATTTGAGCACCGTCTGATTCTGGTAAGAAGAACGGAGCATCAACCGTCGGAAACTCATGACGTACATGAACCACAGGAAGTTGCTTGTCTCTGAAAGCGGATAATAACTGTGCACCTTTTTCGGCTGCTTTCTCTGTTTCAGACAGCGACCATTTTGCACCTTCGTATGAAGGGAAATAGTCATTTTGAAAGTCGATAAGTAGTAGTGCAGTGTTCTTCATATTCTATACCTTTGTATTTAGTGTGTTGCGGTGTAGGGGTATTATGAATACTCTGTAGTTTTTATCGCACGTCAAAAATGACAGACTCTATGGCAATAGTGACAAAATCAGTTGTGGTCGAAATCATCGACTACCCAGGCTCTCTGCAAAGTGCCGTGTTTGGCGTGAAAGAGTTTCTGCAGATGGCAAATTCTCTTGAACCTTCGGCTGAGAAGACTCAATTCAACGTTCAGATCCAAGCACATGACAGTGTTAGCGTGTCGAACGCCGATATCATTATACTCCCACCGAATTTAGATGGTTGTTACTATCTAGAGCCGAGTGACACCTTTCTTGAGTACCTGATTGAGTCTCACCAAAGGGGGGCGATACTTTGCTCAGCTTGTGCAGGCGTGTTCATTTTGGCAAAAACAGGTTTGTTAGAAGGGCGAACCGTGACCACGCACTGGCAAGCGCAGCAGAAGTTTACGGAGCTTTACCCACAGATCGCAGTCGATATCGACAAAATCTTGATTGATGATGCGGATGTGATGACCGCTGGTGGTTTGATGTCGTGGATGGATCTCGCTTTGTTTATCCTGACCAAATACACAACGCCGACCAACACTCGTAATCTAGGTAAATATTTGGTGCTTGATACGGGGTTGAGAGAGCAACGTTACTATCAGAGTTTTGTGCCGAACTTTGCTCACGGCAATGACAAGATTGTATCGGTGCAGCGTTTTATTCAGAAGCATCATCATCTCCCTTTGTCGCTTGATCAATTGGCAGAAGAAGCCTTCATGACACGAAGAACCTTTATTCGTCAATTTACCAAGGCGACCAGTTTTACGCCTATCAATTATATCCAACACGTGCGTATTCAAAGTGCATGTGAGTTATTGGAAAGCTCCCACAAACCGGTAGAACAGATCAGCTACCTAGTGGGCTATGAGGACGTGAACAGCTTCCGAAAAGTCTTCATGAAAATCATCGGTTTAACACCATCAAGATTTCGTTCTAGATTTCTTTCTGAGGAATGATTTACCATAGATTGATATTCAATACTTATCACTCGCACTGATTCAATGGTTCACTTACTGAATATGTGACGTGATATTGAAATGATCTTTTCTCGAACATAAATGGAATTTTGATGCTCGCTATTCCCTTGCCATTTGTTGCTGCTCTTTTGTTATTTATCACGGCCGTTTTGCTTCTATATCGTTACCCACAAACAAGTCAAAAACCATTTTGGTTTATCATGTTGTGTGCATTGATGATTACTGTCGTTGGGCTACGTTGGACGTTTGATATTGCACTGTTCCGTTTCTTACAACCGGTTCTAGGGGCAAGTGTACCGGTGGCTGCATGGCTCTGCTTTGCGGGAGCTCATCGAAGTAAACCTTTGTCTCTTTTGCATTGCTTAGGCCCAGTCGTTGTTCTGGTTGGCTCCTTTTCTTATTCGTATATTTGGGATGGAACGATTGATCTATTGTTGATCTCGCTATATCTCAGCTATGGCTGCTTGTTGTTGAAATCATCGTTTAACTTCCCAGAGCACGTCAGGCTGAGTGATGTATCGAATGTTTTGTATGCTGAGCGTACGGCAGGTATAGCCTTATTGTTTTCGGCTCTCGTGGATAGCATTATTTCGTATGATATTTTGCTGCTTAACGCACAACACACCGACTTAATTCTGTCTATTGGTTACCTAGTTCTTATTCCCGCAATTGTTGGGGCTGTAGTCGTTGTGAGTACTAGCACGGCACCAATTCAGGAACAAAACCAACAGCAGAGTGAACTGACAACGTCAAACCATTATCCTGAAGCAATTGATGTATCTCCGGCATCGTCGACAAGCTTAAAAGTGGATGAAGAAGTCACGCAGATCGTCGTTAAGTTTGATGCGTTAATGAAGGATCATCAGGTGTTCAAAGATCCAGATTTGTCCCTGAATCGAGTGGCGAGAAAGCTAGGTATCCCAGCTCGAAAAATATCGTCTGCGGTTAATCAAACTCACCACCAGAACATTTCAAAGGTGATTAACGCCTATCGAATTGAGCACGCTAAGACTCTCCTGATGCAAAGTGATGAAGCGATAACTGACATCTTCCTTAGTTCAGGCTTTCAGACCAAGTCCAATTTCAATCGCGAGTTTTCAAGGATAACTGGGCAAACTCCGAGTGAGTATCGAAGTTCGCCGCAAGTGTTAGATTGAGTGTGTTTACTTTTCAGTTTATCAATTCAGAAAGCTAATGATGTCGTTTAAGATCAATTGATGTAGCTGGTCGCGTGATGTACCAACGCCATCTTTACAAATAATGCCATCGCCTGGCACTTCTTCTTCAAGCATCGGTACTGTCCCAGGTTTGCAGGTTTGAATGAAGCTGAAATGGGTAGCGCTTTCATAGACCTTATAACGTCTTAAATTAAGAGGCATGAGCTCAGCAATGTAGCCAGACTCTAATGCTTGAGGTAGGTCCCCAATATCAATCCCAGCCGCCAATATTAAGGTTGGCACTGTAATGTCATTTAAGTTGCCGACTGAGAAGCTGCGAGCAAGCCCCAGATCAAGGCTAACTACACGTCGAATTCGAGGGTCTGAAAGGTTTTTATTGCTTGGTTCTGAGGGTTGGACTTGTGATAGCCCTAATTCATCAGACAGCCCACAGGTACGCGGGTTAGGGTATATAAGACACTCGGCTTCAAAGGTCGCTCTATCTATTTTCGCTCCTGCCAATTGCATCACTGTCCAGCCTCCTAACGAGTGTCCGATTGCAGCGATATTGTTGGCGTTAACAGCTTGCTTCCATTGAACTTCGCTTAACAGGTAATCGATGGTTCGAGTGATATCTCGCGGCCTTTCCCACCACTTGGCGGCTTGCTCTGGAGATTGGTCGAAAGAGGTGGTTCCCGGATGGTCAGTGGCCGCTACGATGTAGCCACGACTCGCAAGTTCGGTCGCCAACCAGTTTTGGTTTCGCCAGTTTCCTCGGTATCCGTGTGATAGAAGTACTACTGGAAAAGTGCCTGATTGAATCTCAGCATCTTTGATGACTTGCGTACCGATGAATGCTGGGTTATCGCCAATCAAGGTTGTGTCTGATACATCTTGTGTGGGATACCAAATGGCAGTGTTTAGCGGGCGATTAGGATCGTCAGTTAAGGTGACTTGAGTGAATCCGACACCGGAAGCGATGGATGAAGCGCAAAGGAAAAGTAGGGATGTGAACAGTAAATGTATCCATTTCATGGTTTAACTCCAATTGAGGTGATTGGAGCCAATATGCGCTAAAGCCAGTGAGGGCGAGACCTCAAACACGATCGAGGACGCCTTAAATCGTGTTTGAGTACAAATTTAGCTATTTTGGATGTGCCTAATTCAGCTTATTAGTCACGAACTCTTTGTTTCTGACCATCAGCCACATCAGGCCGCCTAGCGTACCGACGGATAATTGAATAAAGCCTAGGTTTTCAATCAGTGACTCTGGGCGTATTGAAACCAACACCATGCCAAGCGAGCCACAAATCATGCTGAAGAACTGTATCAGTGCGACGGCAGAGCCCGTGTCATGATCTTGTTGGTTCAACATCAAGTTGGTGCCCGGTACTCGCATGATGATCGCCATTAATGTCGCTGGTGCTGCGATGAACATGAAGAACCAAGGGGACAGGTCGCCAATAGTTAGGGTGAAGATTCCCGCAAGCGCTAATAAAGCAAAACATCCTGAGATGACCTTTTGAACCGGCATTCGGTAGGACAACTTCATGTAAATTGTTGGACCAAATGAGGCGCACAATGCATTGAATGCGAACGCGTAACTAAACTGTTGTTCGGTCAATCCAAAGTGATCGATGTAGATATAAGAACCCGCCGCAAGAAAGCCCATCAACGCCATCGGTATGATAGAGAAAATGACCAGCAGCTTGACGAACGAGCGGTTTTTCATGACCACGCCCATTCTTCCCCATGAGCGGAATATAGAACCTTGGTATTTGTTTTCGAGTGTTTCTCGGTAGCAGCAAGCTAATACTGACGCAAATGCACCAAAAATGGCGAGCGTGACAAACATCATTCGCCAAGAAGCAATTTTCAGTAGAAAGGCACCAAATACAGGCGCAACCATTGGCGCGATGATCACCAGTGACATGATAGTCGCCATGATCTTTTCACGTTCTCGGCCGTCATAAAGATCTTTGACAATGGCGGTAGCGATAACGGTGATAGCACTGCCAGCAAAGGCTTGGAATACACGAGCGCCAATTAACTGTTCGATGCTATTGGTCATCGCGCACAGTATGCTCGCGACCATATAGCCCGCTAATCCAATTAATAGGATCGGCTTACGACCAAATTTTTCGCTGAGCGGCCCCCAGAACAAAAGACCGATGGCGTAAGTAACGAAGTAGCTGCTCAGGGTCAGGTTGACCATTGATCTGTCGGTATTAAACACCTCGACCATCTGCGGAAGTGCAGGTAAGTAAAGGTCGATGGTCAATGGAGGGAAAGCACTTATTATGACGAGAAAAAATAGCATACCGGTCTTTCCCAGTACTGGTTGTGGTCTCTTCAAGGTGGCTCTCCGTTGTCCAAGATAGGTTTCTAATTGATGTGATATTGATATACAGAAGGCTAAGGTACGTTAGACAAGAAGGATAGAGTCGTTCGAGAATATAGTGAAAGTATCGATGAGCTTATCTCTATGAGTTCGAATCTACGAAGTCGGTCTGCATACTGAATTGTATTACAAAACATTATTACTTTTATAGCTAACGAGTTCAATCAGTTAGTAGCAGGGTAGCTTGTAATCGCCTACGACACATTGTAATGATTATCGAGTTGGCTTGTTATCTTTTCTTTGGGCGCTTTTCGACTAAACCGTTACGCTCTAAACCACGTCGAACGCTGCTGCATAGTTTACCAAAGCGGCGCAGTTCTTCGAAGTTGGGGCCTTGGCCAATGGAAATACTGTGCTCCCAGTACATCAACTCATTGTCGACCATCTCTAGTAGCTTCTTAGAGCAACCCGAGCAGTTTCCTTTTGGCCCACAGATAAACGTCTCCGATTCGTAAAGTGGGAGTTCGTTTTTAACTTCTTCAATTAAGCTTAGCATTGCCAAATTTAGATTAGGCTTTTTGGTTGCTAGTGGTTTCAAGCTTGGTGCTTGCGCAGTTATCAAAGAAGAAGTTTGTGTGTTGTGGTGTAAATTCAAAGCAGCTGATGACATATCAAAGGCCTCAAGGAGAGAAGAAGGAGGGCATGCTACTCTTCACAACAAAGTGAATCTTGATGTAGTGCAATAAGCGTTGAGATATACCCAAAAGAGGTAAGAGCCACAAGCGGTGTGACTCCTTTTAAAGCTCGGTACTAATGAGAGATTTTAGAATTCAACGTCGAACTGGAATTCCATCCACTCTTTGGTGACTGGGTGGTGCAGTGCAAGTCTTTCTGCGTGTAGGTGCAGTCGGTCGGCTTTATTTCCATATAGGCCATCACCCACGATAGGCATGTTAAGCCCTTCTTGGTGTGAACAGTGAACACGTAACTGGTGTGTACGGCCTGTTTTAGGGTGCAGGTAAACCTTAGTGGTTTGCTCGTTTCGCTCAATCACTTCCCATTTGGTTTCTGCAGGCTTGCCGTGTTCGAAGCAAACAATCTGACGAGGGCGGTCATACAAGTCGCCACGCAATGGCAGTCGAATATAGCCTTCATCTTGTTCTAGCACACCTTCAATCATTGCGACATATCGCTTCTCAACTTCACGAGTAATGAACTGCTTCTGTAAGCTTTTGTTCGCACGTCGTGTTAAAGCAAATATCAGAATGCCAGAGGTCGCCATATCCAAACGGTGGATAACAAATGGCCCTTCAACATCTTGGTGCATTTCTTGAACGCGTGTGTAAGCCGAATCTTTGATGGTTTTACCCGGTACGGATAGAAAACCTGCTGGTTTGTGTACCACAACGATGTGATCGTCTTGGAACAGGATATCGAGGTCTTTGCCTTCAGCTGGGTTTTCTAGCAATGGGTTGGGATCGACTTCTAAGCCTTTCATCATGTGACCTAAAATCGGTACACACTTACTTTGGCAAGACGCGTAGTATTTCTTGTGTTTACGGATTTCCGATTTCGGTGATCGACCCCACCAAAATTCGGCCAGTGCCAATGGTGTGTAACCTTTTAAATACGCGTATTGCAAAAGCTTGGGTGCGGCACACTCGCCAGAACCTGCTGGTGGTATCTTGTTTGGCGTGTCTTCAAAGATTTGGTTCAGATCCTCAATGTTTCCTTCCGCATTCTGGAAAGCGTATTGTGAAAACAGTTTGTGCTGAAGCTGATGAGAAAGGAGTGCTCTTTGCTCTTTGAGTTCAGCTAATTGATTAGTGAACACATCAACTTTGATTTGTAACTCGTTTAGGATCTGTTCCCAGTTGAGCTTTAGGTACTTCTGCTGGTTCTTGTCAGCAACACTGGCCTTGTTAAGCTCATTATTCAGTTGTTCGAAGGCTTGTTCATCAAGGTTTTTTTTACCTTGTTCGCGTCGTTCTTTACGTGTTTTTCGGCCTTCTATAATCAACAAACGTTGCGCTTCGATCTCCTGTTCTGCCTGTGCTTTCTGTTGTGCTAACTGTTCACACAATTCAAGGTATTCAGCGTTTGCTTGCAGCGCTTTAAATTTCGCATTTACAGCCATCATGTCGGCTGTGTCTTGATGGAAAAAGCTATCGCTGCTCAACATGTCGAATACGGGCGGCACAAAGTGAGGCAGTAGGTTTTGGTCTGCGATTTTTCCAGAGAAAGCAGAGAAGTAACCCAATTCACCTTCTGGGCTTTTCACCAGTAACACACCAAACATTTTGCCGCGACCAGCGTCAGAATCTAGTCCGAAGTCATGCTGCCAGTCGGTTTGTGTTTCTAGATATTGTTGAAGCTGATGAGAGGCTATTTCACACAGTGGGTGCGGTTCGTAGTAGAACGGGAATGTGAAACGCTCAGGCAATGAATATGACTCGATCGGCTGTTGAAAACGAGTGAAGCAATGCTCAGGAGTATGGCTGTTTTCTGAGTCGTGCGTTGGTTTTGATGAGTGCATAGTCGTATTAATACTTATATCGTGGTGATAAATGGTTGTGAGTCTACTGTGTATGTTTAAAGGCTTTAAACACAGTACAAGGCGGCGATTCTACTCTTTATCGAAATACGCCTCAAATAAGAAATGGTTCTATTACAGGATAGCTAAGCGAGATGGTTAACACTGACCCCATGAGTTATGGCTTGAACTTCATTAATTGATGAGTAACTTCTCGTTTCTAATCAGAGAAGGTAACTTAACAAGTGAAGGGTGGTAGCCTTGCCGCCCTCTTATTCAACCTAAGGTAACGTGATGATTCCACTCAATACTTCGATTGTATCCGGTGTCGCTATTTCAGAGATCGACGGACAAATGAAAATGCTACTAATGAAGCGTGTGAAGGGCGAGTTTTGGTGCCATGTCGCGGGCTCGATTGAAGCGGGAGAAACAGGCTGGCAGGCTATCGTGCGCGAGTTTGAAGAAGAGACCCAAATTAAAGTGGAAGCTTTGTATAACGCGCAGTTTCTGGAGCAGTTTTACGAGGCGTACGTTAATGTAATTCAGCTAATCCCGGTCTTTGCAGTGCTATGCCCACCCAACCAAGCGATTGAACTGAATGACGAACATACAGAGTACTGCTGGTGCAATTTAGAAGAGGCAAAAGCGTTGGCACCATTCCCTAACCAACATGCCGTCTACGATCATATTTGGTCATACTTTGTCGGTAAGCCAGTCAATCCGCTTTATCGAGTCAAATTGAGCTAGCGTTGGCTGTTTAAGAGCTAAGATTTACCAAGATATGGGGTTAGAAAAGCACTCACTTGCGCTTGGCATAACCCCACATCCACCTTCACGCCGTGCGATTCAAGGATCGCAACACCACGACCATTATTGCGAGGGTCTGGGTCTAGCATCGCTACTACCACGTGTTTTACACCTGCTTTAACCAATGTATTGGCGCAAGCGGGTGTTCTGCCAACAAATGAACATGGCTCTAAAGTTACGTAAGCGGTAACCCCTTCCATTTCTCCGTCCAATCCGTCGTCATAGCTGTTGAGCGCTTCGACCTCGGCGTGGTTTCCGCCGACTTTTTGCGTGTATCCAACAGACACCACCTTATCGTTCTTCACCAAAATACAACCCACAGGCGGGTTTGGTTGGCAATCAGGTAAGGCTTGGCGCGAAGCTTCGAGTGCTTGCAGCATGTATTGTTGGTTCATGGTCGTTACTCAGTATGACGAGAGAGCGTAGCAGCTAGTCGCCACGCGCGGTTGATGAGTTGGTTAGTTACTAACTAACTTAATAAGCTAATAAGCTAATAAGCTAATAAGTTAACAAGTGGGGCATGTTCGATCTGATTGGGTTTTTAGTCAATGGTTTTAGCTTTTGAGTTTGACCGCTAGTTAACTGTGACTAATCGTTAACTTGGACCACTGGGTCAGCCAGTTCTTGGATTGTACTCTTTGATCAAAGATATCTCGGTTACGCTTTGGGTTGGGTGTGATTTGCAAATCAAACAAACTCACTAAACCAAAAGACGAAATACATTCGATGTCTCCATTGATGCTTTGCTTTACGGCGACGGCGGTCTCTTTCTCCGGCCAATAACTCATTGCATCCAATGAGCTTTGGTAAGGTTCATCCCCATTTCTAGTGTGCATGTTGGCTTGATTGCGAACTTGCCAATTCAATTCAGGTAACCGTTGTTTAAGCTGAGCCTCGTATCGAAGATCCGATTCGTAAGAGGTATCAATGGGATCAAAGTAGATCACATCAATATCATTGAGTGGAGTCGGGGAGGCACAACAATGTAGTTGATCCCAAACGAGGTTTCTCACAAAGCCCGCAGCAACATAGCACTGCGGTAAATCCAGCTGAGCGACACAGTCTAAAACCTGCATTCGTAAGGGATCTTGTTTGATCAACGTGACGATACTGTTGGCTAGCGGATGTATCATTATGATGTTGGAACATCGGTGACTTGATAATGACGAGTCACATTCTTGGAGACTTCACCCCATTCAGACGCTTTTACTCGCTGTTGGTGCGCTTCGAATGCTTCTCGGCTAGTGAATTCTTCATACACTTCAAAGCGATTAGGTTGAAGCGTGCTCTGACTGACTCGAAACACGATACAACCAGGTTCTTCCAGTGTCAGTTCTTTGTGTACAACCAAGGCTTGTGTGACGGCTTTTAGGTCGTTGTCTGGCACTAGAATATGCCCTTGCAGAATTACTTTACTCATAATTACGTCCATTTAATTTTGTCCACTACGGCTTTTTTCTATAAAAAGCTCTACCCGTTACAAACATAATCCCATTTTGATGTTGTGACGTATAGGCTAATGTGGCGATTAATTATTCACATCTAACACAGGTTGGGTTACGCTGTAACTTTATAGATAAGGTGAGTAATAAAAGATAAGATGCTGGAACTAAATCCGCGTTGGTCCGGTCTATTAAGTACGTATCATTGAACTGTATTGATACTGAAATGAATTTGTCATCTGAGAGAACTAACCTTAATTTTGAAGAGCGGCTCATAGGATTGAATTGAGCCATAGTTGATAGCTAGGTCATACTTTGATGTAAATGGTACTCAAAACTCTATAAATTTTGTGATTTGTATCATTGATCTGGACATCAAACACCGTTAGATTCGAATGGTTGGCAATAAAAATAGCTCATGAAGAGCAGTTAAAGAAAAGGAAATATCCCTTATGAAAAAAATGAGAAGAGCACAACTTCATCGCGTTCGCATCCAATACTGGAAAGACACGGCGAAAGAAGCTTCAAAGAAATAAGCTTTAAATCGTAAAGCTTTAAGATAAAAAAGCTGAAAAGCTTAATCAAATGTAAAACGCAACAAATCGATTTCATTAGTACTCTCAAGGACCTTCATCTGGTCGGCGACTAAAGAAATCATCCTCCAAAGAGCTGACAGGCATTAACAACAATGCATTCAATGTCAGCTCATTAATACCTCCTCTTAGATTCTCTTGTTGCTTCACTCTGTTACTCCTAACTAAAACCCCTCTGTCCCTTTGTTCTTGTTACCCACTCTGTATTCGCAAAGTCGTGATCAAAAAAAGCTCCCGATTTCTCAGAAGCTTTGATTTAGATTTTGATATCTGATGTGGTTACCTGCTCGGGAGAGATAACACCAACGTCAGGAGCGAATGCGTTAACGTTGGAAGAGCGTCTTCAAACTGACATCATCGGTTCGGTTCAGCTTTAGGCTCAGCAGATAGCCACCAACACCGATCAGTGCGTAAATACCTAGAGATAAAATCGGCGCTTCTGCAATCGCACTTAATGGGTTGCTTGCTATGAGCACATTCATTGGCAATGATGCGATGAGAGATAGGAAGTCATTGATGCCATAGAACCCAAAAACGGCGACAGAGAGGAACTTAATCGCATAGCTTGAGATGAAAATGACAAGTAATGGAGAGTTCACCAGCTGTGAAATCGCCAGAGTAACCGTTGCTAACGGCAGCAGAACTAACGCAATTAACATCATTCGTCCAAAGAACACCAACCAATTGCTCAGCACATAAAGCAGTGATTGCTGCTCTACTATTAATGCCAATTGTTGTTCGCTTGAAACGTTCAGTACCCAAAACAAGAAGTCAGCGAATAGAACTAATAGCGCGCAGATAGCCGGAATAACCACTAGACCGAAGCCTAGCTTCACGCCATGAGTCATGGCATTGGATACTGGCATACTTCTCCAAAACATCGAACTGCCTTCTTGGCGCTCTTTACGCAGCGTTTTAGGGATATATAGCGTCGACAGGATCAGTGAAATAAGGCCCGCGCCAAAGTAGATCACTGAGTTGAGATCTTGTGCGAACTCTCTGTGGATGTCGCTCACGTCACCGTTCACTTGCATTTCAAAGAAAAACTCATGTTGTGCTGCGCCATTAAAGAACAGACCAACGAACAGTAAGAAACCACATAACGCGACAAACAGAGGCAATCGAGTGTTAACTTTGTGCTCGATGAGTTCTTTTTCTAGCATGTAAAAACTTGGATGCATTATGCCTTCTCCATCTGTGTTGCAAGGAATAGATCTGCGAGACCAACGTTATAGATGTTACCCAGTGATTCAACCTGCGCTTTGTATTGACCTTCCAATAACCACTTAGTAGTGCCTAGCCCTGATTGTGAGGTCAGTGGGTTGAGTTTCTGAATCTCGCTTGAATGGTTGTTTGCGACTTCAATAATGAAATAGTCGCTCTCGATGTCTTCCATGCTTTTTTGCAGGACACAATGACCTTGCTTCAAAATCAGTACATCCGTTAATAGGTGTTCAATTTCTGAAACCTCATGGCTTGCAATGATCATGGCGCGTTCGCCGTCGTGGAACCATTCTAGTAGGTGGCGATAAAAAGTATCGCGGTACAGCAAGTCTAAGCCCAATGTAGGCTCATCTAAGATCAACACTTGAGTGTCAGTCGCGATGATGATCGCAAGGTGAAGTTGTACTTTCATCCCTTTAGAAAGCTGCTTGATAGTAGAAGACAACTTAATGTTGGTGCTGCTTAACGTCTGTTCTGCTTTTTGCTTGTTGAAGCTAGGGTGCACACCTTGTGTGTATCGAAGCAGTTGTTTAACCGTCATCCACTCTGGTAACACGTTAACATCTGAGATGTACGACAAGTGCTGCATGAGCTCCGCGTGCTGGTGGATAGGGTGGTAGCCGTTTACTTCAATCTCACCTTGATAGTTGTGTCCACCAAGCAGTGATTTGATCAGAGTCGATTTACCCGCGCCATTGTGGCCAAGCAGACCAAGTACTTGACCTGGCTTTAACTCAAAGCTGATGTTTTCGACACCCACTTGATTTGAATAGGTTTTGGTTACGTTTTTCACGGAAAGTAACGTACTCATGACTTGTCCTTTATATGTTGTGCTAGCTGTTTCACGAGTTCTTCGACACTCATATCAATGATGCCTAGCGTCTCAGCGATGGCTGGGATCTGTGTGTTGATGAATGATTGGTGTGCAGACTCTTTCAATTTTTGAAGTGCCCCTTCGGCCACATACATGCCTTGGCCGCGTTTTTTCTCTACCAAGTCTTCATCCACCAGTAACTGATAGCTTTTCATGACAGTAAGGTGGTTGATCTTGAGATCGGCAGCAACCGCACGCACAGAGGGTAATGCTTGTTGCTCTAACCAAACACCTTGAAGAATTTGGTCACTGATCTTTGAGGCAAGTTGCCTAAAAATCGGTTGGTCGTCTTTCCATTCGGTCATAATCAAAACTGCATGGTGATATACATGTGTATAACACTAACCTTTTTATTCGAATTGGCAAGGGTTTTATGAAAATAGATCGGATATTTTTAAGTTTGGATAAAGCATGTTTGGCGGGGAGGGTACTTGAAGCCTACGTCCTTGTGGGCTCTCAAGCAGCTGTATGAGCGATGATTATTTGAATAGGAAATGGTTGCTCGTCAAGATTTCTAGTAGGGGGGCCTATTGCTCCTCTGAATCATTGGGCCGGCTATACAGATAGCCTTGATGTAAGTTGTAGCCTAGCTGACACAAGATATATTGCTGCCTGCGCGTCTCGACACCTTCATAAATCATCGTGATATTTGATAAGCGTCCAATCTCAGAGATATTAAGCAATACACCCTGATGGTGCTCTCCTGACTCGATATCTTTAACAAAGCAACGATCCAGTTTTAGATAGGCCGGAGAGATAACATTGATGATTTCGATGTTGTTATTGCCCGTACCAAAGTCATCCAGAGCGATAGTGATACCAAGTTTTTTGATATCCTTAATGTTATCGATAACCTCACATCCATAGCCAATGTTCGAATATTCAGTAATCTCGACGACAAATTCATTCGCTTCCATCGCGGCCAAATGCTCTCTGAGCCTTGCGAAGTTCGACCCCACCAAAGCGCTCGGACACACGTTGACACCATAGATCTCATGGCTGTTGTGTAATTTGGCTTTTCTGACCGTCTCGATGAGCAAGATAGTGTGAAAGGTGAGTAAATTGGTGCGTCTCATGGTGTTGATGAAGCTTAAAACGCCAACGTTACGCACACGAGATAACAACTCGTAATACAGGACGCTGTTGTCTTCGGTGTTGATGATGGGCTCTTCTTCAAAGGAGATGTGTTTCCAACGAAACAGGTAGATCATAAAGCCCAGAATATAGGAGCGATAAAGCAGTGTGGCGAGAATCAGAGAAAGCGCAGTCCACAGTACGACAATATCGTCACTGTAAAAGGTAATGGTTGCGCCGGTTGGCAGTGGTGTTTGATAGATAGCTTTACTTTCTTCACCAAGGTTCAGAATGTAATAACCATTCTTCTGGATCGAGACCGAGTCGACTAACAGAGGCAATAGTGAGTTTTTGTATCGAGCTTCAATAGAGCGTGTAGAAATACGCACCGTAAGGTCAATGTCATGCTTAGTGTCTGCGAAACGTGAATAAGCGAAATCGGCACTATCGTAAAAGTCATCAACTTGATCAAGGTCTACCATTTTCGATCGTGTTTTGGAGATATAACATGAACCATAAGACGTAGTCATGATGACAGAATCTAGGTTGAGCGAATGCCTTAATGAGTGCACAGCCCCTTGGTTATCGCAACCATAGAGCATGATTTCTTCAGCAATATGTTTGGTGTTTTCGCTGTATTCATCTGCAATCTTCGTCGTATAAAGGATTTGGAAAAAGTAGACAACGAAGAGGAAAAATGAAGAGATGGTGAACACGGTTATCAGAGCCTTAATCAGTTCTCTATGATAGGTGTTGAACATCATTTTCAACATTTCTATCTGACTGGGCTTGAATTGATTGATGTCGTACTTTGGTGCGACGCAGTTTGTAGAGCTCTTATCGAGATCGATAAAGTAACCCACCTTATAAAGGTTAGAGATAAGTTCGCTATTATTATCTATCTTTGCTTTTTTACATAAGTTTCGATACTTCTTTCTTATTGAGGCGATGATGTTTTTTAATGCATACAAACTAAACTCTTCATCAAAATGTAATTTAAAAGACTCCTCAACATCTCGTGCAGATTGAGGGTTAGATATTGATGAGTGCTCAATAAGGTATTTGAATACAAAACTCTCTTTACTATTAAGACTTTCCTCTGATATCTTATTGCTGTTGTTCTTGATGTATATTTTTTCTTCATTGTAGATCAGTTGCAAGCTCTCATTATTGTTGTTTATATTGAAAGAACAGTGCATGGCTCAACTCCTAAGCGACAGTTATTATATTTATGTGATTGATGTGTATTGGCTGGGATTTTCATTCAACCTAAGAGTCCTTTCCAAATAATATAACCAAAATGTCACCATTTTCTCTTAAGATGTTGATACTAATCGCAGAATTTGGGCTTGAATGAAAGGTTATGGAGATGTTCATCCAAAAGTTGAATTTATAAATGAAAGCCAATGATTTACAAGGGATAAAGGGGATTTATCCATTTGTTTTGGTATTTATCCATTTCACCGCTTCTATGTGGAAGGTTTAGCTACTGGATTTAGAGGTTTCTAATGTAGCTTTTGATGGTATTCATTCGGTTTATTGATGTGTGAGATTTATCAGAATTTTTCAGGATAAACTTAGATTATGTCAACTTATGTAATGTTAATATAATTTAATTGAGACATGATTTTAGTAATTTAATTATATGACTAGATGATGGAATTGATAATATTGTATTTTGAGTTTGCTTTATTTGTATTCTTACGTCTTATTAAATAATGAAAATTTTAGGTGGGAAGTTTTAGATAGCACGAGGATGATATTTTATTTATATATTTATACCTATCTATTTACGAAAGGTGTTTAACCAAAACACTGTTGATATCTATATCAGACATGCACCTATGTAGATCTTTACAGGCTAATTATAAAAAATAAGATATGAATTAAGTTCATGTTATAACGTAAACAGCACTTAAAGATGTAAGTAGCAACAACTTAACCCTATTCGTATTATTTTTGAACAAATTTATCGTAACCACATGATATTCAAAGAGCTGTCTCGATGGCTTAGCTCTAACTTCTGAATGAGTAAAATCGTTGAGTATTTAACATGCGCCATCAAGTACGACGATTTGAGGTTCTTTTTCTGGTTGATAGAGTACCTGACAAAAGTCACCTTCAGGTGAATAGGTGTAGTTATCTGCGTCAAAAGAGATAGCAGCTACTCTTTCGGCATTGCTGCCAGGATCGACTTCTTTGTTGATCACGTGAAGCTCTGTTCTGTCGATATTGAGCAGTCTTCTTAGTGAATCCACATAAGCTATTGGGTAACCATGACAGACGTAGTAGGTTTCAATTTCCGTTTTTTCTACATAGTTGCACTCTCCCTCAACGCCAGCAATCGCAGACTTGGCGTAGATCATATCGATACCGGTACGTAGGTTACCCGCTACGTCGTGTATTTTACTCGCACGGGCGCTTCCTTGAACGTTTAAGAACTTGGCCATAGCCGTGGCAGACAGGATAGCCAAAATTAAGACAGCGATGATAAGTTCTAAGAGAGTGAAGCCGTTTTGTCTTCTCATATTTACCGATTATTTGATCTGATTTAGGGGCTGCATGAGGGTAATCTAAATACCAAAGCCATTACAGAAGGTAGGTATATCTGTTATATGGCTTATAGGTTGATTTTTATCAATAATTACATAATAAACAATGCTTTAACTTCGGTTTGTCGTTGTTGGCCGCAATGTAAGCATACGTAAGCGTTGATGCGGGTATCACTCTCTGGACTACGAAGTGTTCAAAAACTCTAACTTATTGATAAATAAGTTTTTAAATGTCTATTAATCGACCCGTTAAAAATTGTCTTTCGACTTCATTTGACGGGATGGGCTTACTAAACAAGAACCCTTGAAGATACTGGTATCCACAATCGATCAAGAACGCTTTTTGCGTTTCGGTCTCGACGCCTTCAGCAACTACTTTTAGCCCCAGTTTGTCGCAGATAGCATGGGTGGCTTGGACTATTGCTTTGCTCCCTTTGTGCGAACCATGGACAAAACTTTTATCGAGTTTAACAGTGCTAATTGGCAAGTCATGCAACATTGAGAGCGAGGAGTACCCTGTACCAAAGTCGTCAAGGTGAAGTTCTACGCCCAATTTTGATATATCACTTAATGCTTGTCTGACTTCACCATGCTTGAAGATCATCGAAGACTCGGTGATTTCAAGGGCAACGCTTTGAGGCTGGATATTGTAGAAGTTCAGCATTGCCGATAGCTGTTCGGCAAAGGTAGCGTGCATCTGAATGCTCGAGATATTGATGCTCATCATCAACTCATGATCAAACTCTCGTTGCCACATCGATAACTGTTTGAGTGCGGAATTGAGAACCCATTTTCCGAGAGGAACTATTTGCCCACTTTCCTCCGCTAAGGTAATAAATTCGTCAGGAGCGATGTCACCAAGTTCTTCGTCCGACCATCGAAGTAAGGCTTCAAATCCTTTCACCTTGTCGCTGTTAGTGTTCATTATCGGTTGGTAATGAAGGTTGAGGTCGTCGTTCTCTAAGGCATGCGTGAGTCGATGACGGATCTCTACCTTGCGGTGAAGGGTTTGTGCTAAGCAAGGTGTAAAAGTTTGAAATCGATTTCGTCCATTTGCTTTGGCCATATGCATCGCCATACCCGCTTGCTTGAGCAGGGACTCTTGATCGACGGCATTATCAGGGAAATGAGCAGTACCGATGCTGCAACCAACAGACAAGGTGCCAATTCCTCTGATGTGGAAACTCTTGTTCAAGGCTTCAATAATACGCGAGCAGAGCAGCGGGATATTGTGATTTCGACAGGCGTGGGCAATCACAATGAATTCGTCGCCACCAAATCGACCGATCATGCACGTCTCGTCGACGAGGTGTTTAAGACGTTCGCCAACCTGCTTAAGTAGTTGGTCACCGACACTGTGTCCATAAGTATCATTGACCAATTTGAAGCCATCAAGGTCGACAAACATCAACTCAAAGGGCGAGCGATAGGCAATACTGGTTTCTAGAAGGTTGGTGATCCCACGGCGATTATAAAGCTCAGTTAAACAGTCGTGCTCTGCGTTGTATCTGGCTTTGATCAGTTTCTCTTTTTGTTTAGTTGTACAGGTGAGGTTTAACAGAAGCTCGCTTTTATCAAATAGCCATTTTCCTTGAACGTCAAAATGATGGGTTTTGTTATCTATTTCGCAGCTGACTTCTTCTAAAATCTCGCGGCCTTTACGCGCAGCAAACAACCATTGTGCTGCTGTCTCTTCACTTGAAACGAAGTCGGATAGAGTGCTAAACGGTGAGCCATAGTTTTGAAAGAATGCGGAGTTAGCACTCACTACGTTTCCTGAGTTATCAAATAGAAGGGAGAGATTTGCGCCATCAGAGCAAGCTAAGTCGTGCTTTAGGCTGCCTTCTTCGGCAATGACTTGTACCAACATTCCAGTTCGACCGTCGGGCAATGGGATCCCAGAAAATAGGCATAATGCACGTTTGGAAATGTAGTTTGGCGTGAAGTTCCACCATGTTTTGATGCTTTCGTTACGTAGAAATTGTCTTTGGTATTCTTCCAGTGTTGCTTCTATCGCTTTTGACATCTCGACACTAAAGTCACGTGATGTCAGCTCAAACATCGACTCAGACTCCCAGAGGGGGAGGGCGTTACTATTTGCCCAAGTTATTCTTTTATTATCAATGTCATATATCCAAATAGGACACTTGAGGTGCTCGAAAGGTTGATAATTGGTCATCATATTGAACTCGGTGAACTGATGTGTTGGTCGAACAGTGCCTACCGAGATCATGCATTCAGTAGGCGCTTATCAAATTGAATTCTGGTCTTCAACAGTCGTTAAAAAGCCGTGTTGAAGAAGAAAAAGGTGCTACAGAAAGGAGTGCACTATAGAACCCACAGTTGAAGGCCATCTTTTGACGAATGTTATTTTTGGCGCGACCTGAATGTTTATCCAAGAAATGACCTGCGCTTGAATCGAATTCACTATTTCTTGTTTATTGCTATCAGCTAATAACTGCGTTGAAAATAAAGCGGTGCTGGTCAGTAACAGTGAAAGCGGTTTATTCATCTTAAAGTGGACCCTGTGAGGTAGTGGTGATTAGCAAATGCTGGATCGAATTATCAATTTCATCAATATTACTTGAAGAAGATATTGCTTAATAGCGCCTGCCGAGGCCTTGAAAATGTAAAACACTGGCTGGTGGGTAACGTAATCGATTTCCTTCGACTGTCGAACGCTAGAGTCGGATTTTAAACCTCTAAATATGTCATTTGTCAGTGATATTAACCGCCAAGTCATTACTATTTGGAGGGTTGATTTGATTGGGTTTTGTAAATGCCTTAAATGTAAGTGTGAGTAAGAAAATAAAGCAAACGTAAGCGTTGTATGGGCAATTAAAACACCGTGAATATCGAGTTATTGATGGCCAACCTTCATAAACCAAGGCGTACTGGCGGTTAAGCACTGCGTTTTGTAAACGTGTATGTACAAAAGTGATTACAATGTTTTGCGTACGGTAAAATTGAGGCTCGAATCACAACATTGATGATATATGAGCAGTATATATACTGCCCTCGCTTTTAATAAATACTGGTGATAGTAATGTCGAAAACCAAAGTGCTCATTGTCGAAGATGACCAAGAGATAGCTCGTTTAACTACGCTTTATCTAGAAGCTGAAGGCTACGATGTTAGCGTTGTTCATGAAGGGAATTTAGCACTTGAAGCGATCCGCAGTATTGAACCTGATTTAGTGCTGTTGGACTTGATGCTTCCGGGCATGAGTGGCGCTCAAATTTGTCGTCAGGCTCGTGAGTTTTACAATGGAATAATTTTAGTGTTGACCGCCTCAGCAGATGAAATGAGTGAGGTAAGCTTATTTAAGTTTGGCGCGGATGATTACGTTGCAAAGCCTATTCGTGGCCATGCCTTGTTGGCGCGAATTGAAGCGTTATTACGTCGAGCTGCTCCTATTGCTATCGCGCCGGAAAAGACGGCTGAAAAGCAATGCGATATTGTGATCAACAATATTGCTCAAAGTGCCACTCTGTATGGGCAAAATCTTAAGCTTACTTCTGCTGAGTTTGAAATCTTAAACCTTCTTGTGAATAACATCTGTCAAGTCGTGACTCGAGACCAGTGCTGTCAGTTGTTTCGAGGAATTGACTATTCGTTTAACGACCGCTCGATTGATATGCGAGTGTCTGGTTTACGCCGGAAGCTACGTATTCACGCAAAAGACAAGCAGTTGATCCGTACGGTTCGCAATAAGGGGTACATGTTGGTTGCGTAAGTTCATTGCTACGAAACTTCGCTCGGTTTCGATGTTTGCTCGTTTATACCTTGGGATTGTGACTGGGATGTCGGCAACGATATTCTTGTTTTTGAACCTTGGTGAAGGGCACATGCGACGCACCGAGATCGAAACGTTCCTTAACGATGGCATTTACTTTGCTGAGCAGTATGTTCGCCAACACCATCAGGAAAACTCGCTATATAAAGAGCTCGATAGAACAGGCTACCAACAATTTTATATCTTCAATTTACGCCTGTTGAAAAATTGGTCGGGAGAAGCGCCTTGTCAACGATGTGAGTTATATACGACCTTGAACGGTGTACCGATATACCTCAGTGACAACAATCTCTATTCGGCGGTGTTTCAGTTGCCAAATTCAGAATCTAGCTTTGCGTTCAGTGAGGTAGGGGACTTCTTCTCTCCTGAGATTGAATGGTATGAGGATTCAGAAAGGCACTTTTTGTTAGGGCTGTTACTGGCTGTTATTGTGGCGATTGGCGCAAGTGTTTACTTACCTGTGAGGCGTTTTCAAGAAAGAATAGAGCTATTGGTTGAGAAGCAAAAGCAATTTGGTAAGGGGAAGCTCAGTACTCGATCTGACTTGGACGACATCCACCCCGTTTCTGATTTGGCCAGAAGCTTTAACTTCATGGCTGAAGAGATAGAGAGCAAAGTAAAACAAAGCCATATCTTTGCGCAAGCTATCCCTCATGAGGTACGTACTCCGTTGAGTCGTATTCAGCTGGCGACCGATATTTTGAGAAGGGGAGCCCCCGAGAAGCAGCAGGTTCTTTTCGATGATATTGATACCTACATTGAGGATATCAACGAGCTCACCTCAGAAATTATCATGCTGTCGAAATTGAATGTCATGGATAACTCTTTCTTTGAACTGGTAAAAGTAAGAGCGAACTTACTTGAATATTGTTTAGACCGGATTCGTTACTCCGAACTGGATAACGTGATCTTCGAATCAAATGTAACGCAAGATTGCGCCATTAAATGCGACTGCTCGATGGCGCGTTTGGTGTTTGATAACATTCTTAAGAATGCAGGCAATTACACGCAAGACAAAGTATGGATGACTCTGGATGAGAACTCAGAAAATTGGCTGGTTCTCATTGAAGATAATGGTTCTGGAATTCCAGAAGATAGGCGTGACGAAGTATTCCTTCCGTTTTCTCGCTTGGACTCTAGCAGAACCTCAACCACCGGTGGTTTGGGTTTAGGCCTCGCGATTGCAATTTCAGCGGCTAAAAAGCTTTCTTGGGATATCAAAATCGACGACAGCAACCATGGTGGAGCTAAGTTCAGTATCGTGATTCCTAAGACCGTATAACTGGGCGCTCTGAGAGCTACTTAGGTTCTAGGTTCGTAAAATAACAAAGCCACGGTTGAATACCGTGGCTTTTTAGTATGCTCATTTACATAATAGTGACTGCTTAGGCTTAGAGCTTAGATCGATGAAGTCCATAAATGGCGTGGTCTACGATGCGGCCATTCAAGTTCTCATTACGAGTTATAATACCTTCTAACGTGAAATGTAAGCGCTCACAAACTTTACGGCTGCTCATGTTCTCAGTGGCAGCTGATATTTCAATCTTTTCCATATCTAACTCATTGAAAGCAATATCAATCAGTTTTTCGACCACACGGGTGACTATTCCTTTACCTTGGTATGATTCAGACAGCCAGTAGCCTATCGTGACTTTCTGTTTGTTGTGGTCAATGGTGTTGAAGCTACAGTTACCGACGATATTGTCTTTATACACAATCGCACATGTCATGCTTTGGCCTTCCGCATAATCGTGTAGCGAGCGCTGGATGAAGATCCTAAAGTCTTGCTCGGTTTTACAATGTGGCGGCCACACGAGCCATTGGCTTAGGTACTCATTCTGACTTTGTGAGATTTCCGCATAGTGAGAAGCGAAACTCTCTTCAACCAATGCGATGGATAGTTCATCATCGATAATCGTTTTAAACATGTCTTTCCTTTTCTTTTAGCTGATGATTTAGTGATTTTTGGTCGGCAGACTATAATGTCGCATGATTTTCAATATGCAACCACTTGTAGCACGGATTTTTCGTGATACGTTAGTTCTATCACGAAACTCATTAAACCTTACAATAGTTGTGTATATAATCATTAGCTATGCATTAGTATTAGCAGCCTAAATATATAAAAACTATAAAAATGCTAGGCTTAAATAATGATTCAACATTGCCAAGAGGTAACCGTAGACCTGAGAAAGGCTCTATTTGGGATTGCTAAGGCGCTTGATAACGTCGGTTTCGAAAGCAAAAACCATGGACAGAGGGTCGGTTATATCGCGTATCGATGTGCACTGAGTGTCGGATGGGAAGAAGAGCAGGCGCAACTTGCGTTTTCATTGGGGTTAATTCACGACTGTGGCGTATCGCAAATTGATGAGCAGCTCAGCTTAACTTCTGGGTTTGTGCCCGACTCGAGCTATCACCATTGTCAAAAGGGCTACCAAATCTTAAAAGAGTGCCCAGTTCTTTCTATATTCGCTAAGCCGGTTCTTTATCATCATACCCCGTGGGTTGAGTTAAAGGCTATTCATATCAGCGAGTTAGAAAAAGAACTGGCCGCCATCGTGATGCTTGCCGACAGAGTCGATTATCTATACGGGATAACTTCTTCTGATCGTTATGGAAACTTAACACCAGATGGCAAAGCGAGCATTATCGAACGTTTGACTGAACAAGCGGATGAGATGTTCGAAACCAACCTTGTACAACACATGTGTGAGTTGGTCGATCTGGATGATTTTTGGTTCTCGATGGAAATCCCTTACATCGAGAATATGAGGGATAACTTTGAGCCTGTGCCATTCTTCTCTCAACAAATGTCGCTGGATGAAACCGTGGCCTTTGCCGAGTTTATCGCCAATGTTGTTGATACCAAAAGTTCGTTTACTTTTAAGCACTCGTTGAAGGTCGGGCAGCTTTCTGAATATCTCGCCAAGCAGTTGGGTTATTCATACACCACTCAGCGTAAACTCTACCTAGCTGGTCTAGTTCATGACATCGGTAAACTGCAAACACCTAATGACATTCTTCATAAGCCAGATTTGCTGACCGAAGAGGAGTATTGCTGCATCAAACGCCACGCAACGGACACTCGATTCGCACTGCAAGAGCTGTTTAGTTCTCCTCAGGTATGCCAATGGGCATCCAATCATCATGAAAGGTTAGATGGATCAGGTTACCCAATGGGTAAAACGGCGGAAGAGCTGGATCAACCGAGTCGGATCGTCGCTGTGGTAGATGTGTTCCAAGCATTATCTCAGTCACGTCCGTATCGTGCTGGTATGACGTTAGAACAGACGATGGCTATTTTGAGAGACCATGTTGAAAACTATAAGTTGGATAGAGAAGTGTTTGAATGTCTTGAAAAACACGCACAGTACTGTTTCGAGTTATCAACTGATAAAAGAATGTACGCGTTTTAACGCTAGTGAATGGTTTCGAAGTGTGATGCCTTCACTCATACTCGATGAGAAATGACCAATCACCAGAAATAGAAAAGCGATAGCCGAGGCTATCGCTTTTTAATGGGGGCATATCAGGATCTTTAGATCTAAATTAGTATCGTTTTAAGATCTCGATGATCGCTTGCTCTGTTTCCGCTGCGATAATGGCATCAATGTCATCATCATTTTGGAACAACTCTGATAGCGCCATAATAGTATGGATATGGCTATCTGAGTCCATCGCTGCCAGAGTGATTGAAAGGTAAACGTCACCGTTGTCTTCCGACTCTAAATCAACACCCTTCTTGAACACCGTCACTTGCAGAGATGCTTCGTTCACACCATCTTCAGGACGAGCATGAGGCATCGCAATCTTTGGTGCTAGAACATAGTACGCGCCAATGTCCTTGTGCTTTTGTTTGATAGCTTCAACATAGCTTGCTTCAATTTTGTTGCTTGCTAGCAGTGTTGAACAGGTTAAATCAATCGCAGCATCAACCGTTAAGTTCTCTTCAGAGTTGATGATAACGCCTTGGTCACCGATTAAATCGAATAGGCTCATGAAACAATCCACCCTAGAATCAGGCCAACAACACCGAAGTCAAAGTCAGCAAACGTTGTTGCTTCAAGACCCAGGCCACCCAGTACAGGAAGTAGCAGCATCGGTAGGAAAGAGATACATAGGCCTTGCGTGAATGAACCTAGAATTGCGCCACGTAAACCGCCGGTTGCGTTACCGTAAACGCCTGCCGCACCACCTACGAAGAAGTGTGGAACCACGCCCGCTACAATGATTGTCCAACCAAGTGCACCTTGTACTGCCATTGCTAGTAGACCAGCAGCAAAAGAACAAAGGAAACCGATAAGTACCGCGTTTGGCGCTACAGGGAATACCATTGGGCAATCTAGAGCAGGTTTTGCGCCCGGTACTAGCTTGTCAGAAATACCTTTAAATGCAGGAACGATTTCAGCAATTAGCATCTTCACACCTTGCAATACGATGTAAACACCACCGGCAAAGATTAGAGATTGCATGAAGGTAAACACAACCCAGTTTTGACCGCTTGATACTGTTTCTACAAACTCGCCGCCCGCAATAATAGACGCAAGCATGAAGAAGATTGCCATTGTTGTTGCTACGGCTACTGGCGTATCACGCAGGAACATTAAGCTTTTAGGAACTTGGATGTCTTCTGTTGATTTTGATGTGTCACCGAATTTGCTACCAATGAAGCCAGACACGATGTAAGACAGTGTCGAGAAGTGACCGATAGCCAGTTGATCAGTACCCATTACTTTTTCAGTGTACTTTTGGCCTAGTGCTGGCATCACAACCATTAATGTACCGACAATGATAGAGCCGATTGCGACTAGAGCAGTGCCTTCAATGTTTGCTGTAGACAGAATTACCGCTACTAGCATAGACATGAACATTGTGTGGTGACCCGTTAAGAAAATATATTTTAAAGGAGTAATGCGAGCCAATAAAATATTCACAACGAATGCGAAGAACATAATTAGAGCCATTTCATAACCGAATGCTTCTTGTGCTAATGCAACAATTGCTTCGTTATTTGGAATAACACCACTTACGCCGAATGCTTCAGTAAATACAACTGAGAAGTTATTTAGTGCGCCAACAAGAGCGCCAGCACCAAAACCTAAAATTAGGAAACCCATTACGGTTTTAATTGTGCCTTTTAGAATAGTAGAAATATCAGCTTTTTGTGCAACAAGGCCAATGAAAGCAATTAAGCCTACCATGATTGCTGGCTCTTTTAATAAGCCGAGCATGAATTCGAAAAAGTTTTGCATAATTTTGACCTTACATGAAAGTTTTTAGTTGTTCTTCGATTGATGCTTTGTCAAAAATATTTTTAAGGCTGATGATGTTCTCTTTTCCACCGTCTTTCAGTTGGTTAGCAACGTCTGTTGCCGCGACCCAAATATCCGCATTGCTTGATGCTGCAGAAGATAGATCTTCGTGATCAATCTCTGCTTCGAAACCGATTTTTTTAGCCACTTCTTTCACTGCCATTTCCATCATTAGTGAAGTACCAAGGCCGTTACCGCAAACTACAAGAATCTTTTTCATAATATTTGTCTCAATTGGATTTTAGGGGTTGAGAAACTGCGTTCTCTTATTGTGTGAGAGCATAATAATGGAAATATTCAGATTTCAATAAGATCTCCATCACAAAGCTAAAATGAGATTGTGATGGAGATCTCGTTGATTTATGTTAAAGATCCAGAGTGAGACTTTGATCAAATTTAACTTTTCACTCGAATATGCAACGTATCTAATTGAGAAAGGCAGGAGTAAATGTATTTATTTTTCGGAAGACAAATATTTAGAGGATTTGTGAAATAAAATAGATAACTAATCGTATCGACCGTAATCGGTAAGCATTTTCTTAAGCATACTATTGACGTCTTTGGTCTTTTTATTTCTTTTTGTTAATTGACTGAGAGAGGTTGGTTTTGGAGCCTCAGTTTTATCATTCTCAACATCTTCGACCTTATCTTTCATTTTTTGTACAGCGGGTAATAACATTCGAATTTCTTCGTTATTAGTATTGGTTAGTACCACAATATTTTCAGATTCAACTTGGGTAATGGTCAATATTCCATGCTTAACGGATTCAACCTTTTCACCAATCATAATCGATTCAGGTGCGACAGAGCGATCAGTTAACTGACCTGTACGTAATTTCGCCGCACTGATAGCGCGGATATTTCCGGTGTTTTCAAACGCGACAATAACAGTATAGGTATTATAATATTCAACTACTGTCACATAGCCATGTCTATTTGTTTTGAATTTAGCTCCATTGTTCATGTCGTGCGGAGCTTCCATTTTCTTCAAGTGTTTCCTCTCTTAGTCTCGATGGCTGTTATATCTAATCAGCTCTATTAGTATTTTATAGATAATTATTTGGTGAGATCACACAAAGTATATACGCATCTAAACTTAAGATGAATCTTGAAGTATTGGGAAATGAGGCAGAGCACAGAAAAGTAGTAAGAATCACACAGAATTAACCGAGTGATTACGCTCATACGTTTAAAGGCTTAACATTACAAATTCAACTTCATACAGGTTGTTTACAGTTTTTATGCACACAAATGACGATAAACACAGCGTTTTGTTTAATCCTTGACCGCGCGATCGTTTGCGTCAAAAAATGTGATGAAAGTCTCACTTAACTGTTTATACTTCTTTTCCGGTTTTAAGCCGGTGCTTAGCCAATACAAGCCGTCACATGGATATGTGAATGACCCCACGGACCGGACCAGCTACGTTCCACTGCTTGTATAAGGTGATTTTTACATGAACAACTCGTTGTTACAGTCGCTAACGTTGTTAGCTCCTTCATCGCGTAGCGTTTTGCTTGCGGTTCTTTGTCCTATTCCTTTGATGTCATTCGTTTGGCTCATGTTCACTCTTTAAGGATTACTAGGACACATTATGAATATTCTATTTGGTCTTGTCGGTGTTATTGCACTGATTGCTTGCGCATGTCTGCTATCTGAGAGTCGCTCTTCTATTAACTGGAAAACGGTCTCTCGTGCACTATTACTTCAAATCGGCTTCGCTGCTTTGGTGTTGTATTTCCCTTGGGGACAACTGGCGTTAACAAGCCTAAGCAATGGCGTTTCGAGCTTGCTTGGTTTTGCAGACGTTGGTATCGCTTTCCTATTTGGTGATCTGGCTACTGAAGGTTTCATTTTCGCGATTCGCGTACTTCCAATCATTATCTTCTTCAGTGCTTTGATCTCTGCGCTTTATTACTTAGGCGTTATGCAGAAAGTGATTCAAGTTCTTGGTGGAGCGGTGCAAAAACTGCTGGGTACCAGTAAAGCTGAATCTCTAGTTGCAACAGGTAATATCTTCCTTTCTCAGGGTGAGTCTCCTCTTCTTATTCGTCCCTTTTTAAAGTCTATGACTCGTTCTGAACTGTTTGCTGTAATGGCGGGCGGCATGGCGTCAGTGGCCGGCAGTGTGCTGGGTGGCTATGCAGGATTAGGTGTTGAGCTTAAATACCTTATTGCAGCAAGCTTCATGGCGGCTCCGGGCAGCCTATTGATGGCGAAGATCATTGTTCCTGAGCGTAGTACTCCGAGTGACTACGACCACATTGAGCTAGATAAAGCTGACCAAAGCAACGTGATCGATGCATTGGCAAGTGGCGCAATGAACGGTATGAAGGTGGCGGTAGCTGTCGGTACTATGTTGGTTGCATTCGTGAGTGTGATTGCAATGGTCAACACAGGTTTAGAAAGTCTAGGCGAAATGTTCGGTTTTGCGGGCATTACCCTGCAAGCTATCTTCGGTTACCTATTCTCGCCTCTTGCATGGTTAATTGGTATCCCGAGTGATGAAGTATTAATGGCGGGTTCTTACATCGGTCAGAAGATCGTAATGAACGAGTTTGTTGCTTTCATCGACTTCGTTGAGAACAAAGCTCTGCTGTCTGAACATAGCCAAGTCATTGTGACTTTTGCTCTATGTGGCTTTGCTAACATTGGTTCTATCGCGATTCAATTAGGTTCGATTGGTGTTATGGCACCAGAGCGTCGTGCAGAAGTGGCAAACTTAGGTTTGAAAGCGGTAGCGGCTGGTACGTTAGCAAACCTAATGAGTGCATGTTTAGCGGGTATCTTCATCCTGCTTTAAGCTAGATTAAGTTAAAGTAGCTAGATTCAATAAAAGCGCTTAAATTTAGTAAAAGCGGGTATCTTACTTACGGAGTTTACGTAAGAAGGGTATCCGCTTTTTTGTGCCTGCTGGTTAGGTTGATTCAGATTCAAACCACCACTTTCATTACTCTGTCATGTATAAGGCTCACTCGGAAGAGTAATAGAGCAAGCCTGTTTTATCCGATATACTTGAATATCATCAGGTTGCGATTAATATCGTTCGGTTTCGGCTAAGAACATTCGATTTCGATTAAGAATAATGGCAACCAAGTCCAATTAATCAAGGGTCTTCCCATGAATATGCGCGTTCTCATCGGTCTTATCACTGCCTTTATCGGCTTGTTTGCGATGGTTTATCTTATTGCTGGTGGTACTCAGTTCCCTATCTCTCAGTGGCCGCAAGAGGCTTACCACGGTTTAGTCTTCAGCATCGTATGGGGCACTGGTGTAGCCGCATCGGTGGGGCATTTCTTCTCGGCATTGGTGTTTGTGACTATTGCAGTGGTTTGCTATGCGATTGGTTATAAGATCGGTGGGCTCTTTTCTAGCAAGTCAGAAGCATAAAACAGAAGTTTAAACGTACACTTTTTGCATTTTCTTTTAGAGTTAACGTTCGCCTTAACCCTCCCTTAACCTCCAGCTCGTTATCTTGTCTCCATTCTTACAGGAGACAAGAAGATGAAATTGAATCTTCCTTTAAAACATTCCCTTATTTCACTTGCTCTAATCGGGTTGATCGGTTGCACGACAACCAGTCAGGCTGATTTTGTTTCGTTAGCAGAGCAAAGCACTAGCCAGACACAGCAGAGCTTGCTTTCAGAGCTGATCCAACAGGCTTCTAGTGATCAAACGTCTACTAAACAAGATCTAGACGCTGAGAATCTACAACTCACCGATTTAGTGAATGCGCCGGAGCTCGATCTCTATATCGAGCGCGCTCTGCAGAACAGTCCAAGCCTTCAACAAAGTATCACAGCACTCAAAATTGCCTATGCACAGCAAGGTGTGACGTCTGGCGACCGCTTACCAACCGTCGATGCGAGTTTTTCTGGTCAAGCTGACGAAGGCACTAACGGCTCAAGCACCACTGAAACCTATACCACAGATGTCACGGTTGGTTGGGAACTCGATCTATGGCAGAAGCTGGCAGACACAAACAACGCCGCTTTGAAAGATATTGCGACGTCTCAGGCTAACCTTCAGGGCGCTCAAGATCTTTTGGTCGCGAGTGTGATGAGAGGTTGGCTTGATATCAGTTTGAAGCAACAGCTTGTCGATATCGAATCGCAACGTTTGGTGATTCTAGAAAACAATGAAGAACTCGTTTTAGAACGTTATCGCGCAGGGCTAGGTAGCCTTGAAGATCTAGATAATGCAAAAACGAGCAGCGCATCGACTCAAGCAACCTTAGCTGATTACCGTGAGCAGCTTGCACAAAGTCGACGTGAGTTGGTTTTGTTAACAGGGCAATGGAGTGGGGAGTCTGATGAAGCATCTCTTGCTGAGCTCGGTTCATTCCCAACCATCATTAATCCGCTAGAAAACATGCCGACACAAGATCTAGCAGGTCGTCCCGATCTTCAAGCGGCTTTCTTTAATATCGAAGCAGATACTCTGCGCGCTGACGCGGCGTATAAAGCGATGCTGCCGTCGATCAGCTTATCTGCAAGCCTAACTGATATGGCGGATTCTCCGAGCGAAGCGCTGCTTACCGGGCCTTTGTGGAGTGCGCTTGGCCAAGTGTCAGCACCACTGTTTCAAGGTGGCAAGCTAAAAGCACAGGCAGAAATTGCAGATCTAACCACAGAAACCAGTTACTGGGCTTACCAAGAAACACTGCTTAGTGCGGTGAATGAAGTGGAAAACGCGATGGGTCAAGAGTCGTCATTAACGCTTCAACAGCAACACCTAACGAACGCTTTGGTGAGCGCACAACGCAGCTTCACCAGTTATGAAGAGAAATACCGTCAGGGTTTGGTCGACATTTTTGATTTACTTACTGTTCAGCAACAAACCTATGACCTTGAAGCGCAGCTAACACAAACCATCTATAACCGTCTCGTAAACCGAATTGATTTAGGCCTAGCTCTGGGCTTAGGAGTATCTTCATGAAACTGAACACCATCACAATTGCAATCACCCTTGTTGCTGGTTCAAGCATTTTTGCTGCCCTCGCTTACAACGGTTCACAAACAGAGCCTACTCCTCAAAAGACGAATGAATTAACGGTTTCAGAGTCTCAAGTCATGGTTGCTGAAACTAAGTCTATTGGGACTAAGTATATTGGAGCTAAGTCTGTTGAAACGACCACCTTAGCATCCTCGCAACAACAGCAAGTGTCTGTCGTACTCGCCACTCTCGGAGACTACCAAGCGGAAGTGGTAGGCTACGGAGAAGCGAAGTCGCGCTATGAGTTGATGTTTTCAACAGAAGTTAGTGGCCGAGTAGAAGCAATCAGCTCGCAGTTTGAAACCGGGCAAGTGATTGGCCAAGGTGACGTGATCGCCAATATCGATTCGACCAGCTATCAACAAGCGGTAACCCAAGCCAAGGCGAATGTGGCTCAAGCTCAATTGGATTTATTGGAAGAACAGAGACAAGGCGAACAAGCTAAGTCTGAATGGCAACGATCTGGTTTGTCTGGCGAGCCGGATTCACCTTTGGTGTTGCGTGAACCACAACTGGCACAAGTAACCGCTGCCTTAGAGAACGCCAAGCTTGAATTGGTGAAGGCTGAGCAAGACCTCGAAAAAACAACCTTGGTTGCCCCTTTTGATTCGTTGGTCGTGAGCCGTGATGTTCAACCGGGAAGCTACGCACAAACGGGCGCTCAGATAGCCACGTTATACAGCGTTGATGAGGTTGAGGTTTCTGTTCATTTGTCTGAAAGCCAATGGTTGAGCTTACCCAACAGCGATAACTCGCAATTGAAAGAGCAGCCGTGGCCAGTGACTCTGTCGAGTTCTGATGGTCAATACCAGTGGCAAGGCTATGTCGAGCGAGTTGAGCAGCACTTACAACAAGACACGCGTCAACGTTCGTTGATCGTGAAGGTCGATAACCCTTTGGAGCAAGATAAAGATCTTTATCCAGGCACATTCGTACAAGCAACGATCTCGGGTAAGCAATTAAACCAATTATGGGAGCTTCCAGCCTCAGCACTTTCGCAGCAGGGTGACCTGTGGTTTGTAGACGACAACGGTCTGCTTTCTAAATCAAACGCGAATGTTGAGTTTGAAAAGGGCGGTTTGATTTACATCGACCCAACCAAACTGAGCAACTCTACCGAGCTAAATAGCCTTACAGAATCAAATAGTGACAGTGTGCAAGTGGTCAAGCGTCCATTAAGCAGCTTTAAATCAGGCATGGTTGTGCTGGCTAAGGCGGAGGGTTAGTTATGTCTAACGAGCTGAAACCTAATAACCAAGTGCACTGTGATCACCAAGTGCACAGTAACCAGACGTCGAGTAAGTCACATACTGGCGTAATCACGTGGTTTGCTAACAACTCTGTGGCAGCGAACTTACTGTTAGTGGGCGTGATCATCATTGGTGTGTTGTCGCTTAACACGTTACGTAAAGAAGCATTCCCGAGCCTAGAACCCGATGTTGTCACTGTTTCAGTGACTTATGACAGTGGTGACCCTGTTCAGGCGGAAGAAGGCCTTGCGATTAAGATTGAAGATGCGTTAGAAACCGTACCGGGCATTAAGCGTATTACGTCAACTTCCGACGCGAATGGCAGTCACGTTTCTATTGAAAAAACGAGTACCTATGACCTTGATACCCTGTTAACCGACGTTAAAACTAAGGTTGATGCGATCAATAACCTGCCTGCAGGCGCTGACAATCCTGTGATTGATAAGGCTCGCATGCAAGATCATGCTTTATGGGTGCAGCTCTATGGTGACGCAGACCGAGCAACGTTGCAGAGTTTAGCAGAGCAGCTTAAGTCGGACTTACTGAGCCAATCGGCGATTCGTGATTTGGAAATCAAAGCCAAAGCCGATCCTATGATCTCGGTTGAGGTTGATGAGAACAAGCTCCAAGCTTATGGATTAACACTGACTGACGTTTCTGAAGCGATCAATGCGGAATCTTCTGCAGCTATCTCGACCAGCCTTCGCAATGGTGAAAAAACGGTTCGTTTGAAGGTATCTGAACAGGCGTACGAACTGCAAGATTTCAACGCGATTCCGGTGATGACGACCACTGATGGCACTCAAATTACATTGGGTGACATTGCTAACGTTGAAGACATGTTTGCCGATGACACCTTCATGCTTTCTCGTTACAACCAACAGAATGCGATGGCGATTCAGATCGTGATGGATGAATATGGAGACGTCGTCAGCATCGTTGAACAGGCTCAACAAGTGGTGGATCGCTGGGAAAACAGCAACATGCTGCCTAATGATGTCGAGATTGAAACTTGGTACGACAAAAGCACCATGATCAAAGACCGCTTGAGCCTGTTAGTGAAGAACGCGCTCACCGGTATCGCTTTGGTATTCATCGTGTTAGCGGTGTTTCTCAACGTGCGTGTCGCTTTCTGGGTAGCTGCGGGCTTACCGTTCGTATTCTTTGGCACCATGTTCTTCATGACAGATACCTTTATGGGGTTAACCATCAATGAAATGACCACCTTTGGTTTCATTATGGCGCTCGGGATAGTGGTCGATGATGCGGTGGTGGTCGGGGAAAGTATCTACTCCACCCGCAAGGAAGAAGGCGACTCGATCGGCAGTACCATTCGAGGCACCATGAAGGTGGCATCACCGACTATATTTGGTGTGTTGACGACGGTTGTTGCCTTCTTAGCGCTAGCTAACGTTGAAGGTAAAATGGGTCAGATTTACGCTCAGTTCGGCACGGTCGTGACTATCTGTTTGTTGCTGTCTTTGGTTGAGTCTAAGTTCATCCTGCCATCACACCTCGCGCACATTAATACCAAGCGCAGCGACAAAAAGGGGCTGTGGGCTCGTGTTCAACATGCTGCCGATACAGGACTAGGTTGGTTTAATCAGCGCATCTATTGCCCTGTGATTGAATGGGCGCTGAAACTGCGTTATGCCGTGGTGATGGTTTTCTTGTCGCTACTAATATTAGTAGCAGGACTACCAATGACTGGCGCGGTTCGTGTGGCGTTTTTCCCAGATATGCCGGGCGACACCGTGACTGCTGATATGTCGATGCAAAACGACGCGAGCTTTGGTCAAACACAACAAAACTTATTAGTGCTTGAAGCGGCGGCAACACAAACAGATGAAACTCTGAGAGCGCAATACGGTGCTCAAGATGAAGCATCGGAACTGCTGAGCCTTCAGGTTATCGCCGATGCTGATGATTCTGGCCAAGTTAAAATTGAATTAGATAGCGACAGTGTCTACACATCGAACGAGTTTGCAGATGCGTGGCAAGAGACAGTGGGCACGATGGAAGGGGTTAAGAAGCTCAAAATCTTGTCTAAAATGGAGATGGTCGACAACTTCAAAGTCGAGCTAAAAGCGTGGAATGAAGAATCAGTTTCGGCGGCGGGCAATGAGTTCTTGACCAAGCTTCAAGCTATTGACGGTGTGAGTGGCATTGATCATAACTTGGATCTGGGTGAGCCTCAGTATCGTTTCGAATTAACACAGCAAGGTCGCGCGTTGGGGTTTGATACTGCAAGCCTTTCGCAACAAGTACTGCAAGCGTTTGGTGGTGACATTGTTCAGCAATTCCAACGTGGTAAAGATGAGGTGAAAGTCCGTGTTCGTTATCCTGAATCGGATCGTCAAACCATTGCGGATATCAAACAATCGAGCGTGAGAACCAACGACGGTACCGTGGTGCCTTTGAGCACAGTCGCTAAAGTATATTCTGATTACCAAGTATCAGAGATCACGCGCATTGATAGCCAACGTGCTGTGTACATCAGTGCAGTATTGGACAAAGAGGTGGTTGCGCCTGCTGAGCTTGTTCATCAGTTGCAAGACACATTAGTACCCGATTTAGAAGCGCAATATCCGGGGCTAACGGTCGACTTTGCTGGCGAAACGGAAGAGCAAGAAGAAACCGCGAGTTCAATGATGAGCATGTTTGTACTCGCCATGATTGCTATCTACACGCTGCTTGCTATCCCGCTGAAGTCTTATATTCAGCCTGTGATCATTATGACAGCGATTCCATTTGGTATTGTTGGGGCAATCTTAGGGCACTGGTGGAATGACTTAACAATCAGTATCCTATCGCTAAACGGTATTCTAGCGTTGAGCGGTGTGGTAGTGAATGACAGTTTGTTGTTGGTTTCTCGTTTTAACGAGCTTATCAAAGAGCAGGGCAAGTCGGTTCACGATGCGATTGTTGAAGCGTGTTCTGGTCGACTAAGAGCCGTGTTACTCACATCGGTCACCACGTTCGCAGGTTTGACGCCACTATTAAGTGAAACGTCTCTGCAGGCTCAATTCCTGATCCCAGCAGCGGCGGCACTAGGTTACGGCATTTTGTTTGCGACGTTTATTACACTAATTCTGACGCCTGCATTGTTAATGATTCAGTGTGAGATTAAGTCTCTGATCCTTAAAGTCACAAATCGAGTCAAAGGCGTTGAACAAACGGCTTAACAATGGCTAAGCTAATGATGATATTTAACGGGTGGATGCCGAGTTAGTCTCAGCAGCACCTGTTTAGGTTCATTACAGTCAAAGATCCATAGGCTAAGGCATTTCAGAACCGCGCATTACCAGCCACAATATAACTAAAATAGAGGTCGTCATGATGGCAGAATCCGTCACCAATAAACTCACAGATAAGCTTCAATTGCTTTTGGTTGAAGACGACCTTGATTTAGCCACTGCTGTTATTGATTACCTCGATTTAGAAGACATCCAGTGTGATCATGCCGCAAATGGTTTAGCTGGACTCCACCTTATTGAAACCAATCGTTACGATGCGGTGATCCTCGATCTCAACTTGCCCAAAATGAACGGCTTGCAGGTGTGTGAGAATCTCAGAGTACAGGGTATTGATACCCCCGTTTTGATGCTGACCGCACGTGATACGCTTGATGATAAGCTGACTGGCTTTTCAAAAGGGGCTGATGATTATTTGGTGAAGCCTTTTGCAATGGAAGAGTTGATTGTTCGAGCGCAAGTTTTAGCGAAGCGACGCAGTGGTCAGGTTAGCCGCTTATCGGTGAGCGATCTCGAGATCGATCTTAAACAGCATCAAGCTTATCGTGCGAACTCACCTCTCAAGCTTTCCCCAACTGCGCTCAAAATCTTAGAAGTTTTGATGCGATCTAGTCCTAATCCTGTTTCACGAGAGACGATCATGCAGGGCGTGTGGGGCGACGAACAACCAGACAGTAACAGCTTGAAAGTACACATCTTTAATTTGCGTAAACAAGTGGATGCAGAACAAGACAATAAGCTACTGCATACTATTGCGGGCAAAGGTTTTGCGATTAAGGAGTTACGACAAGAATGAAGATCAGACCAAGTTTAAGGATCTACGTCTTATTGGCGATTCTGGTCACTGGTGTGACGACGATTCTGGTTCTTTCTGCATTGAGCGTAAATTACTTTGTGTCTGGGATGGATATCGCTATGCGTGGCTCTATGATTGCCCAAGCGCAACAAGATGCGGTGAGGCCGGGCAAGCCTATGACCAATCAAGAATTTACGGTGGCGACCCAATGGAGCGACTTGCCACAAAGTATTCAGAACAACCTTAACCAGAACGAACTGCAATTCAACCGCATGACCAAAATGATCATTGGCAAATCTATATTCTCACCTCCCGAGAAAGGCTATTTCGCCATGAAGGTAATGAAAGGTGATGAGGTTCGTTATGTTTCTGCGGTGTTTACGCAAAGGCATGACCAATTTATGAAAGATGACGGGCTTCCGCACTTTGTGATGATTTTATTGACCGCATTGGGTGCGATTGTATTGTTTTTCGTTATCTTGGTTTTGGTGTTACGTAAGGTGGCATCGCCTGTTGAGCAGCTAAAGAACTGGGCCAAATTGTTAGATAAAGATAACCTCAATGAACCTACACCAGATTTTCACTTCAGTGAACTAAACACCTTGGCTCACATCATTCGTGATAGTTTGAGTTCAGTTCAAAACAGCTTAGAACGAGAGCAGAAATTTTTGGGTTACGCGAGCCACGAATTACGTACCCCTATTGCTGTCACAAGAACCAACAGTGAACTGCTAGAGAAGCTGATTCAAAAGGGTAAGAGCCCAGAAAAGCAGCTTGAAGTGATAGACCGAATTAAGCGCGCGGGTTTCACCATGACAGACCTGACAGAAACTTTGTTGTGGCTCACCCGACAACAAGACAAAGACCTGCCTCTGGAAAACCTACATCTTGGCGAACTGTCGCAACAGATTACCCACGATTTAACCTATCTATTGAATGGTAAAGCGGTGGTTGTGAATCTTGAAAGCGACGACACACAATGCCAGTTACCAGTTGGACTAACCCGAATCGTGCTGACCAATTTGATTCGCAATGCTTTCCAGCACACAGGAAGCGGTACCGTGGATATCGTTCAAGTGGGTTCAAAAGTCACCATTGTTAACAACAACACTGATGGCACGGCAGAAGACAATCATTTGGGCTTTGGTCTAGGGTTAGAGCTCACTGAAAAGCTGCTTGCGCAATATCAATGGCAGTACCATAACCAAGAGCTGGCTGGTGGCCGTGAAGTGTGGGTGGATTTCTCGTAATGCACTGGCGTGATCGTTTTAAGGTGTATTGGTATCACCGAAAACAGACTAACCGCTCGAATGGCGATAAGGCCAAAGCTCTAGGTTGGACTAGTGAAGAGAGTCAATTGTGTCGTTTTGAAGTGATCGCTCGTTCGGCTGATTTCGAAAAGAAGCGTGTTTTAGATTTGGGTTGCGGCTATGGCGAGCTGTTTGAACTGCTCGATAGCATCTATCGAATTCAATCTTACACCGGTGTTGACCAACATGCAGGCTTTCTAAAAAAGGCTAAGCAGAACTACACAGAAGATCGTTGTCAGTTTTTGTCGGGTGACATGAGCAAAATGAACCTTGAGGCGCATGACATTGTTATCGCCAGTGGTTCACTGAACTACATCTCTCGTGATTCTGACTATCTGACAAACATGATTACTCGTATGTATGAATTGGCGAATCAGACGGTGATTTTTAATCTTCTCAACTCAAGCCAATATCCTTCACGTAATACCTTGATGAGTTATCACCCTCAAGGTGTCTATCGTTTCTGTAAAACGCTCTGTGATGATGTCTCTTTAATAGAGGGCTACGCAGAAGGGGATTTCACGATAGTGATGAACAAAGCAGTGTCAGGGGCTTGATGTCGTCTTTGTTTTTATCTTTACGCAGGTTTTGATATTAACAACTTTTAATACGAGTACTGACGTAGCAAACAGTAAAAAGCCGCAGGCCTTGAAAGGTATGCGGCTTTTTGGGTTCTATGACCAACCTAAGTATCTAAGACCAGCCTAGGTATGCTGCTAGTTCTTCGGTGGTTGGTTTTTAATGAGTCCGTAGGGGATGTTAGTAAACACCTTAGGGTTGCCTTCATAGGTCGGCGCTTCATTCACTTGCTGCCAATCGAGTAGCATGATTGCTAGCACGTTGCGGTGTTCACCATACTCAAGATCAAAATCACCAGTGATAGAAGGGATCATGCCTTGTTTCTCATCGATAGAAGCTTGAATCGCGAGCCGAGTTTTCTCGACAACTGGGTCATCTTCTAAACCTGCCAGTAAGAAGGTTAATCCAACCTCAGCAATCACATCTTCTTTCGCACGCAGCAGAATCGTATCGATGTTTTCTCTGAAGTAATCGTAGATCCATTGATGATCTTGCTCGCTCACTTGATGCTGATAGTACTCGGAATCGCCAAAGATGACGTGTGTCATGCCGTAGAGTTTGTTGCCAAATTGCTGACTTGAAAGCTTCTTATCTTCATCGTCTGGGTACGCTTTTTTGAAGGTGTCGACAAACTCATCAACGACATCTTGTTCACCTAATTGGCGCAGCCAGTAGACCTGATTGGCGAGTTGAGCCGCCCACGCTTTCACCATGTCTTCGTTGGTCACGTATCGTGAGAAGTCATAGCGACGAATGATTTCGCGCAGCTTAGCATCGTTCTTGTGCTCTAAACCGTATTCATTAGCACGAGCCATTGAGCCAAGAAGATCAACACCAAGGTAGAGATATTCCGGCATGTGCTTGGTGATGTTGTAACGTCGAACACTGCGCTCATCGTTATCGCCAACATAAGAAGCAACGCGCTTCTCTGAGTAGAGTACGATTTGTTCCATGGTTTGAACGTCATTAGACAGGGTGCTGAGCTTACTTGCCACTCGTGCCATGTCACTCCATACCGCAGCAGAATACTTATCGTCTAATGTTTGGCGATACATGCGCAGCCCGTAATGACCTTCTTTGAATGCAGGCAGAGTGTAAAGCTGGCTTTCGTAGGTCGTACGAATGAGGTCTGCAGATTGTTTGAAAGATTGTTCATGAGAGTTGAGAGAATCTGCTTGGGTTTGAATACTCGGTACATTTGTCGCCAGAGCGTTCTCTTGTGCGTGAACAGCGACCGTAACTGAGGCTGATAGTAATGTGCACAGTGTAATCGTTTTGAGCTTCATGTCGTGAGGTACCAAGCTGATTAATAGTCTATGTAAAATAACATCGATGAATCCTTTAATGTAAGGTTTGAGTCAATACAATGTAAGCTTTATAAGGTTCACTAACCCTTTTTGATTAATCAATTAGTATAACCAACAGACCTGAAGTGATGAATGGCACAATATTTGATAGATACTAGACGCTAGTATAGATTTTTAGTGACTTAGCGGCATACTGGAGCAATAAGCCAGAAATGAGCCGTTATAAGGCAGTATATAGAACAAAAGTGTTAGAGGTTCGTAAATGCCAAGTGGTTCTAGCAAGCAGTGGTCTGCTAAGGTTGTATCTTTTCTCTTTTTCCTTGCGATAGTGAGCGCGATTGAGTTCTTTCACGCCAAGCAATTAACTTTTCTTAAAAATGAATCGTATTCAGAGGGAAAAAAACAATTATCCATTATTCGTTCTCGGATTGAAGCCGCGATCGTGTCAGATATGTATATCCTCAACAATTTCTCGACCTTAGTGACCATCAACCCTGATGGCGAGGTGAAAAATTGGGACAAGATTGCTGAGAATATCATTCAAGATGGCTTCCATATTCGACTTATTGGGCTCGCCAAAGACGACATTCTAAACTTTGTTTACCCTATGGAAGGCAATGAGCAGATTCTTGGTATTAATTATCGCGATTATCCCAATCAATGGGAGTCTGTTGAGATAGCCCGTAATCTCGGTAACACTTTTATTGCTGGGCCTTTTGAATTGTTTCAAGGTGGTCAAGCCCTCATTACGCGAACTCCGATCTTTCGAGACCCACCTTTTAATCAAGACTATTGGGGTGTATCCAGTGCTGTTATTGGCTTAGATGAGCTGTTTGAAGATGTCGGAATTGGGAAAATCGAGAACAAGTACGAACTCGCAATTCGCGGTGCCAACAGTTCGGGTAAAGATGGCCCTGTTTTTTATGGCACCCAGGATGTGTTCGATAATGCGTTTGCCACCGAGCAGGTGAGCTTTCCTTACGGTGGTTGGTACCTTGCTCTCTCCGGTAGTGAGCATGTATTGATGGACGTGCCTTGGTATCGAGTTCAAGCGGTAAGGCTGGTGGGCTACTCCATAATGTTAGTGCTAGCGATTGCCTTTATGACTATTTATCGCCTGTATCTAATTGCTGATAGCCGTTCTATGCATGATGAGCTCACGATGTTACCGAATCGTCGATACTTCATGTACAGCCTCAAGCAGGCATTTAAAACCACTCAAAAGCAGAGAGCGAGAACCTTTGCGGTTGTCAATATCGATCTGGATGGGTTTAAAGCGATCAACGACACGTTTGGTCATGCGGCCGGCGATCAGGTGTTAGTTGAATGTGCCAAGCGTATAAAGAGTGAGTTGCGCGGTTCAGACATCGTGGCAAGGATAGGAGGCGATGAGTTTTTAGTTTTATTGCCACGCATCATCGATGATCAACATGTATCGTCGATTGTGGCTAAACTTCGTAAGGTGATATGTACGACACCAGTGGTCTATGAGACTGACTCAATTTATCTGCGAATCAGTGTTGGTTGGGTTATTCATAACAATAACTACGATGATGTCGATGCACTCTTGAAAGCGGCTGATGAAAAAATGTACGAACAGAAGCGACAAGTTATGTAGGTTGAATTGGAGCTGTGATTAGAATTTAGTTGCTGAATGTGGGGAAAAGCCTCAGAATACCGCGCTTTGCTCCTTATCAATCCAATTGATGAGCGAAAGCTGTAGCAACGACTTCTTTCTGCGCGTTGCTCATACTAAATGTTATTCAACTGAGAAAATAATCTATGAGTTTTACCTCCCTGGGCCTTTCTGAACCGATCCTTAAAGCTATTGAAGCACAAGGTTACGATAAGCCATCACCAATACAAGAGAAAGCCGTACCTGCTGTCCTAACGGGCAAAGATGTTATGGCCGCTGCTCAAACAGGTACAGGTAAAACTGCAGGCTTCACGCTACCTATTCTTGAAATGTTGTCAAAAGGCCCTCGCGTACGTCAGAACCAAGTACGTGCGCTAGTGCTAACACCAACCCGTGAGCTTGCTGCGCAAGTGAATGGCAGCGTAGTGAAGTACGGTATTAACTTACCTCTTACTTCTACGGTGGTGTTTGGTGGTGTGAAAATTAACCCTCAGATGCAAAAACTGCGTAAAGGTAGTGATGTACTGGTAGCAACACCGGGTCGTCTACTTGACCTATACAACCAAAATGCTGTGCGTTTTGATCAACTAGAAATTCTAGTGCTAGATGAAGCTGACCGCATGCTAGACATGGGCTTCATTCGCGATATCCGTAAGATCTTGGCTTTTCTACCTAAGAAGCGCCAGAACCTATTGTTCTCAGCGACGTTCTCTGATGATATTCGTGGCTTGGCGAAAGGCTTAGTCAACAACCCAGTTGAAATCTCGGTAAGCCCTGCAAACTCAACGGCACCAACTGTTGAGCAAAGCATCTACCCAGTAGATAAAAAGAAAAAAAGCGCAATGCTAGCGAAGCTCATCAAAGATAATGATTGGCGACAAGTGCTTGTGTTTAGCAAAACGAAACATGGCGCAAACAAGCTTTCACACTTCCTTGACGAGCAAGGCATCTCAGCGGCTCCTATTCATGGTAACAAGAGCCAAGGCGCGCGTACTAAAGCCCTAGAGAACTTCAAAACGGGTAAGGTACGAGTATTGGTGGCGACTGATATCGCAGCGCGTGGTATCGATATTCCGCAACTGCCTCAAGTAGTGAATTTCGACCTTCCAAACGTATCAGAAGATTACGTTCACCGTATTGGTCGTACTGGCCGTGCTGGTGAAGTGGGTAAGGCAATTTCATTGGTTTGTGCTGATGAAGTAGGTGAACTGTTTGGTATCGAGCGCCTTATTCAGCAAGTGCTTGAGCGCCGTGAACTTGAAGGTTTTGCACCTGTAAACAAGTTGCCAGAATCTCGTTTGGATTCGCGTCCGATTAAGCCTAAGAAGCCGAAAAAGACGCGTGAACACTCTGATGGTCAACGTTCTGGTGAGAATGCTCGCGGGCACAAACCAGCAGGTAAGAACAAGCGTCATGTTTCTGGTTCAGGTTCTGCTCCTAAGCGTAAGCCTAATGCGAACAAGCCGAACTCAGGCAACAAAGCTTCTGACAGCAACTCAACAGTTGCGGGTGATGACAAATCTTTAAGAAATAATGGCAGTAACTATAAGCGTGGTAATGCGGCAAACAAGCCTTCTACGAATAGTTCTGGTAAGCCTGCTGGTGCAGGTAAACCTAAGAAGTCTGGTTTCGGTGGCGGTAATGGCTCGAGCAAACCAGCAGGTAATAAGCCTACAGGTAACAAGCCTTCACCATCTAGAAGCCGTTCTAAGCCTGCACCTCAGAAATAGTAGCTCTTTGGTAGACCAAAAGGTTGATAAGGTAGCTTTGTAGCGGTTCAGCAACGAGAATTACTTTTTAAGAAGGTTCTCGTTTATTAGCGAATTTCTGCAATTTAACTCGAATAAGCGCGAATATTGAATTTCAATGTTCGCGTTTTTTTATGGGTATTATTTGGGGAATTAGAAGTGATTTCTTGGCCGTAAAAACGACTGAATCAAGAAGAAATACGCTATTGAGAGGAAAGGTAATGATTCGTTAATGATTTATTAATAACAACATAATCACTAGCGTTTTTGTGGATCTTTGCAATTTGCAATTCCAGTTTGCAAAACAAGCAGGGATTTACGGCCAATACGTGTTCAGATGCTTAGTAAATACGTGCTTTAAAAGTTGGCACGTATGCTGCATTAGTAATGGTGACCCTTCTTAAGCCGAGGGTCACCTAGCCAACTGACGTTGTTAGTGAACCCATATTGTTCACACAAAATATATGACCAATCACCTTTATTGTGGTTGGTTTTTTTTTGCCTGAATTTTGAGTTCTACTTGTTGGTTTTACTTTTTTACTCACCACACTTCGAGTAACAGCTTGGTTGGCGAGGGCACTCTCCACCTCTGGAGCAGATAAGCCTAGCCTCTGTCTCAATCCCACGTTCAATCCAATTTATATTTAGAATCTTGGCTATTGTCGTGAGATCTTTCTTGATGTTACGTGGGATTACCACAGAGCCACCATTGTTGACGCATGACGCCTTAAGCTGCTCTGCAATATCTCTTGAATTACCGCCTTGAGCATCAATCGCTGGGTTTAAGTCTATACCAGCACACAACACACGATTGTTACCCGCAGGATCCGTCATATTGATGGATTCACAGCAATAGATTCTTGGCTCATCTCCTACATTTAAAATGGAGATCTGAGCTGAGCTACCCGCCCGAGGTTCTGATAATCGACGGAACACTGCCCAATGTTGACATGGGTCGGCGACCGTTCTCATATTCCCCCAAGGCAGTGGAATCCCGTTCCCGCGGTATACCGCCTTGAGTTTCCCCGGCCCATAAGCATCAAAGTAGTGCCAGTGAGGGTAGGGCGATACTACCGTCATTCTACGCATCGCAACAGAGGGGGAAACCCCCGCTCTCTTATGAACGTCTATTTCGTAACCAGTGCGGTCAAGCAGCTGTCTAAACGGGACTTTAGGGCACAGAAGTGCTCCTGCAAAGAAACTGGATTCAAAGTCTCGCCACGCTTGCAGAATGTCTTGAGAGTTCAGCTGTGAAGAGCCTGAAATCTGGTTGTCATCCCATGTGTTGTTGTTACCGACCGACAACACACTCTTTAACCCTTCTTTGCTATGCAGAATGCAATGGCCGATATAAACCGAGAGATCGTATTTCAGACGAGTGGGGTACTCTTTGAGAATTTCGTTTAAAAAGATCGTACCGGGAGGCTCAAAGAATGAAGTAACCAGTTGCTTGGCATTGATTCCTAGCTCATCAACCACGTCCTGCGGCGTGCGCGTAACCCAGCGGATGTTAATACCAAGGGTTCTAGCGATGTCTATAAGGTCTTCTACGCTCAGGTTAAGACGTTTTAGGCCAACCTCTTCTGCGGCGCGCTCAAGGTCAGGAAAGTGGTTCTGGTTGCTTTCTTGGT
Organism: Vibrio sp. SBT000027; assembly: GCF_963894355.1. NCBI lineage: Bacteria > Pseudomonadati > Pseudomonadota > Gammaproteobacteria > Vibrionales > Vibrionaceae > Vibrio > Vibrio sp. SBT000027. The sequence goes on along the minus strand of NZ_CAWQGD010000001.1, from coordinate 1,681,633 downwards.
GTGCCCTAATCAAGAGGTGAGCAAACTGACGGCCAGAGATCCCCGTTTGTGACAGCATTTCAGGAATCGCAATCTGCAGGATGTCGTTGGAGAAAAGAAAGCTAGGCTCGAGTGCCATGCCACTTATCCCACCACGATTCCCTTTGTCAGGTGCAATGGCTTGTTGTTCTGATTCGTCGTCGAGGAACCACGTTGGGGTCTTCTGAAAAACCTGCGCAATCACTTCCAGCATGTCGATGCTTGGCACACGCTTTCCACGTTCAATCATTGAAAGGTAAGAAACGGAAGGTGCGTATTCTGGGTTGATTCGAATACAACGCGCAGACAGATCTTCCATCGTTAAATGGTTACGTTTTCTTAGGTTACGTATTTTCGTACCTAGGAAATGAGACTGACGAACTAAACTTTTTGACAAGGCCATATTTGTAAAATTCACATTGTAAAATTTTTGTTGTGAAATTGTATGTAAAAAAGCGCTAATCTACAAACTAAGCAATTCACAAAATGACAAATAAGTTAAACGTTAGTTTGGAATAATTGCTCTAGGACACATTTTTGCTGTAGAAATCGGTGGTTATCACCGGGCTAGTCAAGAGGGAAAGACTATGAATATGCTTACATTCGATAAAACAGAAATCCAAAAACAATCAAAACCATTTATCGCTGAAGCTGTCTTTGCCGTGGAGACAATCAGTGCCAACCAGCAAACAGAGAAGCAAGTGAAAGCAAAACAGCTGCTTGACCGACTGTTCCCACTAGAGAATGGTTCACATCAAGACGTAACCAGCTACGTAGTTGATTACCGCCATATCATGGCTTACTTTAAAGATGGTCAGCACAGCGGCCTAAAGCACCCTAAACAGTTTGTAGCGTACATGGGTGAGAAGAATGACCCAGACTCTATCTTGTTCCGAGATGGCAGTGGCAGTCACTTAGAAGTGATGTTTGGATGTCATAAAGGGACGGGGTGTATTGAATTGGTAGAGATCGATGATATTCAGTTAGAATCATGCACCACGTTCGGTCAATCGCCAGTGGAAGCAACGACCACAATGCGCGAAGAGACCATTGCAGCAATGCGCCACTGGATCAGTTTGATTCAAGGTGATGCAAAGGGCAAACCAAAGGCATGCAGCGAAGATAAAGAGTTTAGAGCAAAGAGTGGTGAAGATTACTGTCTGAATTACTGCTACCAACTTTAGTCGCATGAGATAAGGTTTGGAACGCTGAAGGGTTTGAACCCAGTAAGTACTAAGCCGATATACATAGCCAACGAAAAAGCCCCAAAGATTAACGTACTAGTTAGTCTTTGGGGCTTTTTGTTGTTCTTTTTTAAATGTATATCAGTTCGCGTTCACGGGTTCTTATTGAGCAGAACCAGCTGTGAAACCTTAAAGAGGCATGACTCGGTTGCGGCCAAGTGATTTCGCTTCGTAAAGTAGCTTATCAGCTCGTTCGATCAGTGATTGCGCCGACTCACCGGGCTCAAGTTCAGCGACACCAAACGATGCGGTGATACTGCCGACTTGTTGACCACTGCGACGATCTTTAATAGACAGCTTTTCTAGAGAGCGTCGATTAGTATCAGCGAGCTGACGAGCAATACGCAAAGACTTGTTTGGCACGATGAGTGCGAACTCTTCACCACCAAACCGATACGCAGAAATACCTTCACGGCAACTTAACTTCAGCTTGCGAGCTATCCCTTTAAGAACCATATCGCCAAACAAGTGGCCATAGGTGTCATTGAAATTTTTAAAATGATCGATGTCGAGAAGAATCAAACACAAAGATTCTTTTGCTTCACACAAGGTTTCTATATCACGGTCGAAAGAGCGACGGTTATAGAGTGTCGTTGTACTGTCAAAGAGCGCATCTTTCTGCACTTCTACAAGTTGGGTTTTAAGCTTGGAAATTTCTGATGTAGCAGAGTGCAGCTGAGAATTCAGAAACTGAGTAGAATGACGAATATGACGAGACTCAGAAACCAACTGGCGAACCAACGACATGACTTCGTCGATCGATAAACTTTCATTATCAACACGAGCCAAATCCTCGAAGCTTTGATCGATCATGTCGGAGAAAGCTGAGGTATCGGTGAGAGTATCATTCATTGAATTCGAAACTTCAGAAACTAACAGTTCTAGGTTAGCGCGAAGATCGTTGATATTGGTTTCAGATTTGCTCGCAACGTAATTGTTGTAAAGCTGCTCACCAACGGCTGGAGGACAAATGCCGTAGTGTTCTAAAACACCATCCATGTCTTTAGTTAGCTGTGGGATAGCATTATCGACATAGGTGTACCAAAGTGCGTAATTTGCAGGTGTGGTAGACACTCTGTTCTTCATCATAAGAGGTACCGCTTTTTTTAGATTAGCGGTGGATTTCTGGAATTCGTCTTTTTTCATTATTTTTACTGCAGATACCAAACTAACTCAAGCCACTTGTGGACAAGGTTAGCGGATTTCGCAGGTCTTTGCTTTAAAAATTATATGATTAATAGATGAGGATTGGATAAATAACTCATTTTTATTATGAATATCGATTGCGTATTCATAAATGGTGTCTAATGGATTGTTCTTTAACCATATTTTTGGTTATTCACTATGGAACATAAGTTGAGTTTTGTATTAAAACCTTAGTTCGGGAGAGCACTGTGATCTCAGAATCGATTGGAGAAGCAACTCGATTGAAGAAGTGACCCAGAAATTTGAATCGAGAGAGGGAAAGGATGAAAATATTTATGAGCAGATACAAAAAAGCGCCGATAAAAATCAGCGCTTTAAAATTCTTTTTAGCTAAAAGCTAATTATTGAGCAACAACGTTTGCTGCTTGTAGGCCTTTTTGACCGTTTTCAACTTCGAAAGAAACCTTTTGGCCTTCTTTCAGAGTTTTGAAACCTTCTGAAGCGATTGCACGGAAGTGTACGAATACGTCAGCACCGCCGTTGTCTTGAGAAATGAAACCGAAACCTTTCTCTTCGTTAAACCATTTTACAGTGCCAGTATTTGTGTTAGACATAATTTGTCCCTTATTCATAAATTTTCTAAATTGTTGATTGCATTACTGCAATGCGCTGATAATTGAATTATTTAATGTTGCTAAGAAATAAGGAAAAACTACTTACAAAAACGGGTAACGATTTTACATGTCATTTTTTACTATTCATCTAACTTAAATAACTCCGGCTAACAGAGCGAGTGCATGTTAACACAGTCTTTCCGGTTGTACACTCATTGATTGAGAAATCAGCGAGTTTTTTTGTCATGTTGTGCTCGTTAACAAAACCACCTGAAATAGCTGATAGTTTTATAAAATCACACGCCATGACAAAGTAAAAAGGAAGCCTAAGCCTCCCTTTCATCATTAGTATAGACGATATTATCGTTTGAAGTTGATATCTTCAGTTTTATCTAAATTAATTTTTGTTTTCGCTGGTTGAGTCTCTGCGATTACCTTGCCGTGGCGGATAGAGTACTGCACTGGTACTTGGCGGCGCACGGCATCAAAGCCATCGTCAGCAGGAAGAATTAGCAGGCTTCCTGGCTTACCTTCTTCAATACCGTAGTTGTCTTGGATGTTCAATGTACGAGCTGAGTTCTTGCTGATTAAATCAAGAGAGGTGTTGATTTGGTCGTAGCCCATAACTTGTGTTACGTGCAGTCCCATGTGCAGAACTTGAAGCATATTCGCTGTACCCAGCGGGTACCATGGGTCAAACACATCATCATGGCCGAAACACACATTGATATTAGCCGCTAGCATCTCTTTAACACGAGTCACACCACGACGTTTCGGGTAGTCGTCGAAACGGCCTTGTAAGTGGATGTTCACTAACGGGTTTGCCACGAAGTTAATGCCAGACATCTTTAATAGACGGAATAGGCGAGATGCGTAAGCACCATTGTAAGACCCCATTGCTGTAGTATGGCTTGCCGTTACCTTATCACCCATGTCGAATTTATGAGCAAGGGCTGCCAGTGTTTCAACGAAGCGAGATTGCTCATCATCGATTTCATCACAGTGAACGTCGATCAAGCAGTCGTACTTGCGTGCAAGCTCGAACGCATAGTGCAGAGATTCAATACCGTACTCACGAGTGAATTCGAAGTGAGGGATAGCACCAATAACGTCAGCGCCGATCTTCACAGCTTCTTCAAGCAATTCTTTGCCGTTAGGGTATGAAAGAATGCCTTCCTGAGGGAATGCAACGATCTGGATGTCGACCCACTCTTTCATCTCTTCACGAACTTCAACCATCGCTCGTAATGCAACTAACGTCGGATCTGATACATCAACGTGAGTACGCACGTGTTGAACACCGTTAGCAATCTGCCATTTCAGTGTTTGTTTCGCACGAGACTTTACGTCTTCAATTGATAACAATTCTTTACGCTCAGCCCAACGCTCAATACCTTCAAACAAAGTACCAGAGATGTTCCAGTTAGGTTCGCCAGCCGTTTGCGTAGTATCTAGGTGAATATGCGGTTCACAGAAAGGAGAAACTGCAATGCCACCTTCAGCATCAAGGATGTCACCTTGATGATTGACTGGTGCGTCATTATCGAGAATGCGAGAAAATTGACCATTTTCAATCAGGATTTGTTTCAAGCCGTCTTGGTCTTGAAGCTTCGCGTTCTTGATTAATAAGGTTGTCATAGTGTGTCCTTAAGCGGCCTGAGATTTCAGAGCGTTTTTATTCAATAGAGGGTTAAGTACGAGGTAACTGATTGCACCACCAAACACGGCATTCAAAGGAACGATGCCAGGAAGGAAGTGACCGGCGGCTACGCCTGTTGCTACCGCGATAATGCCAGCCCAGTTAACGGTTTGGAACTCTGCTTTTGCAAAATCTTTGTAACGTTTACGGTTCGCAAAGAAGTCGGCGATGATTACGCCACCAATGGGTGGAATTGCCAGCGAAAGGAAGGTTAACCAGCCGACGAAGTTGTTGTACAACCAAAGCGCGAAAATCGTACCTACGATACCGTTAATGATAGACATTGTAGTACTTGAGCGACCTGTGATGTTAGATAAACCAAGACCTGACGCATAAAGTGCGTTTTCATTGGTTGTCCAGATGTTCAAGCCTAGAACGATGATGGCTGGAAGAAGTAGTCCTTGCGCAATCATCACATCTGAAATGTCAGAGAGACCCGTCGCTGCTGCACCTGCCGCGCCAAAGATAAACATCAGTGAGTTACCGATGAAGAATGCGACCATGGTAATTAACACTGCGCTTGCTGGCTTTTTACCAAAGCGAACGAAATCGGCAGTTAAAGTACCTGCACTCACGAATGAACCGACAACCATTGCTAACGCCATTGAGAAGTCCATTGGTGTCTCCGGCTCAATCAGTTGTAGCTGTTCTAGCCCGCCAACACTGTCTACCGCAGTCAGTACTGAGTAACCACCCAGAATTGCAATGGCAGGAACCGCAATCGCTGAAAGCACCATGAGTGCTTTAATACCGAAGTACACCGTACCCGTCATCAACAAGCCTGATATAACAATCAAGGTGTTGGTATCAATGCCCGTGGCTTTCTGCACCGGAATGGCAAACATTGCCACGCCCACACCAAACCAACCGACTTGTGTACCACCAAGTAAAGCAGAAGGAAGCCATGAGCCTTTAGTACCGAAAGAGAAACGAGCAAGGAGGTGAGTAGAGAGGCCAGTAGATGAGCCGATGTAGCCAAGAAAAGAAGTGTAAATACCGAGGATTAGGTTACCGATGAGTACGGCGAGGAAGAAATCGTTGAATGAAAGACCTGTCCCGAGTGAACCACCTGTCCACATACTTGCAGAGAAGAAAGTGAGTCCAAGCATTACCATGGTGAGTGAAGCGACTCCTTTCCTAGCCGATGTAGGAACCGGCCCAAGACTGTAGTTATTATCAGCAGCCATTTTTTACCTCCGCAAATGATCAAAATTAAATTTAACGGTCGCCGTATTGCAGGCAAACGTGCGCATTATGGTGATATAAATCACGTAGTCAATGCTAATTTTGTCAATAAAAGCGGTATGGAATCAGTTATTGAACTAAAAGCAATATAAAACATAAGGTTATGTTTTGTTTTTTTTTAATTAAAATAAATAGAAAACGTTTTCTATAACGCATCAGGTATCTGTTGTTCATAGTTGGCTATGAATGTTGATTATCATATTTATGAATGGGTGTCTGTATATTGGGCGGGCGATGTTTCTTAAATGACAGGCAAAAAAATGGCCAATCGCAATATTCGCAATTGGCCTATATATATCGTGAACAACAAAGGTTCACTAACAACGTCAGTTGGCTAGGTGACCCTCGGCTTAAGAAGGGTCAATGTATACATTGCAGTTAGTGTGCCAACTTTTAAAACGATGTAAAATGGGTGTTTTATAGCAATTTGGTGCGTATTTAAGCTAATTTTTCGCGTTTTAAAATTATAAATTCGCAAAACAAAAATGCATTATGCAAGTGTGGATGGGTTGTCTAAGCTGTGTAATAGGAACTATTTTGTATTTTATGCCGACAGCTAGTACTAACTCGTCTTTGTTCTTCCCCAAAAAAAAGCCAGCATGCTTTAAGGGCATACTGGCTTTGTATTGATTTACTTGTTACTTAAGTTAGATTGAGTAAAAGAAGTACAACTGAGATTTCATTCGAATGATAATCCCGCGTATTACGTCTAGGAAGCCCATAAAGCCAATTGGCTTCTCACCGCTTACCCAAGCTAGTCCAACGGAGCCGACAGGAATATCGTAACCTTCCGTTTCGTCAATTTTTAAGCGGACAAAGTGGTGTTTGTTTTGGAGGTTTCTGCCTGTGGTAACGCGAACCTGTTCATCAATACCTAATAAGCTAGCTTGTGCCTCACCCGTCGCTTCAACAATGCCCTCTACGGTTGCAGAGAATATTTTTCCCGGGTATACCGCGGTCGAAAATTCTGCTGGTTGACCCACCTTAACATTGCGAATCGCTTGGTGATTGACTCGCATCAATACGTACTTCTCTTCGGTATACATCTGGATACGAGGCATCATTGAAACGCGTTGACCCTCACGAAGGATAAAGTTCGTTACAAAGCCGTCAGTCGGTGCCGTGACTTTGGTACTGTTCAAGTCCCATTGTGCTTGTGCCAATGTTGCTTTTGCTGAATCGACCTCAGTCTGCTTCTTGCTTACATTGGTTTCAGCCTTGTGGATGTTTAATTTCGCATTCTCGGCATCGACTTCTTTCTTGCTAAGCTGAGATTCCAATGTCGTAACGTTATACGTCGCTAAGTCTACCTTTGCTGTTTGTTGGTCGATGTCAGTTTCTGTAATCGTATGTTCTACAACACTGTTTTGTTTCTGGTAACGGTCAAGGGTCTTAGATTGCAACACTAGATCTGTCTTTGCTGACTCTATCTGTGCAATAGATGTTTTGATGTCTTCTAGCGCCGACTGATAGCTAATTTTAGCAATGCTGACTTCTTGGCGAGCGGTATCTAAAGCGACTTTTGTTGACTCAAGTTGAACGCCTGCTTTGTCTCTCGCAATCACATATTTAGTGTCATCAATTTCGTAAAGAAGTTGCCCTTCAACCACATCTTGGTTTGGGCTGATGTGAACCTTTGTGGTTTTTCCTGTGACCGCAGTTGAGTCCGGGCGTAATTGAATATGTGGAGACTGAACAACCGATCCTCCAGATAGGTCCATCGGAGTAAAGTTGATTAACCCAACCCATACGAACATCAACCAAGATGTACCACCTAAGTAAGCAAACGCTTTGGTGCCTTTATTCCAAGGCATACCGACCAGTCTCAGTAAATAAATGAACAGTGCCCAAATAGCTAAACCTTCTAACATACTGGGTTCTCCTCATTTTTATCATTTTGTTCCGGCGGTACATCAGACTTTGGCGGCGCTTTCCAGGTGTCTCTCAGATTGATGATGGCTTTTTCCATATCAACAAAGGCCAAGATGACGGCGAGTACCCATACCCAGTGCCAGATAAAACCAATCCAAGTTAATGCGGTGATCAAACCGAGTTGTTGGTGCTCTTTGCTGTGAGCTTTATTGATTGGTAATTCATGCACACGCCAGAACCCGTAACATGCAGCAGCGATAGTTCCGATTAATACAACGCCTGCTACAACGTGTAGAGCGGTATCGGCGCCGGTGCCGACAAATGGGACACTCACTAAACTCATTGATAAACCCTAGGTTAAATTGAGCACAGAGTGTGATTGATATCAGATTTAGAGGTTGAAAATTTACCAATTACTTTAATAATAATGTCAATATGATTTGATCTGTAATAATGACTTCTAAGTATGGTAGCTAATGAACAATTGTAACTTCTTAAGAGCATTGGGAATTCTGGGTATTTACCAACACGCAACGACTAATAAGTTCGTGAATGTAGAGCAATTAGGTATCCCCAAGTCGGTATTTAACAACCCGATGAGCCTTATTCCCGTTGGCGAAGTGGACAAATGGTATGGCTTGCTTGAACAGCAAACAGGCGATTCTGATATTATCTTGAAGCTTGCTGATAGGGTGGATATTGAAAGGCTAGGTCCTCTCTCGAACTGGTTTTTCTCTGGACACGATCTGGCTTCTTCTATTCGTCGAGTTAACATTGGCCTGCACTGTTTGCAGTCTGGTGCTTTTCTCTATGGCGCTCAAGTCGGTAAACTCATCAAGTGGTGTTACGACAACCCGGCGTACTCTGAGACTGGTAAAGTTCATGACTCGATTCGAGTCGCCATCTTTATGATGAAGATATTGAGACGATACTTGGGAGATGATTTTACCCCTGCAGCAGTATCTATCGCTGGTTATCGCGAAAATACGCAACTTTATCAGGAGTACTTTGGGTGCAATATTCAGTGGGGCCAACCACGGACTGAGATTTGGATACCGAGTCACTTGAGGTTGTCGATCAACCAATCACCGTCTGTCGGCAAGATGAGTTTGGCGATGAACTTCCATGACTTAGACAATTATCTCAACATGCCCGACGCCGAGGATGAGCATAAAGTGACTTATGAGATGATCAATTATAGTCGCCATTTCGGCCTGCCAACGCTGCATAAAGTTTCCAGTCTACTCGGGCTCTCTGAACAGCAGTTCCAACGACGATTACACAAATTGGGTGTTAACTTTTCTACCATCATGGGATACGCGTTAAGTAACGTGGCGGTGGAGCTATTGTTGTATTCAGTGCCAGTGGAAGAAGTGGCGACGAGGTTAGGTTATACCAACGTCGCGAGCTTTAATCGGATGTTTAAGAAACATCGAGGTTTGACACCCAAGCAATATGTTGAGCGCCTAAAAACCGGCCTGTAACTATGCAGAGCTAACTTATGGTTCGTTTATGGATCAGGCTGGACAAGTAAACCACAGCCCAAACACTTAAAATAAAAGGGGCGGTGAGTGGCAGTAGTGACAGTTCATGAAAACCAAGTGTAACAAGGCAGCTCAAAAGAATGCCTAATAGGATTAACGGCCAAGGGATTCGCGGATAGAGCACAAGAGCTAAAGTAGCAAGGATGGCGTTGTACCCGTAAAGACCCTGCTCAATTAGCGCGCCAGAAGCACCGATCATCTTACTAAAAATGGTGCTAATTATTACTGCTAGCACAACCCAAATGGCATGCTTTAGGTTGTTAAGTGCGATGGCAACCAAGATAACGAGCCCCGACAATGCATTTTCGATGAAACTGACTTGGCTTATTCCCTTTAACAACGGGATAACCACTGTCGGCAGGTTGAACCATGAGTTAGCCTCAATACTGATGAGTGGTATCAATGCGGAGCTGGATAGAGAAAATGCCGATAGATCCAAGGTTGATTGGATAGCATAAATCAGCCAAGAGGTGAGGATAAAGGCGCTAGTGTAACCGCGATATTTCTCAAAAATGAATACGACGTGGGCAATGGAGACTGTGAGTAATGCGCCTAACACAGTCACTAGAACCAATAACGGTGTGACACCAAAAAAGTTACCGATAAATAAACCAATTAAAGCCCCATTTAACGCATACATACCACTATCAATATCGTAAGCTGCCTTGTTGGTGTTGGTGTTGGTGTTGGTGTTGGTGTTGGTGTTGGTGTTGGTGTTGGTGTTGGTGTTGGTGTTGGTGTACATATAGCCATAGAAGGCTAATGCATAGCTGCAACTGGCGCCAAGCAAAGTAAGAAAAGCCAGTGCAAGTGACTCAATAGAAATGGCAAGTAATAGCAGAAGCGACGTCATAACAGACGGTGTGAAATAGACTTGCCCAATGCCATTGAGCAAGCCTTGAAATGGTTGAATATCCTTATTCGTTCTCATCGTCTGATTACATTATTATGTCATGTTAAATTTTTGTAATTCAGATTGTATACAATTTTATTAAGTTGACCATCTTTGTGTATCAATTCTGATACCAGCGCTCACCATAGGCTTGTTGGTAATCTGGTGTTTCAATGATGCCTTCTTGCTCTGGAACCGTTTCTAATGGCCCTACGACCGTTCGATAAGGCAATACGCCAGCCCAAACTGGGATATCCATATCAGCTTTATCATCATTCACCCCATGTTTACCAATCTTCACGGAGGCTTCCGTTAAAGGGATCGCTAACAACTCGGTTGCGGTGAGTTCTTTTTCATTACTGAGCCTGACTTCATCGGTTCTGCCCGGCGCGATTTGCTCAATAAAGATATTTAACAAGCGATCCTTTTCTTGGTTGTCATCGATGACTGAAAATGATCCCAATACCACAGCAGAACGATAATGCGCGCTGTGATGAAATGCCGAACGAGCCAATACCCAACCATCGAACAAAGTGAACGTTAAACAGGTGGGCTCTCCCTTTTTTAACCCTTTTAGTAAGCGACTGTTTTTAGCCCCATGAATGTAGACCATATCATCGACTCGCCACGCGAGCATCGGGATAACCATTGGCCCTTGTTCACCCTGCAATGCAATGTGTGCGATTAAGCTCTCATCAATAATTTGGTGCAGTTTCTCTTGTTCAAATACGGCTTTGTGAGCCCCTTTTTTAATCGTGGTTCTTTTCGTGTTAGATAACATAATCGCTCCTTAATCATTGCCTTTTGATTAATGTAGCGATTAACTGGTCTATTAAATAGAGCCACTTTTAAACACTATTTGGATCCAGTTATGCAGCCTATTGATGTCGGTGATCTACAGTTAGACGAACAACACGACACGCGCCAAACCGCCTTGTTTCACGCGATCAGAGAAAAGATCGTTCACGATTTATGGAGTAAGGGCAGTAAGTTACCTTCAACACGTAAGTTGGCCGTTGAGTTATCGGTGAGTCGAAACACGGTGATCTACGCGTACGAACAACTGGTTACCGAAGGTTATATCGAGAGTAAGCAAGGTTCAGGGTTTTATGTGTCGGTTGAACAGCCCGAGCACTTCCTAAGTTTGTCTCAGTCAAACAGTGTTCAGGGTATACAGGTTAAGCGCGTAATAAGTAAGTCGAGTGCAAACATAGAGACACCTAACGACATTAACCGCAGCTTTGCCCCTGGAGTTCCTGACTTAGATGCATTCCCTTTTGCGAAATGGCAGAGGCTGCTGCAACGTCACTCTACACGTCAGAGCATTGCGGGCAATCAAGAGGTTCAGGGAAGCTTGGCCTTGAGAGAAGCGTTGAGCGGGTATCTTGCGAGTAGTCGCTCGGTTAATTGTAGTGCTGATAGAATCATCATCACCGCTGGTGCGCAGCAAGCCATCTCAATCGGATTAATGGCGACGTTAGCGATGGGCGACAAAATCCTTGTGGAAGAGCCGGGCTATCGACAAGTGCATAAAATTATCGATCTATTGAGACTAGAGCTAGACGGTGTGAGTGTGCGTGAAAAGGTTGGGTTAGATATTGAAAAAGTGCTCTCCAGTAACGCCAAGGCATTGTATGTCACGCCGAGTAACCAATACCCAATGGGCACGACCCTCAATACTGATCAACGCCTTAAACTGATTGATTGGGCTAATAAACATCAGTCATGGATCATTGAAGATGACTACGACAGTGAGTTCCAGTTTGCTCATCGTCCCTATACAAGCATGCAAGGCTTGGCGGGTAAGTTAGGGTTCGATGATCGCATCATCTATGTCGGCTCTCTGAGTAAGGTGATGTTCAATGGCCTCCGATTAGGTTATTTAGTAGTGCCAGAACGTCTGGTGGCGAAGTGTCTTGAGATTAAAGACGCGCTCACCGGAGACACGGCGTCTCATACACAAGAAGCTTTGGCGGATTTTGTTCGCGAAGGCGATTTATTGCGTCATATTAGAAAGATGCGTCGTTCATACAAACTCAAGCATGAAGCGATGATAGAAGCGATTAAAAGTGAGTTTCATGGCGATCTTGAAGTGATTAGCCAAGCGGCAGGGCTACATGTGACCGTGAAGTGGTATCAAGGCATATCTGAACATGAGTGGAGTCGTAGAGCAGAGCTTGAAAATATCATCATTCGTCCTTTTGACTTTTATGAATATGGATCAAGTGATGCTCGTGATTGGAATGGGGCGGTGTTGGGGTTTGGAAATATTCGTTTGGCTGAGATAAAGCCGAAGATCAAACAGATCGCTCGGCTTTTTTATCAGTAACGGCGGTGATGCTATTTATAATTTATCGACAAGCTACAACTTGTCGATAGAAACAGTTTTACCTTTACCTAGCCACTTACGCCAAGGGAGTGACAATGTCACAAAAATAGTGACGGCATAGAGCATCGACCAGCTTAAACAGATAAACACCAAGGTACAGATGACCAGTGAGAGTATGGCGGTGTATCTAGATGCGCCAGTCAGTAATCGGCAAGCCGCTAACATTGCAAGCAGATAAACCAGAACGAAAATACCGTTGGCGAGTTTAAGAAAGAATTCGAGATCGAGATTAGACAACTCACCAATCACACAAGAGATAAGCGCGACAAAGCCAATTGCTAAGGTTGGGTAAAGTGGCACACCACGGCTATTGAGTTGAGCCATTCTACTTTCAGGACTGTGTTGGCGAGCCTGAGCCCAAATCATACGAGACAAGCTTTGTGTGTAAAGGTTTAGGCTAGCAAAACAAGCAAAGAAACCCAGCACACTGATGACGGTTTTGAAGCCATTACCAAACAGTTGTTCTGTTACCCACGGGATGGATGCAGCATCAAATTCAGGTGAACCATAAGCGCCTAGCTTGATAATAACCACCGAGCAAGCCCAGTACACTATGCCCGCAACGAAACACCCTGCAATGATTGCGATGGGAAAGTCACGCTGTGGATTTTTAAATTCTTCTCCCATGTGAGCAAAGGCTTCTATTCCGACAAAGCACCAAAACATCACCGCTAAGGCTGCGCCAATCGACCACATCGAATCGGACGTCATGGTCGGAACTGCGATGTCAGCTGCTGTGATGTCGGCTTTCCAAACAAAGGCGCTAACCAAGGCGAAAATCGACAAGGCAATCACCGTTTGTAAGCGGCCAGAAGACTTACTGCCCATCAAATTGACAGCAATAAGCAGAGCGACGGTAAAGGACTGAGCGCCAAGTGGCGTGTCGAGTGGCGCTGGCAATAGTTGTTGTGCAAAACCTCCAGCCAATGCAATGGCAGCCGGAATACCGACAGGAATAACACTCACAAACAACCAAGCTACGCTGGTTTCTAATCGCTCACTGAATGCCTGACGCACAAAATAGGCCGTGCCACCTGCATTGGGGTAGCGTTTTCCTAGTGCGGCAAAGGTTAGTGCAATCGGGCAAATAGCGATAAACAGGATTAACCACGCGAGTAGTGACAACTGTCCTGCAATGCCTGCTGCGATCGCAGGGATCATAAATAATCCAGTGCCTAGCAAGGTAGTCGAGAGTTGTCCGATTCCTGAAATAAGCGTGATTTCTTGTTTGAGTTGTGTCATTCGCTCTCCTAGCTATTGGCTTATCATATCGGCCTTCTTGTGCCTGTTTTCTGATGTTTGGGTGATGCTATGAATGAGAGCATACATTGTCGACATCAATAATACAGCTAGCGAAACGTCTTAAGACACCGTCAATTTAACGGTTTTAACTTGATTAAGCGTGAAAGTGTCGGCTGTCATAATGGCTGTTATAAGTAGGAAAGTTGTGTCAAATTAGGCGTTATAAATAGAACAATAAATGGAAAGAATCAGAAGCATGGATAAATTTGAACGCCAAATTTTGGATATTCTCAAAACCAATGCACGATGCTCAGTGAGCGATATCGCCCGAGATGTCAGTCTCTCGCGTTCGGCGGTGAATGCCAGAATCAAGAAACTGGAAAGCGACAAAGTGATTACGGGTTATTGTGCTCAAGTGGCAGAGCCCAACCAAACGAAGAATGTGTGCGCCTACATCTTGTTGAAGTTCGACATGTCGAGCAGCGACCATAGTTGTGAGTCTTACGCGACACGAATCCAGAGTATTGATGAGGTGCAATGGTGCCACTCTATTAGCGGTGAGACCGATATGATGCTTTATGTTGAAGTTGAAAGCATGGATCGTTTGAACCAAATCCGCGACCAGCTGCAAAGCTATCCAGAGCTTCGACACCTCATGACTCATACTGTCTTGACGGAATTTTTTAACAAACAGAATGCGACGGTGCATTCATGTTAGGCAATATCAACTTAAACCTACTGCGCTCTCTGCATGTGCTTCTCGAAGAGTGTCATGTCAGTCGAACAGCTCAGCGTTTGCACATCACGCAGTCGGCGGTGAGCCGTCAACTGGCTCAGCTTAGAGATCTATGTGGCGATCCTTTACTGGTTCGTGATGGCAACAAACTGGTTCCGACTAACCGTGCTTTGTTGCTCAAAGGCAAACTCGATGACTTGCTTGGAGAGTTCGATCACCTTTTAGACGATAAACCCTTTGAACCGCAAGACTGGCAGGGTGAACTGGTATTGTCTTCGAGTGACTATGTGGCTCAGTATATTCTTCCTGTTATTGTTGCAGAGGTGTCCGCCGAAGCCCCGAACATTAATTTGGCTTTCCGCTTGTGGCAGCCAAATTACCTTGAAGCTCTGAACGAGTCGGGTATTCATTTGGCTTCCAGTATGTTTCCCACAAAGCCTGAACATGTCTCAAGCATTAAGCTTGGTGAAGATAAATCGGTGTGTTTGATGCGCAAGTCGCACCCATTAGCCCACCAATCGGCTTTGAGTGCAGAAGATATCGTCAGCTACTCTCACATCAAAGTGACAGGTGGCGGAGATAAAGACAGCTACGCGGACATAGCATTGAAGAAAAAAGGGCTTAAACGAAGAGTGGCTCTGCAGGTTCCGTTCTTTTCATCCGCTGGAACCGTATTAATGCAAGACGACTATCTGATGATAGTGCCTGAACATATCGCCTATAACCTAGGTCGGCACCTCGATACTGCCTATTTTTCTTTGCCATTTGATACGGAAATGCACACCTATTGGTTAATGTGGCACCCCAAGTATGACAACGACTCTGCCCACAAATGGGCGCGAGAAAAGGCATTCCAAGCGATGCAGAAGTCGAGTTACAATATCAGTATGACTTGAAGTCATAGGTGTAATGATAATCTTTGATTTCAAATAATACCTCCTGCGAATTATTGTAAGTGCTAAGTATTGAGTATTAAGCAAAGAGCGTTCCGCTGGGCGCTTTGTTTTACTAGGAATGGAATGATGACAGTAACAATTTGGTTTTCTCTATTAGCGATTTGCTTGTTGGGTGCAATGTCTCCGGGCCCAAGCTTGGCGATGATTGCAAAACACAGTCTGGCTGGTGGCCGCATGAACGGGCTTATCGCGGCTTGGTCTCACGCCGTAGGCATCGGTATTTATGCGTTCGCAACCATTGTTGGTTTAGCCGTTGTACTTGAGCAATCACCCATGTTGTTCAAAGCCATTAGTTTAGCGGGTGCAGCGTATCTGCTTTATCTCGGCGTGAATGCGTTGCGTTCGAAAGGTGGTGTTGCCGCGAAATTGGAAGCGGGTGAGCAGATGAGTTACATGCAGTCTGCTCGCGAGGCTTTCTTGATCTCTATCTTGAGCCCAAAAATCGCGCTGTTCTTCATCGCTCTGTTTAGCCAATTTGTTGCGTTAGGTAATGAACTGACCAATCAAGTGATTATCGTCTCAACACCGCTACTTGTAGACGGTTTATGGTACACATTTATAACCTTGGTGCTGTCTAGCCCTTTGATTGTTGAACGTATTCGTTCGAAAGCGCAGTTGATTGACCGATTGTCAGGTGTGGTGTTGATTCTGCTTGCTGTGCGTGTGGTGTGGATGATTTAGTCATCACTAGACCTTAAGATCTAAAACGGCTCACAAGAGATTATCTTGTGAGCCGTTTTTGTTTCTACTTATCTAAACGCTAAACGCTAAACGCTAAACGCTAAACGCTAACAGTTAACAGCTAAAAGAAGTTAGCCTGCTGAGTTTAGAACCGAGTCTAATTCTTTCATTGAGTCAGCAAAGTAAGGGTTATAGGTCAAACGTGCATGGTTTTTTCCATCTTCACGATATCCCCATGCTGAGTACCAAACTTCACTTGTCGCGTTGCACTGTTCTTCAAAACCTTCCTCTTGACCATTGGAGCAGATCTTCTCGCTACCATTGATTCCGTAATACGGATTGCTTGGCGAGAACAGTAAACCCATGTGAGAACCGTTCGAGATGCGTTGTTCCGGGAGTTTCATGCTGTACTGAACCGCTCGCGGATCATCGAGTGTCGTCTCACCTTGCCAGATCAACACATTGTTTGGGTTGGGCATCGATTCAGTAAACGCTTGTTGAACGAAACTGGTGTCAATCACGCTGTCGCCTTCACTCATCATAATAAACACCGGTTTATCGAAGTGCTTATCTTGTAAGTCATCACGAACGACTTCTGATGTCTCGTAGTAAACCGAGGCACCGTTCATTGGCAATGAGTTGTAACGCAACACGTTGTCTTCAGGATCTTGATCAGCCCAAGTGAAAAAGTAGCTTGCGAGCCCCGCGTATTGAACGGCAGACGAGCTTGGTTGAAACGCAGGAGAGAACAGCAGTAATCCGGAGATCTTTGGATCGTTCATCGCTTGCGAAGTGACGAGATTTGCGCCTGTTGAATAGCCGCCAAGCCACACAGAATCATACTCTTGCTCAAGCAACTTGGTATGGTGAGCGACCACACCTTGCCAATCATCTAAGCTCGGTTGCATTAGGTCACCCACACGACTACCGTGACCCGGAAGCAATACCGTTCTCACTAAGTAACCTTGCTCAGCCAAATGGGTAGCGATGTCTTTAAACGAATAGGGTGAATCACCTAATCCATGGACCAATAACACTGCCTTGCCGTTTGGTGAGGCTGGTTTGTATTCAGTCGGGGAGTTCAGTTGAATCTCAAGCTGCTTGTCTTTTGTCATGAACACGCGGTTTTTCAGCAGCCAATCTTGGGTGTCATTGACGTAGGCATCAAAGTTGTCTTGCTGATAGCTAGGCAAGTCTGGAGATGTTTCGTAAGCGGGTATAGTTGTCTCGTTGGAACAACCAACGAGACTTAAAGTCGTTAAGGCGAGCAGCGTTAGAATGGTATTTCTATGCATTTTTTAATGTTGTCTCTGTTGTGCTTTCACTGTGTTTGAAACTTAAGTTTAGATTACTTTTTGCTTGAAAGGTCTTCGTATTCACCTTCAATAACACCGGCATCATTGGTTGATGACTGACGAGTGTTCATATGAGCTGCGAAACCTTGTTTCTTCATTTGATTCTGAATGCGTTTGCCAGTGATTAAAGCTGCAATAGCTAAAGGAATAGCAAGGATCAAGCTTGTGAATAACGCCAATAGGCCAGTAAACAACGCAACAATCGTAACTAATATATTTTTCATATTCATTCCTCTTTTTCTATGTTGTTACTATATCGCTTCTATTCTGAACGAAACATGAACACCACCAAATAATTCTAGAGAGTCACTATGACACAGGTGTGTGTGGATTGAGAGTTTATATGTAGTCATAATCACGCACTAAAATAAGGGAATAAAGGCAAGATCAATAAAATCAATGAGTTAAAAGTTGGCACGGTTGATGCTCTATAGGGTTTGGAATAAGTCACTGTAAGCAAAGTACTTACAGTTAACTAAAATATTACTGGAGCCCTTATGTTCTGTATTCAATGTGAACAAACAATTCAAACCCCAACCGTAAAAGGCTGTTCTTTCGCACAAGGTATGTGTGGTAAAACATCGGAAGTATCCGACCTTCAAGACGTGTTGGTGCATTCTCTTCAAGGTGTTTCTTTCTGGGCCAATTTAGGCCGCGCTTGCGATGTTATTGATACTGAAATTGACGAATGGGCACCAAAAGCGTTCTTCGCAACACTGACTAACGTTAACTTCGACCCTGCTCGTATTATCGAGTTCGCACAACAATCTCACGAGTTTAAGCAGCGTTTAGAGCAACAGGTACGTGCGGCTGCTACGTTGATCGGTTTTGAAATCCCAGCACTTTCGGCTGCTGCGCAATTCGATCTTCCAACCGATTCTTCAGAGCTATTGGCGCTTGCCCCTCAAGCTGCGGTAAACCGTGGTCACGACTCTCAACATGAAGATGTGATTGGTCTTCGCCTTCTTTGCCTATACGGTCTAAAAGGTGCGGCAGCCTACATGGAGCACGCGCGTGTTCTTGGTCAAACTGACAATGCTATTTTTGCTGAATACCACGAAATCATGGCTTTCTTAGGTACTGACCCATCTGACCTAAAACAACTGCTAGATACGTCTATGCAGATCGGCTTGATGAACTACAAAGTCATGGAAATGCTGGATAAAGGTGAGACAGATACATTTGGTCACCCTCAACCAACAACCGTGAACGTGAAGACTAAGAAAGGCCACTGTATTCTTGTTTCTGGTCACGACTTACATGATCTAGAAAAAATCCTTCAACAAACGGAAGGCAAGGGCATCAATGTTTACACTAACGGTGAGATGCTACCTGCACACGGTTACCCTGAACTGAACAAGTACCCACACCTTGCGGGTAACTACGGCAGCGCTTGGCAGAACCAGCAAAAAGAATTCGCTAACTTCCCTGGTGCCATCGTAATGACATCTAACTGCCTGCTTAACCCTGATGTAGGTTCTTACGCAGACCGTCTATTTACGCGTAGCATCGTAGGCTGGCCGGGTGTTGATCACCTTGAAGGCGACGATTTCAGCGCAGTAATCGACTGTGCTCTTGCGCAAGAAGGCTTCAAACACGATGAGATCGAGCAAATGATCACTGTCGGTTTTGGTCGTAACGCACTGATGGAAGCGGCTCCGGCGGTTATCGAGCAAGTAAAAGAAGGCAACATCAAACACTTCTTCCTAGTCGGTGGTTGTGACGGTGACAAATCTGAACGTAGCTACTACACAGACTTTACAGCTCAAGCGCCAGAAGATTCAGTAATCCTGACACTTGCATGTGGTAAATTCCGTTTCAACAAAAACCAATTCGGCGACATTAACGGTATCCCACGTCTGTTAGATGTTGGCCAATGTAACGATGCTTACTCTGCGATTCAACTTGCTATCGCACTGTCTCAAGAGTTTGATTGTGGTATCAACGAACTTCCGTTAACGCTGGTTCTATCTTGGTTCGAGCAAAAAGCGATCGTTATCTTGCTTACTCTGTTCGCTCTTGGTGTGAAAGGTATTTACACAGGCCCAACAGCGCCAGCTTTCCTAACAGAAAACCTATTAAAGATTATGCAAGACGAGTTCGATATGCGTTCTATCTCAACGCCAGAGCAAGATCTTAAAACAATCTTAGCGGCTTAATTTAAGCCAGCTCTAAGCCCCGTTGTTGTGACGTTTTTCTAAAACAGACGACGGCGGGGCTTTTTCGATTTAAATCTTTAGTCATTTAATCATCTAGTCATTAGCAAGGTACACGAACTATGTATGCATGGTCGGATAGCGATTCAATCAATTTAGTGTGTTTAAAGAAATGGCACGAGACGCCAGATACGGTCAGCTTTGAGCTTGGCAGCGTTCCACAAGACTTACATTTCAACTTTAAGCCGGGGCAATTTATTACTCTGGGTTTGGATATGCCGGCGAAAACGGATTACCGTGCTTATTCTGTAGCGTCTTGTCCTGAAGATAACCGCCTGAAGCTGACGGTAAAGCGTGTGGAAGGTGGTTTGGTTTCGAACTTTATTGTTGATGAACTTGATGAAGGTGATGAGGTTTCTGTATTGAAGCCTGCTGGTGCGTTTAACTGTATTGATTGCATGCCAACGGCGACAAAGAAAGTAACGCTAGTGAGCGCGGGTTGCGGTATCACTCCGGTGATGGCGATGGCGAAGTATTGGTTGGCTCAAGGCAGTGATGTTGAAATCGATTTTGTTCACATGGCACGTAATCGACGTGAGACTATCTACTTTGAAGAGCTCAACCAACTCGATGAGACACACGCTAACTTTAACCTTAAGTTGCTTCTGAAAGACAGTGAAGGAACAACTGCTCCCCAAGGTCGTCTAGATAAGAACTGGTTGGTAACACTCAGCCCAGATATCTTAGACAGAACCGTTTACTTGTGTGGGCCGGTTAGCTTTATGCAAGACATAGAGAACTACCTGAAAGAACTTGAGTTCAACATGGATAACTTCTACCAAGAAAGTTTTACTCCCGCGACTCAAAGTAATAATTCACTAGCCAATAGCAATACAGCTTCAGAAGAATCACAAGCAGAAGCGTCTGCAGATTCAAATGGTGCCGTTAAGGTGTTTGTTCCTGCATTTGGCGCAGAGGTAGAAGCGGAGGCGGGCACACCACTCGCTGATTCATTAGAGAAAGCTGGTGTTCCAATTATCATCGCTTGTCGTAGTGGGATTTGTGGTTCGTGTAAGTGTAAAGTAACCAAAGGTTCGGTGGAATCAAGCAGCCAAGAAACATTGACGCCTGAACAGATTGAACAAGGTTATGTACTCGCGTGTTCGAGTTCGATTCAGTCAGATGTTGAGATTGAGTTGTAACAGATGTGAAGTGAAGCTTTCCAAGAGTGACGAGGATAAAGTTCTTGTCATAGCGATAAAAGTTAGCTTGCCAGATGTAAAAAGGCCACTTAGATCAGATAGAGAGAGCAGATCTAAGTGGCAACCTTCCTGTTTATACGGGGGAGTAAAACAAGAAGGGTTGCAAAGCCCATTACAGACCTCGCAGATATAATTATTATGTTGTGGAGCTGGTTACCTAAAACTGTTTATAGAATCTAAGGAAGTAATAGAATCTAAGCATTTTACAGGCTCTAAGCAGTTTATACTTCAGGGTAAGTCTTGTAGCGCACACCCATCATCTGTTCCATACAGTGAACAACCTGACAGCTGTAGCCAAACTCGTTGTCGTACCAAATATACAGAACAGCACGGTTGTCTTGTGCGATAGTCGCAACACCGTCAACCACACCAGGGTGGCGAGAGCCAACCAAGTCCGTCGATACAATCTCAGTCGAATCTGTGTAATCAATTTGTGCAGACAGAGAAGAAGACAGCGCCATTTCACGTAGGTACTCGTTCAATTCTTCTTTGTTTGTGCCTTTCTCAAGGTTTAGGTTTGCTACTGCCATTGAAACATTTGGCGTAGGTACGCGAATCGCATTACCTGTTAGCTTACCTTCCATTTCTGGCATCGCTTTTGATACCGCTTTAGCAGCACCAGTCGATGTCAGAACCATGTTCAATGATGCAGCACGACCACGACGATCGCCTGAGTGGAAGTTATCGATTAGGTTTTGGTCATTTGTAAATGAGTGAACCGTTTCAATGTGACCAGACAGTACACCGAATTTATCGTGAACCGCTTTCAATACTGGCGTGATTGCGTTTGTCGTGCAGCTTGCAGCAGAGATGATCGTGTCTTCTGGTTGAATGACATTCTCGTTCACACCAAATACTACGTTCTTGATGTCGCCTTTGCCTGGCGCAGTCAGTAGTACTTTCTTCGCACCGTTACATGCAACGTGTTGGCTCAGGCCTTCAGCGTCACGCCATACGCCTGTGTTATCAACCACAAGTGCATTTTCAATACCGTAAGTCGTGTAATCCACTTCTTCTGGCTTGTTTGCGTAGATAACTTGAATGAAGTTGCCGTTTACGATGATTGCTTTACGTTCTTGGTCAACTACGATACTGCCGTTGAACTGGCCGTGAACAGAGTCACGACGAAGTAGGCTAGCACGTTTTTCTAGGTCGCCGTCTTTGCCACCACGTACAACGATTGCACGTAAACGAAGTGGGTAACCTGGGCCACTTTTCTCGATCAATAGACGAGTTAGCAGTCGGCCAATACGACCAAAACCGTACAATACAACGTCACGAGGTTCTGTCATTGCATCGCCTTGAAGCGATTCTACAAGTGCAGTTTGTAGAAAATCATCCAACCCGTGAGTGTCTTCGCGATCTTGCCAGAATGCATGGGCAAGGCGACCAACATCAATACGACATGGAGACAAGTCCATAGAGAGAAGGTGTTGAATGATTGGTTGAGTCTGTTCTGCTGTAAGAGGAGAACCAGTGTAACGTTTTGCGATACGGTGAGCTTTGATGATGTCGATAGTTGTCGCGTTAACCAGGGTCTTGCCGAAGAGGATAACTTCTACGCCTTTTTGACGGTATAACTGACCTAAAGTTGGAGCGATGGATTCAGCAATAGTTTGACTAGTTTGCCAGTCTAGGAGGTGCTTTTCGGGACTCATCTTTACTCGGGACCTTTCACGTTAAGTTTCTGCATTCATGGCGGTTGTAGGGAAGCCAATCAGCATAGGGGATTTGAGGCATCAGGCTGTGGTCTTTATTGCCACTTAAATGTGCTTGATATGCCTTGTGTGCAACTTGTAATTTTTATGTGGCAGGATTGTAAGGTACGACGGGTTATTCTGCTAGGAAAAATAAATGCAGACAAATTATCTGTAAGTTGGCTTTATATTAGCCATAAATCAAGTTTTTAGTGTCGATAAAGACTATTGACTTTAACAATCTGTAGCACTTATTTTTCGCCAAAAAATACTCAAATCAAAATATTATATGTAATAGAAGTCATAGTGATCATTAAAGATGTGATCGTTAGCTCAAGTTACACGCAAACAGTAAACGATAAATAAGGTGATTAATGCGTTTTCTTGTTCGACCTTTGAATACGCCGAATTCGAGTGCGAAAAGTGCATGACGCAAACGTTTGGATCTCACAAATTTCACTTAACTTCGGTGTTTGTTGGTTTATAGAGTCATTACTCCCAACCTTGTGGAGCCGAGAAGCGTGGCCGTTTGCTTATTATGCGAGTGATAATAACTGGACAAAGCTTGCTTCGTTAAATTTCACTTGTTCATACCTCGTTTGTATACAGCTCTCTCATCTATACTCCTCCTGTTTAAACATCTTGTGTCTAGAGCTCGCGTGTTCAAAGCATATTTGTTTTAAGTCTATCTGTTTAAGTAACAGCCCCCCTTTAAAGCCTAAACATGGAGGTAAGTTGATCATAATTTACCGTTCTGGGCTCAGAGTATCGTTTGTTCATATCCAATTTGATCAATAAGTCCTGTTAATGTCCTATTCTTAACTTGGGCTAGGTAAAATTACTTTCGGGAAGGGAGTCGTTATAAAAATGATAAACATGTCAATTAGATGGCGTCTTATATTTCTTTCCACGGTTTCTGTATTCATCATGTTTGGTTTTACAGTCAATGAAGTGCTCAAGAACGATAAGAAGATGAATCACCTTGAAACAACTCGTATTAAGGTTGAAGCGCTTCAATCTTTTAATACCGTTTCAAGCGATGCTTATCGATGGTTGGTTCTGTCTAATGACTCTCCAGAGAAAGAGCTGCTGCTTTTAAAGCTGCAAGCTGATTTAGCTAGACTCGCTCAGTACGAGAAACAGCTTCGACAGTTCGACAGCAATTGGACTGTTGAACCACAGTTGGTTGAGCTTAAGAGTGTGTTAGCGAAACTCGCTCGCGTAACCTCCAGTATGAACAATGACGCATCACAAATTACGGACAACAACACGCAACTGACAGAGCAGGCCTTCGACTTGCTAAAAGGCGTGTTAATGGAGCTATCTGAGTATCGCATTAACATCGTGGACGAAAAGATCAGTCAAGCTGACGCGATGTTTATCAATCTTACTCACTACGTGTTTTGGACTCAGCGAGAAGCGTGGTTGAGCTACCGCTTGTATCGTTCTCCAGAGCTGATAGATCAATATTTATTGAGTTATGTTGGTGCTTTAGAAAGGCAGCAGCAGTTATTAGATACGTTTTTCCGTTCTGGAAGCCGTTCGCCTGAAATTAGAAAGCTATTAAGTACGTTTTCTAAAGATGATCTTCAAAACCGTTTTACAGCTCGAATCCTCAAAGGTGATTTCTCGTCGCCTGAAATATATGAACATGTGGAAGGTTTAGAACGAAAGAAGCTAGCGATTTCAAAGGCAGTGGGTGCTTACACGAAGCAATTACAGTTTGATCTGACCAAAAATATAGCGCTGCAAAAAAGGCAAACCTTAGTTATGACATTGCTTATTCTTGTCGTTTCAGGTGTGTTGTTGTGGCTCGGTGTTGCGACATCTCTTCGCTTAAATCGAAACCTATCGATTATTTTGAAAGGGGTGTCTGAATGCGCGGATAGCTACGGCAAGCCCAAGGTCATTCATATTCAAGGCAACGATGAACTTGCCGAGTTCACTGAAACTTTGAATCGAGTGATGGAGCGCAACTATCAACATAACAAAGAGTTAGTAGAAGCAAAGGAAGATGCAATTTCGGCTAACAAGGCCAAGAGCGCATTTTTAGCCAATATGTCCCATGAGATACGTACACCACTCAACGGGATTATTGGGATGGCTGAGATCTTATCTCAAAGCCAACTGAGCGCGAATCAACAAGAAGTGTTAGGAGACATCGAATCGTCTTCTCACTCATTACTGGTTCTGCTTAATGACATTCTTGACCTCTCCAAAATCGAGTCGGGCAACTTAATGCTGTCGCCACACAATGCTGATCTGAGAGAGGCGGTTTACGACTCAGTAAGTGTGATTTTATCCAAAGCGATAAGTAAAGATATCGAACTCGACATCAATATCGATTCCCAAACCCCACCGCAGCTGTTTTTCGATGAGTACCGTGTGAGACAAGTACTGACCAATTTACTGTCTAATGCCATCAAATTTACGTCAAAGGGCACGATTACGACGGACATTGCATACAGACCTATGTCTTTGGGTAGAGGCAAGCTGGAATGCAGTGTGTCTGATACTGGAATTGGGATTGAGCCAGAGAAGCTAGAGTCCATATTTGAACCTTTCACTCAAGAAGATGGCAGCATTACTCGCCAATTCGGTGGGACAGGGTTAGGCCTTGCGATTTGTCGACAGCTTGTTGATTTGATGGGGGGGTACATTACCGCGCGTTCAGTGAAAGGAGAGGGCTCAACGTTCACTTTTTGTTTGTATGTCGACACTGTCGAAACTCATGTTCAAACCTTCGACAACCTAAGCCGTGCGACTATTATCTCGAATTCTTTCAATTACCTAGATCAACTGGTCAAAGAGTGTGAACGCTTAAATGTTCGACCTAATGTTGTGTCATCCATTTCGGATCTTGATGAAAACCTGAAAGAAAGTGACTTCATACTTTATTGTCATACGCTGCATCACTCCATGGATAAAGATCTTGCGACGCTGAAGGCGTTATACCCTTTGGCTCGCGTTATCGTGTGTCAGCATCATCTCTTTAAAACCAATCTAATCACAGAAACGGTTCACTCAACTCATACATTGCCATTCTTGGGTCGACGATTCTTAAACAGCTTACAATCGCTTGATGTTGGTGAAGAACAAGCGCCGACGGTGGAAGCAAAAGATGAAGAGGTTCGCTCTCTGAATCGACGTATTCTGATTGTTGAAGATAACCTAATGAATCAGAAGATAGCGAGCTTCTTCCTTGAGCAAGCGGGTTATGAATATTTGATTGCCAGTAATGGCCAAGAAGCGGTGGATGTCATCACTCAAGGCGCTCAGTTTGATGCCATCTTAATGGACTGCATGATGCCTGTTATGGATGGTATAACGGCGACCCGTGCGATTCGACAGTGGGAGACTGACCAACAAGCCGCACCATTACCTATCATTGCTTTAACCGCCAGTGTTTTGGAAGAAGACATCAAAGATTGCTTTGAAGCAGGCATGAATGCCTATTTGCCGAAACCTTATAAATCCCACCAACTGTATGACCTGTTCAGTAGCCTTGATATTGTCTAACTGGCTCATTATCAAGGTTAGCACTGTGCGATTTAGCGAACTTCTAACCCAAGGTTGTATTGCGCAAGGCAGCGACCGACATAACTAATCTTTAGTAATGCAGCCACTAAGATCGTGCTGATGTGTGCGACAATTTGAATTGGCAGTGAGAAGTGATCGGCCATCGGATAAGCAACAATAATACTGAGTAGCATAAGCAAGGCGGTGGTTGCTAGACTGAAGTTTGAAACAGAAAGTAGCGTTTGAAAGCGTTGAGTCATCGTCTTCATATTGAATTCCTAATTGCTATTAATAATTATGATACTCGTTATCAATAGCAATTAGCGTTCCAGTTTTATTTTAATCATTAAATCAATTGGTTAAAGTGTCCTGTTAATTATATGAGTCATAATGACTTCAATGGCTGTCGTGTCTTTATGACTCCGTCGGGTTATTACCACTGTCTGAATCCGCAAGTATCGATGTGGAATCGAACACCAGAATACAACCCCAGCCCAACGTTATTTTTTTGCCCAAATTCAGCATGAACCTTTTTAAGTTTCACGTGTAGATCTTCGCGAGTAATATCATTCGCAGGAACTAAGTCTAAGGCGCAGAATTCCAAGTGTTTACTTCGCAGTGCGCCGCCAGCTTGTTGATTGTAGATATTGGTTCGCTCTCCGGACACAGGGATAACAACGCCAATTTCAGGCTCAATATATTGTTGTATGTACTTAAGGGTATTGATCATGTTTGGCACATGTTTCTTATTGGGAAGGGTGAACAGGGTCGTATTGCTCATTGCCCAGTCTGTCCCTTGAAGTAGCACTAGGTGCAAAGGCATGCTTTGCGTAATGCCCGCTTCTTTGAGCTGTTGCCCAATCTCTCTTACTTTGTCTTCTGCGTGATTCAGCAGCATCCAGCCTCGAAATGCCGAACGAGTAGGAACCTTGTAGCCATGAACATCCACCACGAGGTCGTCGTAGGTGATTTCAGTTTCTTCGGTATACAGTCTTTCAAATTCTTCAGGATAGGGTTGAGTTGTTGATATCGCTAAGGTAATCAGAATACTTGCGTACATAGGTCACTCCGTTGCTTACGTTCACCTAGTTAGTTAGTTAGTTTTACAGTTGCTCAGTTTTACGTTCGCTTAAGTATAGACGTTAGAATTTGGGCATAAAAAAACCCACTACTAAGAGTGGGTTACTAACATTGTTGCAAGTAAATTCGCTAGGTTAGATTACTTCTTACCTTGAGTTTGCTTGTCTTCTTCTGTTAGTTCACGAATGCGGCGGCTGATGTCGCGACGAGCTTTAGAGATCTCTGCACTCTTGATGATGTGATCATCAACGCGGTCTTCGTAGTCAGCTTTCATGTTTTTGATAATGCCTAAGATCTCGTCGTGAGTCATCTCTGGCTTGATGTAATCAAGTAGGTTATCAAGAAGGTCGACACGCTTGCGGTTGTCGCGAACTTTCTTTTCGTTGTCTAAAAGTTCACGCTTAAGTTTGTTCTTACGTCGTGCTTGGTTAACAATTTCAAATACGCTGCTCATAGATTCCTTTTCCTAATCGTCAAATACGTTGTCTGGTTCTGATTAAAGCACATCAGTTAGTGTTGTAACAGTCTTTAGATCAAAGCAAAAGTAAGGTTGTATAATTATTCGGCACTCTCGCTAAAGTGCGATTGTTTTTATCTAACTGTTCAAGTTAGTATCCAGTATAGACACGGCATTGATACGAAATGTGAAATGAATCAACAACAACTGGAAACAGAAGATTTGGGCGACGATGTCACTGAACCTTCGGCAGAGCAAAACAAGCTTCGTGATGCGTATGTACAAGAACGTACTTATTTGGAAGTCGTGGAAATAGAGCTAAATCGTTCTAAGATCATAATGATTGATGAACAAGGCAGAAAGAAACGAGTACCTATTTTGTCTGAGCATTAGCCATTACTGGCTGCATTGTTAAATGTTGAGATGGAATTATCAAAATAATAAAAAGGAAAAACGATGAACACAGTACTTTCCCCAATTGAAGCGAGAATTATCGGTTGCTTGATCGAGAAAGAAGTCACTACCCCGGATCATTACCCGTTAACGTTAAACAGCTTAACGACTGCATGTAACCAAAAGAGTAACCGTGAGCCCGTTCTCTCTCTGTCTGAGTCGGACGTTTTAGATGCGGTTGATGGTTTGATAGCTCGCCGCATGGTGAGTGATGAGAGCAGCTTCAATAGCCGTGTTAATAAGTATCAGCATCGTTTCTGTAATACTGAGTTTGGGGATTTGCAATTTACAGAGCAAGAACGCGCAATCATCTGCTGTATGCTGCTTCGCGGGGCGCAAACTCCTGGCGAACTGCGTACTCGTACTGGTCGTCTTGCTAATTTTAGTGATGTGAAAGAGCTTGAAGCGACACTCGATAAATTAGCCGTAAGAGAAGCGGGTGCTTTAGTCGTGAAGCTACCACGTGAAGCGGGTAAACGTGAATCACGCTACCAGCACTTATTGAGTGGTGAAGTGGATGTTGAAGCGTTTGCGACGGCATCGGTAAGTGCGGTTGCACCCTCTGCGACAAGCGAAAAGTTTGAAGAGCTTGAATCAGAAGTCGCAAGCCTACGTGAAGAAGTGGCAGAGCTTAAGGCTCTGGTTGAATCACTGCTTTAGATGTCTGAGTCTGATAAAAATGCGGATTGGGTCGTGTACTTAATCCGCAATCGTCACAATGCCCTTTATTGTGGCGTGACGAATAATTTAGAACGTCGATTTGAACAACATCAAACGGGTAAAGGTGCCAAAGCTTTAAAAGGTAAAGGCCCACTTAAGCTAGTTTGGAGTTTTGGTGTTGGATCAAAAAGTGAGGCGTTGAAAACCGAATACGCGATCAAACAACTACCAAAATCTCGCAAAGAAAAATTGGTATCACTCAAACTAATTATTGAGTGGCAACAAGACAGAATTCAATATATCGAAGTCTCATAATTCATAGCTAAAATGTTTGTTATTGATTAAATCTTAATAATGTAATGGACTATAATAAATAAATAAATATAAGTCTATGAATTTTAACGGTAATTACTCTTGCTGTGAATGGGCTTAAATCATCATTGAACTCGTTGTTCTTAATCTCCATTCTAAATTAACATATTGCTCATTTAGAATGTCGTTCTAATTAGTGTTAGACGCTATCATTTATCATCGTTGTCCTACATAATATCTTTCAGCCATACAAAGAGATGGTGTCATGCTAGGTTAAAAAATGAGCCAAAGTAGCTCATATAAAACGAGAAAAATATGAAACGTTTACTGATGTTGTTAGGACTTGCCGTATTTTCTGCGTCCGCTCTCTCCCATGGTACTCATGTCCTCAATGGGTACTGGGAATACCAAGATTATCTTTCCAAGTTTCCAGAGCAAAAAGCACTGACCGATAAAATGGTTGAAGCTGTGCAAAATCACCCTGTGCCATTGAGACGAGCTCAGAATGAGCCTATTACGATCTCAGTGGTGTATCCGGGTCAACAGATCTCCGACTACTGGGTTCGTAACATTCAAGCTTTTGAGAAACGCCTCGATAAGTTGAGAATTAACTATCAAATAAATCAGGTGTTTACCCGGGTTAATGCCGATCTCACGCAAACAAGCATTTCATTGCAAGAAGCGATAGAGAACAAAACGGATTACTTGATTTTTACATTAGACACGACGCGCCACCGCAAGTTTATTGAGCACGTGTTGAGCTCTACTGACACCAAACTCATTCTGCAAAACATCACAACACCAGTGCGTGCTTGGGCTGATAGACAGCCGTTCATGTATGTGGGGTTTGATCATGCGACAGGCAGTTTAAAATTGGCGAATTACTTTAAAGAAGTGAGCAAACCAGACAGCAAATATTCTGTGTTATATCGCTCAGAGGGCTACATCAGTGATGCTCGTGGAGATACCTTTATCCATGATGTGAACACCGATACGAACTTTGATCTTAAGTCTTCGTTTTACACGAAATCAGACAAAGAGAGTGGTTACCAAGCGGCTAAAATCAGCATTGCGAACGATAAGGACCTAGACTTTATCTATGCATGTGCAACCGATGTCGCTCTGGGCGCTGCGGAAGCCATTCGTGAATCTGGTCGAGATATCTTAGTTAATGGCTGGGGAGGCGGATCCGCTGAACTGGAAGCCATTGCAAAGGGCGATTTAGATGTCACAGTCATGCGTATGAATGATGATACCGGTATCGCTATGGCAGAGGCGATCAAGTGGGACCTGGCCGGATTGGAAGTTCCTACGGTTTACTCTGGTGAGTTTGAAGTTGTGACCAAAGATGATTCACCAGAACGTATTTCAGAACTTAAGCAGCGAGCATTTAGGTACTCAGGTCAATAATGAAGAAAAGCTACGCCAGTACACCTAGGAACACCTTAGCTAAACTCATTACACGTATCATTATTTTAGTGATAGGCGTGATGGCACTTGGCGTACTTATTCATAATTATGAAACCAGCAGTAATATCGTAAAGCAAGAGACGAATCGAACGGTCCAGCAAACCTCTAGCTTGATCCAAAATATGTTTGATTACCGTTTGTCGGTGCTGCAAATCCATCAAGACAGTAGCTCACATAGTGAAACACTCAGAGCGTATTTTGATACCCACAATGAAGAGGCTCTGAGTTATTTCTTTTTTGGTGTTGACCAAAGAGAGCCGGATCATGCGCCGGATCTTCGCTTTGTTTCTACTCATGACGGTCTGGCCTGGGAAGATGGCAACGGTCAGTTTTATGGATTGGATGAGTCCAACCTAAAACATATCTCTGATGAGGTTTCATTTAGTAGTAACTGGCATTTCATTAAAGTGATAACCGATATTGGTAAGCGTCATTTGTTGGCTCGCCGAACCCCTATTGTGGATAACAAAACAGGGGAGGTTCTTGGTCAGCTCTATATCGCGATCGTACTTGATAACAATTTCTCTCTGGCTGAGTCTATTCAGAAGGGCAGCAACTGCGAAAATATTGTTATCGAAGCGCACGGTACACCGGTTACGTCGACATTCAGTGGCGATGAAAGTTACACAATAACGGACATCCTCAACTACAAAATGTACGAGCAACTGCCTCGTCATTTCGTTACCATCGCGACCATTAAGATCAATGCCGTTGAAACGCCCCTTACCATTCGAGCTGTCCAAAAGAACACTAACTTCATTGCGTTAGAAGAGAACTATGAGCGTGCGATCATTGTTGTGATTGTGGTGATCATATTGATGTCTTTCTTTGCGAGAGCTTGGATTCAAAGAAAGGTGGCGGCTGAACTCGATAAGTTGATGGACTTTACTCGCTCAGCAAGTGACGGCGAAGAGTACAACAAGTTCGATGGCTCCAACATTTTCGAGTTTCATCATATTGGTTGCACCCTTGAGGATACTTTTGAACGTTTATCTGAACAGAACCAAAAATTCCAAGATCTCTTTAACTTTGCTCATTCACCTATCTTGGTTTGGTCTGATAAAGGTGACTTAATTCAGATGAACCCCGCTGCTCGTATGGCGCTATTTGACGCCGATGATAACTACGGAGCAGTGGCTCAAGAGTTTGAGCATCGCATGCTACCGAATATCCATATGGTGGTTCAAGGTTCAAAGCTGACGGGCATTAACGTTCCCATTGGTGAAAAGGTGTTTCGTTGGAACATGTCTGCAATTCGCGTTGAACACGGCATTACCGGTGTGGTGGTACAAGGCCAAGACATTACTAAGCTCATTGAAGCCGAGAGGCAGGCTGATCGAGCAAGAGAAGAAGCTGAGCACCTTGCGAATGTGCGGGCAGATTTCCTCGCAAAGATGAGCCATGAGATTCGTACACCGCTTAACGGTATTCTTGGTGTTTCTCAATTACTGAAGCGCTCTATACACAGTGAAGATAACTGTGAACAGGTGGATGTACTTTGTAATAGTGCGGAACATTTGCTGGCGGTACTTAACGATATTTTGGACTTCTCAAAGATAGAGCAGGGGCAGTTCAATATTCAAAAGAAAGACTTCCGCTTAGGGGAACTGGTTAATACATTAGATAGTATCTATCGTCCGCTTTGTGGCGATAAATCGATCGCATTTACTATTGTGAATCACTTGGTTGATGACATTGAAATAAACACCGACCAAGTGCGCCTGAATCAAATCATGTTTAACTTGGTGAGTAACGCTCTTAAGTTCACTCACCAAGGCGGTATTTCCGTTAGTTTTGAGCTCGAGAGTATCTTTAACTCTGATCACGCCAGCTTAATCGTGCGAGTGAAAGATTCCGGAATTGGTATTGATGAAAGTAAAATTGATGCTGTTTTTGAACCCTTTGTTCAAGCCGAAGAAACCACGACTCGTGAATATGGTGGGACAGGGTTGGGCCTAACGATTGTAAAAAATCTGGTCGATATGCTGGAAGGGGACATTCAAGTCCGCAGTGAGATAAACCAAGGTTCGGAGTTCATTATAGAAATTCCAGTGGAAGTGCACTCTAAGCCGCTATTGGACATGAAGCAACAAGCCGATATCGAACCAGAGGCGTTGTTTAGTCGATCTTTGAACGTATTGCTGGTGGAAGACAATCACACCAACGCCTTTATTGCGCAGGCTTTCTGTAAAAAATATGGCATGGTAGTTACTTGGGCAAAAGATGGCTTAGAAGCGCTAGAAATGGCTAAGGCGACAACCTATGATCTTATTTTGATGGATAACCAACTTCCCAATCTTGGTGGCGTTGAAACTACTCAGCAACTTAGGAACGATATTGGCGTTACAGCCCCGATTTATGCGTGTACCGCTGATGCTCAAGCGTCGACAAGAGACAGCTTTATGGCTGCTGGGGCTAATTACGTGATTGTAAAACCCATTAAAGAAGAGTCGCTACACCAAGCATTTGTTCATTTTAAAAACTCACATTGGGATGTAACGAACTACTGATCTAAACCTTTGAAAGTGCGATAGAACAAGTGTTGTGAATAAACTTTACTTGAACACGCATTTATACAAAGCCGGCAACAAAGGCTTGCTCCAGCAGCAGCGTTTTTAACTCGTCACTCATATCTAGGTGTTCAGGGAACTGAATGCCTAACAGCCAACCTTGGCCTTGTCTTTTTTTGCTCACTACGTTGTAGACCTGTTCGCTATCTAAGTACTCACTTAAGACAGAGTTTACTTGTATCTTCCAACCGACATCGATATCGGATTGCTGGGTAATATAGACGCCACAGCCTGAGACTGAAAAATCGACCAGAGTGGCATCTAATGACAAAGTATCAAAGGTAACTTCACAGCTGAGTCGTACCTTATATCTTTCGTGTTCACGGATAGGCTTGGTCGCAAAGCTTGAAGGCGGACGAAGGAAAATAAGGTGTGCTGGCGAGGTGATATGAGCCAGTACGTTGGTTTTAAACGCGACAATGTGTCCAAGTTCGGTGTCGGTGATGGCACGAACAATAATATCCACGTTGATGAGTTTTCTGAGCGTCAGTGCTTCTGTCGCTTTTTGTGACAGCTCAAGGACAAGGTATTGTTCTTCTTTGTGTCCGATATAGAGTGTAGTGATCTGGATCGAGTCGTCTGGGCCAAATTCTAATACACCTGCTGTTTTTGTACCGGGTTTGAGGTATCTAAACAGTTCTAAGTTTTTATCTTTATGCATATTCGTTACTGAACAATGTTAATCGTCTGATAAAATAATATAACGTCCTGATAAAACTATGTCATTAGTTTCATTGAGGTAATTTGCAGTATTCGTTCAAAAAGTGAATCGCTGTCCCAAGTAAACAACGGCTTACTCTTGTCGTAAAACAAGATACACTGCTGACAGATATATACTTGATGGAGAAATAGTAAATGGAACTGGAAACCTTATTAAATACTCTGGCTGAAACCCCAGAAAGCGTGCAATTTGAAGATACAATGCAAGTGATCGAAGCTCACTATGTTTTTGCGGAGAGTGAATTTCGCAATGGTGAAGTGGTGAATACCGCAGGGCAGAATAATGGTTCGTGTAAGATTTTTGCTTTTGGTTTAGAGCAAGGTTTATCTGCGGAGCAAACACTTGCTTGTTTTGGTCAATTTTATCGTAACGACGTGCTAGGTTTTCCAGAGAACACCGACCATCAAAATATTCGTAACTTCATGGTTCATGGTTGGAACGGTATACAGTTTTCTCAGCCTGCGTTGGTTGCAAAAACGAAGTAGACACTAACCAAATAAAGCTCAGTATTTTGAAGCGAGAAACAACCTCTCGCTTTTTTGTCTATGTTGAACCGGTACGTAACCTGCGGAATAGGTTCTAAACTACTTAACAGGTTCTAAACTACTGTACAGGTAACCTACTGAATAGGCAGTTCAGACAAGCACTTACGGCACAGACATACTCCAGCCTTTGGAATATCGCTAGTATCACGCTTTTCTAGTTCAAAACACCAACACGTCTCTTTACCCGCACTGATATCGCATTGAGCTGGCTCATTACACTGCGGACATTGGTGAGTCGAACTTGCACCAGTAAGATTATCCATAACCGACGTTTGCTCTTCTTCAGATAAGCCTTTCCAGCCTATAATTTCATCCATTGTTCGAAAGCAGCCACTGCACATTCCGCCATTATTTTTACAAGCCGCTCGGCAAGGTGTTTTCATTTATCTAACCTGTGATTGATTTGGGCTGAAATGTAGCATATTTGTTTGCCTATTAAGAGCCGTTAGGCTAAGAAATTACTCAGTTAAATTTAGAAATGACCTCGTAATTTTTAGGCTTTTCATGTAGCATCTTGCCCCTTTTGTTGAGTGGGGGATATTATGTTTATTGGATTTGATTATGGAACAGCGAACTGTTCTGTCGCGGCAATGGTTGATGGAAAACCAAGCCTGTTACCGCTAGAAGGTAACAACCACTATATTCCCTCAACCGTGTTTGCGCCTACTCGTGAGAGTGTTTCCGAACATCTATTTCGCCATTTGAATATCAAACCGAGTGATGCGGTTGGTGAGCAAGTGTTACGACGTGCTATTGCTTTGAATCGAGAAGAGAGTATCGATTTGGTGCCAGAAGATATGGCGTTTGGTCAGGCGGCGTTGGATCTTTACTTAGAAGACCCTCGCGATGTTTATTACGTAAAATCCCCTAAGTCTTTTCTTGGCGCAAGCGGGTTGCATGATGTTCAGGTGAGTTTCTTCGAAGATTTAGTGTGCGCCATGATGGCAAATATTAAACACCAAGCAGAACTCACGACTCAAGAGCAGATCAAACAAGCTGTTGTCGGTCGACCAATTAACTTCCACGGTCGAGGTGGTGAAGAAGCAAACCGACAAGCTGAAGACATACTCTCACGCGCAGCTAAGCGTGCAGGCTTCCTTGATATCGCTTTTCAATTTGAACCAGTAGCCGCAGGCCTTGATTACGAAAGTACCCTGACTGAAAACCAAACGGTATTGGTTGTGGATATTGGCGGTGGTACCACCGATTGCTCATTGTTAGAAATGGGGCCAACTTGGTCGGGTAAAGCGGACCGAACCCAGAGCTTGTTAGCTCACAGCGGGCAAAGGGTAGGGGGTAATGACCTTGATATCTACCTTGCCTTCAAGCAGCTGATGTCACCTTTCGGTATGGGCAGCAAAGGAATTTCGGGTATCGATATGCCGCTGACTCAATTCTGGAATCCAATTGCAATCAATAATGTCGAAGCTCAAAAGAACTTCTATTCTCGCGAAAACCTAGCGGCCTTGAAGTTACTTCGTAAAGAAGCTTCAGACCCTCAAAAGCTAGAGCGTTTGATGAGGGTTTATCATGACACTCTAGGCTATAGCATTGTACGCAGAGCGGAAGAAGCCAAGATTGCACTAGCAGAATCTTCTCAATATCGAGCCGCGATTAATGTTGCTTCTGAATTGGTCGAAGTGGACATTTCCGTTGAGCAGATGGTGGAAGCTATTGAATCGCCAAAGTCTAAGATGATTGAGTTGGTTAAAGAAGCCATGCAACAAGGCCAGAAAAAGCCAGACGTAATTTACATGACGGGTGGTTCAGCTCGTTCACCTATACTTCGTGAAGCAGTACAACAAGCAGTGCCAAACGTACCTATCGTGAGTGGTAATTACTTCGGTTCAGTAACCTCAGGTTTAGCTCGTTGGGCTGAGGTTTGCTTCAAATAAGAGTCCAATGATGAGTTATGAAGGGCAACCAGTCGCTGATTGGTTGCCCTTTTTTTGTGTTTTCTCTAGTGAAATTTTAATTGAGCGATTTTTTCTAGCTTAAATCGAGAATTGTTTCACAAAGCTAAATATTTCAACCCACTTCATCATGTTACAAAATGTTTCAATGTCGAGGGTGTATCTCTCGATGGTCTGATGAGTGATTTCGCGATTTGATTTTTAATGCTTATTTGTTGACTATAAAATCAAAAATAGCCGAAGATTTTGTCTCAAAAGATAAAAAAGATCACCAGTGGGTGTCTATTTATCTTGTTGTTTTAAGTTGATTTTTTTCTTTTTATAGTGCGATTTTTTTTATTTTATATATTTTAATGCAACTTTTTTGTCATTCGTATATTAGTGTTTGCCTACTTGTTAAATGCAGGTAACAACTTCTCCGTAAGCACGAGGTTGTTAGTGAATAACTCACCCAGTTACATAATGGATATGACAATGAATAAGAAACTTTTAGCGCTAGCAATTTCTGGTGCAGTATTTGGTACACAGGCAGTTGCTGTAGAACTTTACAACGAAGACGGCACAACATTCTCTGTTGGTGGTCACGTATCAGTTGCAGTTGGCGACGTAAACAGTGGCGATCGTCTTAATGAAGACGACATCGGTGTTGAGTCTGTATCTCCACGTATCAACTTCGGTGCAACTCACGATCTTGGCAACGGCTTCACTGCAGATGCTAAAGGTGAATGGGCGCTAAACATGCTTGACGGTGGTGATGAGTCATTCACAACTCGTCTTGGCTACGTTGGTCTTTCTCACGACGATTACGGTCGTGCAGCAGTTGGTACTCAATGGGCACCTTATTACAACGTTGCTGGCGTAGCAGATATGCCAATCGCATTCGCGAATGACTTCATCTACGAAGATCACGGTAACCTAGGTACTGGTCGTGGTGAAGAGATGGTGAGCTACGGTAACGCTATCGATTTCGGTAACGCAGGTTCTCTAAGCGCAGCTGTTGCATGGCAAGGTCGTAAGGCAGACAAAATTTCAGCTACAGAAACAAACGAGTACGGAAACCGTGGCCAAATTGCTTTGAACTACGCTATTGCTGACTTCACAGCAAACTATGCTTTCAACAGCGGTGATGTTAATTACTCTGGTGTTTCTGGGTCAAAAACAGCTGATTCTCACGTATTAAGTGCAACTTACGGTTCATACGGCGCTGAAGGTCTTTACCTTGCTGGTGTATACGCAATGAACGGTTACATGAACTCATACAAAGGCGATGTTCTTGAAGAGACTGTAGCGATTGAATTACTAGCTTCTTACGCTCTTTCTAACAGCCTGAACTTAAGCGTTA
Organism: Vibrio sp. SBT000027; assembly: GCF_963894355.1. NCBI lineage: Bacteria > Pseudomonadati > Pseudomonadota > Gammaproteobacteria > Vibrionales > Vibrionaceae > Vibrio > Vibrio sp. SBT000027. The sequence goes on along the minus strand of NZ_CAWQGD010000001.1, from coordinate 1,643,843 downwards.
ACTACGAAGCAGTAGAAGACGACAAAATGAGTGAGACTGTGTACAGCACAACTGCTTTACAAGCTGAATACAACTTCACATCTCAGTTCGTAGGCTTTGCTGGTTACCAATTTGATCTACAGGGTTCTGGCTCTACTTACAAAGAAAAAGCTGATGACCAGTGGCTACTTGGTGCTCGTTACTACCTATAAGTCGCAGACTAATTTAGCATAGTGTTTACTCCTTAAACTTACCTTTTAGGATACTGTCCTAGACACCATGCTAAGCCCTCTCAAGCCTTTTGGTTTGAGAGGGCTTCTTTCGTATAAATGCTCTTCAAATTTAACGCCCTCCTTTAGTTTCATTTCCTCTAATTTATGTAAGCCGATGACTCTATTTCTGGTGGGTCGGTCGAGATATACACCTAAAAGTATTCAAATCAATGAATTGAGCTCAAGATCAGAATTTAGAGATCGGTAATCATCTTGTCGAAGACTCTCATTTTATGATGCGCTAAACTCTGCTCTCTAAAATAGTTCAGGGATAAACTATGAGCAGCGTTGTAGATCAGAAACAATTGATGAATTCGAAACGAACAGCAACCCCAACAAAAGTACTGTGTGTTGGGCGTAACTATGTCGATCACATTGAAGAACTTAACAATGCGATCCCTGACTCTATGGTGGTTTTCAATAAGCCAAGCACCAGCGTTACTTCCTCTCTATCTTCTTTTCATCAAGAAGCGCTGCACTACGAAGCAGAAATCTGTTTTATTGTTGAAAACGGTGAATACTCTGCTGTGGGATTCGGCTTAGACCTTACTAAGCGTGAATTGCAAAGCAGTTTAAAAGCCAAAGGTTTACCTTGGGAGCGTGCCAAAGCCTTTGATGGTTCCGCTGTCTTTAGTCGCTTTGTTCCCGTTGATAATTTTGATCTCTCTGACTTAAACCTAGAATTATTTATTAACTGTGTCCGCGTTCAAAAGGGTCACGTTGAGCAGATGCTGTATTCTCCACAAACTATCCTAGAAGAGCTCTCTTCTTACACGACTTTGCTTGATGGCGATGTTGTAATGACAGGTACCCCCAAAGGTGTTGGTGAAGTGCATCGAGGTGATATTTTCCTTGGTCGCCTAAAGTGTGGCGAAACCACATTAATTGAGATCGAGTGGGTAGCAAGTTAAGTAGTCTTTTCTATTTGGTTAATAAATTTGCTTTATTGTTCATTGATGGTATTTAATTCGAATATTTTACTATCTTACAACTAATTGCATCTGGAAGGGTGTTGGTAATTGATATAAAATCCGCCTCCGTTTTTATCAATACTGAAACCCATGATCGACTTAGCCATCCTACCTGTTTACCTGACTGCCGTTGTTGCACTTCTCCTTTTGCCTGGCCCTGATATGTTACTCATCGCGAGCTCAAGTATGAGCTATGGCCGCAAGGTTGGTGTGTTTGCAAGTTTGGGTAACGCGACTTCTGGAATTATCCTGACAGTATTGGCAGCAATGGGTGTTTCAGCATTGATTGCGATGAGTCCAGTGGCTTTAAAAGCCCTTCATCTGTTAGGCGGTACCTACTTATTAAAAATGGGGTGGGATTGTCTTCGAACAGAGCAGGGCAATGCGCCTGAGTTAAGCGACAACTTTGCTGCAAAAGCCTACTATCAACGAGCATTGATTAGTAACCTGCTTAACCCTAAAGCGTTGGTTTTCTTTGTGATGTTCTTACCACAGTTTGTGTCGACGAATATTGAAGCGACTTCTGGTGAGCAGATGCTCGTTCTGGGTTTATTGTTGAATGTTCTCGGCTTAACGTTCAACTTTTTGCTAGTGGCTTTAGTGGGTACGATTGGTAAGTCTCTGGTAGAAAACGCGAAATTTCGCACCTATCAACAGAAAGTGATGGGAGGAGTCTTCATCGTGTTGGCTATCTGGATGTTGTCTTCTTTCTTTACTTCGTAGACGAATCAACTCGAACATCTTCTCGCGGTTAGCCGCTGAGAAAAAAATGGACGCTTAGAGCGTCCATTTTTTATATTTAACCGTTACATGCTGAACATGTTAACTGCTATGAGTTCAACTCTTGTTGATGCTGTTCAATCAGTTTATTCATGTCTTCTTCACCGCGTAGGCGAGTGTCTTCGTAGGTTTCTGTCCCTTCGAACTTTGTTACCGTCTCATAATAAACCTTAACTTTTGGTTCTGTGCCTGAAGGTCGGACGATAATGCGTGTGCCATCTTCTAGGTGATAGATGAGAACATCACTTGAAGGCAGGTTAATCGCTTCAGTATTGCCACCAATGACGAAGCGCAAAGAAGACTGCAGATCTTCAATCACAGAGATAGCAACACCGTTTATTGCTTTAGGTTGTGCCGCTCTGAGTTTAGAACCAATCGATGGTGAATCCGGGTCAAGAGCAATACTTCGCTGCGCGTTGGTATGAACACCATGTTCAAATGAAATTTGAGCTAGAAGATCCCAAACCGTTCGGCCTTGAGATTTCAACTCCTCAACTAATTGAGCAAACACAACGATAGCAGACAACCCATCTTTATCTCGTACCTGAGTGCCGATTGTGTAGCCAAGGGCTTCTTCATAGGCGAACAAGAACTCGTTCTGCTCATCTTCCAATTGCATGCCAATATTTGCCAGCCATTTAAAGCCCGTCAGCGTTTGGAAGTAAGTCGCACCATGGGACTGAGCCACTTTTTCAAGCAGAGTTGAAGAGACGATACTGTTACCAACTAACTGGTTTTTGGTATGCGGCTTTGAGAGTAAATAATGCGCGAATAGCACGCCGACTTGATCGCCCGTTAGCATTTTATAGGAAGCATCATCAGTTCTAGCTGTATCGTCAGTTCTAACCGCAACGGCAAATCGGTCTGCATCTGGATCATTGGCGCAAGCGATGTCGGCATCGACACTTTTTGCTAAGTTAACCACGAGATCCATTGCCCCTTTTTCTTCTGGATTCGGGAAGTTCACGGTTGGGAAGTTGCCATCAGGCTCTCTTTGTTCGGCCACACTGAAGACTTTGTGGAATCCAGCATCGTGAAGAAGATCTTCCGCCATTTTTGCTCCCACCCCATGCATTGCCGTGTAGGTGATGGTGGTATTCGCCGATTCGATCTCTTTACTCACGTATGGGCTCTGATTGATCGCAGCACGGTACGTTTGATAATAACCCTCAGTTAACCACACCAGTTTACCTTGTGTTTCGGCATCACTTAGGCTCATTAATGGGATTGGCTTGGTTGAAGCGACATCGATTTCGCTGGCAATACCTGCATCGTGAGGGGGAATGATTTGAGCGCCATTCTCCCAGTATACTTTGAACCCATTGTATTCCGGCGGGTTGTGGCTCGCCGTAACAACAACAGCGGCAGCCGCATTGAAATGCTCAATACCAAAAGCAACGATAGGTGTTGCAGCGACATCGGAGGTTAGGTACACCTTAATGCCCAAAGCGGTGAGCACAGAAGCCGTATCAATTGCGAATTGCTTTGAATCTAAACGGCCGTCATAACCGACGACCACACCACGGATGGTCGCATTAGCGACATGTTCGATTAAGTAATGGCCAAGGCCTGTCGCCGTTTCTTGTATCACCAAGCGGTTCATTCTATTTGGACCGCATCCTACTTTGCCTCTTAACCCTGCGGTTCCGAATTCTAATCGTTGAGTAAAGCGGTCTTCTAGTTCGTCGTGCATTCCCTCATCAATGAGGTGTTGAAGCTCTTCACGAGTTCTTGGGTCTGGGTCTCTCGCTAACCAGTTCATTGCATCTTGCATAATCACTAAACCTTTTAATGTCGGTATGACTTACTGTTGATTTAATTTAAGTGATATTGATTATCATTTCCATGAAAGCAATCGTAAAACTCAATATAAAATAATTTATAACGGCGAGGGCGCGTGGATTAAGCCACTCTCAATAATTGACTGTTTAATAAGTAAACTTACCTTGAACAATTGGATATCACTAACTAGCCTTTTACATAAATATAACAAAATTTAACAAATTCGCCGTTTTTGAATCTTTCATGGAAACTTCCAACGCTTATGAGCCGTATTAGATCTTAGGTTGAGACGAGGTCAGCAGCCCGTTTACAGGCTAGTTCCATGTGAGTTGTAGATTGAGATTCAGCCTTTCATGTGCAGCTGGAACAACAATGAATGTTGTTCAGCTCGCAACGACATTTAGGTCGCAAGTATCCAATTAGGAAGGATAAGGAGAGATCTTTTGAAAAGATTACTGGTAAGGCTAGGGTGGCTTTTGAAAAGTTTTGTTGTGGTTTTGGTATCGCCTTTGGTGCATGCCAGCACTGAATACAACATGACTCAAGGTGTCACTGAGATCAGCGGTAAGGTATACGAACTTCATATGCTGATCTTCTACATCTGCTGTGCGATTGCTTTTGTTGTTTTTGGTGTGATGTTTTATTCAATTCTGAGACACCGAAAGTCGAAGGGGGCGGTTGCTGCTCATTTTCACGAAAGTACGAAAGTCGAAATCCTTTGGACCATCATCCCTATTATTATCCTCATCGCTATGGCCATACCTGCGACCAAGACCTTGATTGCGATGGAAGACACCTCTCAATCAGAACTCACAATCAAAATTACTGGCTCGCAATGGAAGTGGCACTACAGCTACTTTGGCGAAGATGTTGAGTTTTTCAGCCTTTTAGCGACCAGCGATAAAGAGATTGAAGGCATTGAAGTGAAAGGCGCGCATTACCTGTTGGAGGTTGATAAGCCGCTGGTACTGCCTATCAATCGTAAAGTCCGCTTTTTGATGACTTCCGATGATGTTATTCATTCATGGTGGGTCCCAGCATTTGCCGTTAAGAAAGATACCATTCCGGGCTTTATCAATGAAGCTTGGACAAAGATAGATGAGCCCGGTGTTTATCGAGGCCAGTGTGCTGAGTTATGTGGTCGTGCTCATGGCTTCATGCCGATAGTGGTACAGGCTATGGAGGAAAACGAGTTTGATGCATGGTTAGCGGACCAGAAAGAATTGGCGATAACCGCACAACAAGCCGCGCAAGATGCATTAGATGCGTCACTTTCTTTGGCTGAGCTCAATACTATTGGCGAAGAGGTATATAAAACTCGTTGTGCAGTTTGTCACCAAGTGAATGGCGAAGGTATTCCCGGAGCATTTCCTGCCATCAAAGGAAGCCCTATTGCGCTTGGCGATGTGGGTGTTCATATCGACACCATTGTTTATGGTCGTGGCGGAACGGCGATGCAGGCGTTTGATAATCAGTTAACCGAGAAAGAGATCGCAGCGGTAGTGACTTACCAACGAAACGCTTGGGGTAATGATACGGGCGATATTGTTCAGGCTTCAGATGTGAACGCTTATAAAGCCAAGCAAGAAGGCGGAGGCCAAGCAGCTGACGAACAAGGTTCAATGGACGAAACGCAAGGTTCAACGGATCAAGCACCAAACGATGCTAAGGAGCAGTTATGAGTTCACCAATCAATAAGCCGGTGAAATCGGCTCCAGCAGAAGACCAAGCATTGAGCCATTCTGCGGAAGGTACGCTGGGCAATGATGATTTGCCTGTTGACGATCACGACTCACATGCGGCACCTAAAGGCTGGGCTCGTTGGCTTTACTCAACCAATCATAAAGACATCGGTACACTTTACCTGTGGTTCAGCTTCGCGATGTTCTTAACGGGTGGTGCCATGGCAATGGTGATCCGTGCGGAGCTATTCCAACCCGGGTTACAACTTGTTGAGCCAGATTTCTTCAATCAGATGACTACAGTCCATGGTTTAATCATGGTATTCGGTGCCGTGATGCCAGCATTTACGGGCTTGGCTAACTGGATGATCCCGATGATGATCGGAGCTCCAGATATGGCGTTGCCGAGAATGAATAACCTCAGTTTCTGGATCTTGCCTTTTGCGTTTCTAATCTTGATCGGATCTTTGTTTACTGAGGGAGGTGGGCCGAGTTTTGGTTGGACATTTTATGCGCCACTCTCGACAACTTATGGCCCAGACAGTACGGCATTGTTTGTGTTCTCAGTTCATATTATGGGGATCAGTTCGATCATGGGGGCGATTAACGTCATCGTAACCATAGTGAACATGCGCGCGCCGGGCATGACTTGGTTCAAGCTGCCGATGTTCGTATGGACATGGTTAATTACCGCTTTCTTACTGATAGCCGTGATGCCCGTGCTCGCGGGGGCGGTGACCATGGTGCTGACCGACAAATACTTTGGGACGAGCTTCTTTGATGCCGCAGGTGGTGGGGACCCGGTGATGTTCCAGCACATATTCTGGTTCTTTGGACACCCCGAAGTGTACATCATGATCTTGCCGTCTTTTGGTATTGTCTCAGCCATCATTCCAGCATTCAGTGGCAAGCGCCTGTTTGGTTATCATTCTATGGTGTACGCGACTTGTAGTATCGCATTGCTGTCATTCTTGGTTTGGGCGCACCACATGTTCACCACGGGTATGCCAGTATTTGCCGAATTGTTCTTCATGTATTGCACCATGCTGATTGCGGTGCCGACCGGTGTGAAAGTCTTCAACTGGGTGGCGACCATGTGGCGCGGGGCTTTGACCTTTGAGACGCCAATGCTGTTTGCGATTGCCTTCATTGTTCTGTTTACGATAGGTGGGTTATCCGGATTGATGCTCGCTATCGTGCCTGCTGATTTCCAATACCACGATACTTATTTTGTTGTGGCTCACTTCCATTATGTTCTGGTAACGGGTGCTGTGTTCTCAATTATGGCCGCCGCCTATTACTGGCTGCCTAAGTGGACAGGGCATATGTACGATCACAAGCTCAGTCTGTGGCATTTCTGGACGTCGGTAATTTCTGTCAATGTACTGTTCTTCCCAATGCACTTTTTGGGGTTGGCGGGCATGCCGCGTCGTATTCCTGATTACGCGATTCAGTTCGCCGACGTTAACCAAGTGGTATCGATTGGTGGTTTTGCCTTTGGGTTGTCTCAGCTGATTTTCTTATGGCTGGCTATTAAGTGCGTAAGAGGGGGAGAGCCTGCTCCAAGCAAGCCTTGGGATAGAGCTGAAGGTCTTGAATGGACAGTACCAAGCCCTGCGCCTCACCACACCTTTACTCATCCACCTAAAGTGGATTAGAGGGCAGACCCATGAGTGATAAGCAAAGCGACCCCAATCAAGATAAAAAACAACTAAAGCGCCTGTCCAATAAGCGATCGACTAAAAAGCTGACGGGCTACTTGGTGTTGAGTGTAGTTGCGATGTTTGGCTTCGGTTTCGCTTTGGTGCCGCTCTACGATGTGATGTGTGAGGCTTTAGGGATCAATGGCAAAACTAATACCGTTTCAGCGGTGCAACCTCAGGGAATGCAGCCCGACTATTCTCGTACGGTTCGCGTTGAATTCATGTCCCACATCAAGCCAGATATGCCATGGCAGTTTTCGCCTGAGGTTCGAGTGTTAGAGGTTCATCCTGGAGAAGTGGTTCAAACTAACTACATAGCTAAAAACCTATCCGGAGCCTCATTAGTTGGCCAAGCAGTACCGTCGGTTTCTCCAGGTATGGGGGCAACTTACTTCAATAAAATGGAATGCTTTTGCTTTAATCAGCAGCCATTGGACGGGCACAAGAGCGCAGAAATGGGTTTGATATTTTACATTGAGCCAGATATTCCAGAATCGATACATACGCTTACGCTCTCTTATACGCTGTTTAACATCACGAGTCAGGTGAATGTAGAGGCAAGTAAGCCTGAAGTGACCACATCAACATTGAGCACACTCGCAAGTAACTAGGGATTTACAGAACCAGTATCAACATAAGGAGTTGAGCGATGAGTTCTAAAAAGGAAGTTTATTTCGTTCCACATCAAAGCCACTGGCCATTGGTGGGTGCCGTCGCACTATTTTTGGTCGCGGTTGGCGCGGGCTTGACGGTGCAAAATATGGGCACCGACGCTGCTGGCGGCGTGTTTGGAAAAGCAGTTCTGTTAGTCGGATTTTGTGTGTTGCTTTACATGCTCGCAGGATGGTTTAGTAATGTGATCACGGAATCATTAAGTGGCGTTTATTCTGAGCAAATATCCCGCTCCTTTAGGCAAGGCATGAGTTGGTTCATCTTCTCTGAGATCATGTTCTTCGGCGCTTTCTTTGGCGCGCTTTTCTATGCTCGAATGATTTCTGTCCCTTGGATTGGTGGGGCGGGCAACAATGCTATGACCCATGAAGTGTTGTGGCCGATGTTTCAATCAATGTGGCCGTTAACGACGACACCTGATGGCGTGACGACAGAAGCGATGTCTTGGCAAGGTATCCCGCTTAAGAACACCATTATCCTGCTGCTTTCCTCTGTGACGCTGCACATGGCACATATTAGTCTTGAACAAAATAAGCGTATGGCTTTGATCGTGTGGCTAGAGATAACCATTGTTCTGGCAGGCTTCTTCCTGTTCTTCCAAGTTGAAGAGTACCTTCATGCTTATCAAGAGATGGGACTGACACTTCAATCCGGTATCTATGGCAATACCTTCTTCTTATTGACCGGATTCCATGGTTTGCATGTCTGTTTGGGAACGATTTTTTTGATTGTGTTGCTGGCAAGGGTTGCGAAAGACCACTTCACTCCGAAAGACCACTTTGCGTTCCAAGCGGGCAGTTGGTATTGGCACTTTGTTGATGTGGTTTGGTTAGGCCTGTTTGTATTTGTTTATGTGCTTTAACTGCTGAGCCTATAGGGGATTAATAGGGGCGAGGGTTGGGAGTTATCACTCCTGATCCCAAAGCAAGTAATAAAAGTAGTACGACAACGGCTGACCACATGACTCGACGACCCAAGAAGTGACTGAGTCTTTTTCCATTGTGTTTACCTGAGGCGATTTGGATTAGACCTTTCATCAAATTGAAAGCGATAAAAAACAGCAAAGCGACCAATACAATTTTAAACAACAACACAAAGGTAGATGACGCCATAGTGATAACTCCAAACCGATTGATTGATGATGAACACAAGTTCCGCAGTAAAGGTTTTTGGATAGCGGTTGTTTTAACTGTGGTTTCAGTCGGCATTTTAATCAAGTTGGGTTTGTGGCAGTTAGAGCGTGGTAACGAGAAATTGCGTTATGAACAACAGCTATCAGAAAGAGCGCAGCAATCGCCTAGGCCATTGGATGCGGTTATCTCTGAATTGAAGGGCTCGCGTACACAAGCGCAAGGCTCATCTGAACTGCCGTCTTTAAATGGTTTGAGAGTTGACGTGGAGCTGGAAACACCCAGTGGTTTAGTGGTTTTGTTAGACAACCAGATTAACCAAGGAACGGTAGGCTATGTGATTTACATGTTGGGTGAGGTTCGCTTTAAAGATGAAAACAATTCCTTAGTGGCTGAAAAGCAGTTACTGATCGATCTGGGGTTCGTTGCGGCAAGTAATGACAGAAGAGAGCTTCCACAACTAGGAAACATAACACTACCAACCAATATGTCAGGGCGTTTGTACACTCGTTCAGTGAATCCTCTAAGTCATGAGTTGGGTTTAGAAAACACAACGCCTAAAAGAATTCAAAACATCAACATAACAGCGTTATCAGAGTACACAGGACAAGACGTTTTACCCTTTGTCTTCCAACCGCAAAGCTTAGAATCGTGGCCTTATGAGTTGTTATGGCGACCGACGGCAATGAAATCTGAGAAGCACTTCGGTTACTCATTTCAATGGTTTGTAATGGCAGCGGTACTTTTGTTTTTGATGTTGTTAATTGGCTATCGGTACCTAAAAGCGACACCTATCACGGAGAACAACGATGGATAAGTCTCAAGCACAAGTGAACAGGGAAAGTACCGAGGCAAACATGGCTGAGCTCAGAAGCCGTCGTATTAAGGGACGCTTGGTATTAATCGGACTCGTTTTAATTTTCGCTTTGCCTGCGATTATCGCCAAAACAGTGTTGGATCAGAATTGGTATACGTCAGGTGTCACTAACTCAGGCGAATTGGTAGAACCAAGAATTACACTAGCGGATTTCGGCGTAACGGTACCCATGGCTGGAGAGGGTTGGGTTGTGGGTTATATCGCTCCCACAGAGTGTGAAAGCTTATGCGAACAACAACTCCATTATTTGAATCAAAGTTACTTGGCGTTAGGGAAAAACAAAGAGCGAGTGACCGCCGTTGTTTTCGTCTCAGAAGGTAACTCGTTGTCGGGTTCGCTCAACAAGCCTGATTTATCTTTGTTAGCTGGCGGTGATCAATTAAGTACCGAGTTTTCGCCGGCTTCCATTGTCATTATTGACCCACTCGGACAATTGGTTATGGAATACAAAAGCGTTTCTGATCCTTCGCAGCTAGTCAGCCAATCTAAAGGCATGATTCATGATCTAAGAAAGCTGCTTAAGCTGTCACGAGTTGGGTAGTTAATCAGCTTAAGTTGATAAGCTTGAGTTGATGAGCTTGAGTTAATGATCTTGAGTTAATGAGCTTTAGCATATTGCGTTAATGCTGAGTGTTGTTAGCGAAAAGGGAATAAGTATAGGGAGATAAACGATGCAGAATAAAGCCCCTGATTTGCTCATGCACATGATGAGATTAACTATCTTGTTAACCCTTACCGTGATTGTGCTCGGCGCTTATACCCGTTTGTCTGATGCTGGCCTTGGCTGTCCTGATTGGCCTGGGTGTTATGGAAAGATCACCGTTCCCTCGAATACCCAAGCCGTTAATCAAGCCAATCTACAATTTCCAGAACGAGCTCTCGAAGCAGACAAAGCTTGGATAGAGATGATCCATCGCTACTTTGCAGGAACATTAGGGCTGCTTATCTTTGTCGTTGTTGCTTGGTGTATTAAAAAGAATATAACAGCTGCTGGTCTTCCGTTACTTATCTCTGCAACCGTGATATTTCAGGCTTTGCTTGGAATGTGGACGGTGACTCTCAAGTTGATGCCCGTTGTGGTTATGGCGCATTTGATGGGGGGCTTCACGTTGTTGTCACTGCTGTGTCTGCTCTACTGTCGTTTGTCTCAATTCCAAAGCCGTTTTGGTGAGGCTACCTATTCTTCACCACTTAAAGTCTCGGCACTATTCGGATTACTCATTGTGGTTGGGCAGATACTGCTTGGTGGTTGGACATCGTCGAACTATGCCGCGTTGGTGTGTACACAGTTACCCATATGTGAAGGTAACTGGATGAGCTATCTCGACTTCAAAAATGCGTTTGATTTTGCTCAACACGGCCATGATAACTATGAGTTTGGTGTGTTGGAATATCCCGCAAGGCTCACCATCCATGTCATGCACAGGTTCGGGGCTATTTTGGCGACGTTAACGGTGCTGATGATCGTGTACCAGCTATGGAAATTTGGCCAAGTGCCTCACCAAAAGCTGAGCGTGATTGTCGCATTAGTATTGTTTACTCAAATCAGCCTTGGGATCAGTAACGTATGGTTTCATTTACCCATTTCAGTTGCGGTTTTGCATAACCTAGTCGCGGCGATGTTACTCATCAGCATGGTTGTGACCAATTTTGTGGTCTGGCAACGCAAACCGAGTGAGAGCTTGGTGAAGAACAGTGTATTACAAGGAGGTAATCATGGTCAGTAGAGCATCAACACAAAATGGAGTGGCGGTTCAAGACGTAGCCTCAAGTCCTAAGATAGCAATCAGCAATGATATCGCTTTAAGCAATGAAATGGCGGAAAAAAACAAGGCTGTTTGGAAGGTCTATTTAACACTGACCAAGCCTAAAGTGGTGGCTTTGATGCTGCTAACTGCATTGGTTGGAATGTGTTTGGCTGTGCCGAATGGATTGCCTTTACAGCAAACTGTGTTCGGGATGATTGGGATAGGGCTGATGGCAGGTTCGGCGGCTGCATTCAACCACTTGATCGATAAAAAGATCGACGGCCAGATGACTCGAACAAATCGACGACCTTTACCATCCGGTGAACTGAGTAGTGCGCGCGTGTTCAGCTTTGCCGCGGGTATCGGCTTACTTGGGTTCGCTACGTTAGTAGTGTGGGTCAATCAACTCACCGCTTGGTTAACCTTTGCAAGCTTATTGGGTTACGCAGTGATTTATACCATGTACTTAAAACGAGCGACGCCGCAAAACATTGTGATTGCGGGGATCGCAGGCGCAATGCCACCGCTACTGGGCTGGACGGCCGTTACCAATGAGTTGCACTCAAATGCTTGGTTGTTGGTGATGATCATCTTTATTTGGACGCCTCCGCACTTCTGGGCGTTGGCAATTCATCGTCGTGATGAATATGCCAAAGTGAATATCCCCATGCTGCCTGTGACCCACGGAATCGAATACACTAAGACTTCTATTTTGCTCTATACCTTGTTGTTGAGCATCGTGTGTATATTGCCGGTGTTGGTCGGCATGAGTAGTTGGATATATCTAAGCGCTTCATTGGTGTTAAACGGCGGGTTTGTTTATCACGCTTGGGTACTTAAGTATCGTGATGAGCCTAATATGGCGATGAAGACCTTTAAGTTCTCCATCTATCATCTCATGATCTTGTTTGTTGCTCTGTTGGCAGACCACTATCTACTTTGACAACTGGCGTTTCTACTTTTAATGAACAAGAAAACGGATGCTTTGGGCATCCGTTTTTGTTTGGTTGATGACTAAAACTCACCCAATACAAAGTAAGTATCTAGCGAGTACTTAGTCCACTTTGTTCCAAGCACTTTGCCAGTGTGAACCGACACCTGGTTCGTACTGAGTTGCTGTTGGAGCCCATTGAACACAGTAGCCAGAGTATGGGAACTCTTTACACTGATAAACGCCACCATCGCTGCTCAGAACCTTTGTTCCTGCTGTGTAAGACTCAATGCTTTCTGGGAACACGAAGTCGTAGTCGCCTGCTGGTGGCGGTGTTTGCTCGTCCATTAGGTGGAAATCAAGCGTGTTCTGATCCACTAAGTTACCTTGGTCATCTTTCGTCACAACCACAAGCATGTGGTGGCCAGCTTCAGACTTAGAAAGAGTCAGTTGAACACCTTCAACTTGTCCGTCTGTTAACTCAGACTTCTGAGATGCAAGTGCTTCACGGTGATGGTTGTACACGGTAAGTTCAGCTTGAATATCGCCTGTTGCCGCTAGCATGAGGTCAAGCTGAGTAGGTTGGCTCTCATCGATAATGTACTCTGATTCTAAACCCGTTACTTCTAGCTCATGCTCGGGTTCTGGAGTATCAATCTTGTAGCCGATTTCAACACTGTTAAAGCCAGAGCCTGCTTTTAGATAAACAGGGTTCGTGCCGTAAACGGGTGCGAAATCGCCTTGGTCGTTCAATTGGCCTGCTTTGATTTGCGTCTGCTCTTGATTGACCTTAGAGGCAAGTGCGTAAGACCAGTTATTGGCTTTGCCTTGCTCAGAACTTTCAATCACAAGCTCAGTGCTGTATGAAGCGTTCTCACCAGATTGGTCGAATACACGTGTATGAACAGCGTCACCAACATTCAGGTCTTGTGTCGGGTTGATTTGACCGCCTTGATCCCAATCCGGGATGATAGGGCCGTCGCCATCAAACTTCACATCGATAACGTTGTAGAAAGCCGCAGCAGTGTCACCTACATCCCATACGGCAAGGATCACTTGATAACCTTCGCGTTCTGGCACATTACACAAGTGACTTACTTGCATCGGTGGTTGTTCCATGTTGCCTTCAACAACACAGAATGGCGTTAAGTCAAAAGAGCTGCGTGCCAACGGCTGGTTTGGATTCCAGTCTGGTTGAGTAATGTAGTATTTCCAATCGCGAGTTTTGTGATTAGCTGTGAACGTCCACTCGAAGTATTGAGAACCAGACTTGATAGGGCGTTTAACCCAGCGGTCTGCCTTTTGCTCGTCTAGCGCTGCTGCTAAAGAAGATTGCGCACTGGCGATTTTTCCATCAGCAGGGCCGATTTCAGGGAAGCCTTCAGGGCCTTCCACACTTTGTGGCTCATATTGGATACCACCACAGTTGGTGTTTTTTTGTTGTGTATCACTCGCAGGGAACTTACATAGGGCAACACGGCTCTCAGCTACGCCATTGTTGTATGCCGAGACATAACCGTGACCGAAGCTTGCTCCACTTACGCTAAGTAGCGATAGTGCGATGAGCGATTTTTTTGGGAGTTGTTTCATTATTTGTCCTTACTGTATTTGGCCGACAAAAAAGAGAACACTCCAGCATGCATTGACACTTAAATCCTATTAAGTGGCGGCCCCGCTATCATAGACAGAATAATTGTCGACAGACCGGTGGCTTTGCGTCCTATTCTTTCAAATAGTTTGCCAGAAGTGCGTTTGAGCAACCGAAATGTAGCCAACCAGTTTTATAAATGCGAATCAATAGATTGAAATGTGGAATGCCAATCTCGAACTTTTAATTCTTAATACAAATTAACTTGCTATATGCTTAGTTCGCTAACGTATAAATTATTGATATAAATGAAGAAAGTATTTGCTCTAATCGCTTTTGTGAATGTTTTTCGATTGTGATGTTTTGTTCCGCACGACAATTGCGCGCATATCAAAACCAAACCTTTGGTTTCCACTAACCAAACCCTGACATGCTATGTATGAAAAGCCGGACAATTGATTGGTATGAATTATATAAAGGAGTCGGTATGGAATTCACAGAACTAGATAGAGACGCGTTATATCAAACGTGGATGTCACAAAAATCGAGAATGCGTATTACGCAGATGGAGTTTTCAAAAAAGCTTGGAATGAACCAGCTTGATTTCTCTAGAGTGCTAAGAGGCGAGACGCCATTAACGATGTCTTTCGTTAGTCACTTTTGTCGTTTACTTCATTTAGAGCCTAGGAATGTGTTTCCTTCACTTAAAGAAGGTAATGAGTCAGGGCCAAAAGTGGTCTACCTGAAAAGTAGAATGAGCGTTGATGGTGAGATCCAAAATGCTTATATCGAAGGAAATCAGGTAATCGTAGAGTATGCACACACCGTTCAGCATGATTAATTTTAAAGCTAGCTCTGAGTTTTAACTCCCCTTTTCTACAAACTTTTCATATAAGGTATGACTTACTCAATTAAATTCCTTAATTTTAACTAAGTGCGTCATGAAACCTCTAAAAGTCTTTTTGCTTGTTGCAACCAGCATCTTCTTGTTTGGTTGTGCAGGCGGCCCAATTAAAACCGCAACTAAATTCACCAGTTATAAAGATTTTCAGCCAGTCCCTGATGGAGGCGTTGACCTAGTTTGGGCAAGGATTGGGCTACGTGATGCGCAGCGACTGAGCTCCAAGTTAGACGACTATGATTCTGTGATGATCGACCGTGAAACGGGTAATAAAGACTTTTCAACCATGATTGACTCGCTTGATGATGCCAAAGGTGCGATCAACTATTGGGTTGAACGTTTAGGTGATACTCTACAGAATATTGATGATGCTTAGAAAGAGCCTGTAATGCTAGAGAAAGAGAACCTGATTAAACTTGCTAGAATGCAAATGCCATTTGGTAAATACGCTGGTCGTACGTTGATTGACTTGCCTGAAGAATATTTGCTGTGGTTCGACAAAAAAGGGTTCCCCTCTGGTGAGCTAGGTGACTTATTAAAACTGTGCCTTGCTCTGAAAATTGAAGGGCTTGATAGCGTTGTCAAACCATTGAAAAGAATGTAGTTGAATAGAGAGCTTGCGTTAATCACGTGAGCTTTTTTTGTTTTCAAGTGCTACACAATGCTACATGTATGCTGAAGCTTGAAGAATAGCTGCTCTATTGTCTTCCTTGAAATTACGCAATCGATAGTGTGTAAATAATGCTATACAGGGTGTTTCTAATATAAAACACAAAAAAAATTGCGTTTATTTTCAATTAGTGATTGAAACTAGAGTTTTTACTAGTTAAGTTACAAGGAACAAGAAGATTAGTGCTGAAAGAAAGTTACGTGAGACAACGTACATTCAGCTCAAGGATAGAAAAAAGGAAGAAGTAAGCAATGTTCCAGACTGATGATGTAAGAATTAACAAAGTAAAAGAGTTATTACCACCTGTTGCTGTTTTAGAAAAGTTTCCAGCGACAGAAGTTGCTTCTTCTACAACCTTTGAAAGCCGCAAAGCGATCCACAATATTTTAGAAGAAAGCGACGACCGCTTGCTTGTTATTGTTGGCCCATGTTCTATTCATGATACAGAAGCTGCTCTTGAGTACGGCAAGCGTTTGAAAGTGTTGCGCGACGAACTTGGCGATAACCTTGAAATCGTAATGCGTGTTTACTTTGAAAAGCCACGTACAACCGTTGGTTGGAAAGGTCTAATCAATGACCCGTACATGAACGACACGTTCAAGCTAAATGATGGTCTTCGTCTTGGACGTAAGCTACTGCTTGACCTAACTGATATGGGAATGCCAACGGCAAGTGAATTCCTAGATATGATCACGCCTCAATACGTTGCTGACTTAATCAGCTGGGGCGCAATTGGCGCACGTACGACAGAATCTCAGGTTCACCGTGAACTGGCTTCTGGCCTATCTTGCCCAGTTGGCTTTAAGAATGGTACGGATGGCAACATCAAGATCGCAACAGACGCTATTCGTTCGGCAAGCGCTTCGCACCACTTCTTATCTGTAACTAAGTACGGACACTCAGCAATTATTGAAACAGTGGGTAACCCTGACTGTCATATCATTTTACGTGGCGGTAAAGAGCCAAACTACAGCGCTGAGCATGTAGGTAAAATCAAAGAAGAACTAGCTGCGTCAGGCCTTCCACAAAAGGTAATGATTGACTTCAGCCACGCAAACAGCTCTAAGCAGTTTAAGCGTCAAATGAATGTGTCTGATGACGTTAGTGCTCAAATCTCAGACGGTGACAAAGCTATCTTTGGTGTGATGATTGAATCTCACCTTGTTGAAGGTCGCCAAGATCTTGTTGATGGTAAAGCTGCAACTTACGGCCAATCTGTTACTGATGCATGTATTGGTTGGGCAGATACTGAAACAGTACTTCGCCAGTTGGCAGACGCTGTTGAAGCTCGTCGCAACAAATAGACTAATTACAGCCAGCAACTAAGCTACTGAAAATTCAAAGCCCTTATTAGCAATCGCTAGTAAGGGCTTTTTTGTGGTTCTTAGTTGTAAGCGGAAAGTGCCTTGTACTCTTAAATGAGAAAAGACAGTAACTCGTCGACTTTAAGTGACAGTAAAGTTCTATCTTGCTTGGTTTCCACGTTGAGGCGTATCAACGGCTCTGTATTGGACTTTCTTAAGTTGAAGCGCCATGTGCCCATATTCATGCTGAGCCCGTCTGTGTGATCGATCTCAACGGCATCAACTTGATAGTGCGACAACACATAAGCCATGACTTGTTCTGGGTCTGAAACCCTACGATTGATCTCTCCTGAAGAGGGAAATCTATCCATACTCGAATTGGTCAATTGGTGAAGAGATTGTTGAGTTTTCGACATCAGTTCGATAACAAGCAGCCAAGGAATCATTCCTGAATCGCAATACCCAAAGTCACGGAAATAATGGTGCGCACTCATTTCACCACCGTACACAGCGTTTAATTCTCGCATCTTCTCTTTGATGAGCGCATGCCCAGCTTTGACTGCAACAGCCTTCCCACCAAGCTTATTGGCGACTTCAATCGTGTTCCATGTCATACGCATATCGTGCAACACAGTCGAGTTAGGTTCTTTTAACAAGAAGGCTTCAGCGAGCAACCCGACAATATAGTAACCCTCAATGTAATTGCCTTTTTCATCGAAGAAAAAGCAGCGATCAAAATCACCATCCCACGCAATCCCTAGATCGGCCGTATGTTCTAACACAGCATTTCGAGTCGCTATTTGGTTTTCTATAATCAATGGATTGGGAATGCCATTAGGAAAATATCCGTCAGGGGCATGGTGAACCTTGATGAAAGTGATTGGAACATTGAGTTTATTGAAACGCTCCTCTAAAGCATCAATGACATGTCCGGCAACACCGTTTCCTGCGTTAACCACAATCTTCATTGGTGAAAGTTTAGAAGGTGTTATATAGGAGAGTAGGTGGTCTACATAAGGGGCGAGAATACTAGTTGATATGCAGGAGTTATTTGATTGAACATGAACGATCGGCAAATCGGCGTTCAGCTCTTGATACAGTTCTTTAATGCGTCGTTTGATTTTATCTAACCCACTGTTTTTACTGATGGGGCTAGCGTAAGCACCGACCAGTTTCATTCCGTTGTAATTGATTGGGTTATGGCTGGCTGTGATTTGTATTCCGCCAATCGCTTTTAGGTGACGAGTCGCAAAGTAGACTTCTTCAGTGCCAGTCATCCCAAGATCAATGACGCTTATCCCGGACTCGATTAAGCCTGCAGTAATGGCTTCTTGCAGTGACAAAGACGTTTCACGGTTATCTCGACCAATAACGACTGGATGCCATGCACTTGGAGTCTTGGCATTTCCTGATAGGAGATATTCACCAAACGCCTTTCCAAGCAGATAGGCAAACGGCTCATTGATTTGGCTACCAATAATGCCGCGAATGTCGTTGTTCTTAAAGCAGCTAAGATCTAATGTTGGTTTCATTTGATTGAAGCCGCTTCTATTTCGATTTTTTGTTCTGAGACGAAGAAGCTTGTTCGCTTCGAACATCTCGCCCATAGCTGTCTTGATATCGAATGATATCGTCTTCACTTAAATGGCTGCCAGTTTGAACTTCAATCATTTCAAGAGGTGTCTTGCCAGGGTTCTCTAGGCAGTGGATGTGACCTAAAGGGATGTAAGTCGATTGATCTTCTTCGACGAGATAGGTTTTCTCATCGTTGGTCACTTTCGCAGTGCCAGCTACTACTACCCAATGTTCCGCTCTATGATGATGCATCTGAAGTGAAAGCTGATGACCCGCTTTTACGGTGATACGCTTAACTTTGTCTCGCTTTCCTAAATCAATCACATCGTATTTACCCCAAGGTCTAAATACCTCACGGTGATGAATATGCTCTGTTCTACCTGCTTGACTTAGTTGGCTAACAATCGATTTAACACCCTGAACCTTGTCTTTATCTGCGACTAATATAGCGTCTTTGGTCTCGACAATAATCAGGTTATCGACACCTACAGTAGCAACTAGCTTGTTTTCAGCATGGATGTAGTTGTGTTGAGAGTCGACGGTTAACACATCACCTTCAATGACGTTGTTATGCTCATCTTTGTCGCTTACATCCCAGATAGCAGACCATGAGCCAATATCATTCCAACCGACATCCATCGGGATCACAGCTGAGTGCGAGGTTTTCTCCATCACGGCATAATCGATGGAATCACTCGGACTGCTTTTGAATGCTTCGGCATCTATACGGATAAAGTCGAGGTCGGTATTTTGCTTTGCAAGAGCGAGTTTACAAGCCGCTAATATCTCGGGGTGGTGTTCGGTGAGTTCTTCAAGATAGCGTGATGCCTTAAACATGAACATGCCACTGTTCCATAGGTACTGTTCTGAGCGAATGTATGCTTCTGCGGTTGCTTTATCGGGCTTTTCTACAAAGCACTCAATGTCGTAAGCATAATGGGTTGGTTGGTCTGTAGTGTTGGTTTCTAGTTGTAGGCTAGAGATAAGAGGTTGCCCTTGTTTGATGTAGCCATAGCCAGTCTCTGGAGCATTTGGGGTTATACCGAATGTCACCAGTTTTCCTTGTTTTGCGTACTCAACACCACGGTTAATCGATTGTTGGAATTCAGAGGTTTTAGCGATGTGATGGTCGGCAGCAAGCACTAATAAGATTGGGTCAGCCGCTTCTCCTTTAGAGTCATGAGACTTGGTCAAGGCTTGCAAGGCTGCAAGTGCGATGGCTGGCGCAGTATTTCTACCAACAGGTTCTAACAGAATGCCACTGTGCAGTACGTTAGCTGAGCGAATTTGTTCAGCAGCGATAAAACGATGCTCTTCATTGCAGATGATGAATGGCGCATCGCAGCTGCTATCCGTTAGGCGTGCGTCGATACCTTGCAGGCGTTGAAGTGTTTGCTGAAGCATCGACTGTTCGCCAGCAATATTCAGGAATTGCTTAGGATAGAGCTCTCGAGACAGTGGCCAGAGGCGGCTTCCAGAGCCGCCAGCTAGGATGACAGGTAAAATCATAGAGTGGTAATTGTGTGCATTAGAATACTGCCATCATATTACCACGCTTCACGCTTATTATTTATCGATAACCAAGAAGGATGTTGACTATCGATGACCTTCCGTAGGGGAGTTCAACATATCTTTGGGATCGCTAACATTCTGATTATCACCTAGGCTTTGAACGCTGTTATGACCTTGAACATTAGAAAAGTCTTGAGGGTCAATCTTGAGTGTCTGTGTTGGGAACGCGATGTCTGCATTGTGTTTATGAATAATCGCCAGAACCTGTAACAGAACGCCTTGCTTCACCTTGTGGTACCTGATCCAGTTGACCGTTTTTGTGAAGGTGTAGATAAAGAAGTTCAGTGTTGATGGCCCAAATTTGTCAAAGTTAACGATCAACGTTTGTTTGGCATCAATATCTGGGTGGGTCTCGAGCATGGTTCTTACATCATCAACAATGAGCGCCAATTTGTCTGCATCTTGATAACGAAGACCAAAAGTTTCATTGATTCTACGATTCAACATTCTCGATGGGTTCTCTACCACAATACTACTGAACACCGAATTTGGAACGTACAAAGGACGCTTGTCAAAAGTGCGGATAATCGTCATGCGCCAGCCAATGCGTTCGACAGTACCTTCGATTTGACGATCGGGAGAGCGTATCCAATCACCGACTTTAAAAGGGCGGTCGAAGTAAATCATCATGCCGCCAAAGAAATTCGACAGTAGATCTTTAGCGGCTAAACCGACGATTAAACCACCGACACCACCAAAGGTAAGCAAACCCGATAGGCTCAGCCCAAACGCCTGCATGATGGTCAGGCCGCCCATCACCATAAAGAACAAGCGAGCAACTTTCGCGATAGCCTGAACGGTGGTTTCGTCTCTGGTTTTCTGTTCTAAGACATACTCTTCAGAGTTACTGATCATTCGCAGCGTAAACCAAACAAACGTAGATATGATCAGTATGTGTTTGAGTGTTCTTAGCCAGTTGATTTCATTACCAAACTGGTCTTGAAGAATCAAGCCAACAGACACGGTAGCAGGCCAGCACCAAAGCAACGTACTGACAGGTGTTTTTAAGGCCTCTAGCAGTAGGTCATCCCAATGAAATTGGGTTTTTTTGACCAAGATTTCCAGGCGATTATGGACAATTCGCCAAGCGACCCAAGCGAAAAAGCTCGCAATAGTGATGAACAGGACGCTATTTGCCCAATCGCTATGGCTCTGGTTGATGTAGGTTTGTACTTGGGTTATGAATTCATTCATTGTGTGTACTGCCGCAGAAATTATGGGTTAGAAATTAGCAGAAATCACTTTTGTTCTCTACCTTTATAAATCAATCGATTAGCTGACAATTGTATCTCTATATGGATATATAGTCGTTTTTTTGTATGAAGACAATTTTGTTATTTGTTTTCGATGCTACGTAGCTTTGTAAGTGGAGTAATAAATGAGTGACAAACAATATGCAGTTATCGGCTTAGGGCGTTTTGGGTTATCTGTATGCAAAGAGCTACAAAGTTCAGGGGCGCAGGTGCTCGCTGTCGATATTGATGAAGAGCGAGTGAAAGAAGCGGCCAATTTTGTTTCACAAGCGATTGTTGCGAACTGCACGAGCGAAGAGACAGTTAAAGAATTAAGGTTGGACGATTACGACATGGTGATGGTGTCGATTGGCTCTGATGTTAACTCCAGTATTCTAACGACGCTAGTGGTAAAAGAATCAGGCGCAAAAGCCGTTTGGGTGAAGGCGAACGATAAGTTTCACGGCAAGATCCTTTCTAAGATTGGTGCCGATCATATCATCATGCCCGAGCGAGACATGGGTATTCGCGTTGCGCGTAAAATGTTGGATAGACGTGTTCTTGAGTTTATCGACCTTGGCAGCGGTTTAGCGATGACGGAAATTGTTATTGGTTCTAATTTTTTGGGTAAGAAACTTGGTGACCTTAAGCTGTGCAAAGAAAATGGTGTTGAGGTACTTGGTTTCAAGCGAGGCCCGAACCTAACTAAAGCACCTGAACTGGATGTGAGTTTAGAAATTGGGGATGTGGTGATCATCGCTGGGCCGAAAGAGACCTTATCTAGAAAGCTACGCAATTGGTAACTGGCAATCGGAAATAAGGTAACAGTATGAATTCGTTGAAACGAAAAGGTACTTTCTACACACTTAAGAGTGATAAAAAGCCACGTAAAGGCTCTGAACCTAAGATTATCCTTACGAGCTTCTTAGGCGTACTTATCCCTTCTGCAATATTGTTGACCCTACCCGTGTTCTCTGTGACAGGTCTAAGCTTTACGGATGCACTGTTTACCGCCACGTCGGCGATCAGTGTGACAGGCTTAGGTGTTGTTGATACCGGTCAGCATTTCACCTTGGCTGGCAAAATCTTACTGATGTTCTTGATGCAAGTCGGCGGGTTAGGGCAAATGACCCTTTCTGCGGTGCTGCTCTATATGTTTGGTGTTCGGCTAAGTTTGAAACAGCAAGCATTAGCGAAAGAAGCATTGGGGCAAGATCGTAAGATTAACCTCAGGAAGTTAGTGAAGAAGATCATCATTTTTGCATTGGTGGCGGAATTTATAGGTTTCGTATTGCTCTGTTTTCGTTGGGTTCCTGAAATGGGATGGGCAACAGGGAGCTTTTACGCGTTATTTCACGCGATTTCCGCATTCAATAACGCAGGGTTTGCGTTGTTCTCAGACAGTATGGTGAGCTTTGTTGACGATCCACTGGTGATCTTTACCTTAGCAGGCTTGTTCATTTTCGGCGGATTAGGTTTTACTGTCGTGGGCGACCTATCGACTAACTGGCGGAAAGGCTTCCAACATCTGCACTTACACACCAAGATTATGCTAACGGCGACACCGACGTTATTGTTGGTGGGCACGGTGATGTTTTGGTTATTGGAGAGAAATAACTCAGCGACGATGGAGGGCTTGTCGACACAAGGGCAGTGGCTGGCGGCGTTTTTTCAGTCAGCGAGTGCTCGTACTGCTGGTTTTAACAGTGTGGATTTGTCTCAATATACGCAACCTGCATTGTTGGTGATGATAGTACTGATGTTGATTGGTGCTGGTTCAACTTCCACTGGTGGTGGGATTAAAGTATCGACCTTTGCGGTTGCATTTGTTGCGACTTGGACATTCCTACGTCAGAAAAAGCATGTCGTGATGTTTAAACGTACTGTGACCTGGCAAGCGGTAACAAAGTCATTGGCCATTATTGTGGTAAGTGGGGCGCTATTAACCACTGCAATGTTTTTGTTAATGCTTACTGAGCAGGCCGCGTTTGACCGAGTGATGTTTGAGGTGATTTCAGCCTTTGCAACGGTTGGCTTAACAGCTGGCTTAACCGCAAACTTAACTGAACTAGGGAAATACATCATGATTGTGGTAATGGTGATTGGACGAATCGGACCTTTGACTTTGGCTTACATGTTAGCTCGCCCTGAGCCTTCGTTGTTGAAATACCCTGAAGATACGGTGCTAACGGGTTAATAAGGTTAACAGGCTAAGGTTAACCCTTCTTGTTAGTGCGTTAGAAAAACAAAGCCAGCGAATATGCTGGCTTTGTTTTTTAGAGGTTTATAGTAAGTTTCTGAGTTCTTAGCCTTCGAACATTTCAATATATTCTTCGTAGCCTTCGTCTGCCAGTTTATCCGCTGGGATAAAGCGCATTGCGGCTGAGTTCATGCAGTAACGTAACCCCGTTGGTTTTGGACCATCTTTAAATACATGTCCTAGGTGAGAATCACCAAACTTACTGCGAACCTCAGTTCTTGGGTAAAGCAGCTTGTAGTCAGTAGTCGTTACAACATAAGCCTCGCTGATTGGCTGTGTAAAGCTCGGCCAACCTGTACCTGATTTGTATTTGTCTTTTGAAGAGAATAAAGGCTCACCCGTTACGATATCAACGTAAATACCTTCCTGCTTGTTGTCCCAGTACTTATTATCAAACGGGCGCTCTGTTGCGTCGTCTTGTGTGACATCGTATTGCAGTGAAGTTAGAGAAGCTTTGATCTCTGCATCAGACGGCTTGCTGTATGTCTTAGCATTGGCTGTCGCATTCTTACCATCGATGATCTGACGGATCGTTTGCGGGTTTTCTTTTCTATCATCGCCGAAGACTTTATCTAGGTACTGATCACGACCAGAAGCGTAGCGGTAGTAGTTATAGCGAACCTTGCTCTTCTTGTAATAATCTTGGTGGTAATCTTCTGCTGGCCAGAATTTCTCAAACTTAATCAGTTCTGTTTTTAGTGGTTCACCAAAGATCTGAGCTTTGTCGATCTCCATCATGAAGTTTTGAGCGACGTCTTTCTGTTCTTGGTTATGATAGAAAATAGCAGGTCGATATTGTGGACCTCTATCTACGAAAGAGCCTTTGTCGTCGGTTGGGTCGATGTGTTGGAAGAATTGGTCAAGCACCTGTTCATAGCTGACCACATCAGGGTTATAGGTCACATTGATTACTTCGATGTGGCCAGATTTACCCGATGAAACTTGTTTGTAGGTTGGGTTTTCTGATTCACCACCAGAATACCCAGAGATAACGTCTGTCACGCCTGTCAGTTTTTCTAGATCGGATTCTGTACACCAAAAACAACCACCAGCCAGTGTCGCGATTTCAGTTTTACCTGAATTAGCCGTTTTATCCATTGTATTGGCAGTGCCAGTCTGGCTTACAAACAGCGAAATCAGTGGTAGTGCAACCACGAGTGATACCAATATTTTAGATAATTTATTCATAGATACCTCATCTTGACGTTTTTCTCATTCGATTTTGAATGTACGAATAGAGACAGGTTTTAGATGGAAAAAATTACACTATTCATGAAAAAAATATCTCAAATAGAAAATCTTGCTCATAAATGCTGCCAGTAGTAGGGTGTAGGCATTGATATAAAATACCAAATAATGATGACGTTTTCGTACATCTAAGGAACAGCATGCAAGCAGAAGTTAAATGGGTCGAAGGCTTTAAATTCCTAGGTCAATCTCAATCAGGTCACTCTGTCGTGATGGATGGAAGTGGTGGTGCAACTGCGCCAAGCCCGATGGAAATGGTGTTAATGGCGGCTGGTGGTTGTAGCTCTGTTGATGTGGTTGATGGTTTGAAATCTGCTGACCAAAACATCACAGGTTGTAATGCAAAACTTGAAACAACACGCCGTGAAACCGCACCAAAAATCTTTACCGTTATTAATATTCATTTTGAAGTAACGGGTGACAACCTTGATCCTGAGCTTGTTGCTAAAGTCTGTGCGGATTCATTAGAGAAATACTGTTCAGTATGTCTGATGCTAGGTGCAGGCGTAGAGATGACTCATAGTTGGGAAATCGTCTAGTCTTCTGATTGTACAGCTTGGCGGTAGGCTAATCTTTACGGCTTACGGCTTACGGCTTACGGCTTATCGCTTGCGGTTTATAGGCATAGCCAGATAAAGAAAAGGGCGGAGCACTTTAAAGTGCTCCGCCCTTATTATTTTAACTAAGGTAGAGTGCTGTTATTCAGCAGCTTCTACGATAACTTCTTCAACTTTGACTTCTTCTTGGTATTCAAAACCAGGGATCGTTGCGTCAACACGACGGTTTTGAGCACGACCTTCAGCTGTAGCGTTTGATGCAATTGGATTCTCTTCGCCTTCACCTGAAGCTGTAATACGGTCTGCTTCAATGCCTTGCTCTTCGATGTATGCGGCTACAGCAGCAGCACGTTTCTTAGAGATCATAAGGTTATACTCAGCTGCACCTGTTGAGTCTGTGTGACCAACAACAGTTACTGAAGACTGAGGGTGAGCTTTTAGTACTTCAACTAATGGCATTAGCGCAATTTTACCATCTGTAGATAGTTCAGTGCTGTTAGTTGCGAACATTTCTTGAGAGTAGCTTTCTGTTTGCGCTTTAGTTACAACGACAGCCATCTTCTCTTCAACGACAACTGCAGGCTCTGTGATTGGCTCAGATGGCGCTTGAGTCACTGCTACTGCAGAAGCTGTTGCAGCCGCCGCTGATGCTGTTGTGTTGCCAGTACCGAAGTTGTAGCTAACACCGACTGATAGTAGGTTCGAGTTCAGGTCTTGAACGTAGTTGTCGTCGAAATCATCAAAATATTGGTATTCAACACGAACTGCCCAATCAGAAGAAAGCTGCTTCTCTAGACCGATGCCAGCAGAAAGAACAACGTCATCTTCGCCACCGTGTGAAATGTAAGCAGGACCTGCTTTAAAGAATACGTCGAATTCTTGTTGTACTGCTAGGCGGTACATTGGAGTCAATGAGATGGCAATGATTGGGTCGCTGAATTGGCTTGTAGTACCATTTTTTGTAAAACTAGTTTTGTAGTCTCCAAGGAAATCAGAGCTTAATTCAATACCAAACTTGTCTGAGAAGTTATAGCCAGAGTAAATACCTGCGCCGATTGCATCATCATCACACTTCGTACCGTCAACACACGCACTGTCTAACCAGCCCATGCCCACTTTTGCACCCACATAAGTGGTTGCAGCGATAGATGGAGCCGAAGCCAATCCCGAAGCAGCGATGACAGCACACATGATTTTTGACAGTCTTTTCATAATCTTATCCTTGGGTTTATTTTTTATTTTTGTCTGAACCTGCTTATAAAAGATAACTTACTGGTTTACGACACTGCTAAAGTAAGTAAATCAAGGCGTTGGCTCAGGTTGAAACGATTTAGAATTCATTGACGTATTGTTAATCTGATTGCGTATTGGAGTCAATGAAATTGTTAAAAATTATATATTTAAGGTGCTATTTACTGATTTGTTTGTCAATTAAATGTTGTCTTAAATGTTGGAAAACAAAGAAACCTCGTATCACGGTTAGTTGATACGAGGTTTTAAGTTTTATTCTGACGAATTATTAGGTTACATAATTGGATTTGCTTGAATTATGGACGATCACCCTCAAGCAATCGCTTTTCAATATCTGCAATCACTCCAGGTAAATCTGCAATAGTATCGATTAGGTAGTGTGGGTTTGATTTGTTTAGCTTAACGCTTGCTTTTTCACGTGCAGCTGCAAGTGTTGTCTCGTCTGCATCTAAATATTCTTGGTATGTTAAGCCTGCTTCGTTCCCCGATAATACAAGTCCAACGGTCCACATGCCTGCGTTGTGACCTTCATCGATCCCCGGTGCTGCGTCGTCTACTTTTACACACGCAGCAACGCTAGTTACACCTAGGTCGATTACGTTTTTCAGTGCCATAAATGGAGCAGGGCGACCACCTTGAGGTAAGTCATCGGTCGCTACCACGTTATCTGGTCGGTAACCGTAATCTGCAGCAGCAGGAATTAAAACATCCATCACTTCACGTGGGTAACCTGAACAAGACCCGATCTTCACATTCTTCTCTTTTAGGTTATTGACCACTTCTATCGCATTCAAAATAGGTGCTGCGTGATCGGCTACTTTCGCTTTTTGAAGAGGCATGAATGCCGCGTAGATCGCGTCAACGTCTTCACTTGTCATCGAGCGTCCGAACTGAGCCTTCCAACGAGCGTCAACAGCTGGAATTCGACCCACTGCTTGGATGTGGTCCCATTTGCCGATCCCCATAGGTTCACGCGCTTCTGCTAAGTCGATATCAAAGTCGAAACCTTGTCTGAATGCTTCAACGAAAATACTGGTTGGAGCAAATGATCCAAAATCAACGATAGTGCCAGCCCAGTCAAAGATAACCGCTTGGATAGGTGATGTTGTGTTCATAGTCGTGTCCTATTTCTGTTCTCTCCCAGCTCAAGTTGTTCTGGGAGATGAATGATTGTTTTAGGTTTTAGGTTATTGGTTGCTTTAAATTGTTGCCTCAAGACATGCTTTAAATTGTTGCCTCAAGACATGCTTTAAAAGGTGGTTTAAAGGTATTCAAAGTCTTTGCAGACTTTTGCTATCGCTTTTTCGAATACAGACAGAGCGACTTCTAGTTCGTTGCGGCTGATGATCAATGGTGGGCTTAACTGAATCACATTACCTTGTGACACCTTGAAACTCAGGCCTTCGTTTAGACATTGGTAAAGCACGGCTTCCGCTTCATCGAAAGCTCGGGTTTTGGTGATATGATCGGTGACCAATTCCACCCCCCAAAGCAGGCCGATGCCGCGAATGTCACCAATGACTGGGTACTCCTCTTTCATTTGAAGCAGTTGTTCACGCACGAATGCGCTGTCCGCTTGTACTTTTTCAAGTAGGTTTTCTTGCTCTATCACTTCCATGGTGGCGAGTGCTGCCGCGCAACCAATTGGGCTTTTTTCGTGGGTGTAGTGACCAAGAGATACTTGCGCTGCCGTGTTGTATTTGTCTTTAGTGATCATGGCTGCGATTGGTACTAAGCCGCCGCCAAAACCTTTACCGATACAAAGAATGTCAGGTTCGATATCAAAAGCTTGGTGAGTGAACCATTCGCCACTGCGACCCATACCGTTTGGAATATCGTCGATGATCAACATGACGTTATGCTTATCGCAGATCTCACGGATGCGCTTCCAGTAAGCTTTGCTTGGTACTTGAACGTCTGTGTTACGCACTGCTTCGGCAATGAAGGCACCAATGCCACCTTCTTTTTCAATCACGTACTCTAGGTAATCCGCATAATGCACATCACATGCGGTCTCGTTCGCATCGCCGGAGTTTTGCCCGCGAAGCGATAAAGAGTCTCTAAGCGGAAAAGCACCACGATAGGAAACCGCTGGTGGAATACGTTCTACGCCAGCCATTAATGGCCCCATGCCTTCGCGGAAACAAGCTTCGCCACCCACTGAAATTGCATCGAGTGACGCGCCATGGAATGAATCCCACAATGACACTACTTTGAAATTGTTGGTGACATGTCGAGCAAGTTTTAGCGCCATGCCGATCACTGATGTGCCACCGGGAGCAAACAACACGCGATTCAAATCACCACCGCAGATCTGTGTGAGTTTTTCAGCGCACTGAACGGCCGTCTCATTGGTGAAGCGACGTGGTGAAAATGGCAACGACGCCATTTGCTGATTCACTTTATTAATAATATGTGGGTGGCCATAACCAAGCTGATGAACATTGTTACCGTGAAAGTCCATGTACTTTTTGCCCGTCGCATCTTGAATGTAGATGCCTTCAGCGGCTGTAAGTGTGTCTAGGCAAGGCGTTGACATCGCTTGATGAAGAAACACGTCTGAGTCACGTTTTAACATCGCTTGAGTTGCATCATCGTTTAGCGACTCGTTCCATTTTTCGCGTGCTGGCGTGGTGTTCACATCGCCTTCGCTTCGAAAGTGTGTGGCCTTTAGAATCGGCTCTTGATTGGTCGTCGTCATTATTTGATGTCCCAGTACATAGCGTTTTTCACCGCGCCAATTAGGTCTTCAATGTCTGACGGGTAAACTTCACCGATGTTACCGATACGGAAGCAGTCTGCGTTTGAAACCTTGCCCGGATAAATCACAAATCTTTGCTCTTTCAAACGGTCATAGAACTCCTTGAATTGGTAATCGCTATGAGTTGGAGAATAGAAAGAAGTAATGATAGGTGAATGAAGATCATCATTAAGCAGTGGCTCAAAGCCAAGAGAGCGCATACCTGCAACCAATGTAGTTTGGTTGGTTTGGTAACGATTATGACGAGCTTCGATGCCACCTTCTTGCTCCAATTCAAGTAGAGCTTGGTAGAAAGCACGCACTGTATGAGTTGGAGAGGTGAAACGCCATTTACCATGGTTGCTTTCCATGCAGTGCCATTGGTCAAACAGGTCAAGGCTTAATGAACGAGCTTGGCCTTTGCATTTTTCCAGTTCCGATTGCTTCGCAATAACAAAGCCGAATCCAGGTACACCTTGAATGCATTTGTTTGCCGAGCTGATCATGTAATCGATACCTAAGTCAGCAATATCCATAGGGATGCCACCAAAACTCGACATCGCATCTAGAATGACGGTTTTGTTGTGCTGTTTTGCCAATTTGGCGATGTCTTCGATTGGATTCAACATACCCGTAGTGGTCTCACAGTGCACTATCGCAACGTGAGTAATGTCTGAATCCATAGCCAATGCCGTTTCCATTTCGTTCAAGTCAGGCTGTGATGTTTCACCTGGGGAAACGACATGGCATGGAATGTTTAAATATTCTGCGATTTGAGCAATCCGAGCACCATACGCGCCGTTATCAACAACAAGAAGCTTGCCGCTTTTAGAGATAACGCTACCGATTGTTGCTTCAACTGAAGCGGTGCCGCTACCTTGCATCAGTACGCTCGTGTAACCCGTTTGCTTAGTCGCCAAAGTCACAAGCTTGCTACGTATCACTTCAACAACGTCTTTGTTGTATTCATCATCCCAAGTACACCAGTCTTTTAGCATCGCTTGACGAACAGTTTCAGAAGTAGATAGAGGACCCGGTGTCAGAAGTAAGTATTCGTTTCTCATGTTCAATTCTCGTGATTTTCATTTTGGACTATACCAGTATTTACAGTTACTTTAACAACCAATTTAAACGGTCGTAAATAGCCCAGACGTTATTTTCACAAAAGCTTCATATTCAAATTTGTCACTTGTGTTGAGAAATTTTCCGATCTTGAAACTGCCATTTTTTGTTCATTTAACCGTCATAAAAGTCGATTAGGTTAATACTCGTTATCTGGTACATACCAATATTGAGATTGTGTGCTAACAACCTAAATGAATTTATGGACATAGAAGCCTCTTGATGGGGCTTCTAGCTTCTAACCTTGGCATCGGGCCTGACTGGAGAAAATGATGAAAAACCGTTTTATGAAAGGATCACTTGCAGCGTTAGTAACTCTACTCGCTGGTAATGCTTATGCAGCACAGGAAGTGACGGTTTACACCGCTTTTGAAACTGACATTTTAGCGAAATACAAGAACGCATTTGAAAGTGAAAACCCAGACATCAACATCAAGTGGGTACGTGATTCAACTGGGATCATGACGGCAAAATTATTGGCCGAAAAAAACAACCCGCGTGCAGAGGTAGTTTGGGGACTTGCTGGTTCTTCAATGGCACTGCTTAAAGAAGAGGGCATCCTGAAACCTTATACGCCTCAAGGTGTAGAAGCATTACGCGCTAACCTTAACGACCCACAGTCTACTCAAGCTTGGTACGGTAATGATGCATTCTTCAATGCAGTTTGTTTCAACGAAGTGGTCGCTAAGCAATTGAACCTACCGGCACCTAAGTCTTGGGATGACCTAACGAAACCTATCTACAAGGGCCACATTGCGATGCCAAACCCAGCATCTTCTGGTACGGGCTACATGCAGGTTTCGGCTTGGTTACAAAACATGGGTGAAGACCAAGGTTGGAACTACATGCAAAAGCTAGACCAAAATATTGCTCACTACACGCACTCAGGTTCTAAGCCATGTGTTCAAGCCGGTATGGGTGAAGTCGCTATCGGTATTTCTATGGCGAGCCGTGGCGCTAAGCTGAAAACTCAAGGCGCTCCACTTTCAGTTATTACGCCTGAAGGCATCGGCTGGGAATCTGAAGCGGTAGGCCTTGTTAAGCCTTCTGATGCAGCACAACGTGTTATCGATTGGTCTATTTCTAAAGCGGCAAATGAGCTTTACATCGAAATGTACCCAGTTGTTGGTCACCAAGATGTGACAGGCAAAGCAGAGAACTTCCCTAATGTAGAAAAGAACATGGCAAAAATGGACTTCGCTCGCATGGGCAGCGAACGTGCTGATGTTCTTAAAACATGGTCTGAGAAGTTTGATGCTAAATCAGAGCCAAAATCTTAATCTGCTGAGCTAGTTAGTTATTGGCTACTTAGTTAATTATCTACTGAGCTTATTAGATTACAGAGTTTATTCGACACATGGTTTATTAGACACGTAGTCCATTAGGTATGCAGCTCATTAGAAGTTAGAAATCAGTAAAGGAAGGCTTCGGTCTTCCTTTTTTAGTTTTACGCCTTTAGGTTTTAAGTAAGGTACAACAAATGACAAAGCACTACTCATATTGGTTCAAGCAAGCGTTGGAACAAGAGTTTGGCAACATCAATGCGGGGTTAGATTCGGCTAAGCCGATCCAAAAAGACGTCAACTGTGATATCGCCATTGTTGGCGGTGGCTATACGGGTTTATGGACGGCGATTTTAATCAAACAACAGCAACCCGAAAAACATGTTGTCGTGATTGAAAAAGGCCTATGTGGTAGCGGTGCTTCTGGTGCGAACGGCGGTTGCATGCTGACGTGGTCAACTAAGTATCCGACGCTGAAAAAGCTCTACGGAAAAGAACAAGCGAAATGGTTGGTTAAGGAATCTGAAAAGGTTATATACGAGATCGAAGCCTTCTGTAACGAACACAAGATTGACGCGCATCTATATCGAAGCGGTACTTACTACACGGCGACCAATGAAGCGCAAAAGGGTGGAATGGAACCTGTTGTGAATGAGTTGGTCAAGCAAGGCATAAATAGTTGGAAGAAGTGCGACAATTCTTTGGCTGATAAAGCGGGATCTGATCGCCACATTGAGGGTTACTACTCAGAAGCTGCGGGTAGTGTGCAGCCAGCGTTATTGGCGAGAGGCTTACGCCGCGTCGCTCTCGAACTGGGTGTCGAAATTTACGAAAATACAGAGATGACTTCTCTTGATTACGGCTCACCAGTTCGCGTCCAAACTAAGGGGGGGACGATAACTTCCGATAAAGTGATCTTAGCGCTTAATGCATGGATGCTCGATCACTTTAAAGAGTTCAAACGCAGCATCGTGGTTGTTTCTTCAGATATGGTGGTGACCAAGCCTATTCCTGAAAAGCTCAAGCAGTTTGGTCCAGAGAAAGGGGCAGCGGTGGTAGATTCGCGTATCTTTGTCCACTATTACCGAGATACCCAGGACGGACGACTCATGTTGGGCAAAGGCGGTAATAAGTTCTCGTTTGCCAATCAAGTTGAAAGCATGTTTAACCAAACGACCAACTACCTGCCGATTCTCAATCAATCGTTTCAAAAACTGTTCCCTAAATTGGAACAAAGTGAATTCGATTACAATTGGTCTGGAGGCTCAGATCGTTCGGTCACCGGATTGCCATTTTTCGGTAACCTAAAAGGCCAAAGCAACATCTATTATGGGCTTGGTTATTCAGGCAATGGCGTTGCTCAAACCCGTATGGGCGGAAAAATTTTGTCTTCAATGGTGTTAGGAGATGATAACGAATGGACACGTAGTGGCTTAACTAGCGGTCCACGAGGCTATTTCCCACCAGAGCCATTTCGTTGGGTTGGAGCAATGATGGTTAGAGATGCAGTTCGAAGAAAAGAGAACGCGGAAGATTCTGGTAACACGCCATTGTGGCTGGATAAACAGTTATCCAAACTCGCAGGTGCGGCGGGCAAAGCCGACAAGGTTGAATCATAGATTAATCTAGCGTTTAAATTAGAAGTTTACATTTAGGCTCTCAGTGACTTTTTGGTTCGTCATTGAGGGCTTTCAACGTTGAACTAACTTTTAAAGCTGAACAAATAGCAATCTTTAATGCTTATTATATCTGCAATATAACTGTCATTTAGCTTCTATAAATTTGTCACTCAACTGCAATATTCTCAGTTTAAATTTGGTATATACCATATAGAGAGTGCTGTAGTATGAGCAACCAAACTTATTTGAATATTGAAAACGTTGTAAAGCAATTTGGCCAATTTACAGCGTTAAAAGACATCTCCCTATCGATAGATAAAGGCGAGTTCGTCTGTTTTCTTGGCCCGTCCGGCTGTGGAAAAACCACCTTATTACGTGCGATTGCAGGTCTAGACTTGCCAACTTCAGGTTCTATTGAGCAGAACGGTAATGATACGACCTTCTTGCCACCAGAAAAGCGCGACTTTGGCATCGTGTTCCAATCTTACGCTTTGTTTCCAAATCTCACTGTGGAAGAAAACATTGCGATTGGTCTAAAAAACCAAGGCATGTCGACCAAAGAAGCCCTTGAGACGGTTGAGTCTTGGTTAGAGACTATCGGCTTACCAACGTCTGGTCAGAAATACCCAAATCAGTTATCTGGTGGACAACAGCAGCGTGTTGCTCTGGCTCGCGCATTAGCGTTGTCTCCAGGCTTGTTGCTACTCGATGAACCGCTTTCTGCGTTGGATGCGAAGGTAAGAACACATCTGCGTGACGAGATCTGCCAACTGCAACGCAAGCTGGGCATCACCACTATTATGGTGACGCACGACCAAGATGAAGCCTTAACGATGGCTGACCGAATTGTGGTGATGAACCATGGTGTCATTGAGCAAGTAGGTGCCCCACAAGAGATCTACCAAAAACCAGTCAGTCGTTTTGTGGCTGAGTTTGTTGGCAGCATGAACTTCATTCAAGCTTCTGTCGCAGCGCAAGGCAAGATACGTATTGCTGAGTCAATGCTGCCGTTACCTAGCTTAGATAACCTCACGCCAAAACTTGGTGATGTTTTCGATATTGCCGTTCGTCCAGAGCAAATCCAGTTTGTGGATCGTTTTAGTGAGTCATTACCCGTGAGAATCGTATCAAGCGAATTCTTAGGGGCGTTTTATCGTGTTGAGTGTCAATTGCAACATGACTCCACGGCGAAAGAGATCATCGTTGATGTATCAGTCAAAGAGTTCAATCGATTGAAGCTGCGTCGCAGTGATATTCGTTATGTGGCGTTTGACCAAGAAGGCCTGAGAGCTTACCCATCGAAAAGCCTGCAAGTGATGAAAGACGAGGCGGCGTAAATAATCATGGAATCGACTCAAATGATGCAATCTAAGCTGCTAATTCAACGACGAGTACAGCCTTTTCTTGCTCGATTAAGTAAAGACAACGTAATCCTATTTGGGCTGTTGGCCTTTTTATCTGTGTTCATGACGCTGTTTATCCTGATGCCACTGTGGGCAATGTTGAAAAAGAGTGTTCAGAACGCAGATGGCGAATTTGTAGGATTACAGAATTTCGCAACGTATTTTGCTTCTCAAAGCCTTTGGCAATCGGTAGGCAATACGTTCACGCTTGGGTTGTTAGTGACCGTTGTCGTGGGAGTATTAGCGTTTGGCTATGCCTATGCTTTGACTCGTTCATGCATGCCTTTTAAGGTGCTTTTTCAAGTGCTAGGTTCAGCGCCTATTCTGGCTCCTTCATTGCTTCCAGCGATCAGTTTGATCTTCTTATTTGGCAACCAAGGTATCGCCAAAGAAGTATTAGGGGGAAATTCGGTTTATGGCTTGATTGGTATATCACTCGGCTTAATATTTTGGACTTTTCCACACGCCTTGATGATTCTGACTACCTCGTTAAGAACCTCTGATGCTCGTCTGTATGAGGCGGCACGTGCACTCAATACTTCATCATTAAAAACCTTTTTCATGGTGACGCTACCTGAGGCAAAGTATGGTTTGATCAGCACTCTGATCGTTGTATTTACGCTGGTGGTTTGTGATTTTGGTGTACCAAAGGTGATCGGTGGTAGCTACAACGTTCTGTCTACCGATATCTTTAAGCAGGTAGTAGGGCAACAGAATTTCTCTATGGGCGCGGTGACTAGCATCCTATTGCTATTGCCTGCGTTGCTTGCGTTTACCGTTGACCGCTGGGTTCAAAAGAAACAAAAGAGCTTGTTTGATACTCGCTCCGTCGCTTACCAACCAGAGCCAAACACTCTACGTGATGGCGTGTGTTTACTCTATTGCACCGTAATTTCAGTGGCTGTTGTTATCGTGCTAGGCATGGCGATATACGGATCTATGGTCACTTTCTGGCCTTGGAATAAAACGCTAACGCTAAATAACTATAACTTCGCAGAGATGAGTACTTATGGTTGGACGCCATTTTTCAACTCTTTAACCCTCGGCGCTTGGACTGCGATTATCGGTACCGTATTGATTTTCTTAGGCGCGTACTGCATTGAGAAGGGCAGAGCATTTGGTCCTGTTCGTCAAGCAATGCAGATGCTCAGTGTGGTACCGATGGCCGTTCCGGGTATGGTGTTGGGTTTGGGGTATATCTTCTACTTTAATGATTTGAGTAACCCACTCAACTTCTTATATGGCACGATGGCGTTCTTGGTGATTAATACGGTGGTTCACTACTACACAGTCGGCCACATGACAGCGTTAACCGCATTAAAACAGCTGCCTGAGGAAATAGAAGCGACGGCGGCTTCGGTTAACCTACCGCAATACAAGCTGTTCTTTAAAGTGACGGTGCCGGTTTGTTTGCCTGCGATTTTAGATATTGCGACATACCTGTTTATTAATGCACTTACCACGACATCTGCGGTAGTATTCTTGTATTCTACCGATACGATACCTGCGTCAGTTTCAGTACTGAATATGGATGATGCGGGACAAACGGGTGCAGCAGCTGCCATGGCGGTGATGATCATGATATCGGCAGCGAGCGCGAAGTTGATTCATATGTTAATCAACAAGTTATTCGAGAAGCGTACCCAAGCTTGGCGTAAACGCTAGCGAACCATTTTATATTGCAGTTGGCCAAGGAGTGGCTGACGACAAGAACAAGAATAAAAGGAAATGAAGTGCAGTACGTAAAAATCAAAGATGTTGTCGTAGAGCAGATAGAGTCGGGGATGTTAACACCACGACAGAAGCTGCCTGCGGAGCGAAAACTGGCTGAATCGTTTGATACAACACGAGTTACGTTACGTGAAGCCTTGTCTTCACTTGAAGCGGAAGGACGAATTTATCGAGAAGACCGACGTGGTTGGTTTATCTCTCCTGCGCCACTGCGCTACGATCCAACACAAACGCTGAACTTCACTAATATGGCTTTGTCGCAGAATCGTAAGCCAAAAACAGAATTAGTGGCGGCGAAAGGCATGTTAGCAACCAAGGAAGCAACTAGGCTTCTTGAGCTGCAACCTTTTTCGGATGTTTATCGAGTAGACAGAGTTCGTTATCTTGAAGACAGACCCGTTGTGTATGTGACCAACTACATTCGACCTGAGCTGTTCCCTAATTTGCTTGATTATGACTTGTCTAAATCGTTGACGGACATTTACCGTGAGCACTTTGGCGTGGTGTATCAGAAGATCCGTTACCGAGTGAGCACAACGTCTTTGCTTGGCGAAACCGCGCAAGCCCTGCGTGCGACTTCTGGTTCTCCGGCTATGGTGGTTGAGCGTGTTAATTACAATCAAGACGGTGATTTGATTGATTGCGATATTGAATATTGGCGTCATGACGCGATCAGTATCGAGTCAATCGCGCAGCTAGAGCGTTAGTCTGTCAATTTGAACGTTAGTTACAGCTAGAACACGCATCGTACTGGCACCTGCAATTCTGTAGGGCTGTCGAAATGAAACGATCCAAGGTCTCTTATTCGGAGGCCTTTTTTATCAGCTGTTTTCAGCGACTGTTCTTATCAGTTATCAATTTAGGAATGAAATGGAATTCTCTGCCATCATCATCGTGATCATTTCGGCTTTGCTTCACGCGGGTTGGAACGTTCTAGGTAAATCTAATCAAGGCTCGGGCTCGTCTTTCTTCTTAGCCTCTGGCTTTGCCGCTGCCGCGATATTGACGCCTTACTTGATCTGGTATGTTCACAGTGTTGGACTGTCAAATATCTTACTTCCATTTTGGCAACTGGTTTTCTTGAGCGGGATTTGCCAAATCATCTATTTGATCGGCTTGGGGGCAGCCTATAAACAGGCTGATATCGGCGTGATTTACCCAATGGCACGAGCACTGCCTGTGTTGATGGTGGGTTTAGGCACGGTGTTGATAGGCTATGAGCTGTCACCTAATCAATGGTTTGGCTTCACCTTGATTACCTTGGGTTGTTTGTTTGTACCACTTAAGCAGTTTTCAGATCTTAGGTTAAAAGCGTATCTCAACCTTGGCGTACTGTGGGCGTTAATCGCGGCCATTGGTACCACGGGCTATTCCATTATTGATAAAGAAGCGCTTCTGTTACTCGATCCTTTGAGCACACCAGTTATAACTAACAAGCACACCGCGATTTTCTACCTAGGCATTCAGTTTTGGGCGATTGTGATTCCGCTGAGTGTTTGGTTATTCGTAACCAACCAAAGAATCGAGTTTACTAATGCGTGGATACTACGTAAGAAAGCCACAGTGGCCGGCATCATGATGGCTTCGACTTATGGCTTGGTGCTGTTTGCGATGACCATGACTGAGAACGTCAGCTTGGTTGTCGCTCTTAGGCAAGTAAGCATCATCTTCGGCGTAGTGATGGGGATCTACTTTTTAAAGGAAAAGTGGTACGCCACTCGCGGTGTAGGCGTCGTTTTTATCATTGCAGGTTTAGTTATCTCACTGACTTAAAAAGAAATTAAATCCTACCTCCAACCTATAATGTGACTTTTTAGTCACATTTTTCTTATTGATAGCAAACGTTTTACTAATGTTAAAGATGTGATCCTTCTCATAGACAAGGTTGTAAAGTTACCGGTAACATCCATCTCAACGTTACCGGTAACATATAATAACAAGCCGGACTCTGTGAAACTCATAAGGATACCCAAATGAAAGCTCTGACTAAAACGCTGATTGCCGCTTCCCTCACTGGTCTATTTGCTACTTCAGCAATGGCTGCAGACTTTAAACTTAAGATTCAATCTTCAGATCCATCTGGTGATTTGAACTTCAAGGTTCAGCAGAAGTGGGCCGAGCGCGTAGAAACGATGTCTAACGGACGTATCGATATCGATCTACTTCCTGTTGGTGCTGTGGTTAAGCACACAGAAACGCTAGGCGCGATCAAAATGGGCATCCTAGATGGTCACATCACAGCAACAGGTTACTTCTCTGGTAAAGATCCAGCTTTTGGTCTTATCGGTAACATGGTTGGTGCATGGTCAGACACAACACAGCTGCTTCAGTACATGAACTACGGAGGTGGTAATGAGCTAATGACTGAACTGTACAAGCCTTACGGTGT
Organism: Vibrio sp. SBT000027; assembly: GCF_963894355.1. NCBI lineage: Bacteria > Pseudomonadati > Pseudomonadota > Gammaproteobacteria > Vibrionales > Vibrionaceae > Vibrio > Vibrio sp. SBT000027. The sequence continues at coordinate 1,604,871 of NZ_CAWQGD010000001.1, read as the reverse complement.
TCAGTTCGTTGGTGCTTCAACAACCGGCGTTGAATCATTCATTTCTAAAAAGCCAATCGACGGTGTAGCGGATCTTAAAGGTCTTAAACTGCGTGCGCCTGAAGGCCTAGTACAACAAGTATTTGCAGCCGCGGGTGCGACTCCAGTAAACCTGCCAGGTTCTGAAGTATTTACTGGCCTAAGCAAAGGCGTAATTGATGCAGCGGACTACACGGTATTCTCTACCAACCAAAAAGCGGGCATGAACGACATTGCAACACATCCAGTTCAACCGGGTTTCCATTCACTACCGCTTATCGATATCTCTATTTCTCAGAAGAAATGGGACAAGATGCCAGCTGATCTACAAACAATGCTGCAAACATCAGTGCGTGACTTCTCTTACGACATGACGACTCAGCTGAAAATGGCTGACCAAGCGGCACTGAAAGAAGCTCAAGCGAACCCAGAAATCACTATCCATGATTGGTCTCAAGAAGAGCGTAAGAAGTTCCGTGAAATCGCGAAAGGCCAATGGAAAGTATTTGCAGAGCGTTCTGATAACGCAGGGAAAGTTTACACCTCAGTGACTGTGTTCCTAGAAGAAAACGGCTTACTGTAATTTAAACTTAGTTTACTGACGGGGGAGGGCATTGCTCTCCCGTATTCTCCCAGGAAATTTGGCCCATGACAGACAAAACTCCCCATGCCCCAGCTGAAAACGACGAGCAACCAAGAAATGCGCTTGATCGTTTTGTTATAAAGTTCAGTAATCTCGTGAGCTGGTTTTTTATCTTTACTGTATTGATTTCATTTTATGAAGTTGTGATGCGTTACGCATTCGATGCCCCGACCACATGGGTACATGAAACAGCTTCTTTCATCGGTGGTTCTTTATTCATTATTGGTGGCATCTACGCGTTTGCTGCGAATAAGCATGTACGTGTGGTTCTTATCTACGATTCAGTGTCTAACCAAGCACGTAAATATCTTAATCTTGTTCACCACATTGTGGGTTTGGCCTTTGCAGGCATGCTCGCTTATGCAGCTTACTTCACTGCGGAAGAAGCGTGGTTTGCACCATGGGGTGAATTCCGCCTTGAAACATCAGGTTCAGTGTTAAACGCGCCTTATCCTGCGCTGCTGAAAGGCCTGATTTTTGTCGTTTTGTGTGTTCTTGTTGTCCAGTTTGTATTGCACCTAATCCAAGAGTTGATGGGTCTAAGGAAGAATGACGATGTTTGATTTATCTTCTATTGGTATCGCATGGGGCAGCTTGCTCATGCTGGTTATGATGATTGGCTTGCTACTGACCGGTATGCAGCTAGCGTTCGTAACAGGCTTTGTCGCAATTTTCTTCACTCTATGTTGGTTTGGTCCTGATGCCCTGCCTTTGATCGCAAGCCGTACCTACAGTTTTGCTTCTGGTTATGTGTTCCTCGCGGTACCGATGTTTGTATTGATGGCCGCTTTACTAGACCGTTCGGGCATTGCTCGCGATTTGTTTGATGCAATGAAATCTGTCGGCCGTAAGGTTCGTGGTGGTGTGGCAGTACAAACCTTATTAGTCGCGGTTCTATTGGCTTCGATGTCAGGCGTTATCGGTGGTGAAACGGTACTACTGGGTATTCTCGCACTGCCACAAATGCTTCGTTTAGGTTATGACCGTAAGCTTGCTATCGGTACAACCTGTGCAGGTGGCGCACTAGGCACTATGCTTCCACCGAGTATCGTACTTATCATTTACGGTATGACAGCGAGTGTATCGATTGGAGACCTGTTCAAAGCGTCTTTCTTGCCAGCGTTTATCCTTGCGGGCTGTTACATCGGCTACGTATTGATTCGCTGTAAGCTGAATCCTTCTCTGGCTCCTCTTCCTAGTGATGATGAGACAGAAGAAGATATCGCAAATCAGCCAAGCTACTTCAAGGCTCTGTTCTTCCCACTGCTTTCTGTAGCAACAGTTCTAGGTAGTATCTACACGGGTATCGCTTCAGTAACAGAAGCGTCTGCATTGGGTGTGGTTGGTATCATGATCAGTGCTCTTATCCGTGGTGAGTTGAATTTCAGCATGTTGAAAGAGAGTGCCATCGCAACTATGCGTACCTGCGGCATGATCATGTGGATTGGTATCGGTGCTAGTGCATTGGTTGGTATTTACAACCTGATGGGCGGTATTGATTTTGTTGAGGAAACCATCCTTGCGCTCAGTGGCGGTAACGCGACAGTAACGCTATTAATCATGATGGCTATCTTACTGGTTCTAGGCATGTTCCTTGACTGGGTAGGTGTGGCACTTCTAACAATGCCAATCTTCGTACCAATCATCACTGGCCTTGGGTTCGACCCAGTATGGTTCGGCGTTGTGTTCTGTCTAAACATGCAGGTGTCGTTCTTGTCACCACCATTTGGTCCAGCGGCTTTCTACCTGAAATCGGTCGCACCAAAAGACATCAGCTTAGGTGAGATTTTCTCTTCACTACTGCCGTTCATTGCACTTCAAGTATTGGTGCTGGCACTGGTTATTATCTTCCCACAGCTCGCGCTTTGGTGGCAATAACAGCGAAGGTCCCAGAGCGAGTTTAACGTTCAGGAACCTATCAACAGCAACACAAGTTTAACTATTAGATTCGATTGTCAGCCCCTGTTTTGGTTGGGGCTTAGGGAAGGCTTGCCTTATGAAAAGCAAAAAAATACTCGTGATGGGCGTATCTGGATGCGGGAAAAGCCTGATTGGTAGCCGTATCGCACAGGCTTTAGATCTTCAATTCTTTGATGGCGATGACTTCCATCCGCAAAGCAACGTAGAAAAAATGCGTCAAGGTATTCCGCTGACTGACGAAGATCGTCAAGGATGGCTAGAAACACTGAATAAGCAATATATCGAACAGCCAAGTGCTGTGATTGCTTGTTCTGCATTGAAACCTCAATATCGCGACATTCTACGAAAGAATAATGAAGGTTTAGTTATCGTGTACCTACAGGGTAGCTTCGACACCATTTGGAACCGCCATAAAGCGCGCGAGAACCATTACTTCAATGGTCAAGAAATGTTGAAAAGCCAGTTCGCAACCTTGGTTGAACCGAATGAAGCCGATGCGTTGTTTGTTGATATCTCACAAGATGTCGAACAGGTAGTAGAAAGTGCACTCAAACAAATTAAGCAGATAGGCTAAACCATGACTCAGTTAAAAAACGACATTGCGATGATTGGTTTAGGCGTTATGGGCAAAAGCCTTGCACTCAACTTACTGGATAACGGCTTTAACGTTGCTGGCTTTGATTTGAATACAGACAACATTGAGCGCGCTAGTTCAGAAGCAAAGCTGCTTAATGAATTGTTTACTGGTAAAGGTCAGTTCACACAAGGGACTAGCCTTGAGCATGTGCTGCAAGGGCTCGCGAAACCGCGTGTAATCGCTTTGTCCGTTCCTGCAGGAAAACCTGTCGATATCGTAGTGAGTAATTTGCTAGAAGCCGGTTTAGAGAGCGATGATATTGTTATCGATACAGGCAACAGCCTTTGGACAGATACCGAAGCACGCGAAGTGAGCTACAAAGGCAAGCTTCGTTTCTTCAGCACTGCTGTTTCTGGTGGGGAAGAAGGCGCTCGCGTTGGCCCGGCGCTCATGGCGAGTGGCGACCAATCGGCTTGGCAATATGTGAAACCGATGTGGGAAGCGATTGCTGCAAAAGTGGATGCTAATGGGCTACCGGTTGCTCAGTTTGAAGCGGGTGAAGCGTGCGCGGCGTATGTTGGTCCTTCAGGCTCTGGGCATTACGTTAAGATGGTTCACAATGGCATTGAATACGCCGACATGCAGCTTATCTGCGAAGTGTATCAGTTCATGCGTGATGTGCTTGATATGCCAGCTCAAGAGATTGGACAAGTCTTTGAGCAATGGAACAACGGTGTACTTAATAGTTACCTGATGGAAATCAGTGCCGATATTCTTCAACAAGAAGATGTTGTAACGGGTAAGCCGTTCGTTGAGGTTGTGCTTGATAAAGCAGGGCAGAAAGGTACGGGTTTGTGGACGGCAGTTAACAGCCTTCAAGAAGGGTGTCCTACCCCAACCCTTGCTCAAGCGGTTTATGCACGTGCGATGAGCGGTCAAAAATCACAACGTATTCAAGGGAGCAAACTGCTAAAAGGCAATGTTGCCGATGCGAGTCAGTTGGATAAAACAGAGGTTATTTCTGAGCTTCATGATGCTTTGTATTGCGCCAAGTTGTCTGTTTATGCGCAAGGTTTTGATTTGTTGAAAACAGCGTCAGATAAAGAGGAGTGGAATCTCGACTTTACTCAGATAGCTAAGATCTGGCGAGCAGGTTGTATTATTCGTGCAGCATTCTTACAAGGTATAACATCGGCTTATCAACAAAATGGTGAGCTGGCGAACCTGTTGTTTGACGAGGTTTTCATCAAACAAGTGGAAGAGCGTGAGCTTGCTTGGCGTATCGCCGTTGCTAACTCAGCTTTGTATGGTGTGCCGATGCCGGGGATCAGTTCAGCATTAAGCTACTTTGATTCTCTGCGCTGTGAAGTGTTACCAGCGAATCTATTGCAAGCGCAACGTGACTATTTTGGCTCACATACCTATTCACGAGTCGATAGAGATGAAGCTGAAAAGTTTCACGTGACTTGGAGTCAGTCTCCGAGAACTGAAGTAAAAGTAAACGCTTAAACAATCAATAACGCCCTCAACAAGAGGGCGTTTGTAATTTTGACGCTGTATCAACATTTTACTAAATTAGGCTTCAAATTCCACGTCAGTCGGATACACTGTTACCAGTAACATAACTCAAAAATAATAATTACTAATTATGTCGAATAAGAAAAAACGTCCAACATTACAAGATGTTGCCAACTTAGTTGGTGTCACCAAAATGACCGTCAGTCGCTGCCTGAGAGACTCTTCTCAAGTATCAGAAGCACTGCGAGATAAGATCAGCGCTGCAGTAGACGAGCTAGGTTATATCCCTAACCGCGCACCAGACATTCTTTCCAACGCAAAAAGCAATGCGATTGGTGTTTTGGTCCCCTCGTTAACCAACCAAGTTTTTGCTGAAGTTATTCGTGGTATTGAGCAAGTCACCGCGCCTGCGGGTTACCAAACCATGATTGCCCACTATGGCTATAGCCCAGAACTGGAAGAGCAGAGCATCGCTTCGCTGCTTTCTTACAACGTTGATGCGATTATCCTTTCAGAAAACGTGCACACTGATAGAGCGCGTAAAATGCTGCAGACTGTTTCTATCCCAGTGATTGAAATTATGGATTCGGTGTCTCCCCGTATTGAACAAGCGGTTGGCTTTGATAACTTCGAAGCGGCAAGAGCAATGACCAAAACCATGCTCGACCGGGGGCGAACCAATATTGCTTACTTAGCGGCTCGTATGGATGAACGTACGCGCTTAAAAATGGCCGGTTATGAACATGCGATGCAAGAAGCCGACAAAACGCCAGTAACGCTGCAAACGGAAGACGCTTCCTCGTTTACTCTTGGTGCAAAACTGATTGGTGAGTTACTTGAGAAACACCCTGAAGTGAATGGCATTTTCTGTACTAACGATGATTTGGCCATTGGTGCTTTTTACGAGTGTGTACGACGTGGTATTCAGGTACCAGAGCAGATGGCGATTGCAGGTTTCCACGGACACGACATCACAGTGGCGATGACGCCGCGTTTAGCGACTGTCGTAACACCTAGGGAGCAGATCGGTAAAGTCGCAGCACAGCAAGTTGTAGCGCGTTTGCAAGGTAACAATGAATGGGTGGCAAAGCTGGATCTTGGTTATGAGATTGAAGTGGGTGAGAGTATCTAATCTTACACTTCGGCTTTGATCTTCATCGGATTCAAACTAAAACGCCCTTAACGATATGAATGAACTTCGCTAAGGGCGTTTTCTATTTATCTAGCAAAAAGATGTATGTAGTAACAGGTTTAACCTGCTAAAGCTTGATCATCTTGTTGCTTTAATACTTTGTGACCATCCTCAGTGACGCCACGCTTCCAATAACTACTGATGTAAATGTTCTCTTTCGCGACTTCTTTTTCGTTGCGGAAGTACTGTCTTAGTTCGCGCATGCTTTCAAATTCACACGCCGTCCAAATCGAAACCTGCCCCTCTAACCATTCTGTGTTGCGAACTGTTTGTGAAAGTGTTTCTTCAGTTTCATCTTCAATTAACCAAGTGACTTTTATACCTTGAGGTACTTCAAGTGTTTGCTTGTCTGCTACTGAATTGATCTGAATGACAGCGTGGCCTGCTGCGTGTTCCGGAAGCGTTTTTACTTTGGCAGAGAGCGCAGGTAGCGACGTCATATCTGCCACCAAGAAGAACCAATCCGATTCTAGATTCAGCCCTTGAATTAATCCAGGACCTGCCACTGAAACCGTGTCACCTACTTCTGCGTTCATTGCCCATCTTGCAGCAAAGCCACATTGCAGATCTGTGGTGATGTGGCGTACGAAATCAACCTCAATCCACTTTTCGACAGGGTTGTACTGACGAATGGTGTAAGTGCGCATGGTTGGGCGCTCACCTTCGTTCAGTTGACTTAAATCTGTGGTGCCGAGTGGCGAGAACAAAAGCTTGATGTAGCCGCCGGCACATTCGGTTGGGTACTTACTTAATCCTTCACCGCTAAGCGTTATACGCTGCATATTCGGTGTAATGGTTGAGGTTTGAGTAACGGTTAATGTGATAGGGCTAGGCTTGCTCATATAAGGCTCTCTTAGATTTTGATTTCCACATCATAATCCTGAACAAGAAAACACTCAATACTAATAATTATCATTTACTTTTATTTACACAAGCGCAACGTAACTTGAACCCGATATCAATAGAAACAAAAATATCGACAAAAAAAGCCCTTTAGAAAACTAAAGGGCTTGGTGTATTGGAACTGTTTAACGTGAGCAGAATTAGCTGTTTGCTTGCTCTAGTTCGATAGTTTCTTCAGCGGCTTTCGCTGCTTCTAGCATCTTACGAATAATGAACGATGCAGCCATTGCGATACCAACCATTACTACCGCTAGGATAGTTAATAGTTGGAAGTAATCACCGTAAACCGTTTGAACGATCTCTTGTGTGATCTCTTGGCCTTTCTCAAGTGCAATAGACGTTGAGAATACAGCACCAACAATGCCTGATAGTGCGATTGCGACAGAGAATAAGCTTACTGAGAAGTTCTCGATGTGCTTAGGTGCAACAGACAGAATGAATGCAACAACCATAGAACCAACAATAACCTCACCAAATGCTAGGAAGAAGTGGATTGCTAAGAACACTTCAGGGCGAATCAGAATATCTTCACCAACGGTTGTTACTGCCATCGTTAAGATACCGAAAGCGATCGCTGTCAGAATGAAAGAGAAACCTACTTTGGTTGCGGTAGAGAAATGAATGTTTTTCTTTTCTAGTTTAGAGAAGATGCCCGTAATGATAGGGCCTGCAACCATACACCAAAGTGGGTTCATTGCCATCGACGCTTCAGGTGCTACAGGGATGAAACCGAATAGATCGCCACGCATTGTGTTGATTGCAACCATTGTCATCGACGTCATCATTTGGCCGTAGTACACGAAGAAACATGTCGTCAGGAATGTGATGATTAAGATCGTACCCATCTTCAGCATGTCTGACTTCTTCGATTTCATCATCAAAGAGACAAAGTAGATGATCGCTGCACCACCAATTGCGTATACGATATTCTGGCCGATATCCATGTTAGAAAACATGAAGAATACCAAACCAATCATTGCAGCAGAAAGGCCAAGGAATGCAGCCCAATGTTTAGTACTTACTGGTTTTTGGTCGATTTCAGCACTTGCTTCAACAAGGCCTTTGCGAACAAAGAGCATCATCAGAAGTGCAGCACCTGCTAGAGCAGCCGAAAGAAGGAAGCCACCGTGGAAACCAACAACAAGCACTAGCATCGGGAACAAGTACTGGCCTAAAAGCGCACCAATATTGTTGACTGAGTAGTTGATAGGGTAGCAGTTTTCGAAATCTTCCTGAGTTTTGAACGTGCGTTTGTAAAGACTTGGGTAAGAAGGGGACATCAAACCACGCGCATAACTCGCTAAAGCAATACCACATAATGCCATTGGAACATTGGTCGCCGCGGCACCGAGTACCAGTAGAGCATAACCACTTGCGAACCCTAGAAAGGCAATGGTCAACGATCGGTATGCGCCTAAGAATTTGTCGGCGATGAAGCCACCTGCAATAGCAAATAGCGGTCCGATTGCAGAGAAAGCACCAACAACCATCATTGTGTCGGCTTCATTGTAGTTAAGATCTTCAAGGAAGAAACGAGTCAAGATCACCATGACGCCATAGAACGAAAGTCCAAACATCATTTGGCAGAACATCATTGATTTGTTTAATCTATTCCACATTATTTTATTCTCACATTAGTATTAAGATGTAGTGTAATAACCTAATTATAATACCATCACTAGCAATACATAAAATGAAACATGCATCCCAAACAGAACTTTACTCGATATACCTTTTCTTATGAGTGCATTGATATTTCTCATGAATGAAATTTGCAATGTTAGATTTTGATAATGGATGCATAACTGTGAGAAATTTAACTACCTTCATTTGTGGCTAAGTAATGAACGGATAAAGGAAAAGTTAACATTGGTCATCTATAAAATGTTCAAGTGAGTATCACTTTCAATTGGCTGTTGGATTTTGGCCAATAAAAAAGCCAGCTTGGTGGCTGGCTTTTGTTTGGATATCGAAAACTAAGTTTACAATAACGGTTCTGAGTGAGGCGATTTCTCGTCGTGCGAGTCAACGATGTATTGCGTTTCAACTATTCTCTGTATCTCGACTATTCATCGCATCTAGCTAGTCACCGCATTTAACTGGTCACCGCATCTAACTGGTCACCGCATTTAATTGGTCACCGCAACTTACTATTCACACGGTGGCGCCATGTGGATCACCGCTAAACCACCTAAAGACGTTTCACGGTACTTCTTGTTCATGTCTTTACCTGTTTGGTACATGGTTGCGATAACCTTGTCTAACGAGATAAGACACTTGCTGGTGCGTTTTAGAGCCATACGTGATGCGTTGATGGCTTTCATTGCACCCATTGCGTTACGCTCGATACATGGCACCTGAACAAGCCCGCCGATCGGATCGCATGTCATGCCTAGAGAGTGCTCCATTGCGATTTCAGCTGCGATACAGATTTGCTCGTTGCTGCCACCGCGCAAAGCGGTTAAGCCAGCAGCAGCCATTGATGAAGATACGCCAACCTCACCCTGACAACCTACTTCTGCTCCAGAAATTGAAGCATTGGTTTTGTATAGGATGCCGATAGCGCCAGAGACTGCCAAGAAGTCTTTCAGCTGCTTGGTGTCTAGCTCTTTAATGAAACGATGGTAGTACATTAATACTGCAGGAATAACGCCAGCCGCACCATTCGTTGGAGATGTTACCACTTGGCCACCCGCTGCGTTTTCTTCACTTACAGCAAAGGCAAACAGGTTAATCCAATCCATGATCTCCATTGGATCGTTTTCAATCGAAGCATTCGCTTCCAACTTTTTCAGAAGAGCAGGCGCTCGACGGGTGACTTCTAGTCCGCCATCAAGAATACCTTCGGTGTCAAAGCCACGCTGCATGCACAGAGACATCACCTTCCAAATTTGGTCAGCTTTTTGGTCAATCACGTCCATGTCTTGGAAAGACACTTCATTACGCAGGATTAAGCCACCAAGGCTAAGCCCTTGTTGTTCTGACAATTCAAGCAATTGGTCGGCAGAAGTAAAAGGGAACTCGACTTGTGTTTCTGCTTCTTGCTTGCCGTTTTGTAGCTCATCAGCGGTTGCGATAAAGCCACCACCAATCGAGTAGTACGTTTCCATATCTAGAAGACTACCGCTTGCGTCAAAGGCAGAGATGGTCATGCCATTTTCATGAAGCGGAAGATTAGTTTTATGGAAGAGTAGGTCGCTTTCTACATCGAAGTGAATTTCATGGTTACCGCTAACCAGTAGAGATTTATCTTCAATCGCTTTACGCATTGCTTGGTTAGCACTGGTAATCTTAATAGTGTCGGGGCGGTTACCGAGCAAACCTAACAAAGTTGCTCTGTCTGTGTGGTGACCAATACCCGTCAATGATAACGAGCCGTATAAGTCGATTTGAATACGCTTCACTTGCTTAAGCTGAGCGTCAATTTTTTGGGTAAAGTTAAACCCAGCGATCATTGGTCCATTTGTGTGGGAGCTGGACGGGCCAACCCCAATTTTGTAGATATCAAAAATAGACAGCATAGTAACTTCCTGTGAAGACGGTTCGATGAACGAACTCTGGTTAAAGTATATCTTTTGTTAACCTCACTTCTTTGAGTGAGCGTATTCTTTCAATGAGATTAGTGTTAACAAGCGTGTAGTTCGATGAAATACAAGACCGTGCTATTTTTGCTCTATATAGCTGCACGTTGATTCTTGTGTACCTTAAGATGTAGCTATCAATAGTGAGCATTATTGCGAGCTACATATAGGAATTTAAAAATACTTTTGTTAAGAACTATTGTATACATAATTCACTCCATCTAATCACTAAAACGAGACTTGAACATAAAATGAGCATTAATCACCTCCTTATTGTGCTAGGTAAGCGACTTAATGGGAATAAATTGACTGATGAAGGCATCAGTCGAGTTGATGCTTTGGTGGAGTATCTGGCGGGGCCTTTGGCAGAAGAGTCTATTCAGAAAACGGGTGTTGCATTTTGTGGTGGGGTGACAAAAGGGCAAACCACCTCTGAAGCGGATGCAATGCACCAGTATTTTCGAATTCTGGAAAGCCAGCGAGAATATCCGTTTTCCTTGGGGGCGATTTTGCTTGAGCAGAACTCGACAAATACGGTTGAGAACATTCAGAACTTAGCTTCAGAGATGATTGAAAGTGAACTGTTTACCCGTGGGCAGAGTGTGAAGGTGACGTTCGTTTCGAATGACTACCATTTACAACGTATTTTCGAGATCCAATCATTAATGGACGAACAAGGCTTGCTTAAGGTTTTGGTCGAGAAGTGCTCTGCACTTGGGGTGGAACTACAAATCGGTCCTCAGCTAGAAGCTCATGTTGCGGTTCCATATCCTCATCAAAATACTCAAGGGCAATTGTTTCTGTTGATGGATGTGCTGACAACCTATCGAGTTTATCTTGAAGGTGTTTCTGCGGGGACATTCAAGCGAGATTTGGAGTTGGTTAGGAGGGAGCCTGAAAGACTGTCGTTGGAGGCACTGATAGCTGTAAAGGCGTTAGGAGAGGGGGTGCCTCATTTTGACATCGTCGACAGCTTACTCCCAGTATTGGAGCGCTGTATCCAGCAGACTTCCGTGGGTACCGACATAAAAAAAGTCAGGGAATACCTAGCTCTACTAGATACTAACCTGACTTTATTGAATCGTTATTTAGACCCGGAATCGGATCACACACATCGCTGGTGGCGATAGATGTTTATTTCTTTCTCGTGATGCCAATAACGGTCTTTAAGCTCGCAAACGCAATCAGGCAGTAAGCCAAAAGTTCAGTGCCTTCTTCGGCGATGTTCTTAACCACGCGAACATAATCATCGCCCATAACATTGTGCCAAAAGCTGCCCATGCCAAATAGACGAGAGAACACCAACAGTAGCATTACGCCAGTAACGAGTAAGTTCATGTGTGGGGAAGCAAGAATAAGCGCAAGCTGATCAATGGTTCTTTTACCATTCTTAATCGCATAGAAAATTGCACTGCCAGCAACCAATAGGGCAGGGACAACCCATGCACCATGTACGATCTTGTCGAACCAAAAATCCATTTCACGAATGAACAACACTGCGAAGAATGCGCTGATAAGAAGAGCTGCGTGCTTAACTTCGTGCTTCTCTCTTGCTAAATAAGCAAAAGAGCCAGACGTCACGATAAGCAGTAACTGTTGCAGCATTTCGGTCGCCGAGATCTCACCAACATTGCCATTCAACAATACAAAATCAATTCGAAGCGCAAGGTTTGCGACAATGCCTATCGCTAAAACAACGAGAGCAGTTTGGCATCGTTTGTAGATCACTTGAGATGTCGACTGGGAAAGGGTGAACTCTGGCAGTTCAAACGACATTGGAGTTTGTTCATTGGTTTTAGGTTGGCTTTTCATAGTAATTCAATGTGTAAATATTTGTAACGGGCAGGCATTCTATCGGCCTAGGTTAGGCTAATGTCAGAGCCATGTCAGAAATAAAACAGCGTTCAATTGGTGTGTGTATACGGTAAACCGCTGCCTTATGGCAGGCAGTTTACGTAACATAATTGAATTTTTAGGGGGAGGGTTTTAAAGCGTTGATATTGGAAACTTGTAATAGAAGTTATTACTTTTCAGTTTCTTGCTCATGGTTATTGCGGTAGTACTCCCATTGCTCGATACGTTCACCGTCATCAAACACACAATAAGTGGTGCGTTGATTGTTTTCAGTTACGGTTTCTAATTCACCATCTTGTTGAACACAATAAACCGCGGCTGGGTTAGCGACTGAAACACGTTGGCCTTCGCTATATTCTGCATAGTCGTTTGCACAACCGCCCAACACAACGGCACATACAGCCATCAAACCAATTTTCTTCATGTCTATCTCCTACGTGATAACTCTATAATCGAATGCGTTAAGTTCTACAGAACCAAATGAGAAGCTCTATGAAATTAGTATATTTTAGATTTCAGAAAAGGTTGTCCTAATTTGGTCAAGATATTGAAATAGGTTGATATTTCGCTATTTTTAAGTGCTTTTTGAGTGTTTGATCAGGCTGACATAGCTGATGTTATAAAAGGAACGGCCTCCGTCAATAAGGCGCTACTTGATGGTTGTTTTGACTCGATAGCTGTGGGCGAACAGCGATCAAAAGCAGAGGGTATGTGTTCTAGTGGGGGACGGAGAACCTCGAATCTATTGATGATTATGATATGATGCCGCCAAATTCAGTAGAGCAGTCAGAATCATGAGACACCTAAAAACAACCATCCACCCTGATATCGACCATCTAGACAATAAAACGGTCTATAAGCGCAACGCTGCCCGTGCCATTGTGTTAGATGGTGAAGACATTCTGATGCTGTATACAGAGCGTTATCACGACTACACCATTCCTGGTGGTGGTTTGGATGAAGGGGAAGATGTGATCGCAGGTATGGTTCGTGAACTCGAAGAAGAGACTGGCGCGAAGAATATCCATAGCATCAAGCCGTTTGGTATTTTTGAAGAGTTCCGTCCTTGGTATAAAGACGATGCGGATATGATGCATATGATCTCTTACTGCTACTCATGCAAAATTGATCGTGAGCTGGGTGAAACGGCTTACGAAGATTATGAAGTGAAAAACGGGATGAAGCCGGTGTGGATGAATATCCATGAAGCGATCGCTCACAACGAAAAGACCATGGCTGAGAGCTCTAAGAAGGGTATGAGCATTGAACGTGAAACCTTTTTGTTACATCTCATCGCAAAAGAAATGCTGTAACCCTTTTAATAAATCGAGACTGTTTAAAAGTAGAATATTTTTAAACAGTCTTGCTAACCATGAACGAACAATAATACCTACCCCTTTACTTGACCAAACACATCGTAGTTTGAGTTTTAAGCAAAACGCCTCTAGCCCTTAAACAGCTTATCCGGTTTCCAAACAGCATAGAACGTTGATGTATCTAACAGACTTTCAAATTGATTCTTATTTTGAAGAACAGACCGTTTTATCCTGACTGTAATTTGGAATTAGATTAATAAGTCTTATTTTTCAATGTAATAAGATTATTTTTAAATGGTTAGAAACTTGGCTTCTCTTTTGCTTCTTTGTATTAAGCAGCTCGCTTTATCGGCACTAAAACAATAAACAAAGATGTGGATTGTTTTGGGTTAACTGAGACGTTTCTTTAATTTGCCGTTCAGAGTTTACGTACTTTTCAAGGAAATCGCAGAAGCGAAGAAGAAGTCGAGGTTTACTATGAAATACAAACAAGTTATTTGTCTGTTGACGGCAGTAGTCAATGTCCCTATCTACGCAACGACGGTGGATTTGGACTTTTCAAACCATATAGAGTCAACTAATGGGAGTAGTAGCTGGGCGGGACCGACGTACGATGGGGTGTCAATGCACTTTCTGAATGTCGGAACACATGATGGAAAAACAATCGATGCCAAAGTGTCTAGTAGTGTGTTTGGTGATGCGACATTTTTGTTTCATGCTCCTAACTACAAAGTTGGCGCGACGCAGCCCTCAGGAGATATTGGTTTTCTTTACCAAACTAACTCTGCGGGCTCGGCAGGCTTAATCTATACCTTTGAATTTTATGATGGCACGGATGGTCTCTCCGGAACCTTCTCAGTACCTTATACACTTCCTGAGTTTGACATGATTGGTTATGACATAGATGGAGAACCCTCACAGTCTGAACAAGTACGAGTCTTTAAAAGCGAAGGTTTTTTCAGCTATCAACTTGGTAGTGCGAGTGCAAGTTTGACGGCAGAAGAGAGTGCCGATGGGACTTCAGTCTTATTCACTGGTCCTGGTACAAACTACTCTGAAACAGACACTTCAGGAGCGGTTAAATTCACCTACAAAAACACTTCTATCGTCACACTTCAGTTTGAAACGGTTACCACGAGTACTGGACCGAACCCTATATTTTCGGCATTTGATGGTAACTGGGAGCTATCCGGTTTTACAACTCCCATCGAAAGCTCAGACGAATCTGATTTTGGTGATGCGCCTGATAGCTATGGAACATTACAGGCGAGCAACGGTGCTGAGCATGCGATTTCTTCCACGCTGTACTTAGGCGCTAGTATTGATGCCGATACTGATGGCCAACCTGGCGCATCATCAAACGGCGATGATTTGGATGTTGGCGGAAATGATGATGACGGTATTGCATTGCTGACGAACCTTGAAATAGGCCTAGACAGTTTAATTAACGTCAATGTTGTGGGGAGTGGTTATCTGCAAGCCTGGGCTGACTGGGATATGAATGGGTCTTTTGAGGATGATGAGCAGATATTGAAGAACCATTCTGTTGTCGATGGAAGCCAAGTTGTCCCTATTCGAGTGGATGATTATGCTACCGTTGGTGGAGTACAAACTCGATTCCGTTTAGCGAGTAGCCCTAACATTCCAAATGACGGTTATGTTGGTGATGGTGAAGTAGAAGACTACGTGTTCAACGTTACGGATCCTGGCACAACGGTTCAACATTCGAATTACTATACAGCGGCCTTCGAAGATAATTGGCCAGAAGTTGGTGACTTTGACTTAAATGACGTCGTGGTTTACTACCGCACTACCATTTTAAGTAAAGATGACGCAGTGCTTCGAATGGATATTACGGGAACCATAATGGCCTACGGTGCTTCTTATGGTAATGGACTAGGATGGAAGCTTGATGGCTTCGATGAGTCAGATGTTGATCTTCAAACGGCTCGAGTGCAAAAGAATGGCGCGACTCGAGTAAATATCTCGCCGTTTACAGGTGAGGACAAAAATGTTGCATCGCCAGGAGGAGACCTCGTTGTTGTCGCTTCGTTGAACCTAAAAAATGATCTTCCGATTCACGGTGAGTGCATGTTCCACCGCACTAATCCTTCTTGTAGCCCGACGTTAGAAGCTGACCAAATGACGTTCAGCATTTCTCTACCGTTTGCTTCTGGAAGCGAGCCGACAGTGAGTTCACTGATGCCATTAAGTGGCTTCGACCCATTCATCTTTGGTGCGGGAGCTGGTTATTACCACGGTGACAGTTTCTCTACATCTCCGGGTAAAGATTTAGAAATCCATACCGCAGACTTACCACCAACGTCTCGTGGCACGTTAGTGAGTGATTTCTATGGCATCGCGCAAGACGATTCAGACCCATCTAGTGATAAATACTATCGAACTACGCAAAATATGCCTTGGGGTATCTTAATTTCATCTCCTTGGAATCATCCATCAGAGTACATCGATATCAGTGAGGCATACCCAGACTTTGCTGAATGGGCGACCTCAGGAGGTTCTTCAAAACCAACCTGGTACTTGGACCCTAACGCCAACAAAACTTGGTCTACTGAAGATTAATCAAGGAGGATTTATGAATACAACTAAACTAATGCTGAGTAGTGTAACTTTGGTCTTTCTTACTGCTTGTGGCGGAGGTGGTGGTGGCGGCTCAACCACTTCAACGCCAAGTTCAGTAGCCCCTCCAAGTAGCGCTCCTGCTGGGGTCAGCAACGCGGTTACCTCTAGCGTTACACCTGTACAACAAGCGCTGAAATCAGTAGAGCTATCCGTACCGGAAGGTTTTGACTTCTCTACCGAAAGAGAGGTTGTTGTGAGCGTTGACGTAGCAAGTTCACAAAGCTCTCGAGGCTTTATGAGTATCTACACTGATTTTAATGGTGAGGTTGTCGATTACACCTCACAAGTGTTGAGAACACCGATAAATGAGGACATTGATTTTTCTACGACACTGCTTCTTCCTAATCATGTCGATAGAGTTTGGGTAGAGGTATGGTATCCATCAGCGATGGGAAGTGAAGTGAAGCGTTTAGTGGATATTGAAAACGGGCAGGTAGACGTTATTCTTTAAAGCGAATTTTTCATATAATCAGATATTTGCCGCCATTTTTGGCGGCAAAGTTGTTTCTAGCAATGCTAAAATGTAATAGCGGTAATCAATCATTGAATATGGTTGATATTGTCAACTAAGTGTTTTTGATGTATCTTTACCTCAGTGATGACCCTATCTAGCTTAGATGCCCGGTCATATCGCTAGTTCTCGCTGTGAGCCTGCCCTAAACAAAGAATACTATGAATAAAAGACAGTTTATTGCCCATTATCTGCGCATGAATCGCACCTCGTACTTACTGGCGATTGTGTTCATTTTTCTCGTCAACTGGTTACAAGTAGAGATCCCTCGTTACATCCAATTGGCGATAGATTTGATTGATGACGCTTCTTCAACTGGCCATCAGCAGCTGCAAAGCTATGTTTGGATTGTAGTCGGCATGTCTGTCGCCATGGTGGTGGTGAGAATTCTGTCTCGTATCTATGCGCTTAATCCGGGGCGAATTACTGAAGCAGCACTCAAAAGTACACTTCTACAAAAGCTGAATCGCTTACCAAGCAGCTTTCATGAACGTTTTGCTTCAGGTCGATTGATCTCAATTATCAATAACGACCTTAGTGGTATCCGACTGCTGTTTGGTGTCGGCTTCTTGCAGTTCTTCAATGCGTTGCTTGCGTTGTCGCTGACGCCTCTTTACATGTGGCGCATATCGCCAGAACTCACACTGTATTCGATCATTCCTATCTCAATCGCTTTTGTGATTTTCCGTGTGGGCTTCAAGCGTATGAAAACACTGCATTTGGAGCACATGAAACGTCTACAAAACTTGTCTGCTCAGCTAATGAGTTACCTGTCTGGGATTGATTTGATTAAGAGCCAGCAGATGTCACCTTGGGTGAAAACCGAAACTGAAAAGCTTAACCAGTTATTGCTTGAGTGCCGCCTTAAAATTACACGTATTCAAGTCTTCTTTATGCCGGTACTCGACTACGCCAATGACCTGATGAAAATCATCATTCTTGGGCTTGGTGGCTACATGTTAATGAGACAAGAGCTAACCCTCGGTGAGATTACTGCTTTCCTAACTTACTCGGTTTTACTGGCTATGCCATTGATGCAGCTTGGCAGAATCGCGACCATTTATCAGCGTGGCATGGTAGGTATTCAGAGTGCACAGACTATTCTTAATGCCAAAGTTCCCGAGCTTGATGAAGATAAACTCACTGAGTTAGATGTTGAATCGCTGAAGGGAAAAACGTTTTCCGTTCGCAACCTCAGCTTCAGCTATTCAGGTGAAGACCGTCTGATTCTTGATGACATCAGCTTTGATATTCCAGTTGGTAAGAAAGTGGGTGTGCTAGGTGGAATCGGAGCGGGTAAAACGACATTAGTGAACTGCTTGAACCATCATTTGGATGTACCAGAAAGTTCGGTTTTTCTTGGCGAAAGAGATGTCACTAGCTTCTCACGCAGTGACTTGCGCCGTTACGTGAAAACCGTGACTCAAGACCCTTTCCTGTTTTCAGCAACCGTCGAGGACAATATCCGCTTTGGCAGCTTAGATACTGACTTGGCAAAGAGTCAGGTTGATGAAGTGCTGGATCTCAGCCAGTTGGCGAGTGACGTTACTCGTTTTGAGCATGGTGACCAAACCTTAGTCGGTGAGAAAGGGATCATGCTGTCAGGCGGTCAGAAGCAGCGTTTAAGCATTGCTCGCGCTTTATTACAACCCACCGATCTGATCATCATGGACAACGTTCTATCGGCCGTCGACTATGAAACAGAACGAAAGATCTTGGAAGGCTTGTTTAAGCGCTTGGAAAATCAATCAGTACTTGTGGTTTCACACCGTGTTAATGCCCTTGAATATATGGATGAAATCATCGTGTTGAACGAAGGTAAGGTGATCGCGAAGGGCGACCACGCGACGTTATTGAAAACGTGCGATTACTATTACGATACATGGCAGTTACAGCAGAATGAAACGGAGGCAGCAGCATGTTAAAAGGTGTTGATCTCAAGTACCTCAAGCACTTTTTTAAGTTTGCTAAGAAATACAAACGCTCTGCGATTCTGGGCATCGCTATGCTTCCGCTCTCTGTCATTACAAGCTTATTGTTTCCTTGGCTGATCATTCAAGTGATTGATGTACATCTGAGCCATGGGGATATGGATGGACTGCTCGAGTACGTCTTCTATCTAGTCGCAGTTCTGGTGGCGAGTTATGTGGTGGATACTATCTATTCATATAACCTGCGTAAAACGGGTCAATATACGATAACCGACATGCGTTCAGTGTTGTTTGCTCGCGTGCTTAAACTGCCACGTAGCTATTTTGATAACACACCGATTGGCGTAACACTTTCACGATTAACCAGTGACTTGGAAACCATCGGCGAGACATTTGTTCAGTCGGTTGTAGGTCTAGTTAAAGACAGCATCAATACCATTGCTCTGTTGGTGATGATGTTCTTCATTGACTGGCAGTTAACGATGATTGTGTTGATTATCATGCCGCCAGTGATGTATTTGACGGTGTATGTGAGAAACCGACTTCGCGCTTTGTATAAGGTGACTCGTTCTTCGCTCGCTCGCGGTATTGGCTTTTTACAAGAAGTATTATTTGGTATGAAAACCGTTCAGATGTATCGAGCGGAAGAGCAAGTCGAACAACGCTACCAAGGCTATACCGATGAGTTTCTGAGAGCACAGAAGAAGATCAATAAATACGATGCGATTTTGTTTTCGTTTATCTCTGGCATCACCTCAATCACTATCGCAATTATGATCTGGTACGGTTCAGAGCAAGTCATTGAAGGTGCGTTGACATTGGGTGTGCTGATCGCGTTCATCAACACCTTAGAGAAAGTGTTTGTTCCGATCCGTGACTTTACTTCGCAGATTGCTTCGATTCAGAGTTCATTTGCAGCGTTTGACCATATTGAAGAGCTGTTTGTTGAGCCGACTGAAGAGGAAGGACGCAACCTGCTGCCATCTAACAAGGTAGAGAAACAGCTCGAACATTTTGTGAGCTTAGAGTTTAAGAACGTGAGCTTCCGTTACAAAGACGACTCTCCCTATGTTCTAAAGAATGTCTCGTTTGTATTGGAGAAAGGGCATCAAATCGCGCTTGTCGGTTCGACGGGGTCGGGCAAGTCGACGATTCTGCGTCTGATCTCTAAAACCTACCAAGACTATGAAGGCAGCATTTTGTTGAATGGAATAGAGCTGTCGCAGATCTCTAGTGAAGACTCTGCTCATTTGTTCTCAATGATGATGCAAGACGTACATTTATTTGAAGAGACAATCCAATTCAATATCGCGCTGGGTAAAACGCATCTATCTAGAACTGAGGTTGAACAGGCGGCGCGCTATGTTTATGCCGATAAGTTTATTGAACAATTGCCACAAGGTTATGACTTCCACTTGGAAAAGAACGGCTCCAATTTGTCGGTAGGGCAAACGCAGCTTATTTCGTTTGCTAGAGCGGTTGCACAAGGTGGACAACTGATGATGCTTGATGAGGCGACCAGCTCGGTAGATTCAATAACTGAAGACCTGATTCAAAAAGCGATGCAGCGTCTGTTTAAGGAAAAAACCGTGATTGCGATTGCACACCGTTTGAGTACAGTACGTCACTCGGATACGATTCTGGTATTGGAACAGGGTGAAATTGTTGAGCAAGGTAATCATCAACAGCTAGTCGCACATAATGGAATTTACGCCGGGTTATTGAAGGAATCGATTGTCGAAACGGGCGATTCTCAAGTTACGGTAGCTTGATTGCCTCAAATCGGCTGTTGCTTTCGATGAGACGAACTGGTCTTGTCTATGCTTCTCCAGTTTCTATTGTTTTCTAATATTCCCAATAGGTTAGGGAAATTAAACATATTTTTCGATTATTAATATGTTATGATCTCCCTACTACTAAAGGGGTGTCTTCGGGCATCGGGATGTATGCGAGCAAAACGTAAGTGCTCGTGTCAGTCACTTTCTGGCGAATATGGAATCGAAGATGTTGTTGGAAGAAGTTGTAGAAATTATCGAATTAACCGACTCAGACCATTTATCTCAAGCAATGGAACTGTTTAACGAGCATGGTTTTGTTGATGCTGAGTCTTTACCTTTTATGAATGTTGTTTTTGAAACAGCACCGGATCACCTTGCGAAGAAATTGTCGCAGATTGGTTTTAAAGGTTTAGTGCAAGTCGAAAAGAATGAAGATGCATCGGGCTTCACCATTATTGATGCTGACCGTGTTCTGCTGAAAGACTCTGCTTAACTGCAAGACTTTGCTTAGCTACAAGACTCAGCTTAACTGTAAGATTCTTCTTAATGACAAGAATAAGATTCAGCTTAATGAAAAGACTCTATCCAGTTCAGTAACACCCGTTATGATTATTTGAGGTTAACACAGTGACAACAGCAACCGTTTCATCAACAGAGCAACACATTTCCAATGAACATGCGCTTTTAGGTGCATCGTTATTAGCGTCTCAAAAAGTTGAGTTGGCTCTGTTCAGTGTTATCTCTAAATTAGTTAAAGCACTGCCAAAGGAACAACAGCAGCCACTAGGCTTGGATTTGGATACCTTTTTAAGGGAAAAGCCAAGTGAGCAAGCCTCTACGCTGAGCCTATACGAACAGACATTTGGTGAGCAACTTCCTTTAAAGACAAATGAAATCAGCGATTTTATTTATCACCGAAACTTGGTAACTCGTGGCTTTTGGCGTGTGACTGGGGCTGATGTTAAAGGCGGTGAGAAGCTAGCGAACCCAGAGCTTTATTTAAAAGAGTTCTTGGCCAAGTGTGAATACTGGCAAGTGATGCTTGATACCCAAACCAAGTAATCAAATTGAAATAAGAAAGCCATAGCGAGCATGCTATGGCTTTTTTGTTTGTGTAAACCATGCTGTATTTTTTAAAGCAGATGATTACCTCGAATACTGAGAACATCACTTATATTACTTAAATATCCCTCCAAAATTTAAAGCATCATCTTCAATACATAGTTCCTAGAGACAAAGTGGTGTTTAAGTGCAGCACAAACATGAAGAACAACTAAACAGGCTAGGGCAATACAACTGGCACGATGTAAATAGAAAAAGAAGCCGTTGATTGCAGGGTCGGTAATTGGGTTATTCACGCTAACCAACCAGAATAACGAATAAGGTTCTTTCAGCATTAAATAACCGGTGCTGAAAACCATAAACATCACTAGATACATCAGGGAGTGAGCAAGTTTAGCAACGCATTTTTGCCCTTCAGGTACAGACAGTGGCATGGTTGGCGATGACCGGAAGTAACTCCAGACATAACGAACCACGAATAATGGCGTCGCAATGGTCGCCAATGACATGTTGAGCACTGACAGAAAAGAAAACAGTTCTGGATGACTGGTGACATAGTGCATCACATACCCTGCGATTGTTGCATAGATGATGACAGATGCCATGACCCAGTGCAGCACCCGGCTCATTAAATCGTATCGTGGATTGTTCAAATTAACCTCGCTCTGATCGTTATTAATATAAGATTCATCTCGATGCAATAAATCAACTCTTGGTATATTCGCATCGCGAATTAATTATATAGAACAGTATTACGCGGTATTTTTATAATTTAGAAATTAATGATGTTGCTTCAGGTGTTTTATAATTATCAATGATATTTTAGAGTGTTAATTCCAATATGGACATAGCAAACTTGTCGACTTCCTAGCTTGTATGCCTATTACGAGATACAGTTAGTCTAAAGATAAATATATAAGGAATGTATAATGCTTCGAATCTTATTGATTGCAGTTATCTCGGTGTTCAGCACGATGAGTTTTGCAAGCGAAGAGGTTAAGTACTCGGAACAAGAGTATTTGGATAGACCGCTGATGGAACGCTATATCTTGGATGAGTTGAAGCAGCTTCGAATGGAACAGCAGGATCTTGAAAGACGCTTGACCATTCAGATGACTGACCGGGAACTGACTGTGGCAGACAAGTCTCTGAATTACGCCAATGTAACCGTAACCTACTTCTTCTACATTATTGCCGGTGTTGCCTCCCTAATTGCACTGGTGGGTTGGCAATCACTGAAAGATCTCAAACACACCACCAAGGAAATGGCTGACCAGCGACTTAATTCGATTGCTCAAGACTATGAGAAGAAGTTTAACCTTCTTGAAAGGGATCTTAAGCGTAAGACTCGAATCATCTCAGAGAACAACCGAGAAATCGAAATCATCAATGAGATTCACAACTTGTGGTTGAGGGCTCAGAATGTTCAAACTGCCGAGCAAAAAATTGAAATCTACGATGAGATCTTAAAAGTCCGCCCTGGTGATTTAGAGGCGCTCACTTACAAAGCTGATGCCGCAATGGACATGCAGGAATACCACTGGGCGATGAGCTTATGTAATCGCGTGTTGGAAGTGGACGATCAAAACGCTCACGCCTTGTACCAACGTGCTTGTGCTTACGCAAGGTTAGGTGCTGAAGGCCAAGCGATCGATGACTTAGAGCGTTCTATTGAAGCGAGTGGTTCAATGAGAGAGTTGCTAGCTGAAGAGCCAGACTTTGAGATGCTGCGCGGCTTAGATCGTTTTGAAGCGCTTTGTGAAGAGTAATGTCATTTAAGGTGGTGGGCTTCACACGCCCACCATATTTTGGCAACTTTTGTGGAACGGTTTCTTACATTACGTTTATTTTTTTGAATTAATTGTTATGTTATAACACTTGCCAAGTTCCTTGTTATAACCGCTAAGTATTTTATGAAGTTCCTCCCTATTGGCCTGATCGTTATCGCTATCAGTGCATTCTCGCTTTCCGTTTTGCTCCATTTTCAATCCGAAGCACCAGAAGAAATCTCAATCAAAATAACACCTTATCAAGGTTCTCAACCGAATGATGAGGGATCCATTGAATCGCAAGCGACTCCCAACTCTTTGGTTAAGGTCCATTATTTTGTTAAAGTTGGCGATACGCTAAGCAACATCTTTTCGTCATGGAAACTGCCTTATGAGACAGTTCAAAAAGTGATGGAAGCGGATCTTGAGTCTTTGAAGCTCGATACAATAAAGCCCGGCGATCACCTAGAGTTGCTTTTGGATAGTGACTCTAAACAACTCGTAGAGCTGATTTTCCATGAAAGTCTCGTAGAGCAAGCTGTCTTCACTAAAAATGATGACGGAAGCTTTAATTACCAATTTCATGAAATGCCTAGTGAATGGAAAGAAAAGCTCTATACGGGCACCGTTCATGGCAGTTTTTCAACGTCAGCATACAAAGCGGGATTAACAACCGCCCAGATCGCCAATATTACTCGAACGTTGAGAGACAAGATTAACTTCTCAAAGCAGTTAAGAGCGGGCGATGAGTTTAATGTGTTGGTCAATGAGCAATACACAGGCGACCATCTAACAGGAAAAACAGAGATCCAAGGCATATCGATTAGGTTACGAGGTAAGGAAGTGGCCGCGTTTCTTGCTCCAGATGGACGCTTCTACGACAGAGAGGGTAACAGCCTTGAGCAAGCGTTCAATCGCTACCCAATAGACAAACAATTCCGAAGAATTACTTCGCCATTTAACCCGTACCGTAAGCACCCAGTGACCGGACGTATATCTCCGCATAATGGTACTGACTTCGCAACACCCGTAGGGTCGCCAGTTTATTCAACCGGTGACGGTCGAGTTATTGCTATTCGTAACCACCCGTATGCGGGGAAATACATAGTGATTGAACATAACAGTGTTTACAAAACTCGCTATCTGCATTTGAGCCGATTCTTGGTTAAGAAGGGGCAACAGGTTAAGCGTGGGCAGAAAATTGCGTTGTCAGGCACGACTGGTCGCGTAACCGGGCCGCATTTGCATTTTGAAGTACTGGTGCGTGGAAGAGCTGTGGATTCGATGAAAGCGAACTTACCTTTAGCG
Organism: Vibrio sp. SBT000027; assembly: GCF_963894355.1. Lineage (NCBI taxonomy): Bacteria > Pseudomonadati > Pseudomonadota > Gammaproteobacteria > Vibrionales > Vibrionaceae > Vibrio > Vibrio sp. SBT000027. The sequence goes on along the minus strand of NZ_CAWQGD010000001.1, from coordinate 1,580,347 downwards.
AGTTCTATCTTACCTGAAAATAAAGGTGCATTCTTGGCGAGAGTTGCCTCGTTTGATGACATGCTCTCCGGGCAAAAGGTTGCACGAGTAACATCAAGCTAAGTATCAGCTTATAACCGTTCTAACCCTCTGGCGGCTAATCATCAAAGGGTTGGAACGAGTTTTCATTAGGCTGCCTGATTGCTCAATAGCTTAATAGCTTAATAGCTCAATAGCTTAATAGATTAGGTGCTCAACATCTTATGTGCCCAAGTGATCATGTGTTGAGATCTTAAGTGACCAAGCGATTGAGCGACTAGGCGATTAAGCGACGACAACCGCCGTGCCGCTCGCTGATACCATCAACATGCCATTACCCGTCCCTAATACTTCATAATCTATATCGACACCTACCACCGCGTTGGCACCCGCTTCAATCGCTTTTTGCTCCAACTCTTTGAATGCGTAGTTGCGTGCTTTTTCTAATTCTTTCTCGTAGGTGCCAGAACGTCCACCCACAAAGTCACGAATTCCTGAAAACATATCTTTGAAAACGTTCACCCCTAGAATGGCTTCTCCGGCGATAACCCCTTTGTAATCGACAATGCGTTTGCCTTCAACAGATTGAGTGGTGGTAATAATCATAATGGCCTCTTGTAAGCTTGCTGAGTTGTTACTCGTTTATTGATTGATAGTTTGGTCTTGTTCTTGAATGTCATCGTTTAGTGTTGTCTCTGAGCGTGTGAATTCATGCCTCAACCATGTTCTCAGTTTTAGCACACTTTCTTGTTTTAATTTGTTTTTTGGGCAAACAAAATAGAAATCTTGGTGTGGGTTCGCGACGGGTTCGCCCAGCTCTACTAGCATCCCATGGCTGATGTCATCTTTCACAAACAAGCGATGCGTTACCAACACACCTAATGAACGAATTGCAGCTTGCACGGCTTGAATCGAGACATCGAACGTCAAGTTACTGTGGAACGTCGGCATTGGTATTTGGTAATGATCACACCACACCTGCCAGTCATGCTGTCGCCTTGGGTTAAAGGCACCAATGGTTGGGTTTTGTTTCACCAGTTGTTCAACGCTTAACCCCATTTGGTTTTTCAATAGTGCAGGGCTGCACACCAATACAAGATCATCGTCACCGAGCTTTTCGCTGTAATATCTGTCCCACTCGTTAGGTTTGCCATGTACGAGGGCAATATCGACACCTTCTTGTTCGATATCGAAAGGGCCTGTTAATGTCGAAATACGGATATCAAGAGAGGGAGCAAATGCTTGGAATTCGGGGACTCGAGGGATCCACCAGTGCATCGCGAGTGAGTTCACCATATTGAGAGTGATACGGTGATCGTTAGGTGTTCTGGCAAGCTCTTCGGTCGCCTCTATCACTTGCTCAAGTGCGGGAGCAACTTTGCGGTAATAACGCTTACCTGCGGCATTAAGAACAACACGACGGCCGACTCGTTGAAACAAAGGCTTGTTGACCAGTTGTTCTAACGACTTTATGGATTGGCTTACCGCGGAGTGACTGACGTACAGCACCCGCGCGGCGTCGGTCATGCTGCCTGTTTCGGCAACAGCAATGAAAGCATAAACGGATTTAAGCGGAACGAGTTTTTTCATTGGTAAGTTTTCCTTACAGTTATGGTTAATATTACTCGCTATTTTTCATCACGTCACGCTTCTAAAATAGGTGTCATAGGAGGTGATAATTATGTCTGATATTACCAAGGCGACGACTTTCATGTTGTTGTCGACGTTCAGTTTGTCTTTGAGTGGCTTGATGGCCAAGTATCTATCTGAAGTGATGCCAGTCTCGTTACTCAGTTTTGTGCGTTTTTTGTTACCGAGTCTGTTCTTATTCTTATTCTTGATGTTTTACAAAATAACGAAACCTTCACTCGATATGTGGAAACCTTTAGTGATGCGAGCGATCTTTATGGTGGCGTGTCAGTGGTGTTTCCTTACTTCACTACAAACCTTAACGCTGGTTGAAGGTGTGGTGTTATTCAGTACGGGTCCGTTGTTTATTCCATTGTTAGAAAAATTAATATTCGGAACCAAGATTCATACAACGACTATCGCATGTTTAGCAATTACATTTTTCGGCGTAGTGATGATGGCAGGGGATTGGTCGCAGTTTGAGTTTGGTTCGGAGTTCTTTAGACCTGCACTATTGCTTGGACTTCTAGCGGGTGTGTTTAATTCTGGCTCGCAAGTGAGTCTGTACCGAGCATCTAAAACCAGCCTGACACCAGCAGAGCTTAACGCATGGACCTTTTTAGTCGCGGCAATACTCGTTATACCTATGCTAGTGTTTACTTCTGTTTCTGCTGTACCAGATGTACTTAAGGGGGATAGTGTGTATGGAGCTTTAACGACTTTGCTATCGTTTGATGACTTACGTTGGATTGGACTTGGTGCATTTGGACTCGCACTGTTTACCATCAATACTCAAATCTTCCGCTCCAAGGCTTATAAGCTTGCAGATAGTGGCTCCCAGTTGGCACCACTGATTTTTACTAACATGCTGTTTAGCGCCTTATGGCAGGGTTTGTTCTTTGATGATGTGTTTTCTACTCAGCAGATGATTGGCATTAATCTGATTGTTGTGGCGAGTATCACCAACACGCTATTAGCAAAGAGACACAGCAAAGCAAAAGCCAAGCAAACACCGCGAGTCACAGTGACTGTAGCTACGGTAACGACTGTAGTGGACGTTGCGGTGTTGGATTCTGCGGCTAAAAGCTAATCATTGGCCTTATAGGCTATAGGCTATAGGCTAAAGACTAAAGATTAAAGATTAAAGACTAAAGACTAAAGACTAAATGGTTAGCTCAAACTTAAAACAATGAGCGTATGTACTCTTTGACTCGGTCGATGTGTTCGTTTGGTTCAATCTCGCAACGCTGTTTAGTCTCTAGGAATCGCTCAGCGTATTTGTCGTAGATTTTGTTTTCTAAGAACAGCAAATACAGCTTGGGATCGATATGACCGCTGGTGGCCATGTCGGTCATGATGTTGAGTGATTCGCTTAGGAGTTTGCCTTTCTTATACGGGCGATCACTAGAGGTGAGCGCTTCAAAGACATCAGCAATGGCCATCGCTCTGGACGGTAGAGGTAATTGGTCTTCGCTTAAGCCTCTTGGGTAGCCCTTACCGTCGATACGCTCGTGGTGTCCGCTGGCGATATCCGGGATATTCTGGAGGTAAGACGGATAAGGCAGTTTGTTAAGCATGGTGAAGGTTTGAATAATATGATCGTTGATCATGAAACGTTCTTCATCGTTTAACGTGCCACGACGAACTTTCAAGTTGTGCAGTTCACCTTGGTTGTATTTGACCTCTCCTGGCTTAAGCACAAACGCTTCTTGCCATACATCAGCAGGGCTAAAGCCATTGTCCCACGGTATTTTATGCTCAGGCTTATCGGCAAGTAGCGGTTCCATCACCGGTAGTATTTGGTCTTTTCTTGCTGGCTCAGCTTCACTCTTCTTTGTCGTGTCTTGTTGTTCATTGAATCTCTCTTTTTCAGACCAAGATAACCCTAGCTGATCGTCGAGTGTTCGTTTCCATTGGCGCTTGGCTATTCGGTCTAAGCGTTCTAGTTGTTCGTCCGTCATCGACTCTCCACCAAGGTTACATTCAGCAACAAAGGCAAATTCTTCATCCAATTCTGACAAGCTTTGTTCGAGGATCTTAAGCTGATCCTCTTGAAGCGCTCCGTTCGCTATAGCTTTCCAGTAGTCGGTTTCAGCCTGTTGTTTTAACAGTTCGAAACGCATTCGCACTTCGTGGATTCGGTCGTAAATGGTTTCAAGTTTTGTTGCCTTGTCTACGACATACTCGGGTGTGGTTACCTTGCCGCAGTCATGAAGCCAAGCGGCGAGCATTAACTCTTCCCACTGTTTACTATCCAATGAGAATTGCGGGTAATAACGGGCATCATCAATGGTTGCTTGAGTTAGCCATTTGGTGAGCTCAGGCACTCGTTGACAATGCCCGCCCGTATAAGGTGACTTGGTATCAATCGCCGATGCAATCAACTCGATAAAGGCATTAAGCATGTCTTTCTGTTGCTGCATTTGGTCAATGTTATCTTTGGCTATTTCCGCAAAGCTGAGCAGTTCTCGTAAGAAGGCGTGCTTGTCTGCCTGCATCTTGGTAATCGGTCTTTCATAGCCAATTGCGACGATACCCACCAACAGCTTCTCACGGTTTAATAGTGGAAACAGGTACAGATCTGAATTGAAGATCGAATCTTGGTAATAGTTGAGAACATTGTCTTCTCGGTTTAAGTGGATTGTTTCTCCAGATTTAAGCTGGCACAGCAACCAAGGGGTGTGCTTGATGAAGTCATTGATGTCGGCCTTAAAGGGAAGAATAGCGAGGTTCGCGGCCGTATCAAACACATCTTTCTCTTTTGATTGAGTGAAGAGGACGATGGTTTCTGCTTTGGTAATTAAATAGCTTTGATGAGCAATATTTTTGGCTAATATCGAAAACTCCTGATTACCTGCCGTGTCTCGAAGTAGCGTAATAAGATCATGAAGCGTGTGTTCCATCAGCTCAATTGAGTGGGCGAGGTTAGCCACTTCTTGAATCATGCTTTTGGGATAATGAGTTCGCCTGAAGTCAAATCGTGCGATGTTGTCGGTGAGTTGCATCAGTGTATTGAGTGGCTGAGACAGTCTATTAGCAACAAACCATACGATAGCGAAGCAGATGAACAGCATCCCAATCGCGACGGCGACTTGCTTGTCACGCATCGAGATAAGATCAGAGAGCAACTCATTGTGTGGCGTAGCCTCTGCCAAATATAAAGTGACATTCTGAGTGAGCTCAACAGGCGTTAGCGTTAATGCCCAAGTGTTTAAGTTGTACTCAACGTTTTTTAGGTTGAGGTTTAATTTCTCCTCGTCGGAGATAAGTGGTGCTATGACGGATGCTTTCAATGCTTCCATCTGTTCACGTTTGGGCACATTAAAGAAGCTTTGGTCTTGCTCACTGCCAGAGAGTTTCCCTGTCGTTTGGTTATTCGTTTTCTCAGTTTTACTTGTGTCGTTAGGCTGGGAGGTAAGCTTGGGAATCGATAGATCAAGTTGATGTTGGCCGAGAAGATTGAAATGTTGATCGAATAGAGCGAGTCGGGTTTGTGGAGAGTAGGCCAATTCACTGATCTGGGAAGAGAGAGATTTCAACGTGAAGTCGGCACCAACGACATGCTTGCCATCCAAAGAACGTCTAGAAAGCGTGATGCCATTGGTTTGCAGGAAATAGAACAGGTAGGGCTCAGAGAGTTGTATTGAGCCGTCAGGCTTTGCGTTACGAAACCAAGGTCGAGTCGTGGGGTTGAACTTACTCTCGGCTTGTCGGGTACTGATCACTTGGTGTGCGCCATCGAGAAAGGTAATAAAGTTTTCACCATCTAGATTGGTGCTGCTGACCATCATGGTCGCTTTGGCGGGAGCGTTGTTGTCGGCTCTCTGTTTAATGGAACTCAGAGGGCGAAAGATTCGGAAATTGCCATCTTCAGAGCCATAGAACAGAGCGACTAAATTGGTATTTTGTTTGAAGATGATATCGACCGAAGCAAGCCAAGATTCTTTTTCGACGGAGGAGGTTTGATGAGCAACAAACGGGCTCACTGCCATCACGTTTAAGGTTGTGATGACTGGGGCAATAGCTTGTTTAAATACCGATTCCAGCTTATCGCGATGTTCATTACTGACTTCGCGCACGGTGCCTAAAAGCAGTTCTTGAGAGTGCCGATAACTTATCGAAATCAGTACGGTACCGACAAGAGTGGTCAAAATTAAGAAAAGGCTAGTGATGTGGATACTCAGCGGATATCGTCTTCTTCTCATCTAACACTCCAGTTTGTAGACTGGTTTAAGTATTGACGAACTTGGGTAGGTTGCAAAAAATTGGCGTAATTACCGAGTATGTTCGATTTTACTTAGATAAGAAAAGCGTTAGTGTCGTCTGGTTAGCCACGTATTATCGTGCTGTGTAAATGAACTCACAAGAAACCCTTATGTTTAGGTGCTAATTGTCACTTTCAGCTGATAAACTGGTCGAATTGTTGCCATTAAGCACTCCTTTTCAGAAAAAGGTGCAGGCACTCCTTTCCAGACAGAGACTCTGAGTTACTTTCTGAAAAACGTTTTTTGACCAAGCGAAGAGAGCATTGATTCATGGAACTAAAAGTAGATACCCACACCCACACATACGCAAGTGGCCATGCTTACAGCACGCTGATCGAAAACGCGAAATCGGCGAAGCAAAACGGTTTAGCCATGTTTTGTACTACTGATCATTCAGAATCAATGCCGGGCGCGCCACACTATTGGTTCTTCAGCAATCAGCGTGTGCTCCCTCGTTTTATTGAAGATGTCGCAATTATTCGAGGTGTTGAGTCAAACATCATGAACACACAGGGTGAAATCGACATTCATCCGAGTGTGGATAAGAACCTGGATTGGGTGATCGCGAGTTTTCATGAGCCAGTATTTCGCCCATCGGATGTCGCTACCCATACAGAAGCATTGTTGAATGTGATTAAAGGTGGTCGAATTGATGCACTTGGTCACTTAGGAAACCCAAATTTTGATTTCGATTTTGAAGCTGTGATTCAATGTGCGGCGGAACATAACGTTGCGATTGAAATCAACAACACCACACTCAAAGGCAATAGCCGAGTTGGCAGTGTTGACCGCTGTTATGAGATTGCAAGAATAGCGAAAGAGAAGGGTGCGTTTATTACCACAGGTAGCGATGCGCATTTCTGCGTAGATGTCGGTGGCTTGGACTTAGTCGCTGCATTGTTAGATAAAGTAGGTGTGGATTCGAATAAAGTGGTCACTCATTCGCCACAGCAGTTTTTGGCATTTTTAGCATTGCGTGGCCGCCAATCTATTGCTGAATTTTCGGTATTTGAGTGATGGAATGTCCGTTACTTTATACTTTTTAGTCATTGGTTAGCTAGCTAGTTTGCATTTCGACACAATCAATTTTTGTGCCCGACGGATTTTTGTATACACTAGCCGAAAATAATAAAGTCGAAGTGCCACAACAACGATGGCGCTATCTTCAAAGACATCGCTTCACCTGGAGAAACAATGAAAACTCGCTCAATCCTTTTATCTGGCTTAATCGCTGCTTCGCTATTGTCTGGCAACGCTTTTGCTAATGTTGACCTTAAGAAAAACATGCAAGAAATGAAGCTTGCGTTCAAACAAGCGGCAGAAGCTCAAAACATTGAAGAGATGCAAAAGCCTATCGTACGTATCGACACGCTAGTTGCTGAGCTCAAAACGGGTGTTTACCCAATTGAGAAAGAAGAACACTTCATGGAAGGTTTCAAAAAGATCAGTGCATCGATTGATAGCATTGAGAAGAAGCTAGACCAAGGTGAATTTGAATCTGCACAGCAAGAGCTTCGTACTATCGATGGCCTTCGTGAAGAGTATCACGAGAAGCGTAATCCAAGCATTTGGAGCAAGATCTTCGGTTAATCTGCTAATCAATTGAGTTTGCTAGATACGTAACAAAGAGCAAAACCTCAAGATTCGATTTCTAAAACGCTGCCTTACATTATTCTTATCAAGAAGGTGTAAGGCGGCGTTTTTTATTGTCTTTTTTATAAACAGTTTGTTATGTAGAGTTTCGCCACATTTTCTTGGCTCTTTCGTTGTAACCAGTTATTAACTAAAAAGAGTGTGCGTTAGCTTCAATTTTTTAACCTGATGTTAATCTTTACGTTTACCTATATAACAAGTGCCTCATAATAAGGGGAATTTATAAAGATTAGGAATAATGCGCCGAACCTCGTTCAATTTCTCCATATTACTCGCTACAGCATTAAGCTGGGTGCTAGTGACGTTAATGCCTGTTATCAATGCTCATGGTAATAGTGCGGGAGTATGGGCGTCGTTATGTACGGTCAACGGCTTTGAACTGGTTCAAATTGAAGAAGGCGAGCCCAATACTCACAAAGGAAAGCCGTGTCCCTTTAGCCATTTTTCCACGTTTCATCAAGACGAACTTCCAACTACACTACTGACGACTCGACTGAGTTCTATTGTCTCAGACAGCTACGCTTTTTTGGCTCTAAGCGAACGCTACACGAGACAAGCCCCGCGCGGCCCTCCCTTTGGTATTGCTTAAACCTAACCCACTAAAATAATTAAAAATAAAGTATTAAGTAAAGTTAAACATGCTCAGATTACTTTCTGATTTTTCAGAAGGTATGTTTGCGTGTGTCAAAGGAAATAATAATGTTGAGAAATGAATCTCAAACCCCTGCGAAAGCACAAGCGACTTCGCAGTCTACAAGCAGTGCAACAACCGGTTCGGAAACCAATATAAAAAGCAAAGACCGCAATAAAACTCTCAACTTCCTCACTTGGCGCTGGCACTTCTATGCCGGGCTATTCGTTATCCCGTTTATGCTAATGCTGAGCATTACAGGCTTGGTCATGCTGTTTGATGATGAAATCGAATTGGCTTTCCACCACGAAGCCATAGAGATTGTTGCATCGGGCGACCCTATTAAGGTTTCACAACAGTTAACTGCAGTGCAGAATCAATACCCACAAGGTACGGTGACACAGTTTGTACCGAGTAAAGTCCCTGATCTTGCGAACCGATTTTCTGTATCACTTGAAGATGGTACTTCCGTTTTCGCCACGGTGAATCAATACACTGGCGAAGTGGTCGGAGAAATTCCACGCAGCGATAGCCTGTACCAACTCGCGAATGACATCCACGGCACTTTGTTGATTGGTGATTGGGGTGATTACCTAATTGAAGTCGCAATCAGCTTATCGATTTTGCTTCTTATCAGTGGCATCTACTTATGGCTACCAAGAGATAACGCGAGCCGCGCTGGTTTTCTTAAGCTTCGATTTGGTTCAGGAACGCGTATTTTAATGCGTGATCTGCATGCGAACATCGGTGGAACACTGTCATTCATTCTTCTGTTATTTATTCTATCGGGATTATCATGGACTGGCTTTTGGGGCGGTAAGCTAGTGCAAGCATGGAGTACGTTTCCTGCTCAAATGTGGGACGACATTCCCCTGTCTAATGAAACGCATGCTTCTTTAAATCATGGCTCTGAAGAGGAAATGCCTTGGAACCTAGAGCAAACGCCACTGCCTTTGTCTCAAGATAAGCCAGCAGAACACGTCCACCAAGTAGAAGAAGCGTCTGAAGCTCATGACCATTCTAAGATGGATGAAGACCACTCTCAGCATGTGTTGTCAGCTAGCAGCTTCGAGATTGATGACGTTATTGAAAAGGCACACTTACTTGGCTTTACGCAATATAAAGTCAATTTCCCGCGTTCAGAAACGGGTGTTTATACCGTGGCCGCCAGTACTATGGGAGGCGATATCATCGACCCAACCCAAGATCGCACAACTCACCTCGACCAATATTCAGGGCGCATTCTAGGAGAGGTGACGTGGCAAGATTACAATTTATTCGCCAAAACCTTAGCCGTCGGTATTTCTCTGCACCAAGGTGACATCAGCATCATCAACAAGCTTCTAAACGCGTTGTTCTGCATTGCGTTTGTCGTTGTGTCGGTGACTGGTGGAGTCATGTGGTGGATGCGCAGACCTTCAGGCCAAAGGAAGTTGGGAACGCCACCGAAGTTTGGTGATGCAGGCTTATGGAAAGCAGGCTTGGTGACTGTGGTTGTTATTTCGGTACTGTTTCCACTCGCGGGTGCAACGATTGTGACTGCAATGCTAATGGATTGGTTACTGTTTTCACGCGTTGAGAAATTCAAGACGGCCTTGAGTTAATTGACACGTAAACGGGCTTTCTCGACTTGAGAAAGTCCGTTTTATTAATCAGATGAGCACTTCTTCTATGAGGAAGACTTTAGACTTGGTACAGCTCTAGATTTGATAAAGCTTTAGATCTGATAAAGTTCTAGCGGTAGGCCGTCTGGGTCTGCGAAAAACGTAAATGATTTCCCCGTAAATTCATCAACTCGAATCGGTTCGACTTCAATGCCTTGTTCTTCCAAATAGCTTTTGGCATGTTGAACGTCATCAACACAAAAAGCCAAATGTCTCAGCCCTTGAGCTTCCGGAAAGCTTGGTCTTTCAGGCGCATCAGGGAAGCTGAATAATTCTATTTGAGCGCCATTAGGCAGTGCTAAATCAAGTTTGTACGACTGGCGCGCTTCACGATAATTCTCAGCAATCACTTCAAGCTTTAAAACTTCCGTATAAAAGCGTTTAGAAACTTCGTAGTCCGAGCAAATAATGGCGGCGTGGTGTATTCCTTTCAGCATCAGTTTATTTCTCCTGCCAATTTGTCACCCAAGTGCTCCATCGCGTAATCAATGAATACACGCAGTCGAGCGGGCATGTACTTGGTTTGAGCAAACTGCATCGCGATAGCGCCATGGTAATTACTCTTGATGGTCCAATCTTCCAATACTTGAACTACAGAACCTTCAGCTAATGCATCTTGAATCACGAAGTCATGAAAAATACCCACACCAAGCCCTTCTTTCACACCTTTGAGTCGCATCTGAGAGTGGTTCACAGCGTAGCGTCCGCTGACGGGGACTGTGTAAAACTCATCATCTTTAAGAAAGTCCCAAATGTGGTCTTTATCTGTTTCTGCAAGGTATAAGCAGTCGTGCTCAGAAAGCTCGGTAGGGTGGTGAGGAATTCCTTTGGCATCTAGATAGTCGGGGCTCGCACATAACACGAGGTTCGTTTTTCCGAGTTCTTTCAATACCAAACTCTCGTCTGGCTTATCGGTAAGGCGAAACGCAATGTCTATGCCTTGGCGCAATATGTCGATGTCGCCATCAGCCGCCCTTAGCTTGAGTTGAATCTCTGGATACTGATTTAAGAATGGAACAACGAAAGGCTGCAATACCGAGTTCAAGAAGGCTTCTGGTGCCGCTACTGTAATAGAGCCTGCAGGTTCAGTATGGTCAGAGGTAGACAGCTCAACCGCTTGTTGCGCCGCATTAATCATGACCACGCTTTGGTCGTATACCAACTGGCCTGCTTGCGTGATGATCAATGTACGAGTGGTACGTTCAAACAGCTTTACTGAGAGTGCTTTTTCTAGACGTGTGATCAATTTACTCAACGCTGAAGGAGTCACGCCTAGCTGCTTTGCTGCGGCGGTAAAGCTACCTTCATTCACAACTAAGATAAACGAGGCGAGATCGGGAAGTAGGGCGATGAGTTTTGGGTTAATCATAAGTATCCAGTTAGACTGATTTCAACGGTGGCCATGATCTTGATTGTGAGTGATTTCTTCTGATTTGTGAATCAATTTCATTAATTGATACGCGCAATAGTAGTCGTGATGGAAGCCGTTCTTTTGTTGTTCCTATTTCATATTACTCAGTTATTCAGATCTCAAGTCAATATGGCGATTCCGTTGCTTCAAATTGGTTGTTAGATGCTTTTGTTATATGAATGTAAATACTTGTGATTGCTTGTTAAATTTCATTTAAACGGTGTTAGTATCCTCCCAACTTGTGCTGAATCGAATCAGCCATATTTCATCGTTCGAAGAGAGCTTTCAACTTCAACTTCGAGTTCGGAAGAGCAAAAACATAATCAGAGGTAAGTATTTTGCAACGTACTGATATCACCCCAACGCAATCTCCCGCGTTAGCCGCGTTAATTAATAACGATTATGAGCTTAATTTCCAAGAGTTTATGGACCAAATACAGCTGGCGAATAAACCCATGTCTCTGGCTTCCATTCGGTTCATATTGGATAACATCGAGCTGAGTAAAGAAGAGATCAAGTCGTTGGCGAGTTTTGATAAAGAAACATACTGTCGACAAAGGCTTTTCAAAAATGACCACTGTGAAGTTTTAATTTTGAGCTGGCTTAACGGGCAAAGAAGTAAAATACACGATCATTTGAATACGTCTTGTGGCGTAAAGGTTCTACATGGGCAAGCAACGGAAACCCTGTTTGAAACGGCGGCTAATGGTCATATTTTTGCTTCTCAGTCGACTCATTTCCAAGAGGGCAGTGTGACCGTTAGTAAAGATAATGATATCCATCAGATATCGAATCTACAGGCTGGAGATGAACCGCTCATTACGTTACATGTGTATTCGCCCCCTTTAAGCCAATTCCACCTCTATCAGCTAGAGAGCGGTAAGCCGGAGCTGCTCGACATACAACAAGAGTGCTGGGCCTACGAGATTTAAAGTGCGTTAAACGGAGACAACTTTCTACTTAAATGGTCATGATAAGGCTAAAAGGAGGCGTAGAAAGTCTGTTGTTTAATTTTGCTTTAACGCTATGCATTATAAAATTTTATACTATTTATGAACTTCGCATATCCACGGTAGTCATAGGGCTCACAAATATAAAATAATGAGCTGGATAAATTATGACTAAACGTGGGTTAGTGTCTGTGGCATGTGCCACGCTGCTAGGTGGAGGTGCGTATTTCTATTTTCAAACTTCAACACCTCCTGAAGCCTTTCCAACCCTAACGGTTGCCACGGGGACGATCGAAAAGCAGGCGGTTGCGGTGGGGTATATCGTTCCCGCTCACTCTGTGTCTATCAAATCTCAAATCGACGGGATCGTTGGTGAAATCTATGCCGGTGTTGGTGAGTACGTAACGCAAGGTCAGCCGCTTATTAAGGTTCGCCCTAACCCTACCCCGAAAGCGTTGACCGATGCCTCGACCGAATTGATGCGAAGTGAGGCGAACATTGAGTCAGCAAAACAACAACTCGCTAATCTGCAGAGTTTGGTCGAACAAGAAATCATTCCTAAGAACTACGACGAATATGTGACTGCACGTTCCAATGTGAAATCAGCACAGGCTGACGTTATGCAAAAACGTCAGAACCTAGAATTGATTCAAAGCGGGGAGTCGACAATTGGTAACTCTCGCCTAACCTCAACCATTTACGCTCCGATAGACGGTACGGTGTTGAATCGAAAAGTCGAGGTAGGAGAACCGATTATTTCTACTGAATCGAGCCAAGCGGCAACAGAAATGATGTCATTGGCCGATATGAACAGCCTGATTTTTAAGGGCAGTGTTAGTGAGCATGATGCAGCCCAACTTACTCCGGGGATGCCAGTAACACTGACCGTTGCACCTTACCCAAGTATCGAAATAGAAGGGGTACTGACTAAGATTGCGATTCAGTCTGAAAGTCTTAACGCAACAGCTGATAGTAGTTCGGGCAAAAGTTTTGATAACGGTTTTGAAGTCGAAGTTGGCGAGCTCAAAATACCTCAAGACGTCCGATTACGTTCAGGGTTCTCATCATCTGCTCAGATAATTCTAGTTAAATCAGAAAATGTACTCACTCTACCAGAGCGCGCACTTCAATTTGAAGGCGATAGCCCTAACGTATTAATTCCAGACAGCTCAGAACAAGGCTTCCACAAACAAGCGGTAAAACTGGGCCTATCCGATGGCATCAATGTCGAAGTCATCGAAGGTGTGGAGTTAGACGAAGCCGTCATTGACAATAGTATGATGGGGGCATCACATGGTTAAGCCAGCGCTGTTTAGTTGTTCACAGCGATTAGATAAACCTCTGTTACCTCGTAAATCGCCCCTGTTGAGTATAGGCAGTTTGCTATTAGCAACTGTACTTAGTTGTCCTTCATATGCCATTTCTATTGAACAAGCATGGCAGCGAGCCAAACAGACGGATCCTGATTACGAGAAAGCCCGAATTGGTGTTCAACTCGGTGAGAGTTCGGTGGATTTAAGTCGCAGCTCTTTATTACCCGCTTTAAGCGCGAGCGCTTCAACAGACTGGAGCGAAGACCGCAGTAGTTCAAATCGTTATGGTGCAGAGCTGTCTCAGGTTATTTGGGACAGTAGCCTTTGGTCTGAATTAGATAAAGCACAATCAGATTATCTGAAATCCCAACTGGAATTGGCTCAAGCACATAATGATTTGGCGGCTAAGTTACTTCTGGTTTATCTCGATATAGGCAGCGCCCAAGGTAACTTACAGCTCACCAATAGTAAGTTAGAGGAAGGCAGCAAGCTGCTAAAAATCTTCGAAAAGCGCTATCTAGCAGGCAAAGTGAAATCGATTGATGTGGAAGAGATGCGTGCTAATCAGTTGTCTGACAAAGCCAATATTCTGCGAGCAAAGGCAGGGTTAGAAAGTAAAAAGTCAGAGCTGGAAGCGCTGATAAACCAAGCTCCTGATTCAGTAGATCAAATTCGTACTGAGAACTTGGTTGAGCCTCCTATGCTGGTGGCCTCTCAGCAGCAGTGGCTTGAGTTAGCGAGAAATAATAGCCCTGAATTACTGGTTGCCATAAAAGGCGTTGAAGCGCGTGAGCTAGACAAAAAGTCCGCCCAAGGAGGTTATTATCCAACAGTTAAAGGGCAAGTGGGCTATAACGACAGTGATCGGTTGGACAACGGTGAGTTTAACGCGGGTTTAACTCTTAGTGTTCCTATTGATTTAAATGGTTCAACACGCGCCAAAGTGGATCAAACTTCGCTTAACTTGTTGACGGCTAAGCAGGATTTACGAAAGGTTGAAATAGACATCAAGAAGCGAATTGATCAGAACTTTACTCAAGTGAAACTCAACTGGGAACGAGTGTTAATGGCGCATGATGTTGTAGCGTCTCGCGCAGAGGTGTTGAGTAGCAAAGAAAAGTTATACGACGCGGGTTTCCTAGAAGCCTCAGATGTTATCAATGCACATAACAGCTTATTTGATTCAAGGTTCCTTCTACAGACCAACTTATATGATTATTGGCGTCAGAGAATTGGCCTACTACAGACAACCGGTAAATTAGATGATGAAGCGATGGCGCTGATATCTAAGGCGTTACACCATGGTTAATCTTTTTCTTCAGACTTGGCAAACGTTGTTGGCGCATCGGATGAAAAGTGCCTTGGCTATTATTGCAATTTCATGGGGCGTACTGTCTGTTGTTGTTTTAATGGCGCTAGGGGAAGGCTTCTATCGTTATCAAACGAAGTCTTTCTCATTTTTGGTCAATGATACTCAGGTTGTATTTCCCTCTAGTACGAGTAAACCTTGGCAGGGCTTGCCCTCAAGGCGTGAAATAAACCTTGAACAAGATAAAATTGAGCTGATCCAGCAGGCTGGTTTTGTTAAAGAGGCGTCTGCTGTTTACCTTAAATGGGATACCAGCGTGACGAACACTCAAGGGCATGATATTGGCAGTATGGTGAGTGGTGTTGCTCCCTCTTATTTTCCTATCTCACAAAATAAGTTGCAGCCTGGTTCACGAAATATTTCGGTGACGGATATGGAAAACCACACACGGGTGGTTGTATTGGGTGATCGAATTGCTCAAATGGGCGGAGTCGACATTGGCGATCATATTAAGATAAACGGTATTCCATTCTACGTAATGGGTGTGATGGTCGATAATGAAGGAGGGATCTCTTTCGGTGAGAGTCGACGAGTTTTTGTGCCCCAAACTACTTATCTTGATCTCTGGAAAGATAAGCCATGGCAACTGCTATTAAAGCCTGTAGAAACCATGGATTCCGCATCGTTTAGACGTAACATTGTTAATTTTTTTGCTAAACAGATGCACTTTGACCCTACTGATAAAGATGCGGTCTATCTGCCCGACTTTAGTGAGGGTGGAGACGTGATTACCGGTATTTTTCGTGGTATCCAAATATTCCTGACGACCAGTGGCGCTATGACTATGGCGGTTGGCGCTTTGGGTGTGGCTAATATCATGTTTCTCTCTGTTACGGAAAGAACTCGAGAAATTGGCGTTCGGCTGGCGATTGGTGCAACACAGGGTTCCATCATGTCTCAGTTTATTATTGAGGGGCTTATCTTAGTTACCTTAGGATCCATCGTGGGATTAATGGCGTCCTTAGGTACGGTTTATTTGCTTGGCTCGATGGCGTTACCTGAATGGATTGGATCACCTGTTATCACGTTAAGCTCGATTGGAATGGCGTTAACGGTGACACTGATTTTGGCGTTCTTAGCCTCTTACTTTCCTGCAAAACGGGCGTCTCGTCTAACTCCTGTTGACGCACTCAGTGCGAGGGCTTAATCATGCTATTACCGATGAGACAAATCTTTCAGGAAATGTCTGCAGAAAAGCTACGACTTGGGCTCACGATTCTGGCTGTTGCGTGGGCAACCTTGTGTATTTCAGCGATGCTATCGGTGGGAGAAGGCATTAGGCAAGGCGTGCTTAAAACGGCACAAAATGGCAATGGTAATTTGATTTATCTATCAGGGGGGATGGCTACGGTTGATTATGGATCTTTTCATCAGGGCAAGCCGCTGACTCTAACAGTAGAAGATACGAAAGTTGTAGAGGCTCTGCCTAACATCAAAGCTGCGGTGCCGACAGCTGTGTGGGATGAATCACTTACTGTTGGGGAGCGAGGGTCTTGGAAAAAAGCGTTAGCCGTAACGACTGAATTTCAATCGGTGACGAATCTCAAGACACGACCTGGAGGGCGTTGGTTTAATCCTCTAGATCAAAAGCAACAACGCAAAGTTATCGTGTTGGGTTACCTTTTAGCGGCCGATTTGTTTAACCCTAATGAAAGCTTTAGCTGGTTTGCTACTGTCAAATTAGAGGTCAATCCCGTGGGGAAAACAGTAAAAATTGGCAGCCAAGAGTTTACGGTGATTGGTGTACTAGAGAAAAACAGTGCCAAGGTTGAACAGGGAGATAGCATCAATTATTCGAGCTTTGTTCCTTTCTCTACATGGCAGCGTTTTAATATCAACGGAGATATCAGTGGTATCAACGTTCAACCTCATCATGGTGTCGACAGAGTCAAACTTGCAGATACGATTCGTCAGGTTATTGCGCGTAAACATGGTGCCAGTGTCAGTGATGAGCAGGTCGTTCAGGTTGAGGATATGTTTCTCAAACAAAAAACGATGCAACAATTCTTAGTTGGTCTTCAGGGGTTCCTTGGTGTGATTGGTTTTATCACTTTGGCAGTGGCGGGCATAGGTATTGCTAACGTGATGTATGCAACGGTGAAACGATCCACACGAGATATTGGCGTGAGAATGGCGGTCGGTGCTACTCCAGGGATGATTCGCATGCATTATCTGGCTCAGTCATTGATGACTATGATGATGGGCGGTTTATTGGGCTTAGTAATCACTTATACACTGATTGCTGTAATTCGCTCTTTAGAGCTTGAAGGCAACATGTTTTATGAGCGTCTTGGTAAACCTGTGCCTGAGCTTTCATGGTTGGTTGTCACCATTGTTGTTTTGACGCTGGTGGTTATTGGTGTCGCTGCGGCTTGGCTTCCGGCTAATCGTGCGGCGAAAGTGACTCCGATGGAGGCACTACAAAGTGAATGATGAGATCAAAGACAGCGGAGAAACCATGTTTAACAAATTCTTAGTGGAACTCTCAAATATCGGTAAACACTACTCAAACGGTGATACTGAAATACGTGCATTAGACGGTGTCGATCTCTCGATTGAGAAGGGAGAGTTTTTGTCTATTTTAGGCCCGTCAGGATCCGGTAAATCAACGCTGATGAATATGCTTGGTTGCCTTGATAAGCCGACGGAAGGGGAGTATCAACTGGATGGAAAAAATGTTGCTGCGTTGAGTGCCAATGAGCTTGCAGGTATTCGGAATCAAAAAATTGGTTTTGTATTCCAGAGTTTTAATTTACTTGAGTATGCATCTGCATTGGACAATGTTGCTCTGCCTCTCGTGTACTCAGGGATCAAAGCCAAAGAGCGTCGTAAGCGTGCGGCGGTATTACTTGAACAAGTAGGGTTGGGCGATCGACTTGACCATAAACCGAATCAGCTGTCTGGTGGTCAGAAACAGCGTGTCGCTATTGCTAGAGCTTTGGTTAATGATCCTCAGATTATATTAGCTGATGAGCCAACAGGGGCTCTGGATTCCAAGTCTGGCGCTGAGATAGAGGCTTTGTTTAATCAGCTTCATGCTGAGGGTCGAACATTGATTATCGTGACGCACGATAACTCGCTGGCTGAACGAACTAAGCGCATAGTGACGATCAAGGACGGTAAAGTATTGTCTGATCGCCAAGGGTTACATTGCTCAACCTAGAACCTAGAACCTAGCAGCTTTCGCTTAGAGCCACTTCCTCACGAAGTGGCTTTTTTCTTAAGTGTTTAACACTGATCTTGTACGGACGATATTGAGTGAACTACACTGATAAAAAAGCTAGGTAAGTAACAGATGAATAAAGAAAATTTCCCTATAGAGTTAAAACGACTTCGTGAATCAAGCTCTATTTCACAGGAAGAATTTGCAGAGTTGCTTTCCAACTCTCATAGAGCGTTTTTTGGTGTCAATCAGGTGATGGTCAGTCAGTGGGAAAGGGCAAAGACGCTGCCTAGTTTTGTTCGTCGCCTTGGTATCGCGAGTTTCTTTCAGGTCGACTATGATTTTTCGGTAGAAGAAATGGTGCAAGTCAAAGCCGCAACAAAGAATATGGAACGTCCGTCTAATGCCGATATTGGCTACGACTATGAGGTCACAAGCGTAGAGTCATACAACATGGGTTTGCTTCCTGCGAAAAGGCTTAAGTCGATTCAAGGGATGCACCTCAAAACTTATGGCAAAGACTTTATCGAGGTTGCTCAGTATCTCGGCGTGAAAAAAGACGATATGCAGGTGCTTTGCTTCTTGTTCGAGGGAGTCATTATTGGTCATGTGGTTTACGATGGCCTCAGTAAGATGCTTTGCAGTGTTGGCGCGGTTAGCATCGTGATTCGACGCAAGATCTTCGATTACATGGCAGATAATTTGGCAGGCATTGAATTTCGCTTTCCGACTCTTGATCCTGCTATGTGCCAGTTCCTGTATGACCTTTATTTAGAACCTTATATGAGCAAGCTCGGCATGCCGTTTTTCAAGGCTGATATAAAGAAACTAGTGAATAATCCGTTCTCTCAAAACATCCAAAACAAACACGATATCTACTTCAAGTATATTCGATATCACGACCTTAAGCAGAAGAAAAAAAGCGTCGAGTTTGTCTTAAGCTAACGTTACTTAAGCTCCAACTATCTACATGACGAATCTAAGATCAGTTAAAGGCAGTGGCTTTGAGTATAGAAAGCCTTGATAGCTGTCAAAACCTAGCTGGTGGATTAGTTGACGTGTATCTGTGTCTTCAACGCCTTCCGCAACGGTTTCGATTCCAGACTCTTTGCAGTACGCCAGAGTGCGCTTAACCAAGTCGGAGCTTGCTGGCTCAATACTGTTCACAATCGATTTATCGAACTTCACTTCATCGACATTAAGGCTCATCACCTTATTCATATCTGAATGGCCAATGCCAAAGTCGTCGATTGATATTTTAATGCCGAGAGATTGAAAGCGTTTAATCTGCTCACAAAGTTGGTCATCGAACTGATCATTTTCGCTGAGTTCAAAAGTAAGCTGCTTTGCTTTGAACGAGGTGTTCCAAAGCAATTCACGAACTTTCTGCACGTTATCAGGGTTCGCCAGTACTTTCTTACTGATGTTCACGGCTAAGTTTAGATGAACAGAAAGCGATTTGACCTCCGTTAGAGATTGCTCAAGCACACTAAAGAAGATTTCTTCTTCATAACCCAATGCAAACGCACGTTCGATAAACACGCCCGGAGAGAAAATCCCTTCTTCTGGAATATCTAAACGAAACAGCGCTTCAACCCCAGTCACTTTCTCGACACTAGGCTGAACCTTTGGCTGATAAAAGCAGGTGTGCCAGTCATTCTTGAAAGCTTCTTGTATGGTGTTGTCAGATAGGGTCATTTGCTTGGTTTCTCTTCTCATCGTGTTTCATTTGTATAGCGGCGTTGCTGGTGAGCATTCTGAGAGAAGCGGGCATTCATCACTATATCGTTCTGAGATGAAAAATTTATATTCGATATGAAAGCGAAATTAGACACGAACGGAAGGGGATTTGACGTTAAAAAGAACAGGTAAGAAGCGTTTATGTGCCCTGCGTCACTGGGATGAACTATTATTAGTGCCTGTGATTCATTAATGTTTTTCCAACTAAAGGGATAATCGAGAAGGGGATGTTCAACTAGAATAGGGGTATAAGTTTTACAGTGTAAATGATCGAATTGAAATCGTTTACATCCCCTACATAATGCGGCGCACGATGCTGCTGAATAATAATTAGGAAGGAATAGACAATGTCTTCTGCATTTTACCAACAGATTCAAACTCAAATCGAAGAAGTTAAAGAAGAAGGTCTTTACAAGTCTGAGCGCATTATCACTTCTGCACAAAAAGCAGCGGTTTCTATCTCGACTGGTGAAGAAGTACTAAACTTCTGTGCAAACAACTACTTAGGTCTTGCTAACCACCCAGCTCTTATCGAAGCAGCTAAAGATGGTATGGATCAGCACGGTTTTGGCATGGCTTCAGTACGTTTCATTTGTGGTACTCAAGACTCTCACAAAGAACTAGAGCAAAAGCTATCTACGTTCCTTGGTAAAGAAGACACTATCCTTTACACATCTTGCTTTGATGCAAACGCTGGCCTATTCGAAACGATTCTAGGCAAAGAAGACGCAATCATTTCTGATGCTCTAAACCACGCATCTATCATTGATGGTGTTCGTCTGTGTAAAGCAATGCGCTTCCGTTACTCGAACAACAACATGGAAGAGCTAGAGCAACAACTTATCGCAGCTAAAGAAGCGGGCGCTCGTCACACACTAATCGTAACTGACGGCGTGTTCTCTATGGACGGCGTAGTGGCTAACCTTCCTGCTATCTGTGACCTTGCTGACAAGTACGGCGCACTAGTTATGGTTGATGACTCTCACGCAGTAGGCTTCATGGGTGAAAACGGCGCGGGTACTCACGAGTTCCACAACGTTGTTGACCGTATCGACATCATCACAGGTACGCTTGGTAAAGCAATGGGTGGCGCTTCAGGCGGTTACACTTCTGGTAAGAAAGAAGTAATCGACTGGTTACGTCAGCGTTCTCGTCCATACCTATTCTCTAACTCTGTTGCACCAGCAATCGTATCTGCGTCTATCCGTGTTCTAGATCTTCTTGCGGAATCAGGCGACCTACGCACTCAACTATGGGAAAACTCTGCTCACTTCCGTACTCGCATGGAAGCAGCTGGTTTCACTATGGGCGGTGCTGACCACGCAATCATCCCAATCATGCTGGGTGATGCAAAAGTAGCGGCTGAATTCGCAGAGCGCGCACTAGAGAAAGGCATCTACGTTGTAGGCTTCTCTTTCCCTGTAGTACCAAAAGGCCAAGCTCGTATCCGTACGCAAATGTCTGCTGCACACTCTCGTGAGCAACTGGATCGCGCAATTGATGCGTTCATCCAAGTTGGTAAAGACATGGCTATCATCTAATTTTAAAGGGGTGCCTTTGCATCCTTTGATTAGATAGAACAACACCCAATAGAACATATAGATTTTTGATTCTCGCCTTACTGTTAGGCGAGATGAACTGGATAACATTATGAAAATTAAAGCACTTTCTAAGCTTAAGCCTGAAGAAGGCATCTGGATGACCGAGGTTGAAAAACCTGAAATGGGTCATAATGATCTTCTTATCCGTATTAAGAAAACCGCAATTTGTGGTACTGACGTACATATCTACAACTGGGATGAGTGGTCACAAAACACAATCCCAGTACCTATGGTAGTAGGTCACGAATACGTGGGTGAAGTTGTTGGCATTGGCCAAGAAGTTCGTGGTTTTGAAATCGGCGACCGTGTATCTGGCGAAGGTCACATCACATGTGGTCACTGTCGTAACTGTCGTGGCGGCCGTACTCACCTTTGTCGTAACACTACAGGTGTTGGTGTTAACCGCACTGGTGCGTTCTCTGAGTTCCTTGTGATCCCAGCGTTCAACGCATTTAAGATCCCTGCAGAAATCTCTGACGATCTGGCATCAATCTTTGACCCGTTTGGTAACGCAGTACACACAGCGCTTTCTTTCGACCTAGTAGGCGAAGACGTGCTAATCACTGGTGCTGGTCCAATCGGTATCATGGCTGCTGCTGTTGCTAAGCACGTTGGTGCTCGTCACGTTGTAATCACTGACGTAAACGAATATCGCCTAGACCTTGCTCGTCAAATGGGTGTAACTCGCGCAGTAAACGTAATGGAAGAGAAGCTTGAAGACGTAATGTCTGATCTTGGCATGACTGAAGGCTTCGATGTAGGCCTAGAAATGTCTGGTAACCCATCTGCGTTCAACAGCATGCTGACTAACATGAACCACGGCGGTAAGATCTCTCTACTAGGTATTCCACCATCAGACATGGCAGTAGATTGGAACCAAGTAATCTTTAAAGGCTTGGTTATCAAAGGTATCTACGGCCGTGAGATGTTCGAAACTTGGTACAAGATGGCTTCACTAATCCAGTCTGGCCTAGATCTAACACCAATCATTACTCACCACTACAAAGTGGATGACTTCCAGAAAGGCTTCGACATGATGCGCTCTGGTATGTCTGGTAAAGTAATCCTTGATTGGGAATAAGCTAAAGGAGTAAACACTCCCTCGCTTCCTGATTATTTGAAAATGCCCCAAAGAGATTTGGGGCATTTTTGTATTTAAGCTCTCTCTTCTCAACTAAATTACCTCTGTCACTTAATGGCTATTTTCTCTTTCGGTAATCTCTAAAATACTCAATAAGCAGTTACATCTTATTGTTTTATTATTGAAGAGAGGGCTCATGGCTTGTAAACCACTTGCACTGATAATAACTGGAATATTATTAACGCCGAATTTTGCGAACGCTGATGCAGAAAGCAATCAAACAGCAGAACAGGCAGCAAAGGAACTTGCAAACCCAAACACAGCTTACGCTAGCCTTAATTTAAAGCTTCAGTATTCAGGTGGGTACGATGGTGGAGGGGATGCTTTCGCGACTGTATTACAGCCGACATTGCCGTTTCCAATGGATAATGGCGACAAAGTCATCTTCCGCCCGGCTATCTCTTATGTTCAGAATGACTTCAATGTGGACACGTCGACAAGTTCCCAACATATGGACCAGTCAGGCGTTACTGACATCTCATTTGATTTAGCTTATGCGCCTAAAATGGAAGGCGGTACTATTGTCGCTTTCGGTCTCTTTGCTTCTTTGCCTACAGGTAGTAATGACTTAACGGCTGATCAATTTGCTGTCGGGCCAGAGTTTATGGTCGGGAAGGCGAGTAGTGAGCGAGTTGTAGGTATGTTCCCAAACCACTTGTATGGTGTTTCTGGAGACGGAGCCGACCATTCTGATACTCGAATCAACAAGACATCGACACAAGTTTTTTGGGTAGAGATCTTAGGTGGAGGTTGGACGGTAGGCTCTGCGCCGAAATTCTCGTATGACTGGAATAAGGATCAGGCGGAAATTCCGTTGAATATAAGCGTAAGCAAGACAACTGTGTTGAATGGACGTCCTTGGAAGTTTGGCATTGAAGCGAACTATTATATTGAGAAAGATGAAAAGACACGTCCGGACTTTATGCTGAGCTTCAATATCAGTCCTGTGGTGGAAAATAAGCTGGCGTCTTTGTTTGATTAATCTCAGTGCGGAAGAGCAGAAATAAAAAAGGCAGAACGATCATCGTTCTGCCTTTCTGTTTTTGGGCTAGTAAGCTTCGATTAACCCGCCGCAGCCTGCATGATGAGGCCACAGATGTAGGCACCGTATGTGCCTAGAGCGTAACCAAGTA
The DNA here is from genome assembly GCF_963894355.1 of Vibrio sp. SBT000027. Classification (NCBI taxonomy): domain Bacteria; kingdom Pseudomonadati; phylum Pseudomonadota; class Gammaproteobacteria; order Vibrionales; family Vibrionaceae; genus Vibrio; species Vibrio sp. SBT000027. The sequence continues at coordinate 1,556,666 of NZ_CAWQGD010000001.1, read as the reverse complement.
CCGCCATTAGGATACCTACCGGAGCTAATGCTGGGTGGAACGCTGCAGCTACGATAGGAGCCGATGCTGCGCCGCCAACGTTAGCTTGGCTACCGACAGCCATGAAGAACAGTGGTGCACGGATAAGCTTCGCCATCACAATCATTAGAATGGCATGGATAGTTAGCCATGTGATACCAATGAAGAAGTAGCCTGGGTTGTCTAAGATAGCCGTCACATCCATTTGCATACCGATGGTTGCAACTAGGATGTATATGAACGCTGAACCTACCTTTGATGCGCCACTGTGTTCAAGACTGCGTGTTGATTTGAAGCATGAAGCGATGAGCGCGAACGTCGTTACCATTACGATCAACCAGAAGAAACCCGATGTAAGGCTGTATTTCGCGAGTTCTGGAGCGTTGGTCGAAATCCAAGGTGCGATTAGGTCACTGAATAAGTGAGCTAGGCCGGTAAGACCGAACGCAATTCCCGTGATCTTCATTAAATCTGTTGTGGTTGTTGGGCGAGCGTTCTCTTCTTGGTATTTAGAAACCGTCTCTTTTAGCTCTTCAATAGATGAAGTATCTGCTTTCAACCATGCATCAATCTTCTTCTGACGACCTGCCATGATAAGTAACACGGCCATCCAAATGTTCGCACAGATAACATCAACCGTAATCATTGCAGAGAATAATTGGTCATCAACCTCGAACACTTCTTTCATTGCTGCTTGGTTTGCACCGCCGCCGATCCAAGAACCAGCAACGGTTGTTAGGCCGCGCCATACGTCGCCAGATACAAGGTCAGGGTTAATTTGGTCGATGATCAAGATAGCCAGCGGGCCACCGATGATAATGCCGACAGTACCGGTTAGGAACATGATGACGGCTTTTGAACCAAGGCCAAAGATTTTACGTAGGTCTGCTGAGATGATCAGTAGAACGAGTGCGCTTGGTAATAGGTAGCGACTTGCAACGAAGTATAACTTAGAGTTTGATGCGTCGATGATGCCTAAACTGTTCAGTAGAGAAGGAACAAAGTAACAGAGCAATAGACCCGGAACGAACGAGTAGAATTTTTTCAGTGCGCTATTTTGGCTACTTTCCGTGATAAAAACACCGCCAAGAATAACAGCTAACATGCCCATTATTACAGCATCATTAGTAATCATTATTATATCTCCTTTAAGGTGAGCGCAAAGGTCTCACTTTTTGAATTGCAGGACTATACCGATAACCGCTATTCGTTACAAATTGTAACGATAGACATGTTTTGAAATGTTTATGTTAATTTTAACGGGTTGAATTTGTGAATGCAGTGCGCTACTTATTTGCATGGTGAATGGTTGGGTTGGGGCTTGTGCGGCGTATTTAGATATATGCAATGTAACTCAAGCCTTAGAGGGTGGTCGCTATGAATTGGGGCGATGATTGAATGACTTAAATGAGTGCATATATAGCCATGTTTATGGTGTGGTTTATGCGAGGTTGGAATGTTTCAATAATGTAAAAAGTGAATTCACTTTTGCCATGTGGTCAGAAATTAAAAATTTTAGCTAGATCACATAAATCTTTCGGATTACGAGTTCTAGCATCCGCTACTCATGCTCATTTGACGTTTTGTAGGGGTTCAATGAAAGAAAAAGCGGCCTAAATAGCCGCTTTTGATGGTTGCCTAGTATGGTTATCTAGCGCCGTTATTTAGAGTTCTGCTTAGGACTCTTCTTCCTCAAAGCCATCAGCATAGCCTTTCGGTGGCGGTGTCCAACCTCGTTCAGATCGAGAGTGCTTGTCTGAACGGTCTTTTTTCATATCTTCTTTCATTGCTTCTTCAAGGTGAATGAAGATTTGTCGGTAGTTGTTGTCGTAGCGCGGGTTCTCTTCCGCTTCAGACCAAGCTTGGTAGAGCTTTTCAGACTTACGGCTTTCAACACGTTGATACGTCGATTTCTGTTGTTCAACGAAGAATGGGTGATGACCCAAAGAGCGCAAGGCTTCAGCGCCCATTTCAAGAGCTGAATGGTAGGTCTCTGATTCCACAAAGTCTGCACCCGCTTCTCTTAAGCGGTAGCTATGACCACGGTCGAATGCACGCGCTAAGACTTTCACTTTAGGGTAGTTGTGTTTAACGTATTTGACCAATTCAACACTTGAGTCTTGGTTGTCGATAGCCACAACCAACATCGCGGCTTCTTCGATACCAGCGGTATGCAATAAGTCATGACGAGTCGCATCACCAAAGTAAGATTTGATGTTGATTGAACGTAGCAAGTCGACTTGATTAGCTTGATGATCCAAAACCACAGTATTGACGTCATTTGATACCAATAAGCGGTTAACAATCTGACCGAATCGGCCAATACCAGCAATGATCACCGTACCTTTCTCTTCGATGGTATCTTCTTCGCGATCGTTAGACTTTTGCTCGTAACGAGGAAGTATCACTTTATCAAATAGAATGAATAACCCTGGCGTTAGGAACATTGAAAGTGCAACAACCAGCGACAGTGTTTGAACAATATCGGCTGGCAGTACATGGTTTTGGGATGAGAAGCTCAGTAGGACAAAACCGAATTCACCGGCTTGCGCCAAGCTCAATGTAAACAGCCAACGGTCACTGTTTTTGATTTTGAAGATTAACGCCAACGTAAATAACACCAAGGCTTTGAGTAGCATAACGCCAAGAGTGAGGCCAATGATCAAACCAAAGTCGTTGAATAGGACATCAAAGTTGATGCCTGCACCTACGGTAATAAAGAACAAGCCAAGTAGTAGCCCTTTAAACGGGTCGATATTAGACTCAAGTTCGTGGCGGAATTCACTGTTCGCCAATACCACACCCGCAAGGAAGGTACCCAAAGCCGGTGATAGGCCGACTAGGCTCATTAGTGCAGCAATACCAATTACCAACATCAGTGCGGTTGCAGTAAAGATTTCACGCAGACCTGAGCTTGCAACAAAGCGGAACAGTGGACGACTCAAGAAGTGCCCGCCGACAACAACAATCGCAATAGATGCCGTGATCACAAGGCCATAAGCCCAACCGGGTAGGCCCGCAACGAGACTTAACTCTTCATGATGATCAGAAGCAGAAGCGACCGCGCTTTGTGCAGCTTCAATTAATTCTGGCAACGCTAATAGAGGAATAAACGCCAACATAGGGATGACGGCAATATCTTGGAAAAGCAGAACAGAGAAAGCGTTCTTGCCACCTTCAGTTTTGGACAACCCTTTTTCATTGAAAGTTTGTAGAACAATCGCGGTTGATGACAGTGCGAAGATCAAACCGATGGTGAGTGCTATCGTCCAAGGCTGCCCAAAGAACAGAGCAATGCCCATGACTATCGCGGTCGTGCCGCCAACTTGCAGACCACCCAGTCCCATAAGGCGGTTTCTCATTGCCCAAAGCATCTTAGGCTCAAGTTCAAGCCCGACTAAGAACAGCATCATAACCACGCCGAATTCGGCAAAGTGTTGAATGGTTGTCGTCTCTTCGCCAACTAAACCAATAATTGGGCCAATCACAACACCTGCAATGAGGTAACCAAGCACAGAACCAAGACCAAGCCTCTTGGCGATAGGGACCGCGATGACTGCGGCAAGCAAATAGATAAATGCTTGTAGAAAATATCCTGTCATGATTTAACCTCTGCTCATCAGTTCATCAACGTAATGGTTTAGCTTTTCAGCCTTGCTTGCCTTTTTAAAGTCGACTTCGCCCGCAACAAAAGCCTCTAAAAGCGTTTTATAGCTGTTTACGTGATCTTGAATTCGGCCTTCTTCCAACGCAGTACGTGAACCAAATAAAGCCAATGGAGCCAAGTAGTTCATGCCGCACAAAGATGCTGTTTGTTCGATTGGGTGAAGCAGTTCACGTATGGTGAAGTGGTTATAGCCATCAGTTTGATAAGCATCTTTCTTGCCACCAGCGGTGATACTGCATAACAAGCTTTTACCTTGCAGTTCATTACCGTCGGTGCCATAAGCAAAGCCATATTCGAGAACAAGGTCTTGCCATTCTTTAAGAATCGCGGGTGTTGAGTACCAATATAGTGGGAACTGAAAAATGATGATGTCATGGTCCAACAGGCGTTTCTGTTCACGGTCGATATTGATCTTGAAGGTTGGGTACTCAGCATAGAGGTCGACACAGGTAACCCCGTTAATGCGTTTGGCTTGTTCAAATAAGGGTTTGTTAGCTTCAGAGCGATGCTGAGAAGGGTGGGCGAATAGCACCAAAACTCGATTTTTCGACATATAGCCCTCTTTGTCCATTAACGAATAATATTTATTGGAATTATAGTTATACAATAATAGAAGAATGGTTGAACAACAACGAATTAGCCCATACTTATCTATTTAGATGCGTGTGTTTTTAGGTACTTAATTATATAAAACATCCGTCAATTTGAGTATTTCCGGCACAAGCCGCCGATGACTGAGTAAAACTAATTATTCACGAATAGTAAAAGCGAATATGGGCATTTTATGTCACCGTTGGTGGGTAACGTAAATAATCCAATAACCCTACATAGAACGATAATGAATAAAGGAAAAACTATGAGCATGGACTTGCGTCAACAATGTGATTTGTTGCTTTCCGGTCACCTAGAACCGACTCCAGCACAAACATTCGCTCAGATGGCTGAATGGTGTGAGACACACAATGTGAGCCATGATAGCTACGGCGATGGTGAGTTTATCGAGAGCTTCGAAAACAAAGTCGCGGAACTGCTAGGTTATGAAGCGGCTGTATTTGTGATTACCGGCACCATGAATCAACCCACAGCATTAGAAATTGCGTGCCAAGAGAAAAGAAACCCTGTAGTGGCGATGCATGAATCGAGTCATATTATGCGTCATGAACGCCAAGGGTATCAGCTCCAAAATCGCTTCAATGTACTTCCAGTAGGCAACGTATTTCGCACTTGGAATGTTGATGACTTAAAGGCGTGGCCTGATGAGATTGCAGCCGCTCTATATGAATTACCCATGCGTGAAATCGGCGGCCAATTACCAGAATGGGATGAGCTTGAAGCGATCAAGCAGTACTGCAAAGAACAATCAATTCACCTTCATATGGATGGTGCGCGTTTGTGGGAATGCGGCGCGTATTACCAAAAACCATACAGCGAAATTGCTAAGGGTTTTGATAGTGCCTATGTTTCGCTTTATAAGGGGCTGAACGGCCTCGGTGGTTCATTGTTACTGGGTGATAAAGCCTTTGTGGCGAAAGCATCTGCGTGGATGAAGCGTCAAGGCGGCAATGTTTATCACCGAACGCCTTATGTGGTTTCAGCGGCAATGCAGTTTGATGAGCGATTAGAGTTGATGCCATCACTGTTTGAGCGAACAAAACAGATCTACCAAATCTTACTCGATTATCCTCAGTTCACGGTTAACCCGCAGCAACCGCAGGTCAACATGCTTCATCTTTATTTACCTGTGAGTTACGAAGACGGCATTATTGTGAGAGATAACATCGCGAAGAAACACAAGATTTGGATAGGAAACCCAGCGATCAGTGAGTTGCCAAACCAATGTAAGATTGAATGGTATGTAGGGGATAACCTACTAAATTTGCCTGATCATGAGCTGATAGACATTCTAGATTTTATTAGCGAAGAGCTGATTTGATTAACGAAGAGCTGATTTGATCACGGAAGAGTTGAGTTGATTACAGAAGAGCTGACTGAAGAAGAACTGATCTAATTAGAACTGAAATGGATACAGGAAAGGGTTCTTATATCCATTTATATAGCCAGGATGTCCGGCTCTGTTACATATACTGGTTGATGTACACGTCGACTAAGAACATGAACACTGGGACTGTGCTGAGAAGTCCGAAGAAGACGATTGGCACCCAGTTTTTCATTTTCTTTTTAGGTTGCTCAGTGTTGTTCATAAATTCGGCCTTCAATTAGTTGTTGTAGCTATTGTAGCTGTTTAGCTTTGTGGTACTAAAAATCTAAGAGCATGGTATCAAATAAAATCGATGAGCCCTATGCGGATTTGGCGTTTCGTGGCGTGTATCAATCACATAAAATGTAAGTGATTCATAAACGGTTCATAAAGGTTCAACAATAATGAACCTATTAGAACAAGTATTGCCTTACTCGGCATATGAAATAAACAGTATTACAAGATTTGGAGAATACAGAATGAAAACAATAGGAAACATCATTTGGTTTCTGTTCGGTGGCGTATTTATGGGACTAGCTTGGTGGTTCTTCGGACTGCTCGCATTCCTTACCATCGTTGGTATTCCATGGGGTAGAGCGTGTTTTGTTATGGGTAACTTCTCATTCTTCCCATTTGGTCAGGAAGCGATTTCGCGTGACGAGCTTACCAATGAAATGGACATCGGTACGAGCCCGCTAGGCGTGATTGGTAACGTGATTTGGTTCTTATTTGCGGGTATCTGGCTAGCAATCGGTCACATCATGTCAGCTGTGGCGTGTTTCATTACCATCATTGGTATTCCGTTCGCGATTCAACACCTTAAGCTCGCGGTTATCTCGCTGGCGCCAATCGGTAAGACGGTTGTCGATAAACGTGAAGCAGAAGCGGCGCGAGTAAGAAATTACAAAGGTTAAGATTGCAGTCTACGCCTTGATCGAACTGAAAAAGCACATCGTATGATGTGCTTTTTTTGTGCCTCTGTTCTTATCTCTCGATGCTTATATCTCAAACACTAACTAGGCGTTGTTGAGCTAGATACTGTTGAGCTAGATACTGTAGAACTATACGTTGTTGAACTCAACATTATTGAGCTACACATTGTTGAACAGGACTTCAAGCCGAAGGGTGATGTTGGCTTCTTCGGTATGTTTCTCATGGGGTTCTCGTTCCCATTGATAACGAGGGATGAGTTCGTAGAACAGCCACTCTTTCCATACGTTTTGTCGGTAGGTAACCGAAACCTGAGCGTATTCGTAATGATTATGAGGCTCATCCGTTGCATTAATTGTAGCGCTATATTGAAGTGCTTGGTCTTGAGCAAGGTAGTGATACAAGGTTAATCCCGTACCATAGTTCCAACCTTTGAGATCGTCGTTGTACCCTGCAAAGCTTGACCATCGAGCCAAGAAATCATCACTTAAAGAAAGATCAAAATCGACGTCAGTGATCTCGCCAGTTTCTTGTTTTTCTTGATATACCCGCTGGGTTAGTCTGAATACCACATCGGTTGTGAGAGGGTAGGTAAAACGATAGCGAGCTTCAATACGCGGTCGTAATGTCGCCTTAATATTAAAGCTGCTATAACCTTTGGCATAAGCGTCGTAACGCAGACCTAACGCACTGTCCAATTCATCTGAATCATTCGGGAAAAAATCCAAGAACTCTTCATCGCTGACAGACTCGTAGATCAACTTTAGGCGTTTACTCACAAAAGGAAGATGCAGACGCGCCTTGAGTTTTGTTGAGTAGTCGACATCGCCACCTTCCGAGTAAATAAAATCGTTATACCAACGGACGGACGTTCCAGCTCTGGCATCTTCGGTAATGCGGTCATCAACAAAAAAACTATCAAACCACAGAGCGGGTTGGCAAAATTTACTGTTCAGGAAATGGTAAGCTTTTTCGACAGGGGCGTCTTCTAACGGCTGACTGTGGCACTCATTTTGCTCCTCTGCTTGAGCGGAGTATGCAAGAAGTGATGCTAATAATGAGGTGCTAGCTATCTTACGACTCAATGGAACCTGTTTGTCATTCTATATATCAATAGTTTAACTATAACTAAGCGATTGCAACAATGCGACTTTTTCGTGATTAGTGATTAGTGATTAGTGATTAGTGATTAGCGGCTAGTGGAGAAGGAAAAGATTTGAAAGGCATGGGACAGAAAAGAGAAAACGGGCTCAGAAGGTGAGCCCGTTTGTGTTAGCTATAAGAAGTGACTTGTATCTAGATTACATTGCCGCTTCGAAGATTGCTGAGATCTCTTCGTGTGTCGCCTGTTTAGGGTTAGTGAAACCACAAGCATCTTTCAGTGCATTGTCAGACAGCGTTGGGATGTCTTCTAGCTTCGCACCAAGTTGCGCGATACCTGTTGGGATGTTCACGTCGTTTGCAAGTTGAACAATCGCGTTGATCGCCGCTTCTGCGCCTTGTTCTGCAGTCATGCCTTCAACATTCACACCCATTGCTTTTGCAACATCACGTAGACGCTCAGGACAAACTTGTGCGTTGTAGCGTTGAACGTGTGGAAGCAAGATAGCGTTACATACACCGTGTGGAAGGTCGTAGAAACCGCCTAGTTGGTGCGCCATTGCGTGAACGTAACCTAGTGAAGCGTTGTTGAAAGCCATACCCGCCATAAACTGCGCGTAAGCCATTTGCTCACGAGCTTCAATGTCTTCGCCGTGCGCTACCGCTGTTCTTAGGTGTGCTTGCACAAGCTCGATTGCTTTAATTGCTACAGCGTCTGTAATTGGCGTTGCTGCGATAGAAACATAAGCTTCGATTGCGTGCGTTAACGCGTCCATGCCTGTTGCAGCAGTTAGTGATGCAGGTTTAGCAAGCATCAACTCAGGATCGTTTACTGAGATTAGTGGTGTTGTGTGCTTATCCACAATAGCCATCTTGATGTGGCGAGCTTCATCAGTAATGATGCAGAAGCGCGTCATTTCAGATGCAGTACCAGCCGTGGTGTTAATAGCAATCAGTGGCATCATTGGCTTTTCAGATTGGTCTACGCCTTCGTAATCAGCAATCTTGCCGCCGTTAGAAGCAACCAGAGCGATACCTTTTGCACAGTCATGTGGAGAACCGCCACCTAGAGAAACAACAAAATCACAATTGTTGTCAGTCAGCAATTCAAGGCCATCATTCACGTTAGTAATGGTTGGGTTTGGTTGAGTACCGTCGAATATAACTGCGTCTACGCCACGCTGGCTAAGAAGATCTTGTACCTGCTTAACTACGCCAATTTGATTCAGGATCTTATCAGTAACGATCAGACCTTTTTTGAATCCTTGAGACTGAATGCTATCAGCAGCATCTTTCAAACAGCCAGTACCCATGAAGTTGATTGTAGGGATGTAAAATGCAGTAGACATTGGAAAACTCCGTTAATTATGATTTTTAATTTCCTACATGTTGTCGGCATTCAAGTGGTTGACCATTGATCTGGAACAACTTTGATCCCGAACTACCACTTTGTGGCTAGTCGTTGTGATAGGGCTCATATAGCAATCGTTTTCATGGATTTTGGCTGTGTTCTTTGTCAGTAATGGATAGTGATAAATTGATTCAACTAAGGGCAGAATGGTGCTCTATAACAATGAAAAGTAAGCTTTTTCATTGAAAGCTGCTCTAGTTAGGCTTGTGTCGACTTTTTATCTGAGTCGTCACTGCATTCAATTTGAGGTTCTTGTGACTCTTCAGAATCAAGCGTGTCTTCTGGCTCCTCGTCATAGTATTTGACAAGAAAAGGGGTGAGCATGACAGATGACGGTAAAAAGTGCTTCATAGTACCTCCCGGTACCTAAGTGTATTTCTTGTATGGTATTGGTTTAATATGTGGCAAAATTTGCGATACATCATGACTTGTGGCTTGTTTTCTATAAATTATTAGATTTATATACAGGCTCACAAAATTGAGGGTAAAGTGATGCTCCGCCCTTTGAGGCAACGATAAAAACAACGACAAAAACAGTGCATGCACTGCTCAACAGCGCGAATAATAGGAAATAAAATGAAGTACGATTGGATATTCTTTGATGCAGATGAAACTTTGTTCCATTTTGATGCTTATCAAGGAATGAAGTTGATGTTTTCTCGCTTTGGTGTGGATTTCAGCGAGCAAGATTATTCGGCTTATCAAAAGGTTAACTTACCACTTTGGGTCGATTACCAAGATGGTCGCATTACCGCAGACCAACTGAAACATACGCGCTTCGAAAGCTGGGCTGAAAAGCTTGAAACAACAACCGCTGCTTTAAACAGTGCATTTTTAACGGCGATGGCGGACATCTGTTCTTTGTTACCGGGTGCGCAAGAGTTGATGGAGTCTTTAAAAGGCAAAGTGAACATGGGCATCATTACTAACGGTTTTACAGAGCTTCAGTCTATCCGTTTAGAGCGTACAGGAATGACGGATTACTTTGATCACGTGATTATTTCTGAAGAGGTTGGGGTAGCCAAACCGGATGCGGAAATTTTTGAGCATGCACACAAGCTGATTGGATTGCCATCAAAGCAAAGAGTATTGATGGTTGGGGACAACCCACACTCTGATATTTTAGGTGGCTTGGATTTTGGTATTGAGACCTGTTGGTTGAATAGCCAAGAGAAAGCGACGCCAGCAGGAATTAACCCTCATTATCAGGTTAAGTCTCTGGCTGACCTGCAAGCACTTTTGTTGGCATAACTGCTAACTGCTAACTGCTTTTAGATTTTTGAGTAAATGATTGATAGCCGAGTACAGTTATGTGCTCGGCTACTTATTTTTACCTACTGCAAGTTATCGATAGTGGTACTTAAGCCTATCTTTGTTTTAAGCTCGCTTTGATTACCTAATTACAATAAAAAGAAGGAAAAGGCGTGCTGAAATCTCATCGTTATAGCTGCTACGGCATTATCGCCATTTTACTATGGAGCTGTTTGATTGCTCTGTCTCGTAGTGTCTCAGAACAGCTAGGTCCAATTGGTGGTGCTGCCAGCCTTTACACGGTGAGTGCACTGTTGTTGGTCTGTGTTATGGGTTTACCAAAGTTGTCACGCTTTTCTAAGTCTTACTTGCTGATTGGCGGCGCCTTGTTCGTTTGTTATGAGATTTTCCTGGCTCTGGCTTTGGGAATGGCGAACAGCCGACATCAAGCGATAGAGATGGCAGTAATTAACTACCTGTGGCCGGCACTGACGGTGTTGTTTGCGGTGTTGCTGAGCGACAAGAAGATTAACTGGTTGGTTTATCCAAGTATCTTTTTGGCATTCTTCGGTGTGGCTTGGAGTATCAGTGGTGATCAAGGTCTATCTGTTGATCAAATTGCTGCAAACATTGCGACTAATCCTAAAACTTATTCTATGGCGTTTTTTGGTGCGATTATTTGGGCTGTTTACTGCAACTACACACAGCGAGTTGCTAAAGGACAGAATGCGATTGTGCTTTTCTTTATCGCTACGGCGATCACTCTGTGGATCAAATACGCATTGAGTGATGAAACAGGCATGGTAATGACAACGAGTGCGGTGATTGATTTGGCGTTAGCTGGCGCTTGTATGGGAGCAGGCTATGCGCTTTGGAATACGGCAATTCTGGGTGGTAATATGGTATTTCTTGCGACCATGTCGTATTTTACGCCAATCTTCGCAACCGTACTCTCTTCGTTGATTTTAGGCTTGTCGTTGACCATGACGTTTTGGCAGGGCGTTTGTATGGTAACCGTTGGTTCACTCGCTTGCTGGTGGGTAACAAGAGAAAAGCCGACGGCAAAGGCGTCGGCTTCTAAAAAGGCTCAATCTCACTCTTAATCTGAGTTTATGTTCTCGGGTGAGGTGTGTCCTCGTTTACTGTGGAAAACTTAACTCGCAACATTGAGATTCAATTGAAGCTCATAAGGCATCTTAGATAGGCGTCGCTTAAGCTGGCGGCGCGTTCGTTCAATATCATCGACCGCAATGGCTTGTTGGTCGTTGGTATGAATATCAACGTTAATTCTTAGTTCTGGGCCAACCTTAGTCACACCCATCAGCTCCAAATCTTGATCCGCTTCTTTGTCTACCGCGACAACGTTCTTATCTACCGCGTCACAAATATCTTTGTTTGCCGACATCATAAGCAGTTCGCGCATTGCTTCACGTAACATGTCGAAAGGCACTTTGATGAAGTAGAAAGACATCAGCAACATCATCATTGGGTCGGCATACACCGCGTATTCTGCAAGTGGAGAAAAGGTAATTAACCAAGCTGCTACGAAACCAGCCGTTACTGCCACACTCAGTAGCGTATCCATCTGCCACTGCTTAGACTCTGCTTGAATCAGACCTGAAGAAATACGCTTGCTCTTGTTAGCGATGTACCACCAAGCATAACCACAACCCAACACGTTGAAAATACCAAATAGAGTCGCGATAGAAGCATCAACTTCACGACCACCCGTCATCAACGCACCAATCGCAGAGTAAAGTGAATAGCTAACCACTAGCAGAATCACAATGGCTTTAATCGCAATCACAATTGGTTCAATGATGGCTCGACCAAACGGGAACTCCCTATCTGATGGGCGATTAATGTATTTCGATGCAGCTAGTGACAATAAAGTTAGCAGTAAGCTGATAAGAGAATAGACACCGTCAAATACTATGACCAGAGAGCCAACGAGAAGACCCAACACCAATCCGCCAACTGCGAAGCCTGATGCTAAAAGGGCTGAGAACAATAGTACTCGATTTTCGTTTTGGCTTTTCCTGTCACACATAAAATTTTCCAGATGTTTTTGATAACTTCATTGTTCTAATATTGAGCTAACTTTACAAACTTTATCTGATGATGTTTATATGTCAGTAACTAATTTTATATTCAAGTTGTTATTATTCAATCACTTATTGTCAGTATTCGGTGTCAGTAAAATTGACGTTGAGTGTTTCTTGGGGATGGTGTGCAACTGAAATAGGATCGTTTATGATTAATAAAACACATTAGTCGCTAGGGGCTCATTGATTTCCTAGACTCTGCTGAGGCTGAGGCTGAGACTGAGAGCACGGATTGGAATGGACAAGGAATGGATCGATATGAAGTTTGACGATATCAGTGATAACGAATTGTGGGTGATTGCTAACCCGATCATGGATAACTTGATGGACGGTTCAACTAAGGTTGATCATGCTCAGCACTGTCGAGACTTTACCCAAAGGATGAAAGACATTGTTACGCCGGAATATTTAGAAAAGGTATGTCACCATTATCAACACAGCAATGGCTTTTTTGCTGAACGAAAGCAGGTCGCACTATTTAGACGCTCAGATTCTATCGCCTTTGTGTGGAAGCAAGCGTATACCATTGCGAAAGGCGAGTTTGTGGCTGAAATGGTGTTGGTTGAAGAAGACGGACGCTATTTAGTTGATCACGTGATGGTCTTTTAAAGAGAGGGCTTTCTATTTGTTAGATGATTTTAAGTGTCGAGATAGAACATTATCTGACACTTTAAAAATCAAACAAGTAATCGCTGATCTGATCCGCTAACCAATTCATACCTGGGTGTTCAGCCATCCCTGCCGCGGTAAACATACAGTAGTCTTCTTGAGTCAGGCCATAAGTGTGCTTGATCACCGCTAGCTCTTGTTCACGCAATAAATGGCGAATCAATGGCTCTGGCATTACGCCCCACGCCTCTTCACGCAAAATTGTATCCAACATGAAGTCAAAGCTAGAGAAGCCAATATAACGGCGAGAGAAGGGCTCAAGCTCAGGGTTATCCTTCTCATTGAGATAAACCATGGTCGCTTGCATCGAATTCCTCAATACTTCATCCGACACTCGTCGCATCGCACTCAGATCATGTCCTTTCTTACACACAGACATCATTCGAATCTTACCAAGTGGATTGTAGATAATTCTTGGGTCATCGACACGTTCGTAATCGACGCCAAATGCGAAGTCGACTTGCTGAGTTTCAACCAAGTTAGCTAAGTCGCCGCTTGACGCGAGAACAAAGTTGAATGAGGTAGAAGGGTACTTGTTATTTAAGGCGTGAGATAAATCCTGCCACATTCCATCGGGTAGAGAGTCATCTCGTGCAATCCAAATTTCCGCGTTAAATTCGCCTGAAACATGCAAGCAGGTCTGTTTAATACGCGCTGCTGTCACCAACAAGCCTTCGCAATCTTTGTAAATGGCTTTGCCCGCTTCAGAAAGTTCAACGTGGTTTCCGCTGCGTACGAACAGCTCGACATCTAACTCTTTTTCCAAGGCTTTAATCGACATGCTGAGTTTGGTTCGGTTGCATTCTAGCTGGCGTGCAGCTTCAGACACTGATCCTAAATCAGCAACGGAACAAAAGGCTTGGACTTGAGAAAGGTTCATTTCATTTCCATATTGAGCGGGGGTCGGTGCATATTATCTGAATATTGTGCTGACTATCTTAGAAATAGTCCATCTTTGCATGATAACTCTATGACGAATTGACTAATTTGGTTTATTCTGGGGAAGTTCCGAACCTACAAGAAGTAAAGATGGAGGCCATGATGGCGAAACAATGGGACGAGTACGCCGTTGATTGGGATAAAGATCCCGCAACCGCAGTATTCGCACAGTCCGTATTTGACCAGTTAACACCGCTCGTTGATTTAAACGGAACCCGTGTCCTTGATTTTGGTTGTGGTACAGGATTACTCAGCCAGAAAATATCTCCTTTAGCAAAAGAGATCATCGCACTAGATATCTCTGAAGGGATGATTGAAGAGTTAGATAAGAAAGAGTTACCCAATGTTGAACCGGTTGTTGATCTTTTATCGCGCGGGCTTGCAGCGCAGCATCCAGCATTCAGAAACCAGTTTGACCTAGTGGTAGCCTCTTCGGTGTGTGGTTTTATCCCGAACCTACAAGACACAGTCAGTCTGATTTACACGCTGCTTGAAAACGACGGCACGTTTGTACACTGGGATTGGTACTTAGAGAACGACAGCGAAGACTACGGTGTAAGCCAACAGCGCTCAGAGAATGTATTGAGTGCAGCTGGCTTTGCAGTGGTTGAAGTATCAACGCCGTTCTCGATCAACACTCCACAAGGAGAGTTAAAGGTATTGATGGGTGTTGGACGCAAACAAGTGCTTCCTCATCTGTAATCGTGTGTATGCCTAGAGCTAGCCTCGGTAATGCTCATCTAAAATAACGAAACCCACATCAACGATCTTAAGGTCAGTTATGTGGGTTTTCTATTTTTAGTCGTTTGTGTTTCAAACAGGCGAGCCAGTGAGTACTTTTCAATATCTTCAGTATCACTATCACTATCAACGCCAACACTGGCTTCTTTCTTCCCATTTCGCTTATAGATAAGCTAATTTCCGGCAATTAACAAATTACTCATTTCCATTTTGGAAATATAGTCTTGCATACATTTCATTAGTGGAAATGTAACAGTGAGATATAAAATAAGCCCATAATAATATTAAGGGTTTCATCATGAGCCACCAATCTGCTTCTCCACAACTTTCAGAGCAACAACAACGCTTTAGCAATATCATTTCAGATGCCCACCTGTCTCCAAAGCAGAAGTCGAGTTATCTTGCCTTAGAAGCTGAAGCAAGCTTGCCGTACATGCCGGTAAGCAACGAAGTAGAGCAAGCCCTACAACAAGGTGTGCTATGTGACATGTTTGAAGGGCATGCACCATTTAAGCCGCGCTATGTACTTCCAGACTATTCTAAATACTTACATCAAGGCTCAAAGTATTTAGAGCTTAGCGCGGCCACTAATTTCGATGAAGCATTGAACATGCTTACCATCCTTTACCACCATGTTCCGTCTGTGACATCAATTCCGGTATACCTAGGTCAGTTGGATGATGTACTGATGCCATTTGTTGGCGACTTGACGGATGAGCAGGTATATCAAAAGCTTAAGTTGTTCTGGATTATGCTGGACCGCACACTGCCAGATGCCTTTATGCATGTGAATATCGGCCCGACCGACAACATTGTGTGCCGTACGATTTTGCGCGTAGACGCTGAACTGAAGCAGATTGCACCAAACCTAACCTTTATGTACGACCCTGCTGTGACACCTGATGATCTACTTCGTCATGCGGCAAGCAATATCTGTGAGTGCAGTAAACCACATATCGCAAACTATCCAGCGCATGCCGAGGCTTACGGTGACAAGCGTTTTGGTATTGTGAGCTGCTATAACTCTTTGCCTTTAGCGGGCGGTTCAAACACCTTGGTGCGTATGAACCTAAAGCAAGTGGCGTTGAAGTCTGAGGACAGTGCTGATTTCTTACAACAAGTATTGCCGAATTACAGCGACATCATGATCGAACTGATGAACGCACGTAGCCGCTTCTTGCATGAAGAGTCTAATTTTTTTGACGGCTTCCTGACCAAAGAAGGTCTTATCGAAGAAGACCGCTTTGCGCCAATGTTTGGTATTTATGGCATGGCGGAAGCAGTCAACATCTTGATGGAGAAAGAGGGCCAAGCAGGGCGCTATGGTCACGATGAACAGGCGAATCAACTCGGTCACCGTATCTCTGAAAAGCTGGCTGAGATCGTCGAAAGTTCTGAAGTGAAATATGGGCTGGAAGGTAAGGCTCTGTTGCACGCTCAAGGCGGTATTAGTTTAGATGAAGATGTGACTCCGGGTGTCCGTATTCCTTATGGCACCGAACCGGATCCTGTCTCTTACGTTCGTGCTACCGCGGGTCATCATAAGTTCTACACCTCGGGTATCAGTGACATTCTGACCATCGACGAAACAGTGAAATCAAATCCTGAAGCGATGTTTAACCTGTGTAAAGGCGCGATTCAGGCGGGTTACCGTGAGTTCACAGCTAACGTTGCATCAAACGATTTGGTTCGTGTGACGGGTTACATGGTCAAACTGTCTGATATTGCGAAATACGATGAGCAAGGCTCACGTACTAATACCACCTTCTTAGGTGCTGAAGCCGCGAAGAACACGGGTATATTAGAGCGTAAACCACGTGTAGCGAGCTTAGAGATGTCGCCGACATACGAATAGCTTTAACGTGCGTGCGTGCGTTATGTGTGTGATGCGTTTCGACTACGAACAATGTGAATTATGAAAATTTCTGATCTAACAACTCAAATGGCTAGGGTTAAAAATAATAAGACAGAAAAACAAGCGAAGGTCAGCCGTGTGCTGACCTTTTCTTGTGTTGACGGCCCGGGAAACCGCTTGGTGCTGTTTCTTCAGGGCTGCAACTTTGACTGCATTACTTGTCACAACCCACACACAATTAACCACTGTAACCATTGTGGAGACTGCGTTAGCGGCTGCCCAAGCAGTGCTTTAAGCATGATTGATGGCAAAGTGAATTGGGACCCAGTAGCCTGCACCAACTGCGATCAATGCATTGATGTCTGCGATCATAAGTCGAGCCCGAAAATCACCACAATGGCAGTCTCTGAGGTGCTTGAACTCGTCAGGCATAACCAATTTTTCTTAAGCGGAATCACTATCTCAGGTGGCGAGGCGACCATGCAGTTGCCGTTTATCATTGAGCTATTTCAAGCGATTAAAAGTGATCCGCAGCTAGCGCACCTTACGTGCTTTATTGATAGTAATGGTTCGCTGCCACTGCAAGGTTGGGACAAGGTGTTGCCTTATCTTGATGGCGCGATGATTGACCTAAAATCATGGCAATCGGAAACACATCAATGGTTAGTGGGCAGAGGAAATCATCGGGTGTTTGAAACCATCAATTATCTTGTAGGCAAAGGAAAGCTGTATGAAGTTAGGTTGCTGCATATTCCGAATAAAAGCGATCTTGAAGATGAAATTGAACAAGTGGGGCGTTACTTGAAGACGCTACCAAATGATGTTCGAATTCGACTGAATGCGTTTCAGCATCATGGTGTGATTGGTGAAGCGTTAGATTGGCCTAAATGCACCGAACAACAGATGCAGAGCTTTCACGACAAGCTTTACACGATCGTTCAAAGGGCAATGCAAACGCCCGAGGTTTATACCTAATATTTTCGGTCATCAATGACGAAAAGAGTTAGGCTTCTAAAAACAAGTCACACAACCACTTGATCGCTTGATCATTCATGTTGGGCTTGTTCCATACCAAGCTATACGCCACCTTACCGTAATCAAAAGGCAAGGGCTTGCTCACTAAGCCCTGAGCTTGCTTAGCATGTTCAGCCCACTGTTTAGAGCAAGTGAACAGGAAAGGCGTGTGGTGACACAGTACAGCCGCTGCACCGAAGTCCGCGACCGATATTGCCATATCTCTTGGCTTATGACATTGAACTAAGTTTTGCTCAAAGTAAGGCTGAGACAGTTCGTTATCTAAAATCCCAATGTGCTTGTAATCTAAGTAGCCTTCAATCGTCAGCTCTTGCTGAGCAAGAGGGTGGTCTGCGCCCATCAAACAAACCATTTCGTCTGGAAGAATCGTTTCCCAAACCAGCTCCTTATTATCGGTCGGTGGCTGGGAAATATCATGGGGCAATAAGATCAAATTGATCTTACCGCTGAGCAAAGCATCAAAACCCAGCTGTTGCTTTGAATAGATGTTGAGTTTGGCTTTTGGTGCGAGTTCAGTGGTAATTTTGCTGAGCTTTGATGCGAATACTTCAAAGGTACTTTCGCGCATCGAAAGTGAAAAGCTGCCTTGGTATTCTTGAGGGGTAAAACTCTTCTGGTGAAGCAGTCCGTTCATGCTTGAAAGAATCGCGTGAACGGTCGGAGCTATCTGCAAGGCAAATGGCGTCGGGATCAGCTTGGTGCCATCTCGATAGAACAGTTCGTCATTAAGAATGTCACGCAGTTGAGACAAGGTTTTGCTCACACTCGAAGGGCTTACACAAAGTTGTTCTGAGGTTTGAGTAACGCTGTGGGTGTTCAGCATAATATGAAGCGCAGTGAGGTGCTTAAGGCTCACTCTAGATAGGTGTAAGTAATCCATTTATGACTCATACATTGAGAATGGCTTGATATTTGGCGCAACACACAAACAACAAGCCAATCTGACAAAGGTTATTAACGAGCTAGTTTATGGTGCGCTCGTGAAAAGTGGCCAGCACAAAACGCACCGACAATCGACAGTTCACCCGCCAAACACAGTGCAGCACAAACTTCAGCGAGTGCTTGTGATTTACCGTTGCCATGAAGCCCAAGCAAGTCCAAACATGCTTTTTGACTTGGTAAGCCGGTACCACCGCCAACAGTCCCTAGCATTAAGTTAGGTAGTGTTACGCTCGCGTATAAACCACCTTCTTTATTGAGTTCCATGCGAGTCATACCAATCGCTGATTCAGCAACACAGGCTGCGTCTTGTCCGCAAGCAATGTAGAGCGCAGCAAGTGCATTTGCATAATGAGCATTAATACCAATCGTACCGCTCAAAGCACCACCGACGGTGGTCATTTGTCCGAACTGCACCATTTTCTCTGGTGTAGTGTGGAGGTACTTAGCGACAAGCTCGGCAGAGATATTAACCTCGGCTGTGACCTTTTTACCACGAACGCTGCGCAAGGTTTGAGTATTGGCTTTTTTATCGCCTGACAAGTTGCCATCTAGGAAAGCATGATCGGGCTTAACTGGCGTATTTTCTATGATGTACTCAAAAACTGCATTGGTGGCGATGGTCACCATGTTCTGGCCAGAAGCGTCCCCGGTTAGAAATTCAAACACCAAATAAACATGGTTACCTTCGATGTTGATATTGATGTCGGTCAGCTTGCCGTGTGATGTTGTTGATTCAGCCAAGGTTTTAAATTGGTCATATTGGGTCACAGCCCAAGCCACAAACTGTCCGGCTTCAACTAATCCTTGGAATGCGAAACCAGGAGTACGTGTGACCCCTTCATTGAGCAACATAGCACTTGCGCCACCACAGGCCGTAATCAGATTAGAACCACGGTTATAAGACGCAACAAGCGCAGCTTCTGTAGTTGCGAGTGGGACGAGGTAATCGCCCGTAGCAAATAGGCCATTGACTCTTAAAGGGCCAGATATTCCCACAGGGACTTTAACGGTGCCAATAAAGTGCTCAATGTTTTTCTCATAAGCTTGGATCTGACTTTGTGTATGAGGGTCGAGGAGCTCTTGTTGAGAATCTGAATTGTCGAGAGCTGTCCAACGACGTGCTAGATTTTTTTCTGTCAGATAGGGGCTAGGAGTCAGCTTATTTACGGGCTTTTCAAAATGAGGCTGAAGCTTTTTTTCTAATGCGTCTGCGGAGATGTCGCCTCCTAAAATAGAAACATAGTCACGGCGATGCAGATTTAGTTTTGGCATAAATAGTATGAAGTAAAGTTTGTGCAGCAAAATTGGTTTGCGCTGATTCTACCGAGTAATAAACCAGAAACAAGCGCCTGATATAATGAGTTACAGTTTGTATGGGTTTAGCAGCAATTTGTTCGCCTAAGCAAGACAACTTCGTCAAAAAATGCTCACTATGAGATTGAACTAGATATGGATATCGAGAAGGCTGCCGATGGCTTCGTTTTGACGATCAATCACACTCGCACCAACGCGGTTATAACTTGCGCTTTGAGTCAGTTTGATGAGTGCATCCGTTGAGGATGAAGATGGTTCCGGTTCTTTTTCTTTAAACGAAATGGATTGTTCAGGTTCTATTTGGTTAAAGCTGAAATCGCTGGTTTGGAAAGCGTCATCGGATTCTAGAGAGTGTTTGGAGGATTGGTTGAGCTCGATTGCGGCTTCTTCAGCCATGTTGGTTGACTGCTGAATAATGGCGTAACCAGATTGAATACCAGATATCGACATAGCAGAACCTTTTATTGACGTATTGAATGAGTCTAGGCGGACGATATTTTGAGCGCAATGGTGAACAGGTGAAATTTACGGTGAAACGGTGAACTTAAGCTAAAATAGTGACGTCTGTCTATTAATTAAACAGGTCATTCAGTGCGTTTAACTCTTCATCAGTCAGTAGAGAAGGCTGGTCCGTTTCAAGGTTGCCGTCGATTTCACCTTGAAGTGCTTTCAATTGCTGTGGGCTAAGAAGCTGTATTTGCTGCTTAAATACTTCAAATTGCTGTGTATTCATAATGTGACCTTTGTTCAAATCCATATGCTCTATAGAGCATAGCCTACTGATTCAGGAAATCAAACAAGATTAAGTGAATATTAAATGAAGTTTGAAGTTTCCTAAAACTAAGACAACTATAAATTTCTGTGGTCGTTTTTTGTCCGAGAAATGTTAGGCAAAGTTATGGTTGGGTCAATCAAAGTCAGAGAATTCCTACAATGTAAAAATCCCCGCATCCCTTGTGGTGCAAGGGTAGGCAAGTAATTGCTCTACCCAATTGGGGGTATAGATAGAGCAATATATAAATCACATTTCATGATCAAAAGGTGAGCGATTGGCGGTATCTTTTTGTTTTTACAGTATTTTGTTTGTTGTTCAAGAAGCTTCTGTTTCAAACGGCTTATCTATCTTTACCTTAACCGCAAACTTGGTCGCTAAGGTATGCAATTCTGGAAGCATTCGATAGATCAAATGCAGCTGTTGTAGAACCATTCTGACAGAACTCTCGTCTTCTTCTCGCCACTCACTCAGACGTTTATCCAGTTCAGGGTCGTAAGCGTTTTTTACTTCACACTGTTCTTGGTGGGAGTAGAGTTGATCATTTAGAGCGTCGAGATGTTCGTGTATTACTCTGTGTGCATCTAACACCAGTTTGTGTGTTGCTTCATCATCGATACGTGTTCTGTGAGCACCTAAAGCAGAGATATAACTGAGTAGTGCATGATTAAGTGTTAGGAATCGAAAACTCTCATCTTCAGAGGTGCGGTACTTGCCCGGTTCAACCAGCATGCTACTGATGGCCGCAGTCAGGTTGGCATCGTTATTGTGTGCACTGCGGCGCGCAATGCGGTAATTAAGGGTGTCTTTTTTACCTACACGATACTGGCCAATGATCTGAGCGAGATAGTTCTTATTGGAATCGAGCGCATCTGCCATTACTTTGTGCAATCGCTTTGATTGCCAATCAGGCAACACGTAAATGACAGCAAGTACGGCGAGGGCACAACCAATAAAGGTATCCGCTAGTCTTGGCAATACCACCGCGTAGCCTTCCCCTAATTGGTTAAAGCAGAAGAGTACAAGCAGCGTGATAAAGCCGGTCGCAAATCCGTAGTTATTGATTCTGAATGCAAAGAACATCACGCCACTGATCACAATGAAAACTAACTGGCTTTCTTGAGACGGGAAGAAGGTCAGTAGTGGTACGCCAATCAACAAGCCTGCGACGGTGCCAATGACACGAGCCGTCAGCTTTTGTCGTGTTGCACTGTAGTTTGGCTGGCATACAAACAGTGTCGTCAGCAAAATCCAATAGCCACGCTCTATGTCAAAACCTTGAATGATCCCGTAGCCGAGCGTCAATGTGATTGCCATACGAATCGCATGACGAAACAGCATCGAGTCGGTATTCAGGTTGGCTTTGATCTTGTGCCACATTGCCGTCAAAGTATGAGGGTTGGTATCGTCCAATACATCTTCTTCCAACTTTTCCGCATCCGGGTTACTGATATTCGAGAGCTGCTTTTCGACGGTAGCTAGGTTATTGAATAAGTAATCCAACTGGTTGAGTAGTGATTTCCACTCGGGCTTGTTCTGTTGGTTAAGATGGTTAAGCGAAGACATTAACTCATCAAGTGCTAATACAGATTTATCGCCATGTTGGTATTCAGCTCCGACTTTCAATGAGCTCGCCACTTCTTTACAGGCTGTGGCTTGGGCTTCGAGTAGATACTTGAATCGAAACAACACATCAGAGCGTTCAAAGTGCTTTGCCAGCTCTTGATAGCGGTAGTGGGTAGAGCTTACGCGTTCATGAATGTCTTGTGCGATGAAATAGGTATTTAGGAATCGGTCACTCGGACCATCAATGTGCCCGCGCTTAGATCGGTTAAGCAGTGTTGCTTTACACATATTGAGTGCATTAACGGTACTGGCGTTTAACTTAGCTTCAATAATACGATGTGGCTGAGGAATAAGGTCAGATACAGGGTAGAAGAGTTCCGCTTTTGAGCCGATGTAATTGCCGATTTGATCGAATACCGTCGCTAGGTTTTGCTGTACGGGCTGCATCGGCCAAACAATCTGCCAAATCATCGACATGAAGTAGTACCAAGCGGCGCCGGTTAAAAGTAGAAGCGGTTGAAACCAAAGGTTGGTGCTCTCATGGGCACCGAGCATGGTATAGATAGCAACAAGCAGCGAACCAAACGCGATACTGGCGTATTTAGGGCCAATTGCACCGAGTATAATAAAAGAGAAGGTTGAAACGAAAAGCCCTATCGCGAACAGCCAAGGTGTATCGAACAGGATCTCAATAGAGAAAGCGGCTACAGCGAAACAGATAAAGGTCAATGTGAGTGCTTTGAGGCGGCCAGTAAAACTGTCATCACTTTCAGCAAGAGCCGCAGCAATAACACCTAAGATCAAAGGTGTGATGAGTGTGTTTTGTCCATAATACCAAGCAGGAACCACAACACCGAGTAGAGTGATGAGAATTAATACGCTGTAATTTATGGTTTTATTCGCCCAATAGAGGCGCAATTTGGCTGAGAAGTCCACAGTCGCTCACTTGACACACTAAAACCATAATCCTAACAGAAATCAAGCACAAGAATTTGATACTTATCCATAATTGCCCCTAGATGGTCATGAAAGCATCGATAAGATGTGAGACATTATTAATTCTCACAGCATCATGATATAAATTCAATATTCCCAATTAGAGAGCACACTCCAATGCAGCTAAGCGCTAACAAGACTGCACAGTTTTTTATTCAAAATGAATATCATCAAGTCGAACTTGATGGTCCACGCCTGCTGTTATCTTCAGTAGGCAGTGAAGAGCGAATCCCGTTTACTATTTGGAGTGGCAAGATCGCGATAAAACGCGGATTGTTTTGGGGATCGTTACAGTTCTTTGCTAATCAACAAGATGGCAAACAGCGCAGCTGGTTAGTACAAGGCCTACCTTGGGAACAATGCCGTCAATTTGCACGCGCATCGGTTGCTGCTTATCAGAAGTGGCATGACACACAATGTGAACAATTGGCTGAACACGTTCCTCAATGGGAAGCTGAATTGACACGTCTTGAGCAACTTCCTGCTTTCCTAGCGCATTCTAAAGTTAAGACTTGGGTCGACATGGTTAACTCAAGTTTAGAAAATATGACGATGACTTTAGAAGAAGCAGCGCAGCGTATGCCAAACCGCATTGCTCGAATGCAGCCATGGTTGTCTGAGACGGAAATTAAGCAAGCCGAAAGAAATCAGCAGTGGTTAGAAACAGAAAGACAAAACTGGGAAGTATTGTTTGCTCAATGTGAATCGTCACCACTCAATTTATCTCAGCAATATGCGGTCTTGATGAATGATGATCACAACCTTATTTTAGCGGGCGCTGGCTCGGGTAAAACCAGTGTTCTTACAGCTCGCGTCGCGTATTTACTGCAAAGCCATCAAGCTCAAGCTGAAGAGCTGTTATTGCTCGCATTTGGTCGCGAAGCAGCGGAAGAGATGAAACAGCGCCTTAACAGCAAAATTGGTTTATCAGCAGAGAAGGTGCAAGTGAGTACTTTCCACCAGTTGGGTTTAAAGATCCTTAATCAGGTTGAACCTGAACGTGTGGTTATCTCTCCGTTAGCGCTCGATGACAATCAACGCCAAGCATGGTGTATTGATTGGTTGAAAAAGCACTGGATGACGCCGACTAACTTCAAACGTTGGCAAAAGCATCTGTCTAAATGGCCAATCGCTTATTTAACAGGTGATGACGAACTTGGTAGCCATGTTTCAAACCTCAAGTTGATTGGTTGGCTTGAAAAGCAGCTTGAGCAGTTGAATGCATCGGGTTTATCGAAGAAGGAAGTGCAACAGCAGTTGATTGATCATAGAGACTACACGCGTCTCAACAGCGAGCTTTCACTGTGTTGGCCATGCGTGACAGCATGGCAAAAAGAACTGAAAGAACAGAATCATATCGACTTCTCAATCATGATCAGCCGAGCGACTCAGTATGTCGAAAAGGGCAAGTTTATCTCGCCTTGGAAGTTCATCATGATCGATGAGTATCAAGACATCTCGCCAGATCGTCTTGCCTTGGTTGAGGCGCTGTGTAATCAGTCGAAAGCTCAACACCAAGCTTCTATTTTTGCGGTAGGTGATGATTGGCAGTCGATTTACCAGTTTGCGGGCGCAGATGTGGATTTAACGACGGGCTTTAAGGATCGTTTTGAGAGCTCGACGATTCATCACCTAGATACGACTTACCGCTTTAACAATCAGTTAGGTGCAGTTGCCAATCGTTTTGTGCAGGAAAACCCGATTCAGCTTCCGAAAGAACTGAATAGCTTCAAACAACAGAAGCAGAAGGCGGTGTACAGTGCGCCAAGCAAAGAAGTTGAGAAGATCCTCGACCAATTGAACCGTCAATCAAAAGGCAAAACCAACAAGTCTGTGCTGCTACTTGGACGTAATCATTACCACAAGCCAGAGTTGTTGGAAGACTGGAAGAAGATCTTTACCTCTATTGATATCAAGTTCATGACTTGCCACGGCAGTAAAGGTAAAGAGGCGGACTTTGTGATTATTCTTTGTGTTGACGAAGGACAGTTCCCGACGAAGAAGAAACAGCTGCATATTGATGGCGCATTGACCGAATCATCAGACGCGTTCCCTTATGCGGAAGAGCGTCGTTTGTTTTACGTGGCAATGACGCGAGCGAAAGAGAAAGTATGGATCACGCACAGTGGCGACGGTTCTGGTTTTGTACAAGAACTGCATGGCTCTGATTACCCTGTCGTTCGTAAAAAGTGATGTCACTTGGTGTAATTGTCTAAGATTAGATCTTCAAGCCCTGTCTTAATATCACAAGGTAAACGCATAAAGCAGAAGGAATCCGCTATGGAACACGGCTCTATTAACTACATTGAATTTGCTGCGAAAGACATCGCTGCAACTAAGGCGTTTTTCAGCCAAGTGTTTGGTTGGAGCTTTGAAGACTATGGTCCTGAGTATTCTGCTTTCGAAGGTAAAGGCTTAATGGGTGGGTTCTATTTAGCGGATCTGGCGTCTAATGCTGAAAGTGGCGCAGCGCTGATGGTTTTCTATAGCGAAGATCTTGAGCAAACCGAGCGTGACGTGCTTGATGCTGGTGGTCAGATAAATCGCGAGATCTTTAGTTTCCCCGGTGGTAGACGTTTCCATTTTAGAGAGCCAAGTGGCAACGAAATGGCGGTATGGAGTGACAAGTAGCGAGTTAAGATTCTGGTGAAAAAAAAAGCCTGCGATAAAATGCAGGCTTTTTAGTCTGTGACGTTATCTTGTTTCTTAACGAAGCGTTTTTCTTCGTTCATATCGAAGCGTTCTGCTTAGTTAAGAGCACTGAACCATTAAGTTCGCTCAGCTAGGTACGCTTCGTAGTCTGGGATCTCAATGATCACTTCTTCTTCAAGCAGTGAAGAGTTAAATAGGAAGTTAGCGGTAGCACGGTTGGTTGCCACTGGAATGTTCCAAACACTTGCGATACGAAGCAGTGCTTTTACATCTGGGTCATGTGGTACGGCATTCAGTGGATCCCAGAAGAAAATCATCATATCGATCTTGCCTTCAGAGATAAGCGCACCAAGTTGTTGGTCACCGCCCATTGGGCCGCTGATCATGCTCTTAATTGCTAGGCCCGTTTCTTTACTTAGTAGAGAACCCGTTGTGCCCGTTGCATAAAGGAAGTGCTTTTGTAGTTTTTCTTTGTTCTCTGTGACCCATCTAAGTAGCTCAGGTTTGAAATGGTCATGAGCGACCAAAGCGATATTCTTATGCGTTGGCATAGTACGCGTCGTTTTTTGCATGAATGTTCCCTAAATGATTGTTTCGTTTTTATTGTTTTGAGTTCTTCAGCCAATATAGCACTAAGGATTCACACTGAATACCGGACGAAACTCAGAAGGTGACAATGAGTCGGCGATAATTTGATCTTTGAGTGTTGCAGGTGTCAGTGCTTCAATTATGGGTGCACTGTGTTTTTCATAAGGTTGACCGCGTAAGTAACTGGTGGCTTGTTTTACCGACAAGCGACCTTGCTCAACCATTTTATCTGTTGGTGCAAAAAGCACCTTGTTACGAAGTAAGCCGCGGTAGGTTCCGTGACTTAGGTAACTTGAAATTAATCCAATTTCTTTGGTTTTACCGGCTGCTCTCAGCTCACTTATCGCAGCTTCAATCGCGACTGCGCTTCCGACAATATATTGAATCTCCGGCTGCTCGATGACTTGTTGTACCAAGTTTCTTTGCAGTTCTTTATCGTTGTCTGCCCAATAGCTTATCGCAATTTTGATATCGCTCGATTTGATTGCATCATAAAACCCAAGAGCTACAGGCTTAGTACCGCCACTTGATTGCGGGCCAAGTAACAAGGCGATAGGTGTTTCGCCTGATCCTTTCGGGTGTCGTTTCGATAAAAACTCTCCGACTTGAAATCCCATTTGATACCAGTCGACACCGACCGTGCCTTTCAATACCTTCTGTTGTTCTTCATTGACGGTCAACTCATTGACAGTAGCAAACACAGGGGTAGAGCCAACCCAATCCGTAAGATTGTCATGGTAAGCATCGGGTGAAACTGTGCCTAAAATAATGGCATCGGCTCCCCATTGTGTGCAAAGCACCAGCTGTGAGGCTTGCTTACCAATGTTTGGGTATCCGCCGGCTTCTAATACTCTTAGCTCAACTTGCTGCTTTTCTGCTTCAGAGACCATGCCATAGTTAACAGACAACCAGTAAGAATCCTTAAGGTGCGGATAAATGGCACAAATTTTCTCTTTATGTGATGTGGCTTCGGCAGGTTTTATTGGGCTCAAAGGCTCGCTAGCACTCGCGACAGAGGTTACTGAGGCCAGTAGTGAGAGAATGATTTTTGAAGCTAAAGGTCTAGATAGCATGAATTGCCGTTTTATTGGTTTTAGATAAGAAACACTGCAAAATATAGCGTATTCTGCATGGGTAAAGAAGAACGTTTTAAGGTTTAAAGTTTATGTTGTTAGCCTCAGCGAGTATTGGACGCAAGCTACTGGCCTCATTCTTAGTGATGGCACTGTTGGTTCTATTGTCTGCATTGATCGGTGTTTCTGGTTTTAGCTTTGTAGCAAAAACGGAAAGAAACGTCGTCGATTCAGCGCTTCCTGCCATGATCGAAGCTCGTCAAGTTTCTGAGTTGAGTAACCGTATTATTTCGTCGGTACAAACGCTTTCTAATGCGAGAAACGAGGCCGAACGAAAAGAGGCTGGCACTGTGTTGTTTGGCCAGCTTGAAGCACTTCTTCAACATATCAAAGAGCTTGGTGTCGACAGTTTTGATTCGCAACTTCTCAATAAACTAGAAAACAATGTTCAAAGCGTTATTAACACACTGGCTGAACTGGGTGTCTCGGTTGAACGTAAGCTTTGGTTAAGCAAGGAATTGACGTCTCGTGTTGAAGAGATGCGTCTACTTGCCGAAGAGTTAGAGCAGCTCACGCGAACTCAAGTACTGAATACTGCCACCATTGCGGTTGCCAACGTAACGCACATCTACGACCTGCTAGAAACTAAAGAAACCGATAGAGCCTACCAAGCCTTAGACGCACTTGTTGAAGTTGATCTTGATTTGTCTGAGCGTCTGCACGAATTGCATTTGTTGGCGTTCAAGATGCTCAATCAAATTGAAGAAACGCAAACCGTCACCAACGTTGAACGTATTCATCAAATCCAGTCTGAATTCGAATCTAACCTAAGAATCATGGCGCGCCGCGTTAAAGCGGTCGAAGATCCGACTCGTTCAGCGCAGATGTCTCAGTTGCTTGAAGAGTTGAGAAAACGCCAGGTCGTGTTCGATATCTCGCTAGAACAATATGAGAACACCAAAAAGTCAGAGTTTCTGATGCAAAATACATTGGAGCTGTTCTCTCAGCTGAATACAACGGTTAACCAACTGGTTGATGATTCAAACCGAAGCACAAAAAAAGCGGTTGATGAGCTGACGAGCACGCTGAATCTGGCTCAATGGTCGCTGTCTGTGATTTCGGTTATTGGTTTGGTTATCGTCGCATTTATCGTTTGGCGAGTGGTTTATATCTCGGTTGTTAAACGCCTTACTGAATACTCATCGGCCTTGATGTCTATCGCACAAGGTCGCCTGAATATTGATATCTCGGTTAAGGGTAATGATGAGTTGGCTCATATGGGCGAGGCAATCATTACCGCCAGAAACACCGCGCAAGCACTACAAGTGGTCGCGGTTGGCGAAGCTAAGGCAAAACGTGAGCTCGAAGAGCACAAAGAGCACTTAGAAGAGTTGGTCACAGACCGAACCTATCAACTGCAAAAGACCAATGAGAAGTTGAATGTCGAGGTAGGTAACCACGCTAAAGCTCGCAATGCGGCAGAACAAGCAAGCCGTGCCAAGTCTGCTTTCTTAGCGACGATGAGCCATGAAATACGAACGCCTATGAATGGCGTGTTAGGTACGGCTCGATTGCTTAAAGATACCGGCTTAGACCCGCTGCAATCAGGCTATGCGGACATTATTAACCGCAGTGGTAAGAATCTACTCGCGATTTTGAATGACGTACTGGACTATTCGAAGATAGAAGCGGGACATCTAGAAATACGCGCGGCTTCTTTCGACCTTTACCAGATGGTTCAAGATACTTATCAGTTAATGGAAGGGCGTGCTGCTGAGAAGAAGCTTAACTTTGATTTTTATATCGAAAGTGATGTTCAACGCTATTGGCGTGGTGATGTCACTCGAATCAGCCAAATATTGAATAACTTGGTCGGTAACGCGATTAAGTTTACTGAAAGTGGCTCGGTCGATATCTTTATCAGCTTAGATATCGAAGATGAAAATCGAGTGATGTTTGAAGTGTCAGATACCGGTGTCGGTATTGATGCAAGTGAACAGGCGTGTTTGTTTGATGCCTTTACCCAAACCGATAGCGGCCGCAACAAAACCGGTGGCACAGGGCTTGGATTGGCGATCAGTAAAAGTATCATGTTGGCAATGAATGGGGATATTGGCGTTCATTCGGAAGAAGGCGAGGGCAGTCAGTTTTGGTTCTCATTGCCACTTGAAGTAGGTGAGAAAATTGAAACGAAAGCAACGGTCATTGAAGCTTGTATCCGAGCGAAGGTACTTCTGATTGAAGACAACCCTGTGAACTGTATTGTTGCCGAGGGCTTTTTGAATAACCTGGGCCACGATGTTGTGATAGCGACAACGGGACAAGAAGCGAGAGCCATATTCAGTGAGCAAGAGTTTGATATTGCGCTGGTGGATATCAACTTACCAGATTGCGATGGCGTCGAGTTAATTCAACAGCTCAAAGACGATGCGCTTCAGCATGAGCATGAAGAAAACGTAACACGCAAAGTACCACCAATGATCGCAGTATCGGCTCACGTGTTTAACGAAGAAGTGGAAAGCTACTTGTCGTCTGGCTTTGATGGTTTCTTGCCTAAGCCGCTAGAAAAAGAGGCACTTTCTCAGCTCATTGTTGCTCAACTCGATGGTAAAACACTATTGTTGCCACAGCCCGACCCAAATGATGCTGTTTGTAAGCAAAATGGTAACCGTACTGTGAAGGGTAACAGTGATGAATTGTACTCGACACAGGTGGTTAATGTTTTAGCTAAGTACACAACGACAACTGATCCCCAAGATGAAGGAGACGTTCCAGTGAAATTGATTGATTCCAAAGTGATAGAGGGTGACTTGTCGATCCTTGGCTTGGATAAAATGAAACAGATCGTTGTGCTGTTCGAGGAGAGCAGTAACCTTACCTTGAATGAATTAGTCGAGGCAAGCCAAGCCGATAACGGACGAGAAGTTAAGTCTTTGGCGCACAAGCTCAAAGGATCGGCGGGCAGCTTGGGTTTATTAGCACTGTACAATTTGTGTCAGAGCATCGAAGCAAGCGAAGAACCATTATTGCAGTATCGAGATAACGATCACGCTTTATCTGAATTGGTTAAAGACTCGTTAGAGGCGCTACTAACTTATGTTTCCGCTTAATGACGTGATCTTGTTTTAAACTTGATCGGATCAACAAGTCAAAAAAATCCTCTGAACGAATATTCGTCAGAGGATTTTTTATACCGCGCAAGTCAGCGTTCTTTATGAAAGGCTAACCATTCAAGCTAACCAAGGCTCAAGGTTTATATCCGAGGTTTAAGGCTGTATAGCTAAGTCTTAGGAGCTAGAACCACGTCTTAAGAGTTAGAACCTAGTCTTAAGAGCTCGAACTAATGTTTATCGCTTACTACCTATTTTCAAAGCGGTTGTAATCCAACAAGCCGAACTCAATCGGTTGGTCTTGTTGATACCAACGATGTACGCGATCACTGAACGGCCAGAACTCGTTAGAACTGCGTCGTATCGCAAACTTATCCAGCAGCGCCACGTAATCTTCTTCTGTGTTTAAATTTTGCAGCATTTTCACCAGAGTCGGTATCTCGCTCTCGGTTAAAGACAGGTAAGCGGCAGGGTAGCTACCGACAACGCCTCGTACGAGGGTTAGGTCATCATTGGCGTAATCTCGGTTACCTTCTTCATTAAACAAGCTTGAAATGTTGCTGTGCGCATTATTGTGAATCATGGTGAACAGCTGTTCTTCGCCGTTTTTGCCTTCAATCATGATCATCACTAATTGAGGCACATGACGCAGGCCTTCTCCCTTAATCAAATTCACTTGATTAAGCAGTGCTTCATTCTTTCTACCAAAACCTGTTTCAACAATCTTAAAGCGATTATCGAGAACAGGTGCGAGCTTATCTTTGATCATGTTAAGCAGTTCACGCTTCGGATCGGCCGTTTTGTAAACCACGCTGGTCGGCTGATCAAAAGGTGCAATGTTTCGCTGCAAGTAGTCACTCAGTTGTGTGCTTTGGTTCTGGTACCAACTAGAGTGTTCAATGTGGCGAACGTCTTTAGGAAGAAGGGTTAAGAAGTTACTCTCACCTTCAAGGCGCAAGAAGTCCATGAACATGCGTGTAATCAGTTGGTGGCCAAAGTTACCGTAAACATCGAAGCCTGCAACGAGAAGATAGTGAATACGCTCTAGAAGAGCATAATCAAGAATCCATGCAGTCTTAGGTTGAGTGCCAACTAACCCTTGTACAACAGAGGCGCTATCGAAGTGCCTAAAGACGGTGAGAGCAGCATTTGGGTTGATGCCGTCGCCATCCCAAATGATGCTAGTGTCTAGGTTTACGCCACTCTCGAACCATTGGTTGGTGAAGTCTGATTTCGCGTTTAGGTATCGCGCTTGTTGCTTCGCGTATCTTACCCAGTTGGTCACAGGTACGGTGTTACTTTTCAGCTCGCTAGGCAGCTTTAAGTTTTTCTTTTGGCTCGCATAGAAGGCGTTAATTTCCGGAACATCGGCTTTCTCTGGGTCGATGAAGAAAACCCAAAAACGGTCGTTAATGACGTTCAAGGCAAGTTGACCACGACACACCGGACCTTTGATATAGGCCATGATGGTGTTTTGCGCGTTATCTAACATGAAGTTGAAGCGCGAGTTTACTGGCAGCGCTTCAAATGATGTCATTGGGTTAGCAGAAACATCGATGTCGTAACTAGGAAGTTGTTTTACTGCGTAATTGACGTCGACAAACCAGGTATTCCACTTTTGTAGACGCTCTTTATTAAGTGCGAAAGGCATGTGCGTTTTATCGACGATGGTGCCTTGCTCTGGAATCAGACGATAGTAAACACGGTCTACTTTTGGATCGTCGTAAGGGCGGCGAGTCGTGATGCGCTGTACCGCTTCACCTGGTGGTGTTGCAGAGCGAACAACAGTGAAAAAACGTGTTGGTTGAGCTAAATCAGAGAAGTAGACATGCGATAGAAACAGGTGCTCATAGATGTAACGCGCTGAAAGCTGGCTTTTATTGTCACTCTTATTGAGAAAGCTTTCGTAGACATTAACGAGCTCTTGTTCCGCATCATTCAGTGGAATGTGGTCGTTCATTAACGCGCCATTTTCTAACCAACTCATTAAAATCGCGTATTCGGTTTTATCTAAATTCGGCATCCCATAAGGCATGCCCCAAGTTGGGTAATCTCTCTCGTATTGAGCGTACTCTTCAATCGTTGGGCACTGTTGGTTGCGATCGGTTGAAAAGTCGAAACCTTCAAGCTGGGTTTGATCTGGAAGTGGGTGGTTCTCTTTCTGGATCAACATTCGAGAAACAAGACCAGCATCTAGGTTAGCCGTTGAGTTCTGCATACGTTCGTTGATAACTGGATGAAAATCCGCATCGCGCCACTCTTGTGTGGTTAAAGCATCTTCAAACAAGCGAGTAGGGGCTGAGGCGGTTAAACGGGTGCCTTGATAAACAAGTGCCTTGCTCGCACCTCGGTCGATACCTTCTACCGAAGACATTTTGAGCTGGCAAGGTGCGTCATAGCAAGCGTGACAAACCACACATCGGTTATCAATGATGGGCTTCACTTCATCAATGAAGTGCTGTGCTTGAGCGGACAGAATAGGCGCTTGGCGATCGCGAACTTGTTGTTTACCAAACAGCTCGTCGAAGTTTAAACCCGCGTAGACGGCACAACCTGAGAAGACGCTAACAAAAGCTAAAATGAAGAGTTTTTTCAAATTCATACGTATTTATATATTAAGCATTTTCTCTAATTATATCG
The DNA here is from genome assembly GCF_963894355.1 of Vibrio sp. SBT000027. Lineage (NCBI taxonomy): Bacteria > Pseudomonadati > Pseudomonadota > Gammaproteobacteria > Vibrionales > Vibrionaceae > Vibrio > Vibrio sp. SBT000027. The sequence continues at coordinate 1,523,313 of NZ_CAWQGD010000001.1, read as the reverse complement.
AGAATGATTGAAAATGCTCATGTTCTAACAATCTTATAGATAAGATCTTGATGGGACTGGGCAACTTATCGAGGTGAGTCACTCACCCGAGGTTGGAATTTGGAGTGTCGACTTAAGGTTTACTTATTGACGTAACAAACAGAGAAAGGGACAGACAATCGCTCAAACTCTTTGATCCAGCGCCATTGGTTGTCTTGCAGTTTATCGCCAGGGCCTTTGACTTCAATCCAATGAAACTCTTTGTTCTTGAATGCAATCAAATCCGGCATCCCAGTTCTAAATAGCTTTAAATCACTCAATATCACTTTGAAAAGATCAACAATCAAGGCGTTGGGAATAGCCTCCATACTGTGCTCGACGAGTGATCTGGGGAAGTAGTTCCAATGAACAAATGGATTGGCGATGCCGCGCTTCTGGTCATAAATATTGAGTAAGTGGTTCAGCCCATGCTTGAATATAGTCTGAAACACCGCTTCGACCTGTTCGGCTCGTTTGTCTACGAAATCGGAATGGTACAGATCCAGAGGTCGATGTTGGTATCGATTGATAAAGGCGCCTTCAACATCTGCAAAAATGACCTCCCAAAAGGCCAAGCCGAACAAGCCACATAGAAAACTGTTCTCAGAAAAGTAGACATCCCAGCCTTGGTCCTCAAAATGCTGCTTTACCGCAAGCTCGACTCGCGTTTGGCTGAGGTCTAATTCCAGTTTTATCTGTTCGCAATTTGGTTTTGAAGCGCGCGGAACTTTGTGCCCCTTCTTTGTAGATAATATTTGCTTGCGTAATAACCTTTGCTCAAGCTTAGCCGCGACTTCCAACTCTGACACATCCGATGGAGTAGCTTTCATTTGCGTGACAATGTCACACATTAAGTTTAGCTCACCTTGTTTGTCGTAGATGCGAGCAAGTCGCTCTCTGCTAGGAGGAAGTGTAGATTGCCTGAACCAAAAGACAGCTTGGTCGTTTAGGTTAAGCCTTTCAAGATCGCGAGCAATATCATTGATCAAACGCGATCGTTTTCTGGCAATGCTTCTGTGTTCTGATTCCGCAGGTATCGACTGTAAAAGCTGCTCAAGAAACTCACTGTCTTTGCGGTCACCTTCTGAATACAAGCGTTGAACATCGCGCATCTGGAGCAATTGATTGAGTTGATCTCTAGAAGTGAAGAAGCGGCGTTGCTTGCTTAATGGGTAGTTCTCGAAGGTATTGAGCCCAAGATCGCTTAAGACGAACTGGCTTAAGTCTTGATAGGTGTTAGCAAAGAAGAGTAAGAGCAAAACATCAATAACTTGAGATTCGACAACGTAAATACAATCGAACGACAAGTTTTGGAACTGATCAAAAGGTTGGTGATCAAGTAACGCCAAGAGTTCGTCTTTCTTCGCTGTCTTATTGTTTTTAAGAGATGGAAATGCGCTCAACAGCTCTGGTTTTGTGAGCAAGTGCAATCCGAGTTCGACATTGCTAATGACAAGGTCATGTTGTTCGGCGGGATGACTTAACGCAATAAAGCCTGCGGTGCTTAGTTCTTGTAATGCGCTATTTAAATCATGGATCTCAACATAGTTGAGTTTATCGCTGCGAAACCAACGGCCTTTACGAGAAAGCAAACGAACCATTAAGCATTGGCTTGAAACGGAAAGACGTTTGTATGCGGACAACCAACGACATTCATCGTCACTTAGAAGATCGATATAAAGCGTTTGAGCGTGTTCAACCAACCGATTGAAGTTATCGAGATAATAAGTAGAGGAGAGCTGAAGAGTGGTTTCTATCGTCAATGGGTTCGTCGCTTGATACAAAAAGAGCCTAACCCTAAGGTTAAGCTCTTCAGTAACAAATTCAATCTTTTCTGATGATTAAGCTTGAGATGCTTTTAGTTCAGAAACTTTAGCTTCAGAGATTGGCTTGGTGACGATTGCAAGAACAATACACATTGCCATCATAGCTGCAGAGATTGTGTAAGCTAGGCCGTAACCTTCGCCGTTTGTCATTGAGTAACCAACAACCGCTGCACCGATAGCGCCGCCGATACCCCATGCCGTGTAAAGCACGCCGTAGTTAGTACCGTAGTTTTTCAGGCCGTAGAACTCAGCAGTCAATGTTGGGAATACTGCTAGAAGCGTACCGTAACCAACAGCTGCGATAGCCGTACCAATGATTAGCGTGAATTCAGAGTTGAACGTAGCGAATAGAGCCATGTTCGCGCCTTGAAGGATGAACGCTAGAAGTAGAGTACGTACGCCACCGATTTTATCTGCAAGCATACCCGCAGCAACACGGCCGCCTGAGTTGAACACAGCAAGGATAGACGCTAGGTAAACTGCGTTTGGTAGGTTCGCTTGAACGCTAGCAATCGTAGTGATGTTACCGATGATCATAAGACCAACAGAAGCAGCAAATGCGTACATGATCCATAGAGAGTAGAACTGAGGAGTCTTCAGCATTACTTTCCACGTTAGGTCTTCAGTCTTCTTAACTGCTTTGGGTGCTTGGCCTGCTTTTACTTTAGGCTCAGCTGGCGTGTAATCCGCTGGTGGGTTGTTGATTGTTGCTGCTAGAGGTACTGCAATCGCAAGTACGCCGGCACCAAGAATCATAAAGCTTGTTTGGATACCCATGCTGTCGATTAGCGCAGAAGTGAGTGGTGCTAGGTAAATAGCAGCAAGACCAAAACCTGCAGCGATTAGACCGTTAACCATACCTTTCTTAGAAGAATGGAACCATTTCATTGCTGATGGCGAAAGACATGCGTAACCAAAGCCGATACCAGCACCTGTCATCACACCAAACGTTAGATTTAACATCATCGGAGTCGTAGCGAAACCAGAAGCAATCATACCGAGGCCAGTAAGCGCTGTACCTAAGATAAGGATCTTACGTGGACCCATACGGTCTTGTAGGATGCCTGCAACAAGAAGACAAACAGAGAATGTGATAGTTGCAATAGCGTAAGGTGCAGATGCTTCAGCAGCACTCCAACCAGCTTCGGTGACTAGCGCCTTGTTAAATACACTCCAAGCATACAGGATGCCAAGACAAAGGTTGATACAGAAGCCTGCTAGCAGGATACGTGATGCTTTATCAATCTTGCTCATTTTTATTCTCAGTTTTGTCGTTGGTTAGTGGTGAGCCACTTAACTAAAGACGGGTTATTGTGATTGTTTCTTCAAAATTAGTTTGCGTTTATCAACAGACAGCGCAAAAGAGCGCGGATTATAACCAATAAAAATGTGATTGGAATCTCTTTTTCCATTTTTGGTAAATAAACTCAAATTTGTTAATAAGTTGTTTTTTATTGGTTTTGCAATTGTATTTAATACCTTTCTGTTTTGTTCTTTTTAACGTGGCGCGCCTATTTTTTAAGGTGTTCTTCGATAAGTATTTCTGAATTGCCACGTATTCCGTGCGGATATCACAGAGTTACGAATTATTTTAATTATTTTCTAAGGTTAATTTTGTGTAACAAAATAAATCGAAGTGGAGCTTTGTCCATATGAGACAAGGAGTAACGGAGTTTTATTAAAAACAAAATGTTAACCAGTTGTTACGGGTGGTTTTTGGCGGTACCTTTGCTTACATTTTGTTCGATTGGAGGGGTTGTGTTGTTGAAAAAAAGTGGGAAAATAGTACGCAAACTGAGATTCCAAATTTGAAAGGATGCGTTTCCAACTTATGGCGAGGCGAGTATTATGAAACTGTTTTTAATTCTATTGATGTCAATTTCTGGTGGTGTAGCGGCAGCTGACCATATCCACTCTTTCTTGTTTGGCTTCTATATTGCTGCATTGGCAGTGGGTAGTTGCTATTGGTTAGCTTTCCGTAGCACGCGTTTCCCACAGTTAGCTCTAATGTTATTGATGTGTGGCTTTTTCGCGAAAATTGCAGTGACAGTTGTCGGTGTTTCTTGGGGTATCTCGAACGATATCATTCAATCGCCGTTCATTTTCTCATTGTCATACCTGTTCTTCTTAGTGGTTGTGTCTTACGTTTGGTTTGCATACCGCGATAAGTTGACGCTAAAAAAGCGCGCTAAGCAGGTAGAAGACTCTCGCAAGCAAGCAGCAGCTTAATTGCAGAACTAATACAGAATTCTAAAAAGAGCTTTCTTCGGAAGGCTCTTTTTGATCTGGCCTTAACTTGAGTGAACTCTAGCTATAAGGCAGATAAAAGAAACCCCAGTATGGTGACATACTGGGGTTTCTTGTTATTTATCTAGTATCTAGCCGCTATCATCTAGCAAATACAGGTCTTAACGCGTGTTACTTCTTCATCAACTTCGCTAGATCGGCAAAGGGATTGTGCGTTGCTGATTGATGGTCGTCTAAACGGGCTTTTGCATCAACACCGTAACGGTCATGATCCGTGTATTTTGAGTGCTCATGATCGTGACAGTACAAGCACAGTAGTTCCCAGTTGCTGCCATCTTCAGGGTTGTTTGTATGGTCGTGATCCACGTGGTGAACGGTAAGCTCTCTCAAGTTTGAGTAAACAAATTCACGTGCACATTTACCACAAACCCAAGGGTACAGTTTCAGTGCTTTTTCGCGGTAGCCTTTCTCTTGGCGAGCGTACGCTGCACTCGAGCCTGTGTAATCTGAAGACATTGCCAAATCCTTATCAATTGTAATCTTCCGATTTTATCACAGCTTTCTGGAAGCTGTAGGAATGTCGTGACTAAATCACGTGTCGTACTAACCGATATGGGGCTTAGATTTGATTGGGCACTTATCTTTTACGTGTACTATCTCATAAAGCAGGTTATGTCTTTCTGGAATAAGCCATGCTTAACAGTTTGAAAAGAAATTGTATTTAGGGGTTTTAACCAAGGGTGGGTGACCTAATATCAGTTAAAGCTACCCTATATTAATAAGGAAATATCATGTCAGAACAATACACACCGCCAAAAGTTTGGGTTAACGATGCTGATGGTGGTAACAAGTGGGCAAATATCAATAGTCCTGAATCTGGCGCTCGCTTTGATAAAGAGCTTCCTGTTGGTGATCATGCTTTTCAATTGTATTCCCTTGGCACACCTAACGGTCAAAAAGTCACTATCTTGCTAGAAGAGTTGTTAGCGGCGGGTGTTAAAGAAGCTGAATATGATGCGTACTTGATCAACATCGGTGAGGCTGAACAGTTCTCTTCTGGCTTTGTTGGTGTAAACCCGAATTCGAAAATACCAGCACTTGTTGATAAATCTGGTGACGAAGATGTGAATGTCTTTGAATCGGCATCCATCTTGATGCACTTGGCCGAAAAGTTTGGTCACTTTTTACCGAAAGAGGGCGCTGCTCGCACTCAAACATTAAATTGGTTGTTCTGGGCGCAAGGCTCTGCACCATTCCTAGGTGGTGGCTTTGGTCACTTCTACGCTTACGCCGATGAAAAGCAAGAATACCCAATTAACCGTTTTGCGATGGAAGTGAAGCGTCAACTAGATGTATTAGACAAACAGTTAGCGAATAACACGTATGTGGCAGGCGAAGAGCTTAGTGTCGCAGATATCGCGATTTGGCCTTGGTATGGCAACCTTGTACTAGGTAAAACATATGATGCCGCTGAATTCCTTCAAGTTGAGTCTTACGCCAACGTAGTACGCTGGGCGAAGCAACTAGAAGCGCGCGAAGGATTCCAACGCGGTCGAGTGGTTAACCGTTCATTTGGCGAAGAGTGGGAGCAAGTACCAGAGCGCCATTCTGCAGAAGACATTGACCGAGTTTTAAAGCTTAAGCCTTAGTTTTTTTTGAACGTGTTTTTGGGTAGGTATACCCTATCGGTCTTAATGTTAATGGCTAATTGAAACGCCATATCTCAATCGAGATATGGCGTTTTTCCGTTTTAAGGTAGGGAGAGGTTTTGCAATTGGAATGAGAGTCTCAATTATCATTTTGTTTATCCTATTCAATTGCTTATGAGAAATTCTCTTTGTGGTTAAGACAAAAAACAATAGTCATCGAGATGGAGTAAATCTATAAGATAACGGTCCACTTAAAATTACGACTAACTTCGCTCAATGAAAAAAAACTTAATTGCGTTGGCTATCATATCCGCGGCTCTTTCCGGGTGTAATCACGACTCACTAAGCTATAGTGATGGTCCTGATACGGTTCCTCCAACAGACATTATTCCACCAACGGATATTCTTCCGCCGACAGACATTATTCCACCAACGGATATTCTTCCGCCGACAGACATTATTCCACCAACAGATATTATCCCCCCAATAACTTACATCGGTTCACTGTTGTCGAGCGGGGCGTTTGTGTCTGGAGATGTGTACTGTGACGGCATTCATCTTGAAAACGGAACGTTCAGTGTTAAACAAGGCGTGAGTTTTAGTTGTACCTTGGGTCACCTTACTTTAGGTGATTTCACTGCTCCTTTCCCTGAAGTTACAGAAAGCACGATTTCAAATGACACGCTTCATGCGGCATTTGAGTTGACAGAATTACATGGAGACAACGTTACTAAGGTACTCGAATCAATTGATGTTTGTGAGACAGAAAGTGCTATCTGTTTAAAAGAGCTGGATGCTTTTGATATTGAGGATGTGTTCTCGCAACTTGATGATCAAGATGCTGTCGATGCGTACTTTTCATCGAAAGAAGAAGAGTCTACAGATGAAGTAGGTAAGGCTCCTAGTTCACACGTAGACACAACAGTTGTTCCTGCGGTTGACCCTAATGCGGACAATAACCTTAACGCTGGTTTTGTTTCTGCAGACGCAGAGTCTACTTATGCTTATAAGCCAAGTGTCGAAGGTAAGGTGTTAACTCGCAGTAAGCTTACAGACGCTAATGGTACAGCGATTTCTGGGATCAGTTTCTTTTCGGCTAACGCGACGGGAGTGACGGATGAAGAGGGAATCTTTGAGTACCTGTGGGGCGACAGAATCGTTTTTGGTATTGATACGTTTGAGTTTGGCTCCATTACGGGTAATCAGATTACTTATAAATTGTCTGACGTGACCAATAATTTGGTTGAGAAAGCGAATATCCAGTCGTTACTAGAGCGCTACGCGGTTGATCATGTAAGTCATTATGAGATGTCTGAAGAAGTTCAAGATACCTTTTCAAAGTACCCTAACGTTATAAATGAACTGATAAACCTAAACTTGCCAAATGGGGGGCTTATAGAGGGTACAGACTTCGAACTTCCTAATGAGTTTGTTGGACAGTTTAGCCAAGGGTTAACGGCAGTAATCGATGAACAGCTGCGCCAAACGCCTCAGTTTATGGATTATGTTCGCCAACCTGCCGTTTTATCTATGGATTCTGGTCAGTATGTTACGGAGTCTCTGCAGCAAATCTTCCACAACGTCACCACATTCCATGTTTTCAATGACAATGGTAGTTTTTACGGTGCGACGGGGTATACCCGTGGTATGCGAGCTCTTAACATATCGAACAGAGCATTCCCTGTGATGGTGCCAAGAACTGATAAAAACCATAAGCTTTATTTTGGTGAGAAACAGGCTTGGACTCGTGAAGGCAAGCCTTACATCGCACAACACCCAAGTATCTCAATGCCTCCGGTTCCTTTAGTCTCTGGCGACAACGCGACTTATGGTTTTCCATTCGTTACAGCAGGCGAGATAGGCAAAGGTAAGGTTGTGTTTATGGGCAATGGTTTATATCCAAGTATTCTGTCATGCCCGGAAAACTATTGGGCCAATCGCACATTACATATCGATAGCAACAAACAACAGTGCACTGTTTCGACGTTCGAAAACCTACTGCATGATGACCAAGGCAGCATGAGGTTGTTTTTCTCGAACTTGTTTGAGTGGTTCAATAATGGTTTGCCTATTGCTGGGATGAATGCAGTCACCAATATTGACCAAGCTTATTCGGCTTATCATCACTCCACAATGGGTAAGCAGTACACGTTTTTTGTTAGTCCTCAGTATGGTTTTGCATCAGTAGAAAAGCGTGGTTCAGGTGACTTTGATGGCTTGGATGCGAGTACTACGCCGATTTTGATCCTTCAAGCATATCCACCTAAGTTGGTTCAAGATGGCATGACTAACCAGTTTGTTTCTGACTTGGATAACCCGAACTTAAGCCAAGACGATATTACGGCTCTTATTAACTATGTTAATGACGGTGGCAATATCTTATTTATGGATGCGATTCAAACGATTAACCCTGAACCTATTGGACGCTTAGCGGATGCCGCTGGTGTTTCATTAGGTGGTGAGAACGTTACGCCAACGAATCAAGCTTTCTGTGGGAGTTCTTATTACTGCCAAGCACCGTATCCAAATCTTCACGTGAAGAGCCAAAAGGAAATGGTGGTTCTTGAGCGCTTTCAAGATAACCAAGGAGAGCCTCCATTCACGGTAAATCAAGATGGTACGGTTGAGTGGATCAAAGATGAATCCAAAATCAAGTTTGAAATCCCGACTTATGAAGTTACCAAGCTAGACGCTGAAGGTAACCCAGTGCTTGATGAGTCTGGCGTACCAGTCATTGAGACCAAATCCGCACGTATCTTTGTTGAATCGGCAGAAGAGCGTGAAGCGGCGATCAAAGAACTGCAGTCGGCATTCGTTGGCACTGAGCTTTGCAAGAACGAGTATGAATACGAATTTAACTGTATAGAGACTCGTTCTGGAGACGGCATCACTGTTCGTGGCGCTTATCATCGTGCAGACTTTGAACGCTATGAAGTGAGTAAAACCGTTGTCGACAGTATGGTGAAAGCAGCGAACTTGGGAACCAACTTTACGGCGCTTTATGAGCATGAAATCTACTATCGCACGAAGGGCACTCAAGGCAAGCGTCTGTCTAACAGCGAATTGAATCAAGCGTTTGATAACCTGTCTGTTTGGATGTGGAATGACAATGCATACCGATTTGAAACAGACATACAAGATGAGTTGGGGTTCAAGCAAGCTGTTCAGCTCCTTAACTGTTATACCGAAGACTTACATCAAACAGATACAGTAGAAGCACAGTGTCCTGTTGACCTAAAAGCGTCGTTAGTTGCTAATGGGATGATATATGGCGAAGGTGAGTTGTCGGGACAGTTGAATCCGAGCTATCCATTAAATTACATGGAGAAACCTCTGACTCGCATTATGTTGGGGCGCTCATTCTGGGATCATGAAATTGTTGTTGATACCACAATGTATCCGGGTCGAACTTCAGGTGCATCTTCGTCAAGTTCGGTTCTTATCCAAACAGATGGCAAGGGTGTCACATATTCGGCTGGGAACAATCAATCGACAGGTTTATGGGCTCCTCAGCTACAAGATGTGACGATTAGTCATGGTGTCGCTGCAACGATCACTGTGATGATGGCGGATGACCTTACAGGCAAGCCGAATCATGAAACCAGTTTGAAGCGCCCTCCGCGTATGCAAACTAACTTTGCTTACGACGGTTCGAACTTAACCTTCAAGGTGCCATATGGCGGCCTTATCTACATTCAACCGAAAGTAAAAGAGGTTGGTCAAGTCTCATTCACCATTGATGGCGCCTTAAAAGCTGCTTGGTGGAAAGAGGGAGAGTGGATTAACCCAGTTCAATCGGCAGATGCGCCTATTGCGGAAGTCGACACGGGTTCATTTATCTATACCACGCCCGTTAGGAACATCGAATCCGCTGATTTAGGACAGTTTGCTTCGGACATGAATCGATTCGCTGACGCTGCTAGTGACTTCTACGGGCGTGATGAGATTCAAAACGATGGTTTACACCGTAGGTTCACTTATCCAGAACTGGCGGCGTTCCGCCATCGTTTTGTGAATGACGTGCAAATTTCGATTGGTGCTGCTCACTCTGGCTACCCAGTGATGAATTCCAGTTTTAATGCAAGCCGCACATACATCCCAACTAACCCTGTGAATGATTGGCTATTGTGGCATGAAGTTGGTCATAACTTGGCATCTGCACCTTTCTCAGCAGAGGGCAGTACTGAGGTGACGAACAACCTGCTTGCACTTTATATGCAGGAGTTAGAGGGTCGCAATGCAAACCCTGAAATGGATCGTATTAAATCGGATATTAAGAAAGCGCCTAAATGGTTGGAGCTTAATAATGAACATGCGTGGTCACATGGTGATGCAGGTTTACGATTAGTTATGTTTGGTCAGCTAAAAATCTGGGCAAAATCGAACTTTGCAATTGATGATTGGTATACACGCGGCGCAAGCCAATCTGATGTGTATGGTGAAGATGAAGGCTGGAACATGTTCAAACTTATGCACCGTAAAGCTCGAGGTGATACAGAGGGTGATGCGGTTGAAAACTATTGTAGTGCCAAAGATACTGGGTTAACCGGTGGCGACTTAATGATGGTATGTAGCTCCTACGTTTCGAACTATGACTTAAGTGATTTCTTTGTTGCTTGGAACGTGGGCGAAACCTCGATGACTAATGCTGATGGCTCGAAGTCTTATAGTGGCGGAATTAGCTCTAAAGGTCTTAGTGCGGTTGAACAGTTAAAACTAGAGAAACCAAAGAACAGCCCTTTGAATGTTGATTCAATTTACTAACGCTAATTCTTGCTAAGGCATTTTACAGCTAAAATATAGGCGCCACACTTAAATTACGTGTGGCGTTTTTGTTGCAATGTTCTAGAAAATTTCAGCTAGATCAGCCTTCTACATGATGTTTAGTACTTCGGCTGCCATTGGTTGGCTGTCCTTGCTAGAGAAAGCAGGTTAAACTGTTCGCATCATAATTCTAAAGGATGGTGCCATGTACCACGGTCATATCTATTTCCCTCTGCGCTTTGCAGAGCAGGCAGAAACACTGCGTCAGAAAATTCTATCGGAACGCAAAGATGTGCTAGAGACTTTCCCATTAATACAGCGTTTGGTTGGCCCACATAAGATGCCGATGTTTGAGATTCACTTTGCGAATAAAGAGTCGGGCATTGTTGAGTGGTTGGATCAAGAGCGCGGTGATATGTCGGTGTTGATTCACCCGGTAACGGGCGGTGAAGAAACTTTGGATCACACAGTACGCGCGACATGGCTTGGTCGTGAGCTAGGTGTATTCGAAGAAACGCTAAGTAGCTAATTTAATTCGCGCCCGACAGTACGTGCCTAATCAACGTACTTAGTAAATATCGCTGCTGTCGGGTGTGCCAATACTCACTTATGTTTTGAACTATGCTCTTCCTTAAATAACTAGCTTCTCCAGCTGTTGCCCAGTAACAGCGATACCGCTACCGACACGCCTAATGCGATTAATATATTAGGTAAGTACAGTCCCCAAATCGCGACACAAACCGCCACGGTTACTACAGCCCACAACAATGTTTCTAAAATCCAAGTGCCCATAAAATAACTCCTAACTAGATTGTGCGACTAGCATAACCAAGCAAGGGTAAACTTTTGGTCACCATCCAATAACCATTTAGATAATCGCTATAGCATGACTTTGACGATGAACTCATTGTTGTAAATTTGATGAGTAAACTGCCAACCTTGGTTCTGACAAACGCGATCAATGAGCTCTAGGCCGATACCAAAAGAGGTTTGTTGTTCAGAGTCGTTTGCTAGGTTTTCATCTTCCAAACGATTGGTTACCTCAAACTGATGTTCTGTCAGTGCGATTCTGATATCTCCGCTACCACCATGTTGAAATGCATTTCGGACCAAGTTAGTGAGCACAACCTCAGTTAACTCACGGGGAAGGGAGTGTTCGCCTTGGTCGACCTTGGTGTGGATCTCTACTTCTTTGTTTTTGAGAAGGTAACGTTGGCTTTCGATGATGTTGTTGAGCAGGGGAGTCAGCTTGATTTGCTCATAGTTGGTTTCCATTTCACTATTACGACTCATCCACAACAGAGTCGTTATCAAGGCTTTCATGTTGGTGGCCGAACGTTGGATTCGTGCGACCGCTCGTTGGCCGCTGTTAGGGATAGTTTCAGATAACCGAACCAGCATATCGCCACTGGCTGAAATAGTGGCAATCGGTGTTCTTAGTTCGTGACTCGCAGCTCTTAAGAAAAAGCTCTCACGCTCATTGGCCTGACGCTCACCTTGTACGCTCTTAACTAGTTGCGAAGCTAACTGATCGATCTCTTTATAGCGAAATTGAGTCAGCCTTTCAGTCTTGTCCACGTCCATAGATTCAGACCATTTTGATAGCGTAATAATCGGTTTGGTGACTCGATGTATCAGTAGGCGAATGATCAAAAATACCAAGAGTAAAAGGGCACCTATGGCGATAAAAGCATTGTTTATTTGGTTAACGGAATCAGGAGGGTTCAGCTCGAATAGATTCAAGTAAATCGCTTCATCATATTCAGAAATGATGTATAGCGCTTCGTCGCTACCTGATATCGAATGCTTGGCTGCGTAGAGGTACTGACCTGACTCGCTGTTCGACGAAAGCTCGTAGTGTTCATAAATTGCATCGTTATCAAATGCTTTCCAATCAAAAGCTTGTTGGAACTTAGTGGGGAGATCTGAATAACTTAGAAAGGCTTGGAATGTCGGGTTTTGGTAGTCTGGCAGTTGCCCTGTTTCGATGTATTGCTGCTCTGCCACTTCCAACTCATACAAGAATCCATATTTTGCCGATTCATTAAGGCCAATGTGATAGCTCTGTGAAACCATCAAGCTGTAGATGGCTGTGAGTAATACGACGATGCCAAATAAGTAGAGGTAGATATCACGCTTGATACTGACTCGATTCATGTCCGCGTGTTTCATGATGGCTCCTCATGCAAGACAACACCAATACCATGAACCGTGTGAATTAGCTTTGAGTCAAAGGGCGCATCAACCACTTGTCGAAGTTTAAACAAGTGCGCCTTCATACTATCCGAACTTGGCATTTCATCTTCCCATGCTTCTTCAAGCTTGGCTTTACTCACCACGTTAGGGCTGTTTCGCACTAACATCACGAGCATTCGCCAACATACAGGGGAGAGTTTCAATAGCTTGCTGTCTCTAACAGCTTGGTGCTTGTCCAAGTCCAGTTTGAGGTCTGCCACAGACAATGACGTCACGGAGCCTTGAGCGCGGCGCACTAGTGCCATCAACCGTACTTTGAGTTCTTCCATCGCAAACGGCTTCACTAGATAGTCATCCGAACCCACCTCGAACCCCGCGATCTTGTCTTCTAACGTGTCTCTTGCCGTTAGCATGAGAATCGGAGTGGTCACGCCTTGCTTCCTAAGAGATTGGCAGACATCAAGCCCATCCATTTTAGGCATGTTGATGTCCGTTAAGATGATGTCATAACGCCCCTCTAAAGCGAGATTTAGACCCGCGCTGCCATTGTAAGCAAAATCGAATTCGAACCCATCGAGTTCCATATAGTCTGCAATGGCTTCTGCCAAGTCGCTGTCGTCTTCAATCAACAGGGCGTTAATACTCATAAGTGTCCTTACTTTGTTTCTCGTTCTCTTTTCCAAGCCCAGATAGGCGGTTGAATAAGAAGTTGTAGTCGGTAGTTCCAATTTGGCGCGTGCCATAATTGTTGGCACAGTTTAACGTAGCCGTGGAAATATACCTTAAATGGGTTCACAGAGTTGATTCTAGGGAAAACTCCGTATCTGACTTCTTCCTCCTCTTTGGCGAAAGTACCGAACATCTTGTCCCAAATAATGAAGATGCCAGCATAGTTCTTATCAAGATACTGCTTGTTGGTTGCGTGATGCACTCGGTGGTGTGAAGGCGTATTAAATACCGCTTCAACAGGGCGAGGTAGTCGTTTAACGGTTTCAGTGTGGAGCAGTGTTTGAAACAGTTGAACAAAGGTTTCACACATCAGAACCACAAAAGGATTGAAACCGAGCAGAATCAACGGCAAGTGAAAGAAGAATGGGAAGAACCAATCTAAAGGCCCAAACCTGTAAGCAACCGAGATATTAAAGTAAGGGGAGCTATGGTGAACAGAGTGCGTTCCCCATGCTAAACCGTTGCTGTGTAAGAATCGGTGCTCCCAGTAATACGCGAGATCGGCCAAGATCAAACAACCTAGAATAGTCCAACCGGATATTGGTAGCTGAGTTAGGCTGAAATTTTCGTAGGCGTAAACAAAAGCACCGACATAAGCTAACCCGACAAAGAAAAGGGTAACCAACAAGAAGAACAAAGTGACTAAGTTAGTCGCGCTGTCTCCCAACATATTCCAGCTGAGCTTTTTCTTAAAGGCATAGCGGATAAGCTCAAAGATAAATAGAGCCAGAGCAAGCAGTAGAAAGTTGTCATCTACCCAAGTCTCGGTAAGGATGATGCTTGTTTCTGTGAATGTTTGAGAGAGAAAGCTCCCAATGCTATCCAAAGTAAAATCCATAACTAAATCCTTTACTGGTTGTTCTTATAATAGACGTATAATTCGCTAGAATCTGGCAACCCATGCTGATTCAGTTGGTGGTGTTCTATGACCATATCCACTTCTTTTAAAATCGCGATACCTTCCCAAGCTTGTGCGAGTTCCTGTTCAGTATGTTCGCCTTTACCTAGTAGAAGCGTGCCTTTGGCTTTGCTTGGAAGTTTAATCAAGGGTTTGTTTTTATTTGATTTTGATTGCTGAGTCGGGAAGCCAATCATGATTGTTGCTTCGCTGAAATCAGAGCTGATCTCTTGATAGATCACGATGACTTGTTGTTGTGCGATCTCTTCGGCATCGGATTCGAGGTTCTGGTAGAAGTCCACCCATAACTCAGGAACATCCTCTAATGGAATCGTCTTGCTCAAACCTTGCAGGTAAGTCGTGTTTGCAGTGACTTGTGGTTTTTTAGCTACGGGCTTAGTTGCTTCTGACTGAGCGATTGCTGATTGAGTTATTGCCGTCTCTGCTGTTGATACCTTTTTAATTGGCTGTGCTGTCGAATTAATTGGCTGCTCCGTCGATGCATCCGCAATCGCAGGTTGAATATGTAATACCCCCCAGACAAGACCAGTAATACCGACTGTCGTGAGTAATGAAGCGAATAATTTCATGCTCTTTCCTTGTTGTTCATTTTTCTTATCAAGGACAGTAAAGGAGGCGAGGTAAACAAAAGGTAACCGAGCGGGCTTTTTAGTGGTCAACAGCGAATCCGTCGATTGCCTAAATTGTTAATACAGCAATCTGGGACACTTTTTTCCATGTCGGATTGGTAATACTGGCGCCATATTCATTTATGGGCTCAATAATGCTATTCAAATATCCCATCTCTCTGCTGACGATTATTCGGCTTAATCCATTAAAGGTCGCTGCGACTTGGTTAATGGTATTGGCTGAAAACGTGATGCTTATTCTGCTGCCGCTGTTTATTGGTTACGCCATCGACGGAGTATTAAACCAAAGCTTTCAGCCTTTGATGATGTTGGCAATGATTCTTTTTGTACTGGTGATCATCAGTGTCGTTCGTCGTTTTTACGATACCCGTGTGTATGGTGCTATTCGCGTCAAACTGGCAAACCTTGTTGAGCGTAACCTACGCGGTTTACCTATTTCGACCAAAGACGCTCGGCTAACCATGTCTCGTGAGCTGGTTGATTTTCTAGAAGATGATTTGCCTACTTTGATGACCGCGATAGTTCAGCTTGTCGCGACGGTGGTTATCCTCTCAACGTTTCACTTCTCGTTGGCGCTTTGCATGTTGTTTGCAGGGTTGTCGATGCTGGTTATTTACGGCGTATTCCACCGAACATTTACACGACTCAATGGCCAATTTAACGACCAAGTTGAACAGCAAGTGAAGTTGCTGAGTGGTGTTCGCTTATCTGCACTTCGTTGGCACTTTGAGCGCCTAAAACAGTGTGAAATCAAACTGTCTGATACCGAAGCTGTTGTCTATGGCCTGATTTTTATCGTGTTGTTTGGCGCGGTCATCGGCAATTTATGGATGGTGGGTCAGCTTACAGAGCCGACCGCAGGGCAGGTCTTTTCTATCGTTAGCTATTCACTGGAGTTTGTTGAAACCGCAGTGATGTTACCAATCACATTACAAACCCTTTCTCGTCTCACTGAAATCAGTCAGCGCCTTAATCACACCGCCACTCAACAGGTTACCAAGGAGATACCTCATGAAATTTAAAAAGCCACTTTCTGTATTAGTCGGCTGCGCAGCCATCTTTATCGCGTTGGTTGTCGTTGATGAATTGGAACCTGAAGTTACCCAGCCAGTTAAGAAAGAAGCCGTCCTTGCCCCAGTTTCAGTGTTAGAAGTGACACCATCACAGCATCAATCGACGTTAACGGTATTAGGTGTAACTGCTGCGCGTTGGCCTGTGCAGTTGAAAGCATCCAGTAGCGCACAGTTGAAATGGCTAGATGAAAGCATTGAACCGGGGAATTTGGTAAACAAAGGCGATGTGTTAGCAAGGTTAGATACTAGCGCAGTTGATGCGAACTTGGCTCAGGCGTTGAGCTCATTGAAACAAGCAGAATTGGAATTGAAGCAGGCTAAGCACGAACAAACGGTCGCGTTAAAAATGCTGAACCCGAAAACGAGTTCGTCTTTTGCTCGCAGAGAGCCTCAATTACTTGCAGCGAAAGCCAACCTGAAACAAGCAAAACAGGCTTACCTAAGCGCACAGAAGTTGTTGGAAGAATCAGTGATTACTGCCCCCTTTGATGCAGTGATCATGAAGCGCCATATCAGCCCGAGAGAGTGGATAGAGGCGGGGCAAGTGACCTTTGGATTGGCTGCCAGTGATTCGATTGATATCGAGTTGCCGATTTCTGAAATGCATTGGCAACAAGTCCAAGCTGCTCTGACTGAGCCGAGTATCACAGTAGTGAGCCGTTCTGGGAATCAGTGGCCTGCCAAAGTGCGGTATGTGTCGCCGCAAGTTGATTCGGTCACCCGCCAAAGACAAGTCGTGCTTTCGGTTGAGGCACCTTATCAAAGTAAGCCAAGATTGTTTCCAAATCAGCAGGTTCAGGCTGTGGTTAATTTAGGGCTAAAGGATAACGTAGTCAGCGTGCCTTTGAGCGCGATGACCCGAGACGGATATGTGTGGACGTTAGACACCAATGATCGCCTACGTAAAGAGTCGGTATCCTTGATTGGGCAAGGTAATCAGGTGCTTGATATTCGGTTTAATCAGCAAAGTGAACAGGTTCGCAGAGTGGTGCAATATCCGCTTTCATCGATGTTAATTGGGAAGCAAGTCGAGCCTAACTTTTATCAAGATGATAATTCAGAAGCCATGATCGCAAGCCAATCTGATGATGAACAGGTTGAGGAGGCGAACCAATGAGTTGGATGACCAAATGGTTTATTAACAATCCAGTCGCCGCTAATTTGTTGATGATGGCGATTGTTATTAGTGGCGTGCTGGCATTTGGGCAATTACGTGTCGAGTCGTTCCCACAAATCGCTCCCTCTTCCATCAGTATCAGCGTTACTTACCCTGGCGGTACGGCGCAACAGATCGATGAGAGTGTGACGCAGCGAATCGAAGAGTCAATCAGTGGTGTTGCAGGCATCAAACAGATCACCAGTCAGTCGAGTGCTGGGATTTCTCAGGTCATGGTCCGTAAAACCAGTAGCACAGATTTAGACAAGCTGTTGGATGACATTCGTAATCAAGTTAACGCCATCAATGGCTTTCCCGTGCAAGCGGAAAGGCCGCAAGTCGTGCGAAACGAATTTACTAATTTAGCCGCGTTTGTGGTGGTGTCGGGGCCAAGAACCGATGACGAACTGCAACCCATCGCCAAGCAACTTGAACAAGCGCTGAAGAAGAACCCTCGTATCTCGAAGGTATCAAACTGGGGAACTCGCACATCTCAATTAGTTATCGAGCCAGATCCTGACCAACTGAAAGCGTTGGGGTTGAGCTTAGAAGATCTCGCAGAGCTCGTTGAGCAGCGTTCGCTTGAGACTCGTAGCGGTGAGCTGATCAGTGACAAAGGTCGAATGGTGATTCGTGGTGACGGATACGCCGATGATCTACAGAAGTTGAACCAGCTTGTTGTGATTTCAGGAAGCAACGGAAAAATACTGCTGGGTGACATCGCCAAGTTAAGCCGAGGTTACCAATACAGTGGTTCTATCGTGCGTAACAACGGCTCTAACGCTATCGCATTATTGGTCAGTACGAGCCAAACCGACAACCTACTTAAAGTTAGCGAAGCGATAAGTGAAACGCTTGATGCCCAGCGCGCGATTTTGCCGTCGGATATTGAGCTGAATACCATGGCCGACATGGCACCTTACATTGAAGAACAGCTATTTCGTTTGAGTGAGAATGCATGGCAAGGGTTATTGATCGTTGTAGTTCTACTTGGGATCTTTCTTGAAATCAGGCTCGCCTTTTGGGTCGCGATGGGCATTCCAATTGCGCTGACTGGAACGTTGGCAGCAATGCAGTTGTTCAACTACAGCATCAACGACATCACTCTGTTTGGGTTTATCTTGGTTCTCGGTGTGCTGGTAGACGATGCGGTTGTGGTAGGGGAAGCGATACATGAAAAACGGACGGGGAACGGCGGCTATTCTTCTAATATCAATGGCTTATCAAATATAAACGGCCCCTCCAATATAAATGGAAAGACAGCCGCTTGGCAGGGCGTTAACTCAGTATCAGTGGCAACCGTGTTTGGTGTGCTCACAACCATCGCTGCGTTTTCTCCAATGCTATGGATTAATAACGAGCTAGCCAAAGTGTTTGCAGGGTTTTCAGCAGTGGTGATCTTTGCGCTGATATTCTCGCTTATTGAAAGTAAGTTTATTTTGCCGTCACACCTGGCTCAGCTTTCTGTGAAAAAGCCATCAAAGGGTTTGTTCGCCAAAGTTCAGAATGCTGCTCAAGGCGGGTTGCAGTGGTTTAATCTCAACATCTATAAGCCAGTATTGGAGTTTGCACTTGGCTACAAAATCGCGTCTCTGCTTGGGTTTGTGGCGGTTATCTCACTGGCTTATGGTATGTGGTCTAACGGTGCGATTCGAAGTGCGTTGTTTCCTGAAATTCCGGGGCGTTACATCACCGCGGTTATTGAACTGGAAGATGGCGCACCACTGCCTTTACAGCGCCAAGCCTTGTTGCAAGTAGAGCAAGCAATGACACAAGTTGAAAAAGGTTTGATGGACGATTACCCATTACAAGAAAAGCCTGTTGTTAACCTACTTGCCTGGTCTGATGGCTATGGCGAAATTGAAGTCACAGCTGAGCTCACCAACGAATCCTTAAGCTCATTGCCGGGTAATTTATTATTGAAGCGATGGAGAGAAAACACAGGCCAAATAGAAGGCGCTTATTCGGTTAAGTTCAGCGCGGCAGAGGAGCCTGCTGGTGGAACATTCTTAACGATCTCTTCCAATGATCGTGAGCTTGCTTCTCTCGTTAGCGAGGAGCTAGCGGACACTTTGGCTTCGTTGAAAGGCGTATCGGATGTTTACGACGATGGTCAGGATGGTTTACCGCAAGTTCGCTTGGTATTGAATCAATATGGTCAGCAGTTAGGGTTAACGCAAGCGAACCTGGCTCAGTTAGCAGGCGAAGCGTTTGGCGAAAGAGAAGTGCATCGCTTGTTAGAAAACGGGCAAGAGACCAAGGTGCTTCTGCAATATCCGAGAAAGGAGCGCAGAACCTTAGCTCAGCTACAACAGGCACTTATCATGTTACCTAATGGCGGAAGTGTGATGATGGGGGATATTGCTGAGTTTCGTCATGAGCAAGAACCGCAAGTGGTTTACCGCCGCGACCGAGAGCAAGTGATCAACCTGTATTGGAAGCAGAACCGCGACCTACAATCACCAGAGAAAACACGTGAGCAACTCGAAGATACGATTGAATCTCTGCACCTACAATATCCAAGCGTAACCATCAAAGCGGGCGGTGAGTTTGAAGAGACAGGGGAAGTGTCGGATGGCTTTAAATCAGCGATGATTCTGACGTTGTTGATGATCTACACCTTGTTGGCTGTGCCTTTGAAATCTTACTGGCAGCCGATGATCATCATGGCAGTGATCCCGTTTGGTTTTGCAGGTGCGATTTTTGGTCACTACTTGATGGACTTACCCATCAGCATTCTTTCGATGTTCGGCATGATGGCCATGACGGGCATCGTGATTAACGACTCGCTAGTGTTGATCACGCGCTTTAATAGTGAATATCGTCAAGGTGTGCCGTTACAGCAAGCGTTAGTTATTGCGGGTACTAGCCGCTTGAGAGCGATTTTCTTGACCACCATTACAACGGTGTGTGGATTGTTACCATTACTCAGCGAAACCGCAGAACAGGCGCAATACTTGAAACCAGCGGCAGTATCTTTGGTGTTTGGTGAGTTGTTTGCCACTGCGGTGACTCTGATTTTGATTCCCGTGCTGCTTGGTTTGTTTTGTCGCAAGCCGCCGCTAGTTGAAAATCTAATTGAAAAAGAACCGGGCGAACAAGATTCATTAGAAGAACTCACTTTGGAGCGCTCGTGATTGATTTTATAAAGGACAAAGACGATAGTGAAGCCAAGTATCCAGTTCAATGAATCTGTCCAGTTCGGCGAAGTTAGCTGACAGTAAGACTAAAGCCAATGTACCAGAGACCCAAGACTGTATGACGCAAGAGAACAAACCTGCTTTGCATTTAGAACCAGCTTTTAAACTGGTGCCTGAGATTACATTGATTGAATCTTTGCCAGAGCACCTTCAAAAACGCTTTACGCATGCATTGACCTTGATGCATGAAGAGTGGGGTGAGCGTCGTACGTGGGAAGAAATCGCAACAGAGAGCGCGATTTCGCCATACCACTTTCATCGTCAGTTTACTGAGTTGTTTAACGAAACTCCGGGTCAGTATCTAAGCCGAGTTCGGTTACAAATCGCGGTGGGTTTGTTGATCAACGGTGAGCCGTGGAGCGTGATTGAAATTGCTCAGTATTGTGGCTACTCATCGTCACAGTCATTAGGTAAGGCGCTTAAGCGCGAGCTTGGTGTTACTGCAAAACATATTCGAGAAATGGGCTACAACGCGACGCCTAAGGAAACGGCAGACTTCATCCAGAAGTTGGCACATCCAGGTGTGCAGTCTTCGATGGAGAAAGAGCTGGTTAAGTCTATGCCGACCGAGATGGTTTGGTATCCAGAACGCGGCATGCAAAAGCTTAAACTGGAAGATCCTGATTGGGACACGGTATTTGAAATCTATGGTCAGAAATCGACGCATTTGATGGGCACCACGCCGATCAAGCAAATGAATAATAAGTGGGACGACATCGACGCTGAAATCGGAAATTGGCAAGTCGCGAAAGATCGTTACGATATGACCATTCCTGAAGGCTACTACTTATGCAGCGACGTTTATCTGGTTTCGGATGTGGCGTACAGCACAGCGTTAGAAGCTCTGTTTAAGGCGGTTGAACAACAAGGTTTGAAGTTAGATGTGCAAGGTTATTTGGTAGAGATGATTCGCCAGATCGACACGGATGATGTCGAAGGCGTGACGTTTTCATTCCAGTTGCCCGTTTTAGCGACATTAGAAAAGTAACACCAGACCGAGCGTTTCAGTTTGCTAGCTAATTCCAATAAAAAGGCTCCTCAAATGAGGAGCCTTTGTTTTATTTCAAGGAACCGTTTACCAAGAAACCGGTTATCAAGAGCCTCTGTTCGACGGGTTTAGCCGTTAAACAGAGTAGGGGGATTAAGCCTCTGCTTCTACTTTATCGCTGCTCATCTTTTTAAGAGCTGCGTAACCAAAGCCTGTTACTGCCGTACCTGCTGCAATCGCCACTAGGTACATAAGAACTGGAGAGATAGCACCAGGAATTAGTAGTACAAACAAGCCGCCGTGTGGAGCCATAAGCTGAGCACCAAACATCATTGATAGAGCACCAGTTAGTGCACCACCTGCCATACAAGCTGGGATAACACGCATTGGATCTTTCGCTGCGAATGGAATTGCACCTTCAGAGATGAAGCATAAGCCAAGAACGAATGATGCTTTACCCGCTTCACGCTCGCCTGCTTCAAACTTGTCTTTCACAAGGAAAGTCGCAAGGCCCATACCTAGAGCTGGAACCATACCTGCTGCCATGATAGCTGCCATTGGTGCGTAAGTTTGCGAAGCCAGTAGACCAACACCGAACGTGTAAGCTGCTTTGTTTACTGGACCACCAAGGTCGAAACACATCATTGCGCCTAGAATCACACCCAGAAGAATCGCGTTAGACGTTCCCATGTTGTTTAGGAAAGTGGTCATTGCGCTCATCACGCCAGAAACAGGGCCACCCACGATGTAAACCATCACCAAACCAGTGAACAAACTCGCGATAAACGGAATGATCAGGATTGGCTTGAGGGCTTCCATGGACTGTGGAAGTTGAACTTTGTCGGCAATGAATTTCGCTGCGTAACCGGCAATGAAACCCGCTGCGATACCACCTAGGAAACCTGCGCCCGTTGAGCTAGCCAACATACCGCCAATTAGACCTGGAGCCAGACCCGGACGGTCAGCAATAGAGAATGCAATGAAACCAGCAAGAACAGGGATCATCAGTGCGAATGCAGAACCACCACCGATAGTCATCAGTGCTGCTGCTAGTGTGCCTTCTTCTTTAAACGCTTCGATACCGAATACGAAAGAGAGTGCGATGATCAAACCACCCGCAACAACCACAGGAAGCATGTGCGATACACCTGTCATTAGGTGCTTGTACACGCCTTTCTTCTCGTCAGCAGGCGCTGAATTTGAAGAAGCAGTGTGTTGGTATGGTTTAGCTTCTGCGAATGCTTTTTCCATCTCTTGCTTTGTTTTCTTCAAAGCAGGACTTGTCGTTGTTTTGTATAGCGCTTTGCCGTTAAAACGATCCAGAGGAACGTCGATGTCAGCTGCGATGATAACAAGATCAGCGTCTGCGATTTCTTGGTCAGTCAGTTGGTTTTTCGCACCTACAGAGCCGCGAGTTTCCACTTTGATTTGGTGACCTAGGCGTTTGCCTTCTGCTTCAAGCGCTTCAGCTGCCATAAAGGTATGTGCAACACCAGTTGGGCAAGCGGTAATCGCTACGATCTTTTTGCTGCCAGTGCTTGCTGTTGTAGAAGAGTTTACTGACGTACCAGTTACTTCAACAGTGCTTTCAACTTGAGAAGCGTCTAGTACTGTTGCTTCTGCTATCGCTTTCTCTAGAAATGCTTTTGCATCCGCAGTGCATTCAGAGATAGCCGCTTGGTACACCTTTTTGCCAACAAAGCGCACTTTATCAACATTGGTGTTAGCTGCGATAACCACAACGTCGCTGCTGTCGATAGTGTCTTGCGATACGGTTGAGTCTGGTAGCACGCTTGATTGACATTCAATAGCGGCGTTCCAACCCAGTGCTTTTGTCGCTTGCTCTAACAAGCCTGCGGCGATGATGCTGTTTGCTACGCCACTAGGGCAAGCTGTGATAATGGTAATATTCATAATAAACCTTTTGTCCTATTTGCTTGTGTCTAACTGGCTAGTTGGAGCACTAAGCGACTGTAATTGGATATTTTGTAGTACTGAATCCAGCTCTTGTTGGCTGGTGATGCCCACGCCTACCTGTGAAACTGCTAGAGCAGATAGGGCGGTTGCGAATTTAATAAGTTCTGGTTTTGGCATCTGCTGCATGTGACCCCAACACAGGCCTGCTACTAAGGTGTCACCTGCGCCTACTGTGCTTACCACTTGCATACGTGGTGGCTGTGCATGTAGCCATTCACCTTGGTTTAGCCACATCACGCCTTCTGCGCCAAGTGATACCACGATGTTATCGATGCCTTTTTCACTCAGAACTTGGCCTGCGTGTTGGCATTGGTCACGTGTGGTCAGTTCTGCATTGAACAGCTGAGACAGCTCTTCATCGTTTGGCTTAATTAACCAAGGTTGTGCATTGATACCGGCTTTAAGTGCGTCACGGCTGCTGTCGAATAGCACCTTTTTACCTAGGTCACGCAAGCGTTGTACCCAAGAAGCGCAAAGCTCTGGCGATACACCTTGTGGCAAGCTGCCTGCAATCACGAAGTAATCGTGTGTTTCAGCCAGTTCTAACAAGGTTTCTTCAAACGCTTTAATCGCGTCAGCATTAACAGGAACACCTGGGAAGTTGATGTCGCTTACTTGGCCTGAGTTCTCTACCAACTTCACGTTGATACGAGTCGCGCCATCTACACGGATAAAGCGGTCAGTTGCGCCCATCTGTTCGAACAGTTGGCAGAAGGCTTCTTCGTTATTGCGACCAAGGAAACCTGTTACGGTCACTTTCGCGCCAAGCTCTGAAAGTACTTTTGCTACGTTTACGCCTTTGCCTGCCGCATGTAGAGAGCCTTTGTTCACTAGGCTCACTGAACCCACGTTAAGTGCGTCGATAGCGCCAGTTAGGTCGAGAGCAGGGTTTAGCGTAACGGTAACGGCTTTGATTTGTTTATCAGACATATCTATTCCTTAACCTTCGCCAAGGCCTGAAGCGATAGCTTTACCAATCGATTCAAGTGCTTGTGCTGCATCTTCACCTTCAGCAACAAACTGAAGCTGGTGGCCGTGTTTAACGCCAAGTGCGATTACTTTCATCAAGCTCTTCGCGTTCACTTCTTTTCCGTCGCCATCTAGGTTTGAAACGCGGATCGTTGATTCGAATTTCTTCGCTTCAGCGACTAGCATTGCACCTGGACGAGCGTGTAAGCCGTGTGCGTTTTTGATTTTGAATACTGCGCAGTTGTCATCGTCTTGAGACGCTGTAGAAACCGCTTCACCTTTCAGAAGGCCAATCACTTGTGCAATGTCAGCGGTTAACAGTTGTTGCTGTTTACCTTCGAAAACCATCTTGCTTAGGTTTGCCAGAATAGATTGGTGTGCGCTGTTACAAGCGGCGAATGCGACCAATGCTTTCACTGGTGTGCCTTCGTACTCACAATGGTTTGCCGTTGAAACGAAAGATACGCCAGTGCGAGTTACGCCTTTATCGCTGCCCAACAACCACAGGCCTTGGCCTAGGTGAGTCGGTGTTTTTGTTACTAGGTCTGCAACGAATGCGTTGTCAGTACAACCTGTGTTCTTAAGTAGGCCGCCCGCCACTGCCGACATCTGAACCATGTCGCTTGCAGGGAACAGTAGCTGAACTAAAGAAGCGTCTAGGTCTGCTTCTAGCTGAACTTCGCCGTTAAGTAGGGCGATGATTTCGTCTTCTGATTTCGCTTGCTTTAATTTCTCTTCAACACCGTCTGCCGCTAGCACTTTCGTTAGCTGCTTAAGGATGCCTAAGTGCTCGTCAGATTTCGCTGCAATACCAATTGCTACGTAAACACGGTTGCCGTCTGCCCAATCAATACCTTCAGGGAAGTGGTGTACCGCAACGCCTGTCTCTTTCACTAGGCCTCGCGTGTCTGTGGTGCCGTGAGGAATCGCGATGCCGTTACCTAGGAACGTCGAGTTCTGGTTTTCACGGTTCAGCATTCCTTCAACGTAGCCAGAATCCACTAGGCCTTTCGCGGTTAGGTCGCCAGCAATGTTCTGGATAGCTTTGAATTTGTCTTCGGCCGTTTGACCAAGAGTGATGTCAGATTTTGATAATTTAAGCATGGTGCCTCTTTAGCGTATCGCTTGAGAATTTGTGTATCGCTACGATTCAGTCTAGAGCAAGAATTAGTGAACTTTACTCGTTGCTTTGCTCTTTGTTTTACTTTAGCTGAATCGGTTCAGCATTCAGTGTAAAAAAATTCAGCAAAGCCGATTTTGGTTTTCAAAATAGTTTTGCTGCGTGTCGTAATTTCAGTTTCGTTAATAACGAGAAGTTGAATCACAACAAATGACGCTCAATCCATACAAAAGGATGATTGAAGTCACTTTTCAGATTTTGCTGAATCCTTTCAGCTTTTATACTGAATCGATTCAGCATATAATTCAACTAATCCGAGGATCAGATCATTGGTTATATGATCCTACGCACAAAATACAGGTCACCCATATGACACTTGATGAAATTGCTAAATTGGCTGGAGTATCGAAAACTACCGCTAGTTATGTCATCAACGGCAAGGCGCAGAAATACAGAATCAGTGAGAAAACTCAGCAGAAAGTCATGGCGGTTGTGGAAGAGTATAACTACCGACCAGACCATGCTGCTTCGTCGTTGCGCGCTGGTAATAGCCGTTCATTTGGTTTGATTATTCCTGACTTGGAAAACAGCAGTTACGCGCGTTTAGCAAAATTGATAGAGCAGAACTCACGTAAAGTGGGCTACCAGATTTTGATTGGCTGTTCTGATGATGATGCTGAAACTGAACGCAAGGTTGCTGAAGCTTTGGTGAGTCGTCGTATCGATGCCTTGTTGGTGGCGAGTTCAATGCCAGACGCCAATGAGTTCTACTTGAAGCTGCAAAACTCTGGAACGCCGGTTATTGCGATTGACCGTCCGTTAGACGATGAGCACTTTGCTTGTGTGATCAGTGAAGATTTTGAGGCTGCATTTGAACTGACGCATTCGATTCTCGATGACAGCATTCACAGTGTTGGCTTGATAGGTGCACTACCTGATTTAAATATCTCACGTGAACGTCAGCTGGGTTTTGAAGCGGCGAATAAAGCACATACTCAACAAACAAGGCTAGCAGAAAGCAAGCCGATGGTTGTGGGTTATGGAGAACACTTTGATAGAGAATCAGGGCGCGAGGTTTTTGAAGAGTGGATTGCAAAAGGCACAATTCCTGATGCGATCGTGACTATGTCTTACACCTTATTAGAGGGTGTGCTTGATGTGATGGTTGAAAAGCCAGAGCTGATCAATCAAGTCAAATTGGCAACCTTTGGTGATAACCGTTTATTGGACTTCTTACCTTTTAAAGTCCATTCACTGCCACAGCAATTCGAAGTGATTGCCGATAGCGCTTTTGCTTTGGCGTTAAATGCATCGGCTAAGCGTTACCAAGCTGGCATTGAACTCGTGCCGAGAAGTTTAGTGAGACGTACTTAACGCGCCGACGATTCAACTTTAAGAGAGCCTCAGTGATTTTAGGGTACTGAGGCTTTTTGTTTTTCTATTGAGTCCTGTTACCTGTTTGTTTCGTCACATTTACCTGTTTTCCGTAATACCTGCCTATTTTTCCTTCATGCTTGCTCAGTTTTATCGTCATTTATGGGTGATAGTTATCGGTTGTGTGTGGGATGGATCCGTTTCGGGAATGCATATATCTTGGTCTGATCAGTGCACTTAACCTAATGTACATTCGTCACTTTTCAACTACAATAAACAGTCATTTAGCTAACATCTTGGTGGGAAAACTCAAAGTGGATAAGCAGTACTCTTGTGGTGATTTGGTTTTCGATATCGAAAAGATGACCATAACAAAAGATCGTGCAGAACGGGCATTGAATTACAATGAATGTCTTTTGTTTAAAGCGTTCTTAGACAGTTCAAACCAAGTCCTGAGTAAAGAGACGCTAAAGCAAGCGGGATGGCCTGAAACCATCGTCACGGATTCCTCTCTCCAAAAGTCAGTACAAAAGCTTAGACTCGCCATCGCTATATCTGAATCCGTTGAGTTACGCACGATTGCAGGTGTTGGTTACATGCTTTACTGCGATAACGCTTCCCTTGAAGTAAAACCATCTGATGACCGACGTTTCAACGCGGCTAAACTAATAAAGATACTGTTGGCGTCAGTTTCTATTGTGTTCATTGTCTTATCTTGCTTTAACTTCTTACGGGTGACGAACACTCACTTAATGCCTTATTTACATGAAGATTATGAGGTGGTGGATATTGGTTCTCATGAACTGTTGAAACGCAAAGACATGGTTATTTCGCCTGACATTGAGGCGGTGATTCAACGCTTCGAATGTGATTGTTTTTATTTCATTGGTGAAAAAGCGGGACTATACAATCTCTCCATTTATGACAAAAAACGTCATCATAGCGAGAACTACTTTTTTGAAATTGAGGCTCTGCCAGAAATAACGGAGGGGTTGTTCAATGATGAATAGCCTGATGAATCTAGTTTGATAAAACTTAGCTTAAAATCTAGCTTAAAATCTAGCTTAAAACCTTGGATCGCTCTTCTGATTGCTTCCGTTGCTCTTTATGGCGCGTCACTTTACGTGCTTAGTAAAAAGCTTTTGCTTAACGGAAGGTACATTACCGAGGTACAACAATATTCTGATGATATGCATGTTTGGAGAGAAAGAATTGAAGTTGACTTGTATCGAAGCCAAATAGAGTCAACGATATCGATAGAAGGGGATGGTTTAGAAGGCGTCGCACTGTTCTCAGTAGACGGCGAAATAACTAAATCCTTCGATGGCGAATTTGAGTTTTCTTACAATACTGAAGCCATTCAAACCACTGAGGTATTAGATGGTTACCAAGCAGCGAGCTATACCACAATGTTCCTGTCGGGTACGTCGAAAAACGAATTGATTTATCATGGTCAAGGAGTCGATGTCATTTCGAGAGAGCGAAATTACTTGATGCTAAGCCGAGTTAGGCAATAGCAAGCTAAAGACTACTTCAGTAAAGATAAAGCCCAAAACAATGATATCTCCCGGCTGACCGGGAGATAAAGGGAATCAATTCTATCTGTGTTAAAAGTGGTATTTTACGTTCGCCATTAGTAACCACTCATCACCCACCTTTTGGGTGTTTTTGTAGGTCTTACCGTCTTCTTCAGTCCATTTGGCTTCAAGTTCATTGGTGTGGTAAACGTAGTTTACTTCGGTACCTATGCTCCAAGCATGAAAGCGATAGTCGAGTCCTGTTTGAGCACCAAGGACGATTCCATTTAGATCATCTACATCATATTCTGCTTCTGAATTGAACATCTCATAACCAAGTTTGCCGCCCACTGTCCAAGCGAGTTTTTGTGTAATAGGCACGATGTAGTTGTATTTAGTAAATAGTGTGCCTACTTCAAGTTCATCATCGTTATTTTCATTATTTTCGACACTGGTACCGCGGTAATCATAACCAATACTAATTTGATGAGTCTGGTTGATTGTCATACCGCCTTCGACGCCAAATACCATTGATGAAGATAAGTCGGTTTTACCTTTAGTCCCGTAATACGTGGACTCTGATTCCATTTGTCCACTTAAACGTGTTCCCACATCAATACCGACAAACGGTTCATAATTTGCTGCTGCGTTAACATTGAATGTTGTCGCTGTAGCTAGAATGGCGAAAGCAAAAAGTGGCGTTGTTTTATTAAGCATCATTGGCTCCTAGTAAAAAGGCTGAGAGTTAACTTTGTCGTTATTGTTTTTCACGTCGTGGTGAATTGATGCTCAAGTTAGAGGCTACGGTAGGGAAGGAGAAGCGAATTGTGCAGAATAGGACAGAAAAAAGCTAAAGCACTTATCTTGATAAATCTTTAGCTTTTTATTTAGTTAAATGATTGAAATGTATAGACTTTAATTTCCGTTCTTTTTTGTCAATTGGCGAGGGATATTGCTACTGAATCAAGATACCAAACTCAATAAGCGCTACTAAGCCTAAAAGCAGGGCCAACACCTTCCAAAACTGGATTGGGTTTCGGTTTATCAAAGGTTGCTTGGCTTGGCTTTTCACCAAGCTTTGGTTTGGCGTGTAAAGGTCTGCCACAAAATCCCCCAACACTTGATGACGTTCGCTTGGTGATTCCGCGCAGGCTTTTTGTAATACCAAATCCACCCAGCTTGGTAAGTCAGCTCGTTTCTGTGTGATGGGTTGGTATTCCCATTGATGGTGACGAGATTGCTTAAGCGATTGTGCGGTCATTTCAGAGTAGGGTAATTCACCGGTTAGCATCTCATAGCCGATTACAGCGATAGAGAACAGATCAGAGCTGGTGGTCGCGCTGTTATGTTTGATGGTCTCGGGTGCAATGTAATTGACCGCACCTAATGGAGTGTCGTCTTTGTCTGCGAGCTCTCCTTCTTCAAGTCCTCTGACTAATACAGCGCCAAGGTCGATGATTTTTATCTCACCATCATGTTGAAGCATAATGTTCTCGGGCTTTAAGTCTCGGTGCACCATGTCTGCGCGTTGTAATACTCGAATACCTTGTGTGATTTTTTCTAGTATGTCGCGTACTTCATTGAGTGACGGTTTTGGATTGTCGTACATCCATTGTCTTAGCGTGATGCCTTCTACCCATTCGCAGATTTGATATAAAAATTGCGAGTTCTCTGGCGTCGGGTAGACCTTCATTACCTTCTTATTGTTCAGCAAGATCCCTGCCCATTGTTCATTAAAGAAAGCTCTGAGTTGCGACGGACTATCGTGATATTGAACGGAAGGGACTTTTAGCACGAACTCGGTTTGTGTCTCTTTTTGCATCACACGATACACATGGCTTCTTGAACCTGCATACAACACCTCAAGCACCATGAAGTTGTCGATACTTTGCCCGAGCTTTAACGCGGGTGGGATGGCACGTTTAGCCAGTTTTTCATGGAACTCGATGAGCGAAGGCTTAGGTAGATGACTAACTTGCACAATCAAGCAGCTCACGTTGTCTGAGCTATTGTGGCTTAAAGCAGTGTTACAGATGGTCTGTGCTGCGTATTCGAAATCCGCTCCAGGCTTATCGATGTGTTCATTGAAGGTGTTGGGCGAGACAAATTCATGCACACCATCCGAAGTGAGGATAAAGCAGTCGTTTTTCTTGATAGGCAGGGTTTGATAGTCAACGTTGAGTTGGTTGTCCATGCCTAAGGCGCGTGTTAAGTAATGCTTTTGCCCCATATTTTTACGGGTGTGGTCGCGGGTCAGTTGTCGTAATTCTCCATCTCTTAGTAAGTAAATGCGACTGTCGCCAACGTGGAATATATGCGCGGTGTTCGATTTGAGTATCACGCTGCTAAAGGTGGAAACGAGCGCATTGTGGTTCACTTGTTGTGCAGGATGGATATTAGAAACAGACGTGTTGAAGAGCCAAGAATTGAGTGAGGTTAAGACTTTCTGTGCTGAACGCTGAATACTCCAGCTATTTGGAGTGGCGTAATAGTCGTCGATAAACTGCATCACGCTGGTGTGACTGGCTTTCTGGCCGTGTTCACTGCAACTCGCGCCGTCTGCTATGCAGGCGACACTGCCTTTCAACTCTTGCTCAGCACGAGTCTTCGGGTGTTTTACAATGATGGCGTCTTGGTTTTCATCACGTATGCCTTTATTCGAATAACCACCAAACTTGAGTGTGAGCTGGTTGTTTGATTCCGGCGTGACGACTTGCCCTTGGCTGAATGAAATTGTCATAACTGGTCTTCTTCTTAACTGGCTGTCTTCTCATTTGCTTGAGAGCACATCTGAGGAAGAACAAAAGCCCTAGTGAACCTAGAGCCTTTGAACGCAGTACCAAAGTGGTGAAACACACCTCGGTACTACTCCCGATTCAATGAGTGGTTAGCTCGATACGTTAATCAAGGTCACGCTACCGTCGTCATTCACTTCAGCTATTTGACCGTTAGGCTCTTCCATGAACAGTAGAGTTACAAAGCCAAGTACCGCTGTTGCAGCAATCACTAAGAAGAAGGTTTGGTAGCTCACGAATGACAACACAGTTAGGTAAACTACCGCACCCACGTTACCGTAAGCTCCGGTCATACCAGCAATCTGACCTGTCATACGACGCTTGATTAGAGGAACTGTTGCGAATACTGCACCTTCACCCGCTTGCACGAAGAAAGAACACGCCATCGCTGCGACAACCGCTAGCCATACAGGCCATGTGCTGTCGACTTGACCCATTGCAAAGTAACCCACAGCAAGACCAATCGTTAGAATAAGCAGTGTTGGTTTACGACCGAATTTGTCTGAAATCCAACCACCACCTGGGCGAGACATTAGGTTCATAAAGGCATAAGCCGATGCAACCATACCTGCAAGAACCGGTGTTAATTCAAAGGTATCAGAGAAGAACAGTGGCAGCATAGAAACAACAGCCAGTTCAGAACCAAATGTCGCGAAGTACAATACGTTAAGTACCGCAACTTGCTTGAATTTGTATTGGTGAATCTCTGGTACTTCTTCTTTAAATACGTTCTTGTTTACTTTCCAAACTTGCGACACTTCGTACACGTAAAGCGCAGCCAAACCTGCATACACAGAATACACCGCCATGTCAGATAACATGTTGATGTTGCTTGGTGATAGCTTCCATGTCAGTAGCGCTAGTGCGGCATACATCGGGATCTTCATAATAAGTAGGAAGAAAAAGTCACCCTTTGATGTCACTTCCATTGCCGTTACTTGAGCCGGTTTGAAGTAAGTAGAACCTTTTGGTGTATCCGTTACGTTTTTGTAGAACACAAACGAGAACGCTAAGCTCATAAGGCCAGTAATACCAACCGCATAACGCCAGCCGTCTTCACCACCAAACGCTAAAGCCAGAGTTGGAAGTGTAAACGCTGCCGCTGCAGAACCAAAGTTACCCCAACCGCCGTAAATACCTTCAGCCGTACCCAATTCATTGTGTGGGAACCATTCAGACACAAGGCGAATACCAACGACGAAGCCAGCACCAATGAAGCCTAATAGGAAACGAGCAATCGCCGCTTGAATGAAAGAGTCTGCCATAGCAAACATAAAACAAGGGATTGAACAGACAGCGAGTAGCGAAGAGTAGACCAATCTTGGGCCGTATCTGTCGGTTAACATACCAATGGCGACACGCGCCGGAATGGTCAATGCAACGTTGAGAATAAGCAGTGTTTTGATCTCTTCAGTAGAAAGACCAAGCGACGTTTTTACCATTTGCAGTAGTGGGGCAAAGTTGAACCACACAACAAAGGTGATAAAAAAGGCCATCCAACTTAGGTGTAAGGTTTTCATCTTACCCGTAAATGAAAGCAGCGAAAATTTTGTGTTATCCATGGTTTAAATCCTTTAAATCTGGAAAATTACCCGGCTTTAGCTCGTGCGTTACTTCCGAAATTCGAACGCATTCATGTGGCTAAACCCTGTGCCGAAATTGCTTACGCTGATAACGCGTTCGCATGATGATGTCGGCGTTTAGTTAACTGGCGATAGCAAGCGGTGCGAGAACCTGAACCTGTTCTCCTTGCTTGCGAACTTCAAATTTCACGAGCTTGAGATCGGGTTGTTCAAGGCACGCGCCAGTTTCTAAGTGGTAATGCTGCTTGTATAAGGGGGAGGCTACGTAAGGCTCACCGCTTAATGAACCAATGATACCACGTGACATCACATTCGCCTTGCCAACAGGATCGTAATTAGAGAGCCCATAAAGCGTGTCACTGCGCTTGCAGTAAAAAATAGCCACTTGGTTATCGTCTACTTTGGCGCAAATACCACCGTTTGGGGTTAGGTCCCGGGTGTTGCATACGGTTGTCCAATTTTCCATGACTTTCTCCTAGTCAAAACATAAAACTAATAATCAATTTAATTAGGGTGATAGCCGACAGCAGTTTTCTTGGGCTGCGCCACTGTCGACTATCGATATTGGGTTTAGTTGTTACTGATTCACTGACCGTCAATTCGGCTTACGAAACTTCCGTGACTTCGATTTGGTCAGCCTTGGTTAGCATTTCATCGCGTTGTGAATCTGAAGAAGAGCTCAAGCTCGGCTTAGGAAAACGCTGCTCTCGTTCTTTTATGAATGACAGGCTAGTGTCCATTTCTTCGCTGTTGATGTAGTGCTGGAAACGCTTCATTTTTTCAGGGTTTTCGATGGTGGTTTTCCATTCACACTGGTATTTTTCGATGTTGAGAGCGATATCGGTTTCAAGTTCTTCAGCAACATTGAGCTTGTCTTCAATCACGACTTGCTTGAGGTATTCAATGCCGCCTTCAAGGTTTTCCATCCATACCGATGTACGCTGTAGGCGATCCGCGGTACGTGTGTAAAACATCAGAATGCGGTCGATGTATTGCAGCAGGGTGGCTTCATCAAGGTCGGTCGCGAAAAGGTCACCATGGCGAGGGCGCATACCGCCGTTACCACAGATGTAGAGGTTCCAACCTTTGTCGGTAGCGATAATGCCAAAGTCTTTCGATTGGGCTTCTGCACATTCACGAGTACAGCCTGAAACCGCAAACTTAATCTTGTGGGGTGAGCGCAAGCCTTTGTAGCGGTTTTCTAGTCGAATCGCTAAGCCAACACTGTCGTCGACGCCGTATCGACACCAAGTGCTACCCACACACGATTTCACGGTACGTACTGATTTGCCGTAGGCGTGGCCCGTTTCAAAACCTGCATCAATCAGCTTTTTCCAAATGATTGGCAGTTCGTTAAGTTGAGCGCCAAACAAGTCGACACGTTGACCACCGGTGATCTTGGTGTAAAGGTCGAACTCTTTAGCGACTTCGCCAAGCACGATCAATTTATCTGGAGTGATTTCACCGCCAGCAATACGCGGAACCACCGAGTAAGTGCCGTCTTTTTGCATGTTGCCAAGGTAGATGTCGTTGGTGTCTTGCAGTTCGATATGTTGATCTTCGAGGATGTAATCGTTCCAGTAAGAAGCCAAAATTGAACCGACTGCAGGCTTACACACGGTACAGCCCAATCCGTTTCCGTGAGAATCAAGCAACTCATCAAAGGTCTTAATCTTGTTGACTCGAATGATGTCAGTCAGCTCTTGGCGAGAATAGGCAAAGTGCTCACAGATATCGTTAGAGACTTCCACACCTAGGTTACTTAGCTCGCTATCGAGAACCTGTTTAGCAAGGGCAGAACAACCGCCACAACCTGTTGAAGCATTCGTGGTTTCTTTCAATGCAGCCATCGTGGTGCAACCCGCTGAAACCGCGTCTTTAATGTCGCCTTTGGTCACATCGAAACATGAACAAATCACAGCGCTATCCGGCAGAGCTTCAACACCCATTGCCGAACCTGAATCATCGGCCACGTTAGGTAAAATCAATACCGATGGGTTTTCAGGAAGGGGCATATCGTTTTGTTTGATTTGCAGTAGCGAACCGTAAGCCTCTGCATCACCGACCAATACTGCACCGACAATCTTTGTGCCGTCTGCCGAGATGATCAGGCGCTTATAAACTTGTTCAATTTCATCGTTGTAGGTATACGACTGAGCGCCTTCCGTCTTGCCATGTACTTCACCAATACTGGCCACATCAACACCAAGCAGTTTGAGCTTGGTGCTCATGTCGGCACCAGTAAATGCAGCATCGTCAGTGCCGCTGGAGACAATATGCGAAGCCGCGACTTTCGCCATGGAATAACCAGGGGCGACTAAGCCGAAGATCTTGTTGTCCCAAAGGGCACATTCACCAATCGCATACACATTGTCTATGTTGGTTTGGCAGTGATCGTTAATCACGATGCCGCCACGTTCACCAATGGCGATATCAGAGCTGCGAGCTAGGGCATCTTGAGGGCGAATACCCGCAGAGAACACGATCATATCGGTTTCAAGGTGGGTGCCGTCTGCGAAGTTCATACGGTAGCGAGCGTTCTCACCCGCGACTATCTCAGAGGTTGCCTTCTCGGTGTGAACTTGGACGCCAAGTTCTTCAATTTTTCTGCGTAAAAGCGCACCGCCACCGTCATCTAACTGTACGGCCATCAGGCGAGGTGCGAACTCCACTACATGGGTTTCCAAGCCAAGATTTTTGACTGCGTTTGCGGCTTCTAAGCCAAGCAGGCCACCACCAATCACTACGCCAGATTTGCTGCCTTTGCTAGATAGTTCAATGGCGTCTAGATCTTCGATAGTGCGATAAACGTGGCAGTGTTCTTGGTCGTTACCGGGAATTGGGGGAACAAAAGGGAATGAACCGGTCGCCAGAATCAAGGTGTCATAACTCTCGGTATGTCCCGATTCAGTCACAACGCACTTATTTTCAGTATCTAGTTGAGCGACTCTCGCGTTTAGAAGGTAATTGACGCCATTGCTTTGGTAATACTCTTCGCTGGTTAATGCCAAATCATCAGCATTTCCGCGCTTGAAGTAAGCCGTCAACTGAACACGGTCGTAGGCCAACCTTGGCTCTTCACTAAAAGTAATTACATCAAACTCATCACTCTCTGATTGCAGGATGTTGTCGATAAATTTGTGTCCAACCATGCCGTTACCAACAACGACGATTTTCTTCTTGCTCATAATCCATTCCTTATTCTCGGCGTCACCATCACTAGCATCTAATTTCTAGTCGTTAGCAGATGAATACCGGGTTGAGATTCCACTCAATTCATAATCATTAAGAAAAACAAAAATGTTTTTTCTAAGTCTTGGTTTTTAGTGGAGCAAGGAGGGTGCCAGATTGCGAGTTGTTCATCAAAATAAAATTTAATCTATATATTTCAATGTTTTAAAAATTACAGGTGACACGCAATTACCCCTAAAGTAGTATGTAAAATTTTTGTTATATTTATATAAATGAGCGTTTGTGGTGCAACTTTCTGCAAGATGGTGCAAAAGTTAAGTTTCTATCTTGGCTAAGTTCGATTTTGTTCAGCTTTGATATTTTTTATTTCATTAAGTTGTTGTTTTTAAACGATAATATTTCAATTCGGTCGACTGGTATTAAGTGGCGTGCTATTTGCTTGGTTTGAGTTATTACAATTATGGATAATTGAGCGAGAAACGGATGACCGATTCAAACAGCGGCTGGATAAAATCAACCTGTGCTTATTGTGGTGTAGGGTGTGGAATAGAAGCGAGACCGACATCGTTAGGAAAACTAGAAGTACGTGGTGATAAAGATCATCCATCAAACTATGGAAAGCTATGTACTAAAGGGATTGCGCTTGGTGATACCGTCACGCCTTTAGGACGCCTAACACAGCCTGCTCATATTCAGAATGAGCAAAAACAAGAGCTGGACTGGAACCGTGCCACTCAGTTGGTCGCAGACAAATTCAATCGAACCATCGAAGAATTTGGGGCCGATTCGGTTGCGTTCTATGTTTCTGGTCAGCTGCTTACCGAAGACTATTATGTTGCCAATAAACTGATGAAAGGCTTCATCGGCAGTGGCAACATCGACAGTAACTCTCGCCTTTGCATGGCTTCAACCGTGGTCGGGCATAAGCGAGCATTTGGCGCAGACACAGTACCGGTTTGCTACGAAGATCTCGAGCAAGCCGATCTAGTCGTGATTACTGGCTCAAATCTAGCTTGGTGTCACCCTGTGTTATTCCAAAGATTAAGAGCCGCAAAACAAGCCAACCCTGCATTGAAAGTCATCGTCATCGACCCGCGTTATACCGACACTTGTGAAATCGCAGACATTCACTTGGCATTGGAATCAGGCTCAGACGTGGCGCTGTTTAACGGCTTATTAGGCTACCTCGACGATAACGACAAGCTAGATTCAGACTACATAGAAAACCACACTCAAGGCTTTACTGAATCGATTCGATCTGCGACTCGCTACCGTTATACCGAATCAGGCTGGGGCGACAAAAGCGTTCCTGAGCTCACCGGGTTAACAGAGCAGCAGCTAAAACAGTTCTACAGTTTGTTTGCATCGAACGAGAAGGTGCTAACCATTTACTCCCAAGGCGTGAACCAATCGACACAAGGGTGTGACAAGGTGAATGCGATTATTAACTGCCATTTAGCCACCGGAAAAATCGGCAAGCCGGGCATGGGGCCATTCTCTGTAACGGGCCAGCCGAACGCGATGGGTGGGCGTGAGGTGGGCGGTTTAGCCAATACCTTAGCGGCGCACTTTGAATTTGGTGATCCGCAATCACACCAAACCGTCAGCGAGTTCTGGCAAACCGACAGCTTAGCCACACATGCGGGTTTAAAAGCGATTGACCTGTTTGATGCGATGAATGAGGGAAAAATCAAAGCGGTGTGGATCATGGCAACGAACCCAGTTGTGAGCCTGCCTGACAGTGAAAAGATCAAAACCGCATTAGAGAAGTGCCCATTTGTGGTGGTGTCTGATTGTATTGCCGATACGGAAACCACTCGTTTGGCCGATGTGGTGCTACCCGCACAAGGGTGGAGCGAGAAGTCGGGCACTGTGACCAACTCTGAACGCCGAATCTCACGTCAACGCCGCGTGTTACCAAGCCCAGGGGAAGCCAAGCCCGATTGGTGGATATTAAAAGAAGTGGCACAAAAAATGGGATTCAAAGAGCAGTTCGAGTTCCGCCACGAAGGTGAGATCTTCAAAGAGTACTGCAAGATGACAGCGCTCGGCAATGAAACAGGTAAAGCGCGTGACTTGTGCTTAATTGGACTCACGCAACTGGATGAGAAAGGCTATGGCGAACTCACTCCACAGCAGTGGCCAGTATTAGAGTATCAACCAGAGATCATTGAGCAGCGCATGTTTACAAATGGTGAGTTTTTTACCGAATCTGGCAAGGCGCAGTTTATTGCGGTTGAACACGACAAGCCTATCGCTGATACCAGTGTTGAATTCCCGCTTGTCATGAACACAGGGCGAATCCGAGACCAATGGCACACCATGAGCCGCACGGGCTTAGCCGCAGGTTTAGGCGAGCACACCCCAGAACCGTTTGTCGCCATGCACCCAGATACCGTTGCTGAGCTTGGTTTAGATGAATTTGGGCTAGATGCCTTCAACCACGCCACTATTAATCCTGTGGTGAAAGTGCGCAGTGCACAAGGTGAATGCCAAGCCCGCTTAGTGGTAACCAAAGAGATGCGCCGCGAGCAAGTTTTCATGCCTATCCACTGGAACGCACCGACCGCCAAAGACAGCAAACCGTGTGACTTGATCTTGCCTCATACCGATGCCGCATCTGGTCAGCCAGAGTTTAAACATACCCCAGTGATGGTTGAACCGTGTGGCTATCGCAGTGAAGCCGCACTGGTCAGCGACAAGGTGATGGATTGCAGCGGTTTTGATTACTGGGTACGTCAAAGAGTAGAGGGTGGTTTTCTGTATCGCATCTCATCATCTAAGAACCCAATGGAGCTGGTGATTCAACTGGCCAACACACTCGATGCCTTACCAGAACCCAACGCGGAGGCGATCAAATCACTCCATTACCACGGCAACAAATCATTCAAGAACTACGGCTCCGCGAAGCTGGGTCAGTCTGGCGTAAAGCAAGCCTTTGTGGTGAACAGTAAGCTAGACCATCAAAGCATTGAATGGCTGGTGGAATGCCTAACCCGAGAAGCCGATGAAGAGTTCGAAGCCGAGTTTTTGAGTACCATGGCGAAGTAACTGACTACCTCCAACCTATTAATACCTAAAGTTAAGCGCCGACAATCACGTCGGCGTTTTTATTTTTAAGTGTGCGATACCGATTGATTAAACGACAAGTTTCACATATCATCTCACGATCTGGTATGTCGTTCTGTAATTTTTAGGTAGAGGTAAGTTGATGTCTAAGTTAGCCAACGCAAGAAAACCGGTCTTGTATCATACGCTGGCGAATTCAGCGCTGCTTAGGAGTGACCATGTATAACCAAGGCGACCTCTGTCCACACTGCGGTTTAATCATCATGCTGCCTACAGATATTGAACCCAAATGCCTAGGCTGTGGCGAAGAAATCAACGAACAAGATGACGACTAACTCACACATTGAGTCACTTTCTACATTTTGCGGAGACTATATGGAATTTTTCTGCTTTTTGTCATGTTTGATAAAGAAGTAATCAGGTAAGGTTCTGTTATTAAATGAGTTATTAGACAGAACCTGAAAAATTTAGATTACTAGGCAGAATTGTTTCAGGGACAGAATGCAGAACTATTCTGTCTAATATAGCTGTTAGGCCTCAGGGCTGAGAGGAAATATTAACGGGAGTTTATTTTGAAACCAGAAGTACTTTATAAATATCGTGATGATTCTGAACGTACAGAAGATATGATTAAAAATCAGAAAGTTTGGTTGTCCTCTCCAAAACAATTAAACGATCCTCTTGAGTGCAGAACAGGTGACATACCACCTGAATGGGAAGCAAAAACTATTCGTGAAAACGAAAATGCACAGATCATGGGGGTTATTATGCAACCTCCTTTCTTTGAACCTCCTAAGTGCTTATTCTCACTTAATGAAAGAGAAACTAAGCAATGGCTTAAGCGTTTTTCTAAGCTAAATCACCCTAGAAAAGTAAAAGCTATGAGGCAGTTATATTCTGACCATGGAATAGAGCTTTCTCGTCCTGAAAATATTTTTAAAGATATGCGTAAACGTTTATCTCAAGTTGGTATTTTTAGTTTAAGTGAAGATTGTTCAAATGAATTAATGTGGGCTCATTACGGTGCGAATCATGAAGGTATTGCTTTAGGTTTTAGCAGTTCGAGTGACTGCAAGCTTTCAAATCAACGTCATTGTCTACCAGTCATTTACGCTAGAAAAAAACCTACATTTGAGTCGGGCTTTAAAAACGAAGTGCAAATTATGCCACCGGGTACTGGTCAAGCGAACGTTCAAAGAGTCTCATTTGAAGATGAAGTTTTCCGTTCAACAATTAGTACAAAAACGCCTGCGTGGGAGTATGAAAAGGAGTGGAGGTATGTCGAAGAAAGTCATGGGCTATTTTACTACCCTGGAATTTTAAGTCACGTAGTTTTTGGTTTGCGTATGAGTGATGGACGAAAAAAATACTATAAAGACTTAGTGGCGCAGCACATTGGAAATGATGTTGATTTTTATGATGTTGTTGAGTCCGAAGACCTAAGTGGTTTGAGCATTGTTAAGAGGCAATAAAAGGCCTAACAAAGCGTTTAAGACAGATTCGCAACACTCGGCGTTTTCAGTTTAAGTTGAGTTTGGTGTTTACGGTGCAATGGTTTAGGTTAGGTGGCAGGCGTTGCTCACTACTTAACGCGGCGTTAACCATATTTATTGAAGTTCAGAGGGAGGTGGTTTGGAATTTAAACAATTAAATCGATATATGAGTGCCGAAGCGGTTATCGATGACTTACATAATGGTCTTATTACAGATACCCATGTTGATTTATCTGGTGTAGAGAACTCTCATGTTCACAATCAACTCGTATTTCGTCAAATTGAGCTAATGAGAGTAATTAACTTTTATTACGACAAAGGTTATTTGACTGCAACGATCGTAAGTGAGGACGGACAGAACTCTTGGTTCAAAGACATAAAGTTAAGTGATGAGTATTTACGAGAGCTCGAAAAAGAGCAAAAGAAGCATAGAAAAATGCTCCAGCCTAGGATCTTAGAGCAAATCCCGACCAAGCTAGTTGTCGGTATAGTTGTTGCCATAGCTATATGGTGTTTACAAGCACTATTTCAATGGGTGTTTCCAGAGTTATATTTGCAGTTGCTCAATGATCCGATAAATACGATGAAGTCCTTACTAGCACAATATGGCTAACAAAGCGTTTAAGACAGATTCGCAACGCTCGGCATTGCTTTGAATTTAGTGTTTACGGCACAATGGTTTAGGTAGGGTGGTCTGCGTTGCTCACTACTTAACGCGGCGTTAGGAAAATAAGGAAGCAATGGCGATGAAGATGATATCTTATTGGAAGAATATCGAAGAAATTCATGAAGATGATGGTTTGGTCTTGATCGTTGGTTGGTACGATCATAAGCATGAATATGACGGTGGGCAAAAAAGCCTAGGTGTTCATTGGGGAACATATCCTCAATCAAGAGGCATATTAAGTCCTTGTGTAATACCTAAAGAGACAAGCGATGCGATGTTATCAGGCTTATTGCACAAAGCTGTCATGGATAACAACAAAGAGCTAATTCAAAACATCACGAAAGCAATTGAGTTTCTAAATGGTTAAGGTTTCCATATGGTCAGTTAATCAAGAGGGCAGCTAAAATGACATTCCGTACATACACTAAGTTAAAATGCTCATGTGGGCAAATTGGAGAAATTGTTGAAAGTGAAAATGATCAACCTTTCTCAAAGGAATGGTCAAAAACTAGTTTGAGAAACCTAGGTTCTAAAGGCAACTACAATGGAAATTACTTCTTAATTTCGAGCATGAGATCATCATGCCTTATATGCGGTCGCAGCCTAGGCCCAGAACATATCGTGGAATAATTTGCCTAACAAATGCTTCAAGTTGATTCGTAACACTAGGCATTTTTGGTGCTAATGCTGGCTTTTGTGTTTAAGGTGATCAAATTAAAGTCAGTGATGCGTTACTCACAACTTAAGCGGGCGTTAACTGTTTTTGAGGAAGTATGGACATTATTGATTGGAATTTAGTTTTGACATCTTTAGCTACAATTGCAGCAATATGCAGTGCATTCGCTGCGTTGAAGTCTTATAAGGTATCTGAAAGCTTAAGTAGGACTTGTAATATTTTTATCACTTCTGGACTTGATGAGATAACGGTTACGGCGACTTCAGAAAGTGAACGAGTTTTCGTTCTAGACATATCCATCTTAGTTAAGGAACGTTTTTTCAAACGTTCGAACTATTCATGTACTTTGCTGAAAAACGTTCATGTTCATCATGAAAAAGGAAAAAGTGGTGACAGGCTATTCCATACTTTATTTGAAAGAGGTTTGGTTGCGGGCGAATCGTACCGTTTTCCTATATCTGAATTGTTTAAAATTGCTCAAAACAACATAATTTGTGTAGAAGGTTCAAAAGAACGTAGTCTTGACGTATCAACTTTAGTTATTGGTTCCAAGTCAGAATTACACTTCAATATAAATGGGCAAGATATCAAGCGGGACTTGACTCTCACGAATGAAATAATCAATAGAATCAATGGACCAACTAGAGAAAAAGACTTTGTCCTGAAGTCTAAAAACAGTTAACAAACTGTTCAAGAGGGATTCGCAACGCGTGGCATTTTCACTATGGCGTTGCGTTTA
Source organism: Vibrio sp. SBT000027 (assembly GCF_963894355.1). NCBI lineage: Bacteria > Pseudomonadati > Pseudomonadota > Gammaproteobacteria > Vibrionales > Vibrionaceae > Vibrio > Vibrio sp. SBT000027. The sequence continues at coordinate 1,480,748 of NZ_CAWQGD010000001.1, read as the reverse complement.
GTGTTTAAGGTGGTATGCGGCGGCATCGGTATTGCGTTGCTCACACCTTAACAGGGCGTTAGAAATTTGAGGAAAGTTATGGAGTCTGAAGAACACAATGTTCAGTGTGAGTCTGAAAGTACACTGACATATTTAACGGTTTTTGAGCACGTATGGCTATTAACATGTCAGACGTGGGAAATGTTTATTGTGTTTTTTTTCGTGTCTCTTGGAGGCGTATTTAGCTTTTTAGAATTATTCAAATTTTTTCAACCACAAGTGAACTTAGGTAATATCTATACCCTATCGGCTTTGATACTTATCAGCTTTATCGTGTCAATTTCGCGCTGTATCTACTCATACCGGACTGCAATACCAGTCGGACTGGAAAGCGAATCTAATCATGTTCATCGAATTGCACGAGATAAGAAACACTTTTGGGAATATGCACTATTCTACCAGTTACTAAATGACAGAGTTTCAGCGATTGATCAGGAGCTTAATGACATCTTGAGAGGTAAAGTTCATGTGAAAGTTCTGAGAAGCTTGAGCGACGACGAGTATGTCAAATGGCTTCAATTACGACCTGAAAATTTGCTAAAAATTGTTGAGGTAGCAAAACGACTGCTGATTATAGAATTAGGACATACCTTATCATCTTCTGATGATATTGAAGTTGATCATAAGAGATTATTACGATTTTCAAACTTGGTAAGCGATTTGTATCGAGAACTTTATGAGTACGAAATCGAGGGTAGACAAATATTGGTACCTGACGATTTTAGACTCCTACATGAGATTCAATCAGATTGGGTTGCCAGTATCCGAGATGGAATTAATCAAATGATAACGATAGTCAATGGTATAGCGAGTAGAGATAAAAATGATCGTTCTCCGATTAAAGGAACAATAATTTTTGAGGAACCTCCGCGGATTGAAGAGTTTAATTCAGAGCTTCAAAGGGTCATGCAATTAAAAGGGTTAAATTTCTAACAAAGCATTTAAGACGGATTCTCAACGCTTGGCAATTTCAGCTTAAGTCGGCTTCAGTGCTAAATGTGGCAAGGCTTAAGGTTGGGTGTTCGCGTTGTTCACCACTTAATGCGGCTACATGGATTCCCCCGGTTGTCAAACATCCGCTAAACTTATGTTGATGGGTTTTGGACTGCCGCTCTACATTCGGCCTACTTGTCGACGATTCGCATACGTCGTGGCCCTGATGACTTGCGCGACTGCGGTGCCTTATTCGTTAGATGACATCTAGTGTGTCCGCCGCATTAACAGGCTCTCCGCAAGTGGTCTTAACCTATCTCCATCATTAGCGTCTGCAATGACCCGGTGGGTTTAACTCTTTATGCTGCTTAGGTTTCTACTTAAGCAGCATAGTTTTCATATTCGGTTTGATTGTGTAAAAGCGACCATATAATTCGTGCGTTCTTCGCGGCAAGTGCCACTATCGCTCGGTTCATTCCTCTTCGTTCTAGAACGCCTCGACACCACTGACTTAGCTTATCTTGCTTGTCGCCAAGGTTGGCAATGACTGTCCTTGCCCCGTGAACTAATAGTGTTCGTAAGTATTTGTCGCCGTGTTTGGTTATCCGACCTAAGCGTGGCTTTCCTCCCGTCGAATATTGTTTTGGTACTAGTCCTAGCCAAGCAGAGAAATCACGGCTTTTATCAAATTGAGAACCATTGCCTATCGAAGCAAGTATCGCAGTAGCGGTTTGCGGTCCAATGCCACGAACCTTCATCACTCGTTGAACATTAGCGCTGACCTTAGCAAAAGACTCGAAGACTTGCTCAGTATCGGCGATACGTTGATTCAACTCTCCAAGGTGGTGATAAGCATCGGCAATCACCGTTCTTGCGAGATGTGGCAGTTCATTTTCTGCATCTTCAAGCATTAAGGGAACGTGTTTCATTAATGAAGAGCGGCCAACAGGAATGATTAACCCGAACTCAGAGAGTAGGGCGCGCATGCGATTCATAAGCGCGGTGCGTTCACGAACCCAATGCTCTCTCATTCTATGTACCGATAAGATGGCTTGTTGCTCGGGGGATTTTACGGGTACAAAGCGAGTTGATGGACGCTGAACAGCTTCGCAGATAGCAACAGCATCATTAAGGTCGTTCTTTCCCTTAGTTCGATAAGGAATTACGTATTTAACAGCCATAATACGGGCGTCGTGACCGAGTTTATTGAGTGTTCTTGCCCAATAATGTGCACCACCACACGCTTCAACGCCTATACGCATGAGTGGAATATTTGCTATTGTAGTCAGTAGTTTAGAGCGAGTTACCGACTTATGAAGTATGACCTTACCATTTTGGTCTACGGCATGAAGACTAAAGTGGTTTTTAGCTAGGTCGATACCGCAGAAATAAGAATAATCAGACATGGTGCCTCCGGTGCAATTGAGTACCACATAAGTGTGGCAGATCCTCGGTAGGGGGAATCCATGTCATTCGTTAGTTGTAAGGAGTAAATAGTGGACATTGGTAGAAATGACCCGTGCTGGTGCGGCACAGGGAAAAAGTATAAAAAGTGCCATTTAAACAAAGAAAATGAAGAAAAATTTTCACTATCTAGAATGATCGCTGAAGTTGATCATTCCAGAAAGCTAAAGAAGTGTTTGCATCCTGAAGCGAGTAAAACCAGCTGCAGCAAAAAAATTATAGATGCTCATACGATTCAACGAAATGGCCCCCTAAAAGAGGTGGTAGATTCTACGAATCACGTTTACGCATTTAATCAATACTCAACTGGTGTTTTTGATATTGCCAAATTGGGTTGGAAGAAAGCTTCAACATTTAAAGGCTTTTGCGGAAAGCATGACAAAGAGCTTTTTTCATGCATTGAAGATAACCCATTTACTGGTTCAAAAGAGCAGTGTGTAATGGCAGGGTATCGTGCTAACGCTTTGGAGTGCTTTAAAAAAATTGAGTGCATAAAAGGCATGCCTGCGATGAAAGAGAAGTTAGATCGTGGCCAACCCAAAGAAAAGCAAATCGAGATTCAAGCACTTCTGACCACCATGACTAACGGATACATAAAGGGAGAGCAGGAATTTAGAAAGACTTTGGATTTCTATATAGACAAGTTTGATGCGTCTATGTTCCATGAATTTGAAAGTTTGATCTTAGAGTTTAATGGGGATCTAGGTGTCGTAGTTAGTGGTTGCTTTTCACCAGACTTCACTATTGATGGTCAACGTTTACAAGTTATTGACGAAAATATAGTAAATGTAGAGAACATCGCTGTTAACACTTTAAATACACCAACTGGTCACGCTGTAGTTTTTACTTGGCCAAGGCACTTTGAAGCTTGTAGAGCGTTTATTCTTTCTCTTATGGAAGTCGATCCGAGTAAATTACCATCTCACATTATCGAACTTATGTTCGGCTATATAGAAAATGTGTACTTTAGTAAAGTTTGGTACGATGCTCTATCAAATAGCGCTAAGAATCATATTACTGAGCTTGCATCAACAGCTTCTTTTTATGGTAAACACTTTCAATTCTCAAAGCATAATTACGTAAATTGGACGTTAATTAGTAAAAAATACAACTAACAAACGCTTCAAGAGGGATTCGTAAACGCGTGCCACTTTCGCTTCGCTACAATTTTGGCACACATTTACTCACCCCTTAAGCGGCGTTATAACCCTAAAAAAGAGGAGAACCCTTGAGTAGATACATTTTTAATGATCAAGCCTTAGGGCAATATGATTTTGGGCTCCAACAAATTCAGATCAACAACGATTACACAGGAAAAACGGCTGCAGACATTGAGAAAATCGTCAAAGTAGTAAATTTGGCAAATTTGAGTGATACAGAGCTTGAAATATATAAAACCTATAAGCATGAGACAACTCATTTGCTAGACAGTACCTCGACTCTGTGGGGGATGGAATACACTTGTAGGATGTATAACTGGTTTAGTGAACAATCAGAAGAGTACTTAAAAGTAATCTCATTAAATGATGCTGAGATTCAGATGCATTCACATTTACTAGAGATGCCTTCTAAGTCGCGTCGCTTTCTAAAATTGAAGTATTCCCTAAAACATGACGAAAATTGCGGTGTATTTGTGCACATGCATTACTTAGACGAGTATGGCGATATTCTTCAATCAACACCAATCACCATGCTATCCCTTTTAGAGGGACATGCATATGCACAAGAACAATTACTATCATGCGAATTACATGATAAAGAAGCCGATATAGTCTCATCAGCTTTGTTAGCTTCAAAAATTAGTGAGGATATTAGCTCGCTCAATGGTAGTGAATATTCATGTTTCCTAGCCTTAATAAATCAGTTATTCCCAGAATTAAAATTACGCCAGAAGCTTTTAATTATGATTCTAATTTCTAGGTTTTCGTTAAATGCTCCAATATTTTTCATTGGTGCATTTCCAGAGTATATTTTAAGACATGTATTTCATGGGGCGCCGCAAGAGTTAGTTAGTGCATTAAGTATGGAAATGTCTAGAGGAATGCACCGCAGTTCGCTTTGCCTGGTTTTACTACTGTGTTTAGCTATGCACTCAGAAACGACTAAAAAAATTGATGACTCAACTAGTCTAAAGGATATGGAAGATGTACTTTTAACAGTATATCAAAAACAAGACCAAACTTTAGGTGATGTCAAAACTACGTTACAAGCCCAATATAATCTCGAATTTGAACTTTTGCTGAAGCGATTAGAGGAAAAAGGTGCGTATTTAGCAAATAGTCTTGCCACACAGTTCAAAAATAAAGACTGGTACTTTGATGATTTTAGTGCTCTTGAACTTCCAGACTTCTTCTTATCGAATGGAGAGTTAGTAACACCATGTATTCGCCTTGATTTTGATTCAGAGCAGCATTCAGAAGATAAACTAGACATAGTCGTGGGTTTGGAAAAAGCTCTTAAAGAACTCGGTGTCACTCGGCAACATTTATATCCGAGTGTCTACCATGATTGGTTGAACAGAATTAAGTCAGGGGAGATAGGGGCTACCTATTATCCACATGCTTCAAACGGGTTATAACAAAGCATTTAAGAGTGATTCGCATACGTCGTGGCCCTGATGACTTGCGCGACTGCGGTGCCTTATTCGTTAGATGACATCTAGTGTGTCCGCCGCATTAACAGGCTCTCCGCAAGTGGTCTTAACCTATCTCCATCATTAGCGTCTGCAATGACCCGGTGGGTTTAACTCTTTATGCTGCTTAGGTTTCTACTTAAGCAGCATAGTTTTCATATTCGGTTTGATTGTGTAAAAGCGACCATATAATTCGTGCGTTCTTCGCGGCAAGTGCCACTATCGCTCGGTTCATTCCTCTTCGTTCTAGAACGCCTCGACACCACTGACTTAGCTTATCTTGCTTGTCGCCAAGGTTGGCAATCACGGTCCTTGCGCCGTGAACTAATAGTGTTCGCAAATATTTATCACCGTGTTTGGTTATCCGACCTAAGCGAGGCTTTCCTCCCGTCGAATATTGCTTTGGTACTAGTCCTAGCCAAGCAGAGAAATCACGGCTTTTATCAAATTGAGAACCATTGCCTATCGAAGCAAGTATCGCAGTAGCGGTTTGCGGTCCAATGCCACGAACCTTCATCACTCGTTGAACATTAGCGCTGACCTTAGCAAAAGAGTCGAAGACTTGTTCAGTATCGGCGATACGTTGATTCAACTCTCCAAGGTGGTGATAAGCATCGGCAATCACCGTTCTTACGAGATGTGGCAGTTCATTTTCTGCATCTTCAAGCATTAAGGGAACGTGTTTCATTAATGAAGAGCGGCCAACAGGAATGATTAACCCGAACTCAGAGAGTAGGGCGCGCATGCGATTCATAAGCGCGGTGCGTTCATGAACCCAATGCTCTCTCATTCTATGTACCGATAAGATGGCTTGTTGCTCGGGGGATTTTACGGGTACAAAGCGAGTTGATGGACGCTGAACAGCTTCGCATATGGCAACAGCATCATTAAGGTCGTTCTTTCCTTTAGTTCGATAAGGAATTACGTATTTAACGGCCATAATGCGGGCGTCGTGCCCAAGTTTATTGAGTGTTCTTGCCCAATAATGTGCACCACCACACGCTTCAACGCCTATACGCATGAGTGGCATATTTGCTATTGTAGTCAGTAGTTTAGAGCGAGTTACCGACTTATGAAGTATGACCTTACCATTTTGGTCTACGGCATGAAGACTAAAGTGGTTTTTAGCTAGGTCGATACCGCAGAAATAAGAATAATCAGACATGGTGCCTCCGATGCATTTAAGTACCACATAAGTGTGGCAGATCCTCGGTAGGGGGAGTCCATATCATTCGTTAGGTAGCTAAGGAGTTTTAAGTAGAGCATATGAAACCAAGTATAAGTGATGTATTAAAAGCTCTTCAGGATAGCTGGTCTTTAGAAAGCACTGAGGAACCAGAAAACTGGACTCAATCTAATCCAAGTCGTGGGCAATGTGGAATATCTGCGCTAATAATTAACGACTATTTTGGCGGAAAGCTAGTTCTATGGAAGGTATTTTTGGGTGAAGATCAAGTTGGCTTTCATTACTCAAACGAGTTACCCGATGGCACGCTATTTGATTCAACTGGCGATCAATTCTGGGAAAGTGAAGAGCTAAAAGAACCTTCTTCGTTTGAAAGACCAGATAAACTACCAAAAAATGGAGCTAACCGGTATTTGAACTTATCAAATTTGGTTCGTAGTAAATTGGAAAGTTATCGGGTAGGAGCGGAAGTCTCTACCTAACGCGGCGTTCTACCGCAATCAATCATCTAACCTTTTCATAGCTTTACGGTAAACATCGCTACGTTCGCGTTTTCCTACTGCTAAGACGGTTACAATGATGACATCGTCTTCAACTTTGTAGACGAGACGGTAGCCCGATTGGCGCAGCTTAATCTTATACATGTTGTCAGCTCCAGAGAGTTTTGAAGCCGGAACATGCGGGTTATCTAAGCGCTCGATTAGCTTTTTCTTAAATTGTTGTTGAAGCGTTGAGCCAAGCTTTTTCCACTCTTTGAGTGCACTCTTTTTAAAGTCGAGTTTATAGGTCATCAATATTTACCGAAATGCTCTCTTCAGATTCACGCTCTTTCGCAATAGTTAGTAGTTCAAGATCTTCGAGTCTGTCCATCATCATTTCGTACGCTTCGGCTGGTACGCAATAAAATGCTGGCTCATTTCGGTTCAGTACAGCAACTGGTTCACCGTAAGCACTAGTAGCAACTTTCATAGGGTTAGCTTTCAACTCAGTAATGCTTGCAGCAACATCGGCTAAAATTCTAGTGGTCATGTAATAGGTCTCTTAAGTGGTCTTTGTTTCGGTCATTTTAGCCTCAACCAAGCGGTATAACAAGTTGCTTAAGAGTGATTCGCAACGCGTGGCATTTTTACTATGCGTTGGCTTATGTGTTTAAGGTATTATTCGGACGCTAAGGTATTGGTTTGCTCACACCTTAGCAAGGCGTTATGTGCATCCGTAAAGTGTCGATATCTTGGGGTCATAGTTCTAGATATCTAATTCAGAATCGCTCGTAAACCTTAATTTAGAGGCTCTTGAATCATGGTATTACTTATAGTTTGGTTGGCTATTTTGGTTTTTTCAGCCAAGCCACTTGCTTCTGTCGCCCGACGAACATACCGCATTAGAGTACAAAGTAGCTCGAATGGTTGGAAAAGTATTTTGTTTTCTATATTGGCTCACCTTACCTTTGTTCAACTATTTAGCGTTCCTGTAGATGGTTGGTTTTACTGGGTATTTCCAGTACTAAATGTTTTGTTTGTTATGCACATACTCTTACTCTTGGATTTGGTTCTAGATCGTTATAGTGTGGTTGATACTTCACGTTTTACCCATCGTTCAATCGCACCTTTTTTGGTGTCATGTAGTGCATTTATTGCAATGCTTTTCTACTCAGCTTATCTCAATGATGCAATACTGAGGGGAGTATGTATTGCTGCTCTCTCAATAGGTTTGACAGGGTTTCTAGTAACTTATAGAAATGTAAAATAGGGTCATACAGCTAACAGAGTACTTTAGGTTGATAAGAATCAATCCAACCAAACAGGGCGCCAATAACGGCGCCCTTTGTGTTAGTTGGCAACACTATAAGTGTCGTAGTCACGAAGTAAGAAGATTGCGACACAGGCTGCGAGCATTGGCCAAGAGGCGAAGAATAGAAGGTTATTGAACGGGTCCATGTATTTTCCAAAAGAGGCGAAAGTTGAGCCTGCATGCAAGACCAAAATGGCACCGTAGGTGTACTTCTTCCACATGCCGACGACGAACGCGCCTAAAAAGCCGAGCTGAGCGACACCCATAGCCATCATCGCGTTATCCGAGATGTCGATGCCGTAAAAACCAGATAGCACCTTTGTAGCGTGCTCTGGTACCAAAATCTTATCTAAGCCCCAGAACAAGAAGACGATAAAAATGCCGACTCTCAGTAGTAGTAGGCTAGTCGCCAGTTTGGTTTGAAGTGTCTTTTCCATGATATTCCTTTTAATGCACTCAACGATGCGATGAAATTAAATGTCCCTCCAAGGAGACCCATCGCCTTCGCATTTTCTTTCGCTATTTTTCAATGCCTTATGTAACAAGGAATGTCTGATTAACTTTTGTTTATATAATATGTCATTTTTTTGATGTGGTATCATTTACGCAGTTAATTGTTAATGGATATATAACGTGAAAAAATACCTACTATTATCGCTTTCGGTTTTAATTTTGGCTGGTTGTGGAGCCCCTCGTTACACAGGGAACGCGATTCCAGAACCTACGACTGAAGTGGATGTTGTTATTGTTAAAGATGCTGAAACACGTGAAGGTTTTTTAAATACCATGGAAACCTGGCTGCAAGATAACGATTATACCTACACCGTCGTACCAGATAAGTCTAAGCACGATCTTGATAAGCTAACATTGGAGTATGAAGGCCATTGGAGCTGGGACTTAGCGTTGTTCTTAAAGCAAGCGGAGATCAATGCTTATCAGAACGGGCAAAGAGTAGGTGAAGTAGAGTTTAAAGTTCCATATACGGCTAACCCGAACAAGTTCGGTGATGCATCTAAGCGTATTGGTTTCATGATGGATACGGTATTTGGTAAGAAAACCGCTGAAGAAGCGACGAAAGCGGCCAATTCATCAGATTCAAAAGCGACGAACTAGTCTAAATAGCTGACTAACTCATCCCTTTGTTCGCTTTCTATTTCTCTTTAAGCTCAGCTCGAAGAGACCAAGAGACCAAGAGACAAAGAGACAAAGATGTGAAGCCGTCGCTTTTACCGTTACGGCTTCACATTGTTCATATTAATTGAAGCTCTTGTCTAAAGTGATACCTTACTCATTTCGCTTGGTATTCAGGGCCTGGTATCAATAAACTTCGTTAGCTTTGCTTCTTTTCATTTCGAGCCAGCCAGATGAGCGGCAATATGATCATTGCAGTGCCAATCGCCATTGCAATATCAGGCATTTCACCAAACCAGACCAACCCAACTCCCACCGCACCGAGTAAGCCGCTGTATTCAGCACTGGCGATTTTATTGCTTTCTGTCGATCGGTAAGTGACGACACATATCGCTGCGTAGATGAGGATAAAGCCGCTTGAACCTGCGGCAGTGATAAGTGGTGACCAATCCCATTCACGGCCTTCCCAAATGGCGAGTCCAAGTGATGCCGGAACGCCTGCTAAATTGGTTAACAACAACGTTTGTGCCACGGTTTGGTGCTTCGGGAGTTTGCGGATCAATAAGTTATTACTGGCAATGGTTAACGCTACGATAAGCGCTGCAATGGCCGCCCAATCGATCTCTGTCGGGCGAATGATGACCAGAACGCCCATAAAGCCGAATATTCCAGCAGCCACTGAGTAGCGGTTGAGTTGCTCTTTGAAAAATACCAAGGCTAACGGCAGCATCATCAAAGGTGCGGCGTAGAAAATAGCGTTGGCGGTGGCCAATGGCATGGCATTGATGGCAAACACCATAAAGATCGCACCCAGTAACCATATATGCGCGCGCAAGGCATGCCATTTCAGCCCATCGGTGAAGCTCTTTTTACTCACGCCAAAACAAAAAGGCAGAAGGATTAACACGGCAGTTAGCTGTCTGAAGAAGACAAATTGAAATACAGCAATGTCTTCGCCCAAGGTTTTAATTAAGGCATCAGAGAAAACCGCAATTAGATTACCGACAATGAGTAAACTCATTGCCATTCCAACAGACATTGAAGGCATGATGAAGCTCCTATCATTGACTGACGCGTGTTCAGTGTGAGTTAAAAAGAAAACGAAGAAGTGTGATGGCGTAATCTTAATGCATAAAATCGTTTCATATATAATGATAAAAATTCACTTAGTATGAGCTGAGCTAATAATGAAATTACCACCTTTAAGAGCAATACAATGTTTCGAGTCGGTCGCTCGTTTTAATAGCTTTTCTCAGGCGGCGATAGCGCTTCATGTTACGCAAAGCGCGGTGAGTCATCAGGTTCGCTTGCTAGAGGAGTACTTAGGTGAAACCTTGTTTGTGCGTCAGGGAAGGCGTTTATCGCTCACCCCGATAGGAGAGCGTTATTACGAAGATGTGTCTCACTCATTGCAGAATATCGCGCAAGCCAGCTATCAAATCCGTGAAGGTGACAGTGGCAAAATTCGGATTGCAATGTACAGTTCTCTGGCCGTGAAATGGTTGGTACCTAGGCTCGAAAACTTACGCCAACAGCATCCAGAAATCGACTTAACGTTAAGTATGGTGGCCGATGAGCCTGAGTTCTCGGATCAAGTTGCCGACTGCTTTATTACTGCCTACCCGCCAAAGAAAAACTACGTTAGTGACTTCCTATACAAAGAGCAGCTCTATCCGTTCTGTAGCCAAAAGGTGTGGCAGAGAATCGAAGATAAACCTTTGCCAGAGGCACTGTGGGATCAGCAGTTACTTTCAGTAAGTTCAATCTTCAAGGATGGCGGTGAAGCGAAAGACTGGATTCAGTGGTGTGAACGCGGTGGCTTCAGCTTGCCAAAGGATGTGAAAATCAGCCAGTTCAGCCACATGGTACTGGCCGCCGAGGCCGTGAAATACCATCAAGGTATTGCGTTCCTGAACGACTACTTTCTTAACGACCAAGATCTTCAACAAAACTTGGTTCGTATCCCAATGCACGATTTGCCGACTGGCGACAATATGTACTTTGTCTACAAAAATTCGAGAGCCAAGCAGTTTGAAATCAGAACGTTAGGCCATTGGCTCAAACAGCAATGTTTTGATTATGAGTAAACAGTGAAGCGTAACATTGAAAGAAACCGCTCACTCTCAGACACATGCGTGGTATCTAGATACCACGCATGTATTTTAGGGACGCGAACAACGCTCTTATGTTCATTGGAAACGCTCCGAGAGTCCTAACTAGATGTAAAAATATTGTGAGGCAGGCTGCCCTCAATGAGTCTGCTTAGACTTGTTCCCATTCTGGCGTTGAGGTGGATGAGAGTTTGTCTTCATTATCTGCAGCCATATGTTGCTGTCTGAGCAAACTAATCGTCAGGCTTATTGGCATCGGTTTATAAAAATAGAAGCCTTGGATATAGTCGACGCCCAGTTTAGACAAGATGTTCACTTGGGATTCGTACTCAACCCCTTCGACGATCACTTGCATACCTAAGGTACGGGACAACTGAAGCATGGACTCCAGCAAAGGGATACCAAGGCTTGATTCGTCGGATATGTTTTTCACAAACACGCGATCGATTTTGAGAATGCTGAACGGGAATTGTCTCACAAAGTCTAAGCCCGCATAGCCTGTACCAAAATCATCAATCGCGACTCTTACGCCCATATTCGATAGTTTGGTTAGGTTGCCTCTGATTTTGACCATGTCGGCATCAGAACATTCACCATCTTCGGTTACTTCAAAAACCACCTGTTTGAGAATCTCAGGGTGTCTTTTAAAGATGCTGATCACCTTGTTAGAAAAGTTACTGTTGGACACAACGTTGCGGCTGATGTTGACGCTGATGTATTTTGATTCGAACACGTCTTGATTGCTTTTCAACGTCACTAATACTTTGCGTAGCACGAAGTAGGTGAGCTCCTCAATCAACCCTAAGCTTTCAGCAAGCGGAATGAAAATAGCAGGGGATACATTGCCTTCAATAGGGTCATTCCACCTGAGCAGCGACTCGCAGCCTACAATTTCAGTTGTGTTTTGGTTTACGATAGGCTGCATGTGAACATGTAAGTGTTTGTTTTTGAGTGCGCTAGACAGTGAGTATTCTAAGCTACGCTGGCTTTGCTTCTTATGTTTGATGGAAAGGATAATAATGGTGGTGATTCCGGCCATCAGAAAGCCAAACCACAAATAGTTCAACAGGAAGTTCCAATAATACTGATAGCCAATGTATGACGTGATGGTCAGCGGGTAAGCGTTCGATTGTATTCGTACTTTGGCAATAGACGGTGCTGTATCAGAAGGGTGAATATCTTTTTTAATCACCTCAACTTTGGCCTGAATTCCGTGCTTGCTCAGGTTTGTTTCTACAATGTCATAGATGAAATGTGGTGGGATCATCAGGCTCACTCCCGCTTCTTCCTTGTTAGAGAAAATCAGCATGATGGATTGCACTTGAGTGATCGCTGAATTTGAATACGACAAGGTTGTTAAGTTCGGGGCGTCATTGAGTCTTTGTCTGATGGTGCTGTACAGGCGAAATGAGACTTCGCCATCGGTAGTTGAGCAGTAAAAACGATCGTCTTTATTGAATACCGCCGCTTCTTTTACCCAATCGGCATCAAAAACCGTTTGTCTCAGCCGAGTAACCACGGACTCGCATGATTGCCCGTGCTCAACCTCAGTCAAAAAGTAATCGAATTGAGATTGAATGTGCCTCAGTTTTTGCTCTAGTTGTTTGGATGAGTCTTCAGTCAACGTTTGGTAATGAAAAGGCGTAGCCGGAATGAGCATTGCCATTGATATACAAAAGGAAACAACGAAGCATAAAGATGTTTTAGCAATATTCGGGTAATTGATATCCATAGTTGGAGTAAGACTACCGATCTAAGTGAGCATTCGATTTAATTTATAAATTTAACGATTAGGTAGCAAGGAAAATGATAAATATTGTGAATAAACGCATGAATTATTGATAAAGATAATGTTTTTTCGATTTTACCAGTAACATATTGATGTTTAGTCGATTTTTCTTTGTGGGTTTTACTTGGTTTTGCAGTACTAATACGAATAAAAGATATTTATAACCCTATAAAGAATAGAGTTATATACGATTGGGATATTGAAGGAAATTGACTCAATAATCTGTGTTTCAGTTAATCGAAACATGTCGCAAATTTATTGATGACAGAATCAAGGATTTTTATGAAAAGAGTGATAACACTGTTCGGTTTGGCTTACTTCTCGTGCTCTGTGCTCGCTGTTGAAAAGACAGTCGATTGCGAGAATGCTATGAACACGCTAGAGATTAATCACTGTGCTGCAATTGAGTTGGAAACTGCACAAGCGGAACTGGATAAATACCTTGCAGCCAGCTTTGAGCACAACGATTATGATGCTGAGCTGGTGGCTTCAATCAATAAGGCTCAGGAGAGCTGGCAGGCGTACATGTCGGCTCATTGTAGCTCTGTGTACACCCAATGGCGTGATGGTTCAATACGAGGCCTTATGGCGCTTTCCTGCAAGACAACGTTAACCAAGCAGCGCACGCATGAAGTGTGGGCAAATTTCTTAACCTATATGGACAGCACGCCTCCCGTTTTGCCAGAGCCTAAATTAGCGCCGTAGGCAGATTTGAAATGCGTACAGGACTGTGCGCCTGCTTCAACCTTTGGCGTGCGAATAAGAAAGCGATAGGGGATTGCCTTACTCTGTCGTTCTTAGTTCTTAGTTCTTAGTCTCTAGTTTGAAGTATTAAAGCTTGAAGCGTTACAGTTTGAAGTATTACCTAGCAAGGATTCGATTTTGAATAATGTCAGCATCACTCTTATTCAGCTTGAGGTTGAATACAAAAACAAACAAAAGAACATTGAGTCGGTTTCTGATCTTTTGGAAGCGGAATCGACAGTCGGGGATATCACTCTGTTGCCTGAATTGTTCACTACTGGATATATTTTTAACGATGCTGAAGAAATTCATGAACTGGCTGAAGATTTCAACGACAGCAGTACTATTGATTCGTTAACTCAGATGGCAGCGAAGCATCACACCTTGATTGTTGCTGGTATTGCCGAGAAAGATAGCGGCCAATATTACAATAGCGTCGTGGTGGTTGATGGTTCAGGTTTACTTCATAAATACAGAAAAATCAGTCAAACCAAATTCGACAAACAGTATTTTTCACGTGGGTGTGAGCTCCTTACGTTTGAGCACAAGGGCTTAAAGTTTGGTGTTGCGATTTGCTTTGATATTTGGTTCCCGGAGATCATGAGGGCGTATCAGTCGGTCGACGTTATTCTGCACCCGGCCAACTTTGGCGGTCACCACAGTTTTGCTATTGCTCAAGCGAGAGCTTTAGAAGAGGGGTGTCATGTCGTGACGTGTAATCGCGTTGGGCAGGATGTGGTTGATGCGTTTACCGCGACTTATTGTGGTAGCAGTAGAACCTATTCACCAAAAGGAGACTTAATGCTTCAGCTCAACGACAAGCAATCTGTAGAAACTGTGAGTATTCAAGATCTCTCGATTGCGCCGCAATACAATGGTATTGATGTCGAAGATGAGATCCAGCAAATAACCGCCCTGTTAAACCGTTAAACCGTTAGACCGTTAAATCGTTAGAACAAAGACTAGAGCGACATAAGATCGAAAAGCGCAAAGTGATTAAACCTTGCGCTTTGGTTTGAGAGTGAATTTTTTTAAGTTTTATCATTCATTTGAGTCTGGCGCTCAATCGAATTAACCGCTTTCATCCGCTGAGCTTGATGTATGTTGACCGTAAGTCGATTGAGCAGCTTTTGCAGCAGTTCAATATCAGGCAGTTGCTGGTCTTTTGCTTGCACTTCTAGCTCTAATGCCTGCTTAGAAAGCATGTTGAGACCTAAGTTTAACGACATACCTTTAATGGAGTGCAGGGTGCGACATAGTGGCTCTAACTCCTTCGATAAATAGTATTCGATGACTCGATCAACAGACTGTTCGAACTCAATAATGGTTGAATCGATAAGTAAGCTGAATCCTTCCGTGTCGTCTTTAAGTATGCGTATTACTTCTGACTGACTTATCTCTTCTTCTGTTAATCTCAGTGTTTCAATTGGCTTTCGATGAAGTTCGACGATGTTTTCGATGTCACTCGAGCCTTCGGTTTTTATTTGCTTAGGTAATCGATTCGAAAATTGTTGCAGGGCGTCGAAAAAGCTCTCTTGTTGCAGAGGTTTAGTCAGAATATGGTCGACACCGGCTTGAATGAAGTTGTCATGAGCTTCACGGAAAACATCGGCCGTGTAGGCGAATATCAAGGTGTCGAGTTTTAGTTTCTCGCGGATGTACTGAGTGGTCTCGATCCCGTTCATTTCCGGCATGTGATTGTCCATCAAGATCAGGTCGTATTGATTGGTTTTGAGGCGTTCAATTGCCAATTTACCATTCTCCGAAAGATCAACATGATGGCCGAGCTTTTCACAGAAGCCTTGTGCAACGATCGCATTAATACGATTGTCTTCCACCAATAAAATACGCAATGAATCACAAGTCAGGTTTTCTGTATTGATTACTGGTGTGACGATATCCCCTGTTTTTCCTTCTTGCCAAGCGATAGGTAGAGAAACTTGGAATTTTGTGCCAAGCCCAACAGCGCTCGTCAGTGTTATTTCACCATTCATTAGGCTGACTAGATTCTTAACGATCGCGAGGCCAAGCCCCGTCCCGCCAAACTTTCTTGTGGTTGAAGTGTCAGCTTGTTCAAACGAATTAAAGATTTGCTCGTGTTTGCCCTTTGGAATGCCTATACCCGTATCTGTTACCGTGAGAATAAGTTGGTTGTTTGGTCTGTTGAGATCCGCTTGAATGGATACGTGACCTTCTTTAGTAAATTTGGTCGCATTACCGCCCAAGTTGAACATGATCTGACGTAATCTTGCACAGTCTCCGATCAGCTGGATGCTTGTTGGTATATTATTTTCGATTAACAGGCGAATGCCTTTTTCATCGGCCAAAGGTTTAAGCGCGCTACGTACAGGTTGTATTACTTGGACAAAATTAAAGGGTGCAAAGTCTAACTCAAGCTTATTTTCTTCCACTTTCGAGAAATCTAATATGTCGTTGAGTATCGTCATTAAATGATGGCCAGAATCGAGAATGAGATCGATGTTCTCTTTTGTTTCCGGCTCTTGGGTTTGGCTGGCAATGATCTGGGAGATACCAAGTACTCCATTCATTGGCGTTCGAATCTCGTGGCTCATGGTCGACAGAAACTCGCTCTTAGCCTTTACAGCCGCTTCTGCTTTGGTTCTTTCTTCGACTAACTCCTGATTTTTCTCTCGCATTTCGCTGTCATTTTTTACGAGGTTTGTTGTCATTTTTTGAAAGCTTTGTGTGAGGAGAGCAACTTCGTCTTGGCTGTCGTTCTTTGAACCAAGTTCGAGAGTCGCAGCGCCTTGTTTCAAATGGCCAGCGGCAACTTGGTTCGCGGCTTTAAGTAGAGTGTGTAATCTTCGTTTAATTCGCTTGGACGACCACGTAGCGACAAGGAGTGAGATAAACACCGAAAACAGTGTTCCCAGAATGAGTACATAACTGGTTTGATTGGCTGAGCTTTCGGACTTGGCGACTCTGACACTGATAAGTTGTTGTTCAATTTCAATAAATTGAGCAATCTCTTGACGGATCTCATCAATCAGTCTTTTTCCGGTTCGCTGCTGAGTGAGATAGACAACACTTTGCATTTCAGCTTCACCTCTGTTCACGAGGTTGCGCTGCATGATCTCTTTCTCTCCTGATTTTTCTAGCCATGTGTTGTGGATAGCATCAATTCGATTAAGGCGTTCAACTTGAGGTGGGTTGTCACTCACTTGAGTCGCAAGGGTTTGAATTTTTTGAGGCCATACATCAAGTGCTAAGTAGTAGGGTTCTAAAAAAACGAGGTCACCGGAGATCAGATAGCCACGCTGAGCCGTTTCCATGTCTACTGTTAGGCTGAGAAGTTCTTGAGCCCGAGCGATGGCTTTGTGTGTATGAACGACCCAATTATTGTCTTTCACAATATTTCGGGTGTTGTCATGAACAGAAAAAGCAACGATAAGCATCAAAGCGATAGGAATAAAAAAGCTAACCAATAGCTTCTTCTGTAGGGATATGTTGTCAAACCAACCCGCGATCATAAAACAGCGCTCTCCATGTCGATGTCATTTCATTGTTAGTGTAGATGATAATCAGTAGCTAAGTGCGTAAATAGTTGCTAAGCGCGCAAATGCATACGTTGGGGATGTAAGTCCTGCATATAAAGGGTATTTATGGAGCAAGTAAGAGTCGTAATTATGTGCCAAAGACAAAAAAGCTAGCCCGAATAAGCTAGCTTTCAACTGTATCATGGGCAGGTTGAGCCCTAAATCGCTTTTACGCTGCTTCGCTCTACAAGAGTCGGTTCTAGTTCAACGACTTGCGGGTAGGCGTCTGGCGTTTGTAGTCGGCTTAGCAGGGTATCGACCGCCGCTTTGCCTAAACGGTGCTTTGGCTGGTGGATTGTGCTTAAAGCGGGTGTCATGTACTTAGATAAGTGGATGTCATCGTAGCCAATGATAGACAGGTCATTTGGAATCAATGTGCCATCTTGAGCTGCCGCATGAATCACACCCATCGCCATCATGTCGTTACTAACGAACAAGGCCGAAGGCATTTGACCACGAGCTTTTAATGTTTGGTAAGAATCAAAGCCACCATCACATTCGAAGTTTGATTCAACAATCCACTTAGGGTTGATCTCTAAATTCGCTTCTTCCATTGCTTGTTTATAGCCTTGATAACGAGAAGAGGCTTGGTTGCGATGCAGTGGGCCAGTAATACAGCCAATATCCGAGTGACCATTGTCGATCAGGTGTTTGGTTGCCATGTAGCCACCTTGATGCGAGTTGTCTTGGATTTTATCACTTGCGAACAGCATTGGCCCCCAGTCCATTACCACGACAGGCAACTCTGGATAGCGCTCGAACACATCGATATGCTGACCTTCAAGCGTTGAACACATCAGCATCAAGCCATCGACGCGCTTTTGTAGCAAGGTATCGATAGAGGATTTCATGCGTTCGCTGTCGCCTTCGGTGTTACACAAGATAAGGTTGTAACCTTTCTCGTAGCAACGACGCTCAACACCTTTTACTACCTCACCAAAGAATGGGTTGGTAGAGGTGGTAACCAGCATGCCCAAGGTTTTGGTTTGCTTCATTTTTAAGCTGCGAGCCAATGCAGACGGCGCGTAGTTGAGTTCTTTGGCCGCACTGTTAACACGCTCAGCAATCTCTTCACTGACAAAACGTGATTTGTTCATCACATGGCTCACGGTAGACGTTGAAACTTTTGCAACCCGAGCGATGTCTTTCATTGTTGCCATATAAAATCCTTGTGGGAATCACTTTTCCACGTTGGGCGATATTCTGCCTGAAAACAGGGGCTTATGCTTGTTATTTGTTGTTACCGATTAACAGTCAAAATCAAGCTAAGCAGACAGTTGCTCTGCCAAAAACGCATCGGTTTCAGCACGGCTTGGAATCGACGTTTGAGCGCCAAAGCGAGTCACTGAAATGGCAGCGGCTGCGTGAGCAAATTTAATCGCACGTTCTAGTGGCATGTCTTCAAGCAAGCCAGTGACTAATGCGCCGTTAAAGGTGTCACCAGCAGCGGTTGTGTCCGTTGCTTCAACACGGAAACCTGCGATTAATTCACCTTCGCTAGCTTTATTACCTTGACCATGATGACTCACCCAAACGCCTTTCGCGCCTAGCGTGATCATTACAGTCTCGATGCCTTTAGCATGCAAAGCCAAAGCTGCCTGATGAGCAGATGCATTGTCCGTCACGGTAATGCCCGTCAGCACTTCTGCTTCTGTTTCGTTTGGTGTGATCACATCAACACACGCCAATAGTGTATCTGATAGAGGACGAGCAGGTGCCGGGTTAAGAATCACTTGCGTGCCGCTCTCTTTTGCTACTTTTGCTGCGTATTCAATGCCTTCAATTGGCGTTTCAAGTTGAGTCAGCAGGTACTTAGCACCGCGAATCTTCTCTAGATGCGGTTCGATTTGGTCGCAAGTCAGCTTGTTGTTGGCTTCTGCAGAAAGACAAATGCTGTTTTCGCCCGTTGCTGATACTTGGATCATCGCGATGCCCGTCGGTGTGTTTTCTGCAACGATCACACCGTCGATGTTGATGCCATCTTTGGCGAAGTCTTGACGAATATTGATACCAAATGGGTCGTCACCAACACAGGCGATAAAGCCAATGTCTGCGTTTAATCTTGCTGCTGCTACGGCTTGGTTTGCGCCTTTGCCCCCAGGGATGACCTGATAGTTACCGCCAATCAAGGTTTCACCCGGACGAGGGAACGAAGGAACTTGCAGTACGTGGTCAGCGTTAACGCTACCTAAAACAATCAGTTGAGTCATGATACGAGCCTTATGATATATCGTATTTGAAAATGCATGGGTCTTTCTCATTACGTAAATTGCTCGCCTTGTTAGACGGCTTATGAGAAACAGCGATGCACTGTCGGAGTTTTGATTTTTGTCTGGCGTCAGTGAGCTAATGAGCTAGTGAGTTAAGCTAAGCAAAGCAGGGGATAGGGGACCCCTGCTTTATATCGCGTTATCTAGTAACTATTACTTAGCGATGATTTTTAGAGGTACTGGTACGTACTCGTCTACTGTCTCGCCTTTCAGTACTTTGTCTGCCATTTCAACACCTAAAGAACCGATTAGGTCAGGTTGTTGTGCAACCGTTGCGCCAAGTAGGCCACGGTTAACAGCAGCGATACCGTCTTCAGTGCCATCAAAGCCAACGATCATTACGTCTTTACCTGAAGCTTGAACTGCGCGAAGTGCACCTAGTGCCATTTCATCGTTTTGAGCGAATACTGCTTGTACGTCTGGGTTTGCAGCAAGCAAGTTTTCCATTACGTTCAGGCCTTTAGTACGGTCGAAATCAGCAGGTTGGCTTGCTAAAAGCTCTAGGTCGCTGCCGTTTACTGCGTTCATGAAGCCTTCACCACGTTCACGAGCAGCAGAAGTACCAGCAATACCTTCAAGTTGGATTACTTTTGCTTTCTCGCCTACTTTTTCCATGATGAAGTGACCTGCCATTTCGCCACCGATTACGTTATCAGAAGCAATGTGGCTCACTACGTCACCACGGCTTGCGCCACGGTCTAGCGTTAGTACAGGGATGTTTGAACGGTTAGCAATACGAATAGCGTTAGATACTGCATCTGAATCTGTAGGGTTAATCAGGATTGCCTTAACACCACGAATGGTTAGATCTTCAATGTTCGAAAGCTCTTTGCTTGGGTCGTTTTGAGAATCAAGAACGATAAGCTTGTAGCCTAGCTCTTCCGCTTTCGCTTCTGCGCCATCTTTCATGGTTACAAAGAATGGGTTATTCAATGTAGACAGAACGATTGCCATTGTATCTTGCGCCTGTGCAGACACAGATACCGTTGTAGAAAGAAGAGCAGCAGAAATAAGAGTCGCTAATTTTTTCATGGTGTAAGTCCTTTGTGTAGGGAGAGCTAGGATGTGAGTCCTAGCTCGTAGTTACATTATTTATAGATTCTAATATTTTAAGGTAAAACAAACTGTTACTTTTATTAAACTAGGGTGTTACTTGTATTAACCTAGGATGTGAATAGGTTTTATTTGTTTTTGTTGTCGACCAATACCGCCAGAAGAATAACCACTGCTTTTGCAATCATCTGGTAGTAAGAAGATACGTCTAATAGGTTTAGGGCGTTGTTTAGGAAGCCGATAATCAGAGCACCAATTAATGTGCCCATGATGCGACCACGACCGCCGGCTAAGCTTGTGCCACCAAGAACTACGGCTGCGATGGCGTCTAATTCATAACCCATACCTGCGGTAGGTTGAGCTGATGACAAACGAGATGCCACGATGATGCCTGCAACCGCTGCTAACAGACCACAGATTGCGTAAACGCCGATTTTTACTTTGTCTACGTCGATGCCAGACAGGCGAGTTGCTGATTCGTTGCCACCCAGTGCGTAAACGTAGCGACCAAAGCGTGTGTGGTTAAGTAGGTACCATACTGCAGCGAATACCACGGCCATGATCCATACTGGAACTGGGATGCCCATTGCGTAGCCTGTACCGAACCAAGCAAACGCGTCTGCAGTGTCAGTAAAGCCAGTCGAGATAGGACGACCGTCGGTGTAAACCATGGTTACGCCGCGCAATAGAGTCATTGTTACAAGCGTTGCGATGAAGGCTTGAACCTTACCCTTGGCGATAATCACGCCACTGATCGCCCCCAATGCTGCGCCGGCTACTAGAGCGGTTGGCACTGCGATCATCACTGGGATTTCCATGCCAATCATGCTGGCTGCGAAAGCACCACAAAGTGCCAGTACAGAGCCGACACTCAAGTCGATACCCGCGGTTAAGATAACCAGTGTCATACCTACTGCGATAATGGCGTTAATCGAAGTTTGGCGTAGGATATTGAGGATGTTATCGACGGTGAAAAAGTTTGGGTTTAAGAATGAAACGACAACAATCAGGAAGATCAAAGCAATCAATGACTTTTGATCAATCAGCCATTCTTTGCTGATTAACGGTTTTTTCTTTGGAGCTTCAGTTGTTTTGCTCATGGTTTTAGTACTCATGCTGCGTCCTCGTTGATCTTTTTACCGACCGCACACGCCAGTAATAATTCTTGGTTTGCTTCTTTAGCATCAAATTCACCGCTTACACGGCCTTCATGCATCACCATGATGCGGTCACTCATTCCTAACACTTCTGGCATTTCAGACGAGACTAAGATGATGCTCATGCCGTCGGCTTTAAATTTGTTAATGAGTTGGTAAATCTCTTTCTTCGCACCGACATCGACACCACGAGTGGGTTCATCGAGAATCAGTACTTTTGGCTTGGTCATCAAGCCTTTAGCAATTGCCACTTTCTGTTGATTACCGCCAGAAAGGTTGCCAATAATTTGTTCGCGAGTCGGGGTTTTGATGTTGAACAGCTTGATGAAGTCATCGACTGCAATCACTTCATCTTTATGTTGGATTTGACCTTTCTTAGTCAGCAGATCCAGTGCACATAACGACATATTTTCTTTCACTGAAAGTCCTAGCACAAGGCCATCGCCTTTACGGTCTTCAGAGATGTAAGCAATGCCATTAGCCAAACCATCTTTCGGGCTTACAGGGTTAATGGTTTTGTTTTCTAGGTTGATGACGCCGCGCTCACTTGGAAGGGCACCGTAAATCACTTTCATCAGTTCAGTTCGGCCTGCACCCATAAGGCCAGATACACCCAGGATTTCGCCGCGCTTTAGAGTAAAGCTCACGTCATGAACACCAGAACCCGTCAGGCCAATCACTTCAAGACAGGTTTCACCGTGGCTCTGGCCGATACGTGGATATTGCTCGTCCAACTTACGGCCAACCATCATTTCGATTAGGCCATCTTCGTCGGTGTCTTTAACTTCACACTGACCAATAAACTTACCGTCACGAAGTACCGTGATGTCGTCACAAATCTCAAAGATCTCTTTCAAGCGGTGAGAGATGTAAACAATGCCGCAGCCTTCAGAACGTAGCTCGTTAATTACCTTAAACAGAGACTCGGTTTCGGTATCGGTAAGCGCATCAGTTGGTTCATCCATAATGATGACCTTAGATTCAAACGATAGGGCTTTTGCGATCTCTACCATTTGTTGCTCACCAAGGCTCAACTGGCCTAAAGGTGTTTTCGAGCTGTGTTTCACGTTAAGGCGTTTAAGTAGCTTGTCGGCTTCTTGGTACATCTCGTTCCACAAGATGCGACCCATGGTGCCCGTGATTTCACGCCCTAAGAAGATGTTCTCGGCGATGGTTAACTCAGGAATTAGGTTCAGTTCTTGGTGAATGATACTAATGCCTGCTTGTTGAGAGTCACGCGGTCCTTTAAATGCAGCCGGTTTTCCTTGGTAAGCGATAGTGCCGCTGTCCAAGTGATAGATACCCGTAAGCACTTTCATAAGCGTGGATTTACCTGCACCGTTTTCACCCATTAACGCCATTACGCGTCCTGGGTAAACGTTGAGGCTTGCCTTATCCAGTGCTTTCACACCAGGGAAGGCTTTCTCAATTGAGCTAAGTTCTAAAATGGCTTGAGTCATGTCGGTTCCTTTACTCGGGGCCAGTTGTATTTGATTGTTCTGTATTTGCATTATTTTTGGTTCAGTGATGACACTGAGCTGTCGTTGCGTTTCGCTTGAGCTAAAACGTTACGCCAGCTTGGAAAATAACATTTGCGTATGGCGTGCATTCACCAGTGCGAATCACCGCGCGGCTTTCATGCGTACGCTCTTTGAATTCTTCATGAGTGATGTAAGTAATCGAAAGCGGTTTGCCGCAACGCGCTTCTTCTGTCTTGATCAAATCAATCAGCGCCGCGTGGTGCTCTGGGCTTACTTTCGCAAACTCTTCTGCAATCACAACGCCTTCAATTTGAGATTCATCCAGCATGGTTTTTACTGTCTGCTGAAAGCTCGGAACACCGTGAGTCAAAGCAAGGTCTATGCGAGTCACATGATCCGGAATCGGCAACCCTGCATCACAAATCGTGATTTCATCTGTATGGCCAAGAGTCGCCACTAGGTAAGAGAGCTCAGAGTTTATTAGGGTACTTTTTTTCATATCACGACCTATCGAAAAATAACGTTTAATGGGTTGAGAACAACTCAAGAAAAAGCCATCGAAACGTTTCGATAGTGATAATAGTGTGTGATTTATCATTTGCACGTTTGATTGTTTTAGAGTGTGATAACGATCATCGAAACGTTTCGATGGGGCGTTTTTTGGTGATCGCAATCACTTTCATCGGCAATTAAGAAGGTAAGGCAACGTAACGTTAACTTAAGGCAAAGGGAGCTAAAGTTTATTCACCGGAACATTTTGAACAGATTCTATAGGGGAGGTGTTAAGGGGTGTTTCTATTGCTACATATCCAGCTTCATTTGCATTGGGTATGACGAACAACGTATAGCCATATCGAGGAATCGTAACAATTTTGATGTTAGATGCTCTCAAGCGAACAAAAACATTCCTTAAGCAATAAATGACATTGGTTAGTGCTTGTGTCGGCACCGTTTCGTTTCCCCAACATGCGTTCACGATGTCTTTTCTAGGGATGGGTTGTCCGGCGCTTTTCGACAGTAGACAAAGCACGGAAAACAAGTGGTGACGTAAATAGATCTTGTTCCCCTGTTTGTTCGTGATGTTTCGAGTTTCTACGTTAAGAGTTAGGTCGCCAAAGTGGATTTCGTTATTCATTGTTTTTCGATCTTTCTCATTCTTCATTGTGGAGGAGTGGGTTGGGATAGCAGATAAAGCGCGCGGATTATGCAAAATAACGTCACTGTTGAAAGTAAGCATGCGTAAGTCTGCACGAATAAAATCTAAAAATGGGATGGTTTGAAAATTGATGGGAGGTTTTTTTAAGAAATAGATGGATTTTATTTGTCGATTATTCAAATGGTTATTTAGCTATAACTGATTGTGTTGTATGAGATTACAAAGTGATTATATTTTTATTTATTTTTTTGTTTTCTGTGAGATTAACCTGCTTGCCAATTCGACGGGGTGTCGGATAACTCTAACAAGATTGTGCAGCATAGGAAGGCGTAACAATCTTGATTTGCATTAAGTAAGGTCAAGCCGTAATGAACAAAAAATTTCTTCTAAGCATCGCTATGATGTCAGTATTTTCAGCAAACAACTTAATGGCAGCGGACAGCGGTTTCTACCTAGGGGGTGCAATCGGTACATCTGGTATTGATGATGGCGGGCTCTATAAAAACACTCAAGCACCAATTACTGTTGATGCTGAAGACCCGACATATAAGATAATTGCGGGATACCAATTTAATCGCATCGTCGCATTAGAGGCGCAATACACGAAGTATGGCGATGTAGTTGCAAAAAATGCATTAAGCCAATTTACTTACACTTGGTCTCCAACTGCGTTTTCGATTAGCGCGAATCTAGGCTACACGTTTGACAATGGAATTCGCCCTTTTGGCATTATCGGTTTATCGTCGATTGATTTAGACCAGTCTCTGCCAATGCTTGATGACGATCGTGGTGAAGGTATTCGTTATGGCTTCGGTGTGGAGTACACACCTAGACAGCTTGGAAACGTTAGCTTTAAGTTAGGTTATGAGGCGGATGCGTTTGTCATTGAAAGCGATTCAGCTTTTGAAAATGATAAAGATATCGTGATCGATTCATTCTACGCAGCTGTTGCTTACCGTTTCTAAATTTTAGACACCACCTAGTAAGTATTTGAATATTTTGAACACCGAAGTGGTAATGCTTCGGTGTTTTTATATCGGGATCGGGCGACATGTCCGCTTAAAGTGAACCTGCATCGGGCAGTTAAGCTTCACGAATATGAGCGGTGACAGCAACGATGGCATGGTCCGTACTGAATTGATCGTGTTCAAAGCTAGGATTGATGAGGTGATGATCGACCACTGTGTAATCAGACAATTCCATCAAACTTGAAGAGTTCTGACAATCGAATTCGTTCGACATCAAAATGTAGTCCAGTACAGACCCAGAAGCTCCGTAGTAATGGGTTGGTTTACGCTGTTCAAGCAAGTCTTCTTCATGCAATTGATGATAAATATCCCAGCTGTCTTTTAAGCGGAAGTGGGATAGCCAATGCTTGCTGTTTTCGTCTCGGTTGATTGAATAACTTAATAGCCCTTTAAACTCATCGTGGAATAATGGTTTATTAAAGTCACCCATCAACACGACTGGCTGATTGGTTTGGTAGCGATGATTGGTGATGTATTGATGCAGCATCTGAGCTTCAAGGCCGCGTTGAACACTCGATAACCAAGAGCCAAGTTGTTCTTGGTGGAAGCGAGTGAGCGTGTCACTTTGTGGCTTTGCACCTTGCTGAGCGTTATCCGAATCGACAGATTCAGTTCTTGGCTCCGTCGGACGCTGTGATTTGAAATGCACAACATAACAGTCGGTTGAACCTAAATGAGGCAACGTAATCGTGGCATGAACAGGTGTTCGATTGAATGAGAAGTTGTCACTAAGGTTGAACGCTTTCAGTATCTTCGAATCTGGCGTAACAGGCTGCACGTTTTCAATCGGGTAACGGGAAGCGATACCAACGACAGGTGAGGTATATAAGTAGTCATCCTCAACGTGTGCACTATCGACAACAGCAAAGTAAGGGTAGCCAAGTTCATTCATTAACTGCTCTAAAGACTGCGGGCTAAATATCTCTTGAAAGCCAATCACATCACAATCTAATGAACGAATCGTTTCAGCCATCCAGTGCTGTTTCTTCTGCCATTCATCGAAGCTGTAGATGTTCTCAAAATCATAGTAAGCATTCGGTGGTTCGAGGTAGTTCAAAAGATTGAACGTTGCGAATGTTATGTGGTTTGGTTTATTCAAGGTTGAATCCTATTGAAATCACTTCTTTAAGGATATCTAAAATACTGAGATATTGTTTGGGTTTAGTCAGTTATTTTCATTTGATCTAGCGAAGGTTGTCGCTTTCTGCTTGGATTTTCTCTGCTCGATGCTCTTTAGGTGTCGAGTTTAATTTTATCTACGATCAATCGATCGCTTTTTATGGTTTCACAATGAAAAAATATACCTCTCTCGCTCTTGTGCTGTTGAGCGCTTTCTTCTCTACATCGTCATTGAGTCATTCTTTGGATCCTGAGTCTATTGAGCAAATCGAGTCTCGTGTATCAGCGCGCATTGGTGTCGCAGTTTATGATTCCACGACTGAGCAAACATGGAGTTATAAGGGCGATGAACGTTTTCCAATGATGAGCACCTTTAAAACTTTAGCGTGCGCGAATCTTCTTTATGACCATGAAAATGAAGGGTTATATTTAGAATCTAAGGTTGGGGTTAAATCTGATGAGCTTATTGCTTGGTCTCCGATGACTAAAGCGTTTGTCGGTAAAGAAATCTCACTCACAGGTGCATGTGCTGCAACCATGGAAATGAGCGACAACACGGCCGCTAATATAGTGTTAGCTGGTATTGATGGGCCTAACGGGTTAACAGAGTTTTTGCGTTCAATCGGAGACCGCGAAACGCGTCTTGACCATATCGAACCCGATTTGAATCATGCTCGTCCGGGCGATGAGCGTGACACCACGACACCAAACACTATGGTAAAAACGTTAAACGAATTGGTGTATGGCAACGTGCTATCAGAAGAATCTAAAGCTCAGCTAAAGACTTGGATGATGGATAATAAAGTCTCCGATGGGATGATCCGTTCGATTCTGCCGGATGGTTGGAATATTGCCGATAGGTCTGGAGCGGGCGCTTATGGCTCACGTGCTATCACGGCTATCGTGTGGAGTGAAACTCGCGCTCCGTTAATCATCAGTATCTCTCTTACAGAAACCGAGTTAACCATTCAAGAGCGTGAC
The DNA here is from genome assembly GCF_963894355.1 of Vibrio sp. SBT000027. Classification (NCBI taxonomy): domain Bacteria; kingdom Pseudomonadati; phylum Pseudomonadota; class Gammaproteobacteria; order Vibrionales; family Vibrionaceae; genus Vibrio; species Vibrio sp. SBT000027. The sequence goes on along the minus strand of NZ_CAWQGD010000001.1, from coordinate 1,453,126 downwards.
ACTGTGATAAATGAAATTGGTCAACTCATCTTTGATGCGTATCGCGTACAGTAGTTAATACCACGTTCAATAGTTAATACCCACTTCACTATACTTCGCGCTAGTCACTGGTCCAGCTTCGGTGCTAGCGTGTTTTATTCTTTAGACTGAACCGAGCAATTTGTAAATAAACCGTCAGAGATGGAGTGCTGATGGTTTTATTAGTTATTACATGATGTTAGATTTGAACCTATACTTGATTTAACGGCATGCATTCAAAGCCGATTAATTAACTTGAATATCGAATTCATGACATTTGAAGGGAGAGTCAAATGGGAACAGTTTTTCGACGCAAAGCCTCGCAGCGCACTCAGTTTTTCAGGTCTAATTTAAAGTCCTGTGCAGTTATGCTGCCGCTTATTGCTTTACACCCCTCCGTTACTTACGCTTCTGATACCCAATCAACTCCTGCTGTCACCGTTATTGAAACCACACAATTGGTTGGTTTTGGTGAAGCAAAATATCCAGCCGACTTCACTCACTTCGATTACGTTAATCCTGATGCGCCAAAGCAAGGCAAAGTGACCTATGGCAGTATAGGTACCTACGATAGCTTTAATCGATTCGGTTCTCGCGGCGTTGCTGCAAGTTATACCGGAGAGATTTACGATACCTTGATGTTTTCTCCGAGCGACGAGATTGATGCGTACTATCCATTGATTGCTTCAAAGGTTCGCTACGCCAGTGATTTCACTTGGATGGAAATCGACATCAACCCAAATGCTAAATTCCAAGATGGCGAACCTATTACCGCGCACGATGTTGCCTTCACTTTTGACAAGTTTTCAAAAGAAGGTGTGCCTCAGTATCGTGTGTATTACAAAGAGATTAAGTCAGTAAAAGCGGTCTCTGATTTGGTTGTTCGTATTGAAATGAACCATCCAAACCGCGAAAAACTGTTCAGCTTTGCGCAAAGCACTCGTGTATTGCCGAAACATTTCTGGAAAGACAGAAAGCTGTCTGAACCTTTAAGTGAGCCACCAGTAGGCAGTGGTCCCTATAAGATCATTAGCTACAAGTCTGGTCAAAGCGTTACATATGGTTTAGATGAAAATTACTGGGCTGCGGATTTGCCCGTCAATGTTGGTCGCAACAACTTCAAGCAAGTGCAATACGATTACTATCGCGATGACACCGTAATGCTGGAAGCCTTCAAAGCAGGGGAGTTCGATCTTCGAACCGAGAACTCGGCTAAGTTCTGGGCCAACTCTTACACGGGCGCAAACTTCGACAAAGGCTACATCATTAAAGAAGAGATCAACCATGAGAAGCCTGAAACAACACAAGGTTTCGTCTTCAACATTCAATCTCCTGTGTTCTCTGATCCTAAAGTTCGTGAAGCGTTAACGTACGCGATGGACTTTGAGTGGATGAACAAGAACATGTTTTATGGTCAGTACAAACGGACTCGTAGTTACTTCCAAAACACTGACTATGAAGCGAAAGGCTTACCAAGCGAAGCTGAAGTTGAGTTGTTGTCTCAGTACAAAGATCAGATTCCACCTCGAGTGTTTACCGAAGAATTTCAACCTTCAGTAACCGATGGCAGCGGCCGTATTCGTAGCCAAATGCGTACCGCTTTCAAACTGCTGAAAGAAGCGGGTTGGGTATTGAAAGACAAAGTGATGACCAACGAAAAGACCGGCAAGCCGATGTCATTTGAGTTGCTGATTTACAGCCCAACCACCGAGCGTATCGCAACACCGGTTCAAAAAAACCTGAAACGCATGGGTATCGAGATGAAGATCCGTACCATCGATACCACTCAGTACATCAAGCGCTTGCGTGATCGTGATTTCGACATGGTGTCGTCTTCATTTTCCGCAAACCCTTATCCTAGCCCGAACTTAATGATTGTTTGGAACTCTAACTACATTGATTCTACTTACAATACTGCAGGTGTAATGGATCCGGTGGTTGACGCGTTAACAGAAGAAATTGCGCGTAACCAACAGCATCCTGAAAAGCTGCTTACGTTAGGTCGTTCACTTGACCGTGTATTGCAGTGGAATTTCTACAATATCCCTCAATGGCACGTTGGTGAATATCGCGTTGCAATGTGGGACAAGTTTGAGCGTCCAGATGTATTACCTAAATACGATTTAGGTATCGATACATGGTGGATTTCAGAAGAGAAGGCGGCTTTGCTTCCTGAAAAACGTCGCTAGGAGTTAGTTAGCATGGCCGCGTATATATTTCGACGTTTATTGTTGGTGATCCCCACGCTGTGGGCGATCATCACCATCAACTTTTTCATCATCCAGATAGCGCCCGGAGGCCCGGTAGAGCAAGCCGTTGCTCAATTAGAAGGGCATAACTCTGGCATCATGGAGCGCTTTTCTGGTGGTGGGCAAGAAGTTGATTTAAGCGAAAGTGACCAAGCGTCTGCGAGTGGTTATAAAGGCTCTCGCGGGCTTGATCCTGAAGTGGTTGAAGAGATCAAAAAGCAGTTTGGTTTTGATAAGCCGATTCATGTTCGCTACTTCGACATGTTGAAAAACTACGCGACCTTTAACTTCGGTGAAAGCCTGTTTAAAGGCGGTAACGTGATTGATCTCATCATCGAGCGACTGCCTGTTTCCATTTCCTTGGGATTGTGGAGTACCTTAATCATCTACGTGATCTCGATACCCTTGGGCATCATGAAGGCGATACATCACGGCTCTCGTTTTGATATTTGGTCGAGTGCGGTGGTGATTGTCGGTTATGCCGTTCCAGGCTTCTTGTTTGCGATCATTCTGATTATTTTGTTTGCAAGCGGTAACTATTTCAGTTGGTTCCCATTGCGTGGTCTGGTGTCGAGTAACTTTGATCAGCTCAATTGGTATCAGCAAATAGGCGACTATTTTTGGCACTTAGCTTTGCCTATTTTTGCTATGGTCATCGGCGGCTTTGCCACACTCAGCATGTTGACCAAAAACTCCTTCCTTGATGAAATCAACAAGCAATATGTGGTGACCGCGCGAGCAAAAGGTTTGGACGAAAGCAGTATTCTCTACAAGCACGTTTTCCGTAACGCGATGCTGATCATTATTGCCGGTTTCCCGAGCGCATTTATTAGTATTTTCTTCACGGGTTCTATGTTGATTGAAGTGATGTTTTCACTCGAAGGCATTGGTTTGCTTGGCTTTGAATCAACCATTCAACGTGACTATCCCGTGGTGTTCAGCTCTCTCTATATCATGACCTTGCTTGGCTTGGTGCTGAGCATTATCTCCGACCTGACGTATACCTGGGTTGATCCTCGAATTGATTTTGAAGCGCGTTAATGGCGAATGAATAAAAAGGTATTGATAATAAATGTTTAACAACCCTTTAGCTGAAGCTCGTTGGTTACGTTTTAAAGCAAACAAGCGTGGTTTTATCTCCCTTTGGATATTTACCATTTTGTTTGGATTGAGCCTGTTCGCTGAGATCATCGCCAACGATAAGCCACTCTTGGTTTCTTATGATAATCAGTGGTTTGTACCTGTTATCAATGAATACGCCGAGACCGAATTTGGTGGTGAGTTTGAAACCGAAGCCGACTACAAAGACCCGTATGTTATCGAACTCATTGAAGACAGCGGTTACATCGTGTGGCCAATCATTCCGTTTAGCTACGATACGATAAACTTCGATATTTCGGGCGCGGTGCCATCGGAGCCAGATTCAGTGAACTGGCTTGGAACCGATGATAAAGGGCGCGATGTATTGGCCCGCATTATTTATGGATTCCGTATCTCTGTTCTGTTTGGTTTTATTCTGACGATTGTATCGAGCGTCGTCGGCGTAGTTGTCGGGGCAACGCAAGGTTACTACGGTGGTTGGGTCGACTTGTTTGGGCAGCGCTTCATTGAAGTCTGGTCTGGAATGCCGACCTTATTCTTGCTGATCATTCTGTCGAGTTTCATCGAGCCGAATTTCTGGTGGTTGCTCGGGATTATGGTGTTGTTCAGTTGGATGAGTTTGGTTGGGATTGTGCGAGCTGAATTCCTACGCTGTCGAAACTTTGATTATGTAAGAGCCGCGCAAGCGATGGGTGTTGACGACAAACGTATTATGCTTCGTCACATGCTACCCAACGCGATGGTGGCTTCATTAACCATGATGCCGTTTATCCTTTCAGGTTCGGTCACTACGTTAACCTCATTAGATTTCCTTGGTTTTGGCCTTCCCGCGGGTTCACCTTCATTGGGCGAGCTATTGGCGCAAGGTAAAGCTAACTTACAAGCGCCTTGGCTTGGCATTTCTGCTTTCGTCGTGCTTTCACTGATGCTGACGTTACTTGTCTTCGTTGGTGAAGCGGTGCGTGATGCTTTCGACCCACATCAACAGAAGTAAGGATAGGTCATGACTTCAAATACAGTTCCTGCTTCCAATAACGTTTCTACTGCAAGATCAGCAACAGGTAGTTCCGACACGTCTCCAGTTCTAACCATAGATAAATTGTCTGTCGGGTTTGGGCGTAAAGACTCGATAGAACAAGTGACGCAAGACGTCTCGTTGGAGATATACAAAGGTGAGACACTCGCGCTGGTGGGCGAGAGTGGCTCCGGTAAATCGGTCACGGCTAACTCGATTTTAAAGCTGTTACCTAAAGGTTCATCGCACTACTTAAACGGTAAGATTAACTTCTCTGGCACCGATATTCTGAGTTGTTCTGAAAGGCAATTGCGAGGGATTCGTGGTGGCCGCATTGGCATGATCTTTCAAGAGCCTATGGTTTCGCTTAACCCACTTCACCGAGTCGGTAAGCAGCTGGTTGAAACCCTTGCGATTCACCGAGGAATGCGAGCCAATAAAGCTCAAGCCTTGGCGATAGAGTGGCTTTCAAAGGTGGGTATTCGTTACCCAGAGCAGAAGATATCAGCGTACCCGCACGAGCTATCAGGTGGAGAGCGTCAGCGTGTGATGATTGCGATGGCACTGATCAACGAACCAGAGCTACTTATTGCTGATGAGCCTACTACGGCTTTGGATGTATCAGTACAAGCGCAGATTTTGGATTTGTTGAAAGACCTGCAACAAGAGCTCGGTATGGCGATGCTTTTTATCACTCATGACTTAAGCATCGTTCGTAAGATTGCTGACAGAGTAGCGGTAATGAAAGATGGTCGCTTGGTTGAAAGTAACGACTGTCATACCCTGTTTAATGCGCCTGCTCACCCTTATACGCAAAAGCTTATCAACTCTGACCCGAAAGGCTTGCCCGTTCCTGTGTCACCCGAAAGCAAACCGCTACTCGATGTAAATCAACTTCGTGTTTGGTTCCCGATCACGGGCGGTTTATTCAAGCGAACCATTTCTCATGTCAAAGCCGTAACCGACATGGAGTTCAGCTTGAAAAAGGGGCACTCAATCGGTTTAGTTGGAGAGAGTGGCTCTGGCAAATCAACAACCGGTATGGCGATATTGAAGTTGGTGGAGAGTGAAGGGTCAATAACTTACGCAGATGAACAAATCCAAGGCTTAAACCGCCAACAAATGCTACCGTTTCGAAGCCGTATGCAAGTGGTCTTTCAAGATCCGTTTTCTGCGTTAAACCCGAGAATGTCGGTTGCTCAGGTGATTGGTGAGGGTTTGTTAGTGCATCAACAATTAGACGACACTGAACTCGATCAACGCATCTGTGATGTAATGAAAGAGGTCGACCTCGATCCTGAGACTCGCCATCGTTACCCGAATGAGTTTTCTGGCGGCCAAAGGCAGCGTATTGCGATTGCTCGTGCTCTGATCCTTAAGCCAGAGTTTATCTTGCTAGATGAACCGACATCGTCACTCGACAGAACGGTTCAAGCGCAGGTGCTGGATCTGTTGAAATCACTTCAAGAAAAGTATGGCCTAACTTATCTATTTATCAGTCACGACCTCAATGTGGTGAAATCTCTATGTCACTACACCATTGTCATGAAAGCAGGCGAGGTGGTAGAGAAGGGTGACACTGAGACTTTGTTTGGTAATCCCCAACATGAATACACCAAGCAACTTGTGAGTCTTTCCAATGTTGGTGGTGTGTAGCTAGTACATTACTCATAGATTAGCTCCTCTCTCATTAGACCAATAAATCGCTTCTGTTTCACAGTGGCGATTTTTTGCATTTGATTTCGATTTGTCACCATATCAATGCGGCTTACAAACATGTTTGAATTGTCTAAGCGGTTCACTTTCTAAGTTACAAACAAATATTAACGACACCTTCTAATTCTAAATTTATTATTGATATCTAATTTAAGATTATGATTTTCAAGGGTAAATTTTGCTAATTGAACTGGTTGAAATTAAATGGAATTGTAAGCTAATGTAGGTGAATGTAACCATTTGACTACTTTATTTTATTGATTAAATTGATGAAATATTGCTTTAAATGGAATTTGGCTAGTTAGGATGATTGCATATTTACTGAAACGTTTTGCTTTAGTTGTACCTACGTTTCTTGGTATTACGATTTTGATATTCGCGATTACGCGATTTGTCCCTGGGGGCCCTGTTGAGAGGATGCTTGCAAATATGCAACCTCAAGGGGACGGTGGTGGAGTGTCTAGTCTCGTTGGCCAAAACTCAGCTCTGTCTGAAGATCAGCTTGCTGATCTAAATAAATTTTATGGATTAGATAAACCGGTAACGGAAGCGTATCTCGAATGGTTAGTTCGACTTGTTCATTTTGATCTAGGCGAGTCGACACGCTACTACGAACCTGTCAGTGACATGATTTTTGAGCGCCTGCCAGTCTCTGTTATGTATGGTGGTGTTACCTTTTTCATTAGTTATTTTATCTCGATTCCTCTTGGTTATTTTAAGGCGATGAAGCACGGCAGCGTTTTTGATTCTGTTTCATCAATCATGATTTTTGTCGGCTATGCCTTACCGGGATATGTAGTCGGCGTGCTTCTTATTACGTTTTTCAGTTATCACCTAGAGTGGTTCCCAATGGGGGGCTTTGTTGATGATGACTTCGACGACTTCAATACTTTCTCAGAGCAAATTACTGATATTTTGTGGCATGCGGTCTTACCTTTGCTTTGTTACCTGATAGGTGACTTTGCGACGTTAACCATGACCATGAAGAATAATTTGATGGAAAACTTATCGTCAGATTACATTCGCACCGCTATCGCTAAAGGTTTGCCTTTCAGAGAGGCGATTCGTAAACACGCACTGCGCAATAGTTTAATTCCAATCGCTAGCCACTTTGGCAACTCTCTTCTTTTCTTTATGACGGGCTCTTTCTTAATTGAGGTCATTTTCGATATCAATGGTATAGGCCTGCTTGGTTATGAATCAATTGTAGAAAGAGATTACCCCGTGGTTATGGGTATTGTCGCGATCAACGCCTGCATATTGCTACTTGGCAATATCTTGTCAGATGTCTGCGTTGCATTGGTCGATCCTAGAGTGAAGTTTGGAGCTTGATGATGATTAAATTAAATCCGTTGACGCTAAAACAGATCAAGCGATTCAAACAAATAAAGCGTGGATATTGGTCGCTGATCATTCTATCGGTGATGTTGTTACTGTCTCTTTTTGCTGAAGCGTTGATCAACAGTAAGGCTTTGGTGGTGCGTTATCAGGGGGAATATTACTTTCCCATTGTATCTGATGTTTACTCCGGTAAGACATTTGGTTTGGAGTTTTCGGGAGAGGCAAACTATCGACTGCTTCAATTAGCGCTTAAAGATAAAAACAATGGTGACTTTGCGATTCTACCTTTAGTGCCTTGGAATCCGTATGAACAAGATTTCTCCGGCGAATATCCGCCACATGCTCCAAGTGCCTACTCAAAGCACTATTTGGGCACTGACGTAATCGGGCGGGATATTTTAGCCAGACTGGTTTACGGATTCAGAACTGCAATGGGATTTGCTCTGATAACAATGATCATTGCATACAGCATTGGTGTAACAGTGGGCTGTGCAATGGGTTTCTTTGGTGGCAAGTTTGATCTGATTGTTCAAAGAATCATTGAGACTTGGTCTATGGTTCCGTTCCTTTACGTGATCATGATTTTGGTTTCGATAGCGCAACCAACGTTTATGCTTTTCGTATTGATTAATGTGACTTTTGGGTGGATGGGTATTACTTGGTATATGCGGACGATGACCTATAGAGAATCGGCCCGAGAGTATGTCTTAGCAGCAAAGGCTTTAGGAGCATCAACAGCGAGGATCATCTTTCACCATATTTTACCCAACACAATGGTAATGATCGTTACTTTGGCACCTTTCACTATTGCTGCAAACATTACAGCTCTTACCGCATTGGATTATTTAGGTTTAGGTCTTATTCCACCTACCCCTAGCTGGGGGGAGCTTCTTCAGCAAGGTAAGTCAAACTTAGATTCCCCATGGATTGTTGGTTCTGTTGTGACCGCAATAGTCGGTGTGTTGGTTATGGTTACATTCATTGGTGAAGCGATAAGAACAGCCTTTGATCCAAAAAAATACACAGTTTATAGATAAGCACTAGGAAGTGATGATGTACAGATATGGACTATTCGCTTTGTTGTTGAGTTTTCTAGCTCAAGCACAGCAAACACCAGACAATTTGGAATGGCATAGTAACTGGGTTGATCCAGTATTTGCGTCTGATGAAGCTAAGCGCGGAGGCACACTACGCAGTTATATGCCTAGCTTTCCACAAACACTGCGTTCAGTTGGACCAGACGCGAATTCTGGCATTCGTTTCTATTTAATGGATGGCACACCTAAACTGTCGCAACGACATCCAAATACAGACCGCTGGATCCCTCAACTGGCGAATGAATGGGCATTTGGGGATGATCACAAGACAGTTTATTTCAAACTGAATCCTGATGCGAAATGGTCTGACGGAGAGAGCGTAACGGCTGACGACTATCTATTTATGCTGACGTATTACCGTTCGAAAGACATTATTGATCCTTGGTATAACGACTTTTTCCGCAACAGCATCAAGGCCGTTGAAAAATTCGATGACCATACGCTCAGTATTACGATGGCCGAGCCTAAAAGTAATGACGAACTTATGGCTCTTATCAATATGCCGAGTCACGGAGTGCAGCCTCGTCCCAAGCATCATTTTGTTGATATTAACGATGGGAATAAGGATGGCATGGATGATAATTTTGTTCGTAAATATAACTTCAAGTCAGAGCCTACAACGTCGCCTTATTACATATCGAAAGTAAATAAAGGCCGCAGCATTACGTTTTCACATGTTGGTGATAACTGGTGGGGTTACGGCAATAAATACTATAAAAACCGATTTAACGTGGAAAAACTTCGCATCAAGGTAATTCGTGATAGTGATATTGCACGTAAGCACTTTGAAAAGGGAAAGTTAGACACGTTTGCGATGGTACAGCCTCAACTGTGGCATGAGAAAACCAGCTCAGAACCTTTTAGCCATGGTTTTATCCAAAAATTCTGGGGCTTCAATCAAAGGCCACAAGGCGCTGGCGGTTTATGGATAAATACATCCATGCCACTGCTGAACAACATTAATGTTCGAAAAGGCATTACTTACGCTACTGACTTTGATGGCATGATCAAAAACGTGTTGCGAGGCGATTACTCCAGAAAACCTCATGCTATGGGATTTGGACACGGTAAATACGATTTAGAGGGTGTAGAGGCTCCACCGTTTAGACCTGAACTTGCGATTGGTTATTTCGAATCTGCAGGTTTCGATAGTATCGGTTCTGATGGTATTCGTATGAACGCCAGTGGGGTTCGTTTGAGTTTCAAAATCACATATGGCTACAACATTTGGACACCAAGAGTTGCCTATCTAAAAGAGCAAGCGAAGTTAGCTGGTCTAGAGCTCAACTTAAACCTTGTTGATGGTTCTGCTGCATTCAAATTTATTCTCGAGAAAAAACACCAGCTTGCTTTTCTTAATATGGGCGGAGGGGAGATACCAGCTTACAAAGAGTACTTTCACTCGACAAATGCCAACCGTCCTCAAACTAATAATCATACAAATTTCAGTTCACCAGAGCTAGATCAGAAAATTGAGGCGTTTATTTCTGAGTTTGATATGGAAAGGAAACAGCAGCTATCTCAGAACATCCAAAGAAAAATAAAAGATGCGTATGTCATTGTGCCTGGCTATATGGTGCCTTATACACGAGATGCCTACTGGCGTTGGATTAAGTTCCCAAAGAACCCAATGACGAAGAAGACTGGCGCCATGTTTAATATTTTAGATACCAGTAATTTCTGGATTGATACAGACCTAAAAGAAGAAACTCAGTTGGCTTCTAAAGAAGGTAAAGCATATCCACCCATCACCATCATTGATGACAGATATAAGCTCTAAGGATGACCGTGGAATGAACCAAAATATTGTACTAAAAGTTCGTGACTTAGAAGCAGAGTTCAGTACTGATGAAGGCATTGTCAAGATACTGAAAGGTGTGTCCTTTGACGTGAAATCAGGCCAAACACTCGGTTTGGTTGGGGAATCGGGCAGTGGGAAGAGCGTAACTTCCATGTCTATTATGGGACTACTTCCTAAGCCTTATGGAAAGGTCACGGCTGGAAAAATAATTTATCGTGATACAGACCTTACAGAGGTACCTGAACATGAGATGCATAAGATGCGTGGGAACCGTATCTCAATCATTTTCCAAGACCCTATGACTGCCTTGAACCCTGTTCAGACAATTGGCAAGCAGATTGTCGAGGTTCTGGATTTGCACCATAACCAGATGTCTAAGTCTGAAAAGATAGAGTACGCAATTGGTTTGCTTGAAAAAGTTGAAATTCCAATGCCGAAACTACGTTTTAAAGAATACCCTCATAGCCTGTCAGGGGGGATGCGACAAAGGGTAATGATTGCAATAGCTCTTGCATGTAAGCCTGACATCTTGATATGCGATGAGCCGACGACTGCATTAGATGTAACGGTTCAAGCATCAATTTTGGAACTGATAAGAGAGCTTCAAGAAGAGACCGGGATGGCAGTGATCTTTATCACTCATGATCTAGGTGTTGTTGCGGAAATTTGCGATGAAGTCGCTGTGATGTATGACGGACGTATTGTTGAGCATGCAGAAATTTTCGAACTTTTCGATCACCCACAACATCCGTATACAAAAAGACTCTTGAGCTTAATTCCAGATCTCAATGTCGAGCCGAAACAAACCATTCAAATCAACCCAATTGATTTGAATGAATTCCCAGAATACAAGGGGAATTGATTATGTCAGAAGTCATTAGAATTGAAGGGCTAAAACAGCATTTTCTATCAGGTAAGAACCTATTTAAGAAAGGTTATGTAATCAAGGCTGTTGACGGTGTTTCATTCTCAGTGAAGCAAGGTGAGACGTTAGGTCTGGTTGGAGAGTCTGGCTGTGGAAAAAGTACGCTTGGTAGAACATTACTCAAACTGTATGAGCCATCCGCTGGGAAGATCTTTTTCGAAGGCGAAGACATCACCCATTACAGTACAAAAAGAATGCGTCCACTTCGTCGAGATATGCAGATTGTATTTCAGGATCCTCTAGAATCATTGAATCAGAGGCATACAGTAGGCGGCATACTTGAAGAACCTTTTATTATTCATGGGATTGGTTCAAAGAAAGACCGAAAGCAATGGGTTTTAGAGCTACTCGATAAGATCGGATTACCTCACTCCGCCGTAACCCGTTATCCGCACGAGTTTTCTGGAGGGCAAAGGCAGCGTATAGGCATAGCAAGAGCAATAGCATTAAAGCCAAAATTATTGATTTGCGATGAGTCAGTATCGGCATTAGATGTTTCTGTGCAAGCACAGATATTGAACTTATTACTAAAAATACAAAAAGAGATGAACCTTTCCATTATTTTCATTTCACATGATCTCTCTGTCGTTAAGCACATTTCAGATAATGTGGTCGTAATGAAAAAAGGTAAAATAATTGAGTTTGGAAGTGTGGAAGACGTTTATAAAAACCCAAAAGAAGAATATACAAAAACTCTATTGGCGTCGATTCCAATAACGCATCCATCTCAAAGGAATAAAATAAAAACAACGAGGTTAGCTAAACAGGCTTAAAACTGGAAAAAGAAAATGTAGATATAATACGGAAGTGTAATACAAGAAGGAAAATATGAATAAACTACTTATGTTGCCAGCGTTCATGCTGGTGGCGCCTTCGCTCGCCCTAGCAAATAATTTGCAAGATGAGTGGGAGTCCAAAAACAATGAAAACCCTTGGTCTGGATACATTAGTGCTGACTATTCTCGAAACGGGTATGAAGACAGTGCGTCTTTAGCAAACCGTTCGGCTTCTGCAACTGGCGTTGTCCGATATTCGTTTTCAGACAAATCTCGACTCCAAGTTGTGGCGTCAGGCTACCACTTGTCCGACGGTGATGAATATGGCACTAGAGGACAATTTTGGAATGATACCTCCATCTCGTGGGGGCGCAATGGATTATTCAAACCAACTGATGGCTCATCACTGAGTGGCGAGGTGAGAGTAATATTGCCAACGTCTAAATGGTCAAGGAGGAACGATTTAACGTTAGGAACTAGATTGAAAGTCAGGTGGAGTGCTCCATTCGATAATTGGATTGAAGGGCTTTCATTGAGTAATACGTTATTACTTAGAAAAAACTTTCACGAATATAAAACAGCCGGTGGTAATCAGCTTATTGAATACCAATTGAGTAGCCAATTTTCTCTTGATTATGTTTTTGCAGAAGACTTCTATTTTAACATTTTCGTAATGCCTAGACAGTCATGGAATTATAACGGGAGCACGTTTGATCCAACTCTATTACATGGGGAAGAGGTGGGCTACCAAATAACTAAGAGTATTTCTATTTCTGCTGGATTGACTAATGGCATTAGTTATTACAACCCAGAAAGAGGTTCAAATCCTCTTAATGATTTAGTCGATTTAAAGAAAACAACTTATTACGCAGTGATTAACTATCAATTCTAATATTGCACCGTTCGCATTGAAATTAGATAGTTAGAAATAAAAATGTAATATAATTATAAATATAGGTAAATTATGTTTAAACACGCAATTATCGCAGCAAGTATTGCCGCAATCCTCAGCGGGTGTGGGGCCGAAGATCGTGCCTATGACACCTATGAAAAACCAACCGAAGAGATTTCTGTTCAATCTCTAGATACGGAATCACTTTGGATGTACATGCCGTCGACTGGTGAAGCTCCTCGCTATGCTATGACTCAACGTGGCTTTTTCCAAGGCGATCCAAAGTTAGTAACGCTTCGTTTTGATGAAACTAATGGTATTTATGTCGAAGAAGTTGATCGCGATAAGGTCAATGCGACAGATGAAAGTCGTTGGGATGCGGAAATCAACCGTGCTCCTGTACTTAAGATTCCTGGAGAGTTCCGCCAGTATCGTTGTGCTGAAAATAGCTACGGTGAGTGTACAAACAAAGAAGAAATTAACGCCGATGAAGATGTGCCATGGAGTCAGGCGACGCACTTTGTACCTAAATATGAAGAGATTCAATCGCTATCTCAAGACACAATTAGAGCTTGGTATACCTCCAGTAACGTTACGGAGTCTGCAGAACCTCGTTTGATTTCATACGAATACGATCCTGAGGGTGGGGTAATTAACGTTGAAGTAGAACGAACCTTTACTGCAGAAGCGGAAGATCAATACCAGTTTGGTGGTGAACTTAACGACTTATCATTCAAAACACGTTTTTTCTATTCTCTTGTTAAGCTCGATAAGTTAGCAAGTGAAAATTACGAACCTATCTATTATCAAGGCCAAGACAGCGCATACTTTGGGTTCTTCAACGATAGCAAAGAAGTAAAAACTCACACCGGTGAGAGTAACGTACAGGGTTCTCGTTTTTCTTATATTAACCGATTCAATCCGGATCTAGAGTCGATCGATTACTACTTAAGCGACAGTTACTTCGATGATGGCAATGAAGCGTACCTGCAGCTTACTCTTGATACTATGAAAGAGGTAAATCAATCATTAGAAGGCACGGGAGTTCCTCGCATTAACATTGTTAATAGTGATAAGAAAGCGGGTGTGCAAACTGGTGACTTACGTTATAACGTGTTCAACTTGATCGCGGATCCGGTAGACAACGGACTTCTTGGTTATGGCCCATCGGCCACTAACCCATTAACGGGCGAAATTATTCATGCGCATGTTAACCAATACCTAGGTGTCATTCGCTCGGCAAGTCGTCGTACATGGGATGACCTTGCGAAACGCTACAACCGCCAAGAAATTGCAAAAGTACAACCTGCGGTTGTGGTGGAAAAAAGCAATGCTTCGAAATCAAGCGCTGAGCCAACCGAAATTGATTTGTTCAATAAAATGCTCGAGGAAGATCGAGGACCATCGGTCAATGTTCCAGCGTTGAGTGAACGTGAAATTAATTTGGTGGCCAAAGATAATTTAGTCGATTCACTTCCTGAAGCTGATTTGGATTTCAAATACGATACCAGCAACCAAGATCTCGCTCTACAGTCATTCTATAAACGCCAAGATATGTTGAAACGGTTCTCTGAGCAGAATGTATATAGCGTTGATGCGATGTGGTTAAGTACCCAATCAAAGGGCTTAGTGAAGGGCTTAGATTATGCCCAAGGTGGCTATTTCGCCGACGCTGATCAAAGCAAAATGAAAACGTGGGAAGAACTGACGATTGATCAGCAGAAGTTAGCAAGCCAAGCGATTTCGAAACACATGTTCAAATCAACATTGATTCATGAACTTGGGCATAACCTTGGTTTACGTCATAACTTTATGGGTTCCACAGATGAAAGCCATTTCTATACAGAGGCTGAGCTTGCACAAAGCAAAATTGGGCACCTTGATAAGCCAGCGGCCTACAGTTCGATCATGGATTACGGTGCATCAATATTTGATGAACTGCTGACGTTCGGTAAGTACGACAAGGCCGCTTTACGTTTTGCTTATGCTCGTCAGGTTGAAACAAATGAGCTCATCGTTAACACAAATAGCGAAGGTGCTGATGTCGCTGTAGTAGACGCCACTGGAGCTCAAAAGCGTAAAGTATATTCTTTGGCTGAGTATGACCGTCAGCTATCTAATGACTATAAGGTTTATCCAACGGGTGTTATTGCACACTTGAGAGCTAACGCTGGTCAAAATGGTATTCCAGATTCGTTAGTGAGCTATCGCTATTGTACGGATGAACACACGACCACTAACTTGTTATGTGATCGTTTTGATGAAGGTACAAGCCTTCAAGAAGCTACGGAGTTTAGAATTCAGCGATACAAAGATAGTTATGACACGGTTAACCAAAGAAATGGACGTGAGAGATTTGAACAGTACCATCAATATAATTACTTCTTATATCGAATGGGAGAGTTCCAACAAATTCGAGATATCGTTGAAAATGTTGGTGAAATTGACTTCATGTTTGCTCGTTACTTAGGCGCAAATACAACGAATAACAAAGGGCAAGTTTTCGAAGAAATAGCGGGAAACAACTGCGTGGATTTTCGAGGTAATACTATTCCATTAGAAAATTTGTCTGCAGGTGTTCGTCCAATTTGTGATACCTACAATGCAGCTAATTTAGCGGCAGATTTCTTCTTAGAAGTGCTAACTGCACCTGATAAGGTGTGTGAAACTGAAGAGTTGAGTGGTGTGGATGGAGTCCCTAACCGCTATCGTTTCGCCAAATTATCTGATCTTTGGTTAACGTATCAAGGTGGTATGTCGCAAAATCGCGATGTTCCAACCAGTTGTTTCGATGAAGAGTTAGTTCAGATGTTAGCAAGCCAAGCTAACGAGATCGTAATTCGTTCTGAAACTCGAGATGGAAGAGTATGGGCTAGCTTAAAAGCGAATAACCCTTACCAAACATCGTCTTCTTCTGTTGATTTGTTAGGCGTATGGCCAGACAAACTACTAGCAGCGCAGATGTTAGTTAAACGTGATACACCTTTCAAATCAACAGAGAATTCGAGCTTAGCATTGGTTGATATGTCAGACAAAATTTCACATTTGTATACGTATCTATCCGATTTAACGGGTAGAGCTGAAGCTCGCCAAGCTATTTTTGTTGATGGGAATGGAGATTACGTAGAGACAGTTCTAAAGTACAAGCAAGACATTACCGAAACAATTGAGGCGACACCTTCATACCTATGGCCAATGAAGCGCTACTTCTCAATGGGCGGTAATGAAGCATTTGTGTATTGGACTGATGGAGCTAGACAAGATACTAAGGTGCCGTATTTCGGTACGCTTCTGAAGAACTTAAACAAATACAATCGAGCAAATGAGTATGGTTTGAGTGATTCTGTATCTGGGTTTAGCGACTCTATCCACATCAACTATGCGAATAGTAGTTATGCCGACGAAGATGGGATTAACTTTACTTGGAAAGGGACAAATTATTCGTTGAATTC
The DNA here is from genome assembly GCF_963894355.1 of Vibrio sp. SBT000027. Classification (NCBI taxonomy): domain Bacteria; kingdom Pseudomonadati; phylum Pseudomonadota; class Gammaproteobacteria; order Vibrionales; family Vibrionaceae; genus Vibrio; species Vibrio sp. SBT000027. The sequence continues at coordinate 1,436,743 of NZ_CAWQGD010000001.1, read as the reverse complement.
ACGTAATACACTTGCAAATGCTTTAGCTTCACGCGCTTTGTATAAAGAAGACCAAAAAGCACGAGTCGATAAATTGAATGGTTTGCCATATCGAGTTCGTAATGCACTTTCTGTGTTTAAGAATACTCGAGATCGTAACGAAGCACGTATTATTGCGGTCGGTGATAAGCAGGCTCTAGTCGCTCTTCGAGATACTACAGGATTCGCGCGTTGGACTATGTTTGATAACCAATTTGAAGAATATGACGAAGATGGTGAGAAATGTTTACGATTTAAAGTCGATGGCGAGTCGACCGAAGATCATATGAAACGTAAGTGTAACCCTCAGTCAAGCTTGCAAACAGTACAAAATAGTTCGATTGGTAAATTTGAAGATGAAGAGCACGACCGTATATTCGATTTGGCGCAAATCTTTGGTAACCAGATAGCGGATAACAACACCAGTTCGACGAATGCTGCTCATAAAGAAGTGTATAACTATGATCCTGAAGAGTTAAGACTTTGGAGCTCTAACGAATACACAAACTATCGTCGCGCATTTGAACAGTTCCCCATTTTCGATGACTAAACAGGCAACGCTTAGATAAACTCGCAAATCGAACCGATTACCTTATTAAGGTAATCGGTTTTTTTGAGTATAAAATTAAGAGTATTTAATCTATTTTTAGCTGCATTACCTTTTATTTATATGTTATATAGATGTTTTTGTTATTTTTATAAATAGAAGCTATGTAAAAAGAATGTGCTGAATTTTGATATAAAGAAGCGGTTCGCAAGCTAGCAGAAGGCATGGTGAAAAGGATTTATGACCAACCCGAAACTCGTGATCGTAGAAGACGATCCCATCTTAAGAGAGATGTTACAGGAATACTTTGAAAGCCAATCTTTTGAAGTCGTCACTATTTCTGATGGAGCATTAGCGTGTGAGCAAATTTTAACTATTCAGCCCGATATTGTTCTACTTGATCTCATGTTGCCAGAAGTTGATGGACTGACTATTTGCCGACAAGTGCGAAGTCAGTTTAATGGAAAAATACTGATTCTTACGGCGAGCGATGATGATTTCGATCATGTAGCCGCTTTAGAAACTGGCGCCGATGACTTTATTAGTAAACCCATTCGTCAAAGAGTGTTACTGGCGAGAGTGAGGATGCTTTTACGTCGTATCCCTGAAAGTTCTGTAAGTGCTGAAGTGAGTAAGAATGAATTGGTTTTTGGTAAGTTAAGTTTGAATCGTGTTACCAAAGTTTGTACGCATATTGGACAAGACATATCGATAGCGGAGAGTGAATTTGAATTGCTTTGGTTATTAGCTTCTTCTCCGGAGCAAGTGCTATCACGTAATTTTCTTACTCAAGAATTGAGAGGGGTAGATTACGATGGCATTGATCGTTTTATCGATAACAAAATCGTAATCTTACGTAAAAAGCTTAACGACATAACTGTCCCACCTAAAAAGATCATCACTGTAAGAGGCAAAGGCTACTTGTTCGTACCAGAACGTTGGTAACGGTAGCTGATAAATAACATGCGACGTATCTATTTTGAATATCTAGCGGGACTGACTGTTATCTTCTTAGTGAGTATATATTCCTATGCTTTTATTGTTTACAAGTTAAGCACTGACTACGAATACATATTACGAGACCATGAAGCAGAAGCTTATCAAGAATTGATTGATGTGGTTTACCGCGAAAAAGGTTTGCTTGAAACGCAGAATCTATTAAAAAGTTTTGCAAATAAGACTCGGCAAAACCTGCGAATCATCCCATTTGATAACGCTCCAGAATTAGTGAGAAAAGCGTTTCAGCAACAAGGCCGAAATGTCTACTACCATGACGAATACTTCCTTTGGTTGAGGTTGGTTGGAAGTGATGAGTTATATGAGTTATCTAAGAACAAAGATTCTTATCTGAGGAAGCAAATCAAGTTTGAAAACCGGCTTATTTGGGTTTTTGCCATAACTGGTTTTGCGTTTAGTGGCCTGTTTTTAGTTTGGAGAATAAAGCGCCGATTAAACAACCTTGAAATGGCGACAGTGGCTTTTTCTCATGGTGAACTATTAGAGCGAGCATCTGAGAAGAACAGCATAAAATTGGGGACGTTGAACCGCAGCTTTAATGTCATGGCAGACAAGATAAGAGATTTAATCAATAGTAATAAGTCTTTGACCAACGCGGTAGCACATGAACTAAGAACCCCTATATTCCGGATTCAATGGCAAGCTGAGTTGTTGAGTGATTTGGAGCCAACGAAGCAGCAGTCTAAGGCTATAGCTCGTATTCTTGCGGATACTGAAGAAATGGAAGATATGGTCGATGAGTTGTTGTATTACGCCCGCTTGGAAAGGGGAGGTTTTGAGTTACTTAAGCAACCTATTGATGCTAATGAATGGCTAAACGAGCGTTTTAGTATCTGGGAGAAAGAGACAACCCTCGATCTCATTAAGGTGCCATTAAAAATTCCAGCCTCTTTTTATGTCGATCTAAAATTATTCAATAGGGCGGTGGATAACATCGTAAGGAATGCGTTTAAGTTTGCTGATACTAAGATCGTTATTGAGTTATGGTATACCGATAATGAATTTGTTATTGAGGTTCATGATGACGGCAAAGGCGTTGAAGCGGAGCATTGGCCTTTTTTGTTTGATCCTTTTTACAGCGCTAATGCAGCGAGGAACAAGGGGAAAACGGGCCATGGTTTAGGGTTAGCTATTGTTAAACAGGTGTGTGACCGTCACCAAGCACATGTCACTGTTGGTGAAAGTTACTTGGATGGTGCTTGTTTTGCCTTGTCGTTTCCTCGGCTTGAGCTATAAATTCAACATGGTCATTTTGTTGTTTTAAGATTACACTGCGCCCAATATTCCAGAAGTACATATTTAGGTAGAGGTCACCATGGACCAAGAACATTACGAAGACGCTGATTACGAAGGCCAAGAGCTGGGCGAAGAAGGCGAAGAGATTGAAATTGAAGCAATTGGTATTGATGTTTCATCACAGCCAATCGAGCTCTACAAAGTGTTTAAAATTGCTAACCTAGTGAGTGGTGGCGGTGAAGCTAAGCACATCATCTCTGAAGGCTACGTAGCGGTAAATGGTGAGCTGGAAACGCGCAAGCGTCGTAAAATGTACGATGGCGACTTCTTTGAATTCAACCAAGAATACTATGTAGTGGTGTGTGATCAGCCAGTACAAGAAGAGTCAGAAAAGCCGAAAAAGAAAGAAGCGCCTAAAAAAGATAACAAGGCGAAGAAAGGTCAGTCTAAAAAGGATTCTAAGAAGAAAGAATCTAAGAAAAGCAAAGCAGAAATGCTAAGCGCAACGGCTGAACCAAAGAAAGAGAAAAAAGAGAAGAAGAAAGAAAACAAACCGAAAAAGAAAGCGGATACGCCGAAGCCAACACGTGACGACAAAAGCGGCCGTAACTCGATTGAATTCTTCTAACGTTGTTCTTTTAAGACTGAAGCAACGTTAAACCTCGGTTTTGCGTTGAATAGACATAAAAAGGCTCACTATCTAGTGAGCCTTTTTTGTCGCTGAGATTTATCGGTCAAGCGTTATAGTTAAGCCGTTATCTTACCAAAAGCGTTGTTATTCCATTCTACCCAGTGTGTTGGATAATTTGTTTCCAAATAGCCAGTTCGTCGTAAAGCACATATTCGCGGCGCAGCCCCCAAGGGCCGAACTCTGCATGACACGCTCCCATGATGTAAACCTCGGCTCCAGTCGGCTGACCAAACGCACCATAACCTTCGTGTTTACCTTGCAACGACCATCGGATGGCTGCACGTGGAGACATCATGTCGTCTTCAAGTCCAATACGATGGTGAATCTTAAACTCTGCATTTGGGAAAGAAGAACGCAACTGAACCCAAAAGTGATCGATTTCAGAGTGGGATAGGGCAGATTGGCCGCCTGCATATTCTCCAATACAAGCACGATCGTATTCTTGGGGAATCACACTCAGTTGAGCGTTCATTATGGCGCGTAAGATTTCTTCGTACTTGCGCCCCCATAGGTTGTCATTACCAACGCCTAAGTAAGGACCTTGTTGGTCGCATGCAGGGGTGAATACCGGTTGGCACTTGTCGATTCCACCGCTTTGGTCGATCAAATGTTGCGTGTAAGCCTTTGGTGTATAACCGAGTTGTCTTGCGATTGAACCTTGATCTCGGATGAGCCATTCATCGTTGATTTGGTTATTAATGGCGTGACAGTCAGCAATGATTCTAAATTTAAGCTTGGTGCCGGTTTCTTTGTCGGTTGCTGTCGAAATAATACGGTGTGACGACAGCATGCCTTGTTCTGGCGAACCGCTCCAAATCACATCTTCGCCAAACAGGGTTCGGTCTGGATATTGAGCAAGCACTGCCAAAGTCGCGTTTATCACGTCTTTGTTGCCGACAGCGATGCCTTGAGGGGTTCTTACTACGATATCTTCAGAGTAATAGTCATGCAGGGTGTGTAAGCCACGATCTTCCCAGATCTCTTTGGTAATGCCTAATATGTAATCGGGGAAATTTTGCCACTTTGAGGCAAATCCAGTCATAGTCATTGTTCTATCCTTGATGTTACTTTCTCGTGGCGAGCCTAAGCTAAAGCCTGACTCACTCGTTTAATTATGTGTTTAATGCTCAAACTGATGATAGCGCGCTTTGTTGAGTTCTTTCATTCTCGCAAAAACATCCACGCGGAGCTGGTGGTAGACGTCGAGCAGATCGACCAACACCCAGTTTTCTCGAATTTTGTCACCTTCAACTCGCCAGAAGTCGAGGCTTCGCATCGTGATGTTTTGATTAGATGGCGCGATACCAAGCCAACCACTGCCTGATACCGTCATCTCCATTCCTGGCCATGCAGTAAAGGCAACGTAGTTGTTGTCAGCAAACAAGTATCCATTACCTTCTTTGGTTCGGCGGTCGGGCAGGGCATTTAAAAATGGTATTTGATGCCAATTTCTAAACCCAGAGATTCCCCGGCCGGTTCCGATACCAGAAGGCCCGTACCAACTCATTTTAGGGTGCCAGAAAGCGTCGAGGTTCATGGCTTCCACACCGCCTTGGGCGTGCTTTGATAAGCCGTTCAGCATTTCTGACACTATGGTTAAGCTTGTATCTGCCTGTGTTGCATTTGTCCGTCCTACGATGCCATCCAATGTTGCAGGAGCCGGCGGGTGCCATTCTCTACCAAGGCTTGGTGTCATCGGCCACGCTTTTGCCTGCATCATTAGCTCAGGGATGTCCCACAGTGCTTGAACTTCGACCACTTTGCCGCATTCAAATCGATAGAACTCATGAAAGCGCATAGAGACTTGATGCCCAGTAGGCGGGATATCAAGCCAAGGTTCCAGAAAGCGACCCGTGTAATAGCCAGCACAACCTACCCAATGTTGCCCGTTTGCCTCGCCACCCATGGATATGTAGGTGCGCTTTTCTAGATCAGGTATCGCATGCAGCAAGGGTTGATAAAGATCAGATATCAACGATTGTTTATTGGCAAGTTGTTCGAATGGATAGCCATATTGCAATGTTGCTGTATCACTGATTAACTCATCCAGCTCGCTTTCAACGGCTGTGAGCTCAAAGTCATACATAGCATTATTGAGCGCACGAATGCGCTCTTTATTGTCAAAATTGGACATCAACCACCTCTAACGTTCTTGGTAAAGAGGGTTGTTTTTGGAGTCTTTGTTTTCCCAACCCTGACCAGAAAAAGCATCGACACCTAATTGAGCCATAACGGCAGGGAAATCGACCATTACATAATTGTCTACTATCTTGCCGTCGACTACTTTCCAGAAATCCATGTAGCGGATAATCACTTTCTTACCGGTTGCTTCAATTCCCATAAATGGACCAGAATGAATCGCCTCTTGGCGGCCAAACGCTGCACACCATTCACCTTGGGTTAGGCGAGCCTCATCAATACAAACCTTGTCTGAAAACGCGGCTTGGAAAGGGCGCTGCCAGTTTTCTTGGAACTCTTGTAGGTTGTCTTTGAAGCCGCAGCCTGCGTTACCCATCCAACGGAAGCTTTCAGCAAAAAAGCGTCCCATGTTGTCGATGTCGTGGTCGTTGAGCCCATCGACCATTGAATCGATCACATGTAGAGTTTCATCGGTTTTGGTCAGGTCGTTATCATTAGTTAGCGCTCCTTGCTCAGGGCGAGGTGATACGGGTGCAGTATCTTGATCTGTTGGATGTTCACATGTGTGTGTCATTAGTAATCTCCTTTTATCCTTTAACTGCGCCGGCAACCAAGCCTGATACGATCTTTTTCTGGAAGAAAATGATCAGCGCGACGATCGGTAATGTGATTGAAACTGCACCTGCAGCGGTCATAGACCAGTATTTAATGTCATCTGCACCAAACTGCGATATCGCAACTGGCATCGTTGCTGCGTTTGTTGCGGTTAATGTCAGTGGAATTAAGAATTCGTTGTACGCTAATAAGAAAGTGAACAAGCCTGTAGTGATAATGCCCGGCCACATCACAGGAACGATCGCTTTGGCAAAGGCTTGGAATTGATTACACCCATCCATCATTGCCGACTCTTCAAGCTCTTTAGGAATGTTCATGAAGAACGAACGCATCATCCAGATAGTGAAAGGTTGGTTAATCGCAACCAGTACAAGGATTAACACGATGTGTGTATCGTAAAGCCCAACCATACGGGTAAACTCGTAGTAGGGGATTAAGAACACGGTATGAGGCAGTGAACGGAAAACTAACGCTAGCATTAGTAACCAAAAACCCAACTTACCTGGGTAGCGAGCCAACGCGTAACCCGCAAAACAACCAATGCTCAGTGAAATCACCACTACACCAAGCGTAACGATGACGGAGTTAATCAAGAATTCACTGAATCCAAACTCTAGCCATAAGTTTGCATAGTTCATTGCGGTGGGCTCGAATACCCAAACTGGTGGATTAGAAAACGCATCGACCGGTGTTTTAATGGACGTCATAATGGTCCAGAAAAATGGAAAGGCACAAAACAGAACCCACAAGCCCATGATTCCATACACCATTATCTTTTGAATATTTAGGTTACTTGGGTTCATGTGCGAATTCCTTTTTGCTCTTTGTAAGTCAGGTATAAGAAAGGGATCAGTAATACAAATATGCCCAGCATAGTTAGTACTGAAACGGCGCTGCCTTTCGCTACAGCGTCTTGCACAATGCCAACGCGGTAGTTGTAGTACATAAGAGTCTCTGTCGCATTTAGACCCCCCGTCATTACCGCAACTGAGTCAAACAAGCGGTAAGCATCCATGATACAAATCATCGAAATAAACAGAATGAGTGGTTGTAGAGCCGGTATCACAACATGCTTAATTTGATCCCACTGGTGTGCACCATCCAGAACAGACGATTCCAATGTGTCTTGTGGTATTGCTTGTAAGCCAGCAAAGAACACAATCGCAGCGAACGGCGTTACTTGCCAGATACCGTAGAGGATGATTAAAGCGCGAGACTCAAACACATCGCTGAACCAATACACTTGGATTCCAACTAGGTTTAATAGATAAGTGATGTAACCAAAGTCTTGGAATAACCACGAGAAGATCAAAGTGCCAACAACAGGGGTTACCACGAATGGTAAAAGCGTTGCGGCCATAAAGAATCCGCGGATCTTTTGGCTGAGCTTGTTTAACGCTAGAGCGACAATGAACCCCAGCACTAACACACTTAACACAACACAAACTGTGTAGATTAATGTGAACTCAAAGGCTGACCAGAACGCATCGTCTTGAAGGATATCGAAGTAGTTTTCGAAACCTACATAGCGAAGTTCGCCTTTAAAGTTGAATCGGTTCAAAGACAGGTACAGAGTCATCACCAATGGTGCCGCCATTAGCAGTATCATTGAAGCGATAGACGGGCCTGAAAAACCGAGAAAATTACGTAAATTCATGACTGCTCCTTAGTCAATGTAACCTTGTGCTCGTGCTTCTTTGTAATAGCCTTCTGCTGCTTCGTTCAGTGCGACTTCGATGCTGGTTCTACCGCGCAGTGCGTCAGGTAGCTTGTTGCCGATCTCAGTGTGCGCTAAACCGTAGTAACCCTCACTAGGGAAAGGCTTCGCGCCACGCTCGATCATCTCTGCAAGCGCACCCAAATAACGATATTGCTCACCTTCAACTTGGTTTGCTGATTGACGAGACAAGAAAGCCAGTTCAGCCCCTTCTTTCATGTTTTCTTTGCTCATCGACTCCATCATGATCTTGAATACTAGTTCGCGGTCTGAATTCAAACGATGCGGGAATACGTACCCATCCCAGAATATACTTGTAGCAGGTATGGTGGTGTTCTTATTAGCCGTTGGTGCCATAGAGTAGTTCACTTTACCAACCACTTTAGATACTTGGTCGTTGTCCATCTCTGATGCACGTGTTGCCCATACGTTACCCATTGCCGCTTTGTCTTGTTGGAAGTTCACCATTACTAGATCATTCGAAAGAGACAGAGCATTTGGAGACATTAACGGTAGCAATGACTTAAGAATGTTCGCTGCTTCTACGCCTTTTTCGCCATCAAATAGAGGCTTACCGTCTTCATCAAAATACTGACCGCCTAAAGACAAGTAGATGTTGGTGAATTCAGTCGCTAGGTTCCAACCTTTCCCCATAGCTTGAGAAAGAGGGTAGTCAATGCCAGCTTCTTGCAGAGCTTGGCCAGTTGTGACCACTTCTTGATAGGTATGCGGCACTTCTAAGTTATGTTGGTCAAACAAATCTTGGCGATAAAAGAACTCTTGCATGTTCAACTGGATTGGCAGCGCGTAGATTTCACCATCGTGTCTTGCGAGATCCCAGATGCTTGGTGGGATGTCTGCGAGGTTGTACTCATCCCAATATTTTTCCACTAGATCTGTGATTGGCTGGATCTGTTCTTTTAGTAAGAATTCATGGTAGCTCTGAGCCGATACTTGAATAACATCGTAAGGGGAATTACCACGACGGCTTGAAAGTACGATTCGTGCTTGCTCTTGAACGGCACTGCCACCAACCAGCTTGTTTTTGATTTCTAACTTAGAGGTTTCGCACTCTTTCATCTTATCTGAGAAGTGTTTCAGAACCGGGTAACTGTTAGATAGTAGGGAAATTTTTCCTTCCGCTTCTAGGTCGCCAAGGTCACAAGCGGCATAGCTTGGTGCCGATAAGATAGCGCCAGTACATATGGCGAGTAACGATAATGTTCTTTTCATCTTTGGTAATCCTTTACTACGTAATTTATGTAGGTCATAACCATCGTGAGGATGGTGTCGAAGCGGACTGGCTTTGCATGTTCACGCTTGTATTTGCATGTTCATGACTTTATTGCATGTCCACGACGGCATTGCTGATCTAAGCGGCTAAGCTGCCTGGATACAACTGGTTGCTTGTTCGCGATAAATGCGTTGTTCAGATTCAGTATCGAATAGGTAGGTATGATCAAGGTTGAACTTAAAGCCCACGCGATCGCCCATTCCAACCGAACAATGCTTGTCTGTGCGACAAATAACGTAGTGCTCATCAACCTGAACGGTAATCAGCGTGCATTCTCCAGTCATCTCAACGGAATAAACGTCACCATAAAGATTACTTTCATCAACGGGACACAAGGCCACATCTTCCGGGCGTACACCTAATGTCACGGCTACATTGTCTGAGTTATTAAACCCTTCAACTGAACAGCTAACGCCCGAGAATATACCCGCAGAAAGGCTGCCTTTAATGAAGTTCATACCCGGAGATCCAATAAAGCTCGCTACGAACAAACTTGCTGGGTTGTTGTAGATCTCTTTAGGTGTATCCAGTTGCTGAATTTTGCCTTGGTAAAGTACCGCAACACGGTCAGCAAGCGTCATCGCTTCAATTTGGTCATGAGTTACGTAAACCGTGGTGCGCTGAAATTCGTGGTGTAAGTTTTTCAACAATGCACGCATTGAAACACGTAATTTTGCATCTAGGTTGGATAGGGGTTCGTCCATCAAGAACATACGAGGCTCACGAACAATGGCACGAGCTAGCGCAACACGTTGACGTTGACCACCAGAAAGGGTTGCAGGTTTACGGTCAAGTAGGTGTTCTAGCTCAACACGCTTGGCTGCGCGCATAACACGATCATGCAGCTCGTCTTTTGGTACGCGTTGCATCTCAAGAGGGAAGGCTATGTTTCCGTATACGGTCTTTTGTGGGTAAAGGCCGTAGCTTTGAAACACCATCGCAATATCACGATCTCTAGGATGAGTGTCGTTGACGTATTCACCATCAATGTAAACTTCACCTTCGCTTGGCGTATCAAGACCAGCGATCATTCGCATCGTTGTTGTTTTACCGCAACCTGAAGGGCCTAGTAAAACCAGAAACTCTTTGTCTTTGATTTCCAATGACAAGTCATTAATGGCGGTGAAGTTGTCCCAGTATTTCTTAATGTTCTTGAGTGAAACTGATGCCATGATTTACTCCATCCATGTTTGAATTGTGTTTTGCATACGAATCCATTTTGGCAAAAAAGAGCCAAACAGCAACATATAATTAACAATTAATACATCTTCATATCAATACTGTGTGAGGGGTCATGTTAAGACTATTTGGTCGTCTTGATTAGATAATAACCAGTTGACATTGCTCAAAGCTTGAACGAATAAGGGCTTGGTGGATGTTTTGGATAGGTATGCATTGGTTGGGTGTAAATGAAAAGTGAGCCGATTGGCCCACTTTATGTTTATACAGATTGTTAACTTTACTCTGTGTTAACCCAAGATATTCGGCAAGGTGAGAGACAGTGCCGGAATAAAGGTGATGAGCATCAAAGCCACGAGTAGGGCACCAATCCAACCTATTATTGCTCGGGATAAGGATTCAATGGGGACATTACCGACTTGACTCGCCATAAAGAGGTTAGCTCCGAGTGGAGGGGTCACAAAGCCGATGGCTAAATTCACTATCATGACGATACCAAAGTGAATTGGGTCCATTCCTAATGCTGTCACGATAGGCAATAGGATTGGAGTCAAGATGACAATCGCAGCGAGTGTTTCCATGAAAGTGCCGACAATCAATAGCAATGCAGTGATACACAGCAAGATCAGTAACTTATTGTCTGTAATCGACAGGATGAACTGCGCTATTTCAGTCGGTAGGCGTTCAAGCGTTAATATTCGACCAAAAGTGACCGAAGCGCCCACAATCACAAGTACAGCACCGACTAACAAGGAAGATTCTAAAATGATCTTCACGACCTTTTTATAATCGAGTTCTTTGTAGACGAACATGCCGAAGAACAAGCCATACAAAACACCAATCGCTGCGGACTCCGTAGGGGTGAAGATGCCTGAATAGATACCACCAAGAATGATGACGGGCAGTAGCATCGCCCATATCGCTTCTTTTAATGCCGTGAGGCGTTCCGGCCATGTCGCTTTTCTATCATTGCCTTTGTAGCCACGAATTTTGGACACGATCAAACAGTAACCGATCAGCACTAAACCAACCACAAGCCCGGGCACGATACCTGCCATGAACATTTTGGTGACGGACACTTCGGCGGTGATTGCGTATACGATCATCACGACAGACGGCGGGATAATCACCCCAATGCCACCCGAGGAGGCAATCAGTGCGCCAGCAAAACTGCGGTCATAGCCTTTTTTGACCATAGATGGAATCATGGTTAAACCAATGGCGGCAACGGTTGCAGACCCCGTACCAGAAATCGAAGCGAAGAACATACATGCTACGATCGCGACAAGACCCAAACCACCGGTGAAGTGACCAAAGAAGACTTCAGCTACATGAAGAAGGCGTTTAGATATGCCTCCTTGGCTCATTAAGTTACCAGCAAGCGTGAATAACACGACAGCAAGAAGAGGGAATGAATCTAACCCTGTGACCAAGCCTTGAACTAAGAACTCAACGTTTAAAAATGGGAGGCTCAATATAGCGAGCATGCTGGCACCAGCGAGTGCGATACCAACGGGTACGCCAATTAGAAGCAGTAAGCCGAAACTGCCAAATAATAAAGCAGAGGTCATAAGCTTAGCTCCAACAAACGGTTAGAAGTGCGATGTTTTGCTTTCAAGTGACGGTAACGATGTTGAGTGAGTCGAACGGGTTTTGGTGAGTAAGCGATGACTGAAATACGCTTGTTGATGCTGACCACCAAGCGAATTGAGCTCAAGACGGCACATACAAGAACCGAAGCGTACAAGCATGCAATAGGGATTTCCATTGCTGGCGCTATCTGGCCCAACTTTAAGCTTCGGCCAATAACCTTGAAACCAAACCAAGCGATCGTGCAACTGAAAGCTAGGTAAATAAGGTCAGAAAGGATCAAGCTGTAGTGGGTTAAGTTACCCGGTAGTTTGTCGATGAACAGACGAATGCGAATATGTCGGTCATCGCGAATGCAGTAGCTGATGCTCAAATACATTGCCCAAACAAAAAGATAACGAGCGAGTTCTTCTGCCCATGCAATTGAGGCATCGAATAGGCGCAATGTAATCTGTAAGCATAATAAAGCAGTCATTAACGAAATAGAGAACACGATAAGTGTCGGTTCGAAATATCGGTCGAACAGTCGAAACCATTTCATACGTTACTCCTGAGAGATGTTAAAAAGGGCATTTGATGCCAATGAATACACGACTTTCAGGCCAAAGGTCATTCGTTTATAGAATGCCCTTTAAGGCCTGAGCTAACGATTCGCAGATCGTTAAACGTTAATTGTCGGTGACAGGTAATAGATGATGCGAGACGCGCGTGATTTTATAGATGTTCTATCTCGGTAATCACGCTGTCGAATAGCTCTTCACCTGTTTTGCTGCGTAGTTCTTGGTACACAGCGGCATTCATTTTTTCTTTCATCTGAGCACGAACGTCAGTAGGTACCACATTCACTGTCATGCCTTTGGCTTCCAGTTCTTTAATGATTTCTTGATTTTGCTTAGCGGCCAGTTCACGTTGCTTAGCAATTGTTTCTTGGCTGACTTCGTTGATTAGCGCTTGCTGGTCACTTGGTAGAGAGTCCCAGAACTCTTTATTCATGAACAACACGTAGTTGGTGTAGATATGGTTAGTGAGCGATAGGTACTCTTGTGCTTCGTAAAAACGTTCCGCGTAGATAGAGTAAACCGCACTCTCTTGCGAATTGATTAAGCCTTGTTGCAGTGAAGTAAAGATCTCACCCCAAGAGAGTGGAGTAGGCGCTGTGCCCACGGATTTCCATGCACTGATTTGGGTAGGGTTTGACGCTGAACGAATCTTTAAGCTGTTAAGATCTTCAATACTTTCTATAGGTTGCTTGTTGTTTGTGATGCTACGAAAACCGACTTCCATGAAACCTAAACCGTGGAACCCTTTTGACTCCATTGAAGTAAGCAGTGGTTTGCCGATCTTGTCACTGTCTAATGCTTTGTGTGCTTGTGCTTCATCTTCAAACAGATAGAACACATCAAGCACATTAAACTCAGGCACGTAAGGTGAAAGCAGTACTGATGCCCCAAAAGTCATCTGTAAGTTGCCTTGTTGTACGAGTTCTGTCGTTTCACGAACGTCACCGAGTTGTCGAGCTGGGTAAATTTCCACTTCAAGTTCGCCATTCGAGCGAGCTTCAAGCTCTTTTTCAAAGTGCAACATAGCCTTATGCACTGGTGATGTTTCTTGACTATCGTGAGCAAGTCTAATTACGTTGCTTGCAAACGTATTCATACTAGATAGGGTTAAGCCGAGGGCAGTAATCGAGGTAAAGATTGCGCGTTTCATTGTTCTTCCTTGTTCATCACATGACTTTTTATGTGCATTCATTAGAGTCATGTTGGTCAGTGGGTTTTTATTCCGCACTTCATATCCTTATTTTGCATACGAATCCAAAATATAAACACACAACTAACAAGTCAATAACAAATCCGTAAAAGTGATAAAGAAGTTAATTCTAATCGACGAAATTTTAGGCGAGGTCACAGAAAGAAGCCCTAATGTTAGATTAGGGCTTTTACTTTAATTTATTTGGCTTTATTGATGAAGAGAACATCAAATTTAAGAAGGTAAGTTTAGGCAATGCCCGCTAAACCCTTTACGAACGTTATGATGTACTACCGCGTTCGATAATGATGCCAGGTTCCAATAGGTATGTACCTTCCGCGTCCGTATTTTCATTGATACGTTGCATTAAGTCTTCAACGGCACTCTGAACAATTTTGTCGATTGGTTGCGCGATGGTGGTGAGATCATAGCTAGGCCATGATGCCATTGGTATATCGTCGACACCCATAACAGCAAAGTCCCCAGGAATACTAAAGCCTAATTGTCTTAGGCCATCCATGACGCCCATCGCGAGGATATCATTGGCACAGAAGACTGCGTCAGGTTTTGACGTGTGTTCTATCAACTCTTTGGCCGCTTCTAATCCTGCTTCAAAACTGTACTTGGAATTGATGAAGATAGGTGAAGCTGCCTCACGTGATTTCACGGTTTCAGCAAAACCTAACCAACGTTTGTCACTGGTCATCGATCCGGCATCGCCACTCACGTAAGCTAATTGTTTATAGTCTTTATCAAGTAAGTAGTCTGCAGCTTGCATGCCTGCTTTTTGGTTATCTAAGCCAGCGCTGTTCGCATTGATGCCTTCGGTATATCGGTTAATTAGGCTCAAGTGAACGCCGAACTTCTCACATTGTGCAAACGCACGTGAAGTCAGTCGGCTGGTGGCGATGATCAAACCATCAACTTGGTATTCAATCGCCCGTGAGATGGCGAGATCTAAGTCGTCTTTGTCGATAGGGCAAAGTACAACTTGACCGCCGCGCTTTTGAATTTCCATTGCAAGTGCACGCGATTGCAAGTCGTACATTGGGTTCGACTCGCTATCAAGTGCGATTGCGACCAGTCCTGAGCGATTGGAAATGAGCCCACGAGCGATGGCATTTGGTGTGTAACCAAGTTTGGTTGCAGCATCCATAACCATTTTGCGTTTCTTTTCGCTAATACTGGCGGTTGGGCTAAATGCCCTAGAAACGGTAGATTGAGAAACGCCGAGCATTTTGGCGACGTCAATAGAGGTAACTTTCGCTTTTATGGGGAATCTCCTTATATCGCGATAAATCCAAGCGCAGCACGATACTAAATGAGCTCGGTTTGATAATTACAATACGTGTAACATTTGAAATCACAACGAAAATTTATGAATTCATGACGCTTTGCTCATTTCGAAAGCCATCAATGATCATTTTGTGTTCAGAGCCCACACAAAAGAAACTGACTCCGAGCTCTTTCCAATTGCGAGCCGTTTGAGCATTCGCAACAAACATACCTACAGGTTTGTTAACTTGTTGACCTGCTTTGATTATTTTTATGCTCGCTTCTCGAACACATTCGTCATTTACGCTCTCAGCGCCATAAGATACGGCTAAGTCTACTTGGCCGATGAACAGGGCATCGATACCGTCAACAGCTGCAATGGTATCGGCATTGATTACGCCTTCTGGGTCTTCAATTTGGGCGATCACCATTGTGTTGATCTTACTGTCTTTTAGGTGGTTAGCCATTGGTTTGGTTGCGTATTTTGCAGCGCGACTCGAACCAGCATAGCCGCGTCCTCCTTCCCCGTAATGAGACATCTTTACTAACTTTTCAGCTTGTTCAGCACTGCACACGTGAGGGATTTGAATGCCCGTCGCACCACAATCTAAAGCGTTCAATAAGGTTGATGGCTGGCTATCTTGAACTCGAACTATGCAGGGCAGTTGATTGGCTCGAGCGGCAAGAATACAGCTATCCAATGATGAACGATCAAACGGTGCGTGCTCAGCATCCAAAACAACGAAAGGCAGCTCAGCTAATGCAAGCACCTCAATGATGTGCGGATGGGGTGTTTTGACGAACGTTCCGAGTCGGTCTGTGTTTTTCAGTATGTCTTTGAAGTTATCCATTTGTTTTACTCTTCATTGCAAAGGTATGCAAAACTTAACATGTGTTGTTGTAAAAAAAGAGTAAAAACAATGTGATCAATATGGCATTAATTGATTGTTTTTCAAACGTGCCATGTCGTGATTTAGTCTATTTTTATGGTTTTAATTTATTAAAACAGTTACTTAGTAATTATTAGCTCATGTTAAATAGTAATTTGCCAAGTGTTAAAAAAATGTTTATGTTTATTTTGCATTCGTATCCAAAAGTATACAAAAACAAAAAATAACCTCTGAAATTAATAGCAATTAACAAAAACTCGGCACACGCCACAAGGAGAATTACGCATGGCTCGCATTCTAAAACACGGCATCACTGAAGAAGCATCAGCATCAAACAACGCGCAAGTACGTCAAACGGTTGAGAACATTCTTTCTGACATCGAAAAGAAAGGTGACAGTGCAGTTCGTGAACTTTCAGAGAAATTTGATAACTGGTCTCCTGAGCAGTTTCGTTTAACCGATGAGCAAATTCAGGCATGTGTGGACGCATTGGATGAATCAACTAAGCACGATATTGAATTCGCACAAACACAAGTACGTAATTTTGCACAGATCCAACGTGACTCAATGCACGATGTTGAAGTTGAAACGATGCCAGGTGTCGTACTAGGACACAAAAATGTTCCGGTAAACAGTGTTGGTTGTTACATCCCAGGTGGTAAATACCCATTGGTAGCCTCTGCGCACATGAGTGTTCTTACTGCAAAAGTCGCTGGTGTGAAACGCGTTATTGCTTGCGCACCTCCTTTTAATGGTCAACCAAATGTAGCGATTGTTGCCGCTATGGCGATGGCGGGTGCAGACGAAATTTACTGCTTCGGTGGCGTTCAAGCGGTTGGGGCGATGGCTCTTGGTACCGAGACGATTGCCCCTGTCGATATGATTGTTGGTCCAGGTAATGCTTTTGTTGCAGAAGCAAAACGCCAACTGTTCGGTCGTGTTGGTATCGATTTGTTTGCTGGTCCAACAGAAACATTGGTTATTGCTGATGAAGAAGGTTGTGACCCTGAATTAGCCGCAGCGGATCTATTGGGTCAGGCTGAGCACGGTTATAACTCTCCAGCTGTTCTTTTGACGAACAGTGAAACATTTGCAGAAGAGACGGTAAAAGAAGTTGAGCGTCAGCTGACTATTCTTCCTACTGCTGAAATTGCAGGTAAGGCTTGGGAAAATTACGGACAAGTTATCCTGTGTGACAGCTATGAAGAGATGGTTGAAGTGGCCGATGATCTTGCCTCTGAGCACGTACAAGTTATGACAAAAGATCCTAAGTACTTCTTAGACAACATGACGAACTACGGTGCGTTGTTCTTAGGTCGTGAGACTAATGTTTCTTACGGTGATAAATGTATCGGTACTAACCACACATTACCAACGAATAAAGCAGCACGTTACACGGGCGGTCTTTGGGTCGGTAAATTCATTAAAACGTGTACTTACCAGCGTGTAACGGAATCAGCGTCATTGAAAGTCGGTGAATACTGCTCTCGCTTATGTGCATTAGAAGGTTTCGCTGGCCATAAAGAGCAAGCCGATATCCGTGTTCGTCGTTACAAAGAAAAATTGGTAGAGGCATAACATGACGAAACTCGCCTTAGTTACAGGCGGCAGTGGCGGCATTGGTGCCGCCATATGTCACAAGCTAGCGCAATCTGGCTACCATGTTGTGTTTACCTATAACAGCAATGAAAGCGCAGCTCAAACGATCTTAGATACCTTGGAAGGCTCAGGCCACGCTATGTATCAGCTGAACGTTGAAGACAGTTCTGCAATTGGTGCGTTAGCGGCACAAGTTAAAGAGTCGTCAACTTCTTTAGACTTGTTAGTGAACTGTGCTGGCATGACCAAGTTTGTCGCGCACAGTGATTTAGAGTCACTCAATGATGAGCTGATAGATAAAATCTTCCGTGTAAACGTGCGAGCTCCATTCGCAATGGTACGTTCATTCGAACCTTTACTACGGAGCGCTAAAGGTTGCGTGGTGAACATCACTTCAATTGCGGCACAAACGGCAATGGGCAGTAACGTGGCTTACTGCGCGAGTAAGTCTGCAGTTGAGAATATGACGCGATCTTTAGCGCGTGCTTTATCTCCCGATATTCGAGTGCTTGCAGTGGCTCCAGGCCTAGTGGACACCGAATTTGTCAAAGGTCTCGATGATGAGTGGCGTAACGCGCAAGAGCAATCAACACCGCTAAAACGATTGGCGAGTGATCTCGAGGTTGCGAATGCCGTTTATGCAGCAGCAGAACTACTGACATTTTCAACCGGTAACACCATTGCAGTCGATGGTGGCAGGCCGTTAGGTAATTAATGTAAAGCTGCGGTTCGTGGCTTACGCACCTAACATCAGCGCTTTGGGGGGAATTAACTAGAGCGTAGGTTAGGTAAAAAGGAATTTAGAATGACCCTACAACATAAAATTAATAACAATTTAGTCCGCTACATGGAACTGATTCCTGGTACTAGTGCATTCATCGATGCGCGTACTCCAGGCAGCGATCTAAAAGATAACTTCTGCATTATTGGGGCAGGAGTCGCGGAAAGCAGCCGTCAGCATGTTCATATTCGTGAAACGGCTGGTTTTAACATCGGTGCAGCTGGTCAGCCTCCGGGTATCAAGAACTCTCTGCATTCACACCATACTGCAGAACTGTTCGTTGTCTTCAAAGGTCAATTCAGATTTTATTGGGGCAATGAAGGTGAAAATGAAGCTGTGTTGTCACATGGTGATGTTATCTCTATTCCTACTAACCTTTTCAGAGGTTTTGAGGTGGTAGGGCGCGATTACGGCTTTATGTATTCTGTGTTAGGTGGTGATAATTCCGGTGGTGGCGTGGTTTGGCACCCGAGTGTGATTACCGATAGCCAAGGTTACGGTTTATACCTGAAAGCAGACGGCACACTGGTTGATACCATTGACGGTGATGCGGTTCCAAATGACTCTGATCTGATGCCACTGCTAACGGCAGATGAACTTGATCAATTTGATACCTACACAGCTGAACAGATGATGCCATTTGTTGCGCTGAAAAAGGATTATCGAGAGGTATCGGGTGATTTTGACAAGCCTGGCGTTAAGCAGTTTGCGTTAACAGGACACCCATCATCTGGTTATGACTTCCAAGTGAAAAGCGTAGATGACGTTAGTATCATGGCTTATGAACTGACTGAAGGTGCGAGCATCCCAGTACATAAACGCAGTGAGAAGCAGGTGCTGATTAACTTTGAAGGTGACACCTTGCTAAACATCGTTCAAGACGGCGAGCAAGCACAAGTCGTCCTGACCACAGGTGATGTATTCAGCGTTCCTGACGGCGCGTCATACAGCCTTGAAAACCTACGAGGGACTAGCTTTACTTACGTCGTTCTTGGTTCTGACCAGCCACAAGCTTTGTAGGATAACGAATGATGAAACCAGAAGTACCACTGTTATGGCTACCTGGTTTGTTGTGTGATGAAACGTTGTTCCAAGACGTCAATAAAGAGCTGCCCGACTGGGTGGCTCCTTTTACTTGTGACTTAGGAACGCAAACATCCATGCAAGCTTTGGCAAGTAAGGTCTTAGAAAATGCCCCTGAAAGTTTCGTTCTCGGTGGTTTATCCATGGGGGGAATTCTAGCGTTTGAAGTGTTTAGACAAGCACCTGAACGGGTGAAAGGCTTGATCTTAATGGATACTAATGCCACCGATGAAAAAACGGAGGTTTCTGAAAAAAGAAATGCTTTGGTAGATAAAGCAAAAGCTGGGGAGTTTGAATCGATAACACCTGATATTTTGATGCCAGTGCTCATTCACCCTAATCAGCTAGTGAACCAAGCGCTTACTCAAAGAATCACTCAAATGGCGACTAACATCGGCGTTGAACGATTTGAAGCACATGCTCAAGCACTAGCGACTCGTCCTGATGCTAGACCACTACTGGCCGATATTCAGGTTCCTACGTTGATCATTACTGGTAAAGACGACCTGTTATGCCCAATCGATAATCATCTGTTAATGGCAAAACACATTAAACAGGTATCGCTTCATGTCATTCCTGATTGTGGTCATCTATCGACAATGGAACAGCCTAAGGTTGTTGCGCGTCATATTCGTAACTGGTTTGAAGCAAGTCTGCCTGAATCTTTATAGTTAACGGCAGAAGCAGGTTTTCATGGGTAGAGTGTCTTGTCACTCTACTTAAACATGAAAACCCTTTTTTGACTCATGATTCGTTTCCCATCTGTTGGGCCACAAACTCTACAAACCTATCCCTGAGTGGGTTTTCACTCTCTCCATTCCAGATTAACCCGACGGGCCAAGTTGCGTGTTCACCTTCTAACGTAATGAATTCGACATCGGTGTTACTAATGAACTGGGCACTGCTGGGAACAATGGTGAAGCCGATATTGGCAGAAACCAAGGCAAGCAGGGTGAGGATATCATCGGCTTCTTGCGTCTTTGATAAGTCGATTTTATTTGCAAGGCAATATTGTTGAATCTGTCTGTCTAATCCGGGGCCGCGATGTTGGGCAAGCTTTAGATAAGGCCATTTCGATAACTCAGAGACGACGAGATTTTTGCTTGGCGCTTGCTTGAGAAGATCTTTGTGTATCGCGACCACAAGCGAATCATTGAACAGTGTTAGGCTTTCTAAATCCGATGATTCTGGTATCCGATTGAAGCTGATATCGAGTTCATGATTTAACAGTTCATCTGTTTGTTGCTTGGAAGGTGTGTCATTTAACGTGATATGAACGTCTGAGTATCGTTGTTTATAAGCGGCAATAAGCTTGGGTGCTTCATGATAAGTAGACACGCCAAAGCCAATGTTCAAATGTCCCTGAGTCCCTTTTACCACAGAGCCTGACAGTTGTTCAAACGCTTGCATTGAATGGACCAAACGTTGGGCTTCTGCCAGTAACGTTTTTCCTGCGTGCGTGAGCTCTGCGCCATTCCTGCCACGAGAAAACAGAGATGCCCCAATGTTGGATTCAAGTCTTTGAATCTTTTTAGTGAGTGCCGATTGAGTGATGTAGAGCTTCTCTGACGCCAAACGGTAATTGCCCGATTTAGCCAGCTGACAAAATGCCTTCAGTAGATCAAATTCCATTCCAAATGCTCATTGAATTGAGAATATTTTTCATTATATGGAATTGAATCGATTTTTTATACTAGGTTCATACCAATCAGATAAAGCGAAGCTTGAGGACGAATTATGAAGAAAGACATCAAAGTAGCGTCGGTTCAATTTAACCACCACGCAGGTGATAAGGCGTATAACTTATCGGTTATAGAGCAATATGTTCAAAAGGCTGCGGACAGTGGCGTGGAGATCGTCAGTTTCCCAGAGATGTGCATTACCGGTTATTGGCATGTGTCTGCTTTGTCTCGCGATGAAATTGAAGTGCTAGCGGAACCTGTACCGAGCGGTGAATCGACTCAAAAACTCATTTCACTGGCAACACAATTTGGCATGAGCGTTGGTGCAGGCTTGATCGAGCAGGGTACTGATGGCGAGCTATACAACACCTACGTGTTCGCCATGCCTAATGGCGAGGTGCAGAAACATCGAAAACTGCACACCTTTGTTAGTTCTCACATGAGCAGTGGAGACCAATACACGGTGTTCGATACGCCGCATGGCTGCAAAGTTGGTATCTTGATTTGTTGGGATAACAACTTGGTCGAAAATGTCAGGATCACTGCTTTGAAAGGGGCAGATATATTGATTGCGCCACACCAAACGGGCGGTTGTCATTCACGAAGCCCGAATGCGATGAAGCGTATTGACCCAGAGTTATGGTTTAACCGAGATGAAAACCCAGAAGCGATTCGTGCTGAAATGCAGGGCAAGAATGGCCGCGAGTGGTTAATGCGTTGGTTGCCTGCAAGAGCGCACGACAACGGTATGTTTGTGGTGTTTAGTAATGGTGTCGGCGTTGATATGGATGAAGTAAGAACAGGCAATGCGATGATCCTCAGCCCTTATGGTGAAATCATTGCTGAGACCGATAGTGTTGATAACGACATGGTGATTGCAGAGCTAAAAGCAGAAGAGTTAGACATGTGTACTGGTAGACGCTGGATTCGTGGCCGTAAGCCAGAGTTATATCATTCACTCACACAACCTCTTGGTCATGAACTTGATCCGCACCAAGCGCGTTTTGCTGAGAAATAATGGTGTAAGCGCTGGTGAAAATGATGTTTTAGGGACGGTTGAAAGGGAGGGGAAATTGGAGGGGAGAGAAGGGTTCCTGATGTAGTCTACCCACTTAAACTGTTTTTAAGTGGGTAGACTATTTACACATCAAGCACTAAGCATCAAACATCTAAGTTTTATTCTCAGTGTCGAGTGCGAGAAGACGTCAGTTCTGATGCGCGAAGCTGAGCAACGGCTTTTGCTAGTTCAAGCTGAGCTTGTGCAAAGTTGATGTCTACATTGCCCTTATTGATATTTTCTAGAGCTGCATATTTCGCTTCTTCTGCGCGAGCGCGGTCAATATCTTGGCCGTGCAAGGCAGTATCGGCTAACACCGTTACCACATCCGGCTGAACTTCTAGCATCCCGCCAGAAACATAAAGCACTTGCCCCTCTGATTTAGGGTCTGTGACAAACACTGTCACGCCTGGCTTTATTTTACTGAGAAGCGGGGAGTGACCGGGGCGGATCCCCAACTCACCATCAGCGCCAGAAACGGCTAGGGCATACGCTGGACCTGAAAACAGCGTACCTTCCGCACTTACAATATTAAGTTGAAATGTATTATCTGTAATTCCGATAGCCATGGTGCACCTGCCTCTTAGAGTGATTTTGCTTTGTTAAGCACTTCGTCGATAGAACCACAGTACAAGAATGCTTGCTCTGGGATATCGTCATATTCGCCGCCTAACAGGCCTTTAAAGCCTCTTAGTGTTTCGCTTAACGGTACAAATACACCTTTCTGACCGGTAAACACTTCGGCTACGTGGTAAGGCTGAGTTAAGAAACGTTCAATCTTACGAGCGCGAGATACGGTCTGTTTGTCTTCAGTAGACAGCTCATCCATACCAAGAATCGCGATGATGTCTTTTAGCTCTTTGTAGCGTTGCAGCGTTGTTTGGACTTTTTGTGCAATGTCATAGTGCTCTTGACCAACCACAAGTGGGTCTAATTGGCGAGAGGTTGAATCCAATGGGTCGATTGCAGGGTATAGGCCCAATGCCGCGATATTACGGGACAGTACAACGGTCGCATCTAAGTGAGCAAAGGTTGTTGCTGGTGATGGGTCAGTCAAGTCATCCGCAGGTACGTATACCGCTTGGATAGACGTGATAGAGCCTTGTCTAGTCGAGGTGATACGCTCTTGAAGCACACCCATCTCTTCAGCGAGTGTTGGTTGGTAACCTACTGCTGAAGGCATACGACCTAACAGTGCTGATACTTCTGTTCCCGCAAGTGTATAACGGTAGATGTTATCAATGAACAGCAGTACGTCACGACCTTCATCTCGGAAGCGCTCAGCCATAGTCAGGCCTGTAAGTGCAACACGTAGACGGTTTCCCGGTGGCTCGTTCATTTGGCCGTAAACCATGGCTACTTTGTCTAGTACACCCGCTTCTTTCATCTCGTAGTAGAAGTCGTTACCTTCACGAGTACGCTCACCAACACCGGTAAATACAGAGAGACCTGAGTGGGCTTTTGCGATGTTGTTGATAAGCTCCATCATGTTGACAGTCTTACCTACGCCAGCACCACCGAACAGACCAATTTTACCGCCCTTAGCGAACGGACAGATAAGGTCAATAACCTTAACGCCGGTCTCAAGAAGTTCAGTGCTGTTTGCTTGTTCTTCATAAGAGGGTGCTTCACGGTGAATTTCGTAGCTTTCTTTTTGACCGATTTCACCGCATTCATCGATAGGCTGGCCAAGAACGTTCATGATACGGCCTAAGGTTTCTTCGCCCACAGGAACGGTGATCGGAGAACCTGTGTTTTCAACAGTTAGGCCGCGGCGCAAGCCATCTGACGTACCCATTGCAATACAACGAACGATACTGCCACCCAGTTGTTGCTGAACTTCTAATACGAGCGAGCTTGCTTCCTCGCTAGTCACTTTCAATGCATCATAAACGCGTGGGCTGTTGCCGCCGCTGAACTCGACGTCTACCACCGCGCCGATAACTTTAACTATTTTTCCAACACTCATCTCTAAATCCTCAAATTCTATTCTTAACCCACTCTTTTCTGCCCTTAGACAGCTTGAGCACCTGAGACTATTTCACTCAGTTCTTGGGTAATGGCAGCCTGTCGCGCTTTGTTGTATACCAACTGCAAATCATCGATGAGTTGGCCTGCGTTATCGGTCGCCGCTTTCATGGCCACCATTCGGGCTGCTTGCTCACAGGCAATGCTCTCTACGATGCCTTGATACACTTGTGATTCAATGTATCGATGTAACAGCTCAGAGAGGATGTCTCTTGGTGCTTGTTCGTAGATGTAGTCCCAACGACGTGCTTTTTTCGCGCCTCCATCGGCCTCAGAATCTGAAGGGTGGGGCAGCAACTGCAAGGTCGTTGGTTCTTGAACCATGGTGTTGATGAACTGGTTATACACGAGATACAAACTGTCGATTTTTTCGTCGTCGTAATGCCCTAGCATCGCGTTAACCGTACCTAAAATGTCTTCTAATTTAGGTGCGTCACCAAGGCCTGACGTTTGCGCGATAACATTGCCGCTGCGTTGGAAAAATGAGATAGCTTTTGAACCAATTAAGGTCGTTTCTACTTCAACGCCTTTGGTACGCCACATCTCCATTTCTTCTAACACTTTCTTGAACAAGTTCGAGTTCAAGCCACCACATAAGCCTCGATCGGACGAAATAATGATGTAAGCAACGCGTTTTGGTTCACGCTGTTGAAGGTAGGGGTGCTGGTATTCCAGCGACCCTGATGCGACATGAGAGATAACTTTACGCATGTTCTCGGCATATGGACGTGTTAGCGTCATATTGTCTTGAACTTTACGCATCTTACTTGCCGCAACCATCTCCATTGCACTGGTGATTTTCTGAGTGTTACTAACACTGCCTATCTTGGTGCGAATTTCTTTAGTATTTGCCATTATCTGCTCCTAATTTGTTTTGATTTCCAGCCAACAAACCGGAGCGTTTACCAAGCTTTCAACGCTACAAAGTCACCGAGAAGCTTTGCAAGAGCGCCATCAATTTCATCGTTGTAGTCACCATTAGCGTTGATGGTGTCGAACAACTCTGGGTTTTGACCTTTCGCGTAAGCAATCAATTCTTCTTCAAAACGCGCAATCTTGTTCAACTCTACGTCAGCCAAATAGCCTTTTTCTGCTGCGTAGATAACCGTTGCTTGCTCAGCGACAGACATCGGCGAGTATTGCTTTTGCTTCATCAGTTCGGTTACACGCTCACCATGATCAAGCTGTTTGCGCGTCATATCGTCTAAGTCAGAAGAGAACTGAGCAAATGCGGCTAATTCGCGGTATTGAGCTAATGATGTACGGATACCACCAGACAGTTTCTTGATGATCTTGCACTGCGCTGCGCCACCCACACGAGATACCGAGATACCAGGGTCAACGGCAGGGCGTAGGCCTGAGTTAAACAGTTGGGTTTGTAGGAAAACCTGACCATCAGTAATTGAGATTACGTTGGTTGGTACAAACGCAGATACATCACCCGCTTGAGTTTCAATGATAGGAAGCGCGGTTAATGAACCTGTTTGGCCTTTCACTTCACCGTTTGTGAACTTCTCTACATATTCCGCATTCACTCGTGCTGCACGTTCTAGTAGGCGTGAGTGGAGGTAGAATACGTCGCCAGGGAAGGCTTCACGACCCGGTGGACGCTTAAGTAGCAATGAGATTTGACGGTAAGCGACGGCTTGCTTTGATAGGTCATCATAGATGATCAGTGCATCTTCACCGCGGTCACGGAAGTATTCACCCATGGTGCAACCCGCATAGGGTGCTAGGTATTGAAGCGCTGCTGATTCTGATGCTGATGCAACAACAACGATGGTATTTTTAAGCGCATCGTGGTCTTCGAGTTTACGAACAACGTTTGCGATAGTGGAGGCTTTCTGGCCAATAGCCACGTACACACATTTGATGCCAGAATCTTTTTGATTGATGATTGCATCGATGGCTAGCGCCGTTTTACCTGTCTGACGGTCACCGATGATAAGTTCGCGTTGACCTCGACCGATAGGCACCATGGTGTCAACGGCTTTATAACCGGTTTGAATTGGCTGATCGACGGACTTACGCTCGATTACGCCGGGAGCAATCACTTCAACTGGGTCGAGTCGGTCACAACTCACTGGGCCTTTGCCATCGATTGGTTCGCCTAATGTGTTTACTACACGGCCAAGAAGTCCGTTACCGACTGGTACTTCCAAGATACGGCCAGTACCTTTCACTTTCATACCTTCAGAGAGGTCAGTGTAGGGGCCCATAACTACGGCACCGACTGAGTGCGTGTCAAGGTTAAGAGCAAGAGCGTATTTGCCACCTGGAAGCTCGATCATCTCACCCTGCATGACATCCGCAAGGCCATTAATAGTAATGATGCCATCACGAACCGAGACTATGGTGCCTTCGTTGCGAGCTTCGGTGCTCACATTAAATTTCGAGATGCGATCTTTGATTAGATCGCTGATTTCATTTGAATTTAATTGCATAATTGTTACCTATCTCGCGTGAAGTTGATGGGCTAATCGGTTAATTGATGTGTTCAAAGAACCATCGATGACGGTTTCACCCGCCTTGATTACGATCCCGCCAACCAGCGAGTCATCAATAACCTGTTCCATTTCAACCTGACGTTCTAATTTCTTCTCAAGTGCAGCAGTGAGTGATGTAACTTGATCTTGTGTAAGCAATTCTGAACTGGTGACAGTGACAGGGATTACACGTTCATGTTCGTCCTTTAGGTCGCTGAACAAGTTAAACAAGTCTCTGATCACTGCAAGACGGCCATTCTCAGCCAAGACTTTAATGAGATTAATGACGTGGTCATCAACGAGTCCTTGGCAAACGTGAATGATGAGATTGACCAGTTCTTCAGATTGCTGTGTGTGAACACCTTCTGCTGATGAAATCTGTTTAGCGATCGTTTCTTCTTCCGCTACCGTCACAAGAATGGACAGCATTGAGTGCCACTCTTGTAACTTGTTTTCACCTAAAGCA
This sequence comes from Vibrio sp. SBT000027, assembly GCF_963894355.1. Classification (NCBI taxonomy): domain Bacteria; kingdom Pseudomonadati; phylum Pseudomonadota; class Gammaproteobacteria; order Vibrionales; family Vibrionaceae; genus Vibrio; species Vibrio sp. SBT000027. The sequence goes on along the minus strand of NZ_CAWQGD010000001.1, from coordinate 1,409,604 downwards.
AAGTCGAACGATGCTTTAGCGTAGGGATGAGCAATATTGGTGTAATCTGACATATTGCCTCCGTTTAGAGTTCGCTTATCATTTGATCAACTAACGCTCGGTTCGTTTCAGAATCTAGGTTTTTGCTAATCAATTTCTGTGCACTTTGAATAACAGCATCTGCCATATCCGCCTGAAGTTCACGGCGTAACTTTTGACGTTCGCCTTCTAGCTCAGCTCTACCTTGTTCTAAGATGCGTGCCTTTTCTTGCTCACCTTCTTGGTGAGCTAAGGTGATGATTTCGTTGCGGCGTTTTTTGCCTTGCTCAATCAGTTCGGTCACATTTTTTTTCGCATCTGCGACGAGTTGTGCGCCATTTGATTTTGCTAGTTCTAGCTCTTTCGCTGCATTCTCTGAGTGGCGTAAACCATCAGCGATTTCTTTTTGGCGCTCGTCTAACATCGCGGTGAGAGGGGGCCATACATATTTCATGCATAGCCAAACAAAAATCACGAATGAGATTGCTTGACCAAACATGCTGGCATTTAAGTTCATACCTTCCTCACTAAATCTTGATTATTTACAAATCGATCTTTTCAAAGCTTCTAATTAAGCCACGGCAAAGATGATGTATAGACCGATACCAACACCGATCATCGGTACAGCATCCACAAGGCCCATCATGATGAAGAATTGAGTACGAAGCATTGGCGTAAGGTCTGGTTGACGAGCAACACCTTCAAGGTATTTACCTGCTAAGTTACCAATACCAGATGCTGCACCTGCTGCACCTAAACCGATCAGTAATGCACCTGCTACATATAAAACTGCGCTTACGATATCCATTTGTATCTCCGATAAATAATGTGTTAGTTAATTTTTTAGTTATTAATTAGTGGTGTTCTTCTGTTGCCATTGCTAAGTAAACAACGGTCAGTACCATAAATATAAATGCTTGTAAGAATACGATTAATATGTGGAATAAGGCCCATGGAACACTTAGTGCCCATTGCATCCACCAAGGCATTAGTGCGATAAGGATGAATATCATCTCGCCTGCATACATATTTCCGAATAATCGTAAGCCTAGTGATATTGGCTTTGAAATTAATGTTATTAATTCAAGAACAAAGTTAACAGGATATAAAAGAGGGTTATCAAATGGCTGAGTAGTTAGCTCTTTGATAAAGCCTTTCAAACCTTTATTTTTAAACGTATAAGTTAACAATAAAATAAACACACCGAGTGCCATCGACATTGGGATATTTACATCCGCTGTCGGTAGATCTCTAAAGTGTTCTAAACCCATTACACGAGTTAACCCTGGTATTAAATCTATAGGCAATAGGTCGACTGCATTCATTAACAACACCCAAACAAAAGTGGTTAATGCCAGTGGCCCTATTAATTTATCCTCCGCTTGAAAAATCTCTTTGACTAGGTTGTTAACGAAATCAAAGATAAGCTCGATAAAACATTGAAAACGACCTGGAACACCGCTAGTGCCCTTGGTCACTACATATCGAAAAGCTCCAATAAACAGTAAACCCGTGATCCAAGATACCAACATTGAGTCAATGTTGAACGCCCAGAAACCATCACCTGTAGTTAAGAAGGTTAAGTGATGCTCTATGTATTCGTGAGCGGTAGTGACTTGATCCATACTACACGTACTCCGATCTTGTAGAGGCAGTAATAAATGGTGTCAAGAAGTACCCAATCATTGTGAAAATATACGCGTATAATATTACTGGGTTATCCAATTTAAAAAACTGGAATGCCAAGATAAACATTAAGAACGTATAGGTTATTTTCACGACACGACTCATTTGCATTAAGTCACGTAAACTATAATTAGGATTCTTGTGCACCTTAAGGCTTGCATATATAAAACCAAACAGCGGTGGTAACATCGCGATTACGACACCCAAAGCTGAAGACTCCATATCTACTTTATTACCAAAAAACACTTCATATAAAACTACACCGACGGCTAATACTATTTGGCAGAGAACAACTCTTTTAGCAGCAACAAGGATGTCGCTACTTATCCCATTAAGCCTCATAATAAAACCTTATATTTAACAGTGTAAGTCAATATAAAACACAGTTTGAATATGTTTTGTTACTAGCACTTACTTGTTAATAGCAATTTGACTTGTTAATAAACCTTTACTTGTTAACAAAGAAATAATCTTTCTGGCTTTATATCTCCTGACGAAATTAAACGTTAAAAACTAACTCGCTATCGTTTCGACAAAATATAAACTACGCCTAAAATTATGTGATCAAAACGACAAATATCGGCATCAATAATTCCATTTTTGAAATGAGTGTTTTTCATTTATGAAAGTAATAGTTCTATTATTAAATCCATGAATATTTAAAATGCTTTGTTTATAGTGAGAAAAGGGAGGTTTTACCCAGAAAATTAGAGAGAAAAAATATTAAGATATGACGTTATCAATTAAGCATATTCAATGACTTAGAGTCTTTTCTAAATGTGATTACGGGTTGGTATTCGAAGCGGGGTATAACCAAGATTTTGTTGATATTGAAAGGTTTCGTTTGTGTAGTGAAATAGCAGTATGGTACTCCTTATCATTAAGCTGATTTTTTTTAATATCGTTATCATATTTTCATTATTGATGTATTGGAACGCGAATCAACACGCCCAGCACCGGGTTCAAGATGAAAGTTTGATGAATAATTCAGCGTCCAACCGCTGATGCAACAAGATCTAGGGTCAATGATGAGGGCGAGAAAACATACATACAGATGGAAAGTACGGGTTAATTGACTCAAAAATAGAGGTATCGCTGAGGTTGGGTCGAATTATTATCGGACGAATTCGCAGAGCATCGACCCAGAAATCACAGTTTCAATACAGAAATAATCGGAATCTAAAGATGTTTGTCGTATCAATAGGCCTATAGGAAGCGCCTTCATTCATGTTTTTCTATTACTCTTCATAGCTTAGGTATTGAATACACAAGTCATGAAAGGCTTGTGCTTGTGGCGAGATCGTACGGTCAGCCAATCTGAAAATACCGATCTGACGCTGTAAAGGCGGGTCAATCAATGGGATCCACACCAAACGGGTTTCATTGGTCGGGAAAGCCAACTTAGGTAGCGTGGTCACGCCTATCCCGAGTTCTAACACCGAAAACAACGAAGTGATGTTCTCTACCGAATAAAGAGCCTGTTCGCTGAGCATTCGTGCGGGTGTTGGGTCAAGTAGGGTACAAGTACCGTTGCGAATGAAGGGTTGTTTTAACAAAGTTTGCCATTCTATTCCCTCTCGTTGAGAGGCGATGGGGTTGTCTTTGAGGCAGACCACACCAATAGGGTCAGAGAGCAAAGGCGTGAAATCGATGCTCTCTTCTTCTAAATGGGAGCTATTTCCGAGGGCAACATCCACCTCTCCAGAGAGTAATCTCGCTTCCACACCTGCCGCATTATCGTCAATTAAGCTGACCTCAACATTGGGGTACTTTTCGCAAAAAGCCCCTAAAACACTAGGTATTAGTTTTGCGGCCACTGAAGGCACGCTCGCTATTCGAACTCGCCCTTGTTGGCCAGCTGCAGCAGCACGAAGGTCGTTATCTAATGCTTTGTAAACATTCAAGAATTGAATGATTTTCGGTAAACATATTTCGCCAAAAGGTGTCAGCGTCGATTTGTTGCCCGTTTCAAACAGTGGTTGGCCGAGAATTTTTTCTAGCTCTTTTATCGATGTTGAAAGTGCCGCTTGCGAGCGATTTGCTCGGTGAGATGCCGCTCTAAATCCGCCTTCTTCGACCACTAAAACAAAATGTTTTAACTGTTGTAGCTTAATACTCATTACAGGAATCCTTCTCTAGGCCTTGCTATACCTTACTTTTTTAAAGGTGATAGATTTTATTTATCAAATGCACAAAATTTACCGTTAGATTTATCAGCCGTCAAGGTGCAGTATTTAACCATCTTGAAACATAGTTGTTACAAAGTTGGATGGAATCGTGAACGCACAAACTAAAAAACACCCAGTAAAAACCGAGCTTTTCGCTTCAAAAGCACCACTAGAGTGGGCAATCGTTAATAACGGCACTCTATACACAGCGCAGATTCCAATTGATGAAACTGGCGCAGTAGTAGAAGGCGGTATCGAAGCGCAAACGCGTCAGACTTTTAACAACCTTGTTCATACGTTGGAGTGTGCAGGCGAATCTATGGATTCAGTGCTGCAAGTTCTGATTTACGTGACAGACCGTGAATATCTAAAAACGGTCAACAGCGTATACGGAGAATACTTCAATGCACCTTATCCAAACCGTGCTGCGGTCGTCGTTGCAGGGTTAGCAAGAGAAGAAATGTTGGTTGAGTTCGTGGTTTACGCATCAGCCTCTCAACCTGAATAAAGATACTGTGAACTGAGGCAATTTGCGGATTAAAGCTATTTGTCTGTAAAGATCTTTATTGATACAAGCGTCTTGGTTCAGTTTTAGATACAAGATTTAAACGTTATTTCTTATATAAATTAACGTTTTATTCATTAATCAGATGGTTGCCAGGCTCAAACGCAACCTAACCGTTACAAGGACAGAATGATGACTCAATTACAGAATGTTCAAGCAGAAAACGCACTTTACATTGGCGGCGAATGGCAAGCGGGTGTAAGCACCGTTGCGAACATTAACCCATCAGATATTTCTGAAAACATCGGTAACTTCGCACAAGCAAGTGCTGACCAAGTTCAACAGGCGATTTCAGCGGCGAAGCACGCTCAACCAGAGTGGGAAAAAACGCCGATTGAACGTAAGCAAGCAGTACTTCAAGCGATTGGTGACGAGCTGATTGCACGTTGTGATGAGCTAGGTACGTTGCTTTCTCGTGAAGAAGGTAAGCCTTTTGCTGAAGGTCGTGGCGAAATTTACCGTGCAGGTCAGTTCTTTCAGTACTTTGCGGCTGAAGTGCTTCGTCAAATTGGCGACAACGCAGAATCAGTACGCCCAGGTGTTTCTGTAGAAGTGACTCGTGAAGCGGTGGGTGTTATCGGCATCATCTCTCCTTGGAACTTCCCGACAGCGACTGCTGCTTGGAAAATCGCTCCAGCGCTTGCTTTCGGTAACAGCGTTATCTGGAAACCAGCAAACCTAACACCAGCAAGTGCGGTTGCGTTAACTGAAATTATCCACCGCCAAGGCATGCCAGCAGGCACGTTCAACCTTGTTCTAGGTAGCGGTTCTAAAGTAGGTGATGCACTGATCAACTCTAAAGAAGTGAACGGTGTGAGCTTTACCGGTTCTGTTGATACAGGTCGTAAGGTTGCGGCTGCTACAGCGCCAAACTTCGTTCGTTGCCAATTAGAAATGGGCAGTAAGAACGCACTTGTGGTTGCAGATGATGCTGATATCCAAACAGCTGTTGATGCGACTATCGCAGGTTCGTTCTCTGGCGCAGGTCAAAAATGTACAGCATCTTCTCGTCTAGTGGTTATGGATGGCATTCACGACCAATACGTTGAAGCACTGATCAAGCGTATGAGCGAGCTTAAAGTGGGTCACGCACTAGAAGACGGCGTATTCATGGGCCCTGTTGTCGATGGTAACCAACTTGAAGCAAACCTAGGTTGGGTTGAGAAAGCACGTCAAAGCGGCGGTGAGCTAGCATTTGGTGGTGAACGCTTAAGCATGAAACACGAAGGTTTCTACATGTCTCCAACGCTGTTCTTGAATACTAAGAACGATTGGGAAGTGAACCAAGAAGAAGTGTTTGCACCAATGGCAAGCGTGATTCGTGTCGCTGACTTAGAAGAAGCTATCGCGACAACAAACGATACTCGCTTTGGTCTAACGGGCGGCATCATTACTCAAAGCCTACGTACTAGCGCAATGTTCAAGCAACAAGCGCAAACAGGTTGTGTGATGGTGAACCTACCAACAGCAGGCACCGATTACCACGTACCGTTTGGTGGTCGTAAAGAGTCTAGCTTCGGTCCTCGTGAGCAAGGTCAATACGCGAAAGAGTTCTACACAGTGGTGAAGACAGCTTACCAGCGTCCTTACTAAGCAGCTTTCTATATAAGAATTGGATAGCTGAAGATATTAAGTCTCTAACTATCCAGCTATCGAATTGGCCTGATTCACAGAGTCAGGCCAACATCCAAACCCAATTACGCTCAATCAATGTAGATTTCAAAGACTGAGCACCCAGTAAGTGATTTAACCCATTTTTGAAAACATGTTATTTGAGCGTGTTTTCAAAACCGAGCTAGAACACTGAGCTTTCAATAGGAGTGGTTATGTACCAGCAACGGATTGTTATAGATGGATTGCAATACTGCAATTGGAATAGAGAATATTTCCAAACACTAAAGGCGAGCGGCATTACAGCAGTTCACGCTACCGCGGTTTACCACGAGACAGCTCGTGAAACCTTATCTCGCTTTGCTGAGTGGAATCTAAGATTCGAGCAAAATGCAGATATTATCATGCCGATTCATTCAATGGCTGATGTTGAAACTGCAAAAGCGACAGGCAAAGTCGGCATTTTTCTAGGTGCTCAAAACTGTTCGCCAATCGATGATGAGATTGGTCTTATCGAAGTGATGCGTCAGCAGGGTCTTTTGATCATGCAGCTTACTTACAACAACCAAAGCTTACTGGCGACGGGTTGTTATGAGCAGAACGACACAGGCATCACGCGCTTTGGTAAGCAAGCAATCGAAGAGATGAACCGAGTAGGCATGATCATCGATATGTCTCACAGTGCTGAGCGTTCAACGCTTGAGGCGATTGACCTGTCTTCTCGTCCTATTTGTATCAGCCACGCGAATCCTACGTTTGCTCATGATGCATTACGAAACAAATCAAACGATGTGATTAAAGCCCTAACCGCACGCGGTGGCTTAATCGGATTCAGCTTATACCCATTCCACCTACCAAATGGCAGCCAATGTACGTTGGAAGATTTCTGCCAAATGGTTGCAACGACTGCTGACATGGTTGGCGTTGAACACCTAGGTATTGGTAGTGACCTATGCTTAAATCAACCACAAGCCGTTCTTGAGTGGATGCGAAATGGTCGTTGGTCTAAAGCCATGGACTATGGCGAAGGCTCTGCAAACAACTCAGGTTGGCCAGATGCGCTGCCTTGGTTCTGTGGTAGTGCGGGTATGGAAAACATCTATAACGGATTGATGCGCCATGGTTTCAGCGAGTCTGAAGCTGGGCAAGTCTTGGGAGAAAACTGGTTTAACTTCTTGAAAGATGGCCTAGAGCCTCAAAGCAAGGGTTAAGTGTTTTTTCACTAGCAATCATCGAATTAGCAGCCTTCTAATAAACGTTCATTTAGACGTGCTGTTTTAACCAATTTCACTATTCAAAAGGAACAACGGTCTATTTCGCAACGCGGTAACCCAAACATGGATTAGCCTGCCCAACACAAAAAACAATAGGGCAGGTGTTAAATACACCTCTTGTAGTCATCATTAAAGTGATAGCTGCAAAGAAACCTCTGGAGTCAGAGTATGTCTGATTTAACCAATAGCGTGAAATCTTCAAACGTAAATGCGGGTCAAGCAAACACAGCAAGCAAAAATACACAGTCTGAATCTACTTCAGACAAATTAGGACTAACCAACCCAGCACTATGGTACAGCGGCGGCTTTATTGCTCTGTTCGTAGCCCTTGCTTTGTTTGATGGCGAGCTATTATCAAGCCTAGTAAACACGGGTTTTGCTTGGTCTGTAAAAGTGTTCGGTCCTTATTGGCAAATGCTTCTTCTTCTGACTTTTCTTATTGGTCTTGGCCTAGCGGCAGGGCGAACAGGCAAGGTTATCCTAGGTGGCATCGATAAGCCTGAGATGGATGGCTTTCGCTGGATGGCAATCATCTTCTGTACACTACTTGCGGGTGGCGGCGTATTTTGGGCGGCAGCCGAGCCTATCGCGCACTATGTGAGCCCACCTCCGTTGTATGGCGCACAAGAAAATGCACAACAAGGCGCGGTGAATGCTCTATCACAATCATTCATGCACTGGGGTTTTCTTGCATGGGCAATTGTTGGTAGCTTAACGTCTATCGTGGTTATGCACCTTCACTACGACAAAGGCTTACCGCTTAAACCTCGTATTCTTCTTTACCCTGTATTGGGTGAAAGAGCTCTGAAAGGCCATACAGGCGCATTGATTGATGCATGTTGTATTGTTGCAGTAGCAGCGGGCACCATCGGTCCGATTGGCTTCTTAGGCTTGCAAGTCAGCTACGCTCTAAATGAACTGTTTGGTATTCCAGATGGCTTCACGACTCAGCTAATCATTATCTTGTTCGCTATCGTGCTTTACACATTGTCTGCATTAAGTGGTCTTAATCGCGGAATGCAAATGCTAAGCCGTTACAACGTAATTTTAGCAATGGCATTGATGGTCTACATCCTTATCTTCGGACCAACGAACTTCATCTTCAATGGCTACATCCAAGGTGTAGGCAGCATGATAGATAACTTCATCCCAATGGCAACATACCGTGGTGACGAAGGTTGGTTGAGCTGGTGGACAGTATTCTTCTGGGGTTGGTTCTTAGGTTACGGCCCAATGATGGCAATCTTCATCGCACGTATTTCACGCGGCCGTAGTATTCGCCAGTTGGTTTCAACCATCAGTCTTATTGCACCGTTCGTAACATGTTTCTGGTTCACCATTGTTGGCGGTTCTGGCCTTGCGTTTGAAATTGCAGACCCAGGCAGCGTAAGTAAAGCGTTCGAAGGCTTTAATTTACCTGGCGCGCTACTGGCAGTAACTCAGCAACTACCAATGCCAATGCTTATCTCTATTCTGTTCTTGATCTTGACGACGATCTTCATCGTAACGACAGGTGACTCAATGACTTACACCATCAGTGTGGTAGTCAGTGGTGAGACAGAGCCTAACGCAATTATTCGTACTTTCTGGGGTGTGATGATGGGGGTAACAGCATTGATTCTGATTTCCCTAGGTTCAGGCGGAATCTCTGCGCTGCAATCGTTCATTGTAATCACAGCGGTACCGGTGTCCATAATCTTACTGCCATCGCTTTGGAATGCGCCTCAAATCGCAATCAAGATGGCGAAGGAACAAGGTTTTTAAAGAACAGGTTTTTTAAAGACCAGATTTTTGAAAGAAAAGGGCTCTGTAAGACAAGAGCTCTGTAAAACAAGAAACTGATCAAATAAGAAAAATCAGCCTTCGAAAGAAGGCTGATGCAAAAATTCCGAAAGGAACAGCAAAACCGTACTGGTGAAGATACACCGGACGGCAAAGTATTTAGGTCAATCGATCTAGTCAGGACAAATAATAAGGGGCGAGCTCGCTTGCCCCACATAACGTGAAAGCTAACCAGCATACTGTAATAACGAATGCTTCAAATGACGGCAACGATCGGTTCTGAATGGCTAGCAAAATCCTATAACTATAAGGTGGTGAGCAAAATGGATGCACATCGTTCTACCTACACTGAATCAGCATTACGTGACGCAACGGTTGTCATGGCACCGGAAAGGCTAGGTGCGATGCACCAAACACGCATCAGCTTCGTGAGAACTCTGATTCGTAAAATGGCGCAGCAAGAGTGGAAAGTGACCAAACATGAGTGGCAATTAGACGCTCAAGGTTTTGGTCATGTTATCTATAAGCTAGCGACGCCAAACCATGTTTATCATTTGGTTGTTTTTTGCGACGAAATTGCAGATGACGAACGAAATGACCGTGTAATTGCTGAAAAGTGGGACGTAACGTTTGCGCTTGTTCTTGGTGATGTTGATGTCACCCTACTTGAAAGACTTCGTGCGAATGTACCGCTTCAAGAAGCCGGCCGTAATCCAAATAACGTACTTGTTTTAGCGCGTGCAAACAAAAGTGTACGTGTGTTTGAACACATCGTGAGTCACTTGGCGAAAGGTGTTCAACCAACGCCAAAAGAACTGGCTGAAGTAGGCTACATCCTACGAACCACTGCCGTTTATGGTAATGGCAAATTTGGCATTGCAGACTTTAAAATCTTAGAGAAAAATGAAGATTTTAATCAGTCATTTAGTGCGCAAATGTGTGCAGTTTATATGCTGCGTGAGTTCAGCCTAGATTGGGTTCATTACCTAGCCGAACAACAGGGCGGTGAACAAGCGATTACCTTGCATCGAGGATTACAACGTTACCTTGGTGTTGGTAATGCGACTGGTTTAGGTATGGCGCCATACCTGATTAACCACCCTAGTATTGTCGATCAGTGGATGACAACCCGTGAACATGCATTGGCGGACGTGTTGTCCAGTCAGACTGATACGGCGTTGATCGAGCCACTACGTACCTTAGTTAAAAAAGCGATTTGTCATTTAGAACAAGTCGTTACCATCAATGAAACACAGCAAGAGCTGAACAAAGCCGCTGTTGATGATTTGAAGCACACAGAACAATCATTAGAAGCTTCTGTCAGCCTGTGCGATACATGGGCACAGTTAGTCGAACAATCTAAGCACATGAGTATGGAAGCCCAAGAAATCCTTATCTCATGCTTGATGGAATTGTACCCAGAATTAGTGGACGCCCATCAAGAGCAAATGAATTGCAGCGAAACACTGTCGCTTCCTAGCGGCAAAAAGATTCAAGACCTTCTGGTTGTACTAGAAGAGAAGTATCGCTGGGCGATCACGACCGACTTTACTAAAGCAGAAAACAACTACTGGTTCTGGTATCGCTCTCAAGACAAAGAAGAGCCAAGACTCGGTGTTCGAGGTGAAGAGCTGGGTGAAGAGCGTGAACTGCCGTTGGATATTGGCCGTCAAGCTTACCGTTTGTACCATGCTTTATTGCAATTCGCGCCTGAGCTTTCATTGGCTGAGTTCCTTGTTAAACAGCCGCAACACCGTGCAATTGCGCGCCGTGTGTGGACGCTAGGTAACAAAGCGATGGGCGACATTCAAATGAATGTGCTGCATCAAGATTCGCCACCAATGCACTTACTGCGTTGTAAGCTAGCAATGTTTGGTGCGACTAAGTTTGATCCTCGCTCAGACCGTTGGGTACGAGTAACGTTTTTCCAAGGCGCACCGCTGCTTGATGAGATTCATCAGGACGAATGGGTGTTCCCAATATTACCAAGTGAAGCTGAACTGTCTGGTTCGCAAAATGTTTCAATTCACAGCACAACGGCGAAAGGCCAACATGGAGGTAAATCGTTATGATCGTTTCTCACAATGAACTGGTAGCGGCCGTCAATAAAGCCTTTTTAGGTATGCGTCGTACATGTGGTGAAGCTGATGTGATAGCGAACATGGTGGCAGATTTACAAATGGTCGGTTTGGATGGTGTTCGTCATTTTAACAGTGCGAGCAATTTCATCGGGCTAGAAGACGACCGCCCTGTCGATATTCAAGTACGCAGTGATAATACGGTTGAAGTCGACCTGCACAAGGCGAGTTTGGCGTGTCATCTTCCTGTGATTATGGACTACTCGATTGAAAAAATGGTTGGTAAGAAGACGCTGAAAATTGAGCTAAATAATTGCCACAACCGTTGGTTGGCGTATAGCGAGCTTGTAAAACTGGCTGCGAAAGGTATCGCGTGCATGGCACGTTGGGATAACGGCTCTAACCCTAAGAGCACTTTGTATGTGCTTAATCGTGGTTGCGTTGCACCAGAACTGTTTTTATCAGATTTGCCACTGGCATCGGTCGAACATATCCACAATATGACCATCGAACTTTCCGTCCAGGATTTCGATATCGAACGTTTGTCAGATGGCTACCAAACACACATTGAATCGGAAGCGCTTTTTAAAACTCAAGAGAAAGCATGGAACGATGGCATTGAAGTGGATGATGGAGAGTGGGCGGCACTGAAAGAGACCGCTACCGCAATCCTAGTTCAGAGCAGCGAACGCTCGACTCAAGGTGCCGGTGAACTGACGGCTTCGTAGTCGCTAGATTTATTAGGTTCATTAGAACTAACAGGTTCGATAGATTAACGGCAAATAAGCGAGTTAGTTTATCAACACAGATAAAACCAAAGAGCTTAACGTATCCTCACCTCGTTAAGCTCTTTTTATTTGCCTCGCGCTTTGGATTTGCTTTACCTCATTCTTTTGCTCTCTCGCTGGGTCAGCCTCTTCTAAACTGACTGTTTTGACACACGTTGTTACCCGTTGAGAGGTAATTGAACAATTAAACGAAGCACGTTCACATTCATGTTAAACAAACGGTTTCATTTACAAGCTACTATGCGTATCTTGCTCATAAGGGTGCCAAAGGGCGCCATTTTTATTCGTACCAATGACTTTAGAATCAGATAAAAAGGAATGAAGCGTGCAAGCTAACTTTATTGATGGAACCACCCTGTATCGTCAGCACTCTTTCGAGTTGCCACTTGATTATCAAGCCAAAGATGGACAACAGATCCAAGTCTTCGCACGTGAGCTGGTTGATCTCGCTAAAGATGCGCAAGAGCTGCCGTGGTTGATCTACTTTCAGGGCGGCCCAGGCTTTCCTTCTCCACGTGTTAGCGGGCAATCGGGTTGGTTAAAGCGTGCATTGCAAAACTACCGTGTTCTGCTTCTGGACCAACGTGGTACAGGCAACAGCACGGTTATCAGTCATGAAACGTTGGCGCACCTTTCTCCAGAACAACAAGTCGAGTACTTAACGCATTTCAGAGCCGACAATATCGTTCGTGACGCTGAAGCGATTCGTGAGCAGTTTGGTGTTAAACAATGGTCTACGATTGGCCAAAGCTTTGGTGGCTTCTGTACACTGAGCTATTTGTCACTGTTCCCACAGAGCTTGCAACGTTGCTACGTGACGGGCGGTATTCCTTCTATTGAACGCGAAGCTGACGATGTTTATCGTGCGACTTACAAGCGTGTCGAAGATAAAAACAGAGTCTTCTTTGCTCAGTTCCCACAAGCACAAGCTATGTGTCGCGAGATCTCTGATTACCTGCTCAACAACGATGTGAGACTGCCAAACGGTCAGGTGTTTACAGTTGAACAGTTCCAGCTGATTGGTATTAACCTTGGTGGCGGAGAAGCGAATCTGCCGATGTATTTCACATTGGAGAGTGCGTTTGTAGAAGTGAACGGAAGCAAGCAGTTAAGCTACAGCTTCTTAAATCAAATGCAGCAAGAGCAGGGCTACCTAACGAACCCAATCTACGCGATTTTGCATGAATCGATTTACTGCCAAGGTGCAGCGTCTAACTGGTCTGCACACCGAGTACGCGAGCAGTACCCACACTTTAACTACCAATCGGGTAGCGAGTTCTGGTTTACCGGAGAAATGGTGTACCCATGGATGTTCGACCAACTAGAAACGCTGAAGCCATTACGTGAAGCGGCAAACATGTTGGCTGAGAAATCAGATTGGGGTTCTTTGTATAACGCAGAGCAACTGAGCAAGAATACGGTTCCGATGGCATGTGCGGTTTATGCGGATGATATGTATGTAGAGCTGGATTACAGCCGTGAAACGCTAGCCAATATTCCAAACTCAAAAGCGTGGATCACTAACGAGTACGAACACAATGGCTTGAGAGTCGATGGCGAAAGAATTGTCGATAAACTAATGACGATGGTTGAAGCGTTAGAAAACCTGCCAAAATAATTAGACGATTTACGTTAAAGCTGTTTACGTTAAAGCTGTCTACGTTAAGAGCTATGTACGTTAGAGGCTATCTACGTTAGAAACAAGAAAACGCTGCATCCGTGCAGCGTTTTTTTTATGTCATCAAACTCTGTTTTTCTCAGTATCGTATTGATAACTAAAGCGAGTAAAGCAGAGAATTTAAGAACCGGGAGGGATAGTTCCTAAACTCATTAAGGTTGGATGACGATATCTTGATTCTCAGTAGTAGATAAGCTGGCGCGGTTCTGTTCGATAAGTTGAGCCGCATAAGAGGGAGTCACAGCTTGAATTTCGCCTTTTGAACGAATGGTTAGTGCTTCCCACGCATGATCACGGTATTTGCCTGTTTGTGTATATTCAATAAGTACTCTCATGATTCTTCCATCCGATGTGTGGTTAACGTGCTACTAACATTAGCGCCATTATTGTGGTTACACACCTGTTAAAAATGGAACATAAGATTAACCAAATGAGAATGCGTGTAACTTGAAAAACAGGCCCAACTGCACTTAACCGTACTTATCATAACTAACGACGTTTATCGTAACTAACGACGTTTATCGTAACCAACCGTCCTTATCGTAAATAGCGTCCATAAAAAACGCTGCACAATGGCAGCGTTAAAGTTGAGATAGGTTGAAGGTTGTTTAGCTGTTTTCTAAGCCAACAATCTTGCGTGCAGACATCACTGCACTATCCAAGTCGGTCAATCTACCAGCACTTGCTGGACCAAGAACTGATGAATATAAAGCCAACTGCTTCTCAAATGATAAATCTAATTGGTTATATAGATTTTGGCGGATTTGAGCGTGTTGCTGTGGCTTTGCGCTCGACAGGCCTTCCAACGTATCGTAGATGAGTGTAGTTGTATCCATAACTGTCCTTAGTACATCTTTAGAAAATTTTGCATATTATGCACTTGGTGTCATCTTTGTTCTGCGAGATTGATCGCATTATGTGCAGCTCTGCTTAATTGTGTAATCAGTTAGTTACAATTGTGTTGTACGGAAAAGTGTCGAAAACTCGGGTTATGGCAAAAAGAAAAGGAGACGCACTGGTCTCCTTTGGGTTTATTAATCAATATTAAAACTTACTTGCTACTTGCTGAGCTAATCAAATACGTCGAGAACCTAGCGAATGTTAATGTTCTTATCTCGATTTTCGTACATTTCAGGTGTGGTGTGTAACCCTCCGGCATAACCTGCAGCTTCAAGTGTTTCTCTTACCTCTCGTACGTGCTCCGCCGTTACTGGTTCCTCTCTATCTCCAAGGTGCAATCGCACGAAGGTGATCAACTCAGCCAACCTTTGATCCGACAGCACATCTTCAAAGCTTGCCATTGGCATGAAGTTTCTGTCTTTGTCGAGATAGGTGGGTTGTAGGCCGCGCACAGTCACCGCAATAGTGTTAAATGGGTCGCTGTGCATGATAATGCCGTTATTCAATAGCGTAGGGGCGATAGGGTCGCGACCTTTACCATCGTCACCATGACACGCTCCACAGGTTTGACGATACGTGGTGTAAATATCAGTCGCGTAAGAGTCTTCATCAAACCCTTTAGGTTGCAACTGAACTGCATCACTGGCAATAGTGTTGTTGATGTCACCACTGAGTAGGTAATAGGACATCGACTCGATATCTTCACGCGTCATCAAGCTGAGGCTGTTTTTTACTACGTCTGCCATGCCCGCAAAAGCAGTACCTTTGTCTGAGTGACCCGTGTGTAAGAAATCGGTCAGTGTCGCTTCGTCCCAACCATCGACATACAGTTCATTGGCCGTGATATCGGGCGCATTCCAACCGTCAATCAAGTTACCTTGGAAAATACGTTCTGGTATCAGAGCTTGCGCAATGTTTCTTGGTGTGTGGCATTCCGAACAGTGACCAAGTCCCGCTACCCAATATTTGCCTTGTTGCCATTTCTCAACGTTTTCGACTTCCGTTTTAAGCTCTTCAGGCACTTGGTAGTCAATCGGATCGGTATCCATGAAGACGATATTCCAGCCAAGCAAACCTAAGCGAATGTTGGATGGAAACATCATGCTGTTGTCATCATTGCGTCGTGGCACGGCGGTGATTGACTGCATGTATTCCCACAAATCGACCATGTCTTGGTCGGTGAGGTGCTGATATGACGTGTACGGCATAGCAGGGTATAGATAGCCGTTCTTACCCTTGCCTGCGACTAACGCGGCTCGGAAATCATCAAAGTCATAAGTCCCAATCCCTTCGGTGGTGTGTGGAGTTATGTTGGTTGAATACACGGTGCCGAAAGGGGTCACAAACGGTAAGCCGCCAGCAAAGGGTTCGCCACCTTCTGCACTATGACACGCGACACAGTCACCGGCATAAGCGAGGTATTCACCACGTTCAACAGACTGAGCTTCTAGGTTCGCGAGTCTTTGTTGCTGCTCTGAGCCCGCATGTCTAATGTAAGCACCCAGTGCGAGTATTTCGTTCTCGGTGAGCTGCTTATCAAACGCAGGCATTAGGTTGTTCAAGCCTTTGTTGATAGTGTGTTGTATCTCTTCAATACTGCCGCCGTGCAACCAAATATCGTCTGAGAGATCAGGCACGCCAATCTCTGGGTTCGCAACAGAACCATCAGCGTGACAAGACGAGCAGTATTTTACAAACAGCTCTTTGCCGACTTTAACTTTTACTTCTGGAACATCGGTATGGCGTTGATTGAGGGAAGCTAAGTAGTAAGAAACCTTAGCCACTTCATCGGGGCGCATGATTTCGCTCCAACCCGGCATTGCACCGTTCCGACCTTTGGCGATCGAATGAATCACAGCTTCATCACTGCCACCGTAGAGCCACTCTTGGTCTATCAGGTTAGGGAAGTGCTTTTGTCCCTGAGCGTTATCTCGGTGACAAGCGGCACAGTGAGTTTGGAACAGAATCCTACCGCTGTTCACGATCTCTGGGACTGCAGCTAATCCCTCTAACGTAGCTTCGCTGGTTTGTGCAAATTGTTCATTGAGAGTGGTGGATGGTGAACTGAGCTTATCATCGCTTTGTTCCCAATCGACTAACCCTTCCCATTCGCCAAGCCCGGGGTAAAGCACTAAATAGCCTGCAGACAAAAGAAATGCCACTGCATAGCTTACAAATAACAGCTTAGGCGGAGGCGCATCTTTCTCTTCAATACCATCAAAGGTGCCAATGGTGTGGTCGTGATCGGCCTTGTGATTGCTACGCCAGTATTTAACGACAACAGACACCATCAGAATAAAGAATATTAAGGTTAAGAGTACCGCCCATAGATTCCAGAATGTGCTCATTGTGATACCTCCTGTGACGTATCTTTACCCAGGCTTTGTAAATAGCGAATCAGCGCTTCACCTTTGGTTTTGCCTCTTACTTGTAATCTGGCGTCGCCAATTTCTTGATCGGTATAAGGCACACCTAAGGTACGTAACACTTCCATTTTTGCGCTGATATCATCGCCTGTAAGCGTTTGTTCAAACAGCCACGGGTAAGAGGGCATGATCGATGTAGGAACGACTTTTCTAGGATCAGTTAGGTGAATAACATGCCACTGGTCAGAATACTTTCTACCTAAGTTAGTGAGGTCAGGGCCGGTACGTTTAGAACCCCACAAGTTAGGAAATTCGTAAATATCGTCGGCTTCTTTATTCGGGCGACCATTACGTTTCACTTCCGGCTCTAGAGGGCGAACCATTTGGGTGTGACACACATGGCAGCCTTCACTGATGTAGATGTCTCGCCCTGCCAACTCAATCGGTGTGAGTGGCATTGCTAAACTGCCTTTGGCAATATCGTCTCCGCGGACAATGCTTGGCACTACCCAGACCAACAAAGAGAAGGAGGCAACGACAACGGTGGTCAAAATTAAAATGACGATTGAATGTGTAAAGTCTTTACTCATCATTTAAGCCCCCTCATTAACGGTGTGTCTAGCGTCTTGTACTACTGGCATACGAACCGTTTTGTACAAGTTGAATGCCATTAAGAACAATCCAAGTACAAACAGTGCACCACCAAAGAAACGCATGAATAGCCAAGGTGCTTTAAAGTCCATCGCTTCTACAAAACTGTAAATGAGTTCTCCATTTTCATTTTGAGCGAGCCACATATAACCTTCACCGATGCCTGCGATCCAAAGTGCTATCGCATAAATGGCGACGCCAGCATGAGCGAGCCAAAAGTGCCATTTAATCAGTCGTCGTGACCAAAGATCGGTTTGGCCCCATAAGCGTGGAATGAAATAGTAAAAAACCGCTATCCCTGACATTCCAACCCATCCGAGAGCAGCGGAATGTACGTGACCGATGATCCATTCGGTGTTGTGTGCCACCATGTTGAACCAGCGAATAGCGAGTAGGGGACCTTCGAATGTCGCCAAGCAGTAGTAAAGAATTGCTGAGAAAAAGAATAAAAGAATGTAGTCGGACTTCAGCTTTTCTTTGTTTTGCAGGAGGGTCATTGCGCTATTGAACGCACCGGCCCAAGAAGGGAGCCACAATATCAATGACATCACGATTCCGATGTTCTGAATCCAGATAGGAACGGAAGAATAAACCAAATGGTGCGTTCCGGCCCATGTGTAAAAGCCGACCAAGCCCCAGAAGTGGATCACAGACAACCGGTAGGAGTAGATAGGTCGATCCGCCGCTTTGGGTATGAAATAGTAATTCATACCAATCACACCTGCGGTTAGTAAGAAGCCGACGGCATTATGTCCCCACCACCACTGAACAATCGCATCTTGAGCGCCTGCAAACACAGAGTAGGACTTCATCGCCAACACTGGCATCGCGAGGTTGTTCACGATGAAAATCATTGCAACGACGATGATGAAAGCAGCAAAGAACCAGTTAGCCACGAAGATGTGACTGACCTTTCGTTTAGCAAGGGTGCCAAAGAACAACACCGCATAAAGCACCCAAACCAGCACGATCACTAAGTCGATTGGCCATTCAAGCTCTGCATACTCTTTTGAGCTGGTGTGGCCTGCGGGTAAGGAAATGACCGCAAGCAATAGAATAAATTGCCATCCCCAAAATACCATCCATGAAAGGCTTTTATTGAACAACTCACAATGGCCTGTTCGCTGGGCAATGTACAAAGATGTCCCCATCAAGATATTCACGACGAACCCGTAAATCACCCCAGATGTATGTAGCGGGCGCAGTCGACCAAACTGGAAATATTGAGAATCGAAGTTTAAGACTGGCCAATACAATTGCGCGGCGAGAATCACCCCGATGATCATACCTACGATTGCCCACACTAAAGACGCGATGATGAAGTACTTAACGACCTTAATGTTGTATTGCGGTGTCACTTGTTCCATAACAAGGCTCCTTGCCTAAAGCTTTTATTCGCTGACTGAATTTGATTCGTTGAGTGAGTTTGAATCGTTGCCGAGCATTGAATAGAAATAGGAAATGTCGCGGATGTCTTGGTCTGAAAGTGTGTCGGCTTGTTGCTGCATGAGAATTGCCAAACCACTGGTTCTTTCCCTTGTCTGATAGTCTTTTAACGAGGAAATGAGATATCCCACCTTTTGACCGCGAAGGTTCGGGTAGGGGTCTTGCGTTGAGATGCCATCAACGCCATGGCAGGTCATGCACACCTTTGCTTTCTGCTTACCTAACTCGAATTGTTCTTGATTAACGTCAGCAGAAACAGGAAACATGACCAACGTCATTACTAGGGTTAAAAGTGTCGTCATGGGGTTAAATTTTTTTATATTCAAACTCATTCTCGATTCCCTTGATTATGAAATGAGTAAGCTTTTTAAGAGCGACACACGATACCTGCTGGTGGAATAGAAGCGACAGATATCAGAAAAACAAGCTCTCAAAGCTGCTTACGTTCGATTAAAGGTTATGCAGCAACAAGCATTCTTGCTACTTACTGACTCATATTTATTGTTAATTTTGATGGTCAGTACGTATTCAGTGGCTGGATTGGATTACTCATTGCCTTTAAAAAACCGGGATTACTGGTATGAACGCTAATTAAAGTCTTATTTAGAGAAGGGTAAGGTGTTGTTCGCACCTGGTTACAGGAATGAAACGTTATCTGAGAAAGAGTCGAACTGCATCATTGAGAAAATAGGCAATGTCTAAGCAAGTCAAATGACCAATATGAACTAGACTCAATTTAGTGACCTTTTTAGAATGGAGTTTAAAATGAGAGCTGCACTTCTGTTTATACTTTCACTGTGTTCATTTTCTATTTTTTCAGCATCGGAACTCACAATATTCGATCACCTAGGGCAAAAGCATCAATTCAGTCGAGAACAACTGTTATTGCTTCCTCAAAAAGAAATATCCACCTCATTACCTTGGGTGGATGGAGAATTGGTTTATAGCGGTGTGGCCTTACAAACAGTGCTTGAAACAATGGATTTACCCATGGCTTCGCAAGTGACCTTTGTTGCACTAAACGACTATAAAATCGCGGTGCCCAAAGAAGACTTTGACGATTACCAGCCGATCATTGCGATTAAACAAAATGGCCAATTTATGTCAGTCAGAGAAAAAGGTCCGTACTGGTTGATATATCCACTTTCTTCGACTCCAGATATAGATAATACAGATTTCCATGCCAAGATGATCTGGCAGATACGCGATATTCATTTGTAAGGGCTTCGTATGAAAAAGCTGTTGTCATTGACTGCCATTAAAGTCGTCGTGTTATCTTTAGCGGCAGTGGTGCTCACCGTTAATATCTACAGTGTTACCCGCATTAACGATATTAATAAGAGTTTTTCTACCCGACAAAATGAGGCAACGTGGTTCGTTTTTCAATTGGTGAAAGAATACGCCAATTTCTTGATGGTAAGCCGTTCTGAAACCATTGATTATGATGAGTTATGGTTAGCGTACGATATTACGTGGAGCCGTTTTGATATATTGATTAACAGCACTGAGTCTTCCAATTTCATCAAGTCAGCAAACTTTAAGCCCTATTTTACAGCGGAATTTGATAAATTTAAGAGCTTGGAGCCCTCAATTAAACTGGTCAGCCAAGGGTTGTTGCCCAAGGAATCGTTACAGAAAAAGGTCGATATTTGCTACCACACTCTCGTAGATTTTATTAACGACAAATTTCGATTACAAAGCCCTGTGATCGAAGAAAATACCTCAATGGTTGATAACTTAGTGACAGTTCATCGGATCAGTAGCGTTTTTCTTGTTGGCATCTTGTTGTTGACTGGGATTATTTTTTATATGGATTTTTCTATCAAAAGAAAGCTCTACTCTACGGATTTTATTACAGGGTTTCGCAATCGAATTTCATTGATGAAATTTGTGAAAAATAGCTACTCGAAGGACAATAACTTTGATCTCTATTTTGTCCGTATCAGGAACCTTACCGAAATTAATCAAAAATATGGCCTTGAATATGGTGATCTTGTCGTTAGTTCGGCCGCTAAATCTCTGACCGCTAAGATACCAGAAAGTACCATTTCATTTCGAAGCAGCGGAAGCCAGTTCTTATTTTTTATTCCGGACCATTTGTACGCGAGTGATGAAATTCAGGACAAGTTTAACGACGTGCTCAGTGATTACATATCTGCGGGTAATTTGGAGCTAATGATTGATGCGGTAGTAAGGCACAAGAAGAACATAAGTTCCAAAGACATGATGGAGTTGTTGACTAGCATGCAAGGTTAATTTCTTAAGAATGTCTTAGTGTCTTAGTGTCTTAGTGTCTTAGTGTCTTAGTGTCTTAGACGCTTAGCTGCTTGGTACTGGCGAGTGTCGCACTTCGCAGTTGAATTCGGGGCTTAGCTTAGTAAATCTGATTGCTGATTGCTGATTGCTGATTGCTGATTGCTATTGCCTGCCAGTTCTTGTTAATGCTTTCCAGTTTCCTAGCTCTTGTTACGGCTTCCTAGCACTTGTTGATCTCCACCTTTATCTATCCTTCCTTATTATACCCATTTAATACTACAAGCCTTGTCCGTGCCAATGAACGTAGTCATTAGTTAGGTAGCGATTTTATTTGTTTACTTAGTGTCAGCCCCAAGATATTGAACGTGTATTGCGGCCGTAGATATTGGCTCATTTCAGACGTTATTACAGGTTTAAAAGGGGCGGGAAAGTGGCCGTTGTTAATTAAATAACATGACTATTAAATCGCATGGTAATTAAATCGAACATTTTTATTTATGATTAAGAACGACAACCCTTTCGTTAGTAGTTGGTTCTAAAAGGGCTTGCTGATCAAGAATAGTTTGAGGATTGTGGTCACGAGTAAATTCAATGAACTCAATGTAAGTGAGTGGTTGGCTGAAAAAATAACCCTGTATTAGGTCGCAGTTGGCTTTTCGAAGGTGATGATACTGTTCGAGAGATTCGACACCTTCGCCAACAACGAATGTGTCACAAGAGTGCCCTAAGTTAACCATAGACTCGACCATCTTGCGGTCAGCTTTGTCGTGGACGATATTATCGATAAAGCTCTTATCTATTTTAAGTTCATCGACAGGGTAGTGAAGAAGTTGGTTAAACGCCGTGTAACCCGTACCGAAGTCGTCGAGGGAAACTTTTAAACCTAAGCTTCTGATGCTCTCAATGGTCTGCACGGTAAGTTTGCTGCTTTTAACGTAACTGGTTTCGGTAATTTCTATAATGATGTTGCTTGGAGGAACTTGATAACGTTCGAGTACCTTTCGAATATTGTCGGCAAAGTTACGGTTGTAGAGCTCCATCGCCGAGATGTTAATGGACAAGGTGCCTTTATATTGGTGAATCTCTGCAAGCTCTTTATAGGTCTTGATTGCGGTACTAATGACCCACATGTCGAGCTTGGATATTAAATTACTTTTCTCTGCGACTGGAATGAACTCATCCGGCCCTGCCTTTATATCAAATAGAGCTGGGCAGCGAATCAGACATTCTGCTCCGTCGATCTGAAGTGTCTTAGCATTGAAAATAGGCATAAAGCGAAGTTCAAAGTTGTCACTCGCGCAGCACTCCAATAACCTTTTCTCGATAACATCATGTCTTTCAAGTGAATGAAGTAGTTCTTCGCCGTAAACAATCCGGCTCTCTCCGTCACTGTGATCCTTAGCATTAATCAACATCTCATCAATACACCGGTGCCATATCTCCTCGAACTTAGGGGTATCGACGGGTAGTACACCAGTTGCAATTGAAAGCCTGAACCCATAATAATCTAGGAAAGTCGTACCTGTTAGGGTGTTGTTAATGTTCTCAATTTCTTCGTTTATTGATTGGTGTTCACCCACTTCCAATATGGCAATGAATTGGTTTCCTCCAAGCCTTGCGATTGAATAGTCGCTGCAACTAAAACCGAAAGAGGATTGTTGATTCTGCAGGGTTTCTCTTAGTGTTTTAGCTAGACTAACGAGTACATTGTCGCCCACCTTTGCACCGTATAAATCATTGATTTTACGAAAGTCGATAATGTCCCAACAAACCAAGTAACAGTGTGGGCTCATTGAACTTTTTATACGTACATCGAGGTGTCGAATAAATGAGCGTCGGTTTGCTAATTTGGTTAATTGGTCGAATTCAGCTTCGAATTTCAATTCCGTTAGTGAGTCAATGTAGGCGTTCTTAAGTCCGTCGATCTCACTTTGTCCGGATGACCGTTTAAAGTATCTAAGTTTGAGTCCACCAATGGAGATTTCGTGTAACAAGTCTTTGAGTGGACGGACTAATTGGTAGCGTACGACCATGTGTACGATGAGCATAATAATGAATAATATCGTTAAGCCACCAAGTAAGGTCTCCTGAGCGATGAGGGATTTTTCGTGATTGAATTTCTTTTCACGAATATTGACTTGAGCGAGGAAGTGACGACTATTCATTTCGACTTTGATTCTGTCTTTGGTTTGTTCAAAGGACTTAATAACGAACTGTGTATTTTCAATATGTTCGGTATCCGATGACGGTTCAATCAGAAGTTGCATGTTGTCATCATCGTTGTATTTGGTGAGTAAGTTAGACAACTGCTTTAATGGACCGTCTGCAATCAATATGTATCGATTGACACTGTCATTTGCACGTTTGTCTTGTGGGAGTAAGTAAGGATCGATAGCTGCAACATAAGCGTATCTGAGCTCACCACTCACTGAGATATAAGAGAAGCCTTCATGAGATAGCTCGTTTTTATTAATCAACGAAGTATAGATGTCGAAGACTTTCTCATAGATGTTGTCGGGGATCTTTAACCCTTCGAAAGGGTCTGCTCGTAAAGTAGAGAGTGTTAATTTGAATTTAGGATCGACGACATAGATATTACGTTGACCAAACTGATTAACGTGACTCTGGTTTAAGACACGAAGCACTCTTTTTTCCAGCAGGGACAGGGTTGTGTAGTCACCCGGATTTTGAATATATCGCAAGAACTGTAGGGATGAGCCAATACCTTTTACTAGCAAAGATAAGCCCAGTTGTTCGTATTCAGCCGCCACGAGCGCGGTGTTCACATCCGATTGTACTTCGTCTAAGTACATGTGTTTCGCGTGGTTAGAGGCCAAGTTGTAAGTCACCATTCCGCCTATTGCAAATACGAACAACAAGGTAGGAATGAGCACAAAGTAGAGCTTCTTTAATACTGGCATTAATTATCTCAAACTGTCGACAATGCGGTTACGAATTTGAATGCTATTGGGTTCGAGTTGCTGATACAGATAGCTGCGTTCTAAGACCTCTTTGCTAGGGAAAAGCTCCAGATCATTTTGGTACTCTTGTGTCGTTAAGGCTTTTGCTTTTGAGCTTGGAGTTGCAAACCATGAATCCATTGCGTTTTGAGCTGCGATCTCGGGTTGCGACAAGAATGATAGAATCGTTGTTGCCTGTGCAGACAATTCTCCGTTATTAATCGCAGCAATGCACTCTAACCATAACGTGGTGCCTTCTTGAGGCACTGCGTAGGACCAAGAGGCATCAGGCTCCAAATCATTGAGTACATAACTGTCACCAGAATAACCGTAGGCAAGGTCGATGTTAGCAAGACGTTCGGGTTGGCGAATATAGTCGATGACGTATTCGTTGCTTTCTAGGTGTGGCTTTTGAGCTTGCAGGGTTTTATAGGCAACGCGAAGTTCCTGCTCATTATTGGTGAATGGATCAAATCGATTCGCTAACAGTGCAGTACTCACCAAATCCGTAGGTTCGTAATACATACTTATGCGGCCACTGCTGTTCGTGTCTGGTTCGAGAATAGCGTTCCAAGAGGCGGGAGTGTTTACTTTGTCACTTCGATATAAGATTCCGGCAGTCCCCCAAGCGTAGGGAATGCCATACTCGCCACATCCTTCAACCCACCGTGAATCTATGTTACCAGCAATGGATTGTTGTAACTCACTGAGATTATGAAACAGGTTCTGCTTGGCTAACGCATTGAGCTTTATACTTTCTATAATGACGAGCTCAAATGCGCCACGACGTTCGCTTAATAGCACTTCATCTCTGATCGACTCATCAGAAAAAAACTGCTGTTTCAAAGAAATGCCGTACGTGTCGCTCAGTTGGGTCACGACGCTATTGGATAGAAATTCATCCCAATTGTAGAGATAAATATCATTCTGTTGGCTAAACGCTGTGCCAGTTAAAAAGGATGATGACGCAAGAACTGAAACATAAAATGCTTTCACTGACGGATTCCTTTCCTACTTTGCTTAACTAAATCGTAGCCCAAATTTTGCGACCTGCTTCAAATTTACGACTCTTATTTTAGTACAACCTAATATATTCGATGCGCCCACTTACTTTCAGCCCGCAAATTAGGGAATAAATGAGCCTTTATAGAAAACACCAAGCTAAATCATGGCTTAGCGGTCTAAATATTAAAAAGCGTGTTATTTGGGCCGTCTTTTACCTAACGAGACCGGTGAAAACGTGTTGTCTGTCTGATTCTCTTAGTATCGAAACCCTAATAATTAACACAAAAAGCTAATTGTAGGTTAATTATGCAATAATAATGCATTAAATTTTACGATAAGGACATTGGTTTATGGATGCAGGTTTAGTCGGAATTTTTGTTACCGTGGCGATTGCTCACTTTCTAGCGTTGTTGAGTCCCGGGCCAGACTTTGTGATTGTGGTGAAGAGTGCTGTTCGAAATAAGGGAAGAAAAGCACTAGGCGTTGCATTCGGTATTGCCAGTGCGAATGCGGTTTATATTGCTTTGTGCTTGGTTGGAGTAGGGTCGATTCTAGCGGCATCCGTTTCCGTTATGATTGTACTGAAGATCATTGGTGGTCTGTTTCTTGTTTATCTTGCTGTGCAAGCGATAAGAGCGAAGAAATGTAATTACAGCAATATGGATGTTACCGAAGGAGATAGCTTCAACCAAACGACTTTTCTTAAGGAATTCGTCACGGGTTTTCTATCAGGAATCCTTAATCCCAAAAACCTTTTGTTTTATTTGAGCTTATTCACGGTTGTGTTGAACAATGACATTGGCTTCATGTTTAAGTTGGGGTTAGGTATTTGGATGACGGTGGTTGTATTTGTATGGGATGCGGCGATCATCTTCCTGTTATCTGCACCTAAAGTGCGTCAAGAGTTTACACGTGTTGCTTACTATATTGATAAAGTGACAGGAGTCATGCTGGGTCTGCTTGGCTTGACCATTGTGAAATCTGCTCTGGTACGTCAGTAGATTCACCATTGCTGAGTAACCTTACGTTTGTGGCACGATACAATGCCTATGTGCCGCGAATGTGTGCTTGTTTCCTACCAGGCTGATACGTTTTATCTCTTGTCTGCCCGATAATAAACCTTCTGCTTAATCCGCCTATTATTTTCATAACTCTTTGTTTATCATTCCTTACTTCTTAAATAAGTATTAATAATGTTGCTGTTGAACACTTGTAGCACGGGGTGTTTGTGCTTATTGTAGGCAACAATATTTATCCAATATTAGAGCTAGGAACTATTGTGAATTTAGAGATATATCAAGTAGATTCGTTTACAACTCAAGCGTTTAAAGGGAACCCTGCTGGGGTCTGTATCTCTAAAGAGCTGTTGGATGATTCGTTAATGTTTTCAATCGCAGAAGAGATGGCGGTATCCGAAACGGCTTTTCTTGCGCTTAACACGATGACGCTTAAATGGTTCACTCCCGAAGTCGAAGTAAAGCTGTGTGGGCATGGCACACTGGCAACGGTTCATGTAATGAAAGAACAAGGGCTGCTCAACACTGGTGATAAGGTCGTGTTTAACACTTTATCTGGGGAGTTATCTGCCGCAGTTTGTGAATCGTCTATTGAGCTTGATTTTCCTAGCACCGAACTGTCATTAGATTCTGAACCCAACCTCGCGCTGCTTGAACACCTAGGTTTAGAGCCGCATCAAGTCGTATCATTCCAAGAATTTGACTCTAAGCAGTTAATCGAAGTTTCCAACGAACAAGTGTTATTGGAGCTTTCACCAAACTTTGATGCGCTAAAAGGTATTCAAGGGCGAGGTGTTGTGGTCACAGCATTGGCAGCAAATACGGAACTTGATTTTGTTTCTCGTTACTTTGCACCCTGGGTTGGGGTTAATGAAGATCCTGTGACTGGTTCGGCGCATTGCGCATTGACGCAGTACTGGGCAGAAAAGCTCAACAAAAGCTGTTTTAGTGCTTATCAGGCGTCTCGTCGTGGTGGTTATCTATCGACAGAGCTCTCAGCTAATGGGCGAATAAAGTTAATCGGTTCTGCGACCACTGTGATTAGTGGCGTGTTGAAGCTTTAGATTTTTATAGAAGCTTTAGAGCGCTGTTTGCTCTGTTTTGTTGTAACCGCCTAGTATGTTTTATTCGATTATTCACAGTGAAAGAAGCGACTAGGGCGTAATGTTATTATTGAAGGAATCACCGTGTCAGATTTTTATCTTTCTCAAGTATTAGTCGCAATTGCTATTTGTTTCGATCTTCTGTCTTTTCAGTTTAAAGAGAGAAAGAAAATCGTTACCTGTCTGTTCTTTGCTGGCGTGCTTATTTCGAGCCACTTTATTCTTCTCGAACAATGGACAGCAGCGAGCTTAATGACGATTGCCACTATTCGCTATTTGACGAGTGTATTTTCTACGTCGTCTAAGTTTAAATATTTGTTCTGTTCCATGTCAGTGGTCGCAACGGTTGTGACTTACTCGGGGCTGACCAGTATATTGAGTTGCTTTGCTTCCGTATTTCAAACCTTTGCAGCCTTCAATAAAGATGACCGCCGATTAAGAGAGTTGATGATCATCGGAACCAGCTTCTGGTTGGTTCATAATTACTTAGTTGGCTCGCCAACAGCGGTTCTGATGGAAGCCCTGTTTATCTGCAGTAACTTGGTGGGCTATTACCGTTTTTATTTCAGAAAGAGTGCTGCTGCTTAGGTTTTACAGTGCAGTTAAAGTCCAGGTTGTTAATCAATTCAATGCTAGCTAGGAGAGCTTGATGCCAAACATTTACAATGATGTTCCTTCATCAATACCCAATGAAATATTCAATGACCTGATTGCCAACGACGGTGTTCGAATCGAAAGGATATTGTCGCATGGACATAGCTCACCAGAAGAGGGTTGGTATGACCAAGATGAGAATGAATGGGTGATGGTGATTGAAGGTAAAGGTGTCATCGAGTTTGAAGATGGACGTGTTGTTACCTTGTCTAAAGGGGGTTACATCAACATTGCTGCGCGAGAGAAGCACAAGGTTATTGGCACAGACAAAGACATGGTGACGATCTGGTTGGCTGTGTTTTATCGTTGATGTCTTGTTCTAAAGCTGAGGCTGTTGAGTGCAGGTTACAGAGCCTGTTGAGCTTGGACTATTGAGCCTGCTGATTCAGCTGTCTATTTGCACCTCTGAAAGAACTTAAGACAAAAAGGAGTATGTCGTGGTTAGAATTCGAAACTATCAAGCGAGTGATGATAAAGCACTGTGGGAGATCTTCTTTCATACCGTACGTAACGTGAATGTTCGAGATTATTCTCAACAGCAAGTAGAAGCTTGGGCACCCAGTAGCTTTGACTTTGCGTTATGGCAAAAGCGTATGAATGGGTTACAACCCTTTGTGGCTGAACTCGATGGTCGCGTAGTTGGCTATACTGACCTGCAACCAAGTGGTTTGATTGATCACTTTTTCTGTCACCACGAATATCAAGGGAAGGGGGTAGGGAAATCGTTGATGGAGCATGTTTTCACTATGGGTCGAGTTCGTGGTATATCGAGATATTTCTCTGAAGTAAGTATTACCGCAAGGCCTTTCTATGAGCATCTTGGCTTTAAAGTTGTCAATGAACAGGAAGTCGAAATGCGTGGTGTAAAGCTGACCAATTACGTGATGGAAAAGGTTGTGCCTTCAGACGAACGGTAATCTCATTTTTGTTACAGTTTTCACCTGCTTTTGATTCTCTTCTTAAAGAAAAATCATCACTTTAGCGATAATATTCACTGCAACTAATTTGAGTGAAGGAAGTAACGTGGGAATTGAAGCTTTAGCGTTTGTGATGGACGCATTAATAACCGCATGCTGCATGTATATCGCCTCCAAAATGTCTTTCGTGGTCGCAGACTTTAAATCCCTTCTTACTATTGCTGTAATCGTTGCTTTGGTGTCATTGATTCCGACAGTGGGCTGGGTGTTGGGGTTGATTCTGTTTGTGTTCCTTCTCGGGAAAGCAACGCACTCTAGTATTGGTGATTGCATCTGGGTGGTGGTCTTCACGAAGGTGGTGTCGATGGCGGCATTTCTAATATTCGGCCGCTTGTTTGTGTAATTCGGGTTCTTGTCGATATAGTTCTTGTTGATATAAAGGCAGCCTCGGTTGGCTGGAGACCGTTATTAACTTTTTAATTAAAAGATGAAAAGGGTGTGACCTGTCACACCCTCTTAAAACCTTTGCCCAATGTTGTATTTCTTATTTAGGCAACAGCACAGCGTCAATCACATGGATAACACCATTGCTAGCCTCAACGTCTGGCATAATAACTTTGGCGTTGTCTATCATTACGTTGCTGTCATCTATCGCTATCATTACCGCACTGCCTTGAACCGTCACTGCACTATTTAACTTCATAACTTCAGCTGCCATGATTTTACCTGGTATTACATGGTATGTGAGCACTGCAACTAGTTTGTCTTTGTTTTCTGGCTTCAACAACATGTCGACCGTTCCTTCTGGTAACGCAGCAAATGCCTCATCAGTGGGAGCCAATACGGTGAAAGGGCCTTCACCTTTCAATGTATCAACTAAGTCCGCTGCTTTCACTGCCGCCACTAAAGTATTGAAAGAGCCGTTTTCCGCCGCAACATCAACGATGTCTTTCTTCATCTCGTGGTGGTTAGCGTGAGCAAAAGCCGTAAAAAGAAGCGTCGCAACTAGCACTGATGTGGTTTTGATTAATTTGTTAAACATATTGTCTTCCTTTGAGTTTTGTCCGTTATTTTCGAGAAGTACTACGAAAGCTTAAAAGCGATAGATCAACTTATTGCACCTTTGAACCTATTTTTTAGATACCTAATTCGTCAGTTGAATAAATGTCTCCGTTAAATAGTTGTTATAATTTCAATTTAATACATATAGTTAACGGGTGATTATTCAATTAATGGATGTGAATATGAGGTTTGTTTTACCAGTTGTATTTTCGGCATTCGCTTCAATGCCAGCTTATAGTGGCCTTGCACCAACGGAAGGTTTCAGTGGTAACTTCAGTGTCTTGACGGGTGTATCTTCTGACAGCAGTAACTTGAGCACCGAGCAAGACGCGAATCAAGTAACCAACACCAAGGAGGGGGATAGTGAAAACCAAGGGCTACTCGGCTTTTTGGGTACGGTTCAATATACCTTTGGTGAGTCACTGACTCATCAAGTGTATGCGGGTACCACTCGAGAGGATATTGCAACAGGTACCATTGCTTTTGAGATTGGTTATCGACATCAGCTATCTGGAGGCACAATATTGGATTTTTCTGTTCTTCCTACGCTTATCTCGGGCAAGGCTTGGACGGATCCGTATGCTGTTGGCGTTAATCGAAATGAAACGGATGTGAAAGGTAATGTAGGACGACTGCAGCTCACTAATATCGGTGGAACTGGTTTTCGAACGGATCTCGCATTTGGACAATCTGATGTTGATGAAGAGCTATCTGGTAGCCAAGCCTTATCTCCGGAAGATGCTGTGCTGCTAGATAGGGAAAGAACCTATGTGTACGCCAAAGCAGGGTACCGCTTTATCTTGCCAAACCAAGCAGGTCTATTTGTTCCTTCAATGGTGTATTTCCACTCAGACGCAGAAGGAGGGGCACTCAGCTTCGATAGTTATGGTATTGAATTAAACTACGCGAAGAGAATCGGTCGCCACGGTTTTGTTGTTACCCTAGATGCAAGTGATCGTGAATATGATGAGTCGAATCCAATTTACGGGCAAGTACGTGAAGAGAATGAATACGGTGCATTTTTAGCTTATGAGTTCGGTGGCTTAATGGGTTATGAAGATTGGTCGTTTATTTCATTACTCGGTGTCAGGTCGATTGACTCTAAGATTGACTTTTACAGCTCTGAACAAGCATTAGCGAGTGTTGGTGTTGACTACAAATTCTAATATTCACACTACGTCAACAAAACTAATCAAAGCAGAAGCTTAAGAGCAGCCTTTCTATTTGTGTAATTATTTCGAGCACTTACACCTTCAAAGGTTGTAGGTGCTCGTTGCTATCCGTAATATGAAAATTAGCTTATGGACAAAAATAATATGATAAGGAAGCGCTTTGGAAATACAAATTAGACATCTTGAACCCACCGATAACCAAGATATTTTTGATATTTATCGACACTCGTCAGTATTAGAGAATACCTCACAAAAGCCTTTTCTTAGCTCTGATCAAGTGGAGCGACTGTTTGGTCACTCAGACCATTTCACTTTAGTTGCGGAGGTTTCTGGCAAGGTCGTAGGTCACATTACTTTATTCATGACCACGAAGGTGAGAGACAGACATTGCGCTGGTCTTGCGATAGCGATTAATCCGGATATGCATGGCAAAGGGATCGGTAAGGCTTTAATGCAAGAAGCGCTCAATCAAGCCGATAACTGGCTAAACCTCGTTCGCCTTGAGTTAGAGGTTCATGCAGATAACCACTCCGCGATTGCTTTATATGAACGAGTGGATTTTCAGTTAGAAGGCACAAAAAGACTCAGTACGTTCAAAGCGGGTAAGTACATCGATATGT
The DNA here is from genome assembly GCF_963894355.1 of Vibrio sp. SBT000027. Classification (NCBI taxonomy): domain Bacteria; kingdom Pseudomonadati; phylum Pseudomonadota; class Gammaproteobacteria; order Vibrionales; family Vibrionaceae; genus Vibrio; species Vibrio sp. SBT000027. The sequence continues at coordinate 1,377,828 of NZ_CAWQGD010000001.1, read as the reverse complement.
TACTAATGTCGAGAATACGACCGGATTATCGTTGAGAGTGACTTAACTCAGTTCAGTTGAAATTGGCCAATAAGATAGTGATTAAACAAAGCCCTTAAATCATTGCTTTTGAGGGCTTTTATATGAATATAGCGTTATTTGTTGTCGATACCGAAACCATTGCGCAGCGCAAATTGAATCAGTTCGGTATGGTTGTCGAGTTCCAAAATATCCAACATGCGGTATTTGTGTGACTCAATGGTTCTAGGGCTTAAAAAGAGGATCTCCGCACATTGCTTAGCGGTATAACCTTGTGCCAATTGAGTTAGAACCGCACACTGCCTTTTGGTCAGCAATAATAGCTTTTCACTCTCGTTAATATTATTGGTTTCATCGCTGGTGACACTACGAGTCATTTTGGAGTGCTGCCAAAAACAGAGCCAGATGTCACTCAGCAATTTGATTCGCTTCATGTCAGCCTCTTCAATTGGCTTATCGTAACGACTGAACCGTGAGAAGCCGATCGCTCCCCACTGTTGACCAAACAGCGAAAGGCTTACAATCCCATGCCAATGAGCACCTTCTTCATAAAGTACACGTAACGGGTCGAGTTTATGGTTCTTTAGTGTTTCCTCAGGGAACAACTGCCAACACTCTTTTGAACGTAAAAGCTTTAGGTAATCAAGATAATTGCCTTTTAGAAAGCGTTCCATTTCAAGCGCTGGAGTATCTGTTTGGGATACGGAAATACTTTTTCCTGTATCCAGAAGAATCATTGAGTTTGGAAACAGGGTAAGTCTGTCGAGCTTAAACCAAGCGAGCGCTTCTCTTGCCAGTAAGAAAAAAGTGCTATCGAAATCTTTGGGTTGGCATGCGGTCAAAGTGTTGGTTTGGTGAGAGAGGAGATCCTCAAAGCTCGCGAATGGGCTGTTTTTCATATCGACCGTCTTTTGTGGTTTTAGACAAAATAGCGGCAATAGCTAAAGTGTGTCAACCTAATGTTAGAATGATGTTCTGAATAAAGTGTGGCGAGTATTCTTAAATGCTACTGAGTAATTTATTAGTTTTATGAAGAAACGATTAGTGAAATTCACACTGAACTCTGTATAGTAGCAACCGTTTGCTTCGTATAACCCCAATGATATGGTTTGGGGGTCTCTACCAGCTCCCGCAAAGTGCTGATTACGAAGGGTTTAGATCACAATTGTGTTCTTACTCTTTGTAATGGCGTTCAAGAAAACCTCCTGTCTATTATTCAGAGTAAGTGCACACCTAAAATCCATAGTAGGTGAAATATGAACGCATTTATTCAAGGGCTCCCAAAAGTAGAGTTGCATTTACACATTGAAGGTTCGCTCGAACCTGAGTTACTTTTCCAACTTGCTCAACGCAACGGCATTGATCTGCCTTATTCATCCCCAGAGCAGCTAAGACGGGCATACGAATTTGATGATTTACAGTCATTTCTGGATATCTATTATCAAGGTGCTGATGCACTGCGCACAGAACAGGATTTCTACGACTTAACGTGGGCTTATCTAGAACGTTGTAAAGCCGACAATGTTATCCATACTGAAATTTTCTTTGACCCTCAGACACATACCGATCGTGGCATTGCATTCGACACCGCTATTAACGGCATTCATCGTGCGCTAGAACAGGGTCATAAAGAGTTGGGCATCACATCTCAAATCATCGCATGTTTTCTGCGTCATTTATCTGAAGAGAGCGCCATTCAAACGTTCGCCGATGTGTTGCAGCATCAAGACAAGATCATCGGAGTTGGTCTAGACTCTTCTGAATTAGGACACCCACCAGAGAAGTTCAAGCGTGTATTCCAACAAGCAAAACAAGCAGGTTTCTTAACGGTGGCCCATGCAGGAGAAGAAGGGCCTGCTCAAAATATTGTCGATGCGATTGAAATGCTCAGCGTGAGCCGAGTGGATCATGGTGTGCAGTGTATGACCGACGAAGTTCTGATAGCCGAATTGATTGAAACCAAAATGCCGCTGACCGTGTGCCCACTGTCTAATATTAAATTGCGTGTATTCGATGAGATGGAAGACCACAATATTGTTGAGCTGTTAAGACGAAGCGTAGCGGTGACGATTAACTCGGACGACCCTGCATACTTTGGTGGTTATATGTCGGATAACTTTAACGCGGTGAGCCAAGCTCATGAGATGACGGAGCAAGAGCTTGCTCAATTTACTTTAAATGCAATAGAAGCGAGCTTTATTGAAGAATCATTGAAACAGCAATATCGTGATGTTGTTTTGGCGTATCTCGCTTAAGTCAAAAGTCAAAAGTTTCAGTATGAAGCTAAAGGCGAAGTTTAGGGTATAGGTGAATGCGAACGAACTCTCGGCATTCTGCGATTTAGAAAGCTTAAACGGCCAACAAGTGTTGGTCGTTTTTATTTTGGTTCTCAAGCGGGTTTTGAGCTAGATAAGTGGCTTAAGACATTAAGAAATATGATTTTATTTGCGTAAAAACATCTTGTCTTAAGCTTTAATGAACTACATTTAAACGAGGTGTAGATATACAGTGTCACGCTGTATTGAAATAGAGATCAACTTAAGCATAAGCATAAGCGTATAAAAGCAGACACAGAGATTGTCTGAGGAGGAACAAACTGTTGTTAGATCCAACAATCAGTGAACAAATACAATGGCCGTGTGAATTGTCTGCGGACTTGATAGAAAGCTTGCTTGATATTGCCGTTTTTAAATCGGGTGTCGACAGCTTTGAGATTACAAAAAAGTTTCAGAATTTGCCCGGTGTCTTTTATATTTTAAGTGGCTCCGCTGGAATCTGTTTTTCTACAGAAAACATGAAAAGCTTATCTGGTGGTGTTATTGGAAGGGGAGATTGGATGGGTGCTTTGTCTATACATGCTGACTACAACCTCTTTGCAGTGGCAGAAGAAGTCGAGCCTATCACTATGGTACTTTTTCCTGCAAGCAAGGTATTAGAGCTCGCGGAGCGGAAATGCATGGTTTACAAATGGCTACTTCACTGTGGAACCAAAGCGCAATCTATTTGGATGCAGGCTTACTTATCCTCGATTCATGAAAAAGAGCAGAAAACCATTTACGTCTTGTTGGAACTTGCGGCACGCCAGACCAATATCGCGGGGGCAACCGTCAGCATTAATATTTCACAAATTCAATTGAGTTCGATAACTGGCATATCAAGGCCTAGGCTAAACGAAGTTCTTAAAGGGATAGAGCAGCAAGGCTTGGTTAAGATACAAAGAGGAAAGGTGTTTATCACCGATGTTAAGGGCTTGTATGAGCATATTTCACCGATGAATTTGATGATACGAGATCCTGTTGCTGAAATTAAGGCATGAATCTTTAACACTACGAGCTAACGTTTGGATTACTAGATTTTCAGTGTTTATTAGATATTTAAAAAAATTATGCACAGTGTTCTTTTAGGAACATACATTACAAGAGAACATCTATAATGTTCAGTCTAGATTTATAAATTGAATTAGAGCGGAATAGAATTGTTATGAAAATGGCTGTATTGGAATATAAAGTATTGGGGCTTGGTGATTGGATTAAAACAACGGTTTCTAGCCGCTGTGCGCACTTACTGGCTGCAGAATACAAAGCGCTAGGGTGGCCAACAAAAGTAGATGGAAAAGTGTTATCGACTGAGTCTGCTTAATCTATATAAGCCTAAATCATCTAGATGAAGACAAAAAAGAAGCTGGCAGTGCGCCAGCTTCTTTCGTTTTTAAATTAAGACCATTGAGCTACTTGTTCACGTAGTCTTTGAATTTCTGCTTCGTTTCAGCATCCGCTTTTTCGTACCAGAAATACAACATTTCTTCAGCTGTATTCGCCGCATTTCCGTCAATCTTTGCTGGAAGCGTTACGGGTTGTGCTACAGCTGCTGCGCCCGCGCTAGCACCTACTGTAAGTGCTGCGATGCCGCCTTTCTGGTTGTATTCTCTAGCTTCTTGAGGGTATTTACGACCAATCTGCATGCCATCTTTTACTAGCTTGTCTTGCTTAACACTGATTGCGTTTTGGTTTTCATCAACCAGTTTCCAATCTAAGTTTTGAAGGCCTTTTTTCGCTTCGTTGGTATTACGGAACTTCGGCATGTCGAACGTCAATGCTGTGTCTGCCGCGTCAAAAGTAGCAATAATGGTGTCGCTATCGACAAACTCGCGGTCGTTACCTTGGCTAAAAGCGAGTTGATATTTGAAAACGATTTGGTTCACACCATCTGGAACGGTGATCGTTTTGCTCGAAGAGAAAAAGCCACCGTCAAGATCAGGCTTAGCCTCATTTACAGCTAAGACTTCGACTAACGCATCTGCGCTAGAAGGAACTTCAATTGTCACGTCAGCTAACACGTTTGGTGCTACGATAATTGTGGAAAGCAGCGCGATGGATTGTAATGTTTTCATAATCATACAGTTGTTTATGGATAGTTAAATTACAATCTCATGCAGAACGAAGTATTTCAAGTTACCTTGTCTCGATTTGGTAAAATTCACCGAAACTTAACCTAAGCCTAATTCTTGAACGTACGAAACGTGTTTTTTTCGTTCGTATTATGGTGTGGCCTCAACGTTTTCTCTTCTGGATTATCTAAATCGCTCTCTTGAGCGCTTCGAAGCGACTGCAGAGTGATATACATAGGAACGAGAGCAGATACCCAAATGGCATAAATCGTAATCACTCGGTTGAAGGCGACGAACCAGGTTTCACTGCCCGTACTAGATAGGTAGTAGCCAATGAGCGTAAGCAAGGTGCAGGTGATAGCCCACATGACTGTGGAGGTTGGATCTTTCGTTGTTGCCGCCAGCAATACTATCGTAACGTAGGGAACGGCCATAGCAATGCCTAAAGGTACATGATAGTCGACCACAAAAATGATGGTTGCACCAAGAGCCAAGAACAAGTGTGGACCGGTGCTAGGTAAGTTCAAATTCCATATCATGTGATACCTTCCTTTACCCAATTTTGCGTTGCTGGTGGAGTTTGTGTATCAATCGAGTGGCTTGGTGACTATTGACCATCAATCGATTGATCAGTTGTTGAAGCAATTCTGCTTCGGGCATGATGTGTTGATCGGCTATTTGTTCGGCTGAGCTCGCGAGTTCAAGCACTTCGTTCATTTCATATCTTGCGGCAATCTCTTTAACCGCCTTCAATGTTCTGGAGAGGTCATCCTGTTTAGCGTCCGAAAATAGCTCTATCAACTCATCGATTTCGTTTTCTAGCTCATCAACGAGAGACGTTAAGCATTTGAGTTTTTCGTCTGATTTGAGCTCATCGTTAGCTAAGAATTGGCTACGCGACAGTTCTTCTTCTGTGAGTGGCAGTTTATTTTGGGGATGACGCGTTAACATGGTGATGTTGCTTGCACCTTTGGTTAAAAGGTTATGTTCGTTAGCCAAGTTATGTCGGTTACCCTCAAATTGGTCATGAAACTCATTGATAGCGTTTTGTAAGCTGTTTTTCTGTAATGGTTTGGTGAGAACAAAATCAGCCCCTGACATGATAAATTCATCGTGTGCTTCTTTAAATACGTCGGCTGTGCATGCGAAAACTACGGTAGTCAGCTTGAGCTCGTTACGGATTTTTTGAATTGCCTCAATGCCGCTCATGTTCGGCATGTGGTTATCCATGATGATCAGGTCATATTGGTTTGAAACTAATTTATCTAAGGCTTGTAAACCGTCGTAGGCGTTCTCAACCGTTAAGTTGATAGATTCACAGAACTTCCTAATCACCATTGCGTTGATCTTGTTGTCTTCGACTAACAATACTGAGAAGTCATCGAGAGTCTTATTGGTTTTGGTTGGCGTTTGATCGATGATTTGTTCTTCAAGTTCGTGCATTTCAAGCGGAAGCGAGATAGTAAATCGAGTACCGAAATTAAGCCGGCTGGTAACCGTGATGGTGCCCCCCATCAGTTCGACTAACTGCTTAACAATGGAAAGCCCTAATCCTGTCCCACCAAACTTGCGGGTCGTTGAGAGCTCGGCTTGTTCAAATGCCGTGAATATATGGTCGATCTTGTCTTCTGCGATGCCAATACCTGTATCAGTCACTAAGATATTCACGCTTGGTGGGGTGGTTGGTGCAATCAAGAATTCCACTTCAACCTTTCCTGACTCAGTAAATTTGACGGCATTGCCTGCTAAATTAAATAAGATCTGACGTGTACGTGCAGAGTCACCAATCAACTGAATATGGGTAGGGATGTTATCTTTAATGGTAAAAGCGAGGCCTTTGTCTTCTGCAAGAGGCGTCAAGGTTTTATCAAGATGTGTCACCACGTCTGCCACTGAGAAAGGGCTATATTCAAGCTCCATTTTGCCTTGCTCAACCTTAGAAAAGTCAAGAATATCATTCAATATGGTGACAAGATGCTGGCCTGAATCGATGATTATCTGTGCTTGTTGGCGGGTATCGGCGCTTTGCGAATCCTCTTTGATTATTTGAGCGATACCTAGTACGCCATTCATCGGCGTTCTTAACTCGTGACTCATGGTGGCAAGGAATAAGGACTTCGCTTCGTTGGCTTTTTCTGCTTTGTTTGCGGCTTCTTGATAGGCAAGGTTGTTTCGTTTTAATTCAAAGACTCGGAAGATAAAGATGGCGAACGAGAAAGCGAAGGTTAATAGCGCGAGTGTGATGATAAGTTTGACAATCACGCCTTCTAGTTGGTCTTGAAGGTCGGTGAATTGATGTTCAATTTGCTCAAGATACTCCATGTTATGCACCGAAAGAACTTGAGATAACAGTACCTTTTGTTGCTGATTGAGTTCAGCGAACGTTTCAGACAGTTCCGCCAACTCTGAGCTAATCTCTTGATGTTGAATTTGGCTCCCTGAAAATAACACGCTAGCAAGTACCTCACTTTGAATGTTGAGCTCCGGTGTAGAGAGAGCATTTAGTTTTTCTGAATCATGTCCCCTTGCTGCTTCTCGATGGTTTGCTGAATGACTATCAATGAGTTGCAGCGTTAGGGATTGCAGTATGAACTGACGAGCGACACTCAACCCGACGAGCTTGTCGAGCGTATCGACATTGGCTATCGAGGCCTTGTGGAAACGCTCAAGTAATTGGGTGGTTTGTAAGTCTTGAAAGAACGTTGAGTGGATGCTTTCCCCCTTATAGCTATCCTTGAGCTCTTGCAGTTCTATTTCTAGTCTGACTAAATCAGCCGATATTTGGTAAGGGTTCGAAATGTCAGCGAGAGCAGCGTTGGTTATCTGATCGCGCATTTCTAAAACTTCATGCCCCAGCTCTCGAACAGATTCTCCATATTCCGATACTTTCCCGTGTTCAGAATAGGTCAATATAATTAAGCTAACCAAAGCCAAGAATAGCGAGAAAAACAGCAAAAAGATGAGTCTGATTTTATTCATTTTCAAACTCCACTAACATCTGAGGGCGGTTGCCCGTTAAGGTTTCTAGAAATGTTTTAATCTCACTAATGGTTTGCTTTTCAAACGTTTTACCGAGTTGGCTTTCACCCATGATTTTGATGGCTTCCTCTAACGTTTCAGTTTGACCATCATGAAAATAAGGTGCAGTGATCGCCACGTTTCTTAAACTGGCGACACGGAAAAGGTGCTTGTCTTGTGGTTGTCCTGTAAACATAAATCGACCTTTGTCTTCACTTCGTTCTGAGCCCGTTTTTGATATTCCAAAATAGCCAAATCGCATCACCATGCCTCCACCAATATTGGTACCTTGGTGACAACGAATGCAGCCTTGTTCTTGAAAGGCCTCCCAGCCTCGCTTGGCCTTATCAGACAACGCTGAATGATCGCCTCGCAAATACTGGTCGAAAGGAGAATCAGGCGTGGTTAGCCCTTGCATGAACTCAATAAGTGCAGCCTTAATCGAAGCTTCGTTGATGGTTGTCGATTGTTCTTTGAATAGGCTGATGTAAGTCTCCGATTGAGAGACATAGTCCGTAATGTGTTTCCAGTTTGAATCCATTTCGTCAACGTTGTGTACTGGACCATCGATTTGATCGCCAAGGTTATTCACCCGACCATCCCAAAAAAATCGGTAGTTAAAGGCAGCGTTAAAAACGGTGAGTGAATTTCGCATTCCCGCTCCATTTACGCCAATGGAAACAGGAATCACTTCAGCGCCATTGGTTTGTAGACTATGACAACTTTCACAGCTGACACTTCGGTTCGACGATAAGTTAGGGTCTTTGAATAGCGCCCAACCTATCTTGGCAAGTTCATTGTTAATCTCGGTCGAATCTGGAATTGGGAAGATTTGTTGATCTGGAAATGCCGCTTGTTGGGCATCTTGTGAGTCTGTATTTGAGTCGTGTTCTGAAGAGTATGAATCATCATGGTCGTTTGCATGAGAGTGATTTTCTTGGTGCTCAAATGAGGCGTGCATCTTTAAAGAAGCGGCGTCATAAACCAGTAGGCCTATTGAAACGCAAATGACAGTGATGCTTATTACTGCTAAATATGGCGTTTTCATAGTATTAGTTCCATCTAGTTTAGATAATTTTGGCAAGTCAGAATCCTTCTGATTTAAACCTTATTCACCCTGTGGATGAGAGGTGTATGTTTATAAACTTAGTTTCATAGTGGTGATGTTGCAAGAAGATGGTGTAACAAGAGGAGAGGAGCAAGATGAAGTCATTGAATCGTTGGATGACAAGGGACTGGGATCGTTAGAAACAACGCGTTACGTAGGGCAAGTTAGGGACCTAACGGTCAATTCGAAAAGACCTTGTTGTATAAAACTCGGATTTTTAAGATACAGATACTGATGCAGATACAGAAAACAAGTGCCAGACGTAGAAAAGCCGTGGTAACTGCATAGAGTGACCACGGCTTTGGTATTACATCATGTACTTTCTAAACTGCTTGAATTACATGGTCTAGAAGGACTTATTTAGCTTGCGCTGCTGCCGCTTCTAGTTGCTTAAGTTTACCTTGAAGCATGTAAGCATTTTGGTTGAAGTTACCAGGGTTCAACACTTGGCTTTGCTGCATAGGGTAGTCAGGTAGCGTGTTCATGAACTCTTGTACTTTGCCGCCTACTGGTACGAATAACCACATGTTGTCTGCCATCCAGCGTAGGTACATGCCCGATTCGTGTGGTGCTTTTTCGAATGGGTCAGCACGTAGGTGAACAACTTGAGGCCAGTTTGGTTGGAAGCGAACCGCATCAACGATGTTACCGTCCATTACTGCGAACGAAATCTTGAAGTCATTCCAACGAACTGCGTTTAGCTCAGCGTTAGCAGAGAAGTAAAGCATGCTGTCACGAGGGCCTTTCTCTTCTTTGCCTTGGAAGTAAGGTAGGAAGTTGTAACCATCTAGGTGAACACGCCAGTTTTTACCGTTGTAAGTTGCACCTTTATCAGACGCAAGTTTCTCAACCACTTTATCATCACCAGCGGCTGCTAGTAGAGTAGGGATCCAGTCTTGGTGCCCCATGATATCGTTGATCTTAGTTCCCGGTTTGATAGTACCAGGCCAGCGAACTAGCTGAGGAACACGCATACCGCCTTCGTAAGTTGTACCTTTTTCACCGTGGAAGTAAGTAGCACCACCATCAGGCCAAGATACCGTTTCTGCACCGTTATCGGTCGAGTAGATAACGATTGTGTTGTCTGCGATTTTAAGCTCATCAAGCTTGTCTAAAAGGATACCCACTTGGTCATCGTGCTCTAACATGCCATCAGCGTAGATGCTGATACCCGATGCGCCTTGGTATTTTTCTTGTAGACGAGTCCACACGTGCATACGAGTGGTGTTGTGCCAAATGAAGAATGGTTTGTCAGCTTTTACTGCTTTTTCCATGAAGGCTAGAGATTCTTCTAGGAACTCTTCATCCGCATGCTCCATACGCTTACGTGTCATAGGGCCTGTATCTTCAATCTTACCGTCAGAAGTCGATTTGATTACACCACGAGGGCCAAAGTTCTTACGGAACTCAGGGTCTTTAGGGTAGTAGTATGTCTCTGGCTCTTCTTCCGCGTTTAGGTGGTACAGGTTACCGAAGAACTGGTCAAAACCGTGGTTCGTTGGAAGGTGTTTGTCTTGGTCACCCATGTGGTTCTTACCGAACTGAGCGGTCATGTAGCCCTGTTCTTTAAGAAGGTCTGCGATCGTTGGAGCCCAATCAGGGATACCGTGGTCCGAACCTGGCATGCCGATAGTCAATAGACCAGTACGGAAAGGTTCTTGACCGGTTAGGAATGCAGCACGACCAGCAGTACACGATTGTTGACCGTAGTGGTCAGTAAATAGTGCGCCTTCGTTAGCAATACGGTCGATGTTAGGTGTTTCGTAACCCATCATACCGTTGTTGTATGCACTGATGTTGAATACACCAATGTCATCACCCCAGATAGCAAGAATGTTTGGTTTTTCTGCTGCTGTTGCCGCTGAAGAAGCTGCTAATAAGCCAACACCTAATGCTAGTTTATTAATTTTAGTACCCATAAGGACTCCGATTCACTTTTAAGATTAATGCGTTAGAACAACACATCGATGAGCAAATGTTATTCCCAAAATTCCGTTCCGTCCTTTTATAGTGCTTATAACCAATCGTTATGATGCATGGTTAACTTGCTGATTAAATTGAATTTAGGCTGATGGTTACCAGAAACCCTTAGATAACATGTGTGATCCTTATCATGTTTGTCGCCGTAAACCTTATCGATAACTTCTGCACCTGTATCTGAATAAAAAATGACAAAAAGATTAATAGCTTAGCGAACCTCGCGCATGCTTAAAAAATGGACTATACGTTGTAGGGCAGGATGCAAATAACTTACGAAGAGGTTTCTATGACAGCGAAATATGGCGTTAAACGTCGTTTAGCGATTTTGGGTACGGCGATGATGGCGGCTTCCACCACCACATTCGCAGCTGAAAAACCAAATATTCTCGTGATTTGGGGGGATGATATTGGACAGTCTAATGTTAGCGCATACACCTTTGGTTTAATGGGTTACAAAACGCCTAATATTGATAGCATCGCCAAAGAAGGGATGATGTTTACCGATTATTACGCTGAACAATCGTGTACTGCGGGTCGCTCTACCTTTATTACGGGACAAAGTGTATTACGAACGGGTTTGAGTAAAGTAGGCTTGCCGGGCGCAGACATTGGCTTGCAAGCGGAAGACGCGACAATCGCAGAAATGCTGAAACCTATGGGTTACATGACAGGTCAATTTGGTAAAAACCACCTTGGCGACAAAGATGAATTCCTTCCAACAGCACACGGGTTTGACGAATTTTTTGGCAACCTTTACCACCTGAATGCTGAAGAAGAACCAGAGAATGAAGATTACCCAACCGATCCTGAGTTTCGTAAGAAGTTCGGTCCGCGTGGTGTCATTAAGTCATTCGCTGATGGCAAGATTGAAGATACGGGTCCACTGACGCGTAAGCGTATGGAAACGGTCGATGAAGAAACACTAGACGCGGCCCTTGATTTCATGGATCGCGCAGTGAAAGCGGACAAACCATTCTTCGTTTGGTGGAACGCAACACGTATGCACTTTAGAACGCACGTGAAAGCCGATAGTAAAGGTGTAACCGGTGTCGGTAACTACGCTGATGGTATGGTTGAGCACGATCGACACGTTGGGCAACTATTGAAGCAAGTGGATGAGTTGGGAATCAAAGACAACACCATCGTTTTCTACTCAACGGATAACGGCCCACACATGAACTCTTGGCCAGATGCGGGTACAACCCCGTTCCGTGGTGAGAAAAACACTAACTGGGAAGGCGCATACCGTGTACCAGCAATGGTCCGTTGGCCTGGTAAGATTGAACCAGGAACCGTATCCAATGAAATCATGCACCACATGGACTGGATGCCAACCTTCGTTGCCGCTGCTGGTGATGACCAAATCAAAGAGAAACTACTTAAAGGTCATACTGCTGGTGATAAAACGTTTAAGGTTCACTTAGATGGTTATAACTTCCTTCCTTACCTAACGGGTGAAGAAGAAAAAGGCCGTCGTTCAGAGATCTTCTACTTTACCGATGATGGCGATTTAGCGGCGCTTCGTTACAACCAATGGAAAGCGGTGTTCATGGAGCAACGTGCAACGGGTACCATGCAGATTTGGTCAGAACCGTTCGTGACGTTACGTCTTCCTAAGCTGTTTAACCTGCGTATGGACCCATACGAAAACGCAGACATTACTTCGAATACCTATTATGACTGGTTGTTAGACCATGCTTATATGTTCGTTCCTGCGCAAGCGTATGTAGGCGAGTTCTTAGAAACGTTTGCTGAATACCCACCACGCCAAAAAGCAGCAAGCTTTAGCTTGGATCAGGTTATGGAGAAACTTCAAGAGAACCATAATAAGTAAGCTTTGGTTTATTGAAACTGATAGCTTGATGAAACTGATAACACGAAAGAGCTCCTAGGAGCTCTTTTTTTTATGCGCATATCGATGAGTAAATCCCGGTCGTGAATATGAATCACAACTATCGTGCTCATTGCCACTAAATAATTGTATTTTAGTCGTTTTTACGTCTACCTTAGTAAGCATAAGGATGTATAAAAACAAGGAATGTTATGTCTGCATGGTTGTGCTCGCTAGTGAACGGATTGAAACACCAGAGAGTCGCAGTATTATCCGTAATCTTGTCTCCACTTATGTTGTCGCTGTTCAGTTTGAGCACCTATGCCAACGAGCAAGATCCTAATAGCAACACTGAGGCTTCAAAGCTCAGTTCTGTAGCTTCACACGCTAACTCTGATGTTTTACCTATCGGCTCTAAAGCCACCTATGTCGGATCGGAAGCTTGTGTTGATTGTCATAGTGAAGAAGTCGAAGCGTGGCAGGGCTCTCATCATGACATGGCGATGAAACACGCTGCAGATGAATCTGTATTAGGCGATTTCAACGATCAAACGGTCACTCATGGCGGTAAACCCAATCGATTTTTTCGCAAGGGTGAAGAGTTCTGGGTCAATATCGAAGGGCCTGACGGGCAATTAAAAGATTACAAAATCAGCTATACCTTTGCCTTTGAACCATTACAACAGTACATGGTTGAGTTTGAAGACGGTCGAGTACAGTTGATTCCTTTCGCTTGGGACTCTCGCACTGAGGGCGAAGGCGGTCAACGTTGGTTTAACCTCTACCCGGATACCACCAACACTGATGAATTCTACTGGACCAATAGCGGTCAAAACTGGAACTTTATGTGTGCTGATTGCCACTCTACGAACCTAGAGAAAAACTACGACAGCGCGAGTAATACCTACAACACCACATGGTCGGAGATTAATGTCGGTTGTGAAGCGTGTCATGGTCCTGCAAGCGAGCACGTTGAGCAGGCCCAGCTAGCAAAAGCTCAATTGACCAAAGATCAGTCAGCAAAAGCTAACGGCGGAAAGGATGCTCAAGTCTCGGCGCATTATGGCTTTGATCGCGACTTGTCGAAGTCGGTGAAAGAGTGGATCTACCAAGAGGGCAACTCAACCCTACAACCAAAAGACATCATCCATACCAATCAAGTTCAAACCTGTGCTCAATGCCACAGCCGACGTACTCAGTTGAATGAAACAGGCGACCACGTGAACGGGTCATTCTTTGATAAGTATCGCCTGAGCTTGATTACTCCTGAGCTTTACCATAACGATGGTCAAATCTACGATGAAGATTACGTTTACGGATCTTTCCTTCAATCAGTGATGGCTGAAAAAGGCGTCACATGTACTAACTGCCACGATCCCCATACCGCAGAATTAAAAATTGCAGAGGAAGCTGTATGTAGCCAATGTCACATTGCTTCTGAATACACGCCTGAAAAGCACACCTTCCACGAGGCGAATACCGAAGCTTCACAATGTACGACTTGTCACATGCCTGAGACGACTTACATGGAGGTCGACCCAAGACGCGACCACAGTTGGCATATCCCGCGTCCTGATATTAGCCAACACATTAAAACGCCGAACGTTTGTACTAGCTGTCATGAAGATCAAACCGACCAGTGGGCAGATAAGCAAATCGGTAAGTGGTTCCCAGATTCTAAGTATCGTAATCAGCAGCATTTTGCCGTTGCCTTTTATGCTGATTCAATAGGACACAGAGGTGCAGAGGATGCGTTGGCATACTCGGCTCAGGACTCCAGCTTAAGCAATATCATTCGTGCATCGAGCTTAGAACGTTTGGGCGGCAATACGGGTAAGAATACGCTTATCTCGCTAGCAAGAGCGGTGAAACATGATGATGAAATGATCCGTTTGGGCGTTGTGCAAGGCTCGTCTGGTTTCCCATTCACTGACCGTTGGCAAATTCTAGAGCCGCTAGTGAAAGACCCTGTATTGTCAATTCGTTCAGAAGCCGCAGGCGCATTAGTGCGTTATTGGGGAGAAATGAACCCTCTGCAGAAAGACCAAATCAAGCCTGCATTGGAAGAGTACATTGAAATACAGCAATTTAATGCCGATAGAGGATTTGGACGTACTAACCTAGGCAACGTTTACCGGGATTTAGGTCAGCACGACAAAGCGATTGAGTTTTATCTAGGCGCTATCGAGATTGAGCCTTATTTCGAAAATAGCTACGCCAATTTAGCGGATTTGTATCGAGCGCAAGGTAACGAAGCAAAAGCGTTGTCGACGTTGAAGCAAGGTATTGAAGCTCAGCCTAAATCGAGTGTATTGCCATACAGCACAGGGTTATCTCTGCTTCGCGTGAAAGATTACGAACAAGCAACGGACTACCTTAAACAAGCCGCTGAAACTGCGCAAACCGACCCACAATATTGGTATGTGTACGGATTGGCTTTGGAGAAATCTGATGTGCTTGCGGCAAGTCAATCACTGCACAAGGCTTACCAATTTAGCCGTAACCCACAGCACTTGTATGCCCAGTGTGAAGTGTTGGCGCGAAACAGCCATATACCGGGCGTACCAAAGGCGTTTGAGCAATGTATTTCATCACTGAGCAAAGTGGCACCGCCGGAGGCCATTAACCAATTGAGAGCTAAGTTTAAATAAAGCGATAAGATGAGCTTGGCTATTGTGCTTGCTGCTTATTCCGCTTGTAACTAATTATCGCGCTTATGAGCAATTATCACGTTTATAACTAATAGTTATGGGGCTTGTGAGTAGGATGTACGCAGCCAGATTGAATTAAGGGAAGACCTATGAACCATGCGCAACAAGCAATTAACCAACTGATTGAACAAACAGAGAAAAGTGTTATCGGTCAGAGCCACGTCGTTCGGGCTCTGGTGATAGGGTTATTGACTAATGGGCATGTGCTTTTAGAGGGACTTCCCGGTACAGCGAAAACTCGTTCAGTGAAATCGCTGGCGAACCTACTGAACACCAGTTTTGGTCGAATTCAGTTTACGCCTGACCTGCTGCCATCAGATGTAACCGGTACAGAAGTGTATCAAGAGCTTGATGGAAAGCCTCAGTTGCACTTTCAACCGGGTCCTATTTTCAACAGTATTGTTTTAGCCGATGAAGTGAACCGTGCTCCTGCAAAGGTACAAGCGGCTCTGCTTGAAGCCATGGCGGAAGGAACGATTACGGTGGGTGGTCAAACTCATATCCTACCTGATCTATTCATGGTGCTCGCTACGCAAAACCCAGTCGAGCAAGAAGGTACGTATCCACTGCCTGAAGCACAGATGGACCGTTTCATTATGAAAGTCACGGTCGACTATCCAGAAGATGAAGCTGAACGCGACATCATTCGACTTGTGCGCAGTGAGGAACTCGGTAGCGAGACGAGTTCGGAATTAGTCACGCCACAGCATATTGAACCTGAATTGGTGCTTGAAGCGCGCCGCCAACTTCCGGACATTGCCGTTTCCGATTTAGTTGAGAACTACATCGTGGCTTTGGTAATGGCTACACGAAAACCTGAGCGTTATCCAGAATCAGACTTATCGAAATGGATTGAAATTGGTTCAAGTCCTCGCGCTTCTATTTCATTGGATAAATGTGCTCGCGCTTATGCGTGGCTGCAAGGGCATGACCACGTCACGTTAGACGATGTGCGTGCCATGTTGCCAACCGTATTAGGCCACCGATTCTCGTTGTCTTACGATGCATTGGCCGATGGTGTTGACCATCAAAGAGTGGTTGAAGAACTGCTTGATAATGTTGAGATTGGATAACTAGGGGGCGTCATGGCGAAGCCAACACAAGCTCCCAAACCGCAAGGCCTTGATCCTCGACTGTACTGTGACTATTCAAGGTTAGTGCGAATTCAGGCTCAAGCTGAGTCGTTTTCTCTACTGCCTCATTTAAAAGCGGGTAGTGTGCTGTCGGGGCGACATAACTCTCTGTTCCGTGGCCGTGGTTTGAACTTCGAAGAATTACGTCATTACCAATTGGGTGATGATATCCGTAATCTCGATTGGAAAGTTACGATGCGAACGGGTAAGCCTCATGTTCGTAGCTATACCGAAGAGAAAGACCGTAATGTGATGATCTGTGTCGATCAGCGCAGTTCGATGTTTTTTGCTTCTCAAAACACCATGAAATCTGTTGTGGCTGCCGAAGTGGCGGCACTGTGTGGGTGGCGAGTGCTAAAAGATGGTGACCGTGTCGGCTTCGTTTTAGCCTCACACCAAAAGCTCTTTCATACCAAAGCGCAGCGTTCACAGTCTGATTTACTGGCTCAGTTAAAGCATCTTACCAAGGCTAATCAAAGCTTAGACGTGAGTGTGAGTGACAGCGAGGGTGTTGGTTTTAGCCAGTGGATTGAACTGATCAAGCGAATGAGACTCAAGCAATCAACCTTGATATTCATTAGTGACTGGCGAGACTGCCGAGAACAACATCTCGATCGACTAAAGCAGTTACAGCAACACAACGATATCTTGGCCATTATGGTCACCGACCCATTAGAACAGTCATTGCCTCAAGATCTTGCAAGCGCAAACTGGGTGGTGGGTGATGGTCGCTTTCAACTTAATCTGGATAGTCAATTTAAGGTAAACCTCGCGAGTGAAAGTCTTGCTCAGAAAGCGGCACTTCAGAAACAGTCCCTTGCTAAATTGATGGCGATGAAAAACCTCCCTTATATAGAATTAGACACGTCGGGCAATCACATATCACAGCTGCAGAAGCTAGTGGGAGGGCGCTAAATGGCTGTTGAACATACTCCTCCAAGTACCTATATCCTCCGCGAACTGCACGATGTAGCGATTCCTGACAGTGTGAGCTGGGCTCCTCAAACGATCGGCTGGAAGATCCTTGGCGTTATTCTGTTATTGGTCGCTATCTATCTGGCTTATCGTTTGGCGCAGAAATGGTGGAATAACCGTTATCGCAAAGAAGCGCTTCAAGAGCTCATGATATTGGATGCACGAGACAAAAATTCAACAGAACGAACCTTCAAAGTACTGAAAGTGGTACTTCGTTACCTAGACAGCAGTAATGCAAAGCTGTTTGGAAAAGCCTATGTAAACCGTCTGAACGATTATCTGCCTGTTAGCGCTAACACAAGTGAAAACAGCAATGCGTTCTTTGCCGATGAAATCTCAGAATTATGGATGCAGAGCTTAACTGACCCTAATGTGCGTTTGAGCTTTGAACAGCGTTTAGAGGTGATTCAAACCGCGATGATGTGGCTAAAACTTCACAAGCCGAATGTACAGGTAACGGTTGAGGGGCAAGACAATGTTTGATGTTTTATCTTCCAGCTTTGAATTTGCGCATCCGCTGTGGTTTATCGCGTTACCTCTGCCTTTGTTGGTCTACTTTGCAGTGCCAGCTTATCGAACCAAGCAAACGGCCATCAAGGTGCCATTTTTCAGTGAATTGGTTGAAGCGATTGGTGAAGCGCCGTCTGAAGGGGCAAGCCAGCTAACACCAAGCTGGTGGCAACGAACCACGTTGATTATTACTTGGGCATTAGTGGTGTGTGCGCTCGCTAAACCAACCATTCTTGGTGAGCCGCAAGTTCGCGAACAATTAGGTCGTGATGTGATGGTAGTGGTCGATTTATCTGGCTCAATGGCAGAACAAGACTTTACTTCTAAGCGGGGCGATAAAATATCTCGTTTGGACGCGACCAAAGAAGTGCTAGCCGATTTTGCGACTACCCGAAAAGGGGACCGACTCGGTTTGATTCTTTTTGGTGATGCAGCGTTTGTCCAAACACCGTTTACAGCTGACCAAGATGTGTGGCTTGAACTGCTTAATCAAACCGATGTCGCTATGGCAGGGCAAAGCACGCACTTAGGTGATGCAATTGGCTTGGCGATTAAGGTGTTTGAACAAAGCGAAAAGCAAAGTGTTGCCGTTCAAGATTCAAGTGTTGATGCCAACGAAAAAGAGAAGGTCGTGATCGTATTAACCGACGGTAATGATACGGGGAGCTTTGTTGAACCGATTGATGCAGCCAAAGTTGCGAAGGCGAAAGGCGTTCGTATTCACGTGATCGCCATGGGTGACCCACAAACCGTTGGTGAAGTGGCTTTGGATATGGCGACCATCAAGCGAGTGGCTCAAGAGTCTGGTGGCGAAGCCTTTGAGGCGCTTAACCGCGATGAATTGACCAAAGCCTACGCTCAAATCGGTGAACTAGAACCACAGTTATATGAAAGTACCACTTATCGTCCTAAACAGGGGCTGCACCATTACTTAATGGCGATTGTTGTTGTGATGTATCTGACTGCCTTTAGTCTGGCGACTTTGCGTAGAAGGTCGCTTTTGGCTTCTAAAACTAAAAAATTGAAAGGAGAGGATGATGCCTGATTCTCTCACTCTGCAACAGTTCTTTACCCAGTTTCATTTTATCCGACCTTTGTGGTTGTTGGCCTTTATTCCGATGTTCTTCCTGCTATGGGTTCGTTGGAGAGAAGAGACTAAACCAACGTGGAAAGACATTCTACCTGCACACTTACGTGATGCATTGACGATTGGCGAAACAGGCTGGCGTAAGCAGCTGCCATTGAAGCTATTGGTGGTGATTGTAACTATCGCCATCGTTATCTGTTCTGGCCCAACATGGCAGCGTGAGGCTTCGCCTTTTGGTGAAGACAAAGCGTCGATGTTGGTTGTGCTTGATAATAGTGAATCCATGCTCGCTAAAGACTTACCACCGAGTCGCTTGGAACGATCTAAGCAGAAAATTAGAGACTTATTGGCCGCTCGGAAAGGCGGTAATACGGGCTTAGTGGTTTACGCAGGCAGCGCACACGTCGCGATGCCCGTCACTCAAGACAGCAAGGTATTCGAACCGTTTCTAGCGGCTATCACTCCCGATATCATGCCGGTAACAGGTAAGTCAGCAGAAGAAGCACTGCCATTGATTAATCAGCAACTGTCTGGTGAGTTAGGCTCTTCTGTACTGTTGGTATCAGATGGTGTAAACCCAAGCACCATTAGGGCGTACGAGAGTTTCTTTAACGACAATCCGTATCAGTTGCTCATTCTAGCCGCAGGAAACAGTAATGTGGTGAGCGATAACCCAGTCGACCTAGATTCACTGCGTAACTTAGCGAGTAAGACGGGTGGACGAGTGGTTGAGGTGACCGTTGATGATTCGGATATCCAACAACTGAACAGAGCGGTTGAAAGAAACATGCAGCTCAACGGCGAATCTTCAATGCCTTGGAAAGACATGGGCTATGGACTGCTTATTCCAATGGCTTTCATTATGTTGCTATGGTTCAGAAAAGGGTGGTTGGTACAGTGGTGTGTCGTTGGTCTAGTGATTTCAGGCAGTATTTATTCACCAAACACTTTAGCGAAAACAGTCAACTTAACCGCTGAGAAACCCGTCGTGGTGGAGTCGGTTACGGCTTGGGACAAAACAGCTCAATGGTGGTGGGACTTATGGTTAACGCCCGACCAGCAAGGTCAACGCCTGTTGAATCAGAAAGAATACCTTGAAGCGGCAAAACATTTTACTGACCCAATGCGAAAAGGTGCGGCTTACTACTATGCTCGTGATTTTAAGCTCGCTCACAGTGCATTCCTACAAACCAAAACTGACCTTGGTTTATACAACGCGGCGAGCGCATTAGCCAGGCAGCGTGAATACCTTGCCGCGCGAGACCTTTTGAAATCATTAAGCGAGAAAGAGGATCTGTCACCAGAACTAAGAACGGATGTGGAGAACAATCTTGCTGTGCTTAGTGGGATTGTCGAAGAGGTAAACCGAACCAGTGAAAGTCAGTCCGGGACCACAGATGGCCCTGAAGAGTCTTTAGAACTCGAAGACGATCAGCCGCGAACGGGTGATGGCGCTGAAGAAGAAACGGTAGCGGAATTGATGCTCAAGGAAACGCTTAATGCCAATGAAATTTTGGGTAGCCAAGAGCTTGCCGATAAGTGGTTAAAACGAGTCGAAGCGGACCCTAAGTTCTTCTTAAAGTCCAAGTTCCAAATTCAATTAAGAGACCCTGCACCTTCCATCGAACAAGCGTCAAAACAGGAGCAAACCCAATGAGTCGATATCATTTAGCTCTTGAAGCCATTCAATCAAAGAGAGTGCGATTCAGAACCCATAAGTGGTTACTGTCGATGACTCTTATATTGAGTTGGTTTTCTCCTTTTGTTGCTTCTGCTGCCGATATCTTCGATCTCCAAAAAAGTGGTGACGTTGAGCTTATCGCTTGGGTAAGGGAAAAGCCAAAGTCAGGCGATAAGATAACGCCGACTAAAGTGAGCGTTAATGAGCAGGTAATTCTGAACATTGAGGTGGCGACGCCGCGTTGGTTAACGGGAGGGACTCGAATCGGCAGTATCGAAATCCCTAACGTGATCGCTAAGCAACGTAACCAACTCGCGACTAATTACACGGAACGGGTCAATGGCACTACATGGTCGCGTCAACGATGGGAAGTAACACTCTATCCGATGACTTCTGGCGAGTTTGTCATTCCAACCGTGCCGGTTCGCGTCCAAGTTTCTGCACCTGACGGCTCTAACGTTGGCGGCACGCTTTACACGCAGCCAATTAAGTTTGAAGCTTCGTTGCCTTCAGGTTTACTTGATAATGAATCGCCTTGGTTTTCTGCAACAGAAGTAGATACAGAGCAACAATGGCAACGCTCGAGTGAAAACTTAAAAGTAGGCGATGCCATTACTCGAACGGTAACCATCAAGGCCAAAGACAGTTTGTCTGTATTACTGCCGGATGTGTTGAACAATGAATCGACCCAGCAGTACCAAGCTTACCCGCAACCTAATCGTTTAGATGATACTCAAGATCGTGGTAACTACCGTTCCAGTCGAATTGAGGAGACGGTTTATGTTATTCAGCAGGGCGGTGAATTTACGTTGCCAGAGTTTTCATTTCAGTGGTGGGACAGCAAGAATCAACGCCTTGAAACCGTGGTGATAAAAGGGAATGTGTTTGAAGCTAAACACACAGTCCAATCTTTCATCAAGGCTTACATGTCAGTGTTTATTAGCGTTGGTCTGGCACTGTTGTTCAGTGTGGCGTGCTTTGTTTCTGTTAAACGTTATTACGAGAACCGCCCAACACCGAGTTGGTTGGTATTCCGTCGTTTGCTTAAGCAAGGTAATTGGGCTGCATTGAGAACCTTTATCTATCGTCAATTACGAAACGAAACCTCTCAGCTAGAACTGGATAAAGCGCAACTTGGTAAATTGGATAGACAAAAGCGTTGGCTAGAAGATAGTGAAGCGCTTCAACAAGGGCGTGAAGACAAAAACGTATTTACTCGTTTATGGAAAAGCTTACGTAAATTACCCAGTGATAAATCAAACTCAAGCAATTCTCGTTCAATTTTCGACCGCTTGAAAATCCCTAAAGCCTTGCCAGACTTAAAAGATAGAACTAAGTAGCAAACTTTAGTCATTCGCATCGAACAAAATCGGCAGGTTCTCTACTATAGGGAACCTGCTTCTTTAATATGGAACTGTATGAAAAGTACCGAACTCAATCTAATTCCTATATTTGTCGCTATTTATGAAGAGCAGAACTTATCTAGGGCTGCTAATCGCATGGATATAAGCCAGCCAGCTGTGAGCAAAGCGCTTGCAAGGTTGAGAGATATCTATGACGAGCCACTGTTTCATCGAACTACTTCTGGCGTAGAGCCAACCACATTCGCTATTGATATCTATCCTGCAATGGCTGCTGCGCTTAAAAACTTTACTTCTACCTTATCCGCATCAAGAGATTTTGACCCTAAAACCTCTGGCCGTGTGTTTTCAATTGCCTGCGTTTCCGCAGCGAGTTATGAAATGATGCCAAGAGTCATGCAGTTAATCAGTCAAGTCGCACCTGGTATCGCATTAGAAGTTCATCCTCTATTTACGGAAGATTACGAGTCTGATTTAAGGCTTCAAAGACATGATGTCATTATCGATATGACGCCAAGAGGAAGAACCATGCTCAAGCATGAGGTGATCTCTAAAGAGGAACTGGTGGTGGTGTGTCGTAAAGACCATCCCACGATTGGTGATACTATCGATATGGAACAGTTTTTATCACTTGATCATGTGGTTGTTTCAAGATGGCATGCACGTAGAAGCTTATTGAGTTCTGAACACTACAGTGACCTTGAAAAACGCAGAATAGTGTATCGAGCTGCTGGCGTTGTTGAGATGCTGCCTGTTATTGAGGGCTCTGATTATATTGGAGTGCTACCTATGTCATCGGTGCGTTGCTTTTCTGAAAAATATGACGTTAAAACTCTTCCTTTGCCATTCGAATTGGAAGACCTCGATATGTGTATGATTTGGCACCCCAGTCGCACTAACGAACCTAGCCACAAGTGGTTGCGCACTAAGCTCAAAGCGGCAGCAAAAGAGTTATCAAGTTAGCTTCTAAAGGGCATGGTCATAGAAAGTATTCGCGCGATTTTAAATGGAAAGAAAGCCAGTATCCTTGAGCTGAGGTAAGCGGCGTTTATTGCAAGGGAGCGGGATATTGACCTGCAAGTTAGAGTCATGTGGGACTCTTCAGATATGTTTCGCTTGGTGCTGCCCGAAGGCAGCCCTTGTTTGATCATAAATCAGTGAAGGAACTTAACTTACTGAATTATTTAATTTAAGTAACGAATATTAAGCCTCTTTTGGGCTCTGTTCTGAGTTAAGCAAGAAGTAGGACACCCAATCATCAATAGGCAAAGGTCGCGCGAAGAAATAGCCTTGAGCATATTTACAACCGATCTGGCGTAGAGTCGTTACATGATTCTGGGTTTCAAGGCCTTCTGCAATCACTGAGAAATCGAGTATTTGCGCGAGCTTGAGAACCGCGCAAGTAATCTCATAATCTACTTTTGACGAGTTAATATCTTCAATAAAGCTTCGATCTAATTTTACGCAATCGGCGGAAAGATTCTTCAACACCGACAACGAAGAATAACCCGTTCCAAAATCATCGATAGCGATCTTGTACCCCTTAGAATGAAGAACCTCGATGGTCCTTGAACAGGTCTCGAAATCTCGCATCATATCCCTTTCTGTGATTTCCAGAAGCAGCTGATGAGGCTGACAATCCGTTTCGTCGAGTATCACTTGTAATTGGTCCGCGAGATCGGTCATATAGAACATTCTCGCTGAGAAGTTGATGGAAAAAATCACGCCCTGTAGGTCCATTCCCGCGCGTTGCCATTCGGTAATCAGATTCGCTACTTTCTTAAATACCCATTTATCAATGTCGATAATGAGATCACTTTTTTCTGCAACCTCAAGGAAATCGACGGGCGGCAATAAGCCCAGTTTAGGGTGACGCCAACGTATTAGAGCCTCGGCACCAATGATGTCTTGTGAGTCTAAGTTGACTTTGGGTTGGAAGAAGACTTCAAGCTCGTCATTGGCAATGGCTTGATGAAGCCCCATGTTGGTTTCAATCAAGTCATTTACCTCGTGAGTCATTTTGTCCGCGTAGACGCGATATTGATCTCGGCCGTTTCGCTTTGCGTGATACATTGCTGTGTCCGCATTTCTGATTAGAGTTTCACGATCTAAACCATGAGTGGGGTACTCACACACACCAATACTCGCCGATACAAAGATAGAATTATCATCGATGTAATAAGGCTTTCTTAACGCTTGATTTAAGCGGTCTGCGATAGGTTCGCCTTCGTCTAACCCAATGTTTGAGTAAACAACCAAGAACTCGTCTCCGCCCATTCGGGCAACAAATCCTTTATCACCCACTAAGTTACTCAATATGTGCCCAACATTGACTAATAAGTTGTCACCTGGTGCATGCCCTAAAGAATCATTAATGGTCTTAAACTCGTCAATGTCGAGGTAGAAAAGCAAGAAAGAGGCGTTGTTCTCATAGGATTTCCTGATCTCTTCATCTAACTGTTTGGTTGCCAATAGTCGATTTGCCAAACTGGTCAGTGGATCGTGGTGGGCGAGGAAGTCGAAGTTCTTTTTTTCTTCCGTGAGGTCTAGGTATGCCTTAGATAGCCTTGAAGCCATATCGTTATAGGCTTTCTCTAAGTGAGACCATTCGTCACTTCGGCCCAAGTTAATTGGGTTTTTTAGGCTTCCAGACTCAAGACGATCGAAGCCATGTCTCAGTGCATTGAGTGGCTTTCGAATGTGGTGTCGAACAACGTGGTGAACCAATAACATCGACAATACGACGGCTGAAAAACTGATAATAATGGCGTTCATTCTTGATAAACCGATCTCTTTTTCAAGTTGGTCGGTTAATTCTAAGGCTTGGCTTTGTACGCGTGACTCGGTCTTTTCTACCATCTCCAACAGGTCGCTTTGAGCGACTAATAGTGAAGCCATCACCAGCCAACGCTGCTCCAGATTAGCTCTAATGCGCTTCAAAGCGGCGTTGTATCGTTTCACCGTTCGATTGATTCTTTTCTTCTCAGCAATAACCGCTGTCGTTTCGATATCAACGTTTTCTAAGTGGAGTAAGAATATATCGAGTTCTTTCTCGACCTCGATAAGCAGTACTTTCTCCGTTTCTGGCGTGATGCGACTGTGAATGTCTCCAACCATTTTTCCTGAAGTGAGAAACGACTCTCTCAACATGTTGATGAGATCTAATTCATTGTTATAACGAATGAAATTTGGTTGGTCTAAGTGCCTAAGCTTGCTGTCGGCTATCGCAAATTCGAGCTGATCAAGCTGTTCGGCTAAGGTGGCGTCGATCTGATTGGTCTGCTTTAGGATTCGATTCAATGCGAGCGAACTGCCTAAGAAACGATGGAAGTTATCGATAAAGGCATCAATTTTTTGCGAGAAACCTTCGTTAGTTGATAGGTCTCTGAGTCGTTGAAGCTGGAAATCCACATTGAATGCTTCTTCCGACAGTGTGGTTTCACTGAACAAAAAAGTCTGTTCAAGTAGCTTAACTCGAGAGGTGAGCGTGAATACGCGTCGGCTGATTTCAGAGTTAACAATCAAGTCTGATACGTGTGTCGAAGTTTCGTTTTTAAGCGTCGATTCGACGTAATACAGAGATCGAATCACCATGATGACAGCAAAGCTGACAATCAAAAGCGAAAGCAGGTTCGAAATAATGAGTCGTTGGGTGATGTTTATCTGAGGTAATTTCATTGTGGCTTCCAAATTTTCAGATACGCTTCACGGTAGCCATTTTTAGGGTCGTAGATGCCTTTGTCTGACTGGCTGATGAGTTCTTCAACATTATCGGGCGTGACGAGATGCACTGGGGCAGAGTAGCCACTTGGCGGCATGTGATTAAATGCTCGGTTGAGTTCGTCGACTATTTGCCAGCCTTGTAGATATAAGGGCTCAGGTACTGTTGCCAGTTGGAATTGACCGCTATTGATTCTTTTGTACGCGGCCTTGCTACCGTCACCCGCTGAGATATTTTGTGGTATCAACCGGTACTCCTCTAGGTTTGACTCCAAAGACGGGATAGCATAGTCAATGTACAGGTCGTTGATTGCCAGAAGATGAGTGACTTTCTCGCCGTACTTCTCATCTAGGTTCTTTAATGTCGCAGGCATTTGCTCGGCAATTTTATCGAGCGGTAAATAGTTAAGCTCAAGTACATCACAAGCGCTGCAACGCTTGATGGTATTAACCATCGCGTTGGCTTTGATCATCGCGATTTCATAGTTAGGGTCGGTGAACACCACGGTTCTCGCTCGACCGTTTGAGTTTACAATCGCGAGTAGCGCGGCCACTTCCGCGACATCGAGAGGGTCGGTGGTGATGTTGGTGTATAAACCTATTTCTGGATTACCACCGACAAGTTCAGTCGCGTGCCATCCAATGACAACGATTCCCAGATCTTCAGCTTGTTTCAAAATGGTTTTGTGTCGGACAGCGTCAATGCCGCCCAAAACAATGGCATCGGGTTCAAAACCAATCGCTTTCCTGATAGCTGCACCTTGGCGCACTTCTGAGCCTAATCCATCGATGAATCTAAGGTGCCAATTGATGTTAGAAATGGCTTCAGATATGCCTTTCCCAACGCCATAAACGCCACCATTACGTAAATCAGACGCGACAAAAATAACGTTCTTTTCATGGCGCACAGCAGGGCCTTGTGTGGGGCCATTCCACGTTCGCTGGTTGGAAACCGCACGCATCACTTTTTCTTCAGCATATTGGAAGAAATCGTCTTCATGATTACCCGCAAAACTCTGAGAGTAGCAAGTAATAGCGAGCAACAAACTCGCAAAATTTAATCTCTTATTCATATGGCTTATAAAATGCTTTAACTTATAATCGCTCTATATTTATAATAATGTTAATAAACATTCAAACATTTGGTAACAGTTATGCCGGGTCAAATTTGTAAAAACGTCTTGCTAACCCTACTGACAGCGTGTTTTTCCCTCCCTTTGTACGCCAAGTCTGACCGGATAAGGGTGGAGGCTGATGCTCAGAAACTCGAAAAATTTCAAGAGACTGTGAGTGGCGAACCGATTCTTTTGGCTCCAATGTCGGTAGAAAAACCGGTAAGAATTGCATTAATTTACCCAAGTGCAGATATTTCTGACTTTTGGACAAGAAATTACACAGCATTGAAGCAAAGGCTCGTCGCTTTGGAGTTACCATTTGAGATCAGCGAGTTCACCTCAAGGCAAATTGAGCACTCATTGCAGACCCAATACACCGAACAAGTGTTGAACTCTGAAACCCCTTACGACTTCGTTATTTTCGGCCCTTCTGAGCTGGGTATTCAAGCTGAGAATATTCAAAAACTGTCTGCTTCGACAGAGTTCAAAACCTTTATTTGGGCTTTTCACACGCCCAATGAACAATGGAAACATCAACCGGATAGCTGGTTCGATTTTTCAAGCGCGATGGGGGCCGATGTCCTGTGTGACCATGTGGTGAAAGAGCTCGGCAACGACGTAGAATTTTCTGCGAATCGTGGGATACCGGGAATAACCGATACTCAACGCTCGCAAGGTTTCATTGATTGCGTAGAAGAAAAAGGTGATTGGCTAACAGTGTATGAGCATTTTGGGCAATACCAGAAGATAGGCGGTGCCGATGGAATTCGTTTAGTGCTCGGTAATTTCCCTGAGGTGACCATGGTTCACAATGCCAATACTGCGATGACCATGGGAGCGGTGGATGCATTAAACAATGCCGACATGTTGTCTGAAATCTATGTGACGGGTTGGGGCGGTACAGCGAAAGAGATTGAAAAGATTCGTACGGATGAATTGGATGCGACTCCAATGAGAATGAGTGATGACCTTGGTGTGGCAACGGCCGAGGCGATCAAGTTTCATTTGGAAGAGCGTGAAGCAGAAGTCCCACTGGTTTATTTAGGCCGTATCACGGTTGTGCACAACAAGATGAATGATGACCAGTTGGATCAGCTGACCAGAGAAGCGTTTCGATATTCTGGTAAGAACTAGGTTAGATTCAACCTATCCTTTATCAATCAAAAAGAGCCGCTTATCTGTTTCGACTGAATCAGTCTGAATATGATAAACGACTCTTTTAATGAGTGGGTTCTGGATTCGAAATCTAGCTCTCGAAACCTTAGAGGTATACTCTACTCAGTGACCTCTTGTAACACCTCTCCAATTGATCCACTTGGTTGGGTTATCCCTAGTTTGTTCGAAAGTGTTGGCGCAATGTCGTATGGCGTAATTGCCCGCGAGATCTTCTGAGCTTCAACGTCGTAGCCTGCGAAGATTACAGGGACATGCGTATCGTACTTCCATGGCGAGCCATGTGTAGAGGCGATTTGAAGGCCTTCCATGTCGTTAATGTAACTACGCGGTGCAAATACCACATACACGTCACCTGAACGAGCAGGGTGGTAGTTGTTTTTGATTAGCTGTATCACATGAGTATCAGGCACTCGGTTCGCTGCAATATCGCTGCTTGATACTGCAAACGCCACACCCTTCACTTTCGCTATTTCATCGGCGATCGCTTCCTGCACTTTAGCTAGGTCAAGTTTCTTCTCTGCGATTAAATCGTGATTCAGATAGATATAAGGCTGTGCATACAAGCGAATTGCGTCTTTGGTTAGACCAAATTCATCCTTCAATCGTTTCTCAACACCACTCGAGAGCAGTGTATCTTTATTGAAGTATTGAGCTTGATTAAAGCCAAGCGCATTTGCCGCGGGTGAAGATTCAGGGACACCATGATCGGCAGACAACACAATTAATGTATTTTTTAGCCCGACTTGGTTATCAACGGTTTTAAGAAGCTTGGCGATCGTCTTATCAAGTCGAATTAGGTTGTCTTCTGTTTCTAGGCTTTCAGGGCCGTATAAGTGCACCACGTAGTCGTTTGATGAGAAACTCACAGACAGATAATCAGTCACTTCACCTTGGCCTAGCTTCTCTTGCATCAACAGTGTGCTTGCAAAGTTTTCTGTGATCTCGTCACCGGCTGGGCTAACGGTTAGCGTTGTGCTGTAGTACTTGTAACTTGCAGGGCCATAAGGGTGAGGGAAGGTGCGTTGGAAGTCACCGAGTTTCACTTTGTGTTCGGTATCGTGCTCTTGCAGCGTGTACTTGTCACGTGGTAATGAGAGCTCCCACTTCTGTTTCGAGTACTGAGCAGCAATTGCTTTCTCGTTCCAACGTGATACCCAATCTGGATACTCGTCGTAGTAATAGTTGCTGGTGACAAACTCAGATTGCGCTTTGGAGAACCAGAAGGCTTTACCACTGTGTCCCGCCAATGAGATTGCGCCGCGGTCTTTCACTGATACACCGAACACTTTTGATTTTCCACTATTGGAAATCGTCAACTCGTCACCAAACGTGGTGGAAAGTATTGGCTCAGGAGAACGTCCATCGCCCTGTGCTGTCTTCTGCGTTGGGTCGATCTCAGTTGCTTTGTCGACACCCGCGCCAGAGGTCAACATTTTGTAGTTGCCGTCTTCTACGTTATACACCAAACGCTCTTCGCTACGGTCATACCAAACGTTACCTACCATGCCGTGTACGCTCGGTGGCGCACCGGTTGCAAGCGACACATGGCCCACGATCGTTTCCGTGTTGCCATGTTGGTAGTTCGCGTTGGTGTAGTAAGTGCCGTCATCCATTAAGTACCGGAAACCACCTTCACCGAAGTTATGCTTATATCGTTCGATTAGATCTGCGCGCAGGCCATCTACCGTGATTTGAAGGACTAGATCTGGCTTTTCCGCAGCCGAAGCTGGGAGAGCACAGAGTAACGCGAGTGTCAGTCCTGAAAGCTTGGTGTATTGCATAGAGTTTCCTTATTCAGTATTGCAGCAAAGTTCTAAGGTTTGGTCAGATTTATAACGTGTGTACAGTGCGAATCGTATTTTTAGGATTGTTGGTGAAGATTATTGAGTCATAACCGTCGGCACCTTTAGCTAGTTCGCACATTTAGCTGGTTCACATCTTTAGTTAGTTCGCATCTCTAGCTAGTTCAGAGCCTTAGTTAGTTCGCATCCTTAACTAAACGCAGGCCCATATCTGACATAGTTATCGATTGGCTTGCGAAGTCGCGACGGTAACTTTCAGATTCATTTTCGTCATAAGCAAAGCTGCCACCGCGAACCGATTTATGTGATAAACCAACGTCGCTGTGTTTTGCGTTGTTAGGATTGTCTGTTGGACCGAATCGGTAGAAGGTGTCATCGAAGGCATCAATCACAAACTCACCCACGTTTCCGGTCATGTCATATAAGCCTAGTTCATTTGGCTTCTTTAGCCCGACTGGATGTGCGCTATTTTTAGAATTTGCTGAGTACCACGCAACATCATCTAAGTTATTGGAACCACTGTAAGTATAGCCTTTGCTCTTGTTGCCACCTTTCGCTGCAAATTCCCATTCAGCTTCAGTCGGCAGACGGTATTCTTCACCTGTAAGTTCGTTCAATTGTTCAACGAAGTAGTTCGCCTGTTGCCAACTTAAGTTATTGACCGGAACTTGTGGGTTTTGGAAATAACTGAGAGATGAACCCATCACCGATTCGAACAATTCTTGAGTCACCTCAAACTTCGCAATGTAGAAACTATCTACAGTTATATCTCGCGCTGGTCGTTCTGCTTTGGTCGCTTCAGGAACGTTCGAACCCATGGTGAATGTACCACCTTCAACTAGCACCATCTCTTGGTCGATTTGTTGGGCGATAGGGTGTGTAGGCACGCTCGCACAGCCGCTTAGGAAAATAGTCATGGTGACGCTGCTGATCGCCGCTAATTGTTTGTAATTGAAAAATTTCATCACGTGCCTCGAATGTTCGAAATAGAGGGCAATTTTAACGTTTAAGGTCATTCCTATTGGTTATAAAGGGTATAACATGCCACTGACTGAAATAGGCATTATGATGGCTACAGACACTAAGATAGGTAGATAAATCATGCACATTACTCAAGGTCCACAATACAATGGTAAAGCGTCTAAACGCTTGCATGTTATGGCTAAGCCAATTGGCGCAGCGTGCAACATTGACTGTAAATATTGTTATTACCTAAGTAAGCAAGATTTGTTGGAGTACAAGAAAGGCAGTTCTCCAAGAATGGATGATGAGACGTTAGAAACCTACATCCGACAATACATCGAAGGTCAAAATACGCCTGAAATTATCTTCTCATGGCAGGGCGGTGAACCGACTATGCTAGGTTTAGCGTACTTTGAAAGAGTGGTTGAGCTACAGAAAAAGTACCGACCTGAAGGGGTGTTGATTTCAAACGATCTACAAACCAATGGCACATTATTGAATGACGACTGGGGGCGATTCTTAGCACAGAACAATTTCCTAATCGGCTTGAGTATTGATGGCCCTGAAATGCTGCACAATGCGTATCGTGTTAACAGAGCAGGCCGTGGCACATTCAAACAAGTGATGGCGGCTGTGGAGCTGCTGCACAAACACCAAGTGAAGTTCGCAACGCTGACTTGTGTGAATAACCTCACCAGTCAAAATGCACTTGAGGTGTATCGCTTCCTACGTGATGTGGTGAAGTCACCGCAAATGCAGTTTATTCCTATCGTTGAACAGAAAACGTTCCGAACGGTTGCGCCACAAACGTCTCAAGTGAGTGAGCAACTTAAGCAAGGCGACAAACGCCTGATCCCCGGCCATAAAGATTCGATCATGGAATCGTGGTGTGTGTCGGACTTGGCTTGGGGTAACTTCCTTATTTCTGTATTTGATGAGTGGGCGAAGAACGACATCGGTAAAGTGTTCGTTCAGTATTTTGAAGCCAGTTTAGAAACATGGATAGGGCGTCCTAACCCGCTTTGTACTCTGAATGAAATCTGCGGTAAAGGCCTCGCGATGGAGCCTAATGGCGATGTGTTCTCGTGCGACCACTATGTTTACCCTGAATACAAGATTGGTAATATTCATCACGAGAAGCTTGATGATTTGGCGTACAGCGCACCACAGCAAAAGTTTGGTTTTGCTAAAGCACACACAATGACCAGTCAATGTCAGCAGTGTGATTACAAGTTTGCTTGTCATGGTGAATGTCCTAAAAACCGCTTTATCAAAACTCGCGCAGGCGAACCGGGCTTGAACTACTTATGTGCAGGTTGGCACAAGTTCTTTTCTCATGTCGACAAGTCGATGGCTTATATCGCTCGTGCGATGGGGCATCCGGTTGCTCATGGCAAATTCAGTGATTCAGTATTGATGGCACATCGTGCAAAACAGGCGCAACAAACTACGTTTGAGACCAAGTTTTAACTCGTTTTTTGGGTCAATAGGTCCAAGACAAATTTAATCAGATACGAGTCTAAGG
Source organism: Vibrio sp. SBT000027 (assembly GCF_963894355.1). NCBI lineage: Bacteria > Pseudomonadati > Pseudomonadota > Gammaproteobacteria > Vibrionales > Vibrionaceae > Vibrio > Vibrio sp. SBT000027. The sequence goes on along the minus strand of NZ_CAWQGD010000001.1, from coordinate 1,345,727 downwards.
ACAGGCTAAGTTCTCCAGTTTAAGGTAATACTATGATGAAGAAGAGTTTAGCGACGGCTGTTGCTCTATTAGTTTCAACGTCCGCATTAGTTTCAACGTCCGCATTGATTTCAACGTCAGCAATGGCAGCGAATAGCGTTCAGCAAACTGTTGACGCACCGGCAAAAAATATCAATCAAGTGCTCGAAATGACGGACACTCAAACCCGTATTCAACAGTTGTCTTACATGGCACAAGATCAGAACCAATCTGTTGAAAATCGTACTGGTGCACTGCAAGAGCTTGCTTCATACCCAAGCCAGAATGCGCTGGTGGCGGTGGCAAGAGGTTTGAAAGATCAAAACCCTGAAGTTCGTGAGGCTTCGATTATCGGTTCTTCGCCATATCAACTTGAGCACCGTTGGGCGTTAGTTTCGCCTTTGCTTAGCGATACAGATTCTATGGTTCGTCATTCAGCAACATCGAACTTAGTACGTGATTACAATACGTTAGATAAAGAACAGAAAGCACAAATCGAACAACCTGTCGCTGAGTTAATCACATTCTTGGAATCACAAGAATCTGAAAAGTTTCAATTGTTGTTCGCTGACGTGCTCCGTTGGCACAATGAATGGGATAAAGCGGAAACGATTTATCTTGAGTTGATTAATACTCACCAGAAAGACCCTCAAGTTTGGCTGAGCTACGCGGATAACTTCCGAGCTCAGAATAAAGATCAACAAGCGGTCGAGGTGTTGGATCGTGGTTTGAAGAACGTGCCGGACAATGCAGCGATGCACTATTCTAAATCATTAACTTTGGTTCGCCTTGAAGACAAGGCAGCAGCAGCCAAAGAGATTGAAGTAGCAGCAGAACTTGCAAAAGATAACAGCTACTACTGGTACTTGAATGGGGTACTACAAGAAGAGCTGGATATCGACAAATCGACTAAATCGTTCGAGAAGGCGTATTTGATCTCTGGTTCTCCGGAGCAGTTATACGCGGTATGTGATATTTACGTGCGATACGGCAACGACAAGACCGATGATTGCTTAAGTGAGCTAGGTAAAGTGGCTCCTGACTATGTTATTGAGCAGCTGAAAGAGAAGCGAGTAGCGCCAAGCTCATAATATTTGAATGAGTAAATAGATAAGCCGCTTATGAAAAGCCAGTCGAAATATTCGACTGGCTTTTTTGGATCTAGAGTTCTGCTTGGAATGTGGTTTTAAAGCAAGGCACAAGTTGGAAACATTTAAAGTGGGTGAGCTTATTCTCTCACCCCTTAAGTTAAATTATTCGCCCATTGAGGTGGATGCACGGCGTCTGTCTGTCGCGCCATGGATCTTGCCATCTTTGATTTCAATGGCGTTCAAACCGCTGACCACTGGAATGACATGTACTGGGTAACCGAGCTGCATAAATTCTGGAACCAACATTTCAGCGTAAGTCTTCTTCTCGACCAATAAACCCGTTGGGTCATAAGGTTTGGTGCGATCTATCTTGGTGCCGTATTGGATGTTTGGAAGGTCAATTGCTTCCTGCGCAGACAGATCCCAATCTAAAACACCAACCACGGTTTTTAACACATACCCCGGAATTTGTGAGCTACCAGGAGAACCAACCACTAAACGCAGGTCGTCTTTTTTATCCATAACCATTAACGGGGTGATCGCGGAACGAGGTCGCTTACCTGCTTCAATAGAGTTTTGAGTCGGTTTACCGTTTTTGGTGGGTTTGGTGGAGAAGTTTGCCATTTGTGCGTTAAGAATCACACCATCGACCATTACCCCTGATCCCATACCTGTGCCGACGGTGCTGGTCATTGCAATGGCATTACCGTCTTTGTCGATGATGGATATGTGCCCGGTATCTTGGCTCTCAAAACCTTGATACTGAGCGTAATCAGTATCGGTTAGCTTGCCTGCTTTTGGCTTTGCTTTCGCAATACCAGTCTCTGGAATGAGCTTACGTCGCTCATCGATGTAGGCTTTGTCGAGTAGGGCTGCAACTGGTGCTTCGATGTAATCTGGGTCACCGGCATAAGCGATGCGATCGGCCTTGGCGATTCTCATGGCTTCGGTCATCAAGCGCCAAGGTTCAACATCAGTTTTAGACATATCGGCTAAGTCATAGGCTTCGAGCATTTCAAGGCTTTGAGCAACCATCACGCCACCAGAGGCTGGGTAACCGAACGAGACAATCTTGTTGCCTCGGTAGTCACTTTCAATAACCTCACGCTGTTTGACTTGGTATCGTGCAAAATCTTCAATAGAGAGCTTTGCGTGGCCGGCATCGATTCTGCTGTTCACAGTTTCAACGATGTGCTTACCAAACTCGCCACCATAAAGGTACTTATCGCCTTGTTGAGCAATGTTGCTAAGAGTGTCAGCAAGCTCTGGGTTCTTCATCAATGTGCCGGTTGCTTTGATTTGGTCGTCACTCCAATACAGGGCTTCGATTTCTGGATCTTCAATCAATCGTTCTTGTTCACGAACCACGATGTCGTAGGTGTAGCTGTTCATCGCGTAACCCTTGCTTGCCAGTTCAATCGCGGGTTGAACAAGCTCAGACCATGGTAGCTTTCCGTATTGTTGATGAGTGCTATAGAGCAAACGAAGCGTGCCGGGAATGGCTACAGATCTTGGTCCTAAAATCTCATTTCGACTGAATGCTTTACCATCTTCCATAAACATATTTGGAGTCGCACTTGAGGGCGCTTCATCACGCCCATCCAGTGCGAGAAATTGATCTTTGTCTTTTTGATAAAACAGCGCAAAAGTACCACCGCCAATCCCTGTCATATCCGGTTCAACCACCGACATTGTCATCTGCATCGCCACCATCGCATCGACCGCATTACCGCCTTGCTTAAGTACCGAATACCCGGTGCTGCTTACATATGGATTCGTTGCACTTACCATAAACTCTTCGCCACTTTCATCTGGCGTAATTGGAAAAGGATTTGGCTCAGCCGCGAAACCGACCGCTGAAACCAAACTTAAAGATAAAGTCGCTATTCGCATGCGTTCTCCGTTTAAGGTATCTGTTTATTCGCTCTTAGGTTGACTGAATAAAGGCGGTGAAGTTCGTGAGTTTCCAGCCTTCTTACACAATGCTGACGCTGCTGACAGAACCATTAAATAGTAGAGGATTTTGTGGTTCAAATTTATTACGAAGCTAAATGTAAGAGGAAACTTGGGTTCTTAATATTGATTTAACTATCGTGAAATCCCCACTCATGAATAACTAAAGCGAGTTTGGAACATGATGAATTTCAGTCTTATGATGAGGTGTTCAGTTTGATGTTGAACTTGTTTTTAATAAAGCACTCAATTATACCCACTGATTTATATGGTTATTCTCGTTTATATGATGGTTTATAAATAGTATTAACATTTCTGTCACTATTTTCGTTGTAACAGATTGATATACTGGTCAGATCTGTTATTGTTCAAAATATATGTGCGGTTCACCATACTGTTTAACAAAGGGAGCTTATGTTTACACTATCGATCAAAAATAGGATTTTGGCTTTATGTTTAGTGTCGCTAGTAGGATTTACTAGTATTCTATTTGTCGGAGGGGATGCGTTAACCAGTAACACCCAGCAGGTTAATCGAATTGACCAAGTTACTTATCCGGTTATGAATGCGGCTTCATTGAATAGTGTATTGATTTCTCAATTAGCTGAGCGCTTTAATTTGGCAGTGACTCTAGGCGATGAAGAGATTTTGGAGATGAACAAGCAAACTATCGCTGAGATTCAAAATAACTTCAACATTCAAATCTCTCTCGATCCTTCGTTACAGAGCTCATCTGCACTTCTGCAAAATAAAACCAATCAATATTTTGAGTTAGCTTACCGAATTGCTCAAGGCATGATAGATGAAGAGATCAGCCTTAGTGAAGCAGGGCGTCTTGCAAAACAGAGCACCGCAATCTTAGATGAGCTTACTTTGGGTATGCATGAGTTTTCTTTGGCTCGTCAATCAGAGTTTGAAAGCGCAGTGCAAGATTTAGAATCAAACAATAAAAAAGCTAACCAAATCATGAGCGTGTCCGGCGCTGTAGCCATGCTTGCGATGTGTATCTTTGGTTGGTTTGTGGTGAAAGGTATACGTAGAGATCTCGCAAATATCAGTGACAAAATGCGTGATATTGCTGAAGGAGATGGAGACTTAACGGTTCGTCTTCAGCATGAAAAAAATGACGAACTGAAACCTTTAGTAGAGTCGTTCAATAGCTTTGTCTCTCATTTACAGCAGAACGTCACACACACTATAGGTAACGTTACTCAGCTGGACACGATCTCTGGTTCACTTGTTAAATCAAGTCAAGTAACAAGTCAATTGTCGACTAAGCAGCATCTCTCTATTGAGGAAGTATCAAGCTCATTAAATCAGTTGTTTCTTGCCGCTAGAGAAATCGCTACGAACGCTAATGATGCTTCGACTTCAGCTTCCAGTGCGAGTGAGCAAGCAAGCTTAGGAGAACAGCAAGTCAAGAGTACGATTTTAGCCGTTCAAGAATTAACGCATGATGTAAGTAATGCATCGCTAGTGGTTAAACAGCTAAATGACAACACACAGAGTGCTGGCTCAATACTTGAGTCGATCAGTTCGATTGCAGAGCAAACCAACTTGCTTGCGCTCAATGCGGCAATTGAAGCTGCGCGCGCTGGTGAACAAGGCCGTGGCTTCGCTGTCGTTGCTGATGAAGTAAGAACGTTAGCATCAAGAACTCAATCATCTACACAAGAAATTCAATCTGTACTCTTACAGTTACAAGACCAAGCAAAAACCGCGTCATCGATTATTTCTGATAGCGTAGTTAAAGCTGAAACTTGTGTTGAAAAATCAATTGTCGCGGAAAATTCTCTGCAGAAAATCACTTCAGATATTATCGAAATCAGTCAACGAAACGAAAGTATTGCCGCTGCGACTGAAGAGCAGGAGCAAACCTCAACTCGCATTGAAACTTTTGTCGAAGAAATTCGTAAGATGGCAGAAGGCACCAGTAACAGTGTTCAGCAAGTGGACGCCGTGGCGCAAGATATTCAAAAAGTGACTCGTAATCTTTCAACATTAACTGGCCACTTTAAAGTCAGTTAAGTTCCCTAGAATCATTCCCTCTTTCTTTTCGGCTATGCCTTAAGGAGGGCGGGAGTATGCCCAAAATATGGGCTGATTATACAAAAACAATTATATAAAAAACAAAAATCACATAACAATTGGAGTTAGTTATGAAGAAGACAGTGGTTGCTGCCCTAATAAGTATGGCGTTTGGAGCAAATGCTGCAAACATGGATGATCTTCGAATTAGTGGGTTTGGTTCTGTAGGCATCGGTAAGTCAGACAATGCGATAGGTTATGCGGGTTACACCGACGAAAAATTAGATTGGGAGCAAGAGACATTAGCAGGCTTACAATTTGATTTTCAAGTAAATGAGCGTGCTAAGTTCGTGACGCAAATCGTTGCAAACAGCCGTTATGATTATGAGCCAAAAATTGAAATGGCTTATGCCTCTTATGATTTTGAGGCCTTCACAGCTCGAGCAGGTAAGTTGCGTTTACCTTTGTTTTTCTACTCAGATTACACCGATCTTGGTTATGCATACCCTATGATCAGACCTTCTCAAGAATTGTATGAAAACATTGTTTTGAAGGGCTACACGGGTGCTGATTTATTGATTCCGATTGAACTTGAAGATTCAAGTATTCTTCTTCAGCCAGTGGTTGGTATCGGTACGATTGATGAAGATGATTCAATCGTTGGCGAAGTGAAATTGGACAAACTGTTTGGTATCAGTGCGAACTGGAACGTTGATGATTTTACTTTCCGTGGTTCGTACTTTGTTGCTGAGTCAAACCCTTCTTGTGATTTCCAAAACTCACAAGATCCGTATTGTCAATTGGGTGCAATGCTAGATAGCCAAGATGGTCAGTTTATTTCTCTAGGTGCTCAATATGACAATGGTGCTCTGTTAGTTAATGTCGAAGCTGCGGATGTTCAGTTGGATGGGCAGTTTTATGACTATCAATCGGTTTCTGGTTTGGTTGGTTACCGAATCAATGAATTTACGCCTTACGTTTCTGTTAGCTGGGTTGAAACAACAGACAACGAAGAACGTGAAAACATGACTACGACGGCTATTAAAGAGTCGATGAATTACGAGCGTCTTTCTTATTCAGTTGGTAGCCGTTGGGATTTCGCTAAGAACATGTCTTTAAAAGCAGATGTGACCTATGTCGATTACCGAGATACTAGTGGTGGGTTCCAAAGCAATGTTGAAACAACAGCAAACCCATATATTGCAACGGGTAACTACCTTGAAGACAGCTCTATTGTCTATTCAGCACGTCTTGATTTCGTATTCTAAGGAGGCAACATGAAAAGTTTACTGGCAGCAATAACCGTAGCGGTTCTTTCATTTAACGCTTCTGCTGGAATGGTAGTGATTGGTAACAATGCTGGCGTTGATTCTCTATCTAAATCTGACGTTAAAAAGTTATTCATGGGTAAGAAAAGCAAGCTATCGAATGGTACCAAAGCACAGATCATCGAGCTGGCTGATGGTTCTGAAGGTAGACTAGCCTTCCATGAGGTGGCAACTGGACGCAGCGAATCACAACTTCAATCAGCGTGGTCGCGACTTGTATTTACCGGTAAAGCTGAAGCGCCAATCCAGGTTTCAGACTATAACGAAGCAATTACAACGGTTGCTTCAAAAATCAACGCAATTGGTTATGTAGACGAAGCCGCTGTAACAGGTGACGTGAAAGTATTATTTAAATACTAAGCGCTACTTGCTTACCAACATTAAAAAGCCCAAGGTTATTTAATCACCTTGGGCTTTTATTTCTAATGACGATGATTTTCACGCTTGATTAGAAAACGAAACTCAACATGATGGTGTAAAGCATGGCATCCCTGTCACCCGTTGGGGTATCGATAAATACGCCATTTGATTTTTTCGATTCAAAGTACTGAACTTCGCCATTGATAGAAACGTTTGGCAGAACATCGTAATCAACGCCGACTAAATAACTATTTCCGTTTAAATGCTCATGGTCGTCAAATTGTGCACCATACACAACGTAAGGAGTGAATGCTCCTAAGTGGTATCCAAGACTGGCGTACATGGATGAAGAGAAGTCACTGATTTGTCCTTCACTTGTCAAAACAAATTGACCCAGTTCGTATTCTGCTCCTAATGACCAAAGTTGGATATGCTGGTTATCTTGCTCAGTTCTGAATGGGGTCGGTACTCCGGGAATTGTTGTGATAACAATCTGATCGAAATTTGAGTCTAGGAAAGATAAATTCCAACGGTAGCTATCACCGCTTAGCTGCAAATTTGCGCCGAGCATGCGATTGGTTTCGAATTCTAGTTTTGTAGTCGAGTTGAAATCTACGTCATTTTTATCTTTTATGCCGATAAACGGAGTAAGTAAAAGAGTCGCTTCGTCACTGACATCGTGAGTCCAGCTCACTTTTATGCCATTGAAAGCTGTGATTCCGAGAACGCTGTTATATACCTCTGTAGGTGGCCTCGCGGTCATATAGGCTTGGCCTACATAGTAGTACTCAGAGGCAAGGAACAGTGGCAGTCGTAATCGACCAACGCTGACATCGAAGTCGTTAAATTCATAGCCCAAGTAAGCCCATTCCAGTTGAGGGTCACTCCAATCATATTGGGGTGGCTTGACAACTTGTACGGAAGCTTTGAATGAGTTGTAAAAGTAATCTAGTTGAACACCAAATGTGGTGTCACAGTCGTAGCAATTTTCGTCGGTAAAACCGCGAGTGATCATCAAGGGGGTTTCATTGTCGGACTTAGCCCAAGATGTTGAACCGAAGCCACTCAAGGATAAATTATCGGTAAGTTCGATATTCGCAAAAGCCGGAGAGGCCATTGAGGCACATAACACTGACGTAATTATTCTTTTCATATTATTTCTCCGAACTTATAACGTAGAGAATGTTGGCATTTTGAGGAACCGAAGAGAGTGGGGAGTAACCAATACGGTTTGGTTTGTCATCAAGCCAGTCCACTAAGCTGTCGGTTGACGCCGTTTTGATTTCTCTTGGATAACGCGCTTTTCCTGAAAAAGATAAACCAGCCCAGTGTGCATTCATTTGAGCGGCATTTTTTCCAAGCAAAAGCTGATAAAAGTCCTCTCTTTCGGCACTGTTCTCAGGCCAATCAGACAGTTCAACACGTTTGCCATTGAGGCGCTTAGTTTTCCCTCTATAGAGCTTTCGCGCTTTGTTTATTGATATCTCTTCAAATCCGGAGTCTAAAGAAAATATGGCATAATCTTCAGCGGCGTGAGCAGGGCTGAGAAGAAGCAAGCTTCCTAATAGCCCTACCGCGACTGGCAACATGACTCTGCGGGGAAGTGTTTTTATTGTTCTAATCCAATCCATGGGTATCTCCTAACAAGTCGCACTTTCTATTTGATGGAATAGCTTTTCTTTTCTTACGGGCTTCGCTACATATCCATCCATGCCTGAATCAAAGCACTTTTGAATATCATCGTCGATAACACTGGCGGTTAACGCGATGATAGGCGTTTTGCTTAAGCCTAGGTTTTTCTCATGCTCTCTGATCTCTTTGGTCGCAGTGAAGCCGTCCATAACGGGCATCATGCAATCCATTAGAATAATGTCGAAGCTACTGTCGTTTTGGTACATGTCGACGGCGATTTGTCCGTTGTCGGCGATTTCAAACGCGTAGCCGGCCTTTGTTAACATCACAGAAGCGACTTTTTGGTTAACTCGATTGTCTTCGACGAGCAGTATTCTTTCAGATTTACTCGGAACCGTGTTTTGCACTCTTTCTTCTGGCAATGTTCGCTTAGCTGCAGCATTAAGAATCGGCGTTACGGTCGCGGGTTTTTTCGTAGATTTAGTTTTGTAGGCAGCAGGAAGTGGCATCGCTTCAACGGCGGCAAGTACTTTTTCTTTTAGCATTTCAAATTTGAATGGCTTTGGTACATAGTCATCCATACCTACGTCGAAACACTTTTGAATATCATCATCAATCACACTGGCGGTTAAGGCGATGATAGGGATACGGCGCGTGGCGTTGGTCTCTTTTTCAACGCGTCGAATGTTGCTTGTCGCTTCAAAGCCATCCATGACGGGCATCATGCAATCCATAAGTATCGCCGCGTAATGAGGATTAGCGGTGAACATGTCGATGGCTTCTTGACCGTTATTCGCAAACTCGAATTCAAAACCACTCTTTCCTACATGAAGACCGGCAATCTTTTGGTTGATCTTGTTGTCTTCAACGATGAGGATTTTGTGTTGAATCTCGACAGGCGGCTGGCTTGCCTCTGATAGTTCCGCCAAACCTCGTGTATCACAAAGCTCAATAGCTTTAATTAAACGCAAACCGAGAAGGGGCTGTGCGACTTGTGCAGTAACGCTGTCACCAAGATCCGCTGGCTCACTTAAGAAGGAACGTATCAAACAGATAGTGATGCCGTTTTGGTGCAGCTTAGCTAAGTTATCTGCGTGGGTATTAGCTAGGAATGCGTCATCTTCAGCGAAAACGACAGTGATAGGTTTAGTGTGTTTTTGAGTGGAGAGCTGATCTGTAATTGCGGTTATATCATTCGTTTTATCGGTAACCTTCAAACCATAAAGGTTAAGGTCGGACTCGATTCGCTCGGAGAGCATGTTTTCGTTACTCAGTACATAAATATCAGCTGTTGCTGAACTTGGTTTTGGCAGTATCAAGTCAACAGGCAATTCCAAGTCGAAGTAGAAGCAACTCCCTTCACCTTTGACGGAGTCGAGTTGAATTTGACCACCCATCAGTTCAACCAACTGTGTACTGATGGCTAGACCAAGACCAGTACCACCAAATTGACGTGTGGTTGAATCGTCTTCTTGAGCGAAGGGTTCAAATATCTGTTTTTGTTGCTTTGAATCGATACCAATACCCGTGTCTCGTACAGCAAATCGAATGGTGGCATTGTTATCTGCTTTGTTGAGCGTTTGGATTGATAATGTGACGCCACCTTCTGCAGTAAACTTCACCGCATTCGACATGAAGTTCATCAAGATCTGTCTTAAACGGTGATCGTCTATCATCACGCGTGCTGGTGTGTCTGGGTTGATATCAACGTTAATCGATATTCTTTGTTCTTTCGCTTTTGGTGCCACAATAGAGGCTATGTCGTATATCGACTCTCTAATTGATGCAGAGTGCGGGCTTATTAATAGCATGCCAGACTCAATCTTAGAGAAGTCTAAGATATCGTTGATTAAGCTAAGTAGCAGTTGGGATGAAGTTTCGATCGTATCAACATAGTCACGTTGTGTTGGTGTCAGCGGTGTATCTGCGAGGATTTCCGAAATACCAATAACGCCATTGAGCGGGGTTCGAATTTCATGAGACATGTTGGCCAAGAAGCTACTTTTTGCTTTGCTGGCCTGTATTGCGTGGTCTTTCGCGTGTTCGGCATCTTCTTTGGCTCTCTCTGCGTCTTCTTTTGCTACCGTCAATCTCTCTTTCGCGAGCTCTCGTTCAATGGTCAATCGTTCAACTTGCTGAGCAAACAGACTGAGTTCATCTTTACCTTGGATTAATTTATCTAGAGAAGGGCGCGTGTCATCATTTTCGCTTTTTAAGAAGGCTAACACCAAATTCAGGTTGTTAGTGACTTGTCTCGCCAAGCTAAGGGTTAAACCCATAACAATCGCTGCCAACAAAGCGACGATTGAAATAAACAGTGTTCGCTGTATTTGCGCGTCATAGATAGCTTGCTCAACTTCTTGTTGAAACTCTTGCTTGATTACGCCGCCAAGGCTTTGTAATAAGTTGAGCCTTGCGCTCATCGCTTCTAAGCCGACAGACACTTCTTGTGGCGTCAGTTGGCTGATTGCATTTAGGTCGAGTAGCGCGCTTCTTATCTCTTGGCTTTGAGCGAATACATCGTTTCGAAATACTTCAACCATCAGTGACACTTGATGTTCGTTGGCATTCAATGAAACAAAGCGTTCTAAGAACAATTGCTGTCTTTCACTCAAGGTTTCAATCTGTTCTGCAAGTTCTGGATCGTATTCTTGGCTGTTTTGGAATATCTCAATCAGAGAGGTACCCAGCTTAAATTCTTCGTTTGACCAGAACATCAGCCATTCCAGTTGCTGCAATGCGGTGAGGTGTTGTTGAATTTCCCGCTTGGTGTTTTCGAATGGGACTTTTTCTATTTCGAGCAGTAACTGCTTGTATAAGTCGCTCTGCCACTCAAGGGCATCCAATTTATCGTAGCTGTCAGTGGCTTGCATTGTCGATAAGGTTGCTTCGCTGAAGTCGGCAACCAGTTGATTCATTTCATCAGAAGCATCCAAAAAAATGATTGGAGACAGGGTTTTTAATTCAGCTTTTACTTGATTGCTTTGATTTTCAAACTCCTCAGGGCTAGCGGCCAGAGTGCTTCTATAAAGAACCGAGATATCTTGAAGGTACACAGATAACTGATTGGTTCGTTCAAAATCGGTCAACTGAGTCGTTAAAATATAAGCCTGTCTACCTGCAAGGAAGAGTAATAATGAAATGGGAAGTAGAACTAAGCCAAAGAGTTTATGTTTGACTGAAAGGTTATTCCAGACCGTAATCGCCATATAAGGATCCATCCAACTGTTTTTATATAAAAACAGTAGAATAAAAATGCCGATATGGAAACTTTGAAACCGCAAATTTAATAGAAGTGTGGGAGGGGTATAAGTTCTTGTGATTCCAGAGCTTATTTTGATATACGTTCTTTTATTAGTAATTTATAGCGTTTGGCAGTTTGTTTAATTTTATGCTTATTGATGAATAACTTAAAAAGCGTACTAATGAGGACGATTGTTATCGAGGCTTAATTCGAAAAGAAGTTGCTTTAAAACCGTTTTTGCAGAGGGTTCTAATGTCCAAATACCGAGCATTCTGTTCAACGCGGCGCGATATGCTCTGTTTTTGAGTAGGAAGGCGAGCGTGCTCGTATCGTTACTCAAAACATGCATTTGTATGACTGTGAGCTCAGCTTTGTTTTCGATATCAATTTTCTGAAGATTGAAAGCAGGCAGGAATGAACATTCGTACCAAATCTCAATGATCTCTCGAAGTTCGATTTCTTCTTCAGGCACGTCACAGCCCTGAAATATATGATTCTCAGGAATTGCGGATAAGTAAGCAACATCAAGCTTGTCTGCAACGAATGTGTACATTTGTTTCCTTGTTACCTGTGGTATTGGATCGAATCATCTCTCTCACTTATGATTTTGTCAATTACATCCATCTCGCGAAATGACGAATTGTGAGTAAGCGTTATGATTTAGCTCAAACTGTTTAAGTATTTGTCTGTTAAGCCAAAATATTTCAAGTTTCCATCTGGCTCTAGAACCAAACTCATGTTGGATGTGGCGATTAAGCCGGGATCATTGGTCGAAAAAATGACTGTCTTATTCAGCAACTTATCGCTGAACAAGCGGTTAAAGTATTGCGCGTTTTCTTGCTCGGCACCGTTGAAGGGCTCATCAATAATTATCAGAGATTGCTCACAGTTACCTAAGCCAAGTGCCAGACGCAATTTTTGTTGAATTCCATTTGGAAGGCCTTTGCACTTATCGACACTCAATTGAGTCGCTAAGCCCTCAGGTAGCCATTCGTCCAGTTCGAAGAAGCTCACCATCTCTTGCATCTTCTCTGTTGGAATGAGGCCGTTATGCAGAATGAAGTTGGTTTCTAGTGAACCTTCAAAAATATGCAGGTTAAAAGGGATGTAGTTAATTGAGGTGCGATAACGGTAGCTATTGAACTGCTTGATGTTGTAGCCGTCAACGGATACTGCGCCTTGATAACGATCCTCTAAGCCAGCAATAATTGAGATGAGTGTTGTTTTTCCGCAGCCAGTTGGGCCACAAATGACGACTTTTGCACTGGGTGGTATCTTAAAACCAAGGTTGGTTAAGCCGGTCGCCGCACCTGTGTAACGATGACTGACACCACTGCCAACAATACTACCTTGGAACAAGCGAATAGGCGGGCTCTTCTCTAAGGTCAGTTTATCGTCATTCATCGACATTAAGTTATTGATCTGTGCTGATGAAGCCTTAATCGACTGGAATTTAGAAATTGAGTTGTAGATACCCATGATCGGACCTAACGCCTTCCAAACCAATATCACTGTCGCGAGCATTGCACCAGCATCAGAAGTGCCTTCCATTACTCCGATTACTGCGGTCACGATACTTGCAGTACCAATCACCTGAATCAAACTGCCGCCAGCGGCCTGAATCTTACTGTTAGTCACGGCGACGTTCTCGGCATCACTTGTGCTTTGCATGTGTGAAGCACTGAAACGAGATTGAACGACACGAAGTAAAGGCAGGCCTTGGATAGTTTTGATACCACGAAGGATTTCATTCCATTGATACGAGACCATTGCATTAGCGCGGGAGCTTTTGGATGTGGCTTGCGAGTAGATATAGCGAGAATACACACAGAACACCAACATCAAGATTAAGCCACCCATCACTACAAGCGCTGCCGTACCCGACATCAGGGCAATCGCGATGATAAATACAATCACAAACGGCATATCAAAATAGCTAAGTGTTGATTCTGCGGTCACTAAGCGTCGGAAGGTATCGATATCTTTCAAACGAGCCAACTGAGACGAAACCCCAGCGGTTGACGTCATCGCGTAGGGCAGCCAGAGAAGTTTCGATATTACGGCTTGTGAGATGTGCACCGCGAGATCTTTACCGGAGGTCGCAATAATGTTGACGCGCATTTTCTTAAAAAAGTATTCAGAGAAGCCAACAATGATGGCAAATAAAGTGAGCCAATAGAGTGTTGCTTGAGAACTCGAAGTGAGCGCGAAGTTATACACACTCATAATAAAGAAGGGCTGTAACGCGCCTAGTATACTGATGACGAAACTCAGTATGATCAAGCTTTTAAGTTCGTTGTTATAACGATAGAAAGCGTATTTTATCCAATTGCTTCTGTCTTGCGATTCCGGCGGTGGTTCGCGGAATAGACGAGAATATTCGCTAATCGAAATCAGCAAACAGGGCTTTTTACACATTGGGTATTCAATGGTGTTGTTGTTCGTGTAATCAAACAGGAGTAACTTTCCATCCTTAGTACCTAAGAAAATGGCGCTAAGGTTCTCTATCTCAATAAAGCATGGGTGAGGGTACTGATCGATATTCTCGAGAGTCTTTAGCTTGGTCACATCACAGCGGTATCCAAGACGCTCTATAGTCGCAGTAAAACTGTCGCTATCTTTTTGTTTAGGAATAAAAGCGTCACTGAGGATAGACGGCGTGCCTTCCCATTCCAGTGCAATTAAGGTGTAAGCTAAGCCACGAATCAGCGGTGACTGACTGTAGCGTTCATCATAACCACTTGCTTCAAAGTCCAACACCCGCTGCGGAACATTGTTGAAATCAACTAGGATGCTCATTGATCACCTCCGGTAAGTTTTACGCGTTTGAGGCGGTGGTTTAGTTTGTCCATCTTATTACTGGCGATGATTAGGATTTTGTCATTGGCACGATAGGCGGTACTGGTCAGCACCACTCGTGCAAATTCCTCATCATAGACACAATCGATGTCATCAAATATCAATACACGCTTACTGGCGAGCAGGGCGCGAACCAATAATAAGGCGTAACCTACTTGGCGTGAGAATGGATTGCGCATGTGGCCTTTGAGTTCTGTGTAAAAACCAGCAGGAAGCCCATCGATTTGTGCCTTGATGTTCATGGTCTCGCACAGTGCAAACGCCGTATTATTCAAACTTGGTCGGAAGCAGGTTAGATTATCAATAATGGTTCCTTCCACGAACGAGCTTGTTTTATCGACCATCAGCACACTGTTGCGCCAAACGTTGTAGTTAACGTCATCGAGAGGCGTGTCATTAATCATGATGTCCAGTTTGTTATCGCTGTTCTGGCGAGTAATACAGTTGGCAAGGTGTGTTTTGCCTGAGCCACTTTTCCCTGTAAGTAAATAGGCTTGCCCAAGTTCGAACTCGATACGCTGTTTTTCAGAATACTTAACCGAAATACGTTCAACCTCTGTTGTCTCATGCTGATGTTCAACCGAAGCCGCCAGCTCAAGCAGTTCGGCGATACGTTGTATGTGGAGTTTGTTTAACTCCCAACGGCTCGCGGTGCGCATCACTTGTTGGTAAGGCGCAAAATAACGGTTGGTTAGCATGATGATCGCGGCCATGATGCCTTGGCTAGATTCCATATTGATAACGGCCGTTGCCAGTACCACAACAACACAAGCTATAGAAAGCTGTTGGATGAGCGCCAATATTAGGCTGAAGTTCGACTCAATCTGCTCATATTTGATGTTCTCAACTTCGCGCTCTTCGACCATTTGTGTCATCAGGCTTTCAACGCGGTATTCCATATTTCGAGCTTTGATATCAAGCGGGCTAGAGATGATCTCGATGATTTTGGAGGTGGTTAACCCTTCGATGTCTGACTTATTCTGCAAACTACCAATCTTTTGTTTGGAAAGGCTCCACGCGAAAATAGCCAATATGACAGAGGCAATCAGAAGTGTAATACCAGCCCATATGTTGATTAGGCCAATAATAAGGATGGTAATCACGCTGACGGCTAGGTTGATCAGCGCTCGAACCGATTCGCCACCAAAGAAGGTTTTCAATTCAGGAATGGTTGAGATACGCTCCAAATATTCGCCCGGTTCTAAACGACGAAATTTAGAGATTTCCGCTAAACAGATGGATTGAAATACCTTATTGGTTAAGTTGGTCTCAAACTGCCTCATGATGACGGAAGATATCTTCTCTTCCTGATTTTTCAGATGGTAGTCGAGAAAGATGGAAATCAAGATAATCGCGAACAATAAGAACAGAGTATCTTGTGCTTGGTTGGGTAACACTCGGTCAAAAATGATCAGAATGGAGAAGGGCAGCACCAAGCCAAACAAGGTCGATATTATCGTTGAGAAAGTCAGATAACACTTATCTGCCATATTTATCTTTTGCGAAAATTGCTCAGTTTGCATTACGACCTCCTTTTCTCAATGACTCCGTTGAGAGAAGGTGTTTCGGCACCAAATCTTGATTGTCTCGTCCCTCAATATCGCTCATCAATTGCATGATGCTCTCTATCGATTGAATTGAGAGTATGCCTTTAATTTGCTCAAGCTTGATGGTCTCGATGATGTAGTCGTATCGCGCGCTTTCATAGTCTCTCAAAGCGCTGAACAGTTTACTTTCCGCCGCCAGCAAGTCGGTGATGGTACGCGTGCCTAATTGGTAGGCTCTTTGGATCCCTTTATAAGAGGCGTAGTTGGCGCGAATGATGTTTTCGAAACTGCTTATAGACTGCGAGAAATCGTTAATGTTGAGCACTGAGGTATTCACGCTGTTACGTGTGGTATAGAGCGAATCTTGGTAAAGCAGCTCAGTACGTTCGATGGCCGTCGATGATTTTTGATAGCCATAGTAATCAGAACCACCCGACAAGATAGGCACGGCGAGGTTCAAGCCAACACTGGTTGAGTTACTTTCGCCTGTGGCTGTAATGTCGGTTTTATCGTAGTTATTGGCGTCATCATGTCGATAGCTGGCTGAAAGCGACACGGTCGGTAAGAAGTTCGAACCGCTCTCTTTTAAGCTTCTGCGGCTTCTCTCTACGTTTTTCTTTGCCACCAACAAGTCGTTATTCAGCTTTAACGCCTGATCCATTATTGTGCGTTGTTCGGTTTCGCTGATCTCTTTTAAAGGTACGCTTTCGTATATGTCTTGCGACGGAGTGATAGGGTATTGAATTTGAATAGAGAGCCCGTTGAGAATGACACGTCGATCTTTTTGCAAGGTTCTTAAACGGTTCGAAACACCTTCTTTCTGAGCAATCACTTCGTACAGCTCACTGGCTGCGGTATTTCCTAACTCCACATTGCGTCGCATTTGATGTTCACGCGTCTCAGACGATTTAAGCTCAACTTTAGTCGCTTTTATCTGTGCGTTGTTTTTCAAATACTCAAAGTATTGAGAACCGATTTCCGAAATAGTGCTTTGAATTTTGTTCTCGTGCTTAACTTCTTCGATATTGAAGTCAAGCTTAGCCGTCCCATATTTAAAAATGTCGCCAAGATTGAATATGGATTGCGAAAGAGAAAGGCTGTAGCTGTTTGAGTTATAACTAGAGGTTTCGTCGGGAACGCTCGATAGTAAGGTTTCATTCTCGTTCCATGTCGTATCGGCTGCACCATTGAGTGAAGGCAGAAACTTAGATCGGCTGATCCCAATGTTGTATTCGTTCTCTTCCACACCTTTATCACTGGCGCGAAGGGATAGGCTGTTTTGCAGGCCGAGTTCTACCGCTTCAAGCAGGGTAGTCGCCGATGCTGAAGGTGTCGTGCTGAATGCGAGTGCAGCTATGGTGCTGCTAGTTAAGTTTTTGTACCGCCACATACTTGTTGATCACCTTGATGATTTGGTCGCTTTTATAAGGTTTGCTGATCACGTAATCCATTCCGGCCTCAATACAAGCCTGGTGTTCGTTACTGCTGGTCAATGCGGTTGCACCTATGATGGTACAAGGGTTCTTCTCGTTTTCTTGTTCGAATTGTCGAATACGTTTTGTTGCTTCGATGCCGCCCATACCCGGCATGATGCAATCCATAAAGATGATGTCAGAACGTTTATTCATGAAGTGTTTCACTGCGTCAGCGCCATCGCCAACCATTTCTGGTTCATATTCTTGCTTGGTAAGGATTCGTTTAAGTAAAATCTGCTGAACTCGGTCATCTTCTACGATTAGGAATGAGCTGTTTTCCATTTGTTCTTCTGATGCTTCCGCTTCCATAATGGTGAGCAAGTTAGGAATAAACTCATAAGGGATCGCAGGGGAGTTGATGATCTTATCGACGAAGCTGTGACACTCTTGCGCATGCTGAGTGTTGGTTACCGATAACAGCAACTTGGTATTTGGGTGGTTCTTAAGTTGAGATTTCACCGTTTTACTCAGTGACGGTAACTTGTTGGGTTCAAAGGTATCGGTGAGCATAATCGCATCGTAATCACCAAAGGTCTTCGCCGCTGAAAATAACTCATTGGCAGTGCGAATCTCGGTGATGTCCAGCCCCAAATTACTGAGCATTTTCTTCATCACATCGATGCGAACTTGAGTGTTGGCGCATAGCAGTAAACGCTTACCGTCGAAGCGAGTCTTTTCTGTGTGGAAATTCTTCGCCTTGAGATCAAGCTCAATCTGAAAACGTTCCTGCGTACCCGATTGGAACCAGTGACTTTCGTAATACCCGTAATCTTTTAATACGCTTTTTGCTAAGTCGTCTGTGCTTGCGGTGTGGTCCTTGTGACTGCTCCAATGGAGTTTATTGAGCTTGGCTACAGAGACATCAAGCGTTGAAAGGAAGTTTAGATTGATGGTAACTCGGGTATTTTCCATGTCTGAAGCCGCCCCAGATTCAATCGTCACAAATAGTTTCTTATTTGATTTGAGTTGAATGGCATTGGAAAGCTGCAGGAACAATATCCAGAACAAGCTGGTGGATTGGCCTTCTACGCGATTGGGTAAGTTGTCGGAAATAAAGCAGTCAAGTTGACCTTCGTTCCTCTGAACTTTGGCGCTGATATGAATCATCAATTCAGATAACACGCTCAGCAGAGAAAACTCTTTCGACTTGCTTTCCGTGCCCTGTGAAATCAATCGATTATAGTTTTCTGCTAGCTCAGATAGGGTGCTACATGCAGAGGTAATGTCCTTCGCCATCAAAACGCCGTTTTCATCGGTTTCTTGAACGAGGTACTGGACACCACCGTTAATGGTGTTGGTGATCCCACGAATCTCATAGCCGATGAGTGCATACAACTGTTTGTAGAGATCGTTATTGCGCTTTTGGTCTTCCAATTTACTGAAGATCAGTTTGAGATGAGAGTAGATCTGACGCTGTTTGGGATTGATGCTCACTTCATTAAGAAGCTCTTCAAGCCTTTGTAAATCTAATTGTTTTAGTTCTTGATACAGTGCATCGAACTCATAGTCGATTTCGCGTTCGTTAGAGCTGGATTTCTTCAGTTTCAACATGGCGACAGCGTTAGATAGAACCGTGATCACAGCCAGTATTACGACCACTATAAACAACCAAACGAAGAACTCGTTTTTCTCAGACATCAAATCGCTCGCATGGTTGTTAAACATGGTGCGGTAGTTGTCATCCATCTGCAGATAGTTGTTGGTCAGTGAGAGATATAAATCGAGTACATCGGCACGTGCTTTAGCGCTATCGGTGAAACGGTTAATCGCTAATTCAAGTTGCGTGTATTCAGTAGCGCCAACCAAGCTGAACTCAGTTTTGTTCAAAGAGGCTAAAGATCGAAATTCATCTATTTCACGCTTCAAGTTAACTAGATTGAATTCGTTAGTACCACAAGTGTCGTTACTTAAGCACTGCTGCAGAGTTTGAATATCTTGTTCGATGGTCTGATTAAGCTTCTGAGCTTGTATGAGCAGTGGGGCACTTTGCACTTGCGCGACTGAATCTACTTTCGACCAAGAAAAGTATAAATAGAAAGCGAGCGCAGCCAGTACGATGCTAAACAATATGCTCAGTCGCAGGGCGGGTACAGAAATATTGTACGAAGGTTTTCCGCTCATTGATTACCTCTCATCGAAAGCATCTTCGATGGCAGACATCACTGGCTTCGCTGCGTATTCGATCACGCGACGCGAACCTGTTTTTACATCGGCGGTAAATTCCATATAAGGTGATAATTTGTATTGAGTGCCTCCTCGTTCAAGAAAGTTTCGGTCAATTTCAATCTCTGCTAAATAGAATTCGGCGTCTTCTTCTTCATAAGACGAGCGGCTGATTGAGGCGATGGTTCCCTCAACAAATCCATATTTAGCGAAGTTATAGGTATCCATTTTTACCTTCACAGCCTGTCCGATTTCTACAAATCCCATGTCTTTACGTGGAATCTTCGCTTCACCGTGTAACGAATTATTTATTGGGGCAATATCGGCGATACTCTCGCCTGGCGGAATCACAGCTGAACGGAAATTGAAGTGCAGTTTGTCGACCACGCCATCGACTGGTGAGTAGACAACCAGTCGATCAACCTTGTCGGAATGTTGTGGTTGTAAGATACGTTTTAGCTTGAGATCTTTATTCGCTTGAATGATTTGTGCTTGGTACTCGGAGTTTCGATTCTCAACCAAGTCACGGTGTTGTTTTTCCAGTTTGTCGAGCTGAAAACGTTCGTTCATGACCGACTCATCAAGGTTCTCAATCTCACGTAC
Source organism: Vibrio sp. SBT000027 (assembly GCF_963894355.1). Classification (NCBI taxonomy): domain Bacteria; kingdom Pseudomonadati; phylum Pseudomonadota; class Gammaproteobacteria; order Vibrionales; family Vibrionaceae; genus Vibrio; species Vibrio sp. SBT000027. The sequence goes on along the minus strand of NZ_CAWQGD010000001.1, from coordinate 1,325,426 downwards.
CATATTGGATTCTTGTACTTTCATGTTGAGGACGTCGACATAAGACGCCATCTCTTCTTTATAAAGCGTGTTTTTAATGTTGAGTTGTTTGCGAATGAGCGATAGTTGGTTCTCTGAACTTTTACGACGCTTAAGCATTGATTTAATCAGGGAGTTTTTGTGTTTAATATCGTGGGTAATGAGCTCTTCATTTGAACGGTTTTTAGAGAACTCTTGTCGCCATGTATTCATGTTGACCTGAACTTGTTCTGGAAATTTTTCGATATAAGAAGCGAAGTTAGGTTCTACCATGTCGCGTAAGCTTTCATAACGAATCTTATCGAGCTCTATCTGAATAATCTCAGTATTCACGGTATCGAGTTGTGTGTTGCGGTCTAGTGAGCGAATTCGTGCGATCGGCTGTCCTTCATAAACGACTTCTCCTTTTCGGACTAACATCTCTTCCAATATGCCGCCTTCTAGGTGTTGAACCTTCTCAACGTCAGATTCCAACAACAGTTCACCACGTACAGAAACGACGATGTCGATACGCGCTTGTGATGCCACGGCGATAGCGACTAAAGCGAGTAGGAATATGATGAGCAACGTTTTGTGAACACTGGTCATGGCACTTGCAAGCACAATGGTGTCATCAGCTGTGACCTTAGAAGCCTCATTATTAGAAACGAGCGCTTTTCTTAAGTGATGTTCTATTTGGTTATTGCTCATGACTACCTCGATGACTTGTCATCTATTACTTCCTTAATGTCCAACAAGTGATTGATTTGTCGATTGACGTTGTGCAATTCAGTTTTTACATCCTCTAAAAGATCTTCAGGTGCAGGGAATTCGTGCTTACTCAAATGTTCCAATTTGGCCATTTTGGGTGGCAAGTCTTGATCGCACAGTAAAGTTAAGATGGTCTTTAATCTCTTTGAGTAGTTGTTGAGCTCATCAAAACGGTCACTTTTATGAAGCGTCTCTATGTTGATCGCTGCGTCTGAAAAGTCCTTATAAAAATCGCCTAATAGCAATTGAAGCCCTTTGTGGTTGTTGTCGATTGAACGCAGCAAACTCGTCATGTCTATCATCATTCCACCGCCGTAATTGCTTTAATCACAATAACTAAGGATGTTTAAAGGTAGTTTTCAAATTTTTTTTGATTCTTTATGTATAAAAAGAAAAATATGAAAAATGTTGTATAAAAACTTGGTTTTTCAAAATGGTGTCCTTTAATGCCTCTAAATACGATCAGTTAGCTAGTAGCAACGGAGGCTGTAATGGCAGGCGAAAATAACCAAAACAACCAAAATGAAGATCTAAATGACGCGGTAGAACAAACGGACACGAACGACGCGGGTACGCCCTCCCAACAGCAGAATCAACAAAATCAACAGAATACGATTGCGTCGACAATAGCGACGGGTGCTGAAAACACGGATGCGGCCGACGAGGTTAATCAGGCTTTAGAAGACAATCCGAGTGGCGCAGGTAATGCTGAAGATGCGTCGGCTTCTGGTGCGGCTGTTCAAGAAGAGACGCCAGAAAGCGATGGAGATTCAGACGCAGCACAATCCAATGTAGTCGGTGGTGCGGCTTCGGAAGCTGGCTCGGACAATGCTGCTGGCAGTGGTGGCGGAGCAGGTGCTGGCGCTCAAGCAGTAGGTAGCGATAACGCAGAGTCTGCGACAGGTGGAGCAGACGCTGAAGGTAATGAAGAACAAGGCCAAGCTGCACGTACCTCTGCAGCGTCGAGTTCTACATCTTCTGAATCGGGTGAGCAACAAGTCGGTGACGACCTCGATTCACAGACAGTCGAAGAGACATTTGCCGTTGATGTTCAAGCTTCAGATGAAGAGACCATCAGTGAAGTAGAGGATGACTTTGATTCTGAAACAGTAAGCGAAACGTTCAAAATCCAAGTAGAAAGTGAAAATGATGCGCCAGAAGCAGAACAAAATCTGGCTTACATCATGGATGAAGATGGCTCCATAACATTCACTCAAGAACAATTACTCGAATACGCAAGTGATGTAGATGGGGACGAACTGGTTGCATCTAACGTTCAAGTTGGTGCTGATGCAACCGTTCAAGACAATGGTGATGGTACTTTCACAGTAGTTCCTTCAGCTGACTTCAATGGTGAACTTGACCTTACTTTCGACATCAGTGACGGCCAAGAAACGATTAGCAGCGCAATTGATTTAACGGTACGTCCAATTAATGACGCGCCGGTTCCTGAAGATAAAACGTTTGAAATAGAGGAAGATGGCACGCTCATCTTTACTGATGCAGACCTGTTAACAGGCGCAACGGACATTGAAGGAGACAACCTTACTGTTGAAGGTGTGACCTACGATGGCGGCGACGGCATTCTTACTGACAACGGTAATGGTACTTACACTTTCGCTCCGAATGAAAACTTCAATGGTGACGTAAACTTCGGCTTTGATGTGTCAGATGGCACCGATACGGTCTCTGCGAACATCGACGTAAGCGTAACTGCAGTTGATGATGCGCCTGTCTCGGGTGACCTAGCTTACTCAATCGATGAAGACGGTTCGATTCGTCTGAGCCAAGAGCAGCTTCTATCGCAAGCGTCTGACGTAGAAGGTGATGACCTGACAGCCAGCGACCTAACGGTTGACGGTGATGCGACGGTTGTAGCCAATGATGACGGCAGCTTCACGATTACGCCAGATGAGAACTTCAATGGTGACATCGATATCAGCTTTGATATCTCAGATGGCACTAATACGGTTCAAGCATCGGCTGACCTGACGGTTAACCCAGTAAATGATTTACCAGTACCTCAAGATCAACAGTTCAGCGTGGAAGAAGACGGCACGTTAATCTTCACAGATGCAGACCTATTAACAGGCGCTACCGACATTGAAGGTGACAACCTAACGGTTGAAGGTGTGACCTACGATGGCGGCGACGGTATTCTTACTGATAACGTTAATGGCACGTACACCTTTGCGCCAAATGAAAACTTCAACGGCGACGTCAACTTCAGCTTCGATGTGTCAGATGGCACTGATACGGTAGCTGCAAACATCGACGTAAGCGTAACAGCAGTCGATGATGCGCCAGTGTCTGGCGATCTAGCGTACTCAATTGACGAAGACGGCTCGATTCGTTTAAGCCAAGAGCAGCTTCTATCGCAAGCGTCTGATGTGGAAGGCGATGACCTTACTGCTGGCGGCCTAACAGTTGATGGCGATGCAACCGTTACTCAAAACGAGGACGGCAGTTTCACGATCACGCCAGATGAGAACTTCAATGGTGACATCGATATCAGCTTTGATATCTCAGATGGCACCAATACCGTTCAAGCTTCTGCAGACCTTACGGTTAACCCAGTTAATGACCTGCCAGTCCCTCAAGATCAGCAGTTCAGCGTTGAAGAAGATGGCACGCTCATCTTTACTGATGCAGACCTGTTAACAGGCGCAACGGACATCGAAGGTGACAACCTTACTGTTGAAGGTGTGACCTACGACGGTGGCGACGGCATTCTTACCGACAACGGTAATGGTACTTACACCTTCGCTCCAAATGAAAACTTCAATGGTGATGTAAACTTCGGTTTCGATGTATCTGACGGTACCGATACGGTGTCAGCAAACATCGACGTAAGCGTAACAGCGGTTGATGATGCGCCTGTATCGGGTGACCTTGCGTACTCAATCGATGAAGATGGTTCGATTCGCCTAAGCCAAGAGCAACTTCTATCGCAAGCCTCTGACGTTGAAGGCGATGACCTAACTGCAAGCAGCCTAACCGTTGATGGTGATGCGACGGTTGTAGCTAACGATGATGGCAGCTTCACCATCACGCCAGATGAGAACTTCAATGGTGACATCGATATCAGCTTCGATATCTCAGATGGTACTAACACCGTTCAAGCTTCGGCTGACCTAACCGTTAACCCAGTTAATGATTTACCAGTACCTCAAGACCAACAGTTCAGTATTGCAGAAGACGGTACTTTACAGTTCACAGACGCGGATCTGCTTACAGGCGCGACAGACGTTGAAGGTGATAACCTGACGGTTGAAGGCATCACTTATGAAGGCACTGATGGCGTACTGACTGACTTGGGTGAGGGATCATATAGCTTTGCTCCAAACGAAAACTTCAATGGTGATGTGAGCTTTAGCTTCGATGTGTCAGACGGTACAGATACCGTGTCTGCAAACATTGATGTTAGCGTGACTCCTGAGAACGATCCGCCAGTTGCGGGTTCAACGTCCTACACGGTGAATGAAGACAATTCGATTACCATTTCTGATGCACAACTATTGGCAACATCTTCAGATATTGAAGGTGATGTATCGATAGACAGCGTGACGTACTCTGGTAGCGACGGTGTCCTCGAAATCAATGGTAACGGTACTTACACCTTCTCGCCAAATGAGAACTTCAGCGGTGAAATTGCACTGGATGTGGTTGTTGCTGATGAAGATGGTGCAACCGATGCGACAACTGCGGGTATTAGCGTTCTTGAAGTGAATGATCCGCCAGTCGCAGGCCCAACGTCTTACACAATTGATGAAGACTCAGTACTGACTTTCAGTGAGTCACAAGTGCTACTGAATGCTTCTGATGTAGAAGGGGGTGTTGAGCTTGTTGGTATTAACTACAACGGCCCTGACGGTATCTTCTCGGTAAATGTTGACGGCACTTGCAGCTTCGCTCCGAATGAGAACTTTAATGGCCAAGTTCAACTCGATGTGACCATTCGTGATGAAGATGGTGCAGAAGTTGATACCGTCATCAACGTGGATGTTCTGCCAATCAACGATGCACCAGTATCGGGTGATTTGGCTTACAGCGTTAACGAAGATGGTTCAATCACACTGAGCCAAGATCAGCTGTTGTCTCAAGCGTCTGATGTTGAAGGTGAAGACCTAACAGCAAGCGATTTAACGGTTGGTGGTGATGCGACAGTTGTAGCTAACGACGATGGCAGCTTCACGATTACGCCAGATGAGAACTTCAATGGTGACATTGATATTCAATTCAACATCACTGATGGTACTGACACAGTTCAAGCAACCGCCGATCTTACTGTTAACCCAGTTAATGACTTGCCGGTTCCTCAAGATCAACAATTCAGTATTGCAGAAGACGGTACGCTGCAATTTACAGATGCCGACTTACTTACCGGTGCCACCGATATTGATGGCGACGACTTAACCGTTGAAGGTATTAGCTATACAGGTGGTGATGGCGTACTGACCGACCACGGTGATGGTACTTATACCTTTGCGCCAAATGAAAACTTCAATGGCGATGTGAACTTTAGTTTCGATGTGTCTGATGGCACAGAAACGGTCAGCGCTAACATTGATGTCAGTGTGACGCCTGAGAACGATCCGCCAGTTGCGGGTTCAACCTCGTACATGGTCAACGAAGACAATGCCATCACAATTTCTGATGAGCAGTTGCTAGCAAACTCTTCTGACGTTGAAGGTGCAGTGTCGATTGACAGCGTAACTTACAGCGGCACAGATGGTGTGTTCCAAGATAATGGTGACGGCAGTTACACCTTCCTTCCTAATGAAAACTTCAGTGGCGATATCAGCCTTGACGTTATTGTTGCCGATGAAGACGGTTCGATTGATGAAACCACTGCGGGCATCACCGTTCTAGAAGTGAATGATCCACCGGTTGCGGGTCCAACGTCATACACCATTGACGAAGATTCGGTTCTGACGTTCAGTGAATCTCAGATTCTTGTGAATGCTTCGGATATCGAAGGCGATGTAGAACTTGTTGGCATTAACTACGATGGCTCTGACGGTATCTTCACTGTAAATGGTGATGGTACATGCAGCTTTGCACCCAACGATAACTTCAATGGTCAGGTTCAACTGGGTGTGACCATTCAAGATGAAGATGGCGCAACGGTTGAAACACACATTAACGTTGATGTATTGCCAATCAATGATGCGCCAGTATCGGGTGATTTGGCTTACACCATCAATGAAGATAGCTCCATCACGCTAAGCCAAGAGCAATTGCTAGCAAGAGCAGGTGATATTGATAGCGACAACTTAGAAGCTATCAATCTATCTACTGATGAAAATGCGACCATCCAACATAATGATGATGGCAGCTACACCATCACACCGAACGCAGACTACAACGGTGACCTAGATCTGAACTTCGATATCATCGATAACGATGGTGGTTCAGTTCAAGTTGGCCTAGACATTACCGTGAATCCGGTTAATGACTTGCCACAAGCGCAAGATCAACAGTTCACGATTGAAGAAGACGGTACCTTACTCTTCACCGATGCTGACCTGCTTGCAGGCGCGTCAGATATTGATGGTGACGAGCTGTCGATTGAAAACGTGCTCTACACAGGTGCAGATGGTGTTCTTAGCGATAATGGCGACGGCACATACAGCTTTGCACCAAACGAGAACTTCAATGGTGATGTTCAATTCTCATTCGATGTCTCTGACGATACTGATTCAACATCAGCTGTTATTGATGTCAGCGTAACGCCTGAGAATGATCCACCGGTAGCGGGCTCGACATCTTACACAGTTCAAGAAGATGGCCAAATCACGATCAGTGATGAGCAACTATTGGCAAACTCTTCCGATGTAGAAGGCGATGTATCACTGTCAGGAGTATCGTACTCCGGTGATGACGGCTCTTTTGTTGATAATGGCAATGGTACTTACACCTTTACGCCAAATGAAAACTTCGATGGTGATATTTCACTAGACGTTGTTGTCGTTGACGAAGACGGTGCAACCGTAACCACAACTGCTGGCATCGATGTTATTGCTGTGAATGATGGACCTGAAACTTCGGGCATTCAGGCAGAGGTAGACGAAGATAATTCAATCACCATTACTCAAGAGCAGTTACTTGCGAATGCGACCGATGTTGAGGATGATGAGCTAACGGCAACTAACCTACAAACCAACGATCCTGACGCGACGATTGTTGCGAATGACGATGGTTCATTCACCATTACGCACACAGAAAACTTCAATGGCGAGTTAGACTTCACATACAGCATCAGTGATGGTGAGAATGAAGTTCTGACGACACTCGACTTGACGGTTAATCCTGTCAACGATGCGCCGGAAGCGGGCGATGAAATATTCATCCAAGCGCAAGAAGACCAAACGGTTGGTGTGACGCTTCGTGAAGAACCTGCACTACGTTTAGATCAAGCGCCAGAAAACGGCATCATTGAAGCGAATGTCAATGACGAATGGGTGGTGCTGGAGGTAGGACAAGAAGTTCCTGCAGATACCGAAGTACGCTTTGTTCCTAGTGATGAAGCATTGGCTGAAAGTACACACACCACACAAATCGGTACGTTTGACGATAACGCGAGCGTGGATGACTGGGGTACAGAAGTAGACCCTTATACGCGTGAGTTCTCAGATGGTGACTTAACGGTAACCGTTCAAAGTAACGATGATCCACTTGGTGCCTGGAATGGTAACACCCACATTGGTCACGGACTTGGTGATACAGACCGTCAAGGCCTGAGTGGTGATGAGAAACTGACTGTTTCGGTTGAAGGTCAAGACATCAATGAAATCAGTTTCCACCTAGATGGTTTGGGTGGTTGGTTCATGGAAGAGTCTCGTCACTTTACAGAAGTAGAAATCAAAGCGTTCAATGAGGATGGCGACCTAATTGACTCGATGACTTACCACAAAGAAGACCGTGGTACTTTCGAGACAGATTACACGCTAACGGTTGATCAACCGGTGTCTTACTTTGAACTTGGTACCGTGCAAGGTAATGGTACTTACGTCGTTCAAAACATGACAGTGTCACAAACTTTTCATGATGAAGCGGTGTTTACATCGATTGGTGTAGACGGTTCAGAAATCACCGAAACGGTTGAGTTGAACATCCATGCGGGTGACAACGAAATTGAGTTAACGGCGGATCTTCCAAATATTACTGTCGATACCGATGGTTCTGCCCAGTTTGCTTCGGTTGTGATTACCGAAGAGCAACTACTGGCGCAAGCATCTGATATTGATGGCGACGACCTTGATATTGAAAATCTCGAGCTAGTGGGTGAAAACTCAGAGCATGCAACACTCACCGATAATGGTGATGGTACTTGGACGGTAACACCGGATGAAAACTTCCATGGTGAAATCGAACTCGGTTACCAAGTTACGGATGGTGAGCTGACAGACAGCAACATCATCAACATCAACTTCGAATCGGTGAATGATGCGCCAATCGTTTCTGGTCCGATTGTTCTATCGACAGACGAAGATGAAGGTATCACGTTCAGTGCGGATGACTTGCTAGCGAACACCACAGATGTGGAAGGCGATACGCTGTCTATTTCTGACATCACTTACGGTGGTGACAACGGTGAGCTAGTCGACAACGGCGATGGTACATTTACCTTCATGCCGAATGAAAACTTCAATGGTGAAATCGACATCGACTACAAGGTGTTTGATGGTACTGATGAAGTTGCAACGCACCTAGACCTAACGGTTGTACCAGTCAATGATGTGCCGGTTCCGGGTGAACCATTGCACACCCAAATGCTTGAAAATGGCTCTATGATCATCGAAGCGAAAGACTTATTGTCTGGCGCGACAGATGTTGATGGCGACATTCTTCATGTCGAAAACCTATTACTTGCAGACCAAACGCAAGGTACCTTAACGGATAACGGTGATAATACCTTTACCTTCGAACCTGCAGAGAACTTCTCTGGTGAAGTGAATCTGACCTTCGATATCAGTGATGGCGAAGCAAGCGCACCAAGCACTGCAAGAGTTGACGTTGAAATTGTCAATGAAGGCCCAGAGGTTAGTGGTCCAATTGAAGCCGCTGTTGATGAAGATGGTTCAATCACTATTACTCAAGAGGATCTGTTAGCGAATGCAACCGATGTAGACGGCGATAACCTTGAAGCGGTTAACTTTGCGACCAACGATCCAAATGCGGTTGTTGTAGAAAACTCAGACGGTAGCTTCACGATTACACCAAGTGCAGATTTCTTTGGTGAGATTGAGTTTACTTACGATGTGACAGATGCGATTGAGACAGTCGCCGCTGACCTCAACCTAACCGTAAACCCTATCAACGATGCTCCAGATGTACCGGACATGTCTTTCACTACGGAAGACGGTCAAGCCATTACTATTACCGAAGCTGAGTTACTGGCACAAGCGACAGACGTTGAAGGTGATGAACTGTCAGTTGTGAATGTGACGAGTGCAAGCGACACGGTAGAAGTCACAGACAATGGCGACGGAACATACACATTAACACCAGAGCAGGGCTTCTTCGGTAACGTTGACTTAGCGTTTGATGTGAGCGATGGCACTGACGTGGTTGCCGCAAACATCGACCTAAAAGTTGAGTTCGTCAACGATGCGCCAGAAGCGACGCCAATGGTGGCAGATGTCGACGAAGATGGTTCAATTCTCGTTACACAAGAAATGCTGTTGGAGAATGCGAGCGACCAAGATGGCGATCAGCTATTTGCTTCTTCGCTTGAAACCAACGATCCGAATGCAAGCATTGTAGACAATGGTGATGGCACGTACACAGTGACACCTTCTGAAAACTTCAACGGTGATATTGCATTCACTTATGAGGTGAGCGACGGCGAGCTGAGCACGTTTAATGATATGACATTGACCGTTAATCCGGTGAATGACATTCCAATTGTTGCTCCAGGCATGTATCACATTGAAGAGGATGGCAGCATCCTGTTCACTCAAGAAGATCTGTTGAGTGGTGCGATTGATATTGATGGCGATGACCTCAGTGTTACTAGCATCAATTACTCTGGCGATGAAGGTACAGTCACCGATAACGGCGATGGCACGTTCAGCTTCGTTCCTGAAGAGCATTTCAGTGGTGATCTGCAGTTCAGCTTTACTGTGACAGACGGTACGGATGAGGTTGAACAAGACCTTAACGTTCATATTGAAGCAGTCGCGGATGCGCCGGATCTTGTGATAACCGATGGCGACGGCGTTAACGTTGATGACCAAGCTATTTTGGTTGAGCCAGGCGGCATTGTTGAGCTTAATATTGCGGCTGCGCTAGTAGACCAAGATCTATCAGAAATACTGACGGTAACGGTGGATGGTGTTCCAGAAGGTTCGGTTATTCAATACGATAATGAAGGCGTTCTGAATGACCAAGAAAACGGTATCACCAGTTACAACGATACTGAAATCACAGTAACGTTTGAAGGCGAAACCGCTGGATACCAAAACGCAGCGGGTTACTACAAAGTCGATGAAGACGGCAACATTACAGGTGTTGAAGTTGTCTACGAGAATGCATCACAAGTGGGTGGCGGCGGTGATCTTATCCCTGGGCAAGATCAGTTCAGCTTCCAAGTCGAGGAAGGTGAGAGTTTCAATCTGTTCTTGATTCCAAACGGGCATCAACACAACGACTTTGACGCGATGCAAGACGGTCAATATGAGTTCCGTGCTGAGGATGGTTCGCCTGCGAACATGGATACGGTTGATCCTCAACTTGTCTTTGTTGCGGCAGATGGCACTGAGACCGTGGTTCAAGGCCAGAATGGTGACGCGATCTTCCATGGTGGTTCAAGCTCTCAGCTAAACCAAGATGGTATCGAACATACTCGCACGACGGTTAATGAAGACGGCGAGCTGGTTTACGGCTTTGAAGATTTGTATGGCGGCGGTGATGCTGACTACACAGATTTCAACTTCACAATCGATGTGGGTGAAGTGAACAGCCAAATCTACAGCGGTGAAGTGACCGTTGGCCCTGATGGTACGGTGAACTTACCGACAACGGCTATCGAAAATTCACTACAAATCCAGTTACCAGAAGACTTCAACGAACAGCTTGAAGTTCATGTAACCGCAACCGCAACAGAGCTGTCGAATGATGATTCTGAAACGGTCTCTCAAACCATCTACATTAACGCGACAGGGGCGCACATTGAGCACGCACCTGAAGCTCTGCCTGTTGCAGCAACAGTAGAAGAAGATGGTTCTATCACCATTACGCAAGAAGATTTGTTAGCCAATGCTCGTGATCTCGATGGAGACCAACTAACAGCGCTTAACTTAGCGACTGATGATGACAGCGTAACTATCACAGATAACGGTGATGGTACGTACACATTAACGCCAGATGCTGATTTCAATGGTGATGTAAGCTTTACGTTTGATGTGTCTGATGGTGATGATGTTGTCTCTACCAACCTAGAGCTAACGGTTTCACCAGTGAATGACGGTCCAGAAGCACAAGACCAGACATTCACAGTCGGCGAAGATGGCGTGTTAACTTTCAATGACCAAGACCTATTAACAGGTGCTACGGACATTGAGGGAGACGACCTAAGTGTTGAAGGTGTAACGTACACTGGAACAGACGGTGTCCTCACTGATATTGGCGATGGCACATACAGCTTCGCGCCCAACGAAAACTTCAATGGCGATGTGAACTTCTCGTTCAATGTATCAGATGGTACCGATACGGTAAGCGCTAACATTGATGTGAGCGTGACGCCAGAGAATGATCCACCAGTTGCGGGTAGCACGTCTTACACGGTTCATGAAGACAACTCTATTACGATCAGTAACGAACAATTGCTAGCGAACTCTTCGGATATCGAAGGCGAAGTCGCAATTGATAACGTGACTTACAGTGGTAGCGACGGTGTTCTGGAAATCAACGGTGACGGCACATATACCTTCTCTCCAAACGAGAACTTCAATGGCGAAGTTAGCCTAGATGTTGTCGTGACGGATGAAGATGGCGCGACTGAAGCAACAACAGCGGGTATTACTGTCCTTGAGGTGAACGATCCGCCAGTTGCTGGACCAACGTCATACACCATCGATGAAGATTCAGTACTGACTTTCAATGAGTCTCAAGTTCTGCTGAACGCTTCTGATATTGAAGGTGATGTTGAGCTTGTTGAGATTAACTACGACGGTCCAGACGGTATCTTCTCAATCAATGGTGACGGTACATGTAGCTTCGCTCCGAATGAAAACTTCAACGGCCAAGTGCAGTTGGATGTGACCATTCAAGATGAAGACGGCGCTCAAGTTGATACGTTTATTACGGTTGATGTATTACCAATCAATGACGTACCAGTATCAGGCGACCTGGCATACAGTGTTGAGGAAGACGGTTCGATTACCTTGAGCCAAGAGCAGCTTCTTTCTCAAGCGAGTGATGTTGATGGCGACGACCTTACTGCTTCTAACTTGATTGTTGATGGGGACGCGACGGTTGTTGCTAATGATGACGGCAGCTTTACCATTACGCCGGATGCGAACTTCAATGGTGACATTGACCTAACGTTCGACATTAGTGATGGTACAGATACGCTGGTTGCGACGGCTGACCTAACCGTTAACCCAGTTAATGACCTTCCACAACCACAAGACCAAACGTTCAGCATCGGTGAAGACGGCATCTTGAACTTCACTGATGAAGACTTGCTGACAGGTGCGACTGACATTGATGGGGATGACCTATCGGTTGAGGGCGTTACTTACACAGGTGCGGATGGTGTTCTTACTGATAATGGCGACGGAAGCTACAGCTTTGCGCCAAACGAAAACTTCAATGGTGATGTGAACTTTAGCTTTGATGTGTCAGATGGCACGGATACCGTTCAAGCCAACATTGATGTCAGCGTGACACCAGAGAACGATCCACCGGTTGCAGGTAGCACGTCTTACACCGTTCATGAAGACAACTCCATTACTATCAGCGACGAACAGTTGCTTGCTAACTCTTCGGACATTGAAGGTGATGTGGCCGTTGACAGCGTGACTTACACTGGCGCTGATGGTGTCTTTGAAGACAACGGTGACGGTACTTACACCTTCTCACCAAACGAAAACTTCAACGGCGAAGTTAGCCTTGATGTTGTCGTTACCGATGAAGAGGGTGCAACTGAATCGACCACCGCGGGTATTACTGTACTTGAGGTGAACGATCCACCAATCGCAGGTTCAACGAGCTACTCAGTCAACGAGGACGAAGTTATCACCATCAGTTCAGAGCAACTGTTGGCGAACGCTTCTGATATAGAAGGTGAAGTGGCGATTGATAGCGTTAACTACACAGGTTCAGACGGTATCTTTAGCGACAATGGTGACGGAACATTCAGCTTCGCACCTAACGCTAACTTCGATGGCGATGTAAGCCTTGATGTTGTCGTTACTGATGAAGAAGGCGCAACCGCAACTACCACTGCAAGCATTGATGTTCTGCCTGTTAACGATGCTCCGGTATCGGGCGACTTGGCGTACAGCATGGACGAAGATGGTTCAATTACCTTGAGCCAAGAGCAATTACTTGCTCAAGCGAGCGATGTTGATGGCGATGACTTAACAGCGGCTAATCTAACTGTTGGTGGTGATGCGACCGTCACTGCAAACGATGATGGTAGTTTCACTATCACGCCAGATGCTAACTTCAATGGCGACATTGATTTGAACTTCGACATTACCGATGGTGATGCGACGCTTCAAGCAACGGCTGATCTTACCGTTAACCCTGTCAATGACTTGCCAACTGTCGGTGAGCCACAGTTTGTGACTCAAGAAGACACGAGCTTTACCTTTACAGAAGAGCAACTGCTGCAAAATGCGGGCGACATTGATGGCGATAACCTATCGGTTGAAAATGTGGCTTCAGATAGCGGTACTTTGGTTGATAACGGCGACGGTACTTATACATTCGCACCGAATGAAAACTTCGACGGCAATGTGAATGTTACGTTCGACGTGAATGACGGTACAGCGACAGTACCAGCAGAAGCGACGATTGATGTTCAATCTGTGGTTGATATGCCAGAGCTGTCGATTGCTTCTGACCTAGTGATTGCTTCAGACAACTTCGAGTCTGGCTCAAACGGTTGGAATACCGGTACTGAAAGCTCACAAGGCTTCGAATCAGGTGACATGCTGGGTCGTATTGGTGGCACTGGTGGCGATGAAGCTGTCAGCAAAACTTACGACATTCCAAGTGATGTGAGCGAAGTTAATATCTCGTTCAGTTTCTACGAAATTGATTCTTGGGATGGTGAGTCATTCCAAATTTTTGTCGGCGGCGAAGAGCTTACTTCGTTAGACAACTCGGCGTTCCAAACTCAAGATGGCACGACAACGTTGTACGATTCAGCGGGCAATGAAGTGGGCGAAGTTGTTCACGGCGTGTCGCAAGGTGAAGGCTTCAGTGGTTGGAACGACCAAGCACACCAAATCAACCTAACGGTACCCGTTGAAGACGGCCAACTTGAGTTAGGCTTCGGTTCAACCTTGAACCAAGGTGTGAGTGATGAGTCGTTTGGTATCGACAACATCGAAATCACAGTGTCTGACGCGGATTACCAAATCATTGGTACCGAAGATACACCTGTACCACTCGATATTGATGCCGCTCTAACCGATACCGATGGTTCAGAAAACCTTGCTATTTTGATTGAAGATGTGCCGGAAGGCAGCTCGCTTTCTGCAGGTACTGATAACGGTGATGGTACATGGTCATTGCAACCAGGTGAGCTAGAAGGGCTAGAGTTTATCCCTTCAGGTGACTTCAATGGGGATGTGGTTCTAACCGTGAATGCGACGTCGACTGATGTTGATACGGGCACCACCGCAACGGCAACACAAGATGTGACGATTCACATTTCGCCAGCGAACGATGCTCCAGAAGTTGATGGTGATATCAGTGCCGTGACAGCCGAAGATAACAGCATCACGCTAACTCAAGAGCAGTTGCTAGAGCACGCTGTTGACATTGATGGTGATGACCTATCAGCAATCAACCTAACTACCAATGATGAAAATGCGACCGTTCAAATGAACGACGATGGCAGCTTCACCATTACACCGAGTGAAAACTTCAACGGTAATATCGAATTTAGTTACGATGTAACCGATGGGGAAGACATGGTTGCTGCAGGCCTAGACTTGACGGTAACACCTGTCAATGATGCGCCAGAGCTACAAGACCAAGCATTCACTATTGGTGAAGATGGGGTTCTTAACTTCTCTGACGCTGACCTGCTAACAGGTGCAACGGATGTTGAAGGTGATGACCTAACAGTCGAAGGTGTGACATACACGGGTGCTGATGGTGTGCTTACCGACAATGGTGACGGAAGCTACAGCTTTGCGCCAAACGAGAACTTCAATGGTGATGTGAACTTCAGCTTTGATGTGTCAGATGGCACGGATACGGTTCAAGCCAACATTGATGTGAGTGTGACGCCTGAGAACGATCCACCAGTGGCGGGTAGCACGTCTTACACCGTACATGAAGACAACTCAATCACGATCAGTAACGAACAGCTATTAGCCAACTCTTCAGACATTGAAGGTGAGGTTGCGATTGATAGCGTGACTTACACGGGCAGTGATGGTGTCTTTGAAGACAATGGTGACGGCACTTACACCTTCTCGCCAAACGAGAACTTCAATGGTGATGTGAGCTTAGCGGTTGTTGTTACCGATGAAGAAGGGGCAACAGAAGCGACCACAGCGGGAATCACTGTACTTGAGGTGAACGATCCGCCAATCGCAGGCTCAACCAGTTACTCAGTAAACGAAGATGAAGTTATCACCATCAGTGCAGAGCAACTGTTGGCGAACTCTTCTGATATTGAAGGTGAAGTGGCGATTGATAGCGTGAACTACACAGGCGCTGACGGCATCTTTACTGACAATGGCGATGGAACATTTAGCTTCGCGCCGAACGCAAACTTCGACGGCGATGTTAGCCTTGATGTCATAGTGACAGATGAAGGCGGTGCGACAGTAGCCACCAGCGCAAGTATTGATGTTCTTCCAATTAACGATCCACCAGTATCGGGTGATTTGGCATACAGCATTGATGAAGATGGTTCCATTACTCTGACTCAAGAGCAGTTGCTATCTCAAGCCTCTGATGTGGATGGCGATGATCTGACCGCAAGCAACTTAAGCGCAGGCGATAATGCAACCGTTGTTGATAATGGTGATGGCACCTTTACGGTAACGCCAGATGCGAACTTCAATGGCGATATCGACCTAAGCTTTGATATTTCGGACGGCACTGAGTCAATTGTGGCGAACGCCGATCTGACGGTAAACCCAGTCAACGACTTGCCAACAACATCTGATGTTTATGCGAACGTTGATGAAGATAATGTCATCACTATCACGCAGGAGCAGTTACTTGCGAATGCCGCTGATATTGAGGGTGATGACCTTGTCGCTTCCGACTTAACCTTAGTGGGTGACGATGCAACGATTGTCGATAATGGCGATGGCACATTCTCAATCACTCCAAGCGAAAACTTTAATGGTTACATTGATGTCGCGTACAGCATCAACGATGGCGACACACCAATTGCCGCTAACTTGGGCTTAACCGTTGACCCAGTGAACGACGCACCGATTGTTTCTGCTGATGTGGCGATAACCATTGAAGAAGATGGTTCATACACCATTACTCAAGAAGAGCTCCTACAATTCGCAACTGACATCGAAGACGATGACATGACTGCAATTATCGGAGAGCCGGGTGATGAAACAACCGTAACCGGTACCGTGTTGGATGCTGAAACCGGCAACCCAATCGCAGGTGCGGATGTGACGTTAACCGACAGCGCGGGTCACTCTTACACCACGGTGACGGATCAATCAGGTAACTACTCTGTGAGCGGTCCTGTTGTTGACCAAGGTACCGTTACTATTGAACAAGAAGGCTCTATTACTAGCAGCTTCCTGGTTCCGTCAGGTGAAGATACCAACGGTGGCGTAACTGCAATATCTGAAGTACTTGAAGAAACAGATATGCGTATCGTGGTCACATGGGGTGACAGTCCACGTGATATGGACAACCACCTATGGCTCTACGATACAGAGAATGGCAATGAGCTAGACCATATTTACTATCGCGACATGAGCCATGATCTTGGTGAAGGTAACGTTGTTCAGCAAGATGTAGATGACACAAATGGTGGCGGCCCTGAAACCATCACCATTCCAAACTACCAAGATGCTGACATGCACTATTCAGTACACAACTACACCAGCAGAAGTTGGGATGTAGATGGTGTTGAAGATGTACAGGTTCAGGTATTTGTTGGCGATACATTGGTTGAAACCTTTAGCCCTGATTTATCTGAAAGCCCATCGGGTGACCACTGGCATGTATTCGATATCGTGAACGGCGTTATTGTTCCAAGCCAAGATGTAGGCACTCAAAATGCATTCGACTTGCCAACGGCAGAAGAAGCGCTCGCGAATGAAAACGGCATTGATATTTCTGAATTGCTAACGGGCGATGAAGGTGATGACTCTGGTGATACGGGTGGAAACGAACCAAGTGTTGGAGATGTTTCTATTGAGAACGCTCTTATCACTGACAATGGTGATGGTACTTACACCATTACACCGGAAGAGAACTTCAATGGTGAATTCTCGATTAGCTACAACGTAGACGATGGCAACGGTGGGGTTACTCCAACGGAACTAGACGTGACCGTAACAGCAGTTAACGACCTTTCTGTAATTTACGACCACGACTACACCATTAATGAAGATGGTTCGCTGACCTTTACCGATGAACAGCTACTGACTGGTGCAACGGATATTGACGGCGATGATCTTTCTGTCGAGTCGGTTAACTACGAAGGCGCAGACGGAGTGTTCACGGATAACGGCGACGGTACTTATACCTTTGCTCCAAACGAGAACTTCAATGGTAATGTCGACCTAACTTACGATGTGAGCGATGGTACAGATGTTGTATCGGCGAATATTGATGTTCAAGTGGTTCCAATCAACGACGTACCGGTAGCAGGTTCTACAACTTACAGCGTTGAAGAAGACGGCAGTATCACCCTAAGCGATGCACAACTTCTGGCGAATAGCTCGGATGTTGAAGGGGAAGTGTTTGTCAGCGATGTAAGCTACAGCGGCACTGATGGTGTATTCACTGATAATGGTGATGGTACTTACACCTTTGCTCCAAACGAAAACTTTAACGGTGACATCAGTCTTGATGTATCTGTTATGGATGAAGATGGCGCAACCGCTGAAACAACCGCAGGTATCGACGTCATTGCTGTTAATGACTTGCCGGTTGCAGGTTCAACGACCTACAGCGTTGACGAAGATAACGTGATTACCATCTCTGAAGCACAGCTTCTTGCGAACAGCTCAGACATTGAAGGTGATGTATCCGTTAGCGACGTTTCCTACTCAGGCGCAGACGGTATCTTTACTGACAATGGTGATGGTACTTACAGCTTCGCACCAAATGAAAACTTCAACGGCAATGTCAGCCTAGATGTAACCGTTGCTGATGAAGAGGGTGCAACGGCTGAAACCACTGCGGGTATAGATGTTATCGCAGTCAACGATGCACCAGTGTCAGGTGACTTGGCTTACTCAGTGGATGAAGATGGTTCAATCACGCTAAGCCAAGAGCAACTGCTGGCTCAAGCATCGGATGTGGACGGCGATGATCTTACCGCGGCTAATCTGACCGCGGGTGATAACGCTACCGTTACGGCAAACGATGATGGTTCATTTACTATTACACCGGATGCCGACTTTAATGGTGATATTGACCTTAGCTTCGACCTTTCTGATGGTACTGAAACGGTTGTTGCAACGGCCGACCTTACTGTGAATCCAGTGAATGATATCGCGGTTGTAGAAGATGTCGCTTACACCATTGAAGAAGATGGTTCACTTACCTTTACAGACGAGCAACTGCTAGCGGGTGCTTCTGATATTGATGGTGATGAGCTTTCAGTTGCCGATGTTTCTTACACTGGCGCAGAGGGTGTGCTTACCGACAATGGCGATGGCACTTACACCTTTGCACCAAACGAGAACTTCAACGGTGATGTAAGTCTGGACTTCTCAGTATCTGACGGTACAGAGACGGTTGATGCAAATATCGACGTAACGGTAACAGACGTTAATGATGCTCCAGTGGCAGGCGCAACGTCTTACCAAATGAACGAAGATGGCACCATCACATTGAGCCCTGAGCAGTTGATTGCTAATAGCTCCGATGTGGACGGTGAGGTGTCGCTTGATAGCGTGAGCTACTCAGGTGCAGACGGTATCTTGGTTCAAAATGAAGATGGTTCGGTAACGTTCGCACCAAACGAAAACTTTAACGGCGACATCAACCTTGATGTGACGGTTATTGATGACGACGGTGCTACCGCTCAAACCACCGCTGGTATTGAAGTCATTGCAGTTAACGACGTACCAGTGGCCGGAAACGTGGCTTACTCGGTTGATGAAGATGGTTCAATTACGCTATCTCAAGAGCAGCTGCTGGCTAACGCATCCGACGTTGATGGTGATGCACTGACCGCAAGCAACCTATCTGCAGGTGACAATGCGACCGTAACAGCGAACGATGATGGTTCATTTACTATCACTCCGGATGCTGACTTCAACGGCGACATAGACCTAAGCTTCGATGTGTCAGATGGCCTTGAAACTGTTCAAGCTGGCGTCGACCTAACCGTTAACCCAGTCAATGACCTACCGACAGCCGCAGACCAAAGCTTCACCGTTGAGGAAGATGGAACGCTAATCTTCACGGATGCAGACCTACTAGCAGGCGCTGCAGACATTGACGGCGATGACTTGTCTATCTCGGATGTGTCTTACACGGGCGCAGAAGGTGTGTTCACTGATAACGGTGATGGCAGTTACAGCTTTGCTCCAAACGAGAACTTCAATGGCGATGTAAACCTTGGCTTCACAGTGACTGATGGCACTGAGACAGTCGATGCCAATATTGATGTAACGGTAACGGATGTTAATGATGCGCCGGTAGCGGGTTCTACGTCTTACCAAATGAACGAAGATGGCACCATCACAATCAGCCCTGAGCAGTTAATTGC
This sequence comes from Vibrio sp. SBT000027, assembly GCF_963894355.1. Lineage (NCBI taxonomy): Bacteria > Pseudomonadati > Pseudomonadota > Gammaproteobacteria > Vibrionales > Vibrionaceae > Vibrio > Vibrio sp. SBT000027. The sequence goes on along the minus strand of NZ_CAWQGD010000001.1, from coordinate 1,305,529 downwards.
TAATAGCTCTGACGTTGATGGCGAAGTGTCGCTTGAAAGCGTGACTTACTCAGGCTCTGACGGCACCTTGGTTCAAAACGATAATGGGTCTGTGACCTTCACGCCAAGCGAGAACTTTAATGGTGATATTAGCCTAGACGTAGTAGTAACCGACGATGACGGTGCAACTGCGACAACAACGGCGGGTATCGAAGTTCTGGCTGTGAACGATGGACCAGAATCTGAGGATGTGAAACTAACCACAGCCGAAGACAGCACCATCCTTATCACACAAGACATGTTGTTAGCTCAAGCTACCGACATCGATAACACCGCAGATGAGCTGTCAGCTTCGGGTCTACAAATCGACCCTAGCTTAGGTGAGTTGCTAGACAACGAAGATGGTACTTGGTCATTTACGCCAAACGAAAACTTCAATGGCGATGTGCCAATGACGTTTAACGTTAGCGATGGCCAAGAGACAATTTCAGTCGACGGCAACATCGATGTCACGCCAGTGAATGATGCACCTGAAGCACCAATGATTGAGATGCAAGGCGAAGAAGATGTGGTCATGGTGATTGACCCAGCTTACATCGCGGGTCAAGTTACAGACCTTGATGGCGATGAGATCAGCATTGAAAGCATCACAGTTCGAGCTCCAGCGAATGCGACCTTAACTCAGCAACCAGACGGCATGTATCACTTAGTGACTACGCAAGACTTCAATGGCTTGGTAGAACTGGGTTATCAAGCTACTGACGGTGAAGAAGTGGTTGATGGGTCGCTGAATGTGGATGTCATTCCGGTTAACGACGCACCATTCAATGTCGGCAACGCAATGATGACCACAGACGAAGATGGCGCGTTCACCTTCGATGCTGGCGACTTGATGAACTTGTTCGGTGATATTGATACCGCTGACCTTGTTGTTTCTCGCATTATCACCGCAGACGGTGAAGATGGCGGAGAAGTAACAGACAACGGTGATGGTACTTGGACATTCACCCCAACAGGCGACTTTGCGGGTGTTTCTGACCTACAAGTTGTCGTGAGTGACGGTGAGTTCGAAACTGTTCTCGATGTTCCTGTGTACGTACGTCCTGTCGCAGATGGCGCGGTTATTTCAACTGACCATGACGGTCCATTGGTTTTCGGTGAGGATGAAACCGGTCACTTAGGACTGAATGTTGGCCTAGTCGATGACTCAGAAACACTAAGTAATCTAGTGATGACAGGTTTCCCTGTTGGATTCGAGGTAACAGATGGTGTGAATACCGTGATGATCACCGAGCCGGGTCAATACATCGACCTGTTCGATTGGGATATCTCAAACATTCAAATGACGCCTCCTGAAGACTTCCATGGTGAGTTCTTCGTAACCGTAAGTGCAACAACCGTTGATTACGGAGATGAGCCGGAAGCGTTTGATGATGGTATCGATTCAGGTGATTTCGAAACTGTAGCGGGTGATTCCATCATCCTAACGGCGGACGACCTAATCGGATTGGCTGAGAATGTGGATGCAGACAGTGATGATGAAGTGAAACTGGTTCATCTTGCTGACCGCAGCCAAGGTGAGATTGTCGATAATGGCGATGGCACTTGGACGTTCACACCAGCACCAGGCTTCACGGGCGAAGCAGACATTGCGTACGTAGTTGATAAAGATGGCGTGCTTCATGATGAGCAAACTGGCGTAGTCGTGAAAGAAGGCGACTCACAAGAGAATGCAGCACCAGAAGTTAACAGCATCACAACGACGGAAATCGCAGCGGATGCAACCTTGTCGTTCACTGATGAAGACATGTTAGCGAACCTGAGCGATGCAGAAGGCGATAGCATGAGCATTGAGTCAGTAAGCTTGATGGAAGGTCAGGGCGTAATTGAGAGCGATAACCAAGGTAACTATCAATTCACTCCTGCTGAAGACTACACCGGCGATGTTCAAGTTGGGTTTATCGCGACCGATGGCGAAAATCGCATCGAAAGCTTCTTCAATGTGGAAATCCAAGGTGGTGATGAAGCAGCGGCGAGTGAAGGTTATGCCTTAGCTGATGATGGTTCACTAACTATCACCGAGTCACAGCTGGTGGATGAGTTAGGCGTGAGTGATTCTGCACAAGTTGTAGATGTTGCAGACGCGAACGATGCTGGCTTCTTTGCTGAATCTGGCGAAGGTGAGTGGACTTACTGGCCAAACGAAGACTTCGATGGCAACTTAGCAATGAATGTTGAAGTCAACGACGGCGGTGAAGTATCAAGCCACAGCGTAAGCATCCAAGTGGCCGATGAATCAGTGCAAAATGATGAACCACAAGTCCAAGCTGCTCAAGCAACAGAAGAGCAACAAGTGGAAGTGGCTCAACAAGCTGATGACCAAGCTCAAGATGCTGAAACTGAAGACAGTACAGCAGATGTAACCGCGGCACCGGGCGATACTATTTCTATCTCGATTCCAGATGAGGTGAGTGGTAACGAATCGGTTGATTACGCTGATATGTCTGGCTTACCTGAGGGCGCTACTGTGAGCAACGCACTGGATAACGGTGATGGTAGCTTCACAATCAGTGGCAACTTAGAGCAGCCGGTATCCGTTGAACTTCCAGAAGGTTACGAAGGGACTAGCGAAATCCAATTCCAAGGTTACGACGAGTTGGGTAGCTCAATAGACGGAGCAAGCGGTTCTGTTGAAGTTGAGGTCGATGATCAATACACCATGCAAGGTTCTACTCAAGAGCAGCAACCGGACATGGCGGGTATGGAATCTGGTGGCAGCGACTGGACAAGTTCAGGTGGTCAAGATCAAGGTGTTGACTTCACGGACGACTCTGGAAGCTTCGATTCAGATTCTCAAACTGGAACCGATCAAGGCAACGACTTCGACCAAAGCTCGATTTAATCGAGAGGGCTTAGTTTTAGTCTAAACCAACAAGTAGATAGGGCAGCGTAAAGTTGCCCTCATTAAAGCCATGTAGAGTCATTGATGCATGGCTTTTTTATTTGTTTTGTTTCGCTAAATAAACTTGAGAACAGATAAAAATGTCCTTAATTATTAGAAGAGTTAGTTAGAAAGGAGGGACGACATGTATCGTTATGTCAGTTCACCGCAAGCGTCGAAGTACATCGTGCCACCACCTCAACATCGTGAGTTGTCGAGTGTGGATGTGCCTGAGTCCGAATTAGAGATGCGAGAAATATTGAATAATTGGTTTGCTGATGGTTTAGCACCCATTATTGAAAGTGAAGATGACTACATCTCTGCGAGCGATCACGTTCGATTTGAAAAGCTCAGCGGCACCGTTGGGATGCTGTTGAGAAACAAAGATTATTATTTTGCGGCCAAACGGATTTTATCTGTGTGGGAACAAGATTGCCTTGAAACCACTTACATCAATTATCTCATTTTACGCAGTGAGCGAGTCACTTCTTTAAGGTAAGTGAATGCTGTGGCACTTCTCATTAGCCATTAGCCATTAGCGACTTACGGTTCGTGAGCTTACGATCTTTTTGTTTTTCTACCGAATTAGGTAAACAAAACAGGCAAACAAAAAGGGAAAGCTTTGAGGCTCACCCTTAAGGTTCTTTTTACTTAACGTTGTTGCTCTCAATTAACGATACTTTTGTCTAACGTTATTGTTCTTTCCTGTCGTTATTACTTGTCAGTAGGGTTGAGACTTACACCCAACCATCAAATTTGAGTCGTTTTTGAATTCTCTCGACTGCTTCTTTCTGCATTTGTCTAACACGCTCATTAGAAACATTCACATCTTGCATTTGTCCCACCTCAGACAGTGTTTTCACCTTGTTATCAAAGAAACCAAAACGGTGAATGAGAACCTTCTGTAATTTGGGTGGCAGTGTGTTTATGATTTGCTCTAGAGCTTGGGTAAAAGACTGATCTTCACAATCTTTTTGCGGGTCAGGGATATACTCACTTTCACACTGTTCAAGTACTATCGGTGCGTGGCTGATACCAACCGTTGTTGTCACGTCAATAAACCCGCTAAGCGCCACGAGTTGGTCGACACGTTTTGCCTTTACGCCAGAGCTGTCTGACAACTCTGAAATAGAAATCTCTTTACTCATTTTTTTACTTACATCGAGCTTCTTGGACGCGAGGCTATTTATTTCTTTGCATACGTGGGCGGGCAACCGGACAGTACGACCTTTGTTCATCAATGCTGCTTCAATATTCTCTCGAATCCACCATACGGCGTAAGTCGAAAAGCGATAACCGGGTTCGGGGTCGTATTTATCGATTGCTTTGATTAAGCCGATGTTACCTTCCTCGATCAGGTCGAGCAGCGTGAAGTTGTTGCCTTTACGTTTTAGGTAACTCTTTGCGATTTTTACAACAAGTCGCAGGTTTGATTCGATCATGATGTCACGTGCTTGCTTGTCACCAGCGCGATTCAATTTTGCGTAATACACCTCATCTTCACGCGACAGCAGATCAATCCCCACAATATCCTTTAGATAGTGAGCATAAGGTTCTGCAGTGGTAGAAAATGATTCTTTAATGGGTGTGTCATCCGTGAGCCCCTGAAACGCAGCAAAACTGTCATTGTTCATTTCCTTGTCCTTTTTTAGCCGACTGAACGTTTTATTTTTTCACTTTATTATTATGCCACCAAGTGATTAACGCTTGGTTTCATTAGAGTGTAGATAACAGTTTCTTCTTTACCAATAAATAAAATGCAATTTCGTATGTTTTTGTCACAAAAAGAACTACAAATATTTAACTAAGTTGCATCTCATTGAGAGGGACGTTATCGCAGATAAAACATGAACATGCAGGGTTTATAAAGCACGTGTTATGCATCGTTATATGTAGATAAGTGAGGTGAATTTATAGGTGTGTTTGGACTATGTAATTGACAGGGGATAATGAGGAGAAAATGGCAAGAGTCGAGGTTCCATGTTTCCAAAGTACCTCTGCTCTTTAACCCGTACAGCTGACATTGTTTGCTGCGTAAAACTATAAAAACTATTAGTGAAGACTAAAAGCTATTACTGAAGACTGAAAGTGATTACTAAAAGCTCATTGAATTGACTAATAAGTGCTGAGCACCTCATTGATTTGTTTGTTGATGATCTTCATTTCGCTGTAGATAACAGAAAGATCATCATCTTGAGGTGCAAGCTTATTAAGTGTGTTTTGCTCGACTCTTTCTAAGGCCACGGTGGCGGTTTCTTCGCCGAAGCTGGCTAATATGCCTTTTAATGTATGCACGGTAAAATGAAGTTTGCCCCAATCCTGTTGCTGTACCAGTTCTTGTATCTCTTCTAATGAATTGCCATGGTCTTCTTGATACACAGACAACACAGCAAAAATCACTTCTCTGTCATTATCTAAGTAGGCATTTAGGGCATCAAAATCTAGCATATAGACTCCTGTCGGCTGTATGTTGAAAATGGGCTGGGCGGCTTAGTAGAAAAACCAGATCTTAATGAATCACTGAGCCATTGGCTCCATCTTGGTGGAAGCTCTAGCTGTGCGAGCTGTTTCAAGTATTCGTGTCTAAGGTTTTCTTCTATATGAGCTTTATGGACGGCATATATATAGTCAAGTTTCGCCGCAATTGAATATGGGTAATTGTGAATGTAGTCCTTTAGTTCTTGGATGGAATCGGAATTTTCGATATTTACACAAGTAGAAGGGTCTACATCTTGTGATTCGAGTTGATGGTTTATTGTCTCCCCTCGAGCTTTTAAGCACTCTGCAACTAAGTGGTACAGGGAGTACTCGCCAAAGTGAGTTAAAAGAGGCAGCAATTGAAGCAATAAGTGAGTGGGTTGGTTGTAAAAGTTATTTGCTAACAGTGTCGAGGCTCGAATCACTTTCTTGTGAGCAACTTGAGGGCTGTTCTCAATGAGTAAAATATTACTTTGAAATAGGGCAAGGCTGGCCAGAACTTGTTGCTGTTGTTTTACCGGAAGTTTGAGGTTTACCAACTCTGTGAATTGATTAGCATGTTCCAGTAGAATACGTTTGTACTTTAATTGTGTCTCACGTTGGTAGGTCGCCTTTAGTGAACTGAAGTGAGCGCTAATGGAATGAATAATATCAATGTCGGCAGACGATATATGCGTCGCGTACATCTCACCAAGCTTGATAAGCATCAGGGTGTTGTCGACGTTTTCTGCCAAGTCGATTGCTCTTATCGCACGGTGACTGATGCTAGGTGTCATTTCAAACGCTCTTATGGCCAGTTTAAGTGCGGGCAGTAACATATTATGTTTTTCATAAATGCAGCTTAAACAATCAATAACGTTTAATGACAACGGCTGAGCAATCAGGTAATTGTGGAGCTTTTCTATGGCTAGGTTCGGTTTACCCAAGCTGTCTAGAATTAATGCCTCTGCGACTAATTTGGTCGGGTGCATTTTCGTGTTCGAGTTGTTGATTGTGCTTGAAAGCAAATCCCATTCTTTGCCTCCAATTAAGTGTTCAATCAACGTCGCTTCAAACTGAACGCTATTGCCATTAGGGGAGATCGCTAACGCTTGTGTCAATCGTTCCAGATTAGTGATCGGATATAAGTCATTCAGCTGTGTGAGTTTCTTCGAAACGGACACAGCACTTTGAATCTTCTTGCCTAAAGATTGAGTATTGATCGGTTTAGAAACAAAGTGATGTGCTTCGCCAGAAAGGGCTGTCAATACGGTTTCCTGACGCATATCCCCAGAAACAAGAATTGTGGCGACTGTATGATCGATGAGCCTGTTTCGATAGAGGATCCCCAAAAGCTCAAACCCCGTGAAGGATTGCTCTAAGTGGTAGTCAATGAGGAGTACATGAAATGAGTGCGTCTCGACCGCCTTGATGGCTTGTCGATAATCGGTCGCAATAAAGATGCAATCATGTGAAATGCCCAAGCTCGAGAGTTGCTGCTTAATAAGTATTGTTGCGCTCTTAGAGTCGTCGACAATCAAAACCCGCAGGTCTGTTGGTAAGGTCAAATCCATTTTCCTCAATACCAAATGTTATGTTTAATTTAGGTGTCAGGTTGCACATTGTCAAGGTGCCTACATCACATACAAACACTCAATAAACTATTGGTAATTAAAGAGTATTCGATAACATTTATGAAAGCCTTCAAACGCATGCTACGTTTACCTTATTTTTGTGGGGTTATCCGTGTTTTAGAAATAAAAAAGAGGTAAGCCGATAAGCTTACCTCTCTGTTTTCTTACTCGATTTTTTATCCGAAATGTAGCCTTTTTGGAAGCTTTACTAACTAAAAAACTAGCGCTAATCACGCATGTTAAAAATCAATACTGCCGCTAGAGCCAAGAACGCCGTCATCATTAAGAACACATCATTGTAAGCCATAATGGCAGCGTCACGTTGCATGGTGCCAAGTAAACTTGCTTGAGCTTGTTGCATCGCCGTTGCGGCATCACTTCCTGACTGAATGAAAAATGCTTGTTGTTGCTGAAGCGTCTGCCAACCAAGTTGACTTACTGAAGGTAGCGACTCCTTGATGTGAGCCAGATGCTCACGGGTTTTGTTATCCAATAGCGTAGCGATAATCGCGATGCTGAAAGCGCCCCCTAAGTTTCGCATCACGTTGGTTAACGTTGATGCGTCTGGCGTGTCCATTTTGCTGATGTTCTTCATCGCAACCAAAGACAGCGGAACCATAATAAATGGGCTACCGATAGCACGCAGAACCATAGAAAAAATCAGCTGCTGGCCACCAAAATCGATTGTCATGTGCGTATTCACGTAACAACTGAAACCGAACATTGCGAAGCCAAAGGTCACCAAGTACTTAGGCTTAATTATCTGTGTTAGCTTGGGTACAATTGGGAATATCAGAAGTTGTGGGAAACCCATCCACATTAGCACTTCACCAATTTCCATCGCGTTATATTGCTGAATTTGAGTGAGATACATCGGCAGAACATAGATAGAGCCAAGCAACGCCATCCCCAAAATCAAATAGGCGATACAAGACATAGCAAACTGCCCATCCCGCAATAGCCGCAGGTTAACCAATGGCTTTTTGTGTTGAAGTTCGTTTATCACGAAGTAAACCAAACTCACCGCCGACACGATACTCAAGCCAATAATAAAGCTCGAACTGAACCACTCTTCACGGTTACCTTCTTCTAGTACCACTTCCAAGCAACCTAGCCCTAACGCCATAGTGGCGATACCAAACCAGTCCGCTTTTTTCAGTGTGCCAAGGTCTAGCTTTTCATCATCCAAACCATATCGGATCATGGTGATCACAAGCAAAGCAGGCGGAATATTGATATAGAAAATATAGTGCCATGAAAAGTTCTCCGTCAGCCAACCACCAAATGTTGGGCCGATCGATGGAGCAAAGGTCGCGGTTACGCCAAACAGTGCCATACCCACAGCACGTTTGTTAACAGGTAATAACTGAATCACTAACGAGAAAGCAAGCGGGATTAAAGCACCACCACTGAAGCCTTGCATCGCGCGGAATACAATCATCGAGGTCATATTCCAAGAAAACGAACACAACAAAGATGAAATGGTGAAGATGGCCGTTGTCCACGTGATATAACGGCGTTTACCGAGCGCTTTAGAAAGCCAACCACTGAGTGGGATAGCGATCATCTCTGCGACTAGGTAAGACGTAGAGATCCACGAGCTTTCATCCAAGGTGGCAGACAGCGCACCTTGAATATCTTTAAGAGACGAGTTGGTGATCTGAATATCCAAGATCGCCATAAACGCGCCGATTAAGCCGCCAAATAGGGCGATCCAATGGCGTCTCGAAACCTCGTCATCATCATTTGTTTGGGTGACAACACCAGTGTTACTCATGGTCTAGCCTCGTTTATCGATGGTCGCTACCACAGACAAACCAGGAAGCAGTCTACCTTTCAACTCTTGCTGATCTGGAATCGTAATTTTCACCGGTACACGCTGAACGATTTTAGTGAAGTTACCGGTCGCGTTTTCTGGTGGTAGGAGCGCAAACTTGGCGCCAGTTGCAGGGGAGAAACTGTCTACCACGCCTTCAAGTGGCTGACCCGGAAAGGCATCCAATTCGACTTCTACGGTTTGGCCTTTGTGAATGCCGCTTAGCTGTGTTTCTTTGAAGTTAGCTTCAATCCACACTTGGTTGTTTGGTACCAAGCTCATAAGTGGCGCGCCTGCTTGAATCAGCAATCCTTCACGGACGCTACGTTTACCAATCACGCCATCCGCTGGCGCGTAAACTTTGGTGTAATCAAGGTTAAGTTGTGCTTGATCTCTTTGTGCTTGAGCTTCAGTCACGGATGCGTTTGCTTGTTCGATTTCACTCGCAATCACGATTAGCTGATCATTACTTGCGACGAGGTTTGCTTTTGCTTCTTCAAGTTCTGCTTGGGTGACTTTTTGTTGTGCGACCATGCTGTCGACTTCATCTTGCGAAGCATAGTTACGCTTTAATAAGCTACGAGAACGCACGACTTGTTGGATTGCACGCTCGTATTCAGCTTGTGCGGAATCAACACGGCTCTCGGCTTGATTTATTTGGCTACGTTGTAACGTTTGTTGAGCGATAAGGTTGTGTACGCTTGATTGAACGACGCTTAAATGCGCATTCGCCTGAGCAAGTGCAGATTGGTAATCACGATCATCGATTTGAACCAACAAGTCACCTTGTTTAACCGATTGGTTATCACTCACGTAAGACTTAACAATATAACCCGACACCTTCGGGCTTATATTAGTGATGTCGCCTTGTAGGTAGGCATTGTCGGTAGATTCAAAGTATTGGCCATAGCCGTACCAATATCCGGCACCAGCAAGACCTAATGACAGCATGATCGCAGTAGCAATAAGCGGGGCTTTTTTACGTTTTTTTGTGCTTACTGGTTGCGAAGCGTTGTTGTTCTCTGTCATTTTTTATTTCTCATTTTGTTTTTATTTAGATGTAACGAATTGTAAATGAATTCGATTGATTGATAAGATAGGAAAAAAGGGAAACACTGTTGCAATAATCTTACTAATAGGGCTTTGGGAGAAGTACGATGGACTTAAATGCTGTGACTGTTTTTACACAAGTTGTTGATTGTGGGAGTTTCACGCACGCAGCTGAAGCATTGAACATGACCAAGTCGACCGTCAGCCGAAAGCTTGACGAGCTCGAGCAGCACCTAGGTGTGAGGTTGATCACTCGTTCGACACGAAGTTTAGTTTTAACGCCAGAGGGTGAGAGCTTTTATCAGTCGAGCATGCAGATGCAAGAGATCATGAACCAAGCTGAGTTAGAGGTTTCTGCCAATCAGGATTTGATCCGAGGGCAGTTGAATGTTGTGTTGCCTGTCGAATTGGGACATCAAGTATTAGCCACATACATCCACAGTTTCCTAAAAGAGCACCCAAACGTGACTTTGAACTTAGAACTGTCGAATCGAGAAGTTGACATCATTGCAGAGGGGATCGATCTTTACGCGCAAATTGGTGAGTTGGTGGATTCGAGCTTGGTTTCTCGCTACCTCACAACATCGAAGCGTGTATTGGTAGCCAGCCCTGAGTATTTAGAGCAGTTCGATGAAATCTCTTCGCCCAATGATCTTGAACCGCCATTCAGAATGATTGAGGTGGTGAACAAGGCGGCACGTCTACCCAAGTGGCATTTGCAATTAGAAGGCGGAGAGTCGATTTTGATCGATCTGCCGTGTCAGTTACGGGTGAATACCATCACGGCATGCCTAACAGCTTGTGTGGATGGGCTCGGCTTGGCGGTGCTTCCTGAATTCATTTGTCGGGAACACTTCAAGACAGGTAAGCTGATTCGTTTGTTACCTGAATATGAGATGCCAGAAGTTTCAGTAAGCCTAGTGTATGCAGACAGGCAGTTGATGCCGAAACGTAAAAAGGTCTTTATCGACTATCTACTGACTGCCTTTCAAAATAGGAAGCACAAGTAACGGGCTGAACATTAGCGGGTAAATAAGTGCTTAGGCTTCCTATTAATCGCTTTTGCCTAAAGCGTATCGAAGCTAATGATAAGTTGACTGCCAATCGACGACTTGTCCATTCGCCAATATAGCTTTGACCGACAGGGCCGCAATATCAATTTTATCGTGACGAAAGGCCTTGTTGGAGAAGTTGGCTATGATCTTACTCCCGTCACTGAACTCGGTTTGTTGAACATCGCCGTTCTTATCTAACCAGTCGAAATCGGCCAACTGTTTATCCCATAACTGTTCGTGCATCGGTTCAAAGCCATCTTGATAGTGTTTCAATGCTTTGATTCTCGTGCTTGAACTTGATAAAGCTTCATCTCTGGTCAAGTGAACCATCGGTGGTGTGTTGTACAGCATGGCGGTTAAGTCACGTTCTGCTTGTACATTAGTGAACTTAAGGCTGTCTGAGTGCCAATGGTGCGTATTGATTACTTCATCATGGAAAACGGCTTGGTATAACGGAATTCGGTATTGAGGCGAAAACAGTAGCGACTTGTAGGGCTCTTTAACGTCGGCGGGTTTAAAGAAGAAGTCAGGCTTGTGGTCTGGGTACCAACGACCTAAGTAATAGGGAGATCGGCGATTCTCTTTCATGTCTTTATCTGTCCAGCCAAAACCAACCGTTTCTAAGCCGTGCGCAAACGCGATGCCTTTTGTTGTTAGGCTGTTGCCGTCTTCAGAGCCTAATACTAACGATGGTTGCTCGCTTAGCCACTGCATTCGGTTGTTGAAGGCAGAAAGCATATCCGATTCGTTTGTATCGCCATTGCCATTGCCATTGCCATTGCCATTACCATTGCTGTTGCTATGACTCTTGCTATGACTGTCTATAGAGCCGCTGTAATCCTCACGTGCCATGGCGGTTGCATCAACATCTAAGAACAAGCTGTTGAAGTTGCCGAATTTCATAATGTCTTGAGCGCGCTGCTTTACGTAATCTAAATGGCAATTCGGATTAAGATAGAATCCGTTACCTCGAAACCCTTTTTTTAGGCTGCCATTCGCTAGTTCAATGGCACAACTCTCACGCATCAGCTCTGGTAATTGAGCGGTTAGCCAGTTGTCATTAAGCTTCGCAGGAATGGCTGTGTTGTAGGAATCGTAAGTACCGACCAGATATCCGGACTGTTTTGCCAGACCCACAGCGTTAGGTTGATAGAATGCTGGCATCCAATTATCAAATCCGAGCCACAGTTTGTTTAAACCTGCCTTATTTAGATTAGCGACCATGTCTGAAGACAATGCTTGCCCCCATGTCTCTGACGAGTTTATGTAAGGGGAAGCGTGCTCTAGCAACCAGTTCTTCTTATCCTGTGCTGCTTTGTATTGCGCTTTGATCGTGTTGTTTTCGAGTGTCGCAGTACCGACTGGAAATAACACCTGCAACGACTGGCTAATAGAGTCCAACAATAATTGTTTGTGGTACTGACTGAACCAATCTTTGCCCTTGGAGAGTGATAAAAGCTCTCTTTTTGCTTCCTTGGAAACGTTGAGTTTAGAGCCCTTTAGATACCAAGCTTTCAATCCCCACCAGTTACTCACATCTTGGACGCTTAATGGATCTTTACCAAACAAATAAACGTGGCTCGCGCCGATCAACTTACTCACATCTGGATTGCGCTTTTGCTTTGCTACAAGTGTTTCAGACTGGTCATTATTGATGCGCCAATCTCGGTATTGTTTGGCACCATCTAACCACGAGTCTCCGAGGGTGATACGAACAATAAAAGCTTGTGACTGATTGAGCATCGTAAATTGGTGTGATGCCTTCATATCAATTTTGGTTTTTGAATGAGATGAGCTATCAGAGGATGCATCTGAAAAGAGCAGTTGATTTTTGGTTGCATTAATCATCTGATAGCTAATGAAGTGGTCGTTCTGTTGTGCTGTCCAAAAAGGCATCTTTAGGTCTTGAGTGGTGTTGCTTCCAGAATGGTTGTCGACTAGATAACTACCCCAAAGCTTGTTATCTGTAGGTACACGCATACCTTCGCTAAAAGGAAGAAATAGGATCTGAGTTTGTTGTTCTGCAAGATCAAACCACGCCAACTCTACGGGCTGGTTACGTTTCACCTGTATATTGGAAGGGAAGCTGAACTGAAAAGTGAGTTGATCTTGATTTAGTTCTGCCTCAATGTTTATCCCACTAGGTACTAAAGTCCAAGTCGCGGTCTTTGCTGAGTTAGTTTTATCGGAAAGACCAATGACTAGATTCGTCACTTTCTGTGGTTGGCTATCAACGGTGAGAGCGCCGCTGTTAACGCTTAAGCCGTTCCAATCTATCTCTAAAGTATTCGATGAAATAGAGACTGTATTGTTGGTAGTGGTGTTAGTGCTGACGCCGCTATTACTGGTTAGCGTTATTTGGCTCGCTTGTGCGTTGGATGAAAACAGACAAGCTGTTGTTAAAGCTACAATGGCACAAGTAGAAAGATTGAGTGGGTGACGTACACTGAGCATATCAAGATTCCGTAAAGGGTAAGTACGGTTATTACACCCAAGTAGCGCTAGTGCTTTGTCACCTATATGTCTCTATTTTCTGCATTACCTAGTTTCTAATCTTCTTCTGAATGCATTCCATTAGAAAGGCACCGCGACACGCTGCACATATTGGACTTCAATCGCGCCTTGGTATTCAAACATTTCAACCGAGGCACTCAAGTGTTTGGCATTAGTCCCTAGTGGGCTTTCTGTGGGAACGGGTACTTGCGCTGTCTTGATTGGTACTTTGTAGCCTAACAGGTTGTAGTTCTCATCGAACCATTGCCAACTCACATTGGCGTTAGGGCAGTTGTCGATCACCTTTGGTGGCGTGATCACGATATGTGGTTCGCTGAGTTTACTTTCGAGTGTTAACCATCGCTTGCTGTTGTCTAAAGCGACAACAATAGGATAGTGGTTTGAACCTATCTTTAGTTGATAAACACCAGATTCGGGTTTGATAAACATTTCACTGGTCTCAATCTCTTGATACTCATTGTTAGAAGCGAGTTGTCCATCGAGAAGGATTTTACCTCTTGGGGAAACCAGAGAGATAGGTTGTGTTTGGATTTTCGTGTCTTGACTGAGTTGCTCTGCAGCGACTTTGATTTGATAACCGTGCGACGACAGGCCGTAGCGTCGAATGAAGCTAACTTGAATGTGATGTTTCGTCTCAGTATCTTGTGTTAGTGAAGTTCCGCATTGAGTTTGGCTCAGTATCTCTTGTTTCACAGGCAGCCAAAGCTCACTATCGAGTGTTTGTTGATCGAGTGCGATTTGAAGCTCTTGCCACGCGACTTGAGGTTGTTCATCAAGCAGAGATTGATACGTATGTTGCAATGGTGTGTTGGTAAACCAAGCGGCGTGACACGCAAACGGCAAAGCGCAGATCAATGCGATTAACGAAGTGACTCTCATTATGATTCCCCAGCTAAGCGGTAACCAACGCCGCGATGTGTTTCGATCTTTAGGGTTGGCAGCTTCTGGCGCAAGCGCAGTATGTGATTATCCACGGTTCGGGTACTAGGAAAGGCCTGATACCCCCAAATTTTATTGAGTAATTCATCTCGGTGAAACACACGACTTTGGTTCTGAACAAACAGTACCAATAGCTGAAACTCTTTAGGTTTTAGTGTTACTGGGCTTTCATCCAGATAAGCGATCCGTTCCGACAAGTTGATCTGGATATTTGCGTAATTTAAGAGGCTCACACCTAACGGACGTAGCTGGGTAATGACTCGAGCAAGTAATTCGTCGTTAGAAAATGGTTTAGTCACGTAGTCTTTGGCTCCCGCCATTAATCCTTCAACACGTTGTTGAACTTCTACTTTAGCGGTCAGCACAATTACAGGAAGCGCTTTGAGGAGCAACCAATTTGGAAGGTGTTGCAAGCTGTCACCATCTTCAAGCTGTCGATCCAATATCACAAGATCGGCTCGAAACCATTGCTTACTGGCACTCTCTGAATCCTTCTCCCAAAGGCATGGGTAACCATTGGATTCAAAGAAGCTGACGAGGCCTTGTCCAAGCAGTTGGTCGTCTTCAATCAGCAGTAGGGTGTTCATAAGCAATTTCCAGAATACATCGGGTTGGGTTACGAATAATAATGAGACGGCCATTCGCTTGTTTCATCAAGTGTTCGACAATAGTCAGGCCAATGCCCATGTTGTCTTGTCTGTGATTGATATTCGGTGTTGCTCGAGATACAAACCGTTGCAGAAAAGAAGGGAAGTGACCTTCGTCTTGCACCTCAATCCTGAGCTTATCAGCGAGTTCTACCTTGACCAAAACCTCACCTATACCGTGCTGTTTAGCGTTCTTAATCAAGTTATCTAAGCAGATGGTTAGCCAGTAATACGGTAGGTTAAGTTCAGCATCACTTGAATCACATTGATACTCGATATTGTGCTTTTCACATACATGATCGAGCCACTCTTCTAAGGATGCGTTTTGCTTTAATAAAGGCTCCGACTGATCCGCACTTAGATACACTTTACTGTTTTCGGTGAGCTGAGAGAGCCTTTGATAGTCGGATATTAAACGCCAAACTGCATTTTGAGTTTCATCAGAAAAATCATCGTAGCGATTTCTAAACATTTCGACGGTTAAGCCTAGGCTAGTAATTGGCGTACGCAGTTCATGAGTAAGAAGCTGTAAAACGAACTGCCTCTCTTTTCGTTGTTTTGTTCTTAGGTATAAGACTCTACCGAGTCCGGAAAACAACGTTAACAGCAATGTAAAGATCAACGTTTTCATGATCAGATTGTCATTGCTAGGCTCGCTTAAGCACACGTTGCTGTAACGAAAAGTACAGGTTTCACCCGTCAAAGATACCTCTTGCCGCTCTGCAATAGGTTGCCAAACATTTAAGGGAATGGCTTTCCAGCCTTGTTCGCCACTTAACCAAAGCACATCGTCTTGTTGCCAAGCACGGTATCCACTGAGCAGTGCTTCTCTGCCTTGTGCACTTAGGTTTTCTAGCTTGTTATATAAAGGGTGCTGAGGGTTGCTAAGACTCAAAAATGGGCGTATCTGCTCGGTCACATCTGGGTAAGCGGCTAAATAACGATCAGCAAAACTGCCACCTGCAGGGTGTCGTTTGGAGTGTGCTGCAAACCAAATGGAATCCAATGCTTGTTGCTGACACAAAGCGAGCTCAAATTCGATGGCATCATCTAATGAAGGGTTATTGCTTTCAATCGCTCGGCAGTGATCTTGTATTGACGCTAACGCTGCGATGTCGTCCCAACTGAATTGGTTGAAATCAGGATAGCGGCTACGTTCATGAAGCAGAACTTTCGGATACTGAGCCAACTCTTGTTGAGATACTAGGATTGGGGATGATTGCCAGCTCAGTTGATACAGGGTTTGCCACTTGTCTTGCAAACTTTGGGCATTGGCTAGAGTTGGGAGCCAAAAGATCAAGCCAAGGGCTAAGGTAAACCTGCGCATCCAATCATTCTCGTTAAAAGTCGTGGGGCGAGTCTAAAGAGTTTTGGAAGTGATTTGTAACCTGAATGTCAACAAGTGTTCCTTTAACAACAAATTGTCGAGTGGGTCATGTTTTAAAATAATAAATTAAAAATACAGTAAGTATCATTTGAATGGATTAAACTAGATAATTGTGTACTTATTGTCATTGTTGGGCGGATGGAGGGGACTATACTGGGCTCATACCTAATCAGAGGAACCACCATGAAAACACTCATTAAATCAGTATTGGCACTTAGTATCTTAACAGCGGGCTCGGCTCAGGCATTCGAATTAACGAGTAATGATATTCAAGAAGGTCACCCAATGGCGAAGACGTTTGAATATTCAAGTTGGGGCTGTGATGGCGAGAACTTGTCACCGCAGTTGATGTGGAAAGATGCTCCAGCAGGAACCAAAAGCTTTGCAATCACGGCTTATGATCCAGATGCACCAACTGAAAGTGGTTTCTGGCACTGGGTCGCGTTTGATATTCCAGCAACAGTGAGCGAGCTACCTCGCGGTGTCGATATCTCTAAAGTGGGTGGCAAAGAAGGCCGCATCGATTATGGAACGGTAGGTTTCGGTGGCGCTTGTCCTCCAGAAAAAGATGGTATGCACCGTTATCAATTCACGGTTTGGGCATTACCAACGGACAAACTTAACCTAGACGAAAACACGCCGTCGGCTGTAGTTGGGTTCACGTTGAACAGCATGGCTTTAGACAAAGCGAAACTGACTACAACTTATACACGTTAATAGCTTATGTACGTTAAAAGCTTATACACGTACATAATAAGTAAACAAGGGAGATGAGATGAATCATCAATATCAAGTGACGATCTTTCGTGCAGAGCAGTTACAAAAACTGCGTAATGTGAGGATTCTATCTCCTAGTATCATTCAGATCATTACAGGCAGTAAGCGCCTGTTTTGGAAAGATTCAGCGGCAGAACTCTCACATTCTGAGCTGCTGTTGTGTGAGGCATCAGCTTCACTAAGTTTTGAGAACATGCCCCACAAAGGGCGCTTCTTATCACGAGTGTTCAGCTTTCAATTCCAACCTTCTCAGGCGATGCTTGATTTAAGTGAGGAACGCTCGAATGATCTGGGGCTGCCTAAAGTACAAGCGGATCGTAGCTTACAAGATTCACTCAATGCTCTGTTTTCCTTTGATAGACAAAGCATGAGTAAAGAGACCCAGCAGTTTTGGTTGCAGGGCTTATACCAGCAATTAGCCGAGAAGGGCGTACTGCATCGATTGTTTATTAGCTCAAACGTCTCGTTTAGCCAGAAACTCAGCCACTACCTTTCACATTCACCGGACGAGAAACATCCGTTAGAGTCGGTAGCAGAGCGCTTTGCTATGAGCCGCGCCACGCTTATCCGTAAATTGAAACTTGAAGGCATGCAATATCGTGAGGTACTGGCTGAAGTTCGCTTGAGTCACGCGCTTTATCTGATGCAAAACGGGCAGCAGAATGTGGCGATGTTGGCTCAGTCTTGCGGTTACCAATCGGAAGGGCGTTTTAGTCAGCGCTTTAAAGGGAAGTTTGGTTTGTCGCCAAGTGAATACATCAAAACCGTCGTCAGCAATACAGTCGCGAGTAATAAAGTCGCGACGCCATGACCATTCTGTTTGTCCTAAACGCTCACTTTTTTGTCTCGTGCTGCCAATGCCGCGAAAATCGTGCACGCAAATGCAACAGATGCGATCAGCAGAATGGGAACGCTCCAAGAATCGGTTTGAGCATGAAGCTTACCCACCAGCGTTGGGCCTGTTGCTGCTAAAGCATAACCAATCCCTTGAGCCATACCCGACAGCGATGCGGCTTGGCTGCTATTCGATGTACGTAAGCCGACAAAAGAGAGCGCAATAATAAACGTCGAGCAGTTGGCTAATCCAAACAGTCCCACCCAAAAGATCGCAAACTCAGGCAAATACAGCAGCCCAATCAATCCAATAAATACACTCGAAGTACAAAGCGTAATGAGCCATTGTTGGTTATCGCTTTTACCTAAGAACGGCAGTAACAGCAATCCCGGAACCATAGTCGAAAATTGTAGAAATCCGTAGATGTAACCCGCATCGATTTCGCTGTAGCCAAGGTCGTTCAAGATCTGTGGAAGCCAGCCTGCCAAAGAGTAGAAGGTAAATGAGTTAAGCCCAAGGGCTAGTGTCACTTGCCATGCAACGCCACTCTTGATCATTTTCTTCATCGGAATAGGCTTTTCTTGATGCTTGTTATTGGTTGCTGAAGAAGAACGCTTTCTGATTTTAGGCAACCAGATCATCAAAGCTAATATTGGGAATATTAGGTTCATTAACAGTGCTAATTGCCAACCCGTGACCGTGAATAAGGTTAGATTTGAAAACGGCACCATCAAACTTGAGCCTAACGTCGAACCGATGCCCATCGTAAAAATGTACAAAGAAGTGACTGTCGCAATACGAGTAGGGAAGCTAATTTTCACTACAACGGGCAACAACACGTTACCAATCGCGATACCAAGTCCAATCATTACTGTGCCGATGTATAACGTCGGAATTGCTCCAAAAGAGCGCAGTGTAATACCCGTAGTGATCAAAACTAAGCCTAAGAGCAGGCTAGGTTCTAGACCAATTCGTTGAGATATCTTGGTGACTAATGGTGAAAATAAGGCAAAAGTTAACAGTGGCAAAGCTGTTAAGAATCCAGCAGCCGACGACGTAAGGTTGAGGCCTTCCATAACCTGAGAAAGCACAGGAGCCAAGCTCGTAAAAGGCCCACGAAGGTTAAGTGCTAGGAATAGAATCCCTAACATGACGAAAATGCTATTACGAAGAGAGGCGCTCATAGGTTGTTCTACTGTTTGCTTATGAGAAGACAGGCTAGCCTACAGATCATTGAATGATTACACAAATACCGTTTAAATAGGTTTACTAATGACTGAACCAGCGTCGCGCGCGCTTTACCAAAAAAGGTAATCCATGACCATATTGAATATCCATAAACTCATCTCAGATTTCCCATTACTTCAACAATTGATTGCATTGGAAGAAGTGGTTTGGTTTAACCCAAATGTGACGACTCTGGAGCGCGGTTTGCCTTATGTGGGTTTAGGCGAACAAGATATTCATGATGCGAGTTTGAGGTTACAAAGGTTTGCCCCTTATCTGGCGAAGGCATTTCCTGAAACTCATGTGACGAATGGCATCATCGAATCTGAGCTTATCGATATCCCTGCAATGAAGTTAGCATTAGAAGCTCATTATCAGCAGCCAATAAAAGGGCGCTTGATGATGAAGAAAGACAGCCATTTACCGATTTCAGGTTCAATCAAAGCGCGCGGTGGTATCTATGAAGTACTAACGCATGCCGAAAAGCTTGCCATTGAAGCGGGGTTACTGTGTGAGAGCGATGACTACAGCAAGTTGCTTGAACCTGAGTTTCGTGACTTCTTCCAACAATACAGCATTGCGGTAGGTTCAACGGGTAATCTAGGCATGTCGATCGGTATCATGAGTGCAAAATTGGGCTTTACTGTCTCTGTTCATATGTCGGCAGACGCGAGAGCTTGGAAGAAAAGTAAACTGCGAGAGCACGGTGTTAACGTGGTCGAGTATCAACAAGACTATGGCGTTGCGGTAGAACAAGGACGTAAAGAAGCGGAGCAAGACCCGCGTTGTTTCTTCATTGATGATGAAAACTCACAAACCCTGTTCCTTGGTTACTCTGTGGCTGGAGAAAGGCTCAAGAAGCAATTCGAGCAACAGGGGATTGTGGTTAATGAACAGCATCCTTTGTTTGTTTACTTGCCTTGTGGTGTGGGTGGCGGCCCCGGTGGTGTTGCATTTGGATTGAAGATGGCTTTTGGTGATCACGTGCACTGTATTTTTGCTGAGCCAACCCATTCGCCTTGTATGTTGCTCGGTGTTCATACCGGTTTGCATGATGAGATTGCGGTGCAAGATCTGGGTATAGATAACCTCACCGCCGCAGACGGTTTGGCGGTGGGTCGGGCTTCAGGTTTCGTGGGTCGCGCGATGGAGCGCTTGCTTGATGGTTATTACACATTAACCGATGAACGTATGTACCAATTGTTAGGTGAACTGAATCAAGTAGAGGGTATTCAACTTGAGCCTTCAGCACTCGCAGGCATGCCGGGTGTGATTCATGTTGAGCAGAATAGAGAATATCTTGATCGCCTACAGATTGATGAGTCGACGCTAACGAATGCAACGCATCTTGTGTGGTCGACTGGCGGAGGCATGGTGCCGAAAGAAGAAATGGCCGCGTACTTGGCGAAGTCATCGGTTTAACCCTAAAGATTTTATAGGCTAAGATTTTTTAAAATATCAGCGGTTAAAAAGATAAGTCATGATAGAAGAGTGTTGTTTATCGGTTGAACGCACTCTTTTTTACTCCTAAACCCAGTCGTTATTCAAACAATAACTTGCGCAGATCGTTATCCGAAACACACATTTTATAAATTAAGCTTCTTAGATGTTCTAACTATCAGTTAGGTTGAGTGGCATTCAACTTGATGGGGATTTAGCAATGCAAACGGATAAAGTGATGCAGACAAGACACATAAACACACCAGAAAAATTACTCCAGCGTTTAGATGCGATTGGGGAGTCTTTGGAAGCTTCGGGTAAGGCTCATGCTTTACTGGGATTGGGCTCCGTAGGTATTGAAACAGAACGACTTGATCAGTATTCAGATGTCGATTTTTTCGCGATAGTACAAACAGGGCACAAGCAATATTTCTTAGACAGCTTACATTGGCTATCAGACATTCACCCAATCGACTACACGGTGAGAAATACCGTCGATGGCTATAAAGTCCTGTACACTGACGGAATCTTTTGCGAATTTGCGGTGTTTGAATCCCACGAGTTAGCGCATATTCCATTTGCTGAAGGGCGCATTGTTTGGCAGCAACCTGAATTTGATACTCAGTGCTGTATCCCACCACAAAAAAGGGCGGAAGAAGCTAATTCGCAAGAGTGGATCATAGGCGAAGCATTAACCAATCTTTATGTGGGTATGTCTCGTTATAATCGAGGCGAAAAGCTGTCGGGCAGTCGGTTCGTTCAATCTTACGCACTTGATCGTTTGATCGATCTTGTGGATCAAACTGAACATTCTGAGCCTGAATTTGTCGATGAGTTTATGTCGGATAGAAGACTAGAAGCGCGCTTTCCTAAGTTTGCTCAATTGCTACCAACCTTTACCCAAGGTTACGAGCGCACGGCTGAATCGGCACTTGCCCAATTAGCGTTCCTCAACACCCACTTCACAGTCAACCAAGCTATGTGTGACCGAATCACTGAACTGTGTTCCAGTAAAGATTAAGCCTATAAACTGTTAATCTTAAACCTATTTTCTTGGTGTGCTTAAATAACAGTTGTCGCTCGTCTGTATTGTTGATAGGTTTTAACCATGAAATTTAATTCTGCTTCAACTTCAATTTTCTTTTGGTGGTGCTCTCAATAGAGCAGCACGGAATACTTACATTCTTTAGCTGCTGGACGGTAGCTAAGAATGTCATCAAAAATGTCGCCTCTTTTTATCTCCAGTAGCCTTTCTAACTTGGAGATACACCATGAATACCAACTCAAACAGCCATATCGATAGCAATAATATTGGCAGTAAGAACAATACCAACAAGCCTGAAATCATTCTGACTGGCGATAGAGCTACTGGGCCTTTGCATTTGGGTCATTACGTCGGTTCACTTAAACAAAGAGTCTCTTTGCAGCATATTCACGACCAAACGATATTGGTCGCTGACATGCAAGGACTTACCGACAACGCCCATAATCCTTCGAACGTTTCTTCCAACATTCTCAATGTAGTCGCTGACTATCTTGCGGTGGGTGTCGACCCGACCAAGACCACGATTTGTCTGCAATCACAGTTGCCTGTGTTGGCTGAGCTCACCATGTTCTACAGCAATCTTGTTTCTATCGCTCGCTTGGAACGCAATCCAACGGTCAAAAGCGAAATTCAGAACAAGGAGTTTGGACGCTCAATTCCAGCAGGCTTCCTCACTTATCCAATCTCACAGGCGGCAGACATCACTGCTTTTAACGCGACTTTAGTGCCTGTTGGCGATGATCAATTGCCGATGTTAGAACAAACTAATGAGATAGTAAGGAAAGTGAATTCGCTCGCTGGCAAGTCAATCTTGAATGAATGCAGACCGCTTCTCAGCAATGCATCTCGCCTCCCTAGTACCGATGGTAAAAGTAAGATGTCTAAATCGATGGGCAACGCCATTAATTTGGGTGCAACAGAGAAAGAGATCAGAGCTGCCGTTAAATCCATGTATACCGATCCAAACCATCTACGAATTGAAGACCCAGGCAAGGTAGAAGGCAATATCGTGTTCACTTATCTTGATGCTTTTCACACAGACGATAACTATGTCAGTCAACTAAAAGAGCATTACCAAAGAGGTGGGCTAGGCGATGGACAAACTAAGAAAGTGTTGGAAGAGTGCTTACAGGAGATGCTTCGTCCTATTCGTGAAAGAAGATCTGAGTTGCTGGATGACAAAGCACAGCTCATCAATATTTTGCGAAATGGTAGCGAAGTCTCTAGGGAAAGAACGCAAAAGGTACTGTTCGATGTAAAAGGCGTCTTTGGTTTGAATATTATCTAGCGCTGGCTACGTGTAAATAAAGTCAATTAATTTGAATGCCGAGTACGATTGATTTATAAAATAGATTTCGGTGAATGGAAATGAGGTTGTGTGGCAACGCGTAATCTCAAACTCCAGCTTTCAAGTTATGCTAATTAAATGAAAATTAACGTTTTATTCTCTGTCTTATTTTCGGCTTTGGTTTTAATGTCTGGCTGTTCAGATGTGGTCAGCGATGAGTACTCGACTTATGCGCAAGCCAAACAAGAGCGATTGTTTGACAGAGGTTGGTTACCCGACATTTTGCCTAAATCTACCGTGAAGATTGAAGTGAATAACGATCTGGATGCTAATACTTCAGAAGGAAGCTTCATAATCAACGAGCCAGCATTGTCTGAATTTATTGGGAAATTAAAGCTGACTGAATCAACCAATCAATTTCAGTTTGTGGATGGCGAGAATGTTTGGGTGTTCAAGATTGGTGATGATAGTCTAGTTTCCTACACGCTCAGTAAGCGCGAGGGCTAAGTTTAGTAATTCCAACCTACATTTCTGTTATGAGTTATGTGGGTTGTCGAATGACATTGTTCATCAACACGTCCTAGCCACCGCCAATAAGCCCTTATCACTATTAGTTACAGGAAGGTAATGATGGAAATCAGTCAGTTGGATCATTTGGTATTAACCGTGAGTGATTTACAAGTTACGGTCGACTTTTACCAACGGGTGCTTGGAATGAAGCCCATCGAATTTGGTGAGGGCAGGTTAGCGTTGTCATTTGGGACGCAGAAGATCAATTTACACCTCAGTGGTAGCGAGTTCGAGCCAAAGGCGAGGCGTGTGCAGGTCGGTAGTGCAGATCTCTGCTTTATTACCAATACGCCAATTGCTGAAGTTGCCGAACATATCCAAGCGCAAGGCGTCGTGATAGAGGAGGGACCAGTACAGCGAACCGGTGCGACGGGAAAAATTGTTTCCGTTTATATTCGAGATCCTGATGGCAATCTGATTGAAGTCTCGAATTA
This sequence comes from Vibrio sp. SBT000027, assembly GCF_963894355.1. Taxonomy (NCBI): domain Bacteria; kingdom Pseudomonadati; phylum Pseudomonadota; class Gammaproteobacteria; order Vibrionales; family Vibrionaceae; genus Vibrio; species Vibrio sp. SBT000027. The sequence continues at coordinate 1,281,494 of NZ_CAWQGD010000001.1, read as the reverse complement.
TTAGTTATAGACCTACAATCGTACGCTTTTCTTTACTCTTCAAGTACATGACATTTCACTTTACGCTGCTTGGTGCTGGATGTAGTCAATCAAATAAATTACAATCGAACGATGTTTTATTAATTCGTGCTTTATCACTATGATGAGAAACTTACTCATATTCATCGTTAGCCTATTTTTCTTAACAGCTTGTTCTTCAACGAGTAATAATCAGCTAGACGACAATACATTGAGCAACGAAGACGCAATGTCGAAAAGCTTGGAAGAAGAGAGCAATATCGATGTTGCAATTGATACAAGTGCTGAGACCAACGTTGAATCTTCCCATGAATCGTTCGTTAATCATCAACCAATAACTGATCATGAATCAAACTCAACCCTTGATTCAAATAAAGACACGATAACTTGCGCCAATGTAGAGCCAGAATCAGTGGAACCTTCTCAAGTAGCAGCGACAGAAACAACTGAAAGCGATGCTAACAGTAGCGGTGAAAAAGGCATCGGAAGCTATTTTATTCGTCATAACCAACCGACTAAGACCGTGATTAAATCACTAGAGGGCGTGACAGATGCATTAAATGTCATGACGTTTGGGATATTTGCCACCGGTAATGGTTAAACCGTTAACCAAGAACGCCAACCTAATAGATAGAATGAAACGATGAAGGCGAGCCCAGTGGTTCGCCTTTTTTGATCCTAAATCTGGCCATCACTGTGCTTAATAATCGAGTTCACTTATCTGAGCGTTTGAGTCAGACAACAGTCAACAAAGTCGGAAATTATTCGTTCTGGAAGGGACTCGCCGAATTTAACCTGTTTGACTTGTTATATGCATCAGGGGTTCTAATACTCATCCTAAAGTAAGCAATGAAATCTAATCTTACAAAGACAACTCTTATATTCGTGTGTGAGCATAGTAATATGTTTGCTGTTAGGTTCGGTTTAGGTTTAGTTATCAATATTCTAGGGAAGAAATATGAACAACAAGAGTGTGTTTTTAAGCGTCGCGGTGGTGATGTTATCTGCTCATGCAAATGCATCTGACGCGAACCATGAGTCGGTATCAGATGGTGTTATCGCAGAACAAAGAGCGAAGCTTTCTGAAAACACCCAAGGGCAAGGTTTTGGCCCGCAAGCCCCACGAGATTTGGGTTCATTGAAAGGAACAAATACCAGACTGTTTTCGGATGCCCCTGATTCAACCGCAATGAACTTATGTAATATTCACTTCCATAAGAACGCTGAGCATAAAGGCGGTGAGTTTACTCAATACGCTGGCAACGGTGATGGCAAGGGATTCCAGAGTGGATTTAAATACACAGGTACGTTGAGTTCAGCTGAGCTGAAACCATTTGAGGGCAAGGTTTGTCCTAGCGATCATGGTTCTTTGCATTCGGGTGACACCATTGAAGTTCACTATGTTTATTCAACGGCGCAAGTTGAACCGGGTGAAACACTGGGTGCTTGTTTTAACGACGCGATTACCAACCCGCAACTGCGTGTTGAAACTCAAGTCTATGTATTAGTTAATGACGACAAAGCTCTCGACTTTGAAGCATTAGCGAAACACTCTAAAGTCAACGGTTTAAACCAAGCACCAAACATTCCACAAAATACGGGCTCAGCGATTCAATACGCAGGCTCTACAACGGGCCCTGGTTACAATGAGCAAGGTTCACCTTTCCAAGTAACATGGAGCGTTAGACCACAAGTCGCGAAAGTAAATATCGCGACAGTAGGTAGCTGGTGTGAAGGCAATGACTTTAACGAAGACCACGCCCACGGTGTAAGAAATATAGTCGTAAACCCTGAGTTACTGTCTCCAATCGCTAACTAATCTTGTTACGTTGATTTTCGATCATTGTTTTCGAAGGCGAGCATACAGGTTCGCCTTTTTTGTGTCTTAACGAAAGACATTTTGGTGATTGGTGATTGGTGATTGGTGATTGGTGATTGGTGACTGGTTCAAGTTGAAGTTTATGTTTGGGGTTAAGGCTGGGCTTAGGTGTTGTGGGGAAATTACGTGTCACACTTATTCAAAACATGAGTTGTGTTAAACGCGCTTAGTCAAAAACGTTCTTTACGCGAATCGAAGCTCCATGATACGTTTATGATCAATTATGCTGGGTTATAGATAAGGACAGTCCAATGTCATTAGAAGGTGCGATTACATTCTTTATTGCTATGTTTATATTTGGTATTACTCCGGGACCTGGCGTATTTGCCATTTTAGCTCGAGGCATGGTTAATGGTTGGCGAAAGTGCATCACTCTATCGTTAGGGATGATATGCAGTGATCTTATTTACCTTGCGCTTGCCTGTTTCGGTCTAGCAACGATTGCCGAGAATTGGTCGATTGCGTTTGAGGTGATTCGCTACGTCGGTGCAGCTTATTTGATTTACTTGGGCTACAAGATGTTTAAGAGCCTGCCTGAAGTGCAAGGCTCAGCGGAACTCGCTGCCAAACAGAGCCAGAAATCCGAACTCGCGAGTTTCGCGCAAGGCTTTTTGATTTCAGCTTCAAACCCTAAAGTGATTCTGTTTTATATTTCGTTCTTGCCGACTTTCATTGATCTGACTATTTTACGCTCACAAGATATCGTATTGGTTTCCGCGTTAGCGTCTGTCGCTCTAATGTCTGGTTTAATGCTTATCGCTGTAGGCGCGGGTAGAATGGCAGGTTTGCTAAAAACGCCACGCGCACATAAAAGGTTAAACCAAAGTGCTGGTGGAATAATGATTGCGGCTGGCTCATATTTGGCGATAAATCGATAAACAAGATTCCTTAAGCAGAAAGGCGAACCGATTGTTTCGCCTTTTTAGTTGCAGGAAAGTAGCTAATGTTCGTGCATTACGCGTCTACGAAAATTACTTCACCAGTAAGAAAGCCATCGACCGAGCGCTCAAACGCTTTACCAACAAGTTTGCTTGGTACAGGTTCAAAACCTGGCATCATTTCACCGTAAACATCCCACGCTTCAGCAAGAACGGTCGGGTTAATGACATTGATACGCGTGTTTCTTGGCATTTCAAAAGCAACAGTCTTAACGAAGGTATCAATTGCGCCGCTAGTGGTTGCATCAGCAATCGCAAAAGGAATAGGTTTAACATTCAAGATACCGCTAATTAGAGTAAATGAACCGCCATCAGCAATGTACTTTTGGCCGATGCGAACAAGGTTGATTTGTCCCATCATTTTGCTCATTACCGTGGTCATCCATTGATCTTCAGTCATATCCGCAAAGGTATTGTATTCGCAGAGGCCAACGGTGTTCACGACCGCATCAAAGTGTCCCACGTTCTTGTACAGCGCTTCAATTGATTGAGGATCAGTGATATCGACGATATGGTCGACATCGCCGGAGCGACCCGCTGTGATTACGTTGTGATTGCCTAAACCCATTAGTGCTGCTTGACCCATCTTGCCACGTGCGCCAATTAGAATGATTGTTTTCATGTTGTTCTCCGATCTGTATGTGTTTCGTTTCGATGGAAGAACTTTAATCAAATAGCTAAACAAGTAGAAACAAAGCTTAATTGTGAGTGTTACTGGTTTTTCTTGTTGAGTGTTACACTGACATGGAATCCAACTTTACCGAGCGAGTGCGTGTGAGCAAACTAGACCGATTAGACATAAAGCAACTTAGAGTTTTCCAAGCTTTAATCCGTGAAGAGAACGCCTCCAAAGCCGCGAATCAATTGGGGATGACCCAGCAAGCTGTTAGTGAGCATTTGAAGAAACTGCGAGAAGTGTTTGATGATAGGTTGTTTGTGAGAAAAACCAACGGCTTTGTTCCGACCACCTTCGCACAAGAGTTGTCTGTCGGTGTCGATCGTTTACTGATCGACTTCAATTTGTTGTTATCTAAAACAAACTTCGTACCAGAGAAAGCTAAAGGGACGTTTGTGATTGCGGCGACGGATTATGCCCAGCAGATCATCTTACCAAGCTTAATTGCAAAGCTAAGGGAACAAGCTCCAGAGTTAAAGCTGATTGTGCGTGACTTCGAAATTGACAACCTGCACGAGCTAATGGAAAGCGGCAAGGTTAACTTAGCGATCGCGTTTCCGGACTACATTCCAAGCAGCTACAAAGTAATCAAGCTGTTTGAAGAGCACCATGTGTGTGTTGCATCTCCTCATGCTTCAATAGCACAAACCACACCTTCATTAGAGGAGGTGGCGACTTATCCAACCATTATTGCTTCACCATCTCGTCCAAACTTCAAAGGATCGATTGATGAATGGTTCGGTCAGTTTGGGTTAAAGCGCGACGTGGTGGTCTCCGCACCGTGTTTCTCCATCGTGCCCATGTATTTAAACACCACAGATTCTATTGCGTTCTTGCCATCCAGAGCTATTGAAGGGTTCAATTTGGTGACGATCCCAATGGAGCAATCCCCGGAAAGCTTCGATGTGGTGGCAGCTTGGCACCCGAGATATAACGAAGACCCACTCCAAAAATGGGTGACATCCTTGCTCAAGATTGAGGAATAATCGCTCAATATAACAGGTTATATTGAGGTCTTTACTGGACAGAAAACGGGTATTGAAAATGACAGTAAAGTAGGGCGCATCTACTGAATCGCTCGCATTATTCAATGATGCGTTTAGCCAGTTATCATCACTACTTGTTTGTTAGTCACAATGGTGCAATTATTTAACGAGTGATATTACTCGGATGCATGTCTAATGATGACTATCGAACAACAGCTTTCTCGGCTGGATCTAAACTTATTGGTGTCGTTAAGTGTTTTAATCAAAGAGAGGAACGTAACGCGAGCTGCCAATACCTTGTATCTGTCTCAGCCTGCGATGAGTCGTACCTTAAGTCGCTTGCGAGAGTTGTTTGATGATCCACTATTCTATCGAGAGTCTAATGGCCTAGTGCCCACGCAAAAAGCGCTAGAACTGCAAGCACCTTTAGAAGAGTTGCTATTGGCGATGCGAAGCCTAGTAACGAAATCTGCGTTTGATCCTGCTGAATGTGTTCAAACCTTTGTTGTTTCTGTACCGCCATTAATGAGTCGGATGCTTTCTGTGCCCCTTGCCGAACGGTTCATGCACGACGCTCCAAACGCCAGTCTTATCGAATATCCCATTGCAAAAACGCCAACCAGCCAGCTGTTATCACGAGATGTGGATTTTACCATTCACATTGAAGCCCCGAGTAATCCAATCGAGTTCCCATATGTGAGTCTTGGCCAGATCTATCCGGTGTTTTATGTTTCTGAACATCACCCTTTAGCGAAAGCAAAAAATGTTACTCTTGAGCAGTGCCTCGAATCTCGCTTTGTTGACCTCACGCTCGATATTCGCTCGAATTACGGGCTGCAACACCCTGTAGACACTTACTTAGTTAAGAATGGAATGCAGAGAGATATTGCCTTTAAAAGCGGACAGCTTCTTACGCTGGTGGAAGTGATGCAGAGTTCGAATACAATTTTGGTTGCGACCCACAAATTGACGGAACTAGAGGGAATAGGCGACAAGATAGTGCCGATATTCTCTCTAGATAATGTTCCCGAGTTAATGTTCGAACTGTTTTTGATTGAGCATAAAAGAACCGTTACTAGCCCAGCACATCAATGGTTCAAGAACTTAGTGGTGTCCGTGATTGAAGACGTTGTTTGTGATAGTTGAGCCAACGTCTTTGCTAACACCGCAGCCTAAGTTAAGTTGACCGCTTAGTTCAGATTCCAGTTAAACCTAAACGGTGCTCTTCGGGTTTTGGGCGAGTCATTGATGGCTTTTAACAGTATTTTGGCTTCTTCTAGCGAAACTGAGAGGGAGGCTGAAACTGAGCCTTCAGTATTTTTTGCGTAGCCAAGCTTCAATAACTTCTTCCATATGTCGTTTGATTCAGAATCTAGAGGCAGTTGAAGCGTGCCTTTCGACAAGGTTGTTCGCCCCGTAATTTCATAGATAGTTTGCACCGCTTTGCTGTACTGCTTTTCTTCAACGTGTCGACAGAATTGAATATTCAACTTTTTGGTATTCAATTGCTGGCGTGCGACAAAATAACGCTTTAAATCAATAAAATGCTTTCCGATTAGGTGAGCAATCGCAGTAAGGAATACTCCAGCGATGATCAAGTAATGCCAATATTGACTCAACCAATTCGATAAGGCCTGAGCCCCATCACTCGATCCTAGAGTGTTACTTAGCGAGTCTAATAACTTTGCGTCACCGACTTGAAGCGTTTGCTGCTTAACAGTCAATGATTCCAGCTGATTGGTCTTTGTGTTCCACCATGTCATGGTCTGTTTTGGTAAGACGACTTTCCCTTGTTCTTGAAGAATTAACGTCACCTGTTGTTTGAGTGTCGCGGTATTGCTTTTATTCAGGCGATTAAACACGTTTTCTTTGACTGCTGGTTTGCGATACAACTCAACGCCGGAGATGTCTGGGATGTTGATCTCAGGCAGCAACATCATGTGTGAGTTTGCCACGCTCAATGTATATGTTGCAGTGACCGCGTGGCCAACTTCGAATTCGTCGGTTAACGGACGATCGGTTGATATTGAAAGCTCAGCATTTGGGCTAACAATCAACGCGTCTGCATCCATGTTGCTCACGGGCATTTTGGATGTAAAGTTAATGGGTTGCGATTGAATCACGCCCTCAACAACTGTTTCGCTGGTAAGCTCTGCACTAACGGGAATCTTCAATTCAGGGACGGTAAACTCGCCAGCTTGCATTGGGTACAAGTAGTAACGTGCTTTTTGTGTAAACCACTTAATGCCTTCAATTGTGCGTGCTGAACGAGCGACTTTCTGCTCATCTTTCTTTACGACCGTGTTGGGTATATCTAAGTAAGGTAATGCCAACTCTTCTTGAAAGGGTCGGGTACTCAATACTTCAACGTCGAGTGCGACTTGTTGTTTCACAGCGACATCTTGAGTTTTAATTTCAACGTTTAGCTTCAACTCACCGTCACTGACGAGCTGGTCTAGGTTAGTAGCATTGGCAGGCATTGAAATTAAAAGCACCATCGCGGATAAGACAGCAAACCAGCATTTCAGAAGGTCGAATGCTCGAACGTTCGAATTAGTTTTGTTCATTGCTGTATTCCTGCTGAAATTTTTGTCTTAGAAACTTAGATGGATTCTGTCTGACCTGTTTTAGCCAAACTTGGTCAGAGATCACGAGCTCCTTCTGACTCCCTTCTTTTGGTTCGTCGTCGACCAATTTCCTATCATCAATGACTTTTTCTGAATCTTGTTTTGTCGGTGGTGTGTTCTTGATCTTCTCTATCGCAGCTTCCACAACGGCTAGGTTGTTGGCCGCTTGTTCTGAATACGTTTCGTTGTTCAACAGTTCGTTGTAAAGCGCAGTAGCTTTATCAAATTGAGCTGTATGAGCGTAGCTGTTCGCGACGATTAACTTAGCGAAATCAGTCAACGTTGCCGGTTCGCCACCTTGTTCACTTTTTTGTGGGCTTAATAGGTCAATCGCGCCAAGGAAATCACCTGACAAATAACGACTGTAAGCTTTCCATGTTGGATCATTGAACAGAGCGGCACTTTGCGCGTAGTTGCCTTGCTTGAACTCGACATAAGCGTGTTGATCGTTGGATAGCCAAAAATCAAAAAATGAGTACTTATCGGCAATTCCCAAAATCAGATTTCCTGCAATAAGCACAAGCAACAAGTGCATTGGTTTAAGTTTGGATAACCAAGCTAAACGACTGGATTGGTTCAGAGTCGAAGAGGTTGGCTTCGTCAGATTTTCAATCTTTTGATCGATTACCTTTTGATTCACTACCTGTTTATTATTTACCACTGTAGCGTCCACCCTTTTCTAAACCACATCAATTGAATTGGCAGCAACAAGAACAGCAACCAATAGCCCGCGTCTAACCAAGGTAGTGCGTTATCGTTGACCGCAAACAGGTTGTTTTGAATGCCTTGATAAACCGCTTCTACATCGCTTGCGTCGTGGGTGAATGAAACCATGTTTCCATGACCAGCTTGCGCCAACTGTGACAGTGAAGTGAGTTGAGTTTCTGTTAAACCTGCCGCGCCATTTCCGCCACTTTGTGGGTTTTCACCCATCGCCCAAACGATCACTTGGTGTTGCTGTTGTTCAAACGCTTTAGTGAATTCTTCTATCGCTTGGTCATTGGTCTTGTCCGTCAGTATCAATACCGTTGATGATGATTTTGCTTGTGAGATTAGCTCGAGCGTTGGCTTTAACACCGAAGCCGGTTTGCTCTCATTATCTGGTAACAAGCTTCCATCCAATACATCGAGGAAGTATCGCGTTAACTCTTTGTCTTTGGTGACTGGCATAGCGACATGCGCACTGCCGCCGTATATCACTAACCCGGTTTTTGCATCACCTCGCATTTCAACGAGCTGATTGATCTTCTGTTTAGCGCGCTCTAATCGTGACGGCTGAATGTCGGTTTTATTCATTGAATCAGAGACATCCAAGGCGATCACCAGTTCGGAATTGTCTTCAAAAAATGGTGAAGGTTGTTGCTGCCACGTTGGACCCGCCATAATGAGCGTAGCGAGAACCGCAAACACCAAAAACAATCGATTAGGGGAAACCATACGCGCTCGATTTTGGTTGAGAGACAGGTGTTCTACCATGTTTTTAGACATGACAGGTTGCCACTGCGCGACTAAATCGTCTTGTTGAACGAGTGCGCGATAAAACAACACGAACGGGACCAGTGCTAACAACCATAATGGGCGCATGAAATGAAACTGGGTGATATCGCCACCAAACAATGTATTGAAATCAGTCATTTGTTAGCTCCTCTCTACGGCGAATAACGCGCTTTATTTCTTTTTTACGACGCAGATTTGCACCAAATACGATTAAGGCGGCGAGTAGGTTGCTCACCAGACATACGCCAAATGCATAGTGGTGCAAGCTGTGTTTCGGACGATGAGATAAAAGTTCGAACTCTTGCTGTTCTAGTTCGTCGATCGTTGCGTAAGCTTGTTCGAGTTGCTTTCGGTCCATGGCATGAAACATCTGCCCGCCAGTTGCGGCTGATACCTTCTCTAAAGTGGGAAGATCCATCTTGTAGCGACCTTTGGTACTCGGGTCACCAATTGCAATGGTGTAAATCTTCACGCCATATTTGGCGGCGATTTCGGCGGCTTTGACAGGAGGCATTTTCGAGCTGGTGTCATCACCATCGGTAAGCAGAATCATCACTCTTTGACGGCTCTGCTCTTGTTCGAATACGGCAATTGATAAGCCAATCGCATCACCAAAAGCGGTTTGAAATCCGGCATAGCCAAGTTCAACGTCTTCGAGCAGCGATTGCCATACGTTAATATCCTCAGTAAATGGCGCTTGAACATAAGCAGAGTCGGCAAACAAGATTAACCCTAAGCGGTCATGTTCTCGCTGGGCCGCGAACTCACGCAATACCTGCTTTGCAATCGTTAAACGGTCGTGTTTGTTACCTTGTTTATCGGCAAAATCCTCTTCTGACATCGAACCTGACAGATCAAGTGCGACCATAATTTCACGAGCGGATTTCTTTTGTTCTATTGGTTCGCCCACCCACATCGGTTTAGCAATCGCGACGACTAAAGCGAGATAGCTGATAATGACTAATAGCCATTGCACTTTGCGACGGCTCATCTTGACCGCGGTTTCAGAGGGCTCTTGTGAAGACACGGCAATCAGGCGATCAAAAAAGGGCACTTGAATCGCGCTTTTTGACTCTTTGTAAACAGGCAATAACCAATACACGGCAAAGGGTAAGCAGAGCAGTGCAAACGCTATCGGGTATTCAAATTCAATCATGTGACACCTCGTGATGTTTTATCCAAAGTGCAACGTTCTCCATGATGGCGTTTCGTTTTTCTCCCGTTAATGTCGCTGCTGAAGAGTAGGCGAGCTGAGCAAGTACGCCTGAGAGTTCTGATGTAGAGAACTTGGTTGAAAATTGACGCTTGGTGCAATGGTCGTCTAACCATTTTTCCCAATCTGTACCGGTTATAGGTGCGACCTCTGCGCGAGGAAAGGCGTACAATGCGGTTCTTCGTAGCAGTTGTGGTAGCTTTTGAAATGATGAAATGTCACCGGATTGAGCCTCTAAAGAGAGCTGCTCGAGTTCTACTAAAGCAGCGCGTCGGTATGTGTTTGCTAGGTACTTTTGAATAACTAAATAGACACGATATAAAGCGAAACAAAACAGCAACAAGAGTAACCAGTACCAGCCTGGAGCATTCGGTAGCCACGAGATACTTTCTGGCAAAGAAGGCTCAGACAAAGAGGCCATTAATGGATTCACATTTTCTGGCTGTAAAGGCTCAAGCCCAGTGTTAGTCGTCATAGTCTGCATTCTCAGTTATTTAACTCGCGCCGAGTGCTTTTCTAAGCTGAACATCGGTTGGATCGACGGTGTTGAAAGGCAATACAGGGATTCGATATTTCTTCGCCACTGCCGTGAAATTATCAATGGCTTGAACCACGTCTTTGGCGAATGCATCGCGTAACTGTGCTTCTTGGCCTGATACGGATAATTGCAATTGCCCGTCGCTAAGTACCATCTTATTAAGCGTGGCTAAATCATGCTCTAGTGGGTCGGTAACATGACACAACACCACATCGTTGTGCTGACACAAAGCCTTGATTTGTTCTTCGCTACGCTCGTTATAGCCGTAACCATCGGTAATCAAGACCACTAACCCATCATGCTTAACCAACCTTTGCGCTTGATGAAACAATTTGGCGAACGAATTGGATTGTGTGTCTTGAGCCTTTCCCGCTTTGAGCTGCTGATTCTTACTCGCAATCTCATTGAGTATTTTGAGTACATGATTTGCGCTGCGTTGTGGTGAAATAGGCAGAGCAGTGCTGTCGTTATAGATAATGGCGCCCACACGATCGGTACTGTCTATGACTTTCCAAGCAATCAAAGCTGCGATTTCTGCAGCAACTACAGATTTCATTCGACCTGTGCTGCCAAAGAACATGCTCGTGCGCTGATCGACCATGACATAAACGTTACGCTCGCGTTCTTCAGAGAATATTTTGACGTGTGGCTTGCCCGTTCTATTCGTCACTTTCCAATCCATGGTGCGAATATCGTCACCAATCTGATAGTGACGCATCTCTTCAAAGTTCAATCCTCGCCCACGTAGCTTCGAAACATGGCGACCTGTTAACGCACTGTTGATTGGCTGATTAGGTAGAAAGTCAAAGCCATGCGCCTTGTATTTCAACAATCGTAATGCCTTTAGATCGGTATAGATATCGGGATCAAGTGTTGGTTTCGTCTCCATGGTGGCCTCTCGCGTTACGCTACTGCAACTTGAGACAAAATCTCATCGATGACTCGGTCTGAGCTGACGCCTTCAGCAAGTGCATCGTACGATAGAATCAGGCGGTGACGCAGAACGCCATGAACCACGTTGCGAACATCATCGGGGTCAACAAAGTCTTTTCCGTTTAGCCACGCCATTGCTCTTGAACACTTGTCTAATGCGATGGTTGCACGTGGGCTTGAACCAACACCGATCCATTGTGAAAGGGGTGACTCTGGGTACAATTCGGGTTGTCTTGTTGCCACCACAATCGCGACAATGTACTTAAGAACCGCGTCGCTACAATGTATGTCGCGCAGTTGATCGCGAGCATCAAAAATACACTGCGGATCAATGGGGGCGGGCTTCTCAGTGCTTGGTTTTTCCTCACTGCGAACCATCTTAATGATCTGCTCTTCGGCATCTGCATCTGGATAATCGAGATTTATTTTCATGATAAATCTGTCCATTTGCGCTTCTGGCAGCGGATAAGTACCTTCTTGTTCAACCGGGTTTTGTGTCGCTAAAACCATGAATAGATCAGGCAGTTTGTAAGTCTTGCCAGCTACAGTGATTTGACGCTCTTCCATTGCTTCCAACAATGCAGCTTGTACCTTTGCTGGGGAACGGTTGATCTCATCCGCCAGCAATAGATTGTTGAAAACTGGGCCCGGTTGGAAGGTAAGCGTCGGTTTGCCGTCTACATCTTGATACACCTCTGTGCCTGTTACGTCCGAAGGCAACAGATCTGGAGTGAATTGAACACGACCAAGGTCAACTTGTAGGGCAGAAGCCAATGATTTGATAGAACGAGTCTTTGCTGTTCCGGGTAATCCTTCTAGCAGAACATTACCATTTGTAAGTAGTGCAACCAGTAATGTGTCAACCATATGTTGTTGGCCAATTACCGAGGATTCCATCTGCTGCTTTAGTTGGTTTATAGAGTCTAAAGTTGGGTTCATTTGCTTACCTATTGACTAATTAATCAAGTGAGATTCAGGTCACCAGATGGCGAAAAGATAAATATTGTTAGTTAAAGCAATTATTTAAATCACCTTTGCTAAGGGTAGTCGAAAATAATTTCGACATACGCGATCAACATATCTTTGTTAAAGGCTCACCTTGGAAATACTGAATTGCATGGTCTATAAATAGGCTACTGTATTGTTTGCATTTTAATCAAGAATAAAGGTTGATAAGTAACATTACTTCTCTGCATATCTCTTATACGGAGATGTCATTTGTGAATTTATGCTGCCTTGATAACATTGTTCACAAGTTGAGTGGTTAACGAACTAACTGTTCGAACAAAAACAAATGGACTATGTATTGATTTAGCGTTATCGATTTTATTAGAGGTCAACAATGAAAAAATTAGCATTAGTAGTTTTAGGTTTAAGCGCAGTTTCTCTTTCTTCTTACGCAGCTGAAGAAGTTTCAACTCTGACAGAGTTCTTCAATGCCGATGGTGAAGTGACTACCGTCGACAATTACGCGGTGTACGAAACGTCACGCCAATATTTGAAAAACCAAGAGCTTGTTGGCGTTAATAAATTCCTACACAAACGCGAGCTAACGCCAACTGATAAACAGCCTGTGGTTCGAATGAACCGAGACACATACTACTCAATGGCTGTGATTAACGTTTCGCAAGGCGCGACGATTACGCTACCTGAGATTCCTGAAGGCAAATACATGTCGATGGAAGTGATTACAGAAGACCACCGCATTCAGCCAATGCAATACGGTTCTGGTACGTTTGATCTTTCTACTCACAGTGGTGACCACGTGTATGTAATCGTTCGTACCGACGCGACGTTCACCAAAGATGAAGTTCATAAAATCCAAGATCAGATGAGCATAGATGCAAAAGCAGACGCCGAATTCATGGCAATGCAAGTGGATGAGAAATCATTCGAGAAGGTCGAGAAAAACCTTAAGATGGAAATGCCAAAACTACTGAAACGCGATGGTGCTCAGGCGACGTTTGGTATGTTTACCAGCCCTGAAGATGCTTCAAAAGAGATGTTTACCAAAGAGAAGTACGCGGTGGGTGCGGCTATCGGTTGGGGTGGCGCGCAGTTAGATGACAATATCTACGAAGTCTCTGGCAACTTCCCAGCAGACACTTGTCATCAAGCAACCTTTGATGATCCTAAGAACCAAGCGTTTTGGTCGGTAACGGTATACAACAAGCAAGGTTTCATGTTTGGTGAAGTGGGGAACGTAAGCTCAAACACGGCTGAGAAAAATGCAGACGGTACTTACACTGTAAGCTTTGGTTGTGGCGATGATGCGGTGAACAACATCAAAACAGAGAACGATTCTGGTGTGTTTAACTTGGCTTTCCGCCATTACATTCCGAGCCAAAAAGTACGTGATGGATTCCGAGTGCTTCCTTATGTGAAAGTGATTAATTAAAACGATATAGCTTAAACCGAATAGCTTAAAACGATATCGCAAAATATCGATTCAAGAAGCGCGTTATTGCCACTGGCAGTAACGCGCTTTTTTATTTGTTCGATAGCAGTGTCTCTGGCCTATCGCTGTGTATTCGCGCATGTTTTTCTAAACGACTTTATTAGTTGTTAATCGGATTTCCCAGTGTAGATTCCGCGTTAGATACGCCATATGTTATGCAAGTGTGACTAATATATGCTTTTCATATAATTTAGCTAAAGTTATCGAGATTTTGACAGATAAAGGATTAGTGGGAGCTCTAACACGAGACAGAACGTGCGAGCTTTGGTTTCAGTTATTGAAACCTTCAGAGAATTTTTAACAAACTTGCGTCGAGACAACCTAAATGAAGAAAACAATCCTATTTGCCGTTTTTATTATGTTTGGCATTGCAGTCGCTGCGAGTATGGCGTCAACCTATTTCATTTCAAGTGAAAAAATCGATGAGATAATATTGAACAAATCTCAAGTTCAAGCTGAATTCTTGGCTGGAAATGCTGGGTATATCTTAGAGAATTCGGACAACCCAGTTCAAGATTTACAAAAGCTGGTGGGTGAGCTGAAACAGCGATCTGATGTCACTTATGCCATTGTTATTGATAGTAACGTAAGTGCTATTGCTCACAGCGATAAAAATAAACTTAATAAGGTTTACGAAGATAGCTATACCGTTAAAGGTGCAACCCAAGGCGTACAACAGTATTCAAAATGGTACGCTGATGTTCAAAAAGTATGGGTGTTTGACATCATGGCACCTATCTACGTCAACGGTGAGCTGTACGGCACCTTTGATATCGGCATTCCTATCACAGAGGTTAGCCAAGCAACAAACGGTATTATTAGCTACCAGCTCGCTTCAATGGTTTTCATTTTTGTTGTTTGTCTCGTTGTTCTATCGCTTCTTCTTAGCAAACTGATGCAGCCTCTCTTAGTATTGAAAAACACATTACACGATATTTCTGAAGGTGATGGTGACCTATCGGTACGTTTGCCTATCAAAGGGAATGACGAAGTTGCTCAAATCTCATCGGCTTTCAATGTGTTCGTTGGCAAGGTGCACGAGATTATTACTCAAACAGTGAATACGGGTGTTGAATTAAATAGCACCGCTATTGGGCTTCGTGAACAGTCGCAGCAAGCATTGCAAAGAGGACAAGAGCAGAACGAACAAACCATGTTGGTCGTGACATCTATGAATGAAATGATCGCCACGGTTAATGAAATTGCGTCTAGCGCGGCTGGTGCTGCAAGCGCGGCAAACATGGCGGCAAGTGAAACTCAAGAAGGTCATAAGACGATCGAGAAGACCACAAATTCGATTGCAAACCTTGAAGCCGAAATGAATAGTGCTTCTAACATCATCGTGAGCCTTGCTGATAATACTCAGTCGATCGGTACTATTCTTGACGTTATTCGAGGTATCTCTGAGCAAACAAACTTGCTTGCACTCAACGCTGCGATTGAAGCTGCACGTGCTGGTGAAGCTGGTCGAGGCTTTGCGGTTGTTGCTGACGAAGTTCGTAACCTAGCGACAAAAACCGCGCAGTCGACCGATGAAATTGACACTATGATCAACCAACTTCAAACCGAAGCTAAGAACGCTGTTAGCTCGATGAGTAATAGCAAGAACCTAATTGAAGAGGGTACGACTGAAACTGAAATGGCTCGCCAAGCTTTGGAAAAAATTTCAACGCAAGTTTTGGCTATTCTCGATATTAATACGCAAGTCGCAACGGCAACGGAGCAGCAATCAGCGGTAGCGAATGAAATTAATATGAACATGGATACGGTTAATAGCTCAGTCAAAAACGGTTTGAGCGCAAGTGAGAAATTAGAGCAATCAAGCCAGCACCTGGCAGAGTTATCACAAGTTCTCGATCGTTATGTCGGTTCATTTAAAATCTAGAATTCCCAACATATCTCTTTAAGAGATGTGTTGAGCCTCCAGTAATTTAATAGCGCTTATGTCATGCATGAGCGCTATTTTTTTTGCGATATGCAGACACAGATATTCCGATAGAGCGCAATAGAAATGAAGAATGTACCTGCAGTGTAATATCGAAAATTTGATCTATTTAGAAACAACGCGATCAAATAAGACAGTGACAGCAGGCACTTACTTTTATTTCCGCATGCGTAAGGTCAAAAAATCGACTAAACAACAGCTTTGACGCGACACATAAGGTGTTCCGCATCTCATCACGATGTATAGTTATTGATAGTTCATTCAGTAATTGTATCTGTAGTTGTCAGTTGATGTGGGTGTTATGAAGAAAAACGGATTTACTTTAATGGAATTAATCATTGTGATCGTGATACTTGGAGTATTGGCCGTTACAGCAGCCCCGAGGTTCCTCAATATTCAGGAGTCAGCAAGAGAAGCGGTACTTGAAGGTGTTGCTGGTGCGATGGAAGGGGTAATCACTCAGGTAACCTCTAAAGCCATTATTGTTGGACTTAACCCTAGTGCGGAAAACCCAGATGACCAAAGTAACTATGTGATCGATTTCGGTATCGGTAGCGTTGAAGTAGATTGGGGAACACTTTGCCCTGAAAGTGAAGGCGAATCAGGAGATGCGTTAAATATGCTCGATTTCCTAACTTTGTCGGATGATGACAGCATCATCTCTGAATTAGGTAACAGACACACGGTTGTGGGATATACTCAGCCATTTAGTCAAGCTGACCTTAACAGCAATAACATAACTGATGATGCCTTACCTTCAGGTTGTTATGTTCTTTATGATTCTTTTGGTGGCAGGACAAGTGGAGACACATGTCCAGTAGATGGTTGTGAGTGTACAGTTCGTGTTATGAACGATGAGTGTTAAACCAAGCACATCATCTGGTTTATAGAAATTCAATAAAAAAGCGCGTTATTGCCGAGTAGCAATAACGCGCTTTTTTCTATTAGCTTATTGGCCTATCTTAGTTTGCCAATGGAGCACTTGCTGGTGGCAAGTCACGTTTCTTAATCACGTATCGTAAGCGAATTAACATCAGCGTCGCTGAAACGCTCAAGCCCGTTAGGATACCAATCCAAAAGCCTTCTTCACCCATTGCTGGAACAATATGGTCTGTTAAGCCCAACACCATGCCCAGTGGTAGTGCTAAGCCCCAGTATGAAGCGATAGCTAAAATCATCGGGATCTTAGTGTCTTTATAGCCACGCAGTGCGCCGTTAGCCGATGTTTGCAATGCATCGCTGAATTGGTACATCGCAGTAAAGGTCAACAATACTGCTGCTGTCGCGCTTATTGTAGGGTCGGTTGTGTAAAGCCTAATGATCCACTCAGGGAACAGAAGGAACATCGCAACCGATAGTAATGAAATCAACGCCGCAACCAAGATACCGACTTTGCTGCGTTCAATTGCGCCTAGTTCGTCTTTCTCACCCAAAGCGTGCCCAACACGAATCGTAATGCCAAACGAGATGCTCATAGGAATCACGTAAGTTAAGCTCGAAATGTTAAGTGCGATTTGCGCGGCTGCTACGTTCTCAGCACCAATACGACCAATCATCAGTGCGATTACCGCGAAAATGCTGCCACACACTGCAATGTTCATCCCGATAGGTAAACCTAATCTTAGAAGGTGAAGCATCTCTTTTGCTTTTGGCTTCGCATCTGAAAAGTTGATGATAGTCTTGTAATGGTGATGACCTTTAATGTAGGAATACAGCATTCCCGACATTAGCCAATACACCAAGCTTGTCGCCCAGCCACAACCCACTGCGCCCATTTCAGGGAAGCCGAACTTACCGTAGATAAGCACGTAGTTGACCGGAATATTCACCAACAAGCCAACCACAGAAATGATCATTGGCACTTTGGTGTTGTTCATACCTTCACAGAAACCGTTCAAGGTGTAGAACAGGGCAATACCCGGCACACCGAAGGCTAGGGCAAACGCATAGTCACTGCCGATAGGGATGATCTCAGCGGCTACCCCAATCCATTCTAAGATTGGTTTCGCACTCACCAAGTAAGCAATGAGTAATACGCTAGCAATTAATGCCAACCAAACCATCTGGAAGAACTCAACAGAGATACTTTGAAAGTCACGTGAGCCGCGGTGGTAAGCGACAACAGGCGTTAACGCCATAATAACGCCACGCAGTAACAGCAACACAGGAATCCAAAGGCTAGTGCCAAGTGCAATAGCAGCAAGATCGGCAGGGCTTACTTGGCCAGCCATTGTCGTATCGACAAATCCCATCGCTTGGGTCGCTATTTGAGTCAAAATGATTGGAATCGAAAGATGCATAAGCGCACCCGATTCACGAGTAAAAGGACGAAGTTTCGTTAGCATGGAAGTTCACAACACCAATATAAATACACGAATGATGGCAGGATGGCCGGTGTGTATTTTAGGATGTGCCCCGTTGGGCGGGCGACAATATAAACACCTTACCATATAGGGTCAAGCATTGGACTGAACAAACTAAATAGCGAGTAATTTGGTGTTGTTTTTTGCATTTTAATCAAACACTTCTAATTTTTCAGAATCTGACTTGTGGTGGTTCTATCTGAGGTTAAAACGGTACTAACTCTTGTTTAAATGGCATTTATATAATTAAAAGCGTGCTTTTATATGTGTTAAGTCACATATTGATTTTAAAAAATAATTAAACCGTTGATAGTCGTTTGTTGTTGAGTACTATGTCGAACGTAAAATGTGTGTTACAAAATATTAATAAAAACAAAACTAAAAGGTTAATAAATTGAAATCCAAAACTAAATTGCTAGGAAGAATCGACTTTGAAAGTAATTCTTTAAGGAAAGACCTTGATATCATATCTAAGTTCCCTGTGTTTGAAGAAGAATACAACGAATTTAATAGTGGTACGTGGATAAACAACTCATTGTGGAATGATGACGGGGATTATCAAAATACCCAGTACAAAGATAATAAAAACAAAGCGAAGATGACCGAACTAGGTAAGCAAACGCTATATATTAATGAAATTATAAATAAGTACTTTGACGTAGAAAATCTTAAAATGGTTAGGACACGTAACTTAATAAATGGTCAAGTTATACCGCACAAAGATTTTATTGAATTGGGTGATAATAAGGAAAAATATATACGTGTATTAATTCCTCTTGAAACTTCGTTAACTTCTTATCATAGTGATGAAGACTACGGGGTATTTAGAATGCTGAAGGGTGATATTTGGATGCTTGATGCAAGTGTAGTCCATGCAGCATACAATTTTGGTGATGGGAACCGAGTTATTCTTTGTTTAGATTTTCAATATGATGGTGTAGATAATGTAGAGCCCTCACTTATATTCAAAGACAAATCTATTCATGATGAAACCATAGAAGCTATGGTATTTCAAAGGGCACCCCTTCGAGATCAAGATGTTTCAGATTTTATTTTTGATATCTCAAAGTCAATTTATAACCTTGAAGATCTTAAAAGTGCGATTTTGAAAGTATCTAGTGCTCATGTTCATCACGATATACCAATTAAAGAGACGTACGATATCCTTATTGAAGCTACGAAATCTAAAGGTGGCGATATATATAATACTTGCCATGAAATTAAGGAATATTACACTGTTAATAGAAAGTTAGGTGAAAGATTCACTACAGTGTAGTTTTTATAGCTGGGAGGCTATCTGTGAAATATTTAGGATGGATTTTTGTTTTTCTGTGGGCTTCCGGCTATATCGCGTCTTCAATAGGATTGAGTTATACTAACCCACTTACTTTTATAACACTTAGAGTGATTGTTGCATTATTTGTTTTCGTAATTATTAATTTTTTAATTTTAAGAAACAATAAAGTAGATAATAAGAGTATGGTACATGCCATGATTGTAGGAGTCTTTATACAATTTCTCTATCCGGTCTTTTTCTCTTATTCATTGGTGTCAGGAATCAGTCCGGCGATGTTGACGATCGTCTTAGGGTTACAGCCAGTTTTAACGTTAATAGTATCTAGAGATCTAAATTCGAAATTTCAAATTTATGGGATCTTAGGTTGTGTACTCGGTACCTTGATTTTTTCGGTGGAAAATTTCAGCTTGGGAACGACAAATTTTGAAAATCTTATACTTGCAATCTTGTCGTTATTAGGTGTTACATTTGGTTCTATACATCAAAAAAAATATTGTTCAAACATACCTATTGAAAAAAACATGTTGTTTCAATGTTTTTCAGCAACACTAATACTATTGCCTACAACCATTATTTTTAGTGAGTTTAAATTTGATGTAAACAATATTTCCATATCAGCATTACTTTGGCAGTCACTTCTAATTTCTGTGCTTTCATCTATGCTCCTTATAAAAGCCTTAAAATCGGGTACGGTGACTAATGTATCTACGTACTTTTCTTGTGTCCCTGCTGCTACTGCCGTAATGGCATACATATTTTTTGATTCTGTAATAACAGTAAATATGATGTTGGGTATGTTTTTGATATTTGGATGCACTTGGCTTATACAAAACCAAAATTGGATTGATGTTTTTTTTGAAAATAGAGCCAAGCAGAAAATGTAAGTATAGGTTGCTATTTTCTTCTTACTAAGTCTATTCTATAATTGACAGTGATATCTTATAAAGACCACTTATAAACGTGGTCTTTTTCTATCGTAGGAAATATATTGATTTTATCTAATTTGCACTTCGATTTTTATATTTATTTGTCCTCACAGGGTTTGATTTTTATTCGGGTCAGAAAGGTTCTCGATTTGTTGTTAACGTCATGCTTAAATTACTTTCAATGTGTTTTTAATCAATGCATTTCTTAAAGACGATGACGTTGCGGGCAGTGTCAATTATTAGTTGAGTCTTTATCTGATTATTACTTATCGTCCTTCGCGAATGATCTATACGGCCTTTTGTGTTTATATGAAAACTGGCCAAAGTTAAGCTACATTAAAAATGTTTAATTCAAGTCATTTAAACAAAAGTGAATCACCTTTCAATGTTTGGTTTCTCAACAAGTTTTCCACATAATTTTAGTCCGATTGACGTGGACATTATATGCCCAGATTGGATATCTTATTGAGGGGATAATGAAAGATCCAGATAGCGAGTGTTCTAAGTGGAAACTAGAGAGAAAAAAGGGGGCGCCTGAATTTGTTATTCGTGCTGCATTTTCTGCTATTTTTGGGGTGATGATAGGTCGAAGTATTGCCCCGTTGTCTATTTTAGAAACAGCTTGAAGTTGGACGAAAACTACCAACGTATTAATGAGTGGTGTTTGGGAATCTGTTGGCAGTCTTCCTCTTTATTTCATAATTTGGTTGTAGCGTGAAAGAAAGGATAAACGTCATACCGCTAGGTTTAAATAACACATTTAACAAACTACTATGGCACCAACTATTTTTGTATACCATCACTTCTTAGCTTCCAAATCTGGCAGCTTGTAAACTTCCTACTGCCACAAAGCCAGCAGGAACACAAAAAGCCCAATCCCAAGCGTGACTTTCAAAAATAAGCCAAGAGGGGCTCCACCTTTTGGCGCTTTGTTGCAACATCCCATAATCGTTACCTCATTCATCGTTGGATTCATTTCAACATAAACCTTTCCCTTACGGTAAGGTCAATGCATTTGTTGGCCTTGAATTTCAGAAAACAAAAAAGCGAACCGAGTGGTTCGCTTTTGTTTATCTAAAATCTACAAAAATTAGTCTTCGTAGTTGTCGATGCTTGGGCAAGAACAGATTAGGTTACGGTCGCCGTATACGTTGTCTACACGGTTAACAGTCGGCCAGTACTTCGAGTTCTTGGTTGCTTTCGATGGGAAGCAAGCAAGTTCGCGAGAGTAAGGGCGATCCCATTCTGCGCCTGAAAGGTCAACTTGTGTGTGCGGTGCGTTTACTAGAGGGTTGTTGTCTAGTGGCCATTCACCCGCTTTCACAGCTGCCATTTCGTGACGGATTGCGATCATCGCTTCACAGAAACGGTCTAGCTCTTCTAAATCTTCAGATTCAGTTGGCTCAACCATTAGCGTGCCTGCTACTGGGAAAGACATCGTAGGCGCGTGGAAACCGAAGTCCATTAGACGCTTAGCAATATCTTCTTCGCTGATGCCTGTGTCTTCTTTAAGTGGACGAATATCGATAATACATTCGTGCGCTACGCGGCCGTTAGTGCCACGGTAAAGAACAGGGTAGTGAGGACGTAGTTTTTCCATCACGTAGTTCGCGTTCAGAATCGCTACTTTAGTCGCGTCTGTTAGACCAGGTTCGCCCATCATTGCGATGTAAGCCCAAGAGATAGGTAAGATTGAAGCACTGCCTAAATCTGCTGCTGATACCGCGTAGTCAGAACCTTGTACACCGTTTTCGATGTGACCGGGTAGGAAAGGTGCTAGGTGCGATTTAACGCCGATAGGACCCATACCCGGACCGCCACCACCGTGTGGGATACAGAATGTTTTGTGTAGGTTCAAGTGAGATACGTCTGAACCGATGAAGCCAGGTGAAGTTAGACCTACTTGAGCGTTCATGTTCGCGCCGTCTAGGTAAACCTGACCGCCCGCTGCGTGTACTTGTTCACACACTTCTTTCACTTGCTCTTCGTATACGCCGTGCGTAGAAGGGTAAGTGATCATGATGCTTGATAGGTTTTCTTTGTGCTTCTCGATTTTCGCTGCTAGGTCTGTCATGTCGATGTTGCCATCTTCATCACACTTAACAACCACTACCTTCATTGAAACCATTGATGCTGTTGCAGGGTTAGTACCGTGCGCAGAGCTTGGAATCAGACAAACGTTACGGTGAGCTTCACCACGGCTTGCGTGGTAACGTTGAATCGCGATTAGACCTGCGTATTCGCCAGATGCACCAGAGTTAGGCTGTAGTGAGAAATCGTCGTAACCGGTGATTTCACATAGCTTCTCTTTAAGATCTTTCGCTAGCGCTGTGTAACCCGCTGCTTGATCAAGAGGTGCGAATGGGTGAATTGAACCAAACTCAGGCCATGTTACTGGAATCATCTCAGCAGCAGCGTTCAGCTTCATCGTACAGCTGCCCAGTGGGATCATGCCGTGCGTTAGTGAGAAGTCTTTATTCTCAAGCTGTTTTAGGTAACGCATCATTTGCGTTTCGCTGTGGTGCGTGTTGAATACTGGGTGAGTTAGGAACTCTGATTCACGACGGCAGTTTTCTGGAATTGCGGCAAACTCGTTTGATGCAATGTCAGAAGAGAGTGCTTGAACGTCTTCTTTCACGTCGAAGATTGCGAACAGTGCGTTCACGTCGTCGATCGTTGTTGTTTCATCTAAGCTGATACCGATTTTGCCAACAAGTCGACGAAGGTTGATGTCTGCTGCTTGCGCTTTCGCGTACAGTGCATCTGTCTTCTCTTCAGAGTTGATCGTGATGGTATCAAAGAAGCTGTTGTTCGTTAGTTCGTAACCCGATTTAGTCAGGCCAGCCGCTAGGATAGCTGTCATGTGGTGTGTACGACGAGCAATAGTACGTAGGCCTTCTGCACCGTGGTAAACCGCGTAGAACGACGCCATGTTTGCTAGAAGTGCTTGAGCTGTACAGATGTTCGATGTCGCTTTCTCGCGGCGGATGTGTTGCTCACGAGTCTGCATTGCCATACGTAGCGCTTGGTTACCGTGAGTATCGATAGATACACCGATTACACGACCTGGCATTGTACGCTTATGCTTTTCACGAGTACCCATGAATGCAGCGTGTGGACCACCGTAACCCATAGGAACGCCGAAACGTTGCGCTGAACCGATTACTACGTCTGCGCCCATTTCGCCCGCAGGCTTGAGTAGAGCAGAAGCAAGTAGGTCAGTAGCAACCGTTACCAGTGTTTTGTTAGCTTGAGCTTTCGCAATGATGTCTGTTAGGTCACGAACTTCACCCGTTGTACTCGGGTATTGAAGAAGCGCACCAAATACGTCTTGCTCTGGAAGTGTTTCAAGAGCACCAACCATTACTTCAAAACCGATGTACTCAGCACGAGTTTTAACAACTTCTAGTGTTTGAGGGTGAACATCGTCAGCAACGAAGAATACTTTGCTCTTGCTTTTGCCAGCACGCTTACACAGTGTCATTGCTTCGCCAGCCGCTGTCGCTTCATCAAGAAGGGATGCGTTCGCGATTTCCATACCGGTTAGGTCCATTACCATTTGTTGGTAATTGAGTAGAGCTTCAAGACGACCTTGAGAAATCTCTGGTTGGTATGGTGTGTAAGCTGTGTACCAGCCTGGGTTCTCTAAAACGTTACGTAGAATAACGTTTGGAGTGAATGTGTTGTAGTAGCCTTGGCCAATGAAAGTACGTTTCACTTGGTTTAGGTTAGCGATCTCTTTAAGAGAGGTCAGCATGTCCATTTCGCTCAGTGGCGCAGCAAGTGTCATTGGTTTTTCAAGACGGATTTGTGCAGGAACCGTTTCGTCGATCAGTGCGTCTAAGCTAGTCGCGTTGATCGCATCAAGCATTTTTTGCTGGTCTGCTTTATTAGGGCCGTTATGACGAGCAACAAACTCGTTTTGAGTACCCAAGTCTTTTAGTAATTGGCTTTGAAGTAATTCAGTCATGATATGTTCTACTTTCTCTTTGGAGCCGTGAGCTAGCCCCTAAAATTAAGCTGCTCTAAAGAGCAGCTTTATCGTAATGAGGAACCTATTAGTCTTCTTCGATAGAGCTTAGGTATTCTTCCGCATCTTTAAGGTTGTTTAGTTCAGACGCATCAGACATCTTCACTTTAACAATCCAACCACCTTCATAAGATTCTTCGTTAATCAACTCTGGGCTATCTTCTAATTCTTCGTTGATTTCTACGATTTCGCCAGAGATTGGTGCGTAGATATCAGAAGCTGCTTTCACTGATTCAACGAGAGAGAAGCTTTCGCCAGCTTCAATTTCGTCTCCAGTGTCAGGCAGGTCAACAAACACAACGTCACCTAGCATCTCTTGAGCGTGCTCAGAAATGCCGATAGTTACAGTACCGTCACCGTTGTCTTTTACCCACTCGTGGCTGTCTGCAAACTTTAGTGTATTGTCCATTGCTTATTCTCCAAAAATTTATGAGGTTTTAATTTAAATCTTAAAAACGGTTTAACGGTAAAGAGGGAAGCGCTTGCAAAGCTCTTTAACTTGCTTGCGAACACGTTGCTCAACTTCAGCATTGCCTTCAGGGCTTTCAACTAAGCCATCAAGTACATCGCCGATCCATTCACCGATTAGTTTGAATTCTTCAGTGCCAAAACCACGAGTGGTCCCAGCTGGCGTGCCTAAACGGATACCAGAAGTAATCATAGGCTTCTCTGTATCGAATGGTATGCCATTTTTGTTACATGTGATCCCTGCACGCTCTAATGCTTCTTCAGTTACGTTACCTTTCAATCCCTTAGGACGAAGGTCAACCAGCATTAGGTGCGTGTCAGTTCCGCCTGTCACAATGTCACAACCGCGAGTTTGCAACACTTCAGCGAGAACTTTTGCGTTATCGATCACTGAATCAATATAAGTATTAAATTCTGGGCCAAGTGCTTCGCCAAACGCCACTGCTTTAGCCGCGATAACGTGCATTAGTGGGCCGCCTTGAAGGCCAGGGAACACTGCAGAGTTGATCTTTTTGTTGATGTCTTCGTGATTCGTAAGAATCATACCGCCGCGTGGGCCACGAAGTGTTTTGTGCGTTGTTGTAGTAACTACGTGTGCGTGTGGTAGTGGGCTAGGGTGAGCACCTGTCGCGATAAGACCCGCGATGTGTGCCATATCAACCATTAGGATAGCGCCAACTTCGTCAGCGATTTCACGGAACTTAGCGAAATCAATAACGCGTGGGATAGCACTACCACCAGCAATAATCATTTTAGGTTGGCTTTCGATAGCTAAAGCGCGAACCGCTTCGTAATCGATTTCTAGAGTTTCGCGGTCTACGCCGTATTGAACGGCGTTGAACCATTTACCAGACATTGCAGGGCGCGCACCGTGTGTTAGGTGGCCACCAGCGTCAAGAGACATACCTAGGATAGTGTCGCCAGGTTGAAGTAGCGCAAGTTTAACTGCACCGTTTGCTTGAGCGCCAGAGTGAGGCTGTACGTTTACGTATTCACATTTGAACAGCTGTTTAGCGCGTTCAATCGCGATAGCTTCAACTGTATCTACGTGCTCACAACCACCGTAGTAACGACGGCCTGGGTAGCCTTCTGCGTATTTGTTGGTTAGGCAAGTGCCTTGAGCTTGCATTACTGCTTTAGAAACGATGTTCTCAGAAGCAATAAGTTCGATTTGTTCGTTTTGACGAGTGTTCTCTGCTTGGATGCCAGCAAATACTGCGTCGTCAGTACCAGATAGGTTCGTAGTGAAAAAACTGTCTAAGCTATGGTTTTGGTAAGCGTTCATTGTCGAGACCTTTCATTAAGCTAATGGTGATTATTTTTATAGTCCATTAGGTCTTACGTTGATTTCTGCATCGGTATCGTTTGCGCTATATAGGTATAGATAAACGTGAATTGCGTTATAAATATACTCTTACAGCGTCTAAGCGATCGTTGTAGGGTCAATGCAGCACGAATTGTTTCCCAAAAAGTTCGGGTAAAAAACAGCTTTTACAAATGTTAAATCTATCATTTGCTGCAAGCCGAAGTAGCATCTCTTCATCTAACAAGTCGATAACATAGCTCCGATAAAATCAATTTTCAACAAAAATTTCCAATAGGAAACAACTTTTCTTGTTTTGCTACGGGGAGCACGCTTTATTTCTCTGTGTGCTCTTTAATCAACAAAGCGCTTCATGCAACAATGAAATTAATAGACAGGAAGCAAGAATTTAATGAGGGACCTATGTCAGAAGACATTTATGATGAGTACCCATCTTTAACGTTGGCGAAGGAAACGTTAGACCAGAATATCGAACCACTTAGGCTTGGCCAGCGTATTAAAGATATCCGCGGCAAGCTTGGGATTACGTTAGAAGAAGCGAGCCAACGTACTGGTTTAGCTCGCTCTACGCTCAGCAAAATTGAGAACGAGCAAATCTCGCCAACCTTCCAAGCGATGCAAAAGCTAGCGATGGGCTTACAAATAAACATGCCCCAACTGTTTGAGCCACCAAGGAAAAAGGTAGCAACAGGGCGTCGTGACTTAACTAAGGCTGGTCAAGGTAAACCTCACCCAACCCCAACGTACGAGCATGAACTGCTTGCAACAGAGCTGTCTAATAAGAAGATGATGCCCTTTAAGAGTCGCGTGAGAGCGCGTACTTTTGAAGAGTATAACGATTGGGTACGTCACGACGGTGAAGAGTTTTTGATGATCATCTCTGGTGATGTGATGTTCTACTCAGAATTCTATGAACCTGTGCCAATGAGTGAAGGTGATAGCATGTATTACGATGCCAATATGGGTCACATGCTTATCTCGACCAGCGCAGAAGACGCGCTCATTTTGTGGGTGACAGCAAAATAAATTAACAAAGTTGGAATTTCTTATAGTGAATGCAACCGTTTGCTATTGTTTCTAACGTTTGCCAATAGACGCGATATTGATGTGATAATCATCAATATCGCGTTTTTGTATGCATCGAAAAATTGTTTTTAAATTGTTAAATGTCACATTTTGAACTGTTTTACTATTGTTAAGGGTGTAAAACTGACTCAGGCTTGTTTATTATAGTGAACACGGTTTACTCATGTTGATTGAAGTTTACTGAAGTGAATTCTTAGAAAGTGACTTGTAGAGCTTTTGTACAGCTAACCTGATTTATCAAGCTAACGATATAAGCCTATATAAAAGACATCACTTTTTACTATCTACTGTTTCTAAGGTTAAGACGTCAAGGTGACTAACGCGAATACGCTGAGGTGACTAATGATGAGACTTATCGTTAGAGGCGACTCTAAATAGAGATATAAGCGGCAGACTCGACTTTGGACAGCCTGCAACGCTTCATGGAGAAGAAAATGACTCAAGAACACGCTAATCAAGACCTACTAACAACACCACTGCATGCACTTCATGTTGAAGAGGGTGCAAAAATGGTTCCTTTCGCTGGCTACGATATGCCAGTTCAGTATCCACTAGGTGTAAAGAAAGAGCACTTACACACTCGTGATGCTGCCGGTCTTTTTGATGTTTCTCACATGGGGCAACTTCGTCTTCATGGCGCAAACGCAGCAGCTGTCTTAGAATCTTTGGTTCCTGTAGATATTATTGACCTTCCTTCTGGTAAACAGCGCTATGCGTTCTTTACCAACGAGCAGGGCGGCATTATGGATGACCTGATGGTGGCTAACCTAGGCGATCACTTGTTTGTTGTTGTGAACGCGGCTTGTAAAACACAAGATATCGACCACCTAACTGCGCACCTTCCAGCTGACGTAGAAATGGAAGTGATTGATGATCGCGCTCTATTAGCACTTCAAGGGCCTAAAGCGTCTGAAGTTCTTGCTCGTTTCCAACCAAGTGTTGCAGACATGCTGTTCATGGACGTTCAAAAAGTCGATATCGACGGCGTAGAGTGCATCGTAAGCCGCAGTGGTTATACCGGTGAAGACGGATACGAAATCTCAGTACCGAACGATCACGCTGAAGCACTTGCTCGTAAACTAACATCAGAAGCAGAAGTAGAGTGGATTGGCCTTGGTGCTCGTGACTCACTTCGTCTTGAGTGTGGTCTATGTTTATACGGTCACGACCTAGACACAACAACTACTCCAGTTGAAGCTAGCCTTCTATGGGGTATTCAAAAAGTTCGTCGTACTGACGGTGAGCGTGCAGGCGGTTTCCCAGGCGCTGATATCATCCTTGAGCAAATCGCAACGAAAGATGTTCAACGTAAGCGTGTTGGTCTAGTTGGTCAAACTAAAGCACCAGTACGTGAAGGTGCTGAATTGTTCGATGCTGAAGACAACAAGATTGGCGTTGTAAC
This sequence comes from Vibrio sp. SBT000027, assembly GCF_963894355.1. Classification (NCBI taxonomy): domain Bacteria; kingdom Pseudomonadati; phylum Pseudomonadota; class Gammaproteobacteria; order Vibrionales; family Vibrionaceae; genus Vibrio; species Vibrio sp. SBT000027. The sequence goes on along the minus strand of NZ_CAWQGD010000001.1, from coordinate 1,252,890 downwards.
AAGTGGTACTGCTGGCCCTAACGCAGGCAAGCCTGTTTCTATGGCGTACGTTCGTACAGACTTAGCAACAATTGGCACTGAAGTATTCGCTGACGTTCGTGGCAAGAAGCTACCAATGACAGTAGAAAAAATGCCTTTCGTACCTCAGCGTTACTACCGTGGCTAATCTCTTTTAAGAGAAAACACCAAGTTTAACGAAAGCCTATTGTTTACTTCTCTTTATTGGGAAGCCTAACGGTAGGCTTTTTTGTTTTTGGTAGCGTATGTTTTGCGAGCGTATTAGGTTTGGCGTTACCCACTAACAACGGTTACTTAAAATTCGTTTATAAAATGAGATATGTGGCGATATCGTTACAAATACTTACTATAATCACGGTTGTGACGTGTTATGGTGACGATTCATCATTTTTGTAAATAAGTAGTAGGGGTTACAAGGAGTTAACTATGAACGTAAACCATACAATGAGTCCGGTTCGTAAAGCCGTTTTAGGGCTTTTAGCGCCATTGATTTACACATCAAGTGTTATGGCGACAGAAAATTCGGTCGAAAGTACTCCTAATACGGGTGTAACACCTTATATCGTGAACGGTAGTGACGCCACAGTAGCTGAATTTCCTTCAATGGCCAGCTTGTTCATTGACCGCATAGATTATGACGGTGTTTACTCTACAGGCCCTTACTGTGGAGCAACAATTTTAGATCCAACGCATATTCTGACGGCAGCACACTGTATTTACGGCAATGAAGAAGGGCAGTTATTTACGGTTGTCGTTCCTCAAATTGAAGATACTTCTCAGTTTCCTAATGGGAACATCCAAAAAGCGCGAGTCTCAGAAGTTTACTATCGCAGTGACTATTCAAATGCGTTGAGTGATCTATTACGCAATGATGTTGCTATTCTTAAGCTAGAAAGCGCACTTAATATCGATTCAGTTAACGATGTGGTTAAGCGTCCTTCCGATGAGAGTTACCGTGTTGGTGTTAATGACTTTGTTGCTGTTGGGCATGGTGATACACGTTCAGGCTTTGACGGGACAACTTTGTTGCAGAAGGCTGACCTGAATTACGTAGACAACGCTACTTGTGCTTCAGCCTTTACTGACGGCTCAGCGTTAACTGATAATCAAATCTGTTTTAACGGCGATTACAGCGCATTTACCGGGCTATTTAATGGTACGTGTCAAGGCGATTCAGGCGGTCCAGTGTATTGGAAAGATGGTGCTGACTACAGACAAGTTGGTATTACCAGCTTTGGACCAGATACTTGTGGTGGTAGTGCTACTGTGACATCGGTATTCACTGAAATCCATGATTATGAAGCTTGGATAGACAGTGTGATTGCAGGAACTGAAACCGCTAAGTTTGTTTCTACTGATGCTAAGCGAACAGCTTATGTGAATGCACGTACATCGACTGGCTCTGGTAGCAGTGGCGGTAGTATTTCATTTGGTTTGCTAGGTATGCTGATGTTGTTCGCGGGTCTTAGAAAAGCCGTGTTACGTTAGAACTTCAATGTTTTGAACAAGTCGACGCTGTATCTAACGATAGCGTCGACTTTTTTATGTCTGCAGGTTTAGCTGTTTAGTCATTTACCCGCTTAGTTGCTTAGTTCTACAACTGCTTTACGGCTGTACCTTTCTAGAATCTCATCCATCTCTTTTATTGCATCGTTGATGCTTTTAATACCGCCTTGCGCGACATCTTTTTCATTTTGGTTCAACGCAGAAAAAGCCTGTCTTAATTCCTTGTCTTCCAACATGTTCCCGTGCAACAACACTTCTTTGTAAGTGAGTAGCCTATGCTGTACCCCGATAATTTGATTGCGGGTATTGTCTGATTCTAATGCGTGCTTGATGCAAGGAAACGCCAATGTATAGCGATTCGCAATTTCCAATTTGACGCCTTCATTATTCGCAATTTGCAATTTTTCTTATTTCCCAACACTTGAATATTCAAGTTTAGTAGCCTGTACGCTCAAGACCGATCTAAGTGTCAAAGTTTATGAAACGTAACGTTTTTTAATAATCGAATAATATGCCTTTAATGGCGTATGTAAACCGTTGCGAGTCAATATGGTCTGCTTCTTGCTGAAATTAGGTCATAACTGTCTATTGAGGATAAGCTTATGTCACAAGAACCCATAATCATGGCGCTGATTGATCGCAGGAAGCTCGCCAATTTGTCCCAGGAAAAATTAGCCTCAAGTGCGGGAATGAGTTTAAAAACCTATCAACGAATCGAGCGTGGTGAAGCTGATATCAAAATGTCTCAGTATCGTTCGCTCACGAGGACGTTGAAAGTTACCGATTTGGATGTGGTTCTGGATGTCGTTGGCGCATCACAAGCGACGGCGGAAGACGTAGCGGCGGTCAGTCGGCTACTGACCAGCGAAGAGAGAATGTTGTTGATCAAACTGATTCTGTCGGTCAAAAAGCAGCCATAGCGTTTTGGTCTAATAGGTTTCGTCTTTACTCTAAATAAATAGATTTAGAGCGGTTGTTTGATGGGTGACGTGTTCACTGATGAAATCAAAAATTATTCTACTCTTCCGCGCAGTTGTTTGGTGGTACTTCTTTGTTTCTTTCCTTCTAAACGTCTTTTCTGAGAGCCGCGCGTCGGCTTAGTTGCTCGTCTCACTTTTTGAACTTTTGTTGCTTCCAAGATCAGTTCTTTCAAACGCACCAAAGCGTCATCACGGTTTTGTTCTTGAGTTCTATACTGCTGCGCCTTAATGATAATCACGCCATCTTTAGTGATGCGGCTATCTTTGTGTGCTAGCAGTTTCTCTTTATAGAAATCTGGCAGGGTGGAGTGCTTGATGTCAAAACGCAAATGTATCGCACTTGATACTTTATTGACGTTCTGACCGCCGGCTCCTTGTGCTCTGATCGCTGTTAACTGGAGTTCCCAGTCTTGAATCGAAACAGAGTTAGATATTTGTAACATAAACATCCATTTTGAACGGTAATATGGGGTCATGATACTGAATATTGGTTATGGTATCAGTAACTTTCTCAAAGAGTGGTAGTAGTGATGAAAATAGATTTAACGGCATATGATGGATTAATCTTTGATATGGATGGTACGTTGATCGATACAATGCCAGCACATGTAAAGGCGTGGCAGCAAACGGCTGAAGAATTCGGTTTTCATTTTGAAGCATCTTGGCTGCATAGCTTAGGTGGCATGCCGAGTTATAAGATCGCGGGTGAGGTGAACAGCAAATACGGTTTATCGCTCGACCCACAAGCGGTTTCTACGTTTAAGATGGCGTCGTTTGCTGCGATTGAAGACAAAGGAGATATCATCCCTTGTACGCATTCTCTGTTATTAGAAAATTTAGGTAGCAAGAAGATTGCCGTCGGGACGGGTAGCCAACGTAAAAGTGCAGAGCAGTTGTTGGACAAAACAGATATCTTGAACAAGCTCGATATCCTAGTGACAGCAACAGACGTTAAGAATCACAAACCCAATCCAGATACCTTCTTAGATGCGTGTTTTGGTATGGGATTACAGCCAAAGCAGTGTGTTGTGTTTGAAGATACGAACTTAGGTAAACAAGCCGCTCATGCTGCGAACATGGATTGTATTCTGGTGGTAGAAGGGAACAAGTTAGAGTTTTACCCGGCCCCAAGTTGATCGAGAGCCTAACAAGAGTGCTTGTACTGTCTATTGTTAGGCTATTTCACTCATTTCTTTGTCTAGGAATAAGCATACATTGTTTCTACCTGCTGCTTTAGCTTCGTATAACGCTAAATCAGCGCACTTGTAGTTCAGCGCTGGATCATTGGTGATGTTAGTAATGCCGCCACTCACAGTGACTACGTTATCGAGTTCAAGGCTGACAGCAATTCTCAGCCTGTTGAGAACGTATTCAGCTCCTTCTGTTGTGGTGTGAGGCAGAATAACACCAAACTCTTCGCCACCAATGCGAGCAACAAAATCGGTTTCACGGCATTCACGCTGAAGTACTTGAGCGACTGTTTGAATGACTCGATCACCGTAATCGTGCCCAAATCTGTCGTTAATGCGTTTGAAGTAGTCAATATCCAAGATAGCTAAGCAAGATTGCTCGCGAGTAGGGTAACGATTAACACGAGAACATTCGTCACGAAGTTCAAGGTCAAATTTTCTTCGATTCCAGCAACCAGCTAATGCGTCTTTTTCACTTAGATTTCTGAGCTTTTTTTCGAGTTCTTTGTGTTTACTAATATCGACAAATGAAGCGACGTAAAACTGAATCACATCTTTCGAATCTTTGATGGTTTGGATTCGTAATATCTCAGTGATCAAAGACCCGTCTTTACGGCGATTGACCACTTCGCCTTCCCAAACTCCCGTCTTGGTGATAATGCTCCACATCTTGATGTAGAACTCTTGATTGTAGCGACCAGAGGCAAACATCGAAGGCTGACGCCCTTTTACATCTTCCAAATCGTAACCACTCACGCGAGTAAACTCTTGGTTTACTTTGATGATTCGGTTATTTCGGTCAGTAATTACCAAGGCTGACATGCCATTCATCGCGGCTTTAGCCAGTTGGCTATCGATGCTGTTCTTTTTATGGTTACTGTTCCAAAGCACAAAACCTGCTGAGATCATCGAAATTAAGAAAGATAAGGTGATGATCTGCACGAATATGGCTTGTTTTTCTTGTCGGTATTGGCTGCTAAATTGTTGGTTTTCAACATGAAGAACCAAATAAATTGGTCCTTTAAATTGCTTTATTTTAGGGCTGATATCTGAGTGAAAATACCAGTTTTTACCATCAAAGTAGCTAGAAGAGGTATTTTCTTGAATGGCTTTCCAAAGCTCTGGGTAAAGCTTCGCATAGGTTTTATCTGAACGAGATTCAATAAGATGCCCAAACGATTCTTCGATATCAGGGCCCATGATGACATGTCCGGTTCTGTTAAGAATGACAGGGACGGCTGATGATGTACCGATTTGATAAAGAAGGCGGTCGTAGACCTCGAGCATATTAAGGTTAGCAATAAAGTAGCCAATAATACGATCTTCTGAGGCGACGGGTGTCATTATCCTTAGGGCTGGCATCAAAGGGTGGACGACTTCACCATTCTCAATCTCTAAATCGATACCGTTGGAGCTTACTTCTCCAATCTTCAGTCGGTGGAGATCTTTAAAGTAGCTACGAGCTGATTTGTTCTGCAGTTTATTCTCAGGAACTATTGTCGCTTTATTGTTGTTGTAGTTGATACGGTAAACCTCGTTACCTTCTAGGTCGAGATAGCGAAGTTGAGAATAGTATTGTTGTCCGCGAGCTAACATCACCCACAGATCTTGCAGAGCTTGTTTATGAACAATTGATGGTTCTTCAATTGCGCGAAGTAACGTTTGAGAGTCTGCGATGGAAGGAACAGAATTAGATATTTGCTCAACAATAACGGCCAGTTCGTGAAAACTGTATTCGATTTGGTTTTGGCTAGACTGCTTAATATTGAGAGTATGCTGAGCATCAATTCTGTCAAGTTCAGAATTGATGTAGAGGGCAGGGACTAATCCTAGGGCAAATATGGTGCATAGAAATTGGCTGACTAGTTTTTTTATACTCGTATTCATCACTGTCCTCAAAGAATCAGCGCAATACTATATATTTTATGGGGTTTTTAATGTGATCTTAACCCAGAACTTAAAACAAGATTTGCATATTACTACGGTTTAATTGCAACTTTTTGCATTTAAGCTTGATTGTTGAGCAATCACTTCGTTAGGAAATGATTGCTCAATATAGAACGCCGCTCTGAAACTTGAGCCCAATTAATCGCGATTAATTGCCGTTTATCTAGCTAAGGGCACCTAGCTTAGGCCGATAATATTTCCATTGCTATCAATATCTAATGACATGAAAGCCGGTTTATCAGGTAAACCTGGCATGGTCATTACGTTGCCGCACAAAGCGTAGATGAAGCCGGCACCAGCACACAGTTTTAACTCTCTAACGGGTACGTCAAACTGAGTGGGTGCACCCTTTATTTGAGCTTCTGTTGAAATCGATAATGGCGTTTTTGCCAAACAAACCGATAGGTCGCCATAGCCATGTTGGTTGAACTCAGTCAGTTGTTTTCTTGCCAGTGGTGATAGTGAAATACTGGCTGCGCCGTATCCGACTTCAGCGACTGCCATCAGTTTCTCTTCTAAGCTTTGCTCAGAGTAGTACAAAGGCTTAAATTTACTCTCTGTTTGGCATGCTTTTACCACGGCGTGAGCCAACTGAATTGCACCTTCGCCACCTTGACCAAAAGCTTCACTTACTTCAACGCTAACGCTTGGGTCGAAGTCGGTGATCATCTGTTTCAAAGCATCGAGCTCTTGAGTTGAGTCTTGTGGGAATCGGTTAATCGCAACAACTGTGGGCACTTGGTATTGTTTAACGTTGTTGATATGCCATTTAAGGTTCTCAAAGCCTGCTGTGAGCGCGTCTTGATCGTCATTAAAGATTGAATCAGGTAATGGAGTACCCGGTCTCAAATCGTATAAACCAGAGTTGGCTTTTAATCCGCGTAATGTTGCGACAACTACGGCGCAATCGGGCTTCTTGTTGGACGCTTTCACCTTGATGTTACACGCCTTCTCAAAACCCATGTCTGAGCCGAAACCACCTTCAGTTACCACAAAATCACTCAGCTTTAACGCTATCTTATCAGCAATAATAGATGAGTTACCGTGTGCGATGTTAGCGAAAGGCCCTGAGTGTATTAGAGTAGGAACACCTTCAAGGGTTTGCATCAATGTTGGTTCAATAGAGTCCTTCATTGTTACTGTCATAGCGCCCGCGACGTTGAAGTCTTCTGCGGTTAGTGGCAAGCCTTGTCTATTGTAAGCAAGTACCACTCGTCCGATGCGCTTTCTTAAATCTTGAAGGTCATCTGCTAGAGCGAGAATAGCCATCAGCTCTGAAGCGGCTGAGATATCAAAACCATCTTCGCGTTCAAGGCCATTAATTGTTTTGTCTGCTTCGTTTTTGCCTACTGTGATCATGCGCAATGCACGGTCATTATGGTCCAGTACACGTCGCCAAACGATTCTACTAGGATCAATGTTGAGCGCTTTTAAGCCTGAACGTGCTTCAAAGGCGTCTAATCCTTCACGGTGTTCATGATACAAGCGTGCATCAATGGCTGCAGAGGCGAGGTTATGAGCGGCCGTCACGGCATGAATGTCGCCAGTGAGGTGAAGGTTTAATTGCTCCATAGGGGCGACTTGAGAGTAACCACCGCCCGCTGCGCCGCCTTTTACACCAAATACTGGGCCCATTGAAGGCTGGCGAATGCAGGCCATCGCAGATTGGTTAATCTTTGCGAGGCCTTGTGCTAATCCAATAGTAGTGACGGTTTTGCCTTCGCCAAGAGGCGTTGGTGTGATCGCGGTCACCACGACCAATTTACCATCTTGTTGGTTGGCGAGGCGTTCAAGTGATGTCAGAGACACTTTAGATTTGTATTGCCCTAATGGCTGATGTTCGTTGTGTTGTAGGCCAGCTTGTTTGGCAACTTCACTGATGTTTTTAAGGGGAGTAGAGCGACAAATATCAATATCAGACAGCATATTTGATCCTTATATCAGAACCGAAAGGTGGTACGTAAACGTTTGCGTGGCGATGGTACTGTATAAATTTGCCAAGTAAAGGCAAACCACACGAATTATGTGCTGGAAGATAACAGATCTAAAGAGTCATTGCGCGAGATCAAATCTTAAACGAGCAAAATATTCGATATGACTACCTTCAGCTGCAGTTATATTAGTGCTGAATACAAAAAGGGCTGCATATAGCAGCCCTTCAGGAATGGATAATCTAGCTGGTCATCAACCTCAATGAGTTAACAACCTGGCATGGTTGATTAACGATCCCAGTATGTTTCTTCTAAGCTATCTTCGCGTTCAGGTAGCGCACGAGAAAGGCGAGGAGAGTGCTGAGTCAATACCTCATAGCTTACACGGTTTGCGTACTTACAAATTTGAGACAGTGAAGAGTAAGTTAGACAAGCGTGTTCGTGCTTCTCAGAGTTCGGCACGTTAACGTGGTGGTAGCTGTTTGCTGCCATGTCGTGAAGTAGTGCTGAAAGTGCACCATCACCAGCACCGTTGGTGTTCTTAATCTCAAGTGGGCCGCCTAAGTAAGGGCCAATGTGAGAGTACACTTTTACTGGGTCTTTACAGTCTTGCTTACGCATCGCGCGGCTGAATTCATATTTATTGAACTCAGGGATGTTACCCGGTAACAATGGCAGTGTAGTTTCGCGTTTCGCTGGTTCGTCAGTGTAGCCTGCCATGTACAAGCCGACAGGGCCTGCAGTGCAGAGAACTAAGTCAACCCACTCAAGAGCTTTGTTCGCAGCCAATAGCGGATCTTTTTCACCCGTTAATGCTTCACCTTCGTCTTCGTTCATTGCGACGATGGTTACGTTTTCTTTCAGGTATTCTTGCCACCATTCAGCGTTACCTTCGATCACGTACTTCGTGCCAAGTGTCAGTACAACTGGCACATTGTACGCTTTCGCGTATTCAATAGCTTTTTGTACCGCTTTTGGCATCGGATCTTCAGGCTTACCGCGCATTAAGTATGAAGACACAACTAATGCAGACGCTTTTTCAAAAATCTGTTCAGGAATACTTTCAGGAAGCAGCTGGTTCATGTGTCCTTCGTTGATCGCAAACGTACGTTCGCCATCTTCGGTAATGAGCGTGTAACAACGACCAATGGGACCATCAACGGTTTGTAAGTGGTTTAAGTTCATACGAGAAGATGTGCGGCAAAGGTAGCGGTAACCAAATGAGCCAACTTCAATCTTCTTAGACATTACGCCAAGTAGGACAGATTTGCTGTCTGCAAGAACAGAATAGTTGTGCAGTGTGTTGCCGATAGTATCGCCAGGGTATTGATGCGTGATCAAACCGCGCTCAACTAACTCTTCATACAGCGCATCTGCTTTACTTTCTTCCAATACTAGTGAGTGGCCTTTACTCAGCTCGTATTTTTCTAGGAACTCGTTGTCAACACGGGCTTCGATATCAACAATCGTTTGACCTATACCGACAACTGTTGCGCGGTGTAGCTTAGGTGTTTGTTGAATTTGGTTGACCAACGGATCACGGGCGTGAGTTGGAAAGTAGTGCTTAGATTTACGCTGTCCAGGAAATTTCATATGACAAATACAGTGAAAAAATTTTGCCGCATGATATCACATTTTGTTTCTGTTTCTTTCATTTTTATTACATTTTGAATCACCTGCACAATGTCTGTACAGGTGATTCAGCTTACTTTTGCTTCAGACTATTCGTGTGAGACTACTCGACTGGTACGAGTGTTGCTGGATCTACGTAAGCCTTTGTACCCCATAGCGGAACGGTTGAAAGGCTATGTTTGAAGCTGCCTTCTGTTTCTTTGGTTGTGTAAGATAAGTAAAGCAGCGATTGATTCTCAGCATCGTAGATACGACGAACCTTCATCGTTTTGAAGAAGATACTTTTCGACTGCTTGAATACCACTTCACCTGATTTACTTTTGTCTATTTTTGCAATCATTTCTGGTGTGATTTCGCCTGTTTGACGACAAGAGATAGAACTATCGCTTGGATCGGAAAGACTCAGGTTTGCTTCGATTGATGCAATGTGACAAGTCACTCCTTCGATCTTATCATCATCTAAAGATGACATTTTGATATCCTTCATTGTGAAGAATCCCAAAGAGACGTCGCCAACCTCGTTGTCCGAACAGCCTGCCAACATTGTGATGATACCTGCTGCTATTAAGGCTTTTTTCATAAGAAGTCCTTTTTATTTATATAGTTCTGTTTACTATAAGGATATTGAAAGCTTGAATACGAGTGTAGAGCTTTTCACCGAGTTCTTAAAGGATGTTATGAGAGAATGAAAAATATGAAGCATTTAAAGTACTTGTTGGCGTTAGTCATGCTCTGTATCCTTTCTGCATGTAGCTCGGCTCCTACGCCGACCATATGTCTCCCAAATAACTGTGATATTTGGGGTTACTAATATTAGGTACTAAAAGAATGAATAACGAAATACCTGAAAGCGCACATAAGAAAAACCAATGGCTGTTTAGCCAACTCGACATTGCTTACCCCGCAAAGGAGAGCTTGCTAGGTCGAGAACTTTATCAAAGCAGACTCCCATCCAAGAATTACCAACTCCTCGCTCAAGATCAAATTCCTTCCCAAATTGATGAACTGCATAAAGTCGACTTCCATAAACTGACGGTACTTTTTTCACTTAACCAAGCCAGTGTTTATCACGATGAAACCGAAAGGGCACATATGCTTGAGTTCTTGAGTCAGATTATGTTGTCTGATGAGCATGTTTTATACATTGGAACTCAAAATGGTGATGTTGTGGCGAGTGCTATTGTCACAGAAGCGGAAGACTCTCTGTTGATCTCCGACGTGATTATTGAAAACGGTCAAGATATCAACGGCTTTGCTAAGCAGTTACATGATTTTTGGGCACAAGATCATGCTTCTCACGATAAAGTGTGGGTCGAGAACTAAAGATTCTTTGAGAAAGCGTTAATCTAAGTACAATACCCCATCTTTTATAAAGGGTTTTGTATGTACAAGCTATTGATATCAATCGCTGTATTGTGTGTTAGCGCTTTTTCTACAGTCAGTTTTGCTAACGACTGGGATATCAAACGCATCCTAGTTTTACACTCATACGAACCTTCTTACCAATGGACTGCTGATTTTCAGAAAGGGATAGACAGTGCGTTCAGCCAATCTCAAACCGAAGTTAAACTCTCAATCGAGTATTTGGATACAAAGCGCGTCCATAGCTCTGAGTACTACGACTCTCTCGCCGATTACTTACAAGCCAAATACGCAGGTTATAAATTTGATGGGGTTATTGCGACTGACGATAACGCGGCTAATTTCCTTGAATCACTGAGTGCGTTGATTGACCGTGCGACACCTATTGTTGCGGCGGGTATCAACGACATAAGCACCGATATGTATGCGGTGTCTGATAGAGCGACTGTGCTTTATGAGAACGATCAGATAGACGTTAATATAAAGCTGATCTCTAAATTAAGACCTAATCTTAAGAACCTCTATTTCATCAATGATTACAGTGTCACTTCTGAGCTAATCCGTAAAGATATAAGCCGTATTATGGCAGACTTTCCATCGATTAATTTGGTCGAAATACGCGATTTGTCGCTCAAGCAAACAAGTGAGTTCTTGAAAGGGGTATCTGCTGACGATGCAGTCTTACTGAGCCACTACAATACTGAGTTAGATCAAGGTGTATATCATACCTATCAAGAGGTCGCGGAAACCTTATCTGCATCGAGCGCCGCACCAGTGTTTGCGTTATGGCAGTTTAATATAGTCGGTGATGTACTCGGAGGTTATGTAAACCACTCGCGTAGCATGGGTGAAGAGGCCGTTAGTGCGTTGAATAAGTATGTGCCTCTTAATTTTTCTACACCTTTAGTTCCTGGTGACAACAAGCGTTTTGTTTTCAATTATCCGGCGCTTAAAAAGTTTGGTATTGGTGATAATGTACTGCCGACAGGATCTGTGATTGTTAACGAGCCTTCCTCCTTTTTACAAAAGAACTTTCAATTGTTGTTGGGCTTAATCATGGTCATTACAGGGCTGAGCGTGATTATCGTGATGCAATTTATTACCCTGCGCCAAAAGAAAGAGTTGGCAAAAAAGAACAAGCGAATCCTTGCACTACAGAAACAAACTTTGAATGTTCAAAAAGACATGATTCATGTGCTGGGTGAAGCCATTGAAACTCGCTCTGGTGAGACGGGTAATCACGTTAAGCGTGTAGCCAAGTTATCCGCTTTGCTTGCTAAGTATCGTGGCTTGAGTCATCGCGAGGTCGAGATGATTGAGATCATCAGCCCAATGCATGATGTCGGTAAGATTTCGGTTCCGGAATCTATCTTGGATAAACCAGGTAAATTGACAGACCAAGAGTGGGATGTAATGAAACTTCACACCACTGCGGGCTACAATTTACTAAAGAGCGGAGCGGGTGATATTACCAACCTCGCGGCAATCATTGCTAACGAACATCATGAGCGTTGGGATGGCGCTGGATACCCTAATGGCAAGGTAGGTGAACAAATTCACTTGTTTGCTCGTATCACTGCCGTAGCCGATGTATTTGACGCACTGCTTAGTGCCCGTTGTTACAAAGAGCCATGGCCATTAGAGATGGTGGTCGACTTGTTCGAGAGAGAGTGTGGCTATCAATTTGATCCTCAGCTAACCAAACTGCTACTGAAACACCTGCCCGAGTTTGTAGCTATCCGAGATTCGTATCCTGATACTGGAGCTGTAGAATATGCGTCTGTACCTTCGATTGAAGTTAAGGTTCTAGAAGAGTCGGTTGTTAGCTAACTCTCGCTCTATCTGAATAGTCTACAAGTCTTGGTTTCTTTATCAATTCACCCTAATCCGACTAGGACGTGGCAATTTATATTTTCCACTGAAATTAAGTCGTTTATGTAAACCTTGTAGTATTTGGTTTTGCAGATTCTGGGTTAATTTGATGAAAGCTGTTGCTTATGTCGAGCCATAAGGTGATCAAGCCCATATTTCGCGAAGAGAAATAAGCCTGCGTCCGCAAACTGTTATCTTAATCATCCCGCGCATTGAAAGAACACTATAGGATAAAACTTGAATTCAATGCGAGTGAGAGAGCTATGCGGTTAGAACAGACTAAATGTGTAATTTTCGATTGTGATGGAACACTCATCGATAGCGAAAAGCTTTGTTGCCAAGCCTTGGTGAATGTATTCACCGGCTTTGGGGCGGAGCTAAACGTTAATGACTGCTATGCGCACTTTCAAGGTGGAAAGCTGGCCGATATCTTAATGGATACACAAGAACGTTTAGGGCTATCTATCTCGATTGATACGCTTGAGCCGTTATATCGTATTGAATTAGAAGCTTTGTTCCAACGTCATTTAAAGCCGATGGATGGTGCCATCGAGCTCATTGAATTCCTAAAGCGACAGGACATCGAATTTTGTATCGCTTCTAATGCGCCTAAGTCTCGGGTTGAATCTTCATTGGCAATGACAGGAATGCTCGATGACTTTAAAGGTAAAGTGTTTTCAGCTTTTGATGCCAACAGCTGGAAGCCTGAACCTGACCTGATTATGTATACAGCCATGAATATGGGCTTTTTACCCAATGAGTGTATCTATGTGGACGATACTTTGAAAGGAATTGAAGCGGGTGTTCGTGCGGGTATTCAATCATTCCGATTGCGCCCAAGTATTAATGAATCAATCGTAGATCCCGAAGCCGACTCATCAGAGGTAGCGGCTCAGGATATCTACAGTTTGGAAGAGATTTCGGTTTGGATTAATGGCAAGCACTGCTCAAGTGGTGGAATACCGAACCCTGCAGCTTTGGTGGGGTAGAGCCTAGCTGAAGGCTGACTACCTTACTAAATTGTTTAGTGTGAAAACCGCAAGATGCACAAGTAAACTTTTCTCCACTTTCTGAGAGTAGATATTCGTCGTGTTGGCATAAAGGGCATGTAATGTCGTCGGTGTTTGGTGTTTCTGTTTTATTCATTATGTGTCACCTGCAGCAAGAGGGTAAGCGAAAAAAGACCCGTTTAATTAGATTACCCCTAAGCTCGAATATTAGACAGTTTTGACACTTGATAATCTCGCCTTTGCGACTTGCTTCATGGTAATGATAATCTCATCGTTAAAGACCATGTGTTTCCTGTTGTTATTAGTGAAAGTTGTTATTAAAGGAAGCTGTTATTAACGGAAGTTGTTATTAAAGAAAATTTCTATAAACGTGCGTCGCTATTAGAGGACGCTGCTATAAACGCACGTTGCTATTAACGAGCGTCGACAAAAAAGGACTCATGATGAGTCCTTTTTAGTTTCGCTGAATTTAACTTGGTAAGCCTAAGTGATCACTCAAATCTAAGTGCGGTATCTTGCCAAAGTTTTAGACAAAGAAACTGATGCGCCTGTCAGTGTCGACACGCCATTTGAAGAGTTTTGAGCCACTTCTTTAATCACATCGGATTGACTGCGAATATCGTTAAGCTCAGCTGCGATGGTATTCGCTACGTTGCTTTGCTCGTCCGCTGAGGTTGCAATCTGAATACTCATATCCATTAGCGTTTGAGCTGAGTCAGCAATCGAGTTTACATCGTCCCCAATGTTTGAAATCAGTTGGCTGCTAGTTTGCGCTTGATCGACCGTTTGCTCGGTGATCTTAGCGATATTTTGGCTTTCTTGCTGTAAGCGTTCAATCATCGCTTGGATTTCAACCGTAGCCGACTGAGTGCGACTTGCAAGCGTTCGTACTTCATCAGCAACAACAGCGAAACCACGGCCTTGTTCACCCGCACGAGCAGCTTCGATCGCCGCGTTCAATGCAAGCAAGTTAGTTTGCTCTGAGATTGCGTTGATCGTCGTGATCACTTCATTAATTTGGCTAGTGTTCACATTCAAGCTGGTAACTGAAGATGAGGTTTGCTCAATCAAAGAAGAGAGTGTGGTGATCTCTGAGATGGCTTGTTGAACTTTCGTATGGCTGTCGTTGATTTGCTGCGCGTCTTGTTCAGTTTGTTCAGTTGAACGTGCTGAAATGTTAGAGACTTCATTGGCTGAAGCCGTCATCTGATCCATGGCAGTAGCAACAGAGTCTAGAGACGCATTCTGGCTCATAATTTGTGTTTCACTGCGCTTCATCTCTGCTTCGAAAGAAGCCGATGTTTCGCTTAGTGTCGCTGCACTGTGGTTTACGTTGTTGACTAGCTCACTAAGCGTGTCCATTGAACGGTCAAGTGCACAACCAATCGTACCGAACTCATCACGTCCTGGGTGGAAACCAAGGCGTGATGTTAAGTCGCCATCACCAATCTTTTGAGTAGTTGAGTAAAGCACCCACAGTGCACCGCCTAGAAAAGTCGCCACCCAGTAACAGAAAAGACCAAAAGGCACACACCACAAAAAACTGAGTAATAAAGAGTACAGTGCTTGCTGCTTTTGATTCTGCGTATCGAGATTTGAAACGGTAAGAGAGTAGTAATTACCATCTTGTGCAATGGCTGTTGCTGTAACTGCACCATTCTTCAATATGGTTGTTTCTTGAGGACGTGTTTGTTGGCTAACTGAACGAACGGAAGCTGGGGAATCTGACGCTGATAAAATGCCTTGCAATTGATATTCAACCTGCTGTTTTGCACTCGCGTCAATTTGTTCCATATTGTTGACGTAGTTGAGGCCAGCGAGGCTTGCCACAGCGGCAAAAAAGATCAAGAAAATGACCCAAAACTTGTCGTTGATAGACATTTTAATAAACAGTTTATCTATCGTTCGAAATTGTACTTCTTTCATAAAAACTCCACGGTAAATCCTTTACCGTGGACTCTAAATAACCGACCTCAATAAAAATGTGATGCCAATCGACTAATTGTGAAAATTAATGATACCAACATATCGTTTATGAGACATCTATCAAGTATTTTTGTTCTCTATGGGTTTATTAGCCCAGAGAAGGCAATAGCCCTACTGAAATAAGGATTTGAATCGCAATGATAAAAACGCCTACGCTGCCAACTAAAAACAACGCTTTACTTCCACCGAGCACTTGGTAAGTCGCTTCTGTACCTTGAGGTTCTACAGAGAAATCCGTGTAACGAATCTTGTATACCATCACTGTCGGCAGCAAAATTGCGAGCACTGAAAGTGCTATGGCTGCGTAGCCCAGAGCTGTAATGAAACCCTGTGGGTAGAACAAGGCAAAACCTAATGGCGGTAAGAAAGTGATAGCGGCCGTTTTAACGCGTTTTGCACTGCCTAGTTTCTTACTCAGTGAATCCCCCATGAATTCAAATAACCCCAAGCTCACACCAATAAAAGAAGTCAGCAATGCAAGGTCCGCGAATACGCCAACGATAACGCTAAGGTTTGATTGATGAACGGTTTGTGACAATGAGACTAACAGTGCGCCCAAACTTGTATCCGACAAAAGCTGCTCTTGGCTAATCACACCTAGAGTCACACTCTGCCAGAAAACATAGATGACCAAAGGGAGTGCAGAGCCAATAATCATGACCTTACGTAGAGAGCGAACGTCACCATCTAGGTATCGAACAATTGAAGGGATGCTGCCGTGGAAGCCAAAAGAGGTAAACACGACTGGGATTGCTGCAACAATCAGCCCTTGCTGTAAAGGCATGCTCATTAGGTATTGAGAGGTGATGTTTGGTGCTAGGAAGCTGAGTACCAGTACCATCGCAATCAGTTTAAGTCCGAATAAAACGCGGTTAACTTTATCAACACTGTGCGTACCAATCGTAACAACGCCAGCAACTAACAGTGTGAATAGAAGGGTTGTGATTTGGCCATTAAGCTCAATGCCTGAAATATCCGAGATACGTTGATTAAACTGCGCACCACCGCCTGCAATATAAGCTGCACACAGAGCGTAGAAAAGGAACATAACTGCAAAGCTAGCGATCCACTTACCTTTTGTCCCTAAAATTTTGTCAGCTAGCGTGTGTAGGGTTGCGTCAGAATCAGCGAATTGATGTAGTTCTACCATTAACAATGCAGTAAAGGCCATTAGGGCCCATAAGCCCAGCATTAGAAAAAGTGAGGTTGAAAAGCCAATACCTGCAGAAGCAAGTGGAAGAGCGAGCATGCCAGCACCAATAGTGGTGCCTGCAATGATCAAAGTACTACCAAAAACCTTTGATTTATTCATTGTATATAATTCTTTACGTTAGGGTGTGTTTTCATTGTAATTCTTCTAGCTTAAGCGCATAAACCCAAAGAATATCTCGATTTTTAAGTATTCTGATTGAGTTTAATTCCAAATGCAATGTCTAATGTAATTAAAAATATCCACTGTAAACTATATTTTACGATTGGTGGGTTGGAAGCACTCAAATGCCCGAAGCAAACGTTTGACCATGATCTGCTTCAAAATTTGTAGAGTAATTTGTTGTACTTGGTGTAAGGTGACAGTACATATGTCGTTCGCGTATACCCCTTTAGCGTAAACAAGCGCTAATGATCGCGAGTAGCTTCAAGCTATAAATATGGAATGGGTAGAGTAGAGTGCGTTCATCAAAGTGACATAATATAAGTCCAAGATGGTGCACTAGTTAATCGGACATCATGTCCGCATCAAGGAATAGAGGGGGCACTATGAGTGACCAATCTTTTAATGACGAAAGTCTTGAGTTGTTAGATGCCATGGAAATTGGCATTGATTTATCTGACTACGAGCAGGCGGTTAAACAATTAGCAGAAGAACTTTTTAAGTCTTCGAACTAGGTTTTACCTGAACTAAAGGTTTCTGTAGTTCAACGTTCTCAAATTAGACAATTCTTAAACTGAGCAAATCTCATTCGCTCACACGTCATAACAAAACTATCCTCATTAAAGTTCGCGAAGATAAACGAGTACGTTTACCATGTTACTTAGTTCTCGATACTTTAATGAGGTTCAATGAACTTTCTCGCACACCTCCACATCGCTCAACATTGTAAAAGTAACTTAGCTGGTAATCTGTTAGGTGACTTCGTTAAAGGCGACCCTAATAAACACTATTCAACCTCGCTTTCAGACGGAATAAGACTTCATCGATTCGTGGATAGTTACACAGACCGCCACGATGTATCCCGATCGGCAAAATCGCTTTTTTTAGACCAAACGCGTCGCTTTGCACCTATTGCACTGGATGTATTCTGGGATCACTGCTTAGCCAATCATTGGACTCAGTTCTCGCAGCAGACGTTGGAGCATTTTTGTTTCGATAGTCATCAACAGATCTTTGAACATCAAGAGCCACACTGGCCTGAGAACTTCATTACGATTCATCAGAAGATGGCTGAACAACGTTGGCTGGAAAGCTATCAAGACATGTCTTCCATAGAGGTGGTATTGCAACGTATGGCGTTGAGAAGGCCCAAGTTAGGCATGCTCAAAAATTGTTACGACGACCTCGAACGTCACTATGATACGTTGCAGTGTCACTTTAATGAGCTGTATCCCAACGTTTTAGAAGAAGCGAAGCAGTTTAATGCACTTCAAATGAAGAAAAATCAAAAGGAAAGGTAAACAGCGTAATGCAGGTTTGCTACAATCCGCGCCTATTTAATCTTTGAGCATCATACTATGTCTGAATCTACCCAATCTTTTAACCAACTAGGATTGTCTGAGCAACTTCTTACAACGCTATCAGAGCTAAACTTTACGGCTCCGACTAGTGTTCAAGAACAAGCTATTCCATTGGTACTGGAAGGCAAAGATGTACTGGCTGGTGCGCAAACGGGTACCGGTAAAACCGCGGCGTTTGGTTTGCCGATTATTCAAAGATTAATCGAGACTAAAGACAATGTTATTCCGAACCCTAAGCTCGTTCGTGCACTTGTGTTAGTGCCAACGCGTGAATTGGCACAACAGGTGTTTGATAACGTAACGAGTTATGCGAAAGGCACCGATATTAAAGTTGTGGTGGCTTACGGCGGCGTTAGCATGAAGGTTCAAACCGATAACCTACGCGGAGGCGCCGACATTCTTGTAGCGACGCCTGGTCGTCTTATTGACCATATGTTCACCAAGAACATTATGTTAAGCCAAACGGAAGTGCTGGTATTAGACGAAGCAGACCGCATGCTAGATATGGGCTTCATGCCTGACATCAAACGCATTCTTTCTCGCATGAACGACGTACGTCAGACGCTGTTCTTCTCTGCGACGTTCGACAATAAAATTAAAGCACTTGCACATCGAATGATGCAGTCACCAAGCGAAATTCAAGTTACGCCAAAAAACAGCACCGCGGACACGGTTACCCAGATGGTTTATCCAGTTGATAAATCGCGTAAGAGTGAACTACTAGCCTATTTGATTGGCTCAAAAAACTGGCAACAAGTGTTGGTGTTCACGAAAACTAAGCAGGGCACTGATGCTCTAGTTAAAGAGCTTAAGTTAGACGGCATCAAAGCGGCATCAATCAATGGTGATAAGAGCCAAGGTGCGCGCCAAAAAGCACTGGACGATTTCAAATCAGGCAAGGTGAGAGCGTTGATTGCAACCGACGTGGCAGCTCGTGGTATTGATATCCAGCAGCTAGAACAAGTTGTGAACTATGACATGCCATTTAAAGCTGAAGATTACGTCCACCGCATCGGACGTACTGGCCGCGCAGGTAATACTGGTTTAGCGATTTCTTTGATGAGTCAGGATGAAGCGTACCTATTGGGTGACATTGAACGCTTACTTGATACTCGCTTGCCTCAAGAGTGGCTAGAGGGCTTTGAACCAAGCCTAGAAAAAGATGTAGCCCCCGATCGCGGTGGTCGCAGTAAAAGTCGTTCATCAGAAAAACGTAAGATCAAAGCGAAGCTTAAGATTCACCAAAACCGCGGTAAAGCACGTCGCTAACAAGCTGGACAAAGCTCCAGTTTAAAGATCTATACATATAAAAATGCGCCGTTACAGTTGGTTCTGTAACGGCGCATTTTTGTTTCAAGTAAATCAATTTACGACCAAGGAAGATAAAACACTGGATTAATGATGTTCTTGATTACACTTCCATACACAGGGCACTTCATAAATTAGCTCTTCTAAGCTAGTTGGGTTTAGCACCCATTGGTCTTCGATTCTAAACTTGCTGACCATCTGCGTGTTGAAAAGCTGCCAATGCTTAAGTAGGGCATCTTCGGGCGAGGTGACCATATCGCCTTCATTCCAAGTGCTTTCCATGAAGGGAGTTAGGCATACCGCTCCGTGCGCATACATGATCATTTGCCACTTAATCTCATAAATGTTGATCAAGTTCTCTGGATTCGCATCGTTATATTGTTCAGCTAACATGTTGATTTCTTTTTCGACATCGCCAACATTGTCGATAAAGTAATCGACCAAGTTGTCTTTTTGTCGAACAGAGTCAGTGATAAGTTGCATCGGTTTTCGTGAGTGAATCATGTTGCTAAAGAGGCGCATACTAAATAAATAGATAGTAATGTTTGGTGCGACGCCTTTTGGTAACTCTTCCACTATCTTAGCAATATAAGACTGAAAATAGGCGTGTAAACAATCGCTTATCGCATGCCAGATTTTTTCTTTGCTGCCAAAGTGGTGGCGAATAAGGCTATGCGATACACCTGCTTTTTCACTGATGTTACGAAGCGAAACGCTATCATAACCATGCTCACAGAACATATCCGCAGCAACACCCATGATCAAAAATCTCGTCTCTTCAGCGTCTTTTGCGCTTCTTCTGCCTTGTTTCTTTTCAGTCATCTTCATTTCACACATTTACCTGATTACCACATTCTACACTGTTTTTACTCAAATAAAAAATACTGCACAGGTGGAAAGTAAAGCTTGTGGATTACGGAATTTTGAATATACTGCCCATCTGTGTAATAAATCATAATAATTAAATGGAGAGACATCATGCAGTCCAACTTGTCTATCAATGCCATATTGAGCAAGCGCATGGGAGCTGTTATTGCAGCACTTTTGCTCGCAGGCTCTCTAACTGGATGTGACAAAGTTCAGTCAGAGGAAAATGAGCAGGTAATCAAGCCAGTCAAGCTGTTCGAAATCCCGCAACAGACTGATATTGATCTTGATAGCTTTATTGCAAAGGTTGATGCAACCGACCGTGCGGCACTTTCTTTCCAAGTGGGTGGTGATATAGAAGCCTTCGATGTGCGTATGGGACAAGAAGTGAAGAAAGGTCAGGTGTTAGCCGTATTAGACGCGACGGATTACCGTATTGCCGTTGATGCTGCCCAAGCTAAATTTGATCTTGCGAATAGCCAATACAAACAAGCTTCTGAGTTGTACGCGAAAAAGTTAGTCAGTACCGATTACTATGACCAAGCCGTGAACACCTTTACTGCCGCTGACGTTGAGTTGGACCAAGCAAAAACAAACCTTGGCTACACCACCTTAGTTGCTCCATTCGATGGCGTGGTATCGATGGTGTTTGGAAAACAATATCAATTGATCGCAGAAAAGCAGCCTGTACTGAATATTTTGAATCACAGTGAAATGGACGTGACGTTTTCTATTCCAGTATCAAAGCTTGAAGATCGTTCTATTCAAGACCTAACGAGCTCAAACATGTGGGTTGTGATGGATAGCCACCGTGGTATTCGTATCCCGACTCGCTTTAAAGAAATCTCTACACAACCAGATGAAGACACCAACAGCTACCAAGCGGTTGTATCTATCGAAAAGCCGGAAGGCATCAATTTACTTTCTGGGATGACAGCGCAAGTTGAAGTTCAGAAGCATAAATCTGACTACGGTATTGGCATTGTTGATTCAGCTTGGTTAACCAAAGAAGCTGACCATGGTGAGCTATGGCGCTATAACCCTGATTCTCAATTGGTTTCTAAAGTACAAGTCCTTCTTGATGAGCAAGGCAAGGTTATTGATGGATTGTCGTCTGGCGACCTTATCGTTGAAGCGGGTGTGGATGTGTTATCCGATGGACAGCAAGTAAAAGCTTGGTTACGTGAGGGCGGTATTTAATGAACCTTTCCAAATTATCAATTGTTGTCGCGTCGGCTATGTTACTTCAAGCCTGTAACAGTGAAGCTGTACATCGTGAACAACCCCCTCTGTTAGTTTCTACCTTTGAAGTTGGCGCGCCGCTGACTGATCAATTCAGAAGTTTTAACGGTCAGGTAATGCCCGCTGAATTGACCCCATTGGCATTTAAGCTCGCAGGCGAAATCCAACAAGTCTTGGTAGAAGCCGGTGACAACGTCGAAAAAGGCCAGTTACTTGCGACCTTAGACAACGCAACGTATCTCCAAGATCTTACTGATGCTAACTCTCAATTCAAACTGGCGAGCAAGCAGTTAGCCCGTGGTACGGAGATGTTTGGTAGCAAGATGTTGTCGCAGTCAGAGCTAGACCAACTAACGGCTAACTATAAGCTGGCATCAGCGAATTTGGCGGCTGCAGAGCGCAAGTTAAGTTACACAGAGCTTTTAGCGCCATTCTCCGGGACCGTTTCTACCGTGGACAAGCAACGTTTCGAAAACACGACACCGGGTGAAACACTATTAAGCGTGTACCAAAACGATAAGGTGTATGTACGAATTCAAGTATCAGATTCGATCTTGGCATCGATCAGTCCAGACATGCGTTCAAATAGCTATCGTCCTGAGGCGACCTTTGGCGGTCACACTGGCCAATATCCACTGACGTATTTGGAGCACACCAGTGAATTGCACCCACAATCGCGTACTTACGAATTTTGGATGCAGATGCAACAACCTAAAAACGAAATCCTGCCGGGCACCAGCGTTACGGTGAACGTGGATATGGCGAAAGCCGGCTTGAGCGATGTTCAAGGCTACCAATTACCAATGACAACTTTAGAAGCGGGTTCTGAAGCGAATCAGTTTTATGTGTGGAAAATGGAAGACGGACAAGCATTTAAAAGCGAAGTAGAAGTCGACAAGATCAGTGGCCAAGGCGCATTAATCGCTCATGGCGTTGAGCAAGGTGATCGACTCGTAAACTCGAATCTAAGAAAACTCCGTGACGGAATCCAATTGTCAGGAAAAGCAGAATGAACATCGCAGAATATTCAATAAAAAACAAAGTAATCAGTTGGCTGTTTCTAGTCATTTTAGCCATTGGTGGTATATCGTCTTTTGGCAACCTATCCCGTTTAGAAGACCCAGCTTTTACTATTAAAGATGCAATGATTATTTCAACTTATCCTGGCGCTACGTCAATGGAAGTTGAAGAAGAGCTGACTTACCCGCTTGAAAAAGAGATAAGACAGCTGCCTTATATCGACAAGATAACCTCAACGTCGTCGAATGGTATGTCTCAAATTATGGTGAGCATGAAGATGGACTACGGTCCAGACGAGCTACCACAAATCTGGGATGAAATGCGTCGTAAGATCAACGATCTACAGCCCACGCTTCCTAGTGGTGTTAACTCAGTTCAGATCATTGATGACTTCGGTGATGTGTTTGGCGTGATGATCATGCTGACGGGTGATGGCTACGATTACGTTGAGCTTAAACAATATGCTGATTATCTAACCCGTGAAATCGAATTGGTCGACGGTGTAGGGAAAGTAAGCATTGCAGGTGACCAACAAGAGCAATTGTTTGTTGAGATGTCACTTGAGCGTTTAGCCGCGCTGAATCTAGATATGTCGATGGTTACGTCACTGCTATCACAACAAAACAGTGTGGTGTCAGCCGGTGAGGTAATGCTCAATGGCCAAAACCTAACGATCAAACCGAATGGCACTTTAAGTACGGTTGAAGAACTAGAAAACTTAATCATTCATGGCCGCGATACAGGTAACCTAATTCGCTTAAAAGATGTCGCTGAGGTCACTCGCGGAATCCAAGAAAAACCAGGGAATGTATTAACTTATAACGGCAAACCAGCAATCAACCTAGGCATTGCGTTCTCTTCGGGCGTAAACGTGGTGGAAATCGGTAATGCGCTTGATGCGGAACTTGATCGTTTAGAAAGCATTAAGCCAGCCGGCGTTGAGTTGAATTACTTCTACAACCAAGCGCAAGAAGTGGACAAGTCGGTTTCTGATTTCTTGATCAGCCTAGTGGAAGCGGTGGCAATTGTTATCATCGTACTTCTGTTCGCGATGGGCTTACGCAGTGGTTTGATCATTGGTTTGGTTCTGCTGCTGACTGTATTCGGTACGTTCATTCTTATGGACTACAACGATGTCGAACTGCACCGTATCTCGCTGGGTGCTTTGATCATCGCACTGGGTATGCTGGTGGATAACGCGATTGTTGTCGTTGAAGGTATTCTAGTTGGCTTGAAGAAAGGAAAGACTAAGCTTCAAGCAGCAAAAGACATCGTGACACAAACGCAATGGCCACTATTGGGTGCAACCATTATTGCAATCACAGCGTTTGCACCGATTGGTTTGTCGAAAGATGCGACAGGCGAGTTTATGGGTTCGTTGTTCTGGGTACTGTGTTTCTCACTGTTTTTGAGTTGGGTAACAGCACTAACACTAACGCCATTCCTTGCTGAGATGCTGCTTAAAGAAGAAGACAAGGTTGATGAAAACGTAGACCCTTACAAAGGAATCTTGTTCGTTGTATTTGGTGCGTGCCTGAAAGTAGCGCTTCGATTTAGATGGCTTACTGTAGTAAGTATGGTCGCGCTATTAGCAGTTTCTGTCGTCGGTTTTGGTATGGTGAAGCAGCAGTTCTTCCCGCCATCAAATACGCCAATGTTCTATGTAGACATGTGGATGCCAGAAGGTACGGATGTACGTGAAACGATCAAACAAACTGAAAAGGTTGAGAGCTACATTCGTCAACAAGATGACGTGGAGTTTGTGACAACAACGGTTGGGCAGGGTATGCAACGTTTTGCGCTGACATATCAACCAGAGAAAAGTTACGAAGCCTATAGTCAGCTACAAGTTAGAACGACTGACCGTGACACCATGTTCGAAGTCCTAGAAGAGTTAGACAAGGACTTAGCCCACAAATTTGAACAACCTACGTTCCAATTCAAATTGATTGAGTTTGGCCCGTCACCAGCTTCAAAAATCGAGGCTCGTATTAGTGGTGCCGACCCACAAATCTTGCGCAGTATTGCGGTTGAAGTGGAAGATATCTTGTTAGCGGACCCAGGCTCTCGAAATGTTCGTCACGACTGGCGTGAACGTACCAAAGAGCTCGTGCCACTGTTTAACGAATCAAAGGCTCGTCGTCTTGGTATTTCAAAGACGGATCTGTCCGAGACTTTACAAATGGCGTTTGGTGGCTACAACATCGGCTTACTGCGTGATGGTACGCACATGTTACCTATCGTGGCACGCCTGCCTGAAGCAGAGCGCTTTGATTTTGAATCACTAAACAATGTGAAGATTTGGAGCCCATCGCTGCAAACCTATATTCCTGTAGAGCAAGTGATTGATGGTGTAGAGCTTCAATGGTCTGAACCACTGATTCAACGTCGTGATAGAAAACGTACGCTAACCGTACTGGCTGATCACGATGTATTGGGTGATGAAACGCCGGCGAGCTTGTTTGCTCGTGTTAAACCAAAGGTAGAAGCATTAGAGCTACCAACAGGTTACAACATTA
Source organism: Vibrio sp. SBT000027 (assembly GCF_963894355.1). Taxonomy (NCBI): domain Bacteria; kingdom Pseudomonadati; phylum Pseudomonadota; class Gammaproteobacteria; order Vibrionales; family Vibrionaceae; genus Vibrio; species Vibrio sp. SBT000027. The sequence goes on along the minus strand of NZ_CAWQGD010000001.1, from coordinate 1,227,767 downwards.
GTTGGGGTGGCGAGTACGAAAGTTCGAAAGATGCACAAGAATCTCTATTTGGTTCACTGCCAATGGGTTACTTGTTGATGTTTATCATTACTATGCTTTTGTTTAACTCGCTTCGTAAGCCACTTGTGATTTGGTTTACGGTACCACTTTCTATCATTGGTGTTTCGATTGGTCTGTTAGGTACCAATATGCCATTCAGCTTCACAGCGTTCTTGGGCTTGCTAAGTCTAAGCGGCATGATCTTGAAAAACGGCATCGTACTGCTTGACCAGATCAACACTGAACTCTCAACAGGTAAAGACCCATACTTAGCGGTTGTCGACAGTGCGATTAGTCGTGTACGACCGGTATCTATGGCAGCACTGACGACTATCTTGGGGATGATTCCCTTGGTATTCGATGCATTTTTCGGCTCGATGGCGATTACCATCATGGCAGGCTTAGGCTTTGCTACCGTACTAACGCTAATAGTAGTACCAGTGATGTTCGCTATTCTATATAGAATCAAACCGTCCACTGCGGGTTATTAGGGATTGATATAAAACAGATTCTTTTAAGCCAGCCCAGTCAATTTTGACTGGGCTTTTTTATGGGTGTGACTTGGCGATACAAGATCGTGCTAAGAGACTATAGCGTCAGCGAGCGTTGCGTTAAGAAAGAGATAGGTATTAAAAAGCCGCTAACCAATGGTAAAGCGGTTTCCTGTAGAATAGAGAATAGAGAATAGAGAATAGAGGGCAGTTCTAGATTGCGAGGCGGAGATCTAACTCAATCGGCTTTGGCATGGCTAAGTGATAACCTTGATACATATCGAAGCCTAAATTTTGCATCGCTGCGAGTTGTTGTTGGGTTTCTATACCTTCGATTACCGTCTTCGCACCGATTTGAGTAGCAAGCTTTAGGGCCAACTCCATTTCACTTGTGTCGCCTTGTTCAAAATCCAACATCACAGAGCGATCTATCTTGATGATATGAGGATTAATATGGCGAACCCGCTGTTCTGTTGACGCTTGTGTTCCGAAATCATCAACAGCGATTTGAAAACCATTTTCCGCTAATGAATGGGCCGCGTCTTTCAAACGTTCTTCACTCTCTACATTAAGCTCGACCAACTCCATCACAATTTGTTCGCACGATAAGTTAAGCTCATGCAGGCGTTTAGCTAGCAAGCTGTCGCTCACTTTCTCTGCAGCAAATAGCTCGCCAACATTAGGAAGAACATTCAAGAATAGGTGTAAATGACGAATAGTCGACTGTGCGAAGTTGCGTATATGAATGGCTCGGCTCAGCCTCTCGACATTAATTTTGTCTGTGCATGAGGTTTCGTCGGAATGAAAGAAGTGATCAGGGCGAACAATGGCACCTTTGCTGTTCGAAATTCGAACTAAAGCCTCTACACCTATCTGAGTCATAGAAGAATCAAATATAGGTTGGTAGACACTTCTAAGTGTTAGGTCTTGATATTTCGCAATAAACTGCATATCGGCATCCACAGATATACAGCTAATAAATTCACTTCTGTCTGATAAAATCATAGTCGCTAATAAAGGGGTTTATTTAATGACGAGAATATACGTCACGGCTGTCACAATATTGACAGGTGTTACTAAATTGTCAATTAATAAAAATTCATTTGTAACGTCAATATTTAAATTAATATAACTAACGAAAAATCAGCATGATAAATGACATTAACCATTAAATTTACTTATCATTGACTGTGTTTGATAGTTTAAGTGAATCTAATGGCTGAGTAACGTCTCACATATTAACCCCAACCAATATAAGGCTAGAACGCTGATACACCAGAGAAAAGTAGGGTTAATGGCTTAAATTATGGGGGAGTGTCAAAGTTATAAAATAGATTGACTAAGCGAGTTACACAGAAATGATATCTATCTCTCAAAATCGAGACTGTGAGTCGATTGGCTATTAATAATTAAAACAGGAAGTTCGAATAATTAATGAACAGGGAATGAGTTGCCTTTTATAAAATACTGGGATGAAGGTCTAACAATTTACTTTCAATATTGAATGAAAAAGTTGACCCGTATTATCACTGCCATTGAAGTACCGCATAAAGTTGCAGATATTTACGTACTAACTGATGATTTCCTGACCGTTTTAACGGGTGGCCAAATTTAATAAAACAAGGGCTAATTTTAAAGTTAATATTCAAATCAGCGGCAAATTGAGACTCGCTCTCTCTTAGGGTGATGCCTTGTTGGCTGTATTCGGTTATCTCGTCTGGGAGTTCTCCCATCCACCAATGCAATAGTTCACCGCTGTTTTTACTTCGGGTTATCCAATGGTCGGAGACAATGATCAAAACGTCATTGGGTTGGATTGCAAATCCATACTCTGATTGCCAGTTATGAATGTCCAACATCAACTTTCTACGACAAGTTTTTCCCGCGCTCACCATGTGGTGGCTGATCATCCAAACCGTTCCTATTTCCGAGGAGATTCGGAAGTGTCGAGGGGTTTCACCAGAAGAAAGCATTTCGAGCGGGCTGATGTTGCTTGCATGATTAAAGCTAACGAAGGTGTGCTCCATTCGTCGAGCAAAAGCTTTTCCTATATGGTGCTCACTGATCCCTTGATTGTGTACCGTAGGGTAGTGGCGTTCACAAAGCTTTAGGCAATCGTCTTGAAACTGGTTGACGCTTTTAATCACTAGATCTAATAACAATGAAGTCCCTTATACACAGTTACTATCTTATTGATGGGCAATAGTACGGTAATTGCAGTGCCATTACCTATCGTCAAAGTGCCAGTTCATGATCCCTCTATCAAAATTAGCCATTGCAGGGCGTTTTTATGGATAGCACTGGCGCTCTACGGGTCTGTAATCTAAATTATGAGAAATAATAGTGAGTTAGCAGGCTCATGGTGACTTAGTAAAGTTATCGATAGTTAACCTAATCTTAGTCAGCTAATCACAATTGTTCTACTTACTCTTTATTTGGACACATTCATGACCATTCAATTAGATTCGAAACAAAAGTCTGAGCTCACTCATACATTACAAAAGTACCTGCAAGATGAACTCGATGTAGATCTTGGTCAGTTCGACACGGAATTCTTGGTCGACTTCATTAGTAAAAAGTTTGGTGCGGTTTACTACAACAAGGGGATAGAAGATGCTCAGAAAGTCATGGAACGAAAAATGTTAGATATCTCAGATGAGCTCTATGAAATTGAACAAATCGTTGAAATATAGACACAGCAAGCGATTGTTCGACAAAGAAATTTGTCAATAAAGCAACTTGTTCAAAAATTTTGAATAACTTGTTTAATTTGAAATGATGTAACTAATGTAAAGCTTGGTAAATAATATGTTACACAAACTTAGTGTAGGGTACGCTTTTCAAAATTACACGACTCGTTAACATTCGGAACAGATGCATGGACAACAACGTTAAAAATTACAATCCCTTAGCAAGAGCAATGCATTGGATTTCAGCACTCGCAATATTTGGCTTATTTGGTGTAGGCCTATGGATGGTTGATCTTTCATACTACAGCGAGTGGTACAAAACAGCGCCAGACTACCACCGTTCGGTAGGCATTCTTTTGGCTACAGTTACTGTTCTCCGTTTGCTTTGGAAACTAGTTACCGCGTCACCTAAGGTAGAAGGCAAAAGTTATGAAGTTGCAGCCGCTAAGATAGCGCACGGCTTTATGTACATTAACCTAGCGGTTTTATTTATTTCAGGTTATTTGATTTCAACATCAGATGGCCGTGGGATCGACGTGTTTAATTGGTTCACTGTTCCAAGTATGGGTGAGCTATTTGAAAACCAATCGGATCTCGCAGGAACGATTCACTACTATGCTGCATGGGTACTGATCATTATGGCATCAGTGCACGCCTTAGCGGCGATAAAACACCACGTTATCGACAAAGACGATACGCTACGAAAAATGATAGGAGCTTCAAAATGAAAAAGTCAATTATCGCTACAGGATTAGCACTTGCTATGGCAATGCCTTTCGCTGCGAACGCCGCTGATTACGTGATTGATACAAAAGGTGCGCATGCTTCAGTTAACTTTAAAGTTAGCCACCTAGGTTACAGCTTTATCCAAGGTCGTTTTAACACGTTCTCAGGTGATTTCTCATTTGATGAAAGCAACGTTGAAGCGTCTAAAATAAACGTAACGGTTGATACTACAAGTCTTGACTCAAACCACGCAGAACGTGATAAGCACATCCGTAGCGGTGATTTCATCGATGCAAGCAAGTTTTCTGATGCTACATTCAACAGCACGAAAGTGGTTGATAAAGGTGACGGCAAACTTGAAGTAATGGGTGACCTTAAACTTCATGGCGTAACTAAGCCTATCGTTATCGAAGCTGAATTCATTGGTGCTGGTCAAGACCCATGGGGCGGTGAGCGTGCTGGATTCGTTGGTACAACTCGTCTAGAGCTTGCTGACTTCAACATTCCAGTAATGGGCGCTTCAAGCTATGTAGACATGGATCTGCACGTTGAAGGTGTAAAGAAGTAATCTAGCTTTCTAGTTTTCTACCTCTCTGACAGGTATCAACATTTTTTAGAAACATCAAAAGTTTGGTCGATACTAACAAGGTCAGCAGTTAGCTAGTTGGCAATAGGGAAAGTAGCAAAACCGCTAGAAATAGAGAAAGGCGCAAAGTTTTCACTTTGCGCCTTTTTTATTGAGGTAAATGGCCACGCGTTTAGGTCTGTTTTGTGTCAAACCTTTTACTGCGCCTTAAGCCACCATTTACTTCTGCCAGTCAACGTTGCCATGACTGAGTTATCTAATTGAACTACTAATCCCTAATAGTTCAACTTACGATTAGTTAAGCCGTTTCTAGTTCAGCTTGAGGAACCACGTTTAGTCGGTCACCGTAGATTGGACGTAGTGCTTGCATCATTTCAATGCGAGTTAACACACCGACCATTGCGCCATTTTCTAGCACTGGCAGCATATGTGGTTGGCTTACTTTCATCGCTTTTGCACGCTCTTCTAGAGAAAGAGAAGTCAGGCGAGTTGCGAAGCCCATGCTTGTAGTCGGGTACAGTTGTTCTTTGTCGATGCATAGGAACTCAGCAACGTCGACTAACTTGTCGTTTGCATCGATAGCCACAACGTCACGGCTCATTAGGTCTACGACTTTCTGACCTTTTGTCGGGATGTAATCTTGGCACCAAAGGTCAACCATTACGTCGTGAACAGAGAAGATACCCACTAGACGACCTTCAACATCGCAAACAGGAGCGCTAACAAGTTGAGCGTCTAGAAGGGAATCAATTGCGACTGATGTAGGCATTTCTACGCTCAGTGTAATTGGTTGAGTGTTCATGATTTGCTTGATAGTCGTTGCTGTGTTCATAGTGATTTCCTTAACTGACGTAATTTCTGTTGTTTGTGTAATTGCTGTAATTTTTGCTGCTTTCAGCTGCGGGCGACGGTAAATGCTCCAATTGGCTAAGCCGACCAATACTGAACCACCTACAATGTTGCCGATTGTCACTGGTATTAAGTTTGCGGTGACAAATTTCATGATGTTTAAGTCTGCGTACTGAGCAGGCGTCGCTCCGATTTGCATCCAAAAACTCTCTGGTGCGAATGTTTGAATCGTGATGCCTAGTGGAACCATGAACATATTCGCCACACAGTGTTCAAAGCCTGAGCTAACGAACATTGCAACAGGTAATACGGTCATCATTGCTTTGGTCATAGCGTTCGCAGAGCTGAACGTTAACCAAATCGCTAAACACACCAACAAGTTACAAAGCACACCCAAAGCAAAAGCTTGAACAGGGCTGTGGTGTAGCTTGTGTTGAGCAATGTTCAGAGCGTTTAAGCCCCATTGCCCGCCATCCAGTTGATATAAGCCTGCTGCGCTTACCAAAGCCAATAGGAACATGGCACCGATGAAGTTACCGACGTAGACCTTGCCCCAGATAGACAGCATCTTAGTGAAGGTGATTTGCTTGTTAGCCCATGAAATGCTTGATAACACTGAACTGGTAAACAGCTCGCCACCGCAAATCACAATCAGGATTAACCCCATACTGAATGCAAGACCGCCGGCTAAACGACTCAATCCCCATCCAGCATCAGCGCTACCCGTGGTCACCGTGATATAGAATAAAAAAGCAAGCCCGATGAATGCGCCAGCCATGATTGCCAAACTCAATGTCATGCTGCTGGTTTTATTTGCTTTGCTTAATGCAAACTTCTCGGCTTCCGCCATCATTTCTGTTGGCGAGAACAGTTGCTGATTTTCAGAAGTGCTGGTTGCCATATCCCCCCCTTGAACAATCCGTCATGTGTAATTCCTAGTGTTAATGACTTGGTTAATCCGTAATGGTTAATCAGTGATTTTTTGCAGGGCTCGTTGTGTCCTGCCATTCCAGATTAGGGGGTTGAGGGGTAGAGGTAAAATTGATAATTTTTAGAAACCACATCAAATTTATTGATATAGATTGGGTTACGCGTAGAATGAAATTAATTGCTCATCGGCTTAACAAAAAACGAGCAGCAGGACATAAGTTATTAAAAGAATTAAGGATGAATTTTGCGTTATTCATTAAAGCAACTCGCGGTATTTGATGCAGTGGCGGATTCCGGGAGTGTTAGTCAGGCAGCAGACAAGTTGGCGTTGACTCAGTCAGCGACAAGTATGTCTCTTGCACAGTTGGAAAAAATGCTCGGCAGGCCTTTGTTTGAAAGGCAGGGCAAGCAAATGGCTCTTACTCATTGGGGTATGTGGCTAAGGCCTAAAGCGAAGCGTTTACTGCAAGATGCGCAGCAAATTGAGATGGGTTTTTATGAGCAGCATTTACTAAGTGGAGAGCTCAAACTCGGTGCGAGCCAAACACCAGCGGAACACCTTGTTCCTGACCTCATCAGTATTATTGATAACGACTTTCCTGAGATGCGAATCTCGCTCGGCGTGCAAAGTACCGATGCGGTTATTGATGGCGTATTAGATTATCAATATGACTTGGGTGTTATCGAAGGTCGTTGTGATGACAACCGAGTTCACCAAGAAGTGTGGTGTACGGACCATTTAACGGTGGTTGCATCGGCTCATCACCCGTTTGCGAAGCGTGAACGAGTAAGCTTGGCGCAATTAGAACAAGCAAAATGGGTATTACGTGAACATGGTTCGGGTACTCGCAAAGTTTTTGATAGCTCTATTCACCATTTAATTGGTGATCTCGATGTTTGGCGAGAGTATGAACACGTTCCTGTTTTAAGAAGTTTGGTTGCAAACGGCCCATATTTAACGTGTTTACCTTATCTTGATGTCGAACAGTTTGTTGAGTCTGGTCAACTGGTCACATTAAATGTCCCTGAGCTTGAAATGGAAAGAACCTTGTCCTTTATTTGGCGTGCAGATATGTCTGAGAACCCACTTGCTGAGTGTATTAAGCGAGAAGGTAAGCGCATGATGAAAGGCAAACCATCGGTTCTGTAAGGTAGATTTGATAAAGGCTAGGGGCTGTTGACCTTTCGTGGTTAAGTTTTGTTCGAGGTAAAATCGTTTTAGGCGCGGCGAAGAGTATGTAGCCTAGTCATTCTAAGCAAATATTCTTCAACAAAGCATAAAGCGATTTTAACCGAACCCTTCGGGCAGCCCTTGTGGTTCATTTCTACTGCGTTATCGCCTTTTCATGTAGGCTAACTACACATCAAAGCCTCTGCCTTGTATAAAATTCCCACAAGAGCTGCAAAATAAAGCTCGAAAGGTTAACAGCCCCTTATAACTATTTATGTTGAATAAGCGATTTCGGTCTCTATCTGGTGATAAATGTATGTTCGCATACATTATTAATGTGATCGCGATCGGCTAAAAAAGGGTGTTCTTCCCATAATATGCTTACTTGATTTTAAGTGAGGCTAAATCCGGTTGCGATGAATTACGTAATTAGGCTTTAGAAATAGTATGAGTACATTAGTCGCGATTTCATTAACAACAGGTATTTTGTCAGGTCTATGGGGATGGATTGCTATCTCTTTCGGCTTATTGTCATGGGCAGGTTTCTTAGGTTGCACCAGTTATTTTGCTTCGCCAACAGGCGGCGTTAAAGGACTAGCCGGTAGCTTATTGACCAACATGACAGGCGTATTCTGGGCAATGGTGATTATCGAAAGCTCAACCTTCGCAGGTTTAGAGATTTTAGGCTACATGATTACCGCTATTGTGGCTTTCTTTATGTGTATCCAAGCGAAACAAGCGTGGCTAGGTTATATCCCAGGAACCTTCATTGGTTGTTGTGCGACGTTTGCTGCAGGTGGCGATTGGCAACTTGTAGTACCATCTTTACTGCTTGGTGGTGTATTTGGATACTTGATGAAAGCAACGGGGCTATGGCTTCACGAGAAATCGACTCAATCTTCGGAAGTGGTTGAACAACACACTAAGCAAGCTAAGGCTTAATTCGTTAATCTAACCTTAATTCGTTAACCTAACCTCAGTTTAGTCACTGTAAACTCTTGCAAGATAACCCCCAATTAATTTGTATATCGATTTATACAGGCACACCACTTGGTGTGCCTTTTTTGGTTTTTGGGTAAGCCAATCAGTTAAAAAAATCATCTGCAGAAGAACCAATAGCATCTATCAATTAATTAAAGTGCTTAGGTGTTCCCGTTTGCCATGGTGATGACACGTTTTAGCGTCCACCTTAATAACAAGGGAATACAGTCTTGTCCTTGATTCTCACAATGAGACACGATCGCTAAAGCCAGATCTGGTTTTGCGTGTTTCTTAAGAACTTTAGCTACGACTTTTTTCGCTGGGATAGGGTGATCGTAAGGAATCTTAACCATGTCTCTGAAAAAGTTCTCAAACCCATTCATATACAAGTAGTGCTCGATGTCTCTGTCAGGCAGTTCTGTGAGGCGATGTCGCTCTTGATCGTTCCCGAGTTTAGATAGCACTGTTGTCGCATATTTTTTGCCTGCTGCATCACCATCGGTGACGACATGCCAATCGATGCCAAACTCTTGCGCGACTTTGATTAATGCCTTTAGTCCTGATTGAGCGAACTCAATAATCTGAACGCCTTCCGCAGCAAGGTTATAGCCACATTGGTTGGCTAACTCGTTAAACAACCAGACTTCAGTCTCACCTTCTACTAATAACCAACAGCGAGCATACAGAGCACCTGAACGATGGAAACGAATATGAAAACCAATTCGACGAAGCTCATCTTTGCTGAAGTGGTTCATGTTGAGTTGGTTAGCGATGGTTTTATCGGACTGACGCACCAAACGACGAATCGATTGAAGTGGTACAGCAGCAAGTAGATCGCCACTGTTGGTGGTAAGGATTTTTTGCATCGGTAACTTTTGCATCAAGCTCCAAGCCCTTGCTAGGTGCGTTGGGTGCAGTCGACCCTCTGGATCTTCAAGGATCAAAAGAGGGCGCGCACATCGTCTTAAGTCAGTCGGCCCTTTGGCCTGTAGATAAGCGTTAAGTAACCCCATGAATAACAGCCGAGTTTGTTTATTCTTGGTCTCCTCGACCAATTGATGAATGCTCTTGTCGTTCGCTCCAGCTGAGTACAGTAGCCCGTCACGCGGTTTTCTCGGGTTCTTGCGTGAGACACTCTTAAATGAGAAGTAGTGTTCTATTAAGCTTTGCATTGACTCAAGACTACTGCGCATTTCACCTTTATTAACATGTCCGGGTATCGCCATAAGACGGCGGCAGGTGTTGTCGATCCGCTTTTCTATTCTTGCCTGACGGCCATTGCCATTGCTGGCGTTTCCATTCGTGCCATGACCATTGGTTGTGTGATTATGTCCGTTCCCATGCCCGTTATTTGGATTGTTGTTCCCATTTCCGTTTGCATTGTTAGCGTGACCGTTATTAGCATGAACATTAGTCGGCAGGTGAGCATTGTGGTTGAGTGAATTTCCGTTGAAAGGGCGATCAAAGTGCCTAGCGTCTCGTAAACGGATCACAGGATGTAAGGTCATTAATTCTTGAGCGAGCTTTTCTGAGTGATGGAGTTTGAGCGGATTACCGTCTAAACCTAAGAATGCGTAGTTTGTGGTCGTTTCATATTGTTCTAATGTGGCACTGATTCGATAATAGATACGATAGACGCCAAATTCGTCTTGAACCCATATAGGTTTAAGCTTGCGATAACGACCAGCGTTGAGTTCGCTCTTGTCATTGGCTTTTAATGCGAGAACAATTTGAAGATGTTGAGACTGTGGATGTGAAACCGAGTAATCGACATGAAAATCAGTCATTTCGAAGTGATATGGCACACCGTCTGAGGGCAGAACGACGGAAAGGGCATCCAATAATGAAGACTTACCCCAGGTATTTTCACCAATAAGCGTGGTTAGCTCGTCAAACGCGAGTGACATGCGCTTGATACCTCGAAAGCCAGAAATCTCGATTCTTTCTAGTTGCATAGGCTTACTCCTTACGGAAGGCTCTGCTAATTGTTTGAAAGCTAACAGATATCTTTAATCATAATCGAAAAATACCAATCCGGTATGCTCACCTGTCACAAAACCCGTTGTTTATTTATACGGATCAAAATAGGATTTTTGATCTATCTCGAGAATTTTTTTGCAGTGCAGTTTCATAAAATTCACGATTCTGTCATGATTCTCGACCTAGTATGAAGGGACAAAGAGAGAAGAAAATATGACTAAAAAGAATAAGCCGACAAAAATAGTGTTGGCACACATCAACGACACCCACTCATACTTTGAACCAACCTCGTTACAGCTATCACTTAAAATGAACAACCACATCATTGAACCTTATGTCAGTACTGGTGGCTTTGCTCGAATTTCAACACGCTTCAAACAAATAGAACAAGATGCCCAGCGTCAGAAGGTTGGAACCCTGTTCCTGCATGCTGGTGACTGCTTCCAGGGCACTTTGTACTTTTCTTTATTCAAGGGAAAAGCCAACGCCGATTTGTTGAATGCCCTTAATATAGATGCCATGACGCTCGGCAATCACGAGCTAGACATGGGTAATGAGCCCGTTGCGATTTTCGCTAAAAGAATCAAATTCCCACTGTTGGCCGGTAACTGGAATCTATCGAATGAGGATATCAATAAAACTCATACCTTAGCGGACAACGAAATTGTTAAGCCTTATCTGACTGAAACGCGAAGTGCTTCTTTTATAACGAAAGAGTTTGATGGCGAGAAGGTTGCAATATTCGGCTTAAGCATCGACAAGATGGCAGGCATTGCTAATCCAGATATCGATACACCATTTGAAAATGCTTTAGAAACAGCAAAAGCGACCATTGAGCAGATTCATAAAGCTGGTATCAACAAGATTGTGTTACTTAGCCATCTTGGTTACGAAGCTGATTTAGAGTTAGCAGCCAACGTAACAGGTATTGGCGTCATTGTTGGTGGTCATAGTCATCGCTTACAAGGTGATTTCTCTGATATTGGCTTAGTTAAAGATGATGATTACGGCGTAAAAGTCGGTGACACCTATGTTGTGCAAGCGGGTTTCCACGCCATGAGCCTAGGACACAGCGAAATCGAGTTCGATGCTGAAGGCAAAGTGACTCACTTCAACGGTAAGAACGAGCTGCTGTTAGGCCGTCGACTGTTTATAGATGCAAAGCTAAGTGAAGTCGGGCAAGACGACGCTCATAATATGGCGTGTGAGTTTTTGAACAACCACCCCAATATTGCGGTATGTAAGAAAGATCCGGAACTTCAGAGTATTCTGACGGATAAATACCAGCCGCGAGTTCGAAAGCTTCAGCAACAAGTGATTGCTCATGCAGACACAAAACTTCGCCATGTACGTATTCCAGATGATAAAGGCCCGAGCCAACTCGCGCCGTTGGTTGCTCAATCATTTCACCATCTAATGAACAAGAAAGGGCATCACGTTGACTTTGCTATTCACAACGCAGGTGGTGTTAGAAATTCACTGAATAGCGGCGATGTTTCTGTTGCCGATATTGCCGGAAAACTACTACCGTTTGCCGTACCCATTGGTGTGTATGAAGTAAAAGGTGAAACGATCGCAGGCATGCTTGAAGGTGCAATCAACAATGCATTGGATAATGGCGTTGTAGGGACAGGTTCAGGCAGCTTCCCTTATACGCATAACCTGAGGTTTTGTTACCACAAAGAAGCGCCTTTGGGACACAGGATTCATCATCTAGAAATCCACTCTGATGAATTGGGATGGCAGACTGTTTCTCGCTACCGTCTTTACCGTGGCGCGTCGTCAGCCTATACCATGAAAGGAAAAGAGGGCTATAACGCCGTCTTGGATATGATAGGTGATGGCATGGTCACGACCGACTCGATGGCAGACTGTTTTATCGAGTTTCTACAAGACCACCCAGAGTCGCTGCAACACAACGAGCCGCTGAATTGTTTGGAGTGTTTTAGATAGGTACAGGTAATGCTTTTGATTGGTGTTATTAGTTTCGTCTATTTATAAATTTGGCATTGTTTATGCTTTATTCCTGCAGGTCGCCTTCTTGTGGAGATAAGCATGGATAAGAAAGATTGGTTAGATGCGGTAGCAGTGGTTGGTTGGGTATCGGTTTGGTCTGCGTTAGTGTACTTGGTACCCGCTGCAGGTTTATAACGTAGCGTGCCTTGAAGTGAACTGTCAGACAAAGCGCGTACAAGACTCGTTCGTTATTCGCATCATTGAGTAACGGATTTGTATCATGAGTAACGGTAATAGGGGTTAATCCTCTCAGTAGTATTCCCAGAATCAATACGAATGTCGTTTTGACAAGCCTATAGAAATAAATGAGGAGCGTTTTGCTCCTTTTTTATTTATTTCCGAAAATTTTTCTAGACGAAACAAAGATAGAGGAATATTATCCACGCGTTTGGGGAGTAGTTAGCGCAAGTTTACATATCGTCATCTCGTTAGGCCAAGAGTCTATCCGGTATGTAAAGGTGAAATCCCATATTTCACTTCAACGAGACCAACGCAATCACAATCAAGATCCATCGTGGAACTTGATAGTTTTGTTTGCGGAAGGTCTTTGTACAGTTCTTCCGCCCGGAGGAATAATGAACTCAACTCAATCTCTATTATCTACAAATAGTGAATCCTTTTTTTCATCGCCAATCATGACGACTTATGCGGGCTTTTTCCTGCTGACAGTCATTCTCGTCTCTATTGATATCTATCAGACTCGTGGTGGTAGTGTAACCATCAAGAAAGCGGCAATTTGGAGCGTTTTCTGGTTTGTGCTCGCGTTTTTATTTGCTGGTTCCATTTACCTTTTTTGGGACATCTATGCGCCGAATAGTGAATACACAGCCCAAAAAGCAACCGTGTCATTCATTACCGGTTACTTGCTAGAAAAATCATTGAGCGTGGACAACTTGTTTGTTTTCGCGATGATCTTTGCTCAGTACCAAGTTCCTGAACATCTAAGACCTCGTGCGCTTCTTTGGGGGGTAATTGGTGCATTGGTGCTTCGTGCAATTATGATCGCACTAGGCGCACAGCTATTGGCGGAATACCACTGGGTACTTTACGTGTTCGCTGCGTTCCTGATTGGTACGGGTATTAAGCTGGCATTAGACAAGGGCGAAGAAGAGAGTGTGAATACATTGCCTGAAAAGCTACTTCGTAAAGTGATGCCGGTAACAGAGGATTTCCATGGCCCTGCATTAATGGTTAAACAGGGTGCTAAATGGGCATTCACTCCAATGATGTTGGTCATCGGTGCGATCGCAGTGATGGATGTGATGTTTGCACTGGATTCTATTCCTGCAATTTTCGCCGTTACGCGAGAGCCATTCTTAGTACTGGCTGCAAACGTATTTGCATTGCTTGGCCTTCGTTCTTTGTACTTTGTTCTGCAAGGCATGATGGATAAGTTCATCTACTTGAAGCCAGCACTGGCATTCATCATGGTGTTCATTGGTGTGAAAATGCTATTGGTTGACAGTGAGTGGGCTATCCCAACGTATTGGTCACTAGCTGTTCTGATTTCTACTATGACGATTGCGGTTATAGCGTCGATTTATGCGAAGAAGCCAGACATTGAACAAGTAAATTAAAACAAAAATAACTTATCGAAAACTCGGTAAGGATTAGGTGGTCAATGAAGCTTGAAATTTATTTATGTAAATTTTTTGTGACATTGACCACTGTTGTTTGAGGGTTATTTGTACTAAATGCATGATTTAGCCACTGTTGTGAATTTTTACTCATCAAGCGTGAATATGTATTTCGAGGTGTTGTTAATGGTTTGTTTTATTAGAAAAACTAATCTGAATTTCTAATTTTAGTCATTTTTTAACCTGCAAAAGATCACCTATTATTCTTGTCATCAGAGCGAACCACATAAACAAATTTATAGAGAGGCAATCATGGCTCAAGCAATGCAAATGAATACTATCGCTGTTCCTAACTCTATGGATAAGAAGACCTACTCGGTTAACATCAAAGGATTGATTGCACACATTTTCGATATTCTTTTCGTAGACAACTCTCCACGTAGTTACTACGCAAGCGACCTATCTGGTCACATGCAACGCGATATCGGTATCAACCGTTAATCTCTGCGTTAACATGTAAAAATATAGAATTTAAAAAACGCCAGCTGCTAAAGCTGGCGTTTTTGTATCTGAAACAAGCTGTGCATCTAAAACAAGCTGTCTATCTGAAATAAACCCAGCACCTGAAATAAACTCATCACCTGAAAGAAATACTTAGGCATAACGGTCTGTATTTGAGCGCCAGTAAATTCGCTTTGTACAAGGATCATGGTATGTCACACGCCACACGCAATTCATCATTGATTAAACTCTGTTTACTTGCCTTGCCAATCGGCGCCCATTCTTCTGTGTCGTTTGCACAAACGTGGAGTAACGAAGGCCAGCCTGCTCAGGTTATTGAGCTGTTTACCTCTGAAGGTTGTTCTAGTTGTCCGCCTGCTGACACGTACCTTAGTACTTTTGCAGATCATCCAAAACTTTGGACCGAGGTCATACCGCTTGCTTATCACGTAGACTACTGGGACTACTTAGGCTGGGGAGACAAGTTCGCCAGCAAGGCATTCAGTCAGAAGCAGCGTTTATACAAAGCTTATGGGGTAACAAGTGGCGTTTATACACCGGGCTTTGTTGTCGATGGAAAAGAGTGGCGTGGTTACTTTAATTGGCTAGACAGAACGTTGCCTTCGCTCCAACAACAAACTAATCCCAAATTAACAGTGAACCATAAAGGCGATACGTTCAGCGTGAGTTACGAAGGCAAAGGGGATTATGTCGCTCATATTGCCTTGTTGGCGATGAACGAAGTCACCAGCGTTAAAGGGGGCGAGAACAGAGGTAAGAAACTTGAGCACGATTTTGTCGTGGTTTACGACGGCTATCAACGTGGTGAGTCTGATTGGCAATTCAATATCGATTTCGAGCCACTAGTCGCTAAGCCAGATGCAGTAGCCGTTTGGTTAACCGAGCTCAACTCGTACACGCCAGAGCAAACGGTAGCAGGGTGGCTTAACTAAATTTGCGATAACTTGATATCTGGATGTGTTTTAGAGGGGCTTAATCGCTGAAACACGGGAGAAAGGGGCGATTTAGTTACGTAATACTGCTGAAATACGTTAATATAGCGCGCTATTATTTTAGCTTTGAGTTCCTGCAATTAATGACTAACACCACAACACCAACCAACTTCTCTGATCTTGGCTTAATCTCTCCTTTGATGGCTCGTTTAACAGAGCTTGAATACCAACAGCCAACGCCTATCCAAGCGCAAGTTATTCCAAGTGTGTTAGCAGGACGCGACCTAATTGCAGGTGCAAATACGGGTTCAGGTAAAACTGCAGCATTTGCACTGCCGCTGTTACAACAAATCCATGAAGATGCACCTTTAGACCGCAGATCAGGCAAAGGTAACTTTGTGTCTGGTCTTATCTTGGTGCCTACACGTGAACTTGCTAAGCAAGTGGCTGACAGCGTTAAGTCTTACGCAGTACACTTCAATGGTGCGATGAAAACGGTTTGTGTATTTGGTGGTGTATCGGTAAACACTCAGATGCAAGCGCTACGTGGAGGCACTGATATCTTGGTGGCAACACCGGGTCGTCTGCTTGATCTGATCTCAAGCAATGCTATCAAGCTAGATAAAGTAAAAACGTTAGTGCTTGATGAAGCTGACCGAATGTTAAGCCTTGGTTTTACAGAAGAACTAGACGCGATCTTGAAACTTCTACCAAGCAAAAAACAAACCTTGTTGTTCTCTGCGACTTTCCCCGAGCAAGTTAAAACGCTGACTCACGAACTACTGAATGATCCAATTGAAGTTCAACTTCAAAGTGCTAATGCGAGCACATTGGTTCAGCGTGTATTCGAAGTAGAAAAAGGTCGTAAGACAGCATTGTTAGCGCACCTGATTCAACAGCACGAATGGCGCCAAGCTCTTATCTTCGTAAACGCGAAGAACAGCTGTGAGCACCTTGCAGACAAGCTTTACAAGCGCGGTATCATCGCAGAAGTATTCCACGGTGATAAAGGGCAGGGTTCACGTACTCGTATTCTTGAAGATTTTAAATCTGGCGAGATTGACGTTCTTATCGCGACAGACATCGCGGCACGTGGTCTGGATATCGAAAAGCTACCAGTAGTAATCAACTTTGACCTACCGCGTAGCCCATCAGACTACATGCACCGTATTGGCCGAAGTGGTCGTGCGGGTGAGGTTGGTCTAGCGCTGTCTTTGATCGACCATGAAGATTACCATCACTTCACAATCATTGAAAAGAAGAACAAAATCCGTCTTGAGCGTGAGCAAATTGAAGGTTTTGAAGTGGATGAAGAGGCAACCGCTGAACTTGTTGCTGCACTAAAACCCGTTGCGCCACCGGCTGGCACTGGCAAGAAGAAAAAGAAGAAAGCACCTAAAAACCAAGATGTTTGGTTGAGAAACAACTGATATTGAGTCAGTAAAAAATAGAATTTTTAAAGGCGCTTAATTGCGCCTTTTTTGTTTTTAGCCCAGTTTAGCGAATCCGCGTAACGAGATTAAACGACACTCTTGACTCTAAAGAGGTCAGTAAATAATTTGCCGATCATCAAAATGATGAGCAGTGTGGTTAACATCAGTAATGGTGTTTGAATCTGATAAACCGGTGTTAGATTAAGCGCGCCAGACGTCAGTACGACCAGCAGGTTAATGCCAAGTATTCGGTGCACCATAAGTTTAGGCGTTGCGAACACTTTCCATATCGCCATGCTATTAATGAAATAGAACAATGCCAATTGCCACAACTCAGTCATCATCGGCATGATAAAGATGTATTGAAGTAAAATAATGGTACCTGTGCCTATCAACCCGAAAAACGCATCTTTGATTACACTTGGTGGCATCGTCGGCAACATGGAAGAAAATACGCCTGCAATCATCGGAAAAATAAAACCACCCGGCACAGGTAGATATATCCAAACCAGTAGCGACGTTACGAACATCGAGACTCCTTGTAAGACTTTTCTCCCATCTTCATCCAGGTGTTGAACAAAGGTACGGTGCTCATGGTGCCAAGGAACGTTTTTCTTCTCACTCTTCACAAACGGCACATCATTAATCAATGACAAGTGTGGCGCCATTAACTCTAGTTTTTCCAGTTTTTCTGTGAGAATTGGCCAATCAATAGGTTGAGTAAGTTCATCCGAGGCGAGTTCAAGCAGACGCTCTTGAATATGCGCCATTTCGTTGATTCGTAAACGCCATGCGTGAATATTTTCTTTTAGGTGATAACTCCCAGCGAGCGGCAAATCCAACAGTTGATAGAGCTTTTCAATATTAGCGGTATTGGACTCTAAGGCTTCTATATCAAGGTTGTTGGTATCGCTCATTGCTGTTATCGCCGTTTCTCTGCTTGTTTCAAATCGTTGTACAAAGTTCTGCTCAGTGTTTACAGGCCAGATCAGACGATAAACAATCGAGAAGGTGATAACACCTAATAGAGTTTCTTGTATTCGAAGCACTGCAAAATAGAATGTAATTTGGTTATCGAATCCACCCATACAAGAGATGATGGAGCAAACCGCAAAGCCTATTGAAAAGACATAACCGTATTTTTCATCACTCGACATGAAGATGCATGTACCGAGAAATAAGGTGAAAAACATCAGAAATAGAAAGCGGTCCTGAGAAAACATCGCAATCAAGAAAAAGGCATAACCAGTCCCTAACAAGGTTCCCATTAATCGGTTATGGCCTTTGTTTATTGAATGGGCAAAACTCTCGTTCAATGCCATGACAGCAACCGCAATTGCCGCCCAATAAGGTTTTTCCCACTGAAACCACAAAGCAAGGCAGATAGAGATAACAATCGCGAGAGAAGCCTTAATTGCTTCTTTGGTCGATGCACTGAACATAAATGCCATCCAACTATTTGATTATTTTGATTGAAGCTGTCATGCCGACACGAAGTTGCAAGTCTTCAGGCACGTTATCGAGTACTACTTTAATTGGTATACGCTGAGCGAGGCGAATCCATTGAAAGTTTGGGTTCACGTTAGGAAGAAGATCATTACCTGTGCTGCCGTCTTGTGTTGCAATACCAAAGCCAATGCTTTTGATATGGCCTTCCAATTGAATATTGTTGTGCATCATAAGAGTGACAAGCGCTTTGTCGTTAGGGCCAACATTCACCAGATCAGTTTCTTTGAAATAGCCTTCGATCCAGAAACTGTCTTGATCGATCAATGCAACTACCGGTGTATTGGCGACAACTTGAGAGCCTTCTCGTAGGTTTAAGTTCGTGATGAAGCCATTCGTTGGAGCGTAAACCTTGGTGTATTTGAGATTTAAATGTGCCTCTTCAACATTGGCCTTTGCTAGTGCAACGTTAGCTGCATTCGTCTCAACCGCGTTGTTCAGGTTATTCAAGGTCAGCACTGGCAGCGCGCCAGGCGTTCTTTTTTCTAAGTTCAACGCGCGTTGCTCTTCGTTTTTAGCTTTTGCTAAGAGCGCGCGAGCCTGTTTCTGTGTCGCGAGTGCTTTATTGTAGGCCGCTTGATAAATACTTGGGTCGATCTCAAACAGGAGATCCCCTTTAACTACCTGTGAGTTGTCTTCAATATGGACTTTAGTTACTTGCCCGGTGACTCGAGGGGTAATAGAAACTATGTATGCGCTGACCTGACCATCTCTAGTCCAGGGATTACTCGAATAAGATTGGTAATAGCTATAAACCACAGAGCTTGCGGCAACGACCAGTAGTAGCGTGATGAGATAACGTTTAATCAAGGTGAATGCCTCAGAAGATGGTAATGAATTGACCGATAACGCCGACGAAAATCACGATTAGGCTTAATTCGGCAATTGCAGGAAAAGCGACATATTTATGTAGCCCAAGTTTTGTCGCGATTGAGCCAGTCAATATCGTCAATACATAAGCTAACGCGATAACCAATAGCAAAGGAGGGAAGTAGATCTCACCCCACACGAGTTCATGTGGCATTGTGTTCATGGGTCTGTCTCTATCGTTTTAAGAAGGTAACGATAAAGGAAATGCGGTGATGTTAATAATCGTATATAGAGGATCAGATCCATCAAATACAGACAGGTTTAGGTATATACTAGGAAGGACAGGCAGCAAAGGTACAAATCAGTATTCACGTTTGTTCAGTCTTTTTATCATTATTAATTCTGATGCAGTAGATATTTTTCTATCTCGTATGCATGACCAAGAAAGTAAGTGCATTAAAATGAACTTTAGTATTGAACAACTTCTCGCGTTTGTGACTGTCTATGAACAGCGGTCATTTAGCAAGGCGGCGGTAAAGCTTAACAAGCACAGAACGACCGTGGGTCAGGTGATTACAAACTTGGAAGATCACCTTGCAGTGAATCTTTTTGAAAGGGTCGGGCGCTCTGTTGAACCAACGGAGGACGGGCACCTCCTTTATCACTATGCAAAACAGACGATTGAGCAAGCTCGTACTTTTGACAAAGTGGCGTTGAGCCTCTCTTATGGTGGGTTAGAGAAAATAACAATCGCGTATTCTAGTTTCGTTCCACAACGTGTTTTGGTCGATATACGAAAACGACTTAAACACGATTTCCCAATGATGCGAGTGAACTTTCTGGTTAGGAATAAGAACGAAATTAAACAAGGAATACAAAGTGGGGAATATCACTTTGGACTTGTGAATGCTCACAATAGCCGAGCGATGCACAGTTTTGATTCTACTTTCCTTGGACATTTCGAGTTCTACCCATTCGGACAAAAAGGGGGAGCGCTCTCACATATAAATAAAGATGAAGTATTAGTGGCACTAAGGAACTCAAAACAGTTCGTATTGAAGTCTCTGATTGATGAAGGGATGTCTGAAAAGATTATTGTGAGCTCTGACTATGAAGAGCTCGATCAGCTTTCGTTAATGATCAAAATGCTTGAAGAGGGTTTTGGATGGGCACTTCTTCCTAAGGCTTTTTTTACCGACTCTGAATTTTCAAAACATTCAATAGAGCCCATTCACTCTGCGCAAATGGTGGAAGGATTCAAATTTGGATTCGCGTTGTGGTGCCCGCACTCGAAGCAAGTCAGTGGTATCAAAGGCTCTTTGGTGTCTGTTATTAAAGAGTACCGCGAGCAACTTATTGATAGTTTTAAGTCGTGAAAATTGGAGATATTAAAAAAGGCGCTAATTATTCATTAGCGCCTTTTAGATTTTGTTCAGCTAAGAGAAGAATTACTTCTTACGGCAGAACTCAGCGATTACGTACATTGATTGACCGCCGTTTGTTTTACCAGAAACAAGCTTAGGATCGTCACCAACGCTGATGCCACGGATAACAGTACCTTGCTTAATCACTTGGTTAGTACCTTTGATTGGCAGGTCTTTGATTACTGTTACGTCGTCACCTTTTTTAAGTTCAACGCCGTTCACATCAAGAGGCTTGTCATCAGCAGACATGCCGATTTGTGCCCAAACTGATGTTTCTTCTTCAAGGTACATCATGTCTAGCGCGTCTTGAGCCCAGCTTTCAGAATTCAGACGAGTAAGTTGACGCCATGCCATTACTTGAACTGGCGCTTCTTGGCTCCACATGCTGTCGCTTAGGCAACGCCAGTGGTTGATATCTTTTGGATCGTCAATCTCACCAAGGCATTTGTCACATACCATGATGCCGTGATCCACTGTTACGTGGCTGTGTGGCGGTACTGCGTATGCAGTAAGAGAAGAATCAGAACCACATAGTTCACATTTAGATTGGCAGCGTTCTAGCATCGTAGCTTCAGAAGACATAATGGACTCACATTTATTAGGTATTAAATTACGGGGCTATTATCCACTTTATTTGCAATAAAGAAAGAGGTCGTACGGTATTCTGTCTTGATTAATTTTAGCTGAGATCAACCATTTGTGTTTTAAGGTTCTATGCAAACGGTTAACTAGGGACGATGGGATGTCGATAGATACAAAAATGCCAGCGGTTAGGCTGGCATTTGGTTTCATTAAAAGGTACTTAAGTTTGAGTTACTCCAATAGTGCACTCGGTGCTGCTGTATCAAGGCTATCCGACTTCAAGAAATCAGTTACTTGAGTTCTCATTGATAGGGTATGAGAGGCATCAGAAAGGTCTGCTTGTGGTCCAATGATTGTAGAGTGCTTAGCCGTTTCGTTATACTGAACAAACACACGGTTTCCAATTGAAGGACTCGCTTTTGTAGAGTCGCTCAACCCTAACGTTGTATCTAAGCCTTCAGAACCAACAAATGAAGCCGTGAAAGATGTCGCAATTCCGGTATTAGGGACCGTTTTGTCATTTTGCGACTGGATCAACAACGTTGGGTAGCTAGATCTGAATGATGACAGATCCTCAGTGTTTGCTAGTGAATGTGGATCGACAGTGTCAATAAGGGTTTGAGCGGCGACTTTAAATGCAACTAACTCAGTTTCAATAGCTGCAGCGCTGGTTGGGTTTCCAGTAGCAAAAGCGGTGTAACAATCACCATCTTTAATGTTGTTGGTTGCACAAGCTGTCGCGACTGAATCCTTGTAAGCCGTATTCAGCTGTTTAGCCAAGTTATGTTTAATTTCAGGGCCAAAGGTTTCCGATGCGAACAACAATTCAGCAATGTGTCCACCTGAATTAGCATATACCGCCGAGCTAAATTTATGTGTGCCAGCAATTTCTGATGTAGCAACAGAAGTAAATCCGGTAATGCCACCCAATGAGTGGCCCATAAACTTAACGGTTGTGTCTTTTACATCAACTCCGGCTAATGGTGTACCAGTAAAATCATTACCCACTTTTTCAAGTGCCATACGAAGACCTATTACATCAAGCGCACTTTGACGAATATTGTCGCGGGCAACAGGCAAAGCACTTAGATTCAAGTAGTACAGTGCATTATCGTTAGTTGATATAGCACCGCCAGCAAGCGAACGCGAGCCATGAATAGGGTGATCAATCGCTATCACTGCAAGACCCTCGGCCGTTAAATTAGCAGCGAATGCATACGCGTTTTCTTTTACAGAGGTAATACCGTGCTGATAAATGACTACACCTGAAGGCGTGCCAGTTGTGGGTGTAAACAAAAGCACATCAACAGCTTCAAGTGATTTAATTTGTGGTATTGGTGAATACTGAGTGACAATGCGATCACTATCTAGAGCTGTTCCACTTGCGTCCTTTGTGAGTGTTTTTCCCATTAAAGTCGTGACATCAGCTGCGCTAAGGTTTGTTGGGTCTAATCCTAATTTAACCAACTCTCCACCAACGAAAGAACTTGTAGAGCTATCAGTTAGTGCGCTTTTGATAACAGCTAAACTGTCCAACGCTGAGGCAAATGGTGTAACAGAAAACTTACTTGGATCTGTTTCCAAGAAATAAGGAAGCTGAATGGTACCTTTAGTCACATTTACAGTTGTAGTACTGATACCACCATTAGAGTAGAGGAGGTTTATTCCGCCAATTAAGGTCGCAGTTTCTGTAGCGTCATCATCTCCGAGATATTTCTTGAAGTTTGCATCGGCAGCGATTGCTGTGGCAAACGGAACTGTTGATGAAGAATCTAGGCTAAGATTATAAGCGTTTGACAGATCGATACTATTTGGGTTCGCGCTGCCATTCCAATAAGTCGAAAGTGGGGCTCCAGCATCAATCATTCCACCAATCAACGATGCTGTAGAGGCTAGTACATCGCCAACGGAAGTTGTAGTGAACCAAGCTGAATAGACAATTTTATTGGCGTCAACACCGACAGCAGCTGCTATTGCTTCTTGGCCTTTAATTAAAGTTTGCGCACTCGCTAGATCTCCGGTGGTGTATGTTTTCGTTGCTGTTTTGAGAGCCGCATAGCTTTGCGATGTACCTACTGGGTTACCATTTACATCTGTAACGTCATCAGTAATAACAAGCAAATATTCAGACTTCTCATCAAAAGGAGTATTCGGTGTAATTGCTAGGTTTGAGCCTACTTTGTAAACTGTGTATTCAGTGCTAGCAACAGGTGTTGGTACTTGAGCCGCTGTGGATGTGTCTGTTAGCTTTTTTGAAAGCTTCAACAAGGTAACTCCAGAAGTAACAACTCCAGGGATATCACCAAAACCATCACCTTCAAACTCGATGTAAATTGGCATGCTTGTCGAAAAACCATCGGCATAGTTCAGTGCTGCTTTTGGGTTTGAAATGCTCTCGTCTCCACCAGTAGGGATCGCTAACGTTCCATCTGTAGAGTCGAATAATAGGTTATTACTTAAAGGAACAGATGCGTTACTGCCTTGCAAGAGCATTTTTTGCGTTGTAGCTCTTGCTAAAGAAGTTTCTAAATAAGCTTCGAGTTGTTGGTTGCTTGTCCCCGAGCTTTCAGAATTGTCACCACAACCTGCTAGCAGAATCGCGGAACATAATAGAGATATCTTAAAGTTACGTTTCATGATGCGACCCTGATTTAGTTAAATGTGTAATTAAGCTGAACTGACGAAAGATAAGCGGTACCTTCGGCTTCGAACGTTCTTTCTTGCTGAGCACCATTTGTCTCTGTGAACTCACCTTCATCACTTACTACAAGCGCAAATCCGGCATCGACAGTCATGTTTTCGCTCCACGCATAAGTGAAACCAGCGCTGTACCACATACGGTCACTATCCGGGATACTGAGCGTTGCTTCACCGGCTTGTTCGTCATAAGCGTAACCAGCTCTTAATGTCCACTTGCTGTTTAGTTTATAGGTCGCACCTAATGAATATCGATTGTTGTCTTCATATTTTTCTGGTTTATAGAAGCACTGGCCAGCCACACCGTTATCGGTACAATCTGGACTCGTTGCTTTTAGCTCTTTGAAAGAACTCCAATCAGTTTGTTGCCAACCGTAATGAATTGCCCATTGCTCGTTAAGTTGGTGAAATGCAGAAAGCTCTAAGATTGCAGGTAGCTCGATTTGTAAGCGGCCATCAACCTTTGGAGATGTTGCCCTACCTGAGTCGTAACTGGTGAATTCACCGTCATCAAAGTCAAGGTCAACAGAGGAGCGGTAACCGATACTAAAGCGATTGTTTTCGTTCAGTTCATACATCGCACCAACATTCCAACCATAGGCAAATGTTTCACCGGTCATGCCTATAAGTTTGTCAGATGAATTTCCACCAACAAAGTTAGCAAGCTCGCCTTTATGGCGAGTCAACTCAGCTTCTGCGTAAACTAAATTTAGACCACCACCGATGCTAAACGAGTTATTTACACGGTATGCGATGTTTGGATTTAGATTGACAGATAGGAGCGACGTATCGCCAGCCATATCACCTGCCGAGATGTCATCAGGGTAATCCGTAGCAACACCATAATTGGTGAACATACCGATACCCCAAGCCCATTTATCGTTGATTGGGCTGATGTAATATGCAGCTGGTACTACTTGCAACGGCGCAACATCTTTTGAATGCTCGTTAGCATCAACGTCGTATACGTTAACCTCTGGATCAACGATAGAAACCGCGCCTGAAAATTGGGCTGTATCAAATAGGGTCATTGCGGCGGGGTTTCTCGCTAGTACACTCGCGTTATCAGCTACAGCACCTTCACCTGAAAATGCGCGACCAAGACCTGAGGCAGAGTGCTCAGCAACTTGGAAACCAGCCGCAAGTGAATTACATGCAAATAGCACAGAAAGTGAAACGAGAGAGCGTTGTATTGTTTTCATCCTTGACCCTCCTAGGGCATCAAATCTCATTCTTATTGTTGAAAACACACTGAGCGTTGTTGGTGTTTAAGCTCTAATGTAAATGGCATGTTAAATTCATGTTTAATATAAAGTCAAAGAATGAGTTATCATTTTGTGAGGTAATATTTTTAAGGGGCAGCACTCTAACACTAATAATATAACTACAATCAATGATTTATGGGTGGTTGGAGGTGTGACCAGAATATTTATGTTAGGTGCTGGTATAAATAGTGTTCAACTGCTCAATATGTAACAACTTTGTTTGTGTTTACCGTTAATCGCTAAATCGGCATAATATCGATTCATATTGATAGTCATTAAATTGGAATTAAAGTTTGGAATTACTCGCGATAGAGTTTCTTGGAAAACCACTTCGTTTAGAGGGGTCAATGGCAGGGTGGCAACAGTTGTATTGGGACAATACTTTGGTGTCCCAATTAGACGCAACCACAGATCAAGATGACGCTCGAACGCATGCATTTACTCTGCGTGCAGGTGAAGAAACGTTGCAGTGTAACGTTGAGGCGACCGTTCAGTGGCAACCGTTTGAGATGACCTATAAAGCGACCGTGAATGGCCAAACCGTTACCGAAGGCAATCGCAATACTAAAGATATCGAGCAACAAACCCCGGTTGTCGCACCAAAACCAGAGAAGCGTTTTAGCTTAATCGGGTTAGTTTCGCTGGGAATGAAAGCCCTTAAGAGTGCCAAATTAATCAAGGTGGTACTTGCCTCTGCGAGTTTAGCTGCTTACTCATGGCTATTTTCAATTCAGTTCGCTTTAGCCTTGATCGCTTGTTTAATGTTCCATGAATATGGCCACATCAGAGCAATGAAATACTTTGGAATGAAGACCAAAGGCATCTATTTGATACCGTTCCTTGGTGGCTTGGCGTTATCCGACGAAAAGATCAATACGCGCTGGCAAGATGTGGTTATCTCGATCATGGGACCATTGTTTGGCTTGATATTGTCGTTGATATTTATGGTGTTGTACTGGGCGACTGGCGAAATGTTCTTCGCTGGGCTTGCGGTATTTAACGCGTTATTAAACTTATTTAATCTATTACCAATTTTGCCTCTCGATGGCGGACATGTACTAAAAAGTATCAGTTTCTCGATGAACAGTGTGCTTGGTATTGTGCTGTGTGTTGCAGCCGCTATTGCTGGCGTGGTACTGAGTTATCAGTTGAATTTGACCCTGTTTGGCTTCTTATTGATTATGGGCAGTGTGGAAATACTATTCGAATGGAAAGGGCGTCACCACAGTCACTTGTTGCCATTAGACAAATACGGTCAAGTCGTGTCGTTTGTTTGGTATGTGGGTCTAGTGAGCAGTTTGATCGGTGTTATCTGGTATTTTGCATCTACTGGTGATCAGTTATTAAGCCTACCATTGCAAATTCTTGGCACTTAACAAGAATCAAAAACCAAAAAATGCCCTAACCAATATGGATAGGGCATTTTTGTATTCGAAGTTTAGCGTCTAAAAAAATGTAAAATTACGCTTTGCAATTTGGTCTTGATGAACCCGATTGAGGTAACGTTTTTATCGTCGCCTGTAGATCTTTGATTCGCGTACTGTGGGAAGGGTGCGTAGACAGCAATTCTGGCGGTTGGCTACCACCTGATGCTTTCGCCATGTTTTGCCACAAGTCGACGCTCTGTTTAGGATCGAACCCTGCCTGAGCCATATATTCTAAACCAACAACATCGGCTTCTGATTCCTGAGTTCGGCCATACGGTAGAATAACCCCATATTGAACACCTAAACCTAAGGCAGCCATTGTCATGCCTTGGTACTGTTTGTATTCTGATGCGCCTAACGCGACGCTAGTAATAGATAAGCCAGTATTAGCGATTTGAGACTGAGATAGACGCTCATTACTGTGGTCAGCGAGTACGTGAGCCACTTCGTGTCCGATAACCGTTGCGAGTTGGTCTTGATTGACCGCTACCTTAAGTAACCCTGTGTATACGCCAATTTTGCCACCCGGCAAAGCAAAGGCATTCACTTGGTCGCTATCAAAAACAACAACTTCCCATTCACTAAAGCCTTGTTTTGGAATATGTTGAGTAATGCTCTTTGCAACGCACTGTACATAAGCGTTTGTTTTCGCGTCTTTACTTATTGGCTGTTCTTTCTTCATTTGTTCAAAAGATTGTGCCCCAAGTTGAGACATGTCTTGATCAGAAAAAAGCAGTAATTGGTTTCTTCCTGTCGGGGAAGCGCTACATGCGGTTAGGCCTGCAAGTGTGAGAAGCGAGGCAAACTTCATCCATGACGTCATACAATATCCTCTGTGTATTCGGTTTTTATGCATGTTAACATCAACTTGCGTAATAACTAAGAGCTGTAAGATAAGTATTGTATTTAAAAACATGGTTATCGTTAAGATCACTATTAACGATAATGAAGCTATTCACTTACTAATAAAGCGATTCACGCACTAATAAAGTCAATAATTAAGGAACCCATATGAGTATTTGGAAAAAGCCCGTTGACCTAGATACCTTCAACGCGACCTCAAAAAACACCTTAATTGAGCATCTCAACATTGTTTACACAGAAGTAAACGACAATTCCTTAGTGGCAACCATGCCGGTTTGTCATTTTACGCACCAACCACTAGGCATGCTTCATGGCGGCGCATCGGTTGTGCTAGCTGAAACGCTTGGCTCATTGGCGGCTAATTTCTGCGTACCAGAAGGCTACTATTGCGTTGGATTGGATATCAACGCGAATCACGTAAGATCAATGCGTGAAGGGCATGTTATCGGTACTGCTGAACCTATTCACCTTGGTGTCTCTACCCAAGTGTGGCAAATCAATATCACTGACGAGCGTCAACGCTTAGTTTGTACGAGTCGATTAACGATTGCCGTGAAGAAACATAAGCGATAATAGAGTAGGCAGCAGTTAACTGTGTTCTATTTAGAAAATAGTAATTTGTATTTAAAAGAAGTAGCTAGAGAAACCGATGGTCATAACGTTTAAAAGTGGAAAAGTTATCGCAACCGCACATGAGCTGGTTGTTCGTTTAGATGGTGAACATAGAGTCACGCTGCAAGCACAAGTTGATGCGATTCAATTAATTGGAAAAGGGGCAAATGTCATTTCGGCGAATGGCTCTGAGTGCAAGTGGTCAATTAAATTAGATAATGAACAACAGCTTCGTGACATCGCTAATGAAATCGGCTGCGATGTGATGTAACCGTATGCTGCAAAAGTACTTAGCCATTCTGTTTGAATAACATCTTGGGACGTCATACCCAATAATTCGCAATAAAAACACGTCAGTAAGATTGATTTTACGTCTTAAAATAGGGAAACTGAATTCAATGTCCTTTGAATAAGTTTTCCTCTTTATGAGCAGCCCAAGACTTCGCGTTCAATTTGAAACCCTGTTTGAATACTTCGATGGTAAAGATTCTGATGTTCAGCTCGATGACATAACAGATGTACTCTGTTGTACGCGTCGTAATGCAAGAATGGTACTCAACAAACTTGAAGAACAAGGCTGGGTAGAATGGTTACCGGCGGCAGGCCGAGGTAAGTTATCTCAACTTATCTTTAAGCAGAATCGTTGCGATGTCAGTGAAAACTTAGCGAGGCGGTACTTACAGGAAGGTAAAATTGGTCAGGCGCTGTCAGTGCTTGACCACAATGCTGCCAAGCTTACTCAGGTTATTCAAAACTATTTGGGTGTGCAATATCAAGAAGGTGAGCAGGTCATTCGTTTGCCTTATTACCGACCGCTCTCAATGCTTAACCCGACAAAATCGATGCGACGTTCAGAGCAGCACATTGCCTGCCAAGTCTTCAGTGGGTTAACGCGATTGGATGAAAATGATCAGTTACAACCCGATCTTGCTCATTCATGGCAAAAAATCAGTGATTATCAATGGCGATTCTTCTTAAGGCCGGGTGTCCGTTTTCATAACGGCGAGCCTCTATTAACGAATCATGTTGTCGACACGCTTCTTGCGCTCGAACCACTCAATTTGTTCTCGCATATTAAAGATGTCTCTTCACCCGCAAATTGCGTGGTCGATGTCTTCTTAACGCGCCCAGATAAGTATTTCCCACTCGCGCTTACGGAGTCGGTCGCTAAGGTCACTTTGCCGATGATTTTACGTGGCGAAGACTACGATATTCGACCAATTGGTACGGGGCCGTATCGCATTGAGAAGAACGATGAGAAGCAACTCGTACTAACGGCTTTCAACGGATACTTTGGTTTCAGGCCGTTGATTGATCGCGTTGAGGTTTGGGTGGTTGATGAGGCGTATTCTTCTATGGTTTACCCAAGTCTTTCGAAACCGGTAATGGCCGACCGTGGTGATAGTGATGAAGTAGAGCTTGATCCCGGCTGTACGTATTTACTGTTGAATAGAAAGAAGGGCATCGCACAAGATCCCGCATGGGCGGAGTTTTTGTCTAACGCATTGAATGCAGCTGATCTGTTTGTTCATATCCCAAAAGAGACCGTCATCGATTTGGGCGTTCTACACGCCTATGGGATAAAACCTGGTTGGTATGACATAAAGTTAAACACGCCGGTCTGTCCACCAGCAAATGCGAAACCAACCATTAGATTGGCGTACCAATGCCAACACCCGATGTTCCCAACACTTGCCAAAGCGATTGTCACCGTGTTGAAGCAATATAATGTCGATGTTGAGCTTATCGGTTACGAAACCGATCCTCCACACGCCGATAATGTTGATATTTGGATTAATCCTATGGGTATCGCTAACAACAGAGACGATGCATTGGCCGGCTGGTTAATGGACTACAGTTTTCTTGATGAATCTAGCCCAGCTGAAGACTTCGACCAATGGTGTCACATGATTGATCGTTGGCGTTCAGGCGAATTCGATCAATTCCCAGCAAGGCAACTCGGTAAGCAACTGGTGCAAAGCAATCAGTTAATTCCGATGTTCCACTGTTGGTTGGGCGTTAACAAAGATCAATGTGGTACGTTGCAGAACGCAAAATGTAATGCATTAGGCTGGTTCGACTTTAGCCAAGTTTGGGTGAAGCCTGACGTTGATTGAAATCTAACGTTGATTGAAACCCAAGAACACTTATTAGGACCAAACAACTCAATTAGGACAAAACGATGCAAACTGTGATGGTTACATTTATTACGCTGGTGGCCTTTGCTGCTAATTCAGTTTTGTGTCGCTGGGCTTTAATGGATCAAACGATTGATCCTTTGAGCTTTTCGATCGTGCGCATCTTGTCTGGTGCGCTTACACTTCTGATTTTATTCACTTTATCTTCCCAATCAAAATCAAAATCAAAATCTAAGCAAGAGCTAGCAAACAACAGCACATCGGTATATACAAAGCTAAAGTCACAGTTTCAATTCACATCAATATTGTCACTGCTTGTGTATATGTTTGGCTTCTCATTCGCTTACTTAAAGCTTGGCGCAGGTCTTGGTGCGCTGGTGTTGTTTGTCGCAGTACAATTTACGATGATTGCCGCGCACTTGTTCTCTGGAAACAGAATGTCATTACTTGAGTGGGGCGGATGTTTGTTATCGGTGGCAGGGCTTGTTTACTTGTTAATGCCAACTGAATCGACACAGGCACCAGACTTAGTTTCTATCATCTTGATGTCTCTGGCCGGAGTTGGGTGGGGTATTTACACATTGGCAGGAAAGAAATCTTTAAACGCACTGCAATCGACGACCGCTAACTTTGGATTTAGCTCTCTAGTTATCCTTGCAGGTTTAAGCCTTCTAGTTGTAATACCTAATGCAATGCCTCAAGTCTCTATCACTGAGCAAGGTTTGATTTACGCGGTTATATCGGGCTCGGTGGCTTCTGGTGTGGGTTATAGTTTGTGGTATTACGTGGTGAAAAAGCTGAATACAGTGGTCGCATCCATTGCACAGCTTTCTGTGCCGGTTATCGCGACACTCGGTGGCGTCTTGTTACTCTCCGAACCAGTCACCATGCAATTTATTATCTCATCGACCGTTATTTTACTCGGGATAAGCTTGGTTCTTGTCGCACCTAAACTTAAGAAATAAAGAGTTCAATCATTAACTTCTATGGCTAAACCAAACAAGAAACAACCGACCCAAACGGTTCAGATTTTCTGTGCGAAATGCAAAACGCAACTTTTTAAGTATCGGAAAGGTGGCAAAGGTGCACTCGTGAAGTGTTTTAAGGAACGTATTGTTGAAGATTTCACTAAAGAGCCATGTGTGTGCCCTGAATGTGGGATTGAATTCGCGCGAGATACCTTGGTTCGAGGTACGCCAGCCTACAAGTTTGTGGGTGGCAAGGTGACTATGAAGTAGAAAAGAACAAATGCCACGACACAGTTTCTGTGTCGTGGCATTTAAATCGACTAATTAACTTATAAGCAAGAAGTTGAGCGGACTATCCACGAACTACTGAGCTCTAACTCGCCCTTGAAGTTTCAGAAGTAATAGCGAAACAATAGCACCCGTTGTATCACACAGCATGTCTTTCTGCGCATCCCAAATATCACCTTGTGAACCAAGGAACGCGATACCTTCATCACCACCTGCAATCTCCGCGTACCACCACTCAATAATCTCATAACCTGCTGCAACACTCATGATCGCAAATAAGGCAAAGAAACATGCCAGTACCGGTTGAGCCAGTTTCTTACGAATCAAATACTCAGCGAGTGGGTAGGCGTAAAGGCCAATAGAGAAATGCGCGACACGGTCAAAATTATTACGTTCAGAGCCAATCATGTTGTTAAACCATTCAAATGGCACTTCTGCGAAGGTATATTTCGCGCCAATCGTATGTAACATCAGCCAGATAAACATCAAAATATAGGCAGTCTTAGTAAAGGTGAGCTTGGTTGATAGCCACCAGATACCCACTAATATCGCTAGAGCCGGGATAATTTCGGCAATCCATACTGCTCTTGAAGAGGGAGCAAATGCTGAAAATAGAAACACAATCAGATAAAGCGTCGTGAATGAAAGCAATGGTCGATTTTGAGCAAGTGGCGTGATTGTCATATCAAGATCTCTCGTCGAAGTTTTTAATAGTGTTACACAATATTGAACAGTGTTCAATTGGGCTGTAATCACCATATTTGTTGAAAACTGGCGTTATCGCCCAGTATCTAGACAAACGGTTGCGAGAGTTTCACAAAAGTTTGATTTACAACAAAGCGATCCTTAAAATCGCCTCATCACTACATAACAAGAAAGAAAAGTCATGAAACTGGAAACTGTCGATTACCTTGCTGACGACGCAGCAGAACAATTTGTTCGCTCTCTACGTGAAACTGGTTTTGGTGTTCTTAAGAACCACCCAATCCCGAAAGAGCTTGTTGAGTCTATTTACGAAAACTGGTACCAATTCTTCATCTCTGAAGAGAAAGAAAACTTCCACTTTAATGTTGAAACACAAGATGGATATTTTCCACCTTCAGTGTCTGAAGTTGCTAAGGGCCACACTGTAAAAGACATCAAAGAGTACTTTCACGTATACCCTTGGGGCCAAATCCCTGAGCAGCTGAAAGAACAGATTCTAGATTACTACCAACGCGCGAATGCTTTTGCTCAAGAGCTTCTAGGATGGGTTGAAGCTCATGCTCCTAAAGAAGTACAAGAGAAGTTCTCTATCGCGTTGTCTGAAATGATCAACGGCAGTGAGCAGACTCTGCTTCGTGTTCTTCACTACCCACCAATGCAAGGTGACGAAGAGCCAGGCGCTATCCGTGCAGCAGCACACGAAGACATCAACTTACTGACTGTTCTTCCTGCAGCAAACGAGCCGGGCCTTCAAGTTAAAGCTCAAAACGACGAGTGGTTAGATGTTCCATGTGACTTCGGCAACATGATCATCAACATTGGTGACATGCTTCAAGAGGCATCGGGTGGTTACTTTCCATCGACAACTCACCGTGTAATCAATCCATCAGGTGAACGCCAAGAGAAATCTCGTATCTCTTTGCCTCTATTCCTTCACCCGAAACCGGAAGTTGTGCTGTCAGAAAAGTACACAGCAAACGAGTACCTAATGGAGCGTCTAAGAGAACTTGGCGTTATCTAATTAGCGAAATATTTCGTACTAAAATTGGTAAAGATATCAAAGGTCAGCTAAATTGCTGACCTTTTTTGTACCTGTATTTCAGGGTCACTTCTGCATTGATGGCGGTTGCACTCACTTAACGACTTTCAGTTTCATGATGAAAGGGTGCCTTTGAGCCAAGCGTTTGAAAGTTGTTGGTCCATTAGCTCGACAAATCGCGGAAAATCGCTTTCAATTAAAAGAGATACGCCACTGGTTATAATGTAGGTTGCTCATTGTATCCAATACCCTAGTCATCCATTAATACAGAAAAGCTAACTGAGTCTACTATGTCGAATCATCAAGAGGTGAGAGCAAACTTTCATTGCCATATGGAGAATCCATTGCTTTGGCCGATTATGGAAGTGCTTAAGCAAAAGCCAAGCGGTTGGAAAGTACACACATTGGCGGCTCACCTTAACGACCTTGGGTTTGTACCGGTGCTAGACCCGGCACCTGAGAAAGAGTTGTTTAAAAAGAACTTCCTCATCATGAATGCGCTTTATCAGCTTCAAGAAACCTTACACCCTGATGGTTGGCTACAAGTCCAAGCGATGGATATTGAATTGATGAATGGTCGTTATCACGGAAGCAGTCACAGCATCGATCATCAAGACCCACTTCGAGAATACTACATTAATTGGATTAACTATGAAGCGGACGAGGGCGAAGTCAAAAGGCTGCTGAACGAGTTCTGGACTCGGTACAGAAAGTTTGTCGGTGGTGATGAACTCGATATGGATAGAAGCCGAGCGTTAAACTTGTTTGAGTTACCGTTGGACGCGACTCACCATGAGATTAGAAAGCGCTGGCGACAATTGGCTTTGCGTTGGCATCCAGACAGAGACGAGGGCAACACGGCGAAATTCCAGACGCTCTGTGAAGCATGGAATGTATTACGAAGCTCGTAATCGAAAGGCTCTTTTAGCTGCTTAGTTGAGTAGAACCCTAAAACAGAAAGCCCCACATTATGAGTGACACAAGTGGGGCTTTGTCGTATTTCGCTATGTTCTGTAACTATATTAAGCGTCGTTACTACTTCATTTAATGGTGCTACGAGTGGTCTTTGCTTTCACCACTTTTATGCTCAAATGCATAATCGAGTACTTTACGGATATATGGCGCGCCAACTTTTGAACCGCCGTTGCCGTGCTCAATTACCACCGTCGCGACATACTCAGGGTGCTCATAAGGTGCGAAAGCCGTGTAAAGCGCATGGTCGAGTAAATGCTTAGCCAACTTCTTCGAGTTGTAGACCTGATCTTTCGCAAGATCAAATACTTGTGCCGTACCTGATTTTCCGCCGCTGGTGTAGCTAGTTCCCTTAAATGCACGTCTACCGCTACCTCGACTACCGTGGTTTACCAGTCTCATTGCATTGATGGGTACATCCCATATTTTGTCAGGGACTTCAGTGATAGACGGCATAGGTTCAGGTTTAACGAGTTGTTGTGTGTCAAAGTCCTCACCATGATCCAAGATTGCTCTCAGGATATGAGGAGGCATCACCTTTCCATGATTGACCAACACTGAAGTCGCTTTTGCCAGTTGCATTGGTGTCGATGTCCAATAACCTTGGCCAATGCCAATAGGAACAGTGTCACCTTGATACCAAGGGGTACGATAGCGCATCATCTTCCATTCTCGAGTCGGCATGTTGGCGGTACTCTCTTCATAGATATCGATACCTGTCGGTTCACCAAAACCAAAGCGATTCATCCAGCTTGAAATACGGTCAATGCCCAAGTCAAAAGCGGTTTGATAGAAGAACGAATCCACTGACTCTTCAATGGCTTGGGTTACGTCGACAGGGCCGTGACCCCAACGTTTCCAGTCTCGCCATGATTTAGAGTTGCGTTTGGAACCGGGAATTTGCCATGAGCCGTGGTCATTACGAATCGTATCCTCGGAGATGACATGTTCTTGCAGTCCCGCTACAGCCATAAATGGTTTCACGGTTGATGCCGGAGGATAAACGCCGAGAGTAGTGCGGTTTACCAATGGGTGAGCAGGATCATTCAATAAACGTTGATAGTTCTTGCTAGAAATACCGTCGACAAAGAGGTTCGGGTCGTAGCTGGGGCTTGATGCCATTGCAAGTACACTGTTGTCTTTCGGGTCAAGAACGACCGCGCTGCCTGTTCGGTGATCAAGCTGATCGAATACGTATTTTTGTAGTTCGAGGTCGATATTTAAAACGATATCTTTTCCTGCTACCGGAGCTACATACTCAATGGTGCGGACGACTCGCCCACGGCTGTTTACTTCGACTTCTTGATAACCTTTGGTGCCGTGCAAAATGTTTTCGTAATAACGTTCGACACCAAGCTTACCGATAATGGTAGTCGCTTGATAATTCGCTTCGATGCCTTTTTCTTCTAGTCTCTTAAGATCGCTATCATTGATGTGTGCGACATATCCTAAGACATGGGTAAGTACCTCTCCATTTGGATAAAATCGTTTCAAGCTGGTATCAATCGATAAGCCGGGGAATTGGTACTGGTGCACTGAGAACTTAGCAATTTCTTCTTCGCTTAAGTTCTCTAGTATCGTGACAGATTTGAAACGGCGAGTGTTGTGATAACGCTTTTTGAAACGAGCAATCTGCTCAGCCTCTCGCGGGATGTATTTATCCAACTTAGCAAGCATTGCATCGACATCATCAGTTTGCTCTGGAATCATCGTCAGATTAAAGACAAGTTCATTCTCGGCGAGCAACACACCATTACGGTCGTAAATAAGCCCGCGAGTCGGGGGAATAGGTAATACTTTGATTCTGTTGCCATCGGCACGAGTCTGATAGCTTTTAAAATTTTCGACTTGAAGTCGGTAAAGGTTGCCGACTAAGACAAGAGTGAACAGCAAGATCCCACAAAACGCAACGGTTACACGGTTTTTGAACAGATTTACTTCTTTTTTATGGTCACGCATCTTAACGCGTTTATGATTCATTGAAGCCTCAAGGGTTTGTTACATTTAGTTACACCTGTCGAGTCGGAACTTTATATGAATATCGCCATAGTTTTGTAAAAGCTGTGTCATGATTTTTAGGATAAGCACAATATTGGTCGGTTTTATCGCCAAACAAGAAAAGCGAGGCTGGAGACGGTCTTAAGGCTTTAGATCTAGAGCTAGCGAATAAAGAAACGGCCCTCACAATGAGAGCCGTCTATACAATTTATGATGCTTGAGTCTAACTTAGTTCGAAGGTTTGAACTGAGATTTACGCATACGGTTTAGTGCGGCCATTACATCCAATACTCTTGGTTTCGCTAAGTCACCGTAGTTTGGCATGTTCACGTGCCACTCATCGCTTAAGATAGCGCTAAACTCTTTAGCAGGGTTGTTTGACCAACCCGGAGTTTGTGCAAACTGGAACCATGCCCAACCAATCGCGTTCACTTCTGATGTTGACTCTAACTGCTCTAATGCAGAAAGATCAGCGAATTCCTTACCAAAACGCAGTGACTCTTTGCCTTTCGCGTTAACACGGAACTTACCGTCAGTAAGAATATTCATCAGTGCTGCGCGGTTTAACGAACGAGGAACAAACGTTTCTAATGCCGTCTCACATTCGTTAGTACGTTGAGTAGGGTGTTGAGCTATCACTTCTTGTGCTTTTGCAGTTACGTCTACCGCTTGGTAATCGTGCATTTGAATCACAGTGTCAGCCACATCTAAGTAATCGCCAGAACCACCCATTACAACAATGGTAGAGATATCCATCTCTTCACGTAGTTGGCCAATACGGTCAACAAGTGGCGTGATTGGCTCAGCCCCTTTAGATACTAGCGCTTGCATACGTTCGTCACGAATCATGAAGTTAGTCGCTGACGTATCTTCATCAATAAGTAGCGTTTGAACGCCTGCTTCAATTGATTCTTGTAACCAAGCCGCTTGCGATGTCGAGCCAGATGCATCTTGTGTACTGAAATCAGACGTGTCTTTTTGCATCGGCAAATGGTTGATGTAATTTGATAGGTTCAAGTTGTGAACACAGCGGCCATCTTCAGCGCGGATCTTCATCGTATCAGTCGCCGTCACGATACCTTCACGACCGTCACCAGGAATATGGTTGTAGATAGAACGTTCAACGGCGTTCAACAGCGTAGATTTACCATGGAAACCACCACCAACGATTAGCGTGATACCTTTTGGAATGCCTAGGCCAGTCAGATCACCTTGGTTCGGTGTGTTTAACGTAACACTCAACGATTCTGGAGCAGCGAAAGGTACCGCACCTTTCATTGGTAGGTCACAGTTACCAGCAATACGAGGTAATACGCTGCCATTTGCTACGAATGCCGCCAGGTTGTTTTCTTCCAATTGAGCACGTAACGCGTCTTGGTCTTCAACGGCTTCACAATGCTTAATCATCGCTTCAATGTTGAGTTCGCGTTCAAGCGTTGCGCGACGAATAAACTTAGGCAAATAGAATGTAATGATGTTGATTGCTTTCTTTGCAAGAATACTACGCCCATCAGCCGGTAGGTTGATACGAAAACGGATTTCGATACCGTGCTCGGTGAAAACCACAGATGTGTTATCCAAAACAGTTTGGCCTGTTATTGCGATAGACACAGTTGTTTCTTGCTTAGCAAATTCAGAGAAGCTACGTGCAATAAAATCACGCGCTGCTACTTGGTATTCGTAAGACTTTTCTTTCAGCCAACCTAACCCTGTTAACGACCAGGCGCGTGTTGCGCGAAAACGTGAAGAAGATGCGTACGGGTCACCTTGAACGTGGTCGATGTGTAATTCGAAATCAGCAAAGTCGTATTGACCTTTAATTTGTTGATATGCGCGGAAGTTTTGTTTTTCGAGCTTTTTAAGCTTTGCAGTCAACTGATCCATAACGAGGAATGCCTATATAAAGGGAAGATTAAAACAGAAAGGCGGCGATTATAAAAATCACCACCTTTAGAGTAAAGAGAAAGTAGGCCTAAATCCAAAACAAACTGCTCTTTTTCGCTTTAAGCGTAACGGGTTGTCCCCAAATAGTTTTGATTGATTAAACTGTGTTCGAATTCTTGGCTCGGCATTGGCCGCCCATAAAGGTAACCTTGGCCCACATCGCAGCCCTCGTTGATAATAAATTGCTCCTGAACTTCCGATTCTATGCCTTCAATCGTGACTTTTAGGTCGAGCTTCTTCGCGATTTGGACAATAGAACGAACGATTTCCGAGTCTTCGTGTGAGTTAAGCATCTGATCGATGAAGCTCTTATCAATTTTAATCGTGTCGAACGGAAATTTCTTGAGATAACTGAAAGACGCGTAGCCTGTACCAAAGTCATCCAGTGACAATGTAACTCCAATGTCATGCAGCGATTCTAAGGTATTCTTGGCAACCACTTCATCGGCAATCAGGCCACTTTCTGTCACTTCAAGTTCCAAGAAGTGGGGTTCTAGGTGATAGGTTTCGAGTAGGTGAACCACTTGTTCCGCAAAGTGCACATTCTTGAGTTGAATTGCAGACACATTCACAGCCATCTTGAAATCTTCAACGTATTCGGACCACTCTTTCGCTTTTTCAATCGCATTACGCAAAACAAAGCTTCCGACTTCGAAAATCAAACCGTTTTGCTCGGCCATATGTATCAAGGTTTCGTTGGAGATATCACCTAAGACGGGATGGCGCCAACGTAGTAGGGCTTCAGCACCAACCCAACGATGCGTTAATGGACATACCTTAGGTTGAAAGTAGAGCATGAGGTCATCATTACGGACAGCTTGAAGCAAATAACCTTCGATCTTATTGATGTGACTTTGTTGTTCAGTATGAGATTGAGAGTAGTAAGCGAATTTTTGTCCGGAATCTTTACAGGCGAGCATGGCTTCTGATGATTTCTGGAGAATGCTTTCCGCATCGTCTTCGTTATCAGTAATCGCAATCCCGATAAAGGCATGCAAATGTACTTTGTCACTGTCGATATCGAACTCTGAATGGCCGACTTTAACGAGCGTCTGGCAAAGTTCTTCTAGGCGTTGGTGCAAATCTTTTACGCTGAACGCCAGTACGAGATCGATAGAAGTAGGGCGTGCAGTTAGTACCTCGATATCAGAGATACTGTCGATACGTTTTCGGTATTCAACCAGCACTTGGTCTAACGCGTCATAGCCATATCGAGCCTGTATGCGCCTTCCATTCGTAAACCCTATATGAATAACCGCAAATGAACTGTCCGTCAGCCTTTGTTGTGACGATAGTTTGTTATTTAGGCGAGACTCGAATGCAGTTCGGTTCAAAAAACCGGTGCCGATGTCATGATTCTTTTGGAAGTTTATCTTTTGTTCCGCCGCTCTTCGCTTATCGATCTCTTGGTTTAAAGAATAATTGAGGCTCGCGAGATCTTTAGTGCGAGTGTAAACCCGGTTCTTTAAGTCACGATTCATTTGGGTGAGCTTAGCGTGCTGAAACAAGGTTTTAAGCTGGGATTCTATCGAGGTACGAAAGCTTTCTAATAGCTTGATATAGGTAGGTGTGTAGTGGTTCTCTTTCGAGTCCAAGATGCAAATAGTACCGAACAATTCGCCGTTAGGCCAAAACAGCGGAATGCCACAATAAGAGATTAAGCCAAGCTTTGTATCGGGGTTGTTTTCCCAATCAGGATCGGCAAGCGCATTGGGCACCACAAGCTGTTGCTGAGATTCCATCACCGTTTCGCAGTAAAGCCCATTGCCTAAGGTTTCAGAATCGCCTTTGTTGTAAGGGTTATCCTCACTGCGGCTGGTAGAGAAAACTTCAATGTAGTTGGTGTGAACGCGCATGATAAGTGCGGCGGGAACTTCAGTGATTTGAGCCAAGAGGTCGACAATATTCTGCCAACTGGAGGCCATATCGTCAGGGATATCTAAGTCTATCGTTTTTATCTTCTTCATATGACTCCGAGTCAATTATGCTAAATGCATCAACACATCCTGTGTTAATTAAGATGAACCAAATAAACTGTGAATCTTACTTTTACTAAGTATAAGAAATGTTGCACAAAAAAACCTCTGCAATTTTGCAGAGGTTTTCAAATGTGAATCTGGGTCTCAGTAATGAGATAAGTTTCGATTAAGGCTTTAACTTTATAAAATCATCAGTGTTAAGTTTCTCTTTATAGTCTACCGACGGTTGAGCAAACCCGTTCAACTGTAAAAACTCTTCTTTGAATCCTTGATAGTCGCCAATTACTTGAAAGTTGTTTTCATCCATAGCTTCAAGTAGCTCAGTCACATGAGCTTGGGTTTCTGGATCGAGTTCCCATTCATCCATACGAATTAGGCGTTCGCCGTCCAGAGGGACTTTTGTTTGACCATAGAGTTTGCTACTAAACAGACGCTGCATTTGTTGGATACAGCCTTCGTGCGTCTCTTTCTCTTTCATCACTTTATATAAAGCGAGCAGATAGGGGCTTAACCCCGGAATGAACACACTGGCTTTGGTGACGAGTGCCTTACACACAGTCGCGTAGGCATTACCGCCGAAGTTTGCTAGTTCAAGGTTCAGCGCATGGCTGGTTTGATGAAGGTCTATTTTAGCGCGCCCCAAAGTGCCGTCTAAGTAAATAGGGTGCGTGACTTCTGGACCAACATAGGAAAATGCGATGGTTTTACAACCAGGGGCAATGGATTCAGCGTTGATGAGCTCATCTATCCACTGCTCCCAATCTTCGCCGCCCATGACTTTAAGTGTGCTTTCGGCTTCTTCTTCCGTCGCTGCAGCAAGTGTGTTTGTCACCCAGTTGTCGTGCTCTAGTGAGATAGTCGCGCCGGTAACGCTTTCACCAATAGGCTTAATGGCAGAACGCCAAAGCTCATCAGAATTTGGCTTAGGTCGAACGCCAGCCGCTAAGCTATAGATAATCAGATCCACTTCACCTTCGAAGTAGGTTTCAATGGCTTCGACAACTTGTGTACGTGTTTCTTGTGAAAATGCATCGCCAACGATGTTGATAGCAGTGCGTTGCTCTCGTTCGGCTTCTTTCTTGAAGTAGATGTTGTTGTACCAACCAGCACTACCGAGGGACTTTTCGTTAGGACCGCGCTCGAATGAGACGCCGATGGTGTCAGCTTTTGCACCGCCAAAGGTCACGGCGATACGAGCGGCAAGGCCAAAGCCTGAGGAAGCGCCGATAATCAGTACTCGTTTAGGGCCATCTTTGATTTGCGGCGCACTCTTAACAAACTTGATTTGTTGCTTTACGGCTTCTTGACAGCCAAGAGGGTGAGCGCTTTTGGCTACCACACCCTTGATAATAGGTTCGATCAGCATAAATAACCTTACAGTTAACGGTGATATGCACTCAGGCTAACGTAAAGCTGTGTAAAATTTATTGAGCTAGACCATTAAAACTTAAAGATACTGATATAATTCTTCGGCGACGAATTCAGCGATCCAAGGTTGAGCTTCTGGTTTTGGATGCAGTCCGTCGTTCATCATCCACTCAGGTTTAAGGATGATATGCTCTAGGAAAAACGGCAAAAGCGGCACATTTTGTTGATCAGCAAGCGCTGCAAAAACGTATTCAAATTGCTGGTTGTAACGCTTACCGTAATTCGGTGGGATTTTAATCTGCATCATAATTGGCTTGGCGCCCGCAGCTTTTATCTGCTCAATGATTTGATCAAGGTTTGCAGACATCAGCTTAGGTGGGAAGCCACGGAGGCCATCATTTGCACCGAGTTCGATAAGAACAGTGTCTGGAGCATGTTCTTCAAGCAATTGTGGTAAACGAGCTAACCCGTTGCCGGTTGTGTCACCTGAAATACTGCCGTTAACCACGGTAACTGTTTTGTCATGCTTCGCTAATGCGTTTGGCAATAGACTTGGCCAACTCTGTTTGATGTCCATGTTATAACCAGCACTCAAGCTATCACCAAGGACCAGTAACTTAGAATCTAACTCGGTATCTTGAGCCAAAGAAGCGGTTGAAAATATAATAAAGAATAAAAAGGAAATTAGTCGAGTCATGCATACATCCATCATTAAAGCAGAAGCTGTTTCGAAGACAGTGTCTACTAATCAAGAACATTTAACAATCCTAGAGCACGTCGATATTGATATTCGTGAAGGTGAAACTGTCGCGATTGTCGGCACGTCTGGCGCAGGTAAATCAACCCTAATGACGTTGCTTGCGGGGCTTGATGTGCCAACGAAAGGCGAAATCAGTTTGTTAGGGCAGCCGCTGTCACAGCTTGATGATGAGGCAAGGGCTAAGATCCGCAGTGAATCGGTAGGGTTTGTATTTCAAAGCTTCTTATTAATTCCAAGCCTCTCTGCGCTGCAAAATGTCACGCTTCCTTGTTTACTTAAAGGTGAAGACGAAGACATCGAACGTGCGACGGCTTTGCTTGAATCAGTGGGCTTAAAAGACAGACTTGATCACCTGCCATCTCAGCTATCAGGCGGTGAACAACAAAGGGTCGCTTTAGCTCGTGCTTTTATGATCAAGCCAAAAATCCTTTTTGCTGACGAACCCACAGGCAACCTAGACCAACAAACGGCAGCCAAAATTGTCGAGTTATTGTTTGAGTTGAACTCATCCCACGGCACAACGCTTGTTCTAGTGACGCATGATCCTAAACTCGCACAACGTTGCCAACGAACACTTAAGATGCATGTCGGTCAGATAGAGGAAGTCTAAATTGAATTCATCAAACGGACTGAATAAACGCCTGTTCTCATGGAGTGTCGAAGAGATTCGACACGGTCAGTTGTGGCCAGTTTCAATCGCTTTAACGCTTATTATTGCTTGTGTGTTTGCATTGTCGGCGTTGGCCGAACGTATGGAGCAGGTAATTGTTAAGCAGGGCAAAGATGCGCTTACTGCCGATAGTGTGTTTATCTCAGCAAACCCAATCCCGCAATCCTTATTAGACCTCACTCAGGTTGAACAGTTAGACAGCTCTCAGTTGACCCGTTTTTCAACGATGGCATTCAGTGATAACTCGATGCAGTTAGTGACGGTGAAAGCGGTTGAAAGCAATTACCCATTACGCGGTGAAATGATCTTAGAGGGTGCTGATAAAGCATCAAGTAACCATGTTGAGCCAGGTGAACTTTGGTTAGACGAGCGTATATTTGCACAGCTTGAGGTTGAAATTGGTGACAATGTCACTATTGGCGATGCCGATTTAACGATAACAGGGCGCATCACCCAAGAGCCAGGTTTGAGCTTTAACCCATTCCAACAAATGCCTGCTGTGCTAATTCATACCAGCGATATCGAGGCCACTGGAGCGATTCAACCGGGCAGTCGTGTAAGCTTTAGGCTGTTTCTAAACGGTGATGATACAAAACTGAAAGCCGCGCAAGACAGCGTAGAATTGACACCGAGCGATCGCTGGCGCACGCAAGATTCCGCGAGTCGCACTAACGACATGTTCGAGAGCACAACTCAATATCTTTCGCTAACGGTTGCTATCGTTGTGATCATGGCTGCGACCACTTTGGTACTTACTTGCCAACATTATGTTGCGAGTCGCCGTAAAACCATTGCGATGCTTAAAAGTTTAGGTGCGAGTAAGCAGTGGATCATTAAATGGCTATCTGTACAGGTATCTCTGTTAGTCGTTATTGGCGCTGTA
Source organism: Vibrio sp. SBT000027 (assembly GCF_963894355.1). Classification (NCBI taxonomy): domain Bacteria; kingdom Pseudomonadati; phylum Pseudomonadota; class Gammaproteobacteria; order Vibrionales; family Vibrionaceae; genus Vibrio; species Vibrio sp. SBT000027. The sequence continues at coordinate 1,183,945 of NZ_CAWQGD010000001.1, read as the reverse complement.
CTGGGTATCGCCATTGGTATTGGCTTAGAGTTTTTATTGCGAATCCCACTGGGTGACTTACTGCCAACACCACTTCCTAGTTATGGTGCTGAGCCTGCAATACTGGCTATCGTATCAAGCATCTTGATTGGCGTACCCGCGTTAGGTATCCCACTAATAGGCTTGGTCAACACATCAGCGATCAGCGTTATTCAATCAAACCATCAGTTACGTGAAAGCTATCAAAAGTACTTGTTGTTGCTTGTGCCTATTATTCCAATGATGCTGATGTATGGCGATAACTTGTTGGTGTGGATTGTCTTGGCAGGAATTGCTTGTCTGTTCTTAGTATTGGCGGTCGTGAGTAATGTGGTATTGCGCTTGTTTGGCAAATTACCGACATCAACTTCGATGCGTTTGGCATTAAGTCGAATTAACCGCACACCTTTTGCGACTGGCATTCAGTTTGGGTCCTTAGCGTTGTCTTTGATGCTGCTATCGATTATCTGGTTAGTGAGAAGCGATTTATTGTCGGATTGGCAACAAACCTTACCGGAAAACGCGCCGAATGCGTTTGCACTGAACATTGCGAGCTATGAGAAAGACGATTATCTCGCGACCATTGATGCCAACGATGTAGAGCGTACTCAAGCGTTTCCAATTATACGAGGAAGGCTCACAACCATTAACGGCGTTGAGGCGGCAAAATACAGCGAGACCTCAGAAGAAACAGACGCATTAAGCCGCGAAATTAACTTCACTTGGGGAGATAGCCTGCCTGAGTACAATGAAGTGTTAGAAGGCAGCTGGACACAAGAGCAGGGCGTATCTGTGGAATCCGATGTCGCGGAGCAGCTGGGTCTAAAGATTGGCGATGAGCTATCGTTCACAATCAACAGCCAGAATGTCTCTGCCAAGGTGAACAGCATCCGAAAAGTAGAGTGGCGAGAAATGAAGCCGAACTTCTACTTCATATTTACGCCAGATGTTTTGAGCTCTATTCCTTCTACTTGGCTCGTGAGTTTCCGACTAGAAGAACAACATAATCAGATGCTCAATGAACTCTCTCGAAATCACCCAACCGTGAGTTTGATGGATATTCGTAAAATGGGTAGCAAGATCCAAGAGTTGCTCAAACAGATTGTTTGGTCGATAACCGTACTTGCGGCTTTGGGTGTGGTAGCGGGGTTGTTGCTAATCTTTACTCTGTTGCGATTGAGCTTGTCTCAAAGACAACAAGAGATACGTTTGTATCGCACTTTAGGTGCGAGTAAGAAGCGAATTCTCAACACTATTTGGTGTGAATACGGGTTAATGGCGTTAGTGGCTGGCTCGATTGCTGCGATGGGTTCTGAGCTCAGTGTTGCAGGGGTAATGAACTTTGGGTTCGAGTTAGAGCCTTCACTCCACCCAATGCTGTGGATAGCGCTACCCGTGCTAACGTTTATCACATTGGCCGCGGTAGTGAATAGCTTAATCAAACGTTTGTTGGCACCAGTAAACAAGGATTTTGGCTAGTCTCTAGCGAGATCTCACAAATGCTTAAAACGGTCTAAAAGTAACATTATCTATATTTAGTAATGCACTATTTATAAGGCGTCGCTTTAGACCGTTTTTTATTTGACCAATGCGTAGCACAAGTAACGAATATCGCACCTTAATTTTCCAATTTTTTAGTGTTTTTTAAAACTAATCGCACAATAATGCCGATTTAATGAACAGCGGTTAGTCCCTGTAAACAAAGGGTTTGCGCAACTTAGCAAGAACGTTATCAACAGTTATCCACAAAAACGGTGGATAACTTTAGGGATAAGTTAACATCTATGTTTTAAGAGTACGGATGCAGCCTTTATGTGGCGTCACTTAGGACAATTTTGACTGTTAGAATAACCTTTAAAACTCTATCTGGAGTTATTGAGTCAAGAGATTATTTATGTTTTTTACATAGATATTAAATCCCACTTAACTAAGACCTTGATAAAAATGTGTTTTAATTCATCGCAGAACAAAAGTAGAATAGCGGCAGTTAATCTTATTCTACAGAACACGATGAACCACAACAAAACGGATACAAATCAGCCTTCTATTGCCATTGTTGGTGGTGGTATTGCCGGAACAACGAGCGCGATTCACTTTAGTGAGTTGGGTTTTAAGGTCACTATCTTGGAAAAAGGGCCGAGTTTGGTTAATGGTCCACCAATTTGCCACCTGCACGCTGGCGGCAATTTGTATCGAGATATTTCTGTAGAGCAGTGTCTTCAGTTGCTCACGCAGTCAATTGATACCGTCCGCTTGTTTCCCCACACGATCAATATTCGTCCGACAATTATCGCTGTTCCACACAGTGATGGTGGAGAGCCGTTGGATCTACTTCCGCGTCTAAAGATAATCAAGGACGCTTATGCTGAGCTTGTTAATCAAGATAAAAGCAACCAAGTGCTTGGTAAACCGGAAGAGTATTACAAGCTGTACAGCAAAGAAGAGTTACTAGCACTTGCTACCCAAACACAGCCTCTCAAACCAACATCGCTTGATCATTGGTGTATTCCTTTCGCTAAACATACGGATCTAGAAACCCTTAAGTATCCTGTTGCTATGGTTCAAGAGTATGGCTGGAGTGTATTCCGCTTATCTGCAACCGCTCAACTGTCTTTGGGGCAACAATCGAATTGCTCAGTATTAACCAACAGCCGATTGCAATCTGTTGAATCGTTAGAGCAAGGCTGGTCTTTGACTTATACAGACGCTGAGAACCAAAGCTGTCACCTAACGACCGACTACTTGATTAATGCAAGTGGCTTTGAAACGGGCATCGTAGATGACTTTGTCGGCTCTAAGCAACAAAGACTTGTTGAGTTCAAAGCCGCATACGTTACAGAGTGGCCGTATTCGCAAGAATGTAAGGAAGAGTGGCCAGAGGTTATCTTCCATGGCCCGAGAGGCACACCGCAAGGCATGGCTCAGCTAACACCGTACGCTGATGGTGTATTCCAACTTCACGGTATGACAGAAGGGATTACTCTGTTTGAGGGGGGGCTTGTTTCATCATCAACAGATTCATCACAACCACAGTTGCCTTCGAAGCTTCTTAAGAAAATCGTATCAGGTTGGAGTGAAGAGCAGCTTGAATTAAGAACTCGCGCTGCGATAACGCATATGTCTCAGTTCATCCCAAGTTTTAGCTCTGCACTGGTGGGTGGTAAGCCTCTGTTCGGAGCACAGCAGATTCCGGGAACCGATCCGAGCTTAAGAGCTTCAGACGTTTCATTCTGTGGTGATCGCTATGCTCGACTTGAAGTCGTCAAAGCTTCCTCAACCCTAGAGGCTGCACAAAAGGTCGCTGAGCATTGGTTTGATGTCGCAGAGTCAGTATCGATTGAAGATACACACTCAGTGACAATGTCACTTAATCTAAGTGATATTGAGAATAGAGCGATAGATTTGACACAAGAACGTGGATACCCAGAAGCTCTTGCAAAGGTGTCAGGTCAAGATCACGCTTAAAATTGCGCTGATTCACCTAGCGTTTAAATCATGATGGCCTCACCAAAAAAATCCAGCTTGCTGCAAACAGTAAGTTGGATTTTTAGTTAATACGTCTTGCTCATGTTCTTAATTTAAGTGGCTTTTATCTACAGGGGCGCATCAATAGCCGAAAAACTGAGCCCATTGGCACCACACATCTTGTAATCCTAAGCGATCGCCTTTACTAAACGAAACCTCATGTCCAGGTTTGGCTTGTGCTAAGCGTGGCAAATCGATTCTGGCGACACATCCAATCTTCGGATAGCCACCAATGGTCTGTCTGTCATTAAGCAACACGATAGGTTGCCCATCTTGGGGGATTTGAATCGCACCCAAGGCAATGCCTTCTGACAATAGCGAAATATCAGGTGAATCAACCGCTTCACCACTCAGTCGATAACCCATGCGATTTGAATTTTGGTCAACGTGATACTGTGCGTTATACAAAGTCTCTTTTGCTGACTCGGAGAACAGCTCGCTTTGATAGCCTTCAATCACTCGCAGGTTCACTGGTAGGTTGTAATTAGGCGTGTATCGAAAGGTAACACTCAACGCTTTAAACGGGCGAGAGAGTTTGTGTTGGGTAAACGCAATTTGTTGCCCTTGCTGGCATGGCTCTCCATTTTGCGTTAATCCACCAATCTTTTCACGAGTCACCGTAGAACAGCTATGAAGAGTAGATGGAACATCGAAGCCACCCTTAACGGCTAAATACGCCCTTAGACCATTTTTAGGCAAACCAAATGAGAGAACTTGCCCTGCGAAAGCTTGAAAAGTACGCCAGTTCGACTGTGGCTTACCATCGAGCTTCGCTTGTAAATCGCCACCACATAACGCCATTTCGCAATCAAAATCGATTCGTAACGCACATTGCCCAAGCGTGATTTCCAACGCCGCTCGGTTGACTGGGTTTCCGAGCAGGTGATTGGCCCAGCTATACGAGTAATCATCAACAGGACCACCTTGTGTTAATCCAAGATGAGCAACACCAAATCGTCCGAAATCTTGAATCAAACTCAACGGGCCGGGTTTAATCACTGTTAGTGTTGGTTTAGCGATTGTATTAACCATGAGCGACATCTCCACTAATCTCCATAAGCCTAAGCTCTACAAATTCTTGTTTTGAAATCGCGATGAAACGGACCGTATCACCAACATTAAGCAGAGACAGCGGCGTTTGCGTGGTATCAGCGTTCTTCAATTGGCTGTGATCAAACAGTGCGAGCGGGCAATTGCCAATAATATTCCAACCGCCCGGTGAGTCCGAAGGATACACCGCCGTTTTAGTATCCGCGATGGCGATGCTGCCTTTCGGTACACTTAAGCGAGGGGTTGAATGACGAGGCAAAGCAAGCTCGTTGACCACATCAGACATAAACGCAAAGCCAGGCGTAAACCCAATGGCACTGACGCTGTAAGTCTGTGAGGTGTGATGTTGAATGATCTCATCCAGCGACATGCCTTTGGCTTGATATCGGTCTAAGTCGAGTGCTGTTTCTGGTGAGTAATAAGCGGGAAGCTCGATAGTGTTACGCGTGTTACTAACGCTAGAGAAAGACGAAAGAGCGTGATTCAACAAATTATTGAGTTGTTCCATGAGCTGCTGTTCTGATATTCGATAAGGTAGGTAATCGACCAATATTGTTTGGTAAGCCGGCGTCACATTCATCAATACAGATGTTAAATTTTGGCGAATGGCATCGGAAAAGTGAGCCATGTACTGCGCATAATCGGCGCTAGATTGATTATTTGAAGGCGATAGCGTCAAGGTCACCAAAACGCTGCATTCTGCGACTGGCGCTATATTGAACTCAATTTGATTCGTCGTCATTTCGTTTCCATACGTTTGTTTGCCTTTGATTGACTTACTGCCTTTTATTTGCGTATTTGGCGTTTTTAACATCCGTGTCTAAACCAATACAAAGCGATTAGACCTTACGAGTAATTGGTTGGATGCTCGGTTAGGCGAGTGATAAGGCCATGCGCCATACCAATCACACGCTTCATACTAGTTAAAAGCGTTAAGGTCTTGTCTGATTTTTCTAATTAATGCGATGGATTGGGGGTTATCACCATGAACACAGATGGTATCGGCTTCAATAGGCAGTCTTTCACCTTCAATGGTCGTGACCGAACCGTAGTTAATGATTTGCATGACTTGGTTGTAGATGTCGTCTTGATTGACGTAAACCGAGCCTTTTTGAGTTCGCGGCGATAACTGCCCATTATTCAAGTATGCACGGTCGGCAAACGCTTCAAACAATAGGGGTAAGTCATGATCGTCAGCAATATCTAAATACTGCTGATTGTCTGATGAAGAGAGGATCATTAAGGGGATGTTAAATTCAGCGACGGCTTGGGCTACCGCATTAAACACATCAATGTTCGCCATCATATCGTTGTAAAGGGCGCCATGAGGTTTCACATAGCCAACAGATGCATGGTGATATCGGCAAAGGGCTTGTAGTGCACCGACTTGATAACAAACTAGTTCACTGATCTCGTCCATAGTATGAGGAATAGAACGGCGACCAAACCCAACCAAATCTTGATAACCAGGGTGAGCACCAATTTGGGTGTGATAGTGCTGCGCCAGTTTTATGGTTTTGGACATAACGTGCGGATCAGACGCGTGAAAGCCACAAGCGATGTTTGCCATATCGACCCATTCCATGACCGACTCATCATCGCCCATCTTCCAATTGCCGAAACTTTCTCCCATGTCGCAATTAAGCAAAATCTTCGTTGTCACGTGGTGCTAATCCTTTACGTTGAGGTAAGTAATGAAGGTCTTATAAATGCCATAAATAAACAGTGACCTGACTCAAACTTTCGACACCGAAAATTTACCAGTATGGCATTTCATATATAGTTGAACTATTGATTAAAGGATTAATATCTATCTGTATATTAGGTGAGCACATGATTTCGCGCCAGGTTTGCTTAGGACTAGCATTAACGACACCTGTTTTTGTAGCTGCTCAAGAAAACTCTTTAGACCAACTCATGTCAATGAGCCTTGAAGAGTTGTCTATGTTAGATGTTGAAATGGAAACGGCTTCAAAAGTGACACAAAAACTTACCGACATTCCTTCATCGGTTTATGTACTTTCTAATGAGCGAATTCAACGCAGTGGGGCGAAAACCATTGCGGAAGTGCTAACGCTAGTACCCGGCCTCAAAGTGACCAAGTTTAACGAGACCTCGTGGTTTGTTTCGACGCGCGGCTTTCATGATGGGCTGTATAACAAAATGCTCGTGATGATGGATGGACGAAGCTTATTTAGCCCAGTCTATGGCGGTACGTATTGGAGCGATGTTGACTATATACTTGCCGATATCGAACGCATCGAAGTATTAAAAGGCCCCGGCGGAACGATTTGGGGAGGCAATGCGGTTAATGGTGTGGTGAATATCATTACTAAGTCTGCCAATGGGACTCAGGGGACGTATCTCTCTGGTGTCGCCTCTAATACTGATAATTACGAGTTTAGTGTTCGTCAGGGTTTAAGCCTGAATGACGATGTGAATGCGCGTGCATTCTATAAGTACCGAGAAGAACCCACGTATCGCACAAACGAATCTGAAAAATGGAAAGCGCAAACGGCTGGGATGGTGTTTCAACCAAGTAATACTGAAGAAAACTGGTCATTACGTATTGGTGGTGAGAAAAGCTTTTATGAGTCGGAACTCTATACGTTCCAATATGATAACTCAGGCTCGTTTGTCGGTTCACAAGCCAATGATTTTGATAACAAGAGCCAATCTGCTTACGTTCAATTTAACGACTCTCGTCACTTTACTGAAAGTTCGACACTCTCGTATTCGCTATGGGGTGAATATAATGAGGATAACGCGCCAGACGCCCCGGGAAGTTATTCCACAATCGATTTTGACTCGACCTATATCAACCAGCTATCTGCAAAGCATCAGATGACACTCGGTGGTGGCCTGCGATATATGTATCTTGATTTCTCGTCTAGCCAAGTTTCGGATGTGGATTGGTACAATCCCGATTACGAAGGTCGAGCCTACAATATCCAATCTGCCAACGATTATATTGCGAACGCTTTTATACAGTCTCAAATTCAAATGACGGAAGCGCTATCTATTACTATTGGTGCCAAGGTTGAACACTTTACACAGAATGACTCAACAGAACTTTCACCTCAACTGCGTGGCTTATATAAGTTAACTCAACGTCACTCAGTGTGGGCGGGGCTTAGCCGTGCGGTTGTTGCACCATCTTATATGGATTCAAACTCTACATACTACTTCAACAGTTATAATACCGATTCAAACGACAGTTATCTGGATGTCTATAAATCAAACTCGAACCTTGAAATAGAGGACGTCATAACGGCTGAAATGGGGTATCGCTACTCTAACAATTCAAATTTCGAGCTCGATGCAACAATCTACCTGAGTGAACATGACAATCTTCGCTTCCACAGCTATGACCCGAATGATATCCCCGCCAATCATATCTATGTCGGTGCATTATCTGATGATTATAAAGCGAAAACCTATGGCTTAGAGTTAGGCGCAAGTTATCAAATTACAGAAGATCTCACCAGTTACCTTAGTTATGCCTATTCAACGTTAGAAGGCGAAAACAAGGGTGATGACCCTAAATCTAGCCCACAAACTGGCGTCTATCACGACATTGATAATGAACATTTAGCCACGGCACAGTTGATGTGGAATATCACCGATAGCTGGCAATTCGATGTTATCGGCCAATACATTAATGTGAATTACCCAGACTATTGGATAGCAGGCGATGGCACTCAATACGAATGGCAATCTTACCCACATGAAATAACCTTTGATGCACGTCTTGCATGGAAAAAGTCATCCGCAGCACCTTTAATTGAAGTGGTCGTTGAAAACATTGGTAAGAGTGACGGCTATCAAGCTGAATTCACGTCTGAGAAAAGTGTTAACCAAGAGTCTGTATATGTGAGGGTCTCTCATGAATTCTAAGTGGCTCAAGTACCGTATTAAGCTTGGTTTTACTAAACTCAGCCTTGCCACTTTAGCTATGTTTATTGTGCCTTTGAATACATCGGCGGCTAGCTTCAAGCCTTATGAAGTGAAAGCGGTGTACCTTTTTAGAATTGCCAACTTTATTCGTTGGAACGACGAAAGCACCATGAATACGGTTAACTTCTGTGTGATTGGCGATGAGAAGGTAAGCAAAGCACTGACGTCGATTACACAAGGAAAATCTATTCGTTCTCTCGCTATTCAAGTACATCAATTGGTGACTCCTAAGTGTGATATCACTTATCTATCTGATCTCGATAATGATGAATTTAGCCGTAAAGCCCACTCACCACATACTGTGACGATTAGCGATATCCCAAACTTTACGGACATGGGAGGAGTCATTGAGCTAACGCACATCGATAATAAGTTAAAGCCTAAGATCAACTTAGTGAATGCAAGACGCGGTGAATACGTCATCGGCTCAAACCTGTTACGAATCGCTATAGTGGAGGGCAAATAATGTTGTCTTTCATTAATAATTTATCGATTAAAAACAAGCTGATATTACCGATTGTCATCTTCATCGCAGTTACTTTTGTGACGATTCAATCAGTTAATTACACTGTCACTTTTGAGCGAGAGAAAGAGAGTCTTATTCAGCGAGTTAAAGTGTTGGCACAAGGTGTTGCTTATAACCTACAAGCCGCGATTCTATTTGAGGATAAATCTTCAGCTCAGGAGATTTTGTCAGCTTTCGTCGCAGATAAAGATATCGTCAGGGTGAAGCTCTATGACATTAACGAACAGCTTTTTGCGAGTTATCAAGTCAGTAATACGCTGGTTCCAAGGCCGAATACCGATGAATTAAATGACATCGCAGATCATCAATTTGCCATCTCCGAGAATTTCATCTTTTTGCTTGTTCCGGTGACGCTGGATGACGCTGTGATCGCTAACTTGAGAGTAACAATATCAAAAGAAACGTTTAATACGATCTTAACGAATATTTTCAAGGTTGCGGCCGTCTACTTGCTGTTTCTGGTGATCTTAGGCGGGGTACTGGTCAAATTGGTTCAACGCTTGATTATCGATCCAATGTTTGACCTTAATGAGGCGATGCAAGCCTTTGTTGAACGTCGTTCAGAACAACCAAAATTAGTCGCAACGAACCACGATGAGATAGGGGATCTTGTTCGAGCTTTTAATACCATGCTCGAAAGACTTCAACATCGTGACAACCAAATCAACTTTACGCTAGATAAACTACAAGAAGAAAAGTCGTTTGCGAATGAAGTAATTGAAACTGTTCAGCACTCGTTGTTGGTAGCCGATGAAAAAGGGTTCATCGTTCATGCGAACGCTGCCACTCGTGACATTTTTAAGTGTACCGAAGCGTTTCTTGAAAATTTATTGATCCAAGAGTTGATCGCGACAAAGCAAACTGGGTTCTTACAAGAGGTTATCGACGCCAATATTGAGCTGAATGACGAACTACTCGAAACCACCGATCTCTTTAACTCAAAACGTTGGCTTCGTGTGAGCAGCCGTTCGTTGTCAAAGCACGGTCGTATTCTTTATGCAATCCAAGATGTCACGGGGATAGAAACGGCCATGAGTCGCCAGCGTATAGCCGCGGGTGTTTTTGAGAACAGCAAAGACGGCTTAATCGTACTGAATTCATCCAATGTAATTACCATGGTAAACCCAGCTGTCACCCAACTTCTTGGTTATCACGCTGATCTGCTGGTGGGCAAAACACCATTTGACGTTTTTTCTTGGCAACAGTTGTCATCCCTAATGCCGACAATTCGCAGTTCATTGGAAAATTATGGGCAGTGGCAAGGCGAGGTATGGGAGAAGAGTGCATCTGGCACTTTGGTTCCAATGTTTGTAAAAGTGAATCGAGTTTCGTCAGACAACGAGAAAGACGAGTTTGATATGGTACTCACACTGTCTGATTTATCTAATGTCAAAGAGATGGAAAGGCTTGAACACTTGGCTCATCACGACGCATTAACGGGTTTGGCCAACAGAGCTCAGCTGTATAAGGTAATGGATGATGTAGTCACGTCTAGCCATTATTCTAATCAGCATTTTGCGGTTATCTACTTGGATCTCGATGGCTTTAAACACGTTAACGATAACTATGGACACGATGCGGGCGACGAAATCCTCAAAGAAGTATCGAGCCGGTTGCTATCACAAGTTCGTGCAGGAGATTTGGTAGCACGTTTGTCGGGTGATGAATTTGTTCTTATTATTAAACAGACCAATAAAGTCTTGTTAGCAAAGTTAGCGGAGCGACTGTTGGAGCTGATCGGGCAAGAGGTGACCCATAAACAGCGTTTGCTTCATGTTGGAGCGAGCTTGGGCATACACTTAGTTGATGGTTCAGAGCGTGATATAGACGTGATTCTAAAGGTTGCCGATGAGGCGATGTACCAAGCAAAACGCAAAGGAAAAGGTCAATTTGTGTTCTCTCGTGATAGTTAATAGCCGTAGGCGTTTGTGACCTCTACCTAAGTTGTTGTATCATAAGTGATAGGTTGAATATTTTTAATTAAAAGGTCTGCTAAACATGAATGTTTTAGTTACAGGTGGCATGGGTTACATCGGTAGCCATACAAGTATCCAGATGATCAACGCAGGTATGACACCTGTACTTTTTGATAGCTTGTATAACAGTAAACCAAGCGTTCTAGAGCGTATCGAAAAAGTATCTGGTGTTCGCCCTCATTTCATTGAAGGTGACGTTCGTGATAAAGCGCTTTTGACTGAAACCATGAAGCAACACAACATTGAAGCCGTTATTCATTTCGCTGGCCTAAAGGCGGTTGGTGAATCTGTAGCTAAGCCTCTTGAATACTATGACAATAACGTGAACGGCACGTTAGTCCTTGTTGATGCAATGCGTGACGCTGGTGTAAAAACCTTAGTATTCAGCTCTTCAGCAACGGTCTACGGCGATCCTGCGAGTGTGCCTATCACCGAAGATTTTCCAACAAGCGCAACCAATCCTTACGGTCGTAGTAAGCTAATGGTTGAAGAGTGCTTAACCGATTTCCAAAAAGCCAATCCAGATTGGAGCATTACACTGCTGCGTTACTTTAACCCAGTAGGTTCACACCCAAGTGGTGAGCTAGGTGAAGACCCGCAAGGCATTCCAAATAACCTAATGCCATTTGTATCTCAAGTAGCCGTGGGCCGCCGTGAATTCCTATCGGTATTTGGTAGCGATTATCCAACAAAAGACGGGACTGGTGTTCGTGATTACATCCACGTCATGGATCTGTCTGATGGACACATCGCAGCGCTTGAAAAAGTAGGGCGTAAAGACGGTCTTCATATCTACAACCTTGGCACTGGTAACGGTTCGAGTGTATTAGATATGGTTAAAGCGTTCGAGAAAGCGAGCGGTAAACAAGTCCCTTATAAACTGGTCGATCGTCGCCCAGGTGATATTGCAGAATGTTGGGCAGACCCTGCTAAAGCTCAAAAAGAGCTGGGCTGGAATGCGACGCGAACATTGACTGAAATGACGGAAGATACATGGCGCTGGCAGTCAACGAATCCTAATGGTTTCCCTGGCTGATCTAGTCGTTTCATGAATGATTAATATACAAAAAGGTGCTTTAGGGCATCTTTTTTGATCTAAATCGAATAAAAAGTGAATTAGTGGTTAAAAAGTATCATTCTGTATCGGTTGTTGTTATCATGCTCGCGAATTATATGTTTAATGTTAATTTTCTTTGGAGTTAATCATGGAACTAGGCCTAATTATCACTTTCATCATTGCTGCTGCAGTAATGGTTAAGAAAGAGATGGCAGAGAAGTAATTTCACTTTATCCCTTTTTGATACAATTTTTAGTGAAATAATAAAAGCCAGCATTTAGCTGGCTTTTTAGTATCTGCTGTATACGTTTCTGTGGTTCAGCTTTCTAACGAATTAGAATTCGTATTTAGCTGAAATGCCGTAGTTTCTTTCCGCTTGAGAGTTCTCTTTGTAAAGCTCATCATCGCCACGAATGTCGTTCCAACGGTAGTACTCTTCGTTAGTTAAGTTGAATACGCCACCACGGATAGTAAGATCCTTCATTGGCTTGTAGTAAGCTGTCAGGTCAACAACCGTAGCGCTTGGAAGCTCAGCTTGACCAGCGTTGCCGCCGCTTTCGTCATCGAAATTGATGTCTGAACCAGACTTGTTAGCCGTGTAGTTTAACTTAAGGCTAGTACCCCAGTTTTGGTTTGGAGCATCATAGTTAAGACCTAATACAGCATTCCAAGGGTTAACACTATTCAGTGCATTACCGTTTCCGTCTTCACCTTCTGTATATGAAGCAACGAAGTGAGTTGAAATCCCCTTAGGTGCACCTACCAAAACATCCCATAGTAACGTGTTAGAGAATTCAACCCCCTTAATTGTTGCCGAATCTAAGTTAACGTTAGAGTAGTGTGTAGTTCCGCCAACTTTTTTCGTTACCACTGTTTCGATGAAGTCATCGTAATCACTGTAGTAAGCCGCAATCTCAGACGATGAGGCCTGTGTATTATGACGGTAACCTAGCTCATAAGAGATACTGGTTTCTGACTTAAGATTCGGGTTTGGATCGTTTACGTAACCATGTCCTGGGTTGTCATACGTGTAGTACAGTTCATCGAAAGAAGGGGCTCTAAAGCCTTGGCTAATTTGGCCAAAAATGGTGCCTGTATCAGTAAGTTTGTATGTTGAGCCTAAGCGTCCAGTTACCGCAGAATCAGAGAAGTCCGTAAGTGACTCACCTGTATTTTTACCAGGGTCTGTAGAGAAGTGATCGAAACGAACACCTGGAGTAACAACAAGTTTGTCGTTCATTAGGCTAATTTCGTCTTGTACAAACAGACCAAACTTCTGCTCTTTAGCATCAGGAGTGTATACATAAAGCTGATCATCAGTAGCAGGATCAGAGTTGTACTCCATATTGGTATTGCTGATGTCGCTATGTGTATAAGTTGCCCCATAAACTAGGTAATGGTTGTTAATCTCTTTATCTAGCTGAGTTTCGAGCTCAAGCTTATCTTCGGTGTACTCGTAATCTTTGGTTTGAAGATTGTCGTTGTTAGCAGGAACGTAAGGTGGAAAGCCCGGACCTGCGGGTTTAAAGCGTTTCGTCACACCATTTTCTTCTTTGGAAATGTACGATACTTTACTGGTCACGGTATCGGCAATTGCGCCATCAGCGAACCAAATGTGTTTAATCGCAAATCGATTTTGCTCTGTATCATCTGCACCCGTGTAGCTATCGTAGCTTGAGTGATAAATGTCAGAGTCTGAAGTATCTTTGATTAGTTCAGCTAGAAACTCAATACGATGGCTTTCATTCAATTGATATTGAAATTTTACCAATAGGTTATCGGCTGATGTGTCTTGATCTTCTACTGCGTAATTCTCTAAGTTATTAGAGTCGCGGAAGTTTTGAAGCTCTTCTCCGTCACGGCGAGTGTAGGCAACCAATGTTTCTAAGTCACCAAATCGATTAGCTAATGCAACGTGCTCACTGAAAGAGTTATCTTCTGAAGAGTAAGACAGTTTCGCTTGGCCACCGAAGTCTTCGCCATCTTTCAAGAAATCAGAAGGGTCTTTAGTTTCAAAGGCAACAACACCGCCAATAGCATCACTTCCGTGTAAACTTGAAGCAGCACCTTTGATAATTTCGACACTTTTAAGCATGTCGGGATCGATTGAAATACCGCTAGAATTGATAAATGCGTATGGACCGCCATCAAATGAACCTGGCTGAGAAGAGCCATCGACTAAAATCTTAACGCGTTTACCTTCCATGCCACGAATGTTGATAGTCTGTGCGCCTTGGCGAGAGCTTGAATTCATCGTTACACCCGGAGTGTATTCGAAGATTTCATTCACATCTTTCGCCATGTTCTCTTCAATTTGCTTATCCGAGATGACAGTAACAGAAGCCGCAGTATTGATAAGTGTTTGATTCGTACGAGTTGCCGATACAACAACCTCGTCAAATAGGGCATAATCGTCAGCAAAGGCTGATGTTGATGAAAGCGCTAAAACGATTGAAGCAGAGAGTAGGGATTGCTTATACATCTGATAGTTACCTTAGTTCCATAGTATTATCTTGATTTGCGAAAGATAATATTGGATCTAAATGATAATTACTATTATTTGCATTTAAATAATTTTCAATCTTATCAACTAATTCATAATTAATACTCTTAAATACCTGTATTAAAAAGACTTTTACAGTTCCATTCATAGCCTGAATGCTTCTGTTTTTGTGATCCAAGTCTCATTTATAAAGTAGGAAAGCTATGCATAGTCCAATAACACTTGAAGCATTACATATATTAGATGCCATTGATCGTCGTGGGAGTTTCGCAGCTGCAGCAAATGAACTGGACCGAGCGCCTTCTTCATTGAGTTATCAAATCCAGAAGTTAGAGCAAGACTTAGATATCATGATTTTTGATCGCTCAGGCCACCGTGCAAATTTCACGGAAGCGGGGCAGTTAATATTAGAGCAAGGTAGAATCATTCTTGGTGCCACTGAACAACTCGTTAACGATGCGAGTATTCTTGCTAATGGCTGGGAGCTAGATTTAACCATTGCCTTTGATGGCATCATTCCTATTGCCAATTTCTTCCCGTTGGTTGACGAACTCGGGAAAATCAGCAAAACACGTGTTCGCTTACAAGAAGAGATCTTAGCCGGATGTTGGGAATCCCTGACAGATGGCCGAGCCGATTTATTGGTATGTCCCAAGCTCGACACGATTCCAAACGATATGAAAAGTGACATCATTGGTAAGATGGAAATGGTATGGGTCGCGGCATCAAACCACTACGTTCATAAACGTTCTGGCGAGTTCGATCAAAAAGCGAGGGAAAGTTACAGGGTTATTGCAATTGCAGACACTGCTCGCGATCAACCAGCGTTAAGTCGCAATATTCTAGAGAAACAACCTCGTTTAACCGTAACAAGCTTCCCTGCAAAGGTAGAGGCTCTGACAACTGGATTAGGGATTGGCACCTTGCCGAGTAGTATTGCTAAGCCGCTGATTGAATCTGGCGTTCTACAGCAGATTTCGGGTACAGAACCACAGCCGATCGATATCGTCATGGCTTGGCGACGCAACAAAATGGGCGACGCCAAGTCTTGGTGTATCCAACATCTTAAAAAGACATGGGCGTTAAAGTAACGGTAACACCATATCTGCAGTACCATCTTCAAAACTGATATCTAGCTCGAAGCCGAGCTTTTGAGCTAGTGTCAGCATCCCTCTATTCGTTGGCATCGTCATGCCCGACATCTGTTTAGTCTGCTTCGCACGGCAGTAATCGATAACCTTAGTCATAAGAATACGACCTAAGCCGACACCTTTCAGATCGGAACGTATCAGAATCGCGAACTCGGCATCGGTGTTCTCTGGGTTAATTAGCGCTCTCGATACACCAATAATCGCAGGCACACCTTGTTCCTTACGAACCACCACAAACGCGATTTCTCTATCGAAATCAATCTGAGTAAAATTCGCCAACGCCTCATGATTGAATTCACCAACATCACTAAAGAAACGCTTATACAGATCCTCTTTAGAGACGCGATTAATAAAGTCAGCATGAAGCGGTTCATCTTCAGGAAGAATAGGGCGTAACAACACTTCGGTGCCGTCCTTGAGTACGATATTCTCTTCAAGCTCGACCGGATAAGGGCGAATCGCAAGACGTTCTTGTGGATCGCCTTCGTACGCTTTCAAGATGATATCGGCATCTAATATCGTGAACTTGTCACCATTGGCCAGTACTGGATGGATATCCAAATCATGTATTTCAGGGCAATCCACTACCATTTGCGAAATACGAACCAGCAACTCAGAGAGCCCTTCAATGTCGATTGGGTTAGGCAGTTTTTGCAGGCGAATCTTGCCACTTTTTATCGCCCTGATGATCAAGTAACGCGCCAGTGTCATGTTAAGCGGTGGGAAAGCAGCCGCGGCATCAATCGATTCATCCCACTCAGAGCCACCTTGGCCAAGTAAAATGATAGGGCCAAAGGTTTCGTCCGTTGTGACCTTAACTCGCAGTTCTTGGCCGCCTGCAAGCTTGGCCATACCTTGAATCAACAAGCCATGGATATGAGCAGTAGGGAACGACAATTGAGATCGATCGAGAATTGCCTGAGCGGCATTCGCGACTTCGCTACTGTTTCGCAAATTGAGCATCACACCTTGAACGTCTGACTTATGCGCAATGTCTGGCGAGCGAAGTTTTACGGCGACCGGGTAACCGATCGTTTCAGCAATGTGCACAGCTTCACTTGGGTCGGAAGCAATCCAAGTTGGCAACACATCAAGATTGAAGTGCTTGAAAAACTGACTGTTTTGATGGGTATCAAGACTAACTGTATCTTTATCCAGTAGTTGGCGTTCTATCCAATTTTTGGCATCTGCCAAGTCTTCAATGTGCACTTTTTCTGCCGTGGTCGGCGTTTCCATTAACTGACGTTGGTTGCGTCTGTACTCGACCAAGTGCATGAATGCGACCACTGAACTTTCAGGCGTTCGATAGGTTGGGAACCCCGCTTCAGTAAACAGCTTTCTCGCCGGCCTTGCCGTTAACTCCCCAGACCAATTCGTTAAGATATTAAAGCGCTTGTGGCGAGAATGCTTTTTAATCGCCTCAATAATTCGCTCTGCTGTTTTGGCTGAATGTGCGACCGCAGAAGGACTGTGCATGATAAGAATGGCATCCGCTTCATCACCATCGAGCAAGATGTTTATGGTGTCGATATAGCGTTGATCGCCGGCATCACCAACAATGTCGATAGGGTTGCTATGAGACCAACTAGATGGCAAAACCTTACTGAGTTTATCGAGCGTATCTTCAGATAATTCTGCGAGCTTACCACCGCGGTCAAAAAGGGTGTCCACGGCCATAATTGCAGGGCCGCCACCATTGGTAACAATAGCCAAGCGCTCGCCACGCAAGGGGACTGAATGAGTCAGTGTCTCTACAGCAGCAAACAGTTCATGCAAATTCTTAACTCGCAACATACCGCTGCGTCGGATCGCAGAGTCATAAATAATGTCTAAGGTATCGGCACCACCGGTATGTGCCATGGCCGCTGCTCGGCCTTTCGCTGTTCGCCCGCCTTTTAGCACTAGAATTCGTCGGTTGCGTGACGCTGCACGCGCTGCAGAGATAAAGCGCCTCGCATCAGTAATGCTATCAACATAAAGCAATATCGCTTCGGTGTGAGAATCGGTACTCAGATAATCCAAGAGTTCCGAGAATTCAATGTCACTGCCATTACCTATTGAGATAAACGCTGAGAAGCCAATCTCTTTGTCGTTCGCCCAATCTAGAATCGTGGTACACACTGCAGCAGACTGAGAAACAAAGGCGATTTTACCTGGCAGTGCAGTCACTGGAGAGAAAGAGGCATTTAAATTTAACCATGGGACAATTATCCCCAAGCTATTGGAGCCAAGCACCCGAATGTTGTGTTTTTTAGCAATCGCTAGGCATCGTGCATCATACGTTTCGCCATTATCGCTTTGTTGCTGCATGTCGGAAGAAAGCACGATGACAGAGGCTATGCCTTTCTCGGCTAACTCTTCAAATATAGCCACATTACGGGTCGCATTGGTACAGAGAATCGCAAGGTCAGGCACGATAGGCAGTGACAAAATATTCTTGTATGAGAGTACGCCTGCCACCGAGTCATATTTTGGCGTAACGGGCATCACCGCACCTTTAAAATCCCCGTGCAACAAATTATTCATGACGATATATCCCGCGCGCGTTTCTCGTTGAGAAGCACCAACAACAGCGATTGAACGGGGTTTAAGGAGGGGATCAAGATGATTCATAGACATATCCTAGCAATGCACGTAAGTTCATCGTAACTTACTTTTCACTCACGGGTTGATGGCAAATTCACCGAATTCAGATGAATAAGCAAACACTGCATAAAGTTTGTGAAATAGGTCACCCACTAATGGTGTATAATCTCAAAGTTAACTTGATTCTAAACCGACGTATCGGCATGATTTATAGTAATTATTATTAAGGATATAGAGCTTTCCATGAAAAAATTTGCAATTGTGACTTTGCCACTGCTCTTGGCTGCATGTGTATCTGACGACTACGTTACAAATGTAACTTCAGATAGTTATCAAGAAGAGTACAAAACGGCAAAAGTTGAAGCTCCAGTTGTATCTCAATCTGAGCAAACAGGCGTTGTTGAAGAAAACGTTGTTAACGTGATTAGAACCGAACCTGTTGAGCAGAAAGTCACTCAAACAACTAAAGCTAAGCCAGTTGCAGTAGTGACAGGCCCAACGAAGAAACAACAAGATATGAACCAGCGCTTTGGTTACACGGTTCAAGTTGTTGCTGTTGGCAGCCAGAGTAAAGTCGATTCTTTCGTGAAAATGCTACCTACGACTTCTCAACCAGTTTGGGAAAACTACAAAATGGTTAACGGCACTAAGTGGTTCACCGTACTTTACGGTGATTACGCAACACGCTTAGAAGCTAAAAAGGCAATCTCAACGCTGCCAACCACTTTCCAAAACTTGAAGCCGTTTGTTAAGAGCATTGATGACATCAAGAACTCTGAATACCCAACGCTTAACAAGTTGAACTAAGTTTTAATTCAAAAAGAGGGAGCAAATGCTCCTTCTTTTGTTTTAAGACCAGCAGTTTTGTTTAATAGTTAATCGCTCGTTCTTTCGAACACAATTTTAACGTTCAAAACACTGTACCTATTTCGACTTTTGTTTATCATTGAAGTCAGTATTCCTAGTTTCAAGGACCGAATTTACCCATGAACACCATTAACATCCTTCTACTTTGTGGCGGTGGATCTTCAGAGCATGAAGTATCTTTAGTTTCAGCCAATTACCTTTTTGAACAACTGAATAGCGTTGCAGATTTTAACGTTGTCAGAGTTGAAATTAAAAACGAAGGCTGGTGTCTTGATTCAGGTGAATTGGTTTATCTAGATATCAATAATCAAACCTTACGTGGCGACAACCTAGAGTCTAAAGTCGATTTCATTGCGCCTTGTATTCACGGCTTCCCGGGTGAAACAGGTGACATTCAATCACTGTTTGAAATGGCTAAGATTCCGTACCTAGGTTGTGGTTCTGAAGCGAGCAACAACAGTTTCAACAAAATCACTTCAAAGCTTTGGTACGACGCACTTGGCATCCCAAACACGCCGTATCTGTTTTTATCAGACAACAACGACCAAGCTCATTCACAAGCAACTCAAGCTTTTGAAAATTGGGGCAAAGTGTTCGTGAAGGCGGCTCGTCAAGGTTCTTCTGTAGGTTGTTACCAAGTTAACCAAGTGGAAGACTTAAGCGAAGCGATCAATAAGGCGTTTACCTTCTCTGATCAAGTGCTGGTTGAGAAATCAGTTGTGCCTAGAGAGCTCGAAGTTGCCGCTTATGAAATCGATGGTGAGCTACACATCAGCAAACCGGGCGAGGTGATTGCACCTAATGGCGCATTTTACTCTTACGAAGAGAAATACAGCTCAGACAGCCACTCAATTACCGAAGTTGAAGCAAATAACTTAACAGACGAACAACTAGAGTTAATTGCAGACAGTGCTCGTAAAGTATTCACCCAAATGAAGCTTCGTCACTTGTCTCGTATCGATTTCTTCTTAACGCAAGACAACGAGATCTATCTGAATGAAGTCAACACCTTCCCAGGTATGACGCCAATTTCCATGTTCCCTAAAATGGTTGAACATGATGGCCACAAATTCAGCCAGTTCCTAGAGAACTGTGTGAGAACGAGCATTTCTTAGTTCTTCCAAAATATCTTAGCGAGTCTTACACCACTGGCTAAATAAAAAAATAGCGCCTTGAGCTTACCCGCCAAGGCGCTATTTTTTCAAGATTCCGAGCTTTTTTAGAGTTAAAGCTTTCTAGCTGTCTATTAAAAGCTAACTATCAACAAGCTAACTGTGAACAAAGAGGCCATCAGCTTACAGCCAAGGAGCTATTGGTTTAATGCCAACAGATAGTCAACTTATTGCCAAGGGATCAGTGCTTTAAACTTCATCTTCTCACTCTCAGCCGTCCCCGAATAACCCACATATTGCGCAGGCATTGCAGGGCTGAGCCAACGACCAAAATCCTGAATCTCCCTTACTTTAAGACCTTGTTTTGATAACTCTTGTGCGGCACCCACACGAATCGAATTCCCTGAAAAATGGCGGTTTTCTGCGAGTTGAAGTAAGTCGCTTGCACTTCTTAGTATCCTATAGATCGACGAATCATCTAAAGGTTGCAGACTGATATTCTCATGCTTGTCTATCGCACGAAACACGGGTAACTCATCTTGTGTTCCAGTAAACGCAAACCAACGCTGAAGTGCAGCACTTGCAACTTGTGACAGCCGATACGCTGAATCTTTTACGGTAATCTGGTAATCATTTTCAACGCACTCGACATTACCCATTGATAACGCCTTAAGTTCTGATCGTTTTAAAGCACACTCAAACATCACATTATAAATGGCGATATCTCTGATCTCTTTTAAGCTCGACTTCTCATTTGAAAGTAACGTGTTTAACTCAGCGAGGTGTGCAGATGTCATGGCATTGGTTTGCTTAGCGTCACCAGCCATTTGAGCTTGCAAGTGGAGCAGGGCAAAACGAACTTGTCTATGCTTGATTGGGTTGGCAAAGCCCAACACAGTATGCAACAAACTAAGCGTTGCAGTGTAACGTTTTAAAGATGCGTATTTTCTGTCACTGGATTCAGTCTCAAGAAAACGACGAACAGCAGTAATAGAGGCAGGAAGTGTGTTGATACGGTTTTTAGTACAGAACGCATGGTAGCGATTCCAATCACTGTAGATACCCAATAGTGAGTTACGAGAGTACTGGTATCCTGTTAACTCATCTATAATTTCAATTGTCGCGTGCCTGTTCAATTTTTCAACAAATGAATTAATTGTCACAGAGTCGGTTAAAATAGGGACTTTTTTTCGCAAATTACCGTACCTCGACAGGTGTTTTTACCATATTATGCTTGATATCATTATAAGTATACTTATGATTAATACAGTGAAAACAAAAAGATGATTAATAGATATGGCTAATTCAATTTACCGTAGCGTCCATCTGCAATCGATGGATGCGAACAACACCATTTGGCGTGCTAAGTTAAAAAACAATGTGATTCAGGGCAACCTAGCTGCCGTGAAGAAGAGTATTGATTGGTGGATTGACACGGCGTCTATTATTGACCCTAAAGAGTTCACTGCATTAAATAAGTCGAGAGGAACTGGTGGCCTAACTGAAAACTTCAACGGCTATCAGATCAAGAATGACACCGGTGAGCCTAACGCGTGGTATTGCATGTTTAACGGGCGTCTTATCAAAGGCGGCAAGATTGCAATCCAGCGTCATATAGAAGCTTACTTACTCGCAAAACAAAAAGCAGAGCAACAAAAGAAGTAATTTATGAGCCTAGTATATTCAACAGAAACAGGTCGCATTAAACCTGAAGAAGAGAGAGTCCAACGTCCTAAAGGCGATGGTATCGTTCGAATCCAAAAAGAAACCAAAGGCCGTAAAGGCAAAGGCGTTTCTATCGTAACGGGCTTAGACCTAGATGACGCACCATTAAAACTAATGGCAGCGGAACTCAAAAAAGTGTGTGGCTGCGGCGGCTCAGTAAAAGATGGCAACATCGAGATTCAAGGCGACGCTCGTGACAAGCTCAAAGCGCATCTTGAAAAGAAAGGCTACAAAGTTAAATTTGCTGGCGGTTAAGCTCTAACTAATGCCAGGGGTAAAATCGAAGATTATTATCACTGGTTATTAGGTATTTTATGGTAAATAGCCAATATGGTTAAATACACAGTATAAATCAGAGAATATCGACACCAAATAAAGGCAGGGCATCACACAAAGATACCTGCCTTATAAACGCCAAAACCAATTTAACATAACGTACATAATACGCACTAAGGCTGTTAGAGCAATTTAGTAATGTCCGGTTTGAGCCATTTTAAAATGTCCTCCTAAGCTTACCTATATTGGTCTGCTTAGGAGTTATCCGGATGCTTATTACTATGAGTGAAAAAGATATTCAGCGATTCAAGGTGCTTACTGACGTACGTGAAAAACGACTACGCCAAGTTGACGCTGCTATCATTTTGAATCTGTCTGCGCGTCATATCCGACGTTTGGTAAACAAACTTGTCTCTCTTGGCGCTCAAAGTCTTACACACGCAGCGCGTGGACGCCCAAGTAATCGACGCTACTCAGAACATTTCAGAATTGAAATACTGAAACTTATCCGTGAGCATTACTCTGACTTCTCACCAACGTTCGCTCTGGAAAAACTGACTGAACGACACAATCTATCCGTCTCTAAAGAAACACTCCGTCAATGGATGATCGCCGACGGACTGTGGCTTCCACATTCACAACGCAAACCTCGAGTCTATCAGCCTCGTTACCGTCGTGATTGCTTGGGCGAACTTATCCAAATTGACGGCTCCCATCATGACTGGTTTGAAGGCCGCAGCGACAAATGTTGCCTATTGGTGTTCATTGATGATGCAACTGGCCGTTTGATGAACCTAAGATTCAGCGAGACAGAATCCGCATTTGACTACATGTTGGCGACGCGTGAATACCTCAATGAGCACGGTAAACCCATCGCGTTTTACAGTGACAAGCACTCAATTTTTCGAGTGAATCAGGAGAAACACAAACAAGTTGGCCAAACTCAATACGGGCGCGTGCTGAAAGAACTGGCCATAGAACTCATCTGTGCCAACAGCTCCCAAGCCAAAGGCCGCGTTGAGCGAGCCAACCTCACGCTGCAAGACCGGCTGGTTAAAGAGATGCGCTTACAAGGTATCGACACCATCGAACAAGCCAACGCCTGGCTTCCCTACTTCACCGCCGATTTTAACCATCGCTTTGCTAAGCCCGCTCAATACCCAAAAGACATGCATCGTCCGGTTCGAGAGTCCAAGCAAGAACTCGACGATATTTTCAGTTGGCAAGAAACCCGCAAGCTCTCAAAGTCGCTGACATTTCAATACGATAAAGTGATTTATCTCATTGAACCTACTGAAGAAAACAGCCGACTAGCGCACGAACATGTCAAGATACTCGACTACCCAAACGGTGAAATCGCCATCCAATACGGGCATCGAAAACTCGAATTCAAAACCTTCGACAAACTCGAGCACGTTCAACAAACCCAAATCGTCGACAACAAACGCCTCGGCCAAGTTTTAAAGTTTGCTCAGCAACAACAAGAAGAATTCGAACAACAACAGCAACGAACCCGCAGTAAGAAAGCCCCCAAACGCCGTGCACAACAAAGAGCCCTTCAAACTGCCCCTCGAACCATCAACCCAGTGCTCACCGAACCATTCAAAGCCTCCAGTCGAAAGACCTAATAACGGGACATTTCTATTTGGGGCAAATGAGGACATTTTAAAATGGGATTGACACAGACTGTTGGAGCAATTTAGTAATGTCACTATTTTCCAAAGTTATTCTTGTCATCGTTTCCTCTTAAACCCTTAATACAACTGGTGTCTCAAGCATATTGAGTTCACCAGCATTCTCTAAACGCTCTTTTAACCCAACCATTATATGTGTGGCCAACATCTACATGATTCGTTTACACAAAGCCGATCAACGAGAATATTTGTTCTGTCTGTCTGTCTGACTTACATCTTCTTGTACTCATGATTCAGCGCGCTGTATGTAAACCTTATAGGCATTGCTGTCGTTTCTTTTTCAGATTTCACACACGCCACCGTGTTTCTTGTTGGCTACACGCGTTGAATTCTGTTTTGGGTTATCCACTAAGCCAGTTAAGTTTTCTCACACGAGCTCGTCTGTAAGTCTTCATGCAGAGTTTTTTAAACCAAACTTACAGCTCGCTCTAAAGTTTATGTTTGTTGGTTAGATTGTTGGATTACTCTGTGTTCCTCAGATCTACGTAATGTCACGAACAGATATGTTCAAATCAGTTAAGTCACTTTACCGAAACCACAAACATCCACGCTCGCTGTTACTTGACCTTAGATCATCGTTGGAATGGATTTAAGATACACTTTGGCCGAGCTACCTTGATCACTCCTGAACGACGCGAGTTTAATCCAAAAGAATCGCTCAGTTTTGCGTATTGCCGCGACGCCACGGTCAAATTGATTCCACAAAGTTTTACCCACCTAAAGAACATCCTTTGCCATTCCGTAGCGGTCGTCGTATGCCAGCGAAACCTTGGGTGCCGACTAAATTCAAATAAGAGCAGGTACAACACCCAAACGTAATGACTTATCTCGCTCTCCAGAACTTTTACTTGTCACCTAACCTCCTCTATTAACTTACGATTTTCTAGTTTATTTTGAACTGAGTAATTATTTATGACAAAGCTTAATAGAAGAACAGTCCTCAAGCGAATTGCTTCTAATCAGAGTCAAGTGGCAACGGGATCCACAAGAAGGTGTGGCCTCAACGCTGCGACAACTTGTGTTATACAGACGCCAGTTACCGAGAATACATCGGGGCTAAAATTGAAGAATATCACGAGTTCATCGCCGAATGGGTCTCAATGGAAGGCGATAAGGCAGCACAACTTCCCCGCTCTACAAACCGCAGAGCGCCCAAAGCGACCCCAGAGCGCATGAAAGCAATACTCGAAGCGTTAGAAGAAACAGATGAAAAAACAAGAAGAAAGCACCTAGAGCCGGCGCTTTTTGTGGCTAAATGAATTGACGTGGCTCAAAGTTAATTACCCCTGAGTTTGAGCAAAATGCATTATTAATAGAAGTAATTAATGCCAATACTTGCCCCTCAATTTCAAAGTAGTCATTTCTTGGATGATAGCCCATATTTATGCCAAAATTTTTAAGAGTCGATGTCATTCTAGTTTGATGTTGTTTATACCGGAAAGAGCCGCTCTCAGCTGTTTGAGATTCGTTATTCGATATAAGAATCACTTCGTTTATAGAATTAACACTCGATTTATATGACTCAGAGACATAGACACGACCTTGTGTTGACTCTGTAAATATTGAATTATACCAACCATATACATCAATAGATGAGATACTCAAATGGTCATGCTTACTAAGCTCAATAACTAAGTAATCTTGGAATACTTGTAGGTGTGCAATGTGGTTACTTAATGCGTTTGTACTCACGTTGTTCATGTACGTATGTACTGCAACGACAATGCCACCAATCGTTGCCACTGTTCCAGCAATATAAACAATGCCAAATAATAATTCAATTTGAGGTTTATAGATCTCTTTAGCATTAATTAAGCAGTCGCTAGAAAAACAAAGTTCTAACTCATAGCTTTTTGTCTCAACCATTGTTGAAAATAATGACAAAATTAATATGACCACCCCAAGAAAAGCAATAACAGCTAATGAGATAAAAAATGCATTAAATATTTTTTCGGGCTTATCCATTTTCAACTCTATCATACAAAGGTTTGATTCTATTTAGACGCTCTCGATATTGAGCCGCTGATTGATTAAACGTGCGATTTAAGATATTAAGACGATCTTGTGCCATATAAAATCGTTTCCTATACCAATAAGTTTCTTTTTTATCTAAATAATCTGATTCCAATCGTTTTACTGATAAACTAATTCGCTTCAAATCAGTCTTTGATGGTAATGGGAGTATTTTTTTTAGTTTTTTTAATAGCACCGCGTGTTTATTATGCTTTACCCTTTTTAGTTTGTTAACCCTACCCATACAACGATTGAAGTCTTTTCTGTATGCAAAAGTTGTTCGATAACCAGTTTGAGATGCAAGTTTCTCAATGTTGTGTACAGATGCCCTTAGTTTTCTAAGCTCATCAGACGGATATCTAGGTTCGGAAAAATTCACCCGCATTCCGTGCACCATAAGAGGAGAAATCGATACATAAGAAACTTTAGTTTTTGAATAATTTATAGGTAGATCTTTGTCTTCCAGTATTCTTGTTATTTGTGACATTGCCATCTCAAATTGAAAGTTTGATACTTTAGAAGAAACGGTAATATCGTCTACTAGACGTGTGTAAGTTAAATTGTTTCTTTGTAAACGTTTGACAAGTTGGGGCTCAGTGTCCCACAAACATAAGCTAGCTATATAACTAGATGTTAGCGCACCTTGAACGACTCGTTGTTCAAAGCAACAAATATCAGCCAATAGTTCTGACACATCTTCTGGGTATTTGAAAAAGTCTAAGAAAATCTTTTTAACATGATATATATGGATATTATCGAAAAAGTCTTTTATATCTATTTTAAGTAAACTCTTTGATTCACAATGTTGCGCAGCACAACTAACGTAATCTTTACGTTGGATAACTTTCTTGTCTGGTCCCTTTGTATTTGGAACAGACCCAAAAATGTAATCAGGCCACTCTACAATGCGTGTAAAGATTCTACGATTAATTCTGCGTTGAATTTTCCGAAGCAAAAAATGAGGTTTATAGATAGTTCTTAAAGTTCCATTACTTTTCTCAACTGTATCTCGAGTATATCGATCTTGATCACTTAGTAGAGATAATTCATCAAGATCATTAGGAGTTATGTCTAATGCATCACAAAGGTTTGCTATAGATGAAATGGAGTGTTCTGTTGTCTTTTTAGGGGAAAGATTACACATTATTACCAACAATATAGGCTTAGCCACTCTTTATCCAGAGATGAGAAATAGTGATGTATTCACTGACTACGCTTACTAACTGCCACTATTCCTCTGGCTAAGCCCATCGTCCTTCGCTACTCTCGGTCCGAAGGGGCGAGCGGAGCGCATAGGGTGCGGCTTGGCACAAGCTGAACCGTAGTCCAGCGCTCTTTAAATAAAGAGCATGAAGTAAACATAATTAATATCAGTTGCAACAGGTAAGCGAATCGCTTACGCACGAAATATTGTATCAGCAAATGATTGTTATGCAACTATGAATTTGGTTATAACGCCTTGTATGTACTAAAATTCATCACGAGTATCACGCCCTTCACACTCCGGGAAGTCGAACTCAAGAAAGCCATTCTCATTGAGAACAAACAAAACACTTTCATGTTCGATATCGGCTTCATTCATACCTGAGCAACCACGATAGACTTCCCAATCGAATGAATAATCACACTGGTATTGATCACAACCTACGTAGGAAATGTTTTCGATTTCTATACCATTAACATTGTGAGCCATATGATCTATATGAGAGAGGTCTGGAATTAACCTTTGTTCAAAGTGACTTTTGTTTGCAGCAAGAAATTTAGCTAATTCATCGCATAATTGTGCGCAATTAACTATCGGTTGAGATGAGCTAGTAAAGAACATTCTTCGAAGACTCCTGAAGCTTTATTTTCTGTAGATACTATTAGCTATAAAAAAACATGCATTTAAAGACAAATTGTAGCTGTTATCTTTTACTCTTTATAAATTATACCCATTAACCCCATCTATAACAGTGATTTAAATCATTAGCTGTAAAACTAAATGCTTAGGTCTTAGTCTCTTATAGAGAGCATACAAAAAGTGACACTGCAACATATTTCCACTCCACTTCAATTAATAATGAACAATAGCTGTGGCCTCGTGACTCGTTATCACAGCAAGCCACAAAGCACGCACCCACCGCTCTGATTACAACAAACCGAGCCATTTTAAATTTAACTGTATAAATATACAGTTAAATTGTTACCCCCGTAAAACAGTACTTATTGAGCAAATAACATTCAGAATCAAGGCTCTGCGTTCAGATTTTAAACTTCCATTTGGTTAAATGAATCTCTTTCCTGTATAACCTCAGCTCTGCGTTAGTTTTAGGTATACCGATTCCACCTAAGGCGATACTCAAATAGAATCTTCGATTGCGCCAACTCTAAGGCATTGCGCATTACATTCGAATCACGTGTACGGGTTAGTATCATGAGCGACAAAGCATTCCGAAAACTCAACATATTCCTTTCGATTTTTTGCCTAGCAATCACGCTAGTGTCGTTGATCTCTTTTAATACGCTCATGAATAAGAGCTACGTTATTACACCCGACAAATACCCTACACGCGTTAACACAGACAGAGACCACGATGGTGGCACCGTAGGCTCGTTACACAGATCAAAAGATGGCATTGAGTTACAGTGTGACTTTGAACGGACCTATAGCTTACCCTTCTGTGAAATTGAATTCGTTATATCGACACAAGGTAAAGGGCTCGATCTCTCTACGTTCGATTCGGTCACCATTAATATGGATTACCAAGGCCAAGAAGACCCAAGGTTTCGCTTCTACATTCGTAATTACGACAAGAATTACAGCGTGAAAGGCGATGCTATGTCGAACAAGTTCAATCGCTTAGACTTCTCGCTACCAGATAAAAACCACATCGACTTAAACTACTTCAACGTCCCGTTTTGGTGGATTGATCATTACAGCCAACCTATTACGAGTAGCGCGGTAGACATTACAAACGCGGTGTCTGTTGAGCTTGGGCTCGGAGCCAGCACGCTTGGTGGCCACCATTTAATTAAGATCTCGAGCATTGTTTTCCACGGTAAAGTCATCAGCAAAGCTTTGTTAGGCGAACTCTTAATTGGATTATGGGTGACTTATGCCATCTATTATGTGGGCTGTGCATTACATATCGCACAGCGAAGCAAAACGCGCGCAGCAGAGCAACAACGCTATTTAACCCAAGAAATTGAAGAGCTAAAGGTAAAGGCAACAACCGATCCGTTGACCGGATGTAGAAACCGAACCGAAGCGTTAGATACCTTCTATGATTTCGAATGGCTGGCGCAACAAGGAAAAACGATTCACATCGCGTTGTTTGATTTAGACCATTTTAAGCAGATCAATGATCAACATGGACATGAAGTGGGTGACAAAGTACTTATTCAGTTTGTCGCAACGGCGAACGAGAGCCTTGGTGAGCAGTACTTGCTTTATCGCTGGGGTGGTGAGGAGTTTCTACTCGTTTGCCTGGAACAAACTGCGCTACAGTGTAACGAATCTATCAATGATTTTTACCTAGCAATGGACCAAAGCCCTTGGCCTAATGCGCTTAAAGTGACGACTTCGACCGGAGTAACGCAGCTTAAGGAGCATGAATCGATACGTACTGCCATCAAACGTGCAGACAAAGCGCTCTACCAAGCGAAAGACAACGGACGAAACCAAGTCGTTACGTTTTATTAAGCCTCGCTAGACTGGACTGCAGTTACACATTCAACTCTCTGCTAATACTCAATCACACGCCATTAATGCCCTGTCGATATCTACTCTCCAATTAAGCACCCGTTAGATTCTTAAGTGCTGACCAAACAAGCCCATAAGCTTTGCTGTCTCATCAGAACTTAAATCGATTCGTATGCCTATAAGCGCGCTCTCGCCATCTGCTATAACACCGTTTGCTATAACACCATCTGTAATAACGCCATCAATATCATTCTCAGGTTGATACGTATCGTTCCTGAATCGCTCTATAAACCGCTCTTCCGTACGCCTCTAAGCTTCCTAACCACTTGTTTTAAAAGTCTACATATTTGGCTAGTAAAGCGCGCTCTAACCAGTGGTTAGTCACTCGCGGTATCGGTTTTCAACATTACCGTCGTCACTTATCTCGCACTGTTCTTAGATGAAATCCTCATTTGTCTGCTTCTGAACATTCATGTACTCGTATCCGCTAAAAATAGAAGTCACAACGTCACTAGCCTTAAAAAACACCATCTATTTAACCACTTAGGTGTGGTGACATAAATACTGACACCTTAAATGGCGATTGTTTTACTTTCAGATCTTGCTGTAATTTAATTACAACCAAAAGCCAAGGAAAGCCTGAAAAGTGGATTACTCCGACGTAACTTGCTGAATAAACGGAATTTAATGGTTTTGGATAGGTCGGGAATTTAGGGTAGCTAAAGAGTTGGTATGTACGAGATAATATACTAGAGGGTAATATATCTAGTTATAGTGCACTAAAGGGTTAAAAAAGAAGGGCTGATGCCCTACTCTTCTTTATTACTCATTTCTTCACGAATTTGCTCAGCAACAATTTTAATCGCTTGTCCTGTGCTGATGCCCTGAGTCATCATTTCTTGAATTCGTTCAACAGCTTTCTGTTGTTCTTCGTGAGAAAGGGTTGGTAAGTCGTTTAGCATGCTCTGCTCCTTTATTTAGGAGCAGAACTATATAAGGACTGTTAGTAACTAGCAAGGAAATTGATTGAAGCACCCATTGCATTTTCGTTTGTGTAGTTCGCACTTAGATCTAACTGGAACAAGTTGAGTGGCGAGATACCAATACCGGCTGTGACTGTTCCTTCCGAATCAGAGTAAGCTAGGTTCTTGTAGTACCCTCCCCTTAACTTAAGCTGACGCAGAAGATCGACTTCGGTACCAACACGAATCATCTGTTCGTTATCAGCAAACGAAGTAAACTTCTCAGTCTCGTTTAGGTCGTAATCAACACTGAAAGAAAAGTAATCCGATACGATGCCGGCACCCACTGTGTATACCGGTTCAAGTTGATAAGTGTATTTACCACCAACTTGGTGTGTCGCAGTACTTATGCTGCTGTTTAGCGTTCTCGTCGTATCTTTGGTTTCGATGTCTCGAGAGATTAAGTTAGTTGCTGCAACACCCACTCGGAATGGGCCGAAGAACCAAAGCGCACCTGCATCCATGTTAAATGCAGTTTCACCATCGCTGTTTTCTCTTACATCAGATAAGTCATAATCATCAACCGATGCAACATAGTTGTACGTGTAAATACGTTGGATTTTAGGTGTGATACCAAATGAGATGTGTTGACCCATAAAGGTTTGGTATTTTGCTAAAGAAAGGCCGACTTCTGCGACACCGATTGAAACCGCTTCAACGGTAGACAGTTCCACTTTATCTGCGTCTGAACCTGTTGTGTAAACGTTAGGTGTTGCAAATGATTCTGTGTAGGCTTTAGCGAAAAGGTTTGCCGCGATAAACTGATTAGGAAGAGCAAAGGCGACTACACCACCCAGTTCAACATTGGCTTGGTTGCCATCCAATTTATTCAGCGCCGCATCGAGTTCTGCAGTGTTTGATGCATCAACAACACTATCGATGTTCGATTTCATGTCGTTGGGGTCGTTATAGCTACCACCAAAACTTGGCGTGATCATTCCCATATCATCGTTACGACGATAAATGGCAACAAGTGCTGGGTTATAGAATGGAGCGGTTAGGAAGTTTGCTGAAACAACACCAACACCACCCATCGCATCACCACGCGCTTCAATGGCGTAGTTTGCTGCTGAAAGAGGAAGACTGGCGAATGCAATTGATGCTGCGAGTAGTTTAGTCGTATTTTTCATGCCGTTTATCTTTGTTAGATCCCTTACATAGTTAACGGCTCAATTCTAAATTACTTTAACTCTTCTTCGCTAGAAATATCATAAGTTTTACTGATAGTTTGTGCTTGTTCTATCGCTATGTCACCTTGCCAGCGTGAATGCACCATTGAAACCGCCAAAACATAGCGATCATTGGGAAGTTCTTCGCCAGTGAGGTTCATTGGATAATCAGATTCATAGCTCTTGCCCCACACCTGCTCATAGTGTTCATCGACGTAATCGTACAAACCAATTTCGAGCTTAGGAAGCGGACAATAAGGATTCAGCAGTTCTTTTTTATCAATGCGCCACGTGTCTTTTGATGCCCAACGAACTTGCTGACGAAAAGCAACGTCACCAAGAATAATCCAAGTACTCCATGAATTACCGCCATCGCCTTTCACACTTAAACGATACAGGCCTGACTCAAGTTGAGATGCTAAATTGTAACGCTTGCGGTATAGGCTCACCGATGCGTTGTTTACCACTTCACTGTCTTTGGTTAGCTCACTGTCCGATGAAACAATCTTATCGACCCATTTCTCGAAGGTAATATCTTGAATGTTGTTGTCGGATTCAACATCAATCGATACGCGAAAAGTATCTCGGCCAGGGCTTTGAATGATGTGTCTTTTAACGACGACTGAACTGATCCAATCTGGGAGTGTTTTTCTGGTGAGGGTTTTACCACAATCTTTGTTCAATGCTTGATCGAACAGCTCATTGAGGTGGTCTTCTCGTGATTGAGAAGAGTTGATTTGCCAAACTTCCACTAGTGAATCAAACATCTGAGGTAAGTCATTATCCAACAGGTGTTTATGAACTTGAGTTAGAGTATCGCTACTCTTAAACCAATCTGCAGCTTGCGCGGTATTCACCACGCAAGACAACATTAATAGTGGAAGTAAGGCTTTTTTCATTACGCTTTCATCTTGTAACCAACGCCACGCAGCGTTTCGATTTCTAGACCCGGCAGTTTCTGTCTTAGTTGCAGAACGTGCGTGTCTACCGTACGTGTTGTTGGGAAATGGTTGTAACCCCATACATGGTCAAGCAGCTCATCACGTGTGAAAACACGGCCAAGGTTGCTTGCCAAAAATAGCAGTAGGTCGAACTCAGTGCGCGTTAGCGTGACTTCCAGTTCATTGAAAAACACTTCACGTGTCGCTTTATCGATAACCAGATTTTGAGCCATCACTTTTGATGCGTCTTGATCTTCAGCATCAGGCAGGCGTAACTGCGCGCGAATTCGAGCAAACAATTCAGCTTCAGCGAAAGGCTTAGTTAGGTAGTCGTTTGCACCTGAGTCTAGGCCCGCAACTTTGTCTTTTACTGTTACGAGAGCCGTTAGCAAAATAACTGGGATGTCTTTCTTTTTCTTCCAACCTGGAAGTGAATCTACTGA
Organism: Vibrio sp. SBT000027; assembly: GCF_963894355.1. Classification (NCBI taxonomy): domain Bacteria; kingdom Pseudomonadati; phylum Pseudomonadota; class Gammaproteobacteria; order Vibrionales; family Vibrionaceae; genus Vibrio; species Vibrio sp. SBT000027. The sequence continues at coordinate 1,150,649 of NZ_CAWQGD010000001.1, read as the reverse complement.
GTCACCATCAGGAAGTTGACGGTCTAGAATCACTAGGTCCGCTTGTTCCCAGTAGCCTTCAACTTCAGAGATCAGTTCTGCATGCAAACATTCATATCCAGCTTGCTCAAGGCTAACTAATAAACCGTCAGCTAAATTTTTATCATCTTCAACGAGAAGCAATGTCTGTTTCACAAGGTATCTCCAAAATAAATGTTGTTGGGGGGCCGATAAGCGTCATGTGACCGCCCATTTTTCCGACCATAGATTCCACTATCGTCAGACCTAAACCGAGTCCACTCTTACTTACGAATGGCTTTCTTAATTGCCCCCAATCTTTGCGGGACAAGTCTCCATTATCTATAACTTTGAATGTCAGCTTCTTGTCAGAAGTATTCAGTTCTAGTATCACTGGTGCGACACCGTATTTAACGGCGTTTCTGATCAGGTTGTCGATGCACGTTCCTAACCAATATACGTTTATTTTTGCAGCAATGTCTTTGTTTACACGGAGTTCAATACCCGGTGCAAATTCTTCTTCAACTTTGTATTGAAGCCACTCTTCAACGCTTGGTACCCACTCTGTTGCGAGCGGTTGGTTGTCTGATTGCAAATAGTCTTTACTTGCTTCTGCCAACTGTCTTAAACGGCGAGTATCTTCACACAGCCTACGAAACTCATCATATACCGATTCTGGTAAGTGTTCGAACTCGCGTCTGAACCCTTCAACCGTCAATGACAAACTTGCAATCGGCGTTCTTAATTCGTGCGTTAGGATTTGAAGCACCAGCATGCGGCTCTTCATCTCTTGTTTCTTACTGTTCCAACGGTAAACTGCCCACCCCAAAACAAGCATGATGTTGGCGAGCACCAAGATAAACATGGCGACTTGCAGAAGCTCTGAATGATCTTCTATTTCCCAACATACATTACCGCGCTGAACAAAACAGCTTTTGCCTTCTGAAGATAAACTGAACGATAATCCAGAAAGTGTCGCGTTTTCATTCCAGTCTGATTCTTTGTATAGGTAATATCTGTCGCCGCGTTTTACCCACATTTCGTCAAGCTCGACAAACATGCTCGCACCAGCTAACAGTGCCGTGATGGCCTCACTGTCCATGTTTTGTAAACGAGATAACAGTTCATCATGTTCAGTGTTTGGACGCTCTTGAATATGCATAAAGCGTTTCAAAGAGTCGAACTTGTCCGGGTACTTCTCTACGTATCGCGCCGCATAAGAACCACCACCAGGGTGAATCAAGCCACTACGGCTGAACCAACGATCAGAAAGCTTGGTTCCTTTACACATTGCACGAGTAAAGACCAAAGGCTCGGTGATCAACGGGCTTAACGGTAATTTCCCGCTACAGGTTTTTGATAACTGGTATAAGCGCTGTATGTCTTTTAATGGGTACTCTGCGGTTTGTGGCAGCATAGAAGACGGCATGATCAAACGTGTTGGATAATCGGCCTGCAACAATCGAATATCATAAGATTCGATTGCGGTTTCATGATCAAAGAGTTTGGTGAAATTATCGATACGCTCAGGTAAAGAGTCAGCAAGCGCGTTTGCAGACACAGATAACGTAGCGATAAGAAGAGTAAATGTTCTTTTGATGATCACAAACCAACGCAAATTCATATAGATCAAACAAATATATACCATTCGCTATCAAAGATAAATTTTTAACCGCATGAAAAACAGTGGGAATGGTGAGTTATAGCGATAAATCCCATCATATTAGGATTGTGTTGCACAGGCGCACTCGCAAGCTGATTGATGAATCCAACCATCATTCGAATGGGTTTTGCTTTGGTTTCTTTACCCTATTATTTGTGGGTTTGGGTTAAGACAAGTTCTGAGGATCAAAAAAAGGAGCTCAAATGAGCTCCTTATCGAGTTATTACAGATTTCTTAGAGGTGATCTCTATAGATGCTCTAAGATGCCTAGACAGCTCTGTTTAGCATCACCAAACAGCATCTGCGTATTCTCTTTGAAGAACAGTGGGTTTTGCACACCGGCGTAACCTGTGTTCATCGAACGTTTGAACACGATAACATTCTGAGCATTCCAAACTTCAAGTACTGGCATACCAGCTATTGGGCTGTTTGGATCTTCAAGTGCTGCAGGGTTCACGGTGTCATTTGCACCAATAACCAATACAGTATCTGTCTCATCGAAGTCATCATTGATTTCGTCCATTTCAAGAACGATATCGTAAGGCACTTTTGCTTCAGCAAGCAGTACATTCATGTGACCCGGTAACCTACCGGCAACTGGGTGGATACCAAATCGAACTTTGATGCCCTGCGCTCTTAGCTTGTCAGTAATTTCATGCACTGGGTATTGAGCTTGAGCTACTGCCATGCCGTACCCTGGAGTGATGATGACTGACTTTGAGTTTTTCAGCATGTCTGCCACATCTTCAGCTGATGTTTCGCGGTGTTCACCCTGCTCTTCATCGCCATCAGACACAACCACGTCTTGGCCGAATCCACCAGCGATAACACTAATGAACGAACGGTTCATCGCCTTACACATGATGTAAGACAGAATCGCACCTGATGAACCTACCAACGCACCCGTTACGATAAGCAGATCGTTCGCAAGCATGAAACCTGCTGCCGCTGCTGCCCAACCAGAGTACGAGTTCAGCATAGAAACAACCACTGGCATATCTGCGCCGCCAATCGATGCCACTAGGTGGTAACCAAATGCGAATGCGATAAGAGTCATCACCATTAATGCGAACATGCTGCCGTCAGCTTTAACGAACATGATCATGAGCAATGTAGAAGCAACGATAGCCGCTAGGTTCCACTTATGCTTATGAGGGATGTTCAGTGCCGACGAAGAGATCACGCCGCGAAGCTTACCAAATGCAACAATAGAACCGGTGAAGGTTACCGCACCGATAAACACGCCTAGGAACACTTCCACTAAGTGGATAACGTGCTCTGCATGCGTTGCCGCTTCTGGTGCATCAATGTAGCTGTTGTAACCAACAAGTACCGCCGCCATACCTACGAAGCTGTGCAGAATTGCCACCAGCTCAGGCATTTCGGTCATTTCTACTTTCTTCGCGAAGTGGATACCAATACCACCACCGATCACCATCGCAATGATGATCCACACAATTCCTGCAGAATGAGGGCCAAAGATCGTCGCGATCAACGCGATTGCCATACCCGTGATACCGTAATAGTTACCTGCACGTGCAGATTCCTGTTTCGATAACCCGGCCAAGCTCATTATAAAGAATACAGCAGCAACAATATAAGCTGCTTGTACTAATCCTTCAGACATCTGTTACTCCTTAGTCTTTACGGAACATTTCAAGCATACGTTTGGTCACGGTAAAGCCACCAAAGATATTGATACTTGCAATTAATACGGCAATAAATGATAAGAATGTGACGACGCCACTTCCTTGTCCTATTTGTAACAGTGCGCCTACTACAATGATCCCTGAAATCGCGTTAGTTACGGACATCAGAGGTGTATGCAGTGAATGGCTTACATTCCAAACTACGTAATAACCCACCACACAAGCGAGAACAAAAACGGTAAAGTGAGATAAGAACGCAGCAGGAGCAACCGAAGCTATCCAAGCAAAAGTACCTACAGCAACTGCCATACCCGCCGCTTTCTTAATTGGAGAGACAGGTTCTCGAACTTTTGGTTCAGGTCTCACCGCTTTAGGCTTAGCTTGTTGTTGTGGTTGAGCAGAAACTTGAATTGGTGGAGCTGGCCAAGTCACTTCGCCCTCTTTAACCACCGTTACGCCACGTAAGACGACATCTTCAAAGTCGATATTGATGTTGCCATCTTTCTCTTTGCAAAGCAGTTTCAGCAGGTTAACTAAGTTAGTCGCGTATAGCTGAGATGATTGAGTCGGCAATCGACCAACCATATCGGTGTAACCAACCACTTTCACGCCATTAGCGGTTGTGATCACTTGATCTGCAACCGTGTATTCACAGTTACCGCCATTCGCAGCGGCAAGATCCACAATAACGCTACCTGCACTCATGCTGTCTACCATCTCTTTGGTAATCAGCTTAGGTGCCGGGCGACCTGGGATAAGTGCCGTTGTAATAATGATATCGACGTCTTTTGCTTGAGCCGCATAAAGCTCTTCCGCTTTCTTGTTGAATGCTTCAGACATCTCTTTTGCGTAGCCATCACCCGCGCTGGTATCTTCCTTGAAATCGACTTCCAAGAATTCAGCGCCCATAGATTCGACTTGCTCTTTTACTTCAGGACGAACATCGAATGAACGAACGATCGCACCCAAGCTACCTGCAGCGCCAATCGCCGCTAGGCCAGCAACACCCGCACCAGCAACCAATACTTTCGCTGGTGGAACTTTACCTGCCGCCGTAATTTGACCCGTGAAGAATCGACCAAACTCATGCGCGGCTTCAACAACGGCACGATAACCGGCAATGTTTGCCATAGAACTCAATGCATCTAGCGCCTGAGCTCTCGAAATTCGTGGAACAGAATCCATCGCCATCACGTTGATGCTACGAGTAGACAATTGTTCCATTAATTCAGGATTTTGAGCAGGCCAAATAAAGCTGACCAATGTTGCGCCATCTTTAAGTAGATCGATTTCGTTTTTAGACTCGTCAACGATCGGAGCGTTAACTTTAAAGATAATATCGGATTTCCAAGCTTCATCTGCGGTAACAACTTTTGCTCCAGCTTGTTCATAAGCTGCATCTTCAAAACTTGCTAACGCACCTGCTTGTGATTCAACACAAACTTCAAACCCTAATTTTAGAAGCTGTTCTACCGATTTCGGCGAAGCAGCGACTCGCGTTTCACCTGCGAGTGTTTCTCTTGGTACACCAATTTGCATAGCTATTCCTTGACTATTGGCACGAATGACTTATTCGTTTGTATCTAACGACAACTAATACTTCAAGCGTTTTGTTCAAAGAACAGGAAAAGTTATTACTTATAACGATTTGGATGGAATTTGAGCGCTTCATTTGAAGAAATGACGACCGTCTCGAACTAAGAGGTCAAACCACTTGCAAATAATCCTTTAAATAACAACTTACTAGCTGTTCTTTGTCCCTAAAACTAAAAAGAGCTTTCAGCATATACACTGAAAGCTCTCTAAATTATGACCAACATCAATTCTAACCCTATTTGGTTAGCTAAATATATTGTCGCCCATTTGGTCGATGAACATCTGCGATTTTTTTAGCATCAATTCATCGGCATCTTGTTTGTTTGAAACAACATCTGAACGAATAAAACGATGAGTTTTGATTTCACCGTCGAATTCTTTCTCGATTCGCCCAGCAACACGGTATTGACCAGATTCTGCAATGGCATCTTGATAGATATTGAAACCTTTATATTCGACTGGCTCAATCTCTACTTTTTGTTCGGTTTTTTCTTTGCCACCAAATAATCTAGAAAAGAATCCCACGTTTTTTACTCCTTAAATGACCGTATTAACCCTAAACTATCACGACTGTTTACGGTTCAACAATGGCTTTTCATACCATTGCAATTCTACGTCATCATCAAAATTGTGTTGACTAAATATAACGGGCACATTGTCGTCACGTTCGCGCCTTCTATCGTCAATGATCATACTTTCTGCATTCTTGACCGCGATCTCACTATTTCGTTTATAGAGTACCAATTTGTCTTCTGGCAATGCCGAAAGAAAATCGATATCGAAACGAATATAGATGGGCTTAAGTTGACCTAAAGCCAAACACGCGAGATCAGCCAACTGTTCGTTGTTATAACTAGACACATATTCCTCGGTAGCCAAAACCTGACCCACCAGAGTTTCCATATAGTTGTGAACATCAACACTAATTTGCATACCACACCTCCATTTGTAGCTATCACGACAGATCGAGTTCTAGCCTGATTGGCAACGACCTACATATTGTTACCTTACTATACCCTACTCATTACTACAGATTTACTAACTGCATGTTAACTAACTATAACGACTAATTAATTTCTCATATATACTGTGTAGTTGGTTCTATGGTTAATAGCAATTCAAATACATATAAAAATGGTTGCACCATTAGCGACCTATGACTATGTTTTTGCTCTGATTTAAGCAAAATGCTTGGCATTCGCTTGTTTAACCGTATCCTACGTATAAAATTAAATTACAAGATCATCAGTATAATTAGGCTCACCACGTAAATGGCATCTTCTTTTGTAACGTCGAGCATGTTTCGATTTTGCTTCCCTCTATTTTTATTGGCAATTTTATTCGCTGGTATGAACAACGTCATTCTCGTGACGGATTCAAACCTAGGGTTTGCTAGCAACCTTCCATATATCTTATTGAGCGTTGCCGTTTTGCTATGCCATACATTCAGACAAGGACGCATGGCCATGGTGTCATTAACCATGCTAGTAGCCTATCTGATCATCCAAGTTCGCTTACAAACTCCTTTGAACACCGGAACCACCTTATTAGAGCTGTCGTTACTTGCGGCATTAGTACCGGTCACTTGCTTATTGGTGTATGCCTTCCCGGATAACGGTGTCAATTCAAAGTCGATGCTCCTCTACGCCATCGTTCTCGTGCTGTTTATGGTTTGGGCGCAATTGATCGTTTCTCATTTCCATGCTGGCGGTTTTGAATCATGGAGTGAAGGCCTACTGTTCATTGTTAGAGACTTCTCCAAACTGCCTTTTGTTTTAGTGTTGTATAGCCTTTGCTTGCTTGGCCTTACAGCCATCCTAGTGCTGGTGTACAACCGTTCTATTGATGTTGTCGTTTATAGCACTATCTTGCTGTCCTCTTGTACGTTCATCTTCTTTGACGTGCAGTACATCTCTAGCACTATGTTCTCCTTATCAGGCACGTTGATCATCGTCTATGTGATGTCTGCTAGCCACGATATGGCTTTTAATGACCAACTGACTAACATTCCAGGTCGACACGCCTTAGAAGTCGATATGAAGCACTTAGGCCGTAAATATTCGATGGCGATGGTTGATATCGATCACTTCAAGAAATTTAACGATACCTATGGCCATGACATTGGCGACGATGTGCTGAAACTGGTGGCTCGTATTCTTAGAGAAACCACCGGTGGTGCGAAAGCGTATCGCTATGGTGGAGAAGAGTTCACGATTATTTTTAAAGGCAAATACACGGAACAGGTGAAAGAGCACCTTCAAGTTCTGATTTCAGAGATCCAAAACTACGACATGACCATTCGTAATAGCCACGAGCGTCCTGATGACCATGAAGTGGGTATCAAAAATCGGGGTCAGAACGGCAAACCATCGGAAGTGGTGAATGTGACGGTGAGTATTGGGCTGTCTGATAGCACAACCACCAAGCATCCTGAAGAAGTATTGAAGCTTGCTGACAAGGCACTCTACAAAGCGAAAGAAACCGGCCGAAACAAGCTGTGTGTTGATAGCTAAACGTAAGTGTCGATAGCTTAAGTGTCGATAACTCGATTAGAGGGAGCTTAATCTTGGTTAAAGAAAATAACCAAGCTCCCGCCTTTCAAACTGCTTCCGTAATTGATCGTAAACCCTATTCCCACATTATCGACCCAGTCATTAAACAGGTTTGGGTTAAGCAACCAACCTACGCTGCCCTCGTAGTAAGATGTTGTGCCCATAGAAGCCACGGTGTCACCACCTATATCAATTCTTCTTATACTCGAGTACATCGATGTGATGTTTTTATCCCAACGAACTAGATCATAGAAAATCTTGGCTTCATTGGCGATATACCAACCTTCAGGGTGACCAATATCGCCGTTATTGGCTTCGCCCCAACCGACACCATTAAAGTAATGCCAACTGGTACTCAATTTATATTTACCCCAGTTACTCCGATCTTCAAAGGTCAGTTTGATCTTAGGTTCAATAATGTATGCCCAAGCATCAGTATTGAGGTAGACACCATCCAATTGGTCTTTAACCGATTCAAGTAATGAAGAGCGGTACTCAAAGTCATTACGGTAATAAGAAATATGATTACCAATTGCAGAGCTGAAACTCCAGTGTTCGTTGAGTTGAGACACATTGGCAAACGCCACGTAACCAGAAATCACCGACTCTTTTTGAAAGTCACTTTTGATTGTTGACGCATATTCTACATCATTCTCAATTCGTAACGCTGACAGGCGTAGCGTTACCTCTTGATGGTTGTCCTCAATGTAACTTGGCAGTTCAAATGTGTAAGGAAGACTGAGGGATGTGATGTTTTGTCGACGACTCACCGAATCGTTCGAACCAATGTCTTCATTGTCCAAACTCAGCACTTTGTTCGGGTCGAAGTTATTGATACCAAAAGTAAAAACATCGGTATCGTTAAGTAATACACTGGTGGCAAAGCGCTGCTCTAGTTCCTTTCTGAAAAGATCAGACACGGAGTTAGCATTAGCGGTGGTTGGCACTGCAGTTAAAACTAGAGGAGCCGCGGTTAAAAATAGAGGAACCGCAAGCGTCCAACATGTTTTAGTCACATAAAATGACTTTGAATCTGGCATTTCTCTTATCACTTAAAGCACTTCCTAGCTAAAACGCCAGTAAAGTATAAATTCAAATATCTCAAAGAGCTCGCCAACTAACGAGCAAGCTCCAAAATGTTGCGTTGTATGAAGGTATTTCTGCCACTTTGTTTCGCTTGGTAAAGCGCTTGATCGACCTTTTCGTAAATAGAGGCGGTAGATTCTCCCCCATCAGGCACGAATGAGAGCACACCTTGTGACGCTGTCACTCTATCGGATACCGTTGAGTGCTCATGAGCGTAGTTCATTTCATGCAACGCTTCTTTTATACGTGTCGCCTGCAACATAGCAGCATCGCTGTCTGTGTCACTTAGGATAAGAACAAACTCTTCACCGCCGTAGCGACCGACAAACTCTCCCGCACGCACAAAAAGCTGCTTCAAGGTACCGGCAAGCCCTTGCAAGCACTTATCCCCTTGAATATGACCGTAATTATCGTTGTAAGGCTTAAAGAAGTCTACATCTAGAAGTATGACAGTCATGGGTATATTACGTCTTCCGTGCCACGCAATGCTCTCTTCAAGTTTAGTATCCATATATCGACGGTTATACAATTTAGTCAGACCATCTTCATTGGCTTGTTGCTGCAGGAGGATATTCAGTTCTTCGAGCTTGGCGGTACTCTGTTTTAACTCTCGTCTCATGTGCGCAATACGCTGCATCGCAATCAACTTAGAGTTCAAAACAACTTTGTTTACCGGTTTGATTAGATAATCATCACCACCAGCATCAATCGCTTTCGCGATCATCTCTGGCTCTTCATGGCCACTCAAAAAGATGATGGGAACCCATTCTGGGAATTGGCCACGAACCTCATTAGCCACTTCAAATCCATCCATGTCTGGCATGCTAATATCAAGTAACACGAGTTCAGGATCAAAATCAGAATAAACATTCAGGGCTTCTTTTCCGCTACCAACAGCTTCTACAACATGACCCAATTGCTTGAGTCGAATAGCGAGTTGCATCCTGTCTAGTTGAACGTCATCAACCAGCAATATGCGCATCGAAGATCCCTTTTCTATCATCACATCACCTTTATCTAGTGTTGAATATTCAAAGTAGCTCAAATTTGGGCTTAAATCATGCCCTAATCTCTATATTATATTGACTTTTTTACAGATCTTTTTAGCATTGTTTCTTTTTAAAGAGAAATACTATGTCAGACGCTACAAACAACGAAGTACAAGAAATCGATTTAACCACTATCTCACCAGAGCTTCGCCAAGTTATCGAATTTGATGAAGTGCCTAAAGAGATGCACAACATGGTTACTTCTATTCATGAGGTGTCTGAAGAAGCAGTGCGTGAAACTTGGAGCAGCCTTCCAGCAAGCGCACAAAATGTTTTGGACAACTTTGAGCAATTCCACGCTCTAATCTCTGTTAGCCAAGCTTTCGCTGGCGTAAACATGATGGAGGAGTTCCCTACTCTTAAACTTCCAGAAGGCATGTCTGATGAAGAAAAAGAAGAGTACCGAGCTCAACTGCTTGACCAAATTTTACATAACTGTGTAAAAGACATGGCTAAGCAAATCAAGAAAGCGCGCCGTGATGCTATCTTGAAGCGTGATTTCAAAGAAGTTTTCATCCGCTAAGCTATTCATCGCACCTAAATTTAGGTTGAATGCTTAACGAAAACTTAATGATTAAGCCGTATGTTATTTAAAACATGCGGCTTTTTTGTGCCTGCAGCTTTTTCTGTTCGTTGCTTGAGAGCTTCGCTCACAATATGTTTGTGTTTTTGCCACTGAAGCTCTTGTCAGTGTCGCTTTTGACATTCGACAAATAAGCAATATGCCTTAACACTCATACAGTGTGGCGCAAAACTGGCAGTTATACCGTAAAAAAATGACGCATGTATCCATTCATGGAATCAAGATCAATATTCATATCGCGGACAAGTATTCATATTGCAGACAAACAGTAAACGTCGCTGACAAGCAGTAAACATCACTGACAAACGTTAAATTCGCAGACAAACAGTAAGCATCGCTGACAAACGTTAAATTCGCAGACAAGCAGTAAGCATCGCTGACAAACGTTAAATTCGCAGACAAGCAGTAAACATAGAAAAGACAATGATCGAACTTATCTCACTCATTGCCTCAAAGGTCGTGCTTGAATCAGTGCGTGACGGCAATATCTCGCTGAGCGACACTCACGCCTTTAATTTGAGCGTAGACTTGCTGACCGATTTCCAAACTCAACTCGTCCAGAGCCCACAAGGTTATAGTGGCCCACAAGTAACAACCAGGCTCTAGCTCCAGCTCTACTGCAACACTCTGCTTGTTTGAGCCTTGCTGGTGCGTCTCTACCCTTTTAATAGTCACAGGGAGGATATTACGTATAGAAGTGCCTTGCGGCTGTTCTAGCGTGATAGAGACATCATTTGCCCTAACTTGTAACCTTACCGCAGCTCCAATGTCGCTCGACACCTTCTGAACCCACAACGATGTCGATTTACCAAGCTTCAGTCGAGATAACGCGTAATCGTCATTGTGCTCAGCCAACGTCCCCTCAAACAGTGAACTTTGTTCTGAGAATGATTGCCACGGTTGCATGGCTCTCGATGCCCATACCTCTTCCGTCACACCCGACGAAATGACTTTACCTTGCTCTATGATCACAAGGTGATTGGCCAAGCGTAGGATCTCATTAAGGCTGTGCGTCACGTAGATGATTGGAATATTCACTGTTTCAGAAAGGTTTTCCAGAAACGGCATCACTTCACGCTTACGAGGTAAGTCGAGAGAGGCCAATGGCTCATCCATCAACAAAATACTCGGCTTAGACAACAAAGCACGTCCAATTGCCACACGTTGCTTCTCACCGCCAGACAGGCGAGCTGGATAGCGATCAAGCAATGGGTCCAAAGACAACAGCGAGACTATTTGCTCAAAGTGCGCTTTGTCAGCACCTTTCATGCCGTACTTAAGATTCGCCGCGACTTTCATGTGCGGGAACAATCGCGATTCTTGGAACACATAACCAACGTTGCGTTTGTGGGTTGGCAAATTAATGCCATTACGACTATCAAACAGAGTGGTTCCAGATACGCTGATCAAGCCTTTGTCTGGCTGTTTAAGGCCACTAATCGCATTGATGAGGGAGGTTTTCCCCGCACCAGAACGACCAAAAATCGCTGTAATTCCGCTGCTAGGGAGTTCTAAGTCGATATCGAAAAAGGTTTCACCAAGCTGCTGCTGATATTGAAGGATCAAAGCACTCATGCATTTCCTCCCAAGCGTTTTGCTGACTTTTTGTTGAGCCACTCAGATAGCATTAATGAACCAAGCGCTATCACAATTGAAATGACACACAAACGCGCCGCTTCCATCTCCGCGCCAGGGGTTTCGATAAAGGTATACATGGCCAATGGAATGGTTTGAGTTTCACCGGGAATATTTGAAACGAAGCTGATGGTCGCACCAAACTCACCTAGGCTTCTTGCGAATGAAAGCATTGTGCCGGTAATGATCCCAGGGATCATCAAGGGTAAAGTGATGGTGAAAAACACACGAAGAGGTGAAGCGCCCAATGTGGCTGCAGCCTCTTCCAGTTTACTGTCTACGGTTTCTAGGCTCAGACGAATAGATCGAACCATCAATGGCAGCGCGACAACAACACACGCGAGTGCCGCGCCCTTCCAGCTAAAACTGAATACGATACCAAACACGTCATTAAGCCAAGAGCCAATAACGCCTTGTCTGCCCATCATCACTAGCAACAAGTAACCGATGACCACAGGTGGAAGCACCAAAGGCAAATGGACAATACTTTCTACAATGCTTTTGCCCACAAATTGTTTCTTAGCAAGCAACCATGCCAAGCCGATGCCGATAGGAATAAGCCACAAGATGGCAAACCCAGCGACTTTCAAGCTCAGCATTAAGGCTTGGTATTCGTATTCCGATAAATACATCATTTAACGCACTTCAAATCCAAAACTGTTCAAGGTGTCCTTCGCTTTTTCGCTATTTAGGAAAGTATAAAACTCTTCTGCGACGACTTTATCGCTCAATTTCGCTACAGGGTAACGTATTGGCGTATGTAAATTTGATGGGAACGTCGACACGAGGTTCACTTCTTTAGAAAGCAACGCATCTGTTTTGTAGACAATGCCAAGCTTAGCTTCACTACGCTCTACCAAAGCCAGTGCCATACGAACATTGTTACTTGGTGCCAATCGAGTCTTCACATCGTCCCAGACACCTAACGTTTCTAGCGCTTCTTTCGCATAGATACCCGCAGGAACCGACATGGTGTTGCCAACCGCAAGTCTTTCATTCGTTAGTAGTTTAGCCCATTGGTCACCGTTTGAGAGATCTAAAGATATTGGCGACTCTTTCGGGGAAATCAGCACCAGTTCGTTTTCGCACAAATTTGTGACATTGTCACTAGAAACCAATTGACGATCGACTAAATGCGTCATCCATTTTTCGTTTGCCGAGATAAAGATGTCTGCTGGCGCGCCTCTTTCGATTTGGCGTACCAAAGATGACGTGCTCGCATAGACTGGAATAACATCGACAGAATGATCTTTCTCAAACTCTTCGACCAACAAGTTAACCGCATTCGTCATCGACGATGCAGCGTAAACTCGTAGCTTTTCCGCAGCCAAAAGATGACTAGAACTCAATGCCGAAGTTAAGGCGATGGTTAAAAGGATGACTCGCTTTTTCATTGTGATCACTTATCTATTGTTCGTTTCAGTTCTTGAGATCGCTTTTAAGTCAGACTCACGGTTTAACGTAAGCTAAAGCTATTAACGCAAGCTAAAGCTTTTAACTCTGACTGAAGCTATTAAGTCAGACATGAGCTTTTAAATTCAGACCTAAATGGTTAATTCCGGCCAAAGCAAGTCAAGATTTAAATGCTCTTCGATGGCATCAGCGATTCGATTGATACCCAGCTCTTTAAGCTGTTCATGGTCAATCGCTGTTACGTCGTTGGCTCCTGCCCATTCGCAAATAAGCGACAACGCATCGCTGTTATCGAATACGCCATGCAGGTAAGTACCAAAAATCGAGTTATCTTGATTCACAGCGCCATCAAGGCTGCCTGATTCTAACTGAACCGGTAATGCTATTTCTTTGACATCAGTCCTACCTACGTGGATCTCATACCCTTTTACTTGTGCTGTTTTGCCATCAAGTGTCATGGTGCCGCGCACGTTTGTTAAGGTTTTCTGTTGTGTTAGCGTCGTTTCAGTATCGAGATATCCTAACCCTTCGCTGCTTCCGGGCTCACCTTCAACGCCATCAGGATCGTGGATGATGTTACCTAACATTTGGTATCCGCCGCAGATACCCATCACTTTGCCGCCTAAACGCAGGTGGCGTTGAATATCTTTATCCCAGCCTTGTTGCTTTAGATAATCCAAATCTGCTCTTACCGATTTTGTACCCGGCAAGATAATTAAATCTGCACTGTTTACACGTTCACCTTTACCGACATAACGTAAATCAATGGAAGGATTAAGTCTTAACGCGTCGAAGTCCGTATGGTTGCTGATTCGGGTTAGCACTGGTACCACGACTTTAAGTTTAGCTTCTCCGTCAGACTCTTGGGCTGAGGTAATGGCATCTTCCGCTTCTAGGTTGAAACCATGCAGATATGGCAATACACCAATCACAGGCTTGCCGGTTTTCTCTTCTAACCAATCAAGTCCAGATTGAAGTAACGCGATATCGCCTCTAAAGCGGTTTATCACAAAGCCTTTTACGCGAGCTTGTTCAGATTCAGATAACAACTCTAATGTGCCGTAGAGGTGCGCAAAAACGCCACCACGGTCAATATCGGCAACAATGATCACCGGGATGTCCGCTTTCTCAGCAAATCCCATGTTAGCGATATCATTTTCGCGAAGATTGATTTCGGCTGGGCTACCCGCACCTTCAATCATCACGCTTTCGTATTCTTCAGAAAGTCGGTCAAACGAATCAATAACCGTATCCATCGCCACTTTCTTGTAATCATGATAGCCCGTAGCTTCCATATTACTGATCGCTCGGCCTTGCAGAATAACTTGTGCGCCAGTATCTGAATTGGGTTTTAGCAATACCGGATTCATGTGAACAGTGGGGTCAATGTTACAAGCTTGCGCCTGAACGGCTTGAGCGCGACCAATTTCGCCGCCATCTTTTGTCACCGCACTGTTTAACGCCATGTTTTGTGGCTTAAAAGGTGCCACTTTGATTCCTTTCCTTGCCAAAACACGGCATAAACCTGCCACCAAAACACTTTTTCCGGCATCTGACGTTGTCCCTTGAACCATAAGGGCGTTTAACGGTGATCGCATCTGTACTTAAATCCTTAATTTCTTAATTTTCAATTTATAGCTGTAGGCAATATTTCTCTGCCTCCATCTTAACGTCATTGCCGAGTAGATGCTCAATAAAATGAATGGAAAATGAATGTGTTACTCACTCTGGATTCAACCCCAGTGTTGTTTAATAGCTCCATCGAAACGAAGCTTATGAACGATAAGCAGCGTATCAACAAATAAGACGTACTAACGAAAAGAAACGTTTCAAATTCAGAAAAACGTTTCTACTAAAAACAACATTAAGGGATTCACCATGAAAAAAACTGTATTAGCTATCGCATCTACTATTATCCTTGCCCCTACTTTCGCAATGGCTAGTGACCACCACAGCAACAACAGCAATAGCAAGCACGAGAGCGCTATCGCTTACACAGGGCCGATTGAAACCGTTTCTGTTGCTACACTACTTGCAGACACAAGCATGTTCGCAGAGCAAGAAGCGATTGTAGATGGCAAGATTGTTCGTCAGCTAAAGAATGATACATTTGTCTTCTCTGATGGACAGAGTGAAATTCAAATCGAATTGGATGATGATATCCGCCTAGCACAACCGCTAACTGCTGATACTAAAGTACGTATCTTCGGCGAATACGAAGGCGGCAAGACACCGGAAATCGAAGTGGATCATATCCAAGTTCTATAAGCGATATATACAAAACATACTGACTTCAAATAATTGGCCTGCATATTGCAGGCTTTTTTGTATTATACTGCCGAAAAATACAATTTATATGGAGTCACCATGCTAGGTTGCACGAATAAGACTGTCCTTTTAGGACTAGCTGCACTGTGTTCATTCTCTGCGTCTGCAAACAACTTTAACTACAACACATTCGAGCTACGCATGGGTACTAGCCCAAGTACTTTCGGTGGTGAAGTCACAACAATGTTCACTCAGAACTCACACTTCGTTGCACGTATCGATTCTGAATTTGAAAGTGATTGGGATGCGGCTGTAGGTATGGGATTTAACGGCCCAATTAGTCAATTTGCTGACGTTACGGGTCAAATGCTACTACACAACATTGAACGTAATGACGACAACCACATCAAAACTGAAGTCAACATCGGTTTGAGAGCGTGGTTAATGGCAAACGTTGAAGTTAACGCACGCCTTGGTCAACTGATCGACAACGACGACTCTCACTCAGTAGTTGGTATCGGCGCTCGCTTCCACTCAACGGATCAACTGTCTGTTGGCCTTGATATGCGAAACAACGGTACTTATGGCCACCAAATCTTAATGTCTGCTCGATTCGGCTTCTAAACTGAATTAGCTGCCTAGGTTTTATTGATAAGCTAAGGTTTCGTCACTAAGTAATAAATAGCTGTACAAATTACATAGAAAAGCCCCGAACACATTAATGTTCGGGGCTTTTTTGTTTGTTAGTTTCGCTGGCTTTTAGTCGTTCACGCCCTAAGCCAGCGACTTACTTTATAAATTAACCATCAGCATCTTTTTCTGATGATCTAAGTACTCTTCATAAGTACCTTGGAAACTAACCAGTTGCTTGTCTTTCACATCAATAACGTGGGTCGCCAAAGAAGAAACGAACTCACGGTCATGGCTTACGAAGATAAGTGTGCCAGTGTAAACCTTCAACGCATCGTTAAGCGCTTGAATTGCTTCCATGTCCATGTGGTTCGTTGGTTCGTCCATTACCAGCACGTTGATGTCTTGCATCATTAGCTTGCCGAATAACAGACGGTTCTTCTCACCACCTGAACAGTTACGCGCTTTCTTGTTCGCGTCATCAGCAGTAAACAATAGACGACCTAGAATGCCACGTACCATAAGGTCATCGTGCTTCACTGTGCGCCATTGAGAGATCCAATCGAAGATGCTCAGGTCGTTGTCAAAGTCAGTCGTGCTATCTTGTGGGCAGTAGCCTACCGATGCGTTTTCAGACCATTTAACGATACCTTCGTTTTGCTCTAGTTCTTGAACTAGGCAACGTAGCAGCGTGGTTTTACCCACACCGTTCTCACCGATAACAGCAAGACGTGTGCCCGCTTCAAGCAGCAAGTTGCCATCAGCAAACAGTGTTTCGCCATCGAAGCCGTGACTAAGCTCTTTAAGTTCAAGCGCTTGACGGTGCAATTTCTTGCCTTCACCAAAATCAATTGATGGGCTCATACGGCTCGATGATTTCACTTCATCAAGCGTGATTTTGTCCATTTTCTTAGCACGTGAACTTGCTTGCTTCGCTTTAGATGCGTTTGCACCAAAACGGTTAACGAAATCTTGAAGTTCGCTAATTTCAGCCGCTTTCTTAGCGTTGTTTGCTAGAAGTTGGTCACGAATCAAACCAGAAGCTTCTAGGAAGTACTCGTAGTTACCAGGGTAAACACGTAGCTCACCGTAGTCGATATCAGCCATGTGCGTACACACAGAGTTCAGGAAGTGTCTATCATGCGAAATGATGATCATTGTACATTTACGCTGGTTTAGCTCTTCAGCAAGCCAGTTGATCGTGTGAATGTCCAAGTTGTTGGTTGGTTCATCAAGAAGCAGAATATCTGGGTTTGCAAATAGAGCTTGCGCCAGAAGCACACGCAGTTTCCAACCTGGAGCAACTTGCTGCATCAGGCCGAAATGGAACTCTTCTTCGATACCCGCTTGAATTAGGATATCACCTGCACGGCTTTCAGCTGTGTAGCCATCCATTTCAGCGAATTCACTTTCAAGTTCAGCGACTTTCATACCATCGTCTTCGCTCATTTCTGGCAAAGAGTAAATACGGTCACGTTCTTGTTTTACTTCCCACAGTTTTCTGTCACCCATGATCACAACGTCGATAACGCTGTATTGTTCAAAAGCGAACTGATCTTGGCTTAGCACACCCAGTTTTTCTCCTGGAGTGATAGAAACGTTGCCCGAGCTTGGCGTTAATGCACCACTTAGGATTTTCATGAACGTTGACTTGCCGCAACCATTGGCGCCGATCAAACCATAGCGGTTGCCGTTACCAAATTTAGCAGAGATGTTTTCAAACAGCGGCTCTGCGCCAAATTGCATTGTGATGTTCGCGGTAGATATCAAAGAACTAATTCCTAAGCGTGTACTGACAGATAATTATTAGGCTATTTCAAGAACCTAAATAAGAAGTACGAAAGTATGGATTAAACAAAAATCGAAGCGCGGATTATATAGAGATCTCGATCACGTTGTCGAGGCCAAACCGTAAACGAATCGTAAACATAGACCATTTAGATGCTTTTCATACGTTATTAACGTGTAAATAGAAAAATCCCCACCAGTTGAACTGACAGGGATTCAATTTATCGATACTAAAAATGTTCTAATCTGATCGCTTTTAAAGCTATCTCTCTTCAAGACTAAAAGGCTTGAGGAAGAGATGTATCGTTATTTAGTAATTTTCTTTTGAACGTACTTTTGGCTTACATCCACTACCGCAACATCTCTAAAGAAACTTCTACCCAATAGAATAGGGAAAGAAAGATGCGTTCGGTCTGCTAACGTAAACTCAGTTTTATCTTTCAGATCGCCGATTTGAATTGAAGCTACGACAACAGCACGTCGTTGTGTGCCTTCCGCGCTCGACTGCTTGATCTTAACCCAACGCTCTACCGGTAAACTGATCTCTTTGGTTGTGATACCGTCATGTTCAATTTTAAACTTAACCCAGTCTTTTCCGTCACGCTCAAAATCAACGATATCTACAGCACTGATCGAAGATGTTGTTGCGCCTGTATCAATACGAGCTTTAAATGCTTCTTTCAAACCAGGAACAAACACCCACTCTTCTTCACCAAGAATCAGTTTTCCATCATCCGTTTTTAACGGTTTTGCTGGTGGCTTTTCAACTGGCTCAGGTTTAACTTCTGGCTCAGTGGGTTTTACTTCTTCAGGCTTCTCTGTAGGTTCCGTTACTTTCTCGCCTTCAGTTGCGTCAGTCTTTGAAGAGTCATCCACAACAGGTTGTTCTACTTGAGGCTTTTGCTCTTGCTCGACAGGAACTTGAGTCGTCGTCGAACAAGCAAACAGGCCACCACTTAGCATTAAAACTACAATCGCTTTCCAATTATACATTCAGTCACCTTTTATTTCGAAACGTTAGCTATCGCTTTAGCTACATAAGGAATATGGGATTCAGAAAGGCCTGCGATATTGATGCGTCCGTCACCAACACCATAGACTCCATATTCTTCACGTAATTGATTCATTTGAGTTTCTTTAAAGCCTAGTACACTAAACATACCTTTATGGCTTTCAATGAAGTCAAAGTGTGACGTGTTGTAAGTATTTCGCAATTCATCACATAAACTTTGGCGCAGATTTAACAAACGTTGCTGCATTTCACTCAATTCTTGCTTCCAAATCGATGTTAGCTCTTGATTCTGAAGAATTGTTTTAACCAAAGCGGCACCGTGATCAGGCGGCATCGTGTAAGTTGAACGAGCAAGCGTTAGAAGCTTACCTTTAGCGTTACCAACGTGTTCGCTGTTCTTACCAATCACAATCGCTGCACCTGTTCTTTCACGGTACAAACCGAAGTTTTTTGAACAAGACGTAGTAATCAGCATCTCTTCTACGTTGTTAGCCATATGTTGAAGACCTTTCGCGTCTTCTTCTAGGCCATCGCCAAAGCCTTGGTAGGCAATATCAACGAACGGTAAGAAACCATTCTTCTGAGATAACTTGGTGATTTCCTGCCACGCTTCAAAGTTGATATCCGCACCCGTTGGGTTATGGCAGCAACCGTGCAGTAGTACCACGTCTGATGGACCCGCTTTTGAAAGGTCATCCAACATTCTTGCAGTATCAACTTGCTTCGTTTCAGGACTGAAGTAATTGTAGTATCGAACTTTTAAGCCCGCTGCTTCCATCACCGGTTTATGGTTAACGTAGCTTGGGTTTGAGATCCAGACTGTGGTGTCTGGTTGAGAAACTTTCATTAAGTCGCCCAACATACGAAGTGCACCACTTGCACCCGGTGTTTGAATCGCAGCAACGCGATCCATTGCAGAAGTCCCTTTAAGCAGCAGATCAACCATGCTCTGGTTAAACTCTTCACAGCCTGCGAGGCCAACATAAGCTTTGGTTTTCTGAGTATCGACAACAATGTCTTGAGCCATAGAAACGGCTTTCATGATCGGTGTTTCGCCTTGGTCGTTTTTGTAAACGCCAATGCCTAAATCGACTTTGTCAGTACGAGGATCGCCACGGTAGGCGACAGAAAGAGATAAAATTGGATCTAAAGTTGGTTTTGGTAGATGTGAAAACATGAAAGTCACAACCCTTTGAAATTCAAGTATTGAATTTCACGTTAACATTTTCGTACTAAAATCAGAAACATTTTTTAATAGAAGAGCTTAGTTACCAGAAGTAATCAGAGATTGGTCATTTTAAGCGAAGATATAGTTTAAATTTCGAACAGTTAAGAGCCAGTTACGCAATAATTAGCTTTATTGTTTAACATCTCACAGCTACATCGATCAAACACTCTGCTTGAATTGCCTTGGTGTCATTCCAGACCACGCCTTAAACCGAGTACTAAAGTTAGCGGCATTGGGATAACCCACTATCTCGCCAATATGTTGAATCGACCAATCACTC
This sequence comes from Vibrio sp. SBT000027, assembly GCF_963894355.1. NCBI lineage: Bacteria > Pseudomonadati > Pseudomonadota > Gammaproteobacteria > Vibrionales > Vibrionaceae > Vibrio > Vibrio sp. SBT000027. The sequence goes on along the minus strand of NZ_CAWQGD010000001.1, from coordinate 1,130,220 downwards.
GACTTCAGCAAGCGTGCTGCGTACTCCATCCTCATGCGCATGATATGAGTCATAGGGCTATGTGAATAATAACGTTGGCACAAACGATGGAAATGGGGCTCTGAACACGGGAATAAGCCTGCCAGCTCATGAACGTTCCATTCCTTGTGGAGCTGCTTTTGTACGTTATCGAACACTCGTCTTAAACGAATCAAATTGCGTGACGGTTGCTGCGGTACCGGCGCATTAATCATGTATTCTATTTGAGCCACACTATAATTAGCAATTGCTCCTCCTAAATCGATGGGTAAGGCAATACTTCTGAGCAAGGTATGAATGCAGGACGACACCACCTCAGCTGCTGGCGAAAGGGTGTAGTTAACTTCATCACTCACGACACCCTCCCATTTTTTATCTGGCGAGAGAAAGATCCATGCAATTTGCCATGTTTCTTCTTCAATTCCGAATCCATTCTCAATGCCCGCAGGCACGGTAATACACGACCCTGGCTCTAGAATGTAGCGACACGCCCCACTTTCCAACCAACCTTTGCCCCTAACCGTATATAGCAGCATGTGCTTTTGTTGGTTTTTCCTATGCACTGAAAAGAAATCTCGACACGACGCCGTCCCACACTGAACGATACCGAGCTCTTCGAATGCCAATACATGGCTTTGGTCGACAAACTCTTGATGCGTGTTTTCAGAAATCTCATACCGTTCTTGCTTCTCATTCATTTCTCTTTTCGCTCATTGGATTTACCTGCAACTGAGTCGCCACGTAAGTAATTCGATAGTTTTGGAAATAGATAGTTTGGCAAAAGTTTGTGATGAGCCTGAACAATACAGTTAAAACAAATGCCGATAAACTTCTCGCATATTCACTAGAGGGGAAATGCGATGCTCTCGACATATTGTCATTTAGACAAAGAGTTTTGGCAAAAACTATTACACATTGGTTTACCTGTCTCACTGCAAACCATGTTGTTTTCATTGCTAGGCGTGGTCGATATTTTTATGGTCAATCAGCTTGGTGATTCTGCAACCGCTGCTGTTGGCGTTGGCAACCGCATCTTCTTCTTCAACTTGATCATGGTATCCGGCATTAGCGGCGCGGTCAGTGTGCTAGCTTCGCAATATTTTGGCGCAGGTGATTTCAACGGAATTAGACGTACACTAGCGCAATCATGGGCATTGTCGATCTTTGCCATCATCCCCTTTGTGTTCATCTATACATTGGTTCCTGAATCAGTGGTGTCTGTAGTGGCCTCAGACCCTGATTACGTCCGATTGGCAACGGATTACCTTTGGATAACAGGAGCCAGCCTTATTGGTACCGCGATAGTAGTGCCACTAGAAAGCGCACTGCGATCGGTCGGCGAAGCCAAGCTACCTACCAAGATCAGCATCTGGGCGATCATCATCAATGCGATTCTCAATGCATTTCTGATCTTCGGATTATTCGGCTTCCCAGAGCTAGGTGTGGTTGGCGCGGCAATCGGTACTACGGTGTCTCGATTCTTTCAAACGATAGCGCTGCTTGTTATGGCAAAGAAACACTACGCTCACCTATTCCCAACACTAAACAATTGGCGCGATGCAATATTGCCTAAGCATAGAAAGAAGTATTTCAAGATAGCGATTCCGATGTTGATTCATGACACGGCTTGGGCGGGTGGCATTCTGATTTATAACGTTATTGTTGGTCAGATGGGCGTTGGCGAGCTTGCGATCATTTCACTGTTATCACCAGTAGAAAGCATCTTGATCTCGGCGTTCATGGGTTTTGCCGTCGCTGCTTCGATCATTTTAGGCAACGAGATCGGCGCAAAGAACTATCAACGTGTTGAGAATACCGCTTGGGGATATGTTTTGGTCAGCTGTGGGCTTGCGGCTCTGTTAGCCTTGATGTGTTGGTTTGCTAAACCCGCGATCGTGTACATGATCGATCTTACGCACTTAGAGTTCAAAGACACGGCAGTCAACGTTACCTTAGTCATGGCACTCGGCATGATACTGAGAGTCTTCAATATGGTTGGCATTGGCGGCGTGCTGAAAAGTGGTGGAGACATCAACTACAGCATCTTCATCGACCTGTTTGGCCAATGGGCGATTGGTATTCCCCTTGCCTACTTTACTGCGCTAGTGTTGGGTTGGCCGTTAGAATGGGTTTTGATGATTGTGTTACTCGAAGAGCTAGCCAAAATAGTTCTGACGAGCCAACGGATTCAATCTAAGAAATGGATAAATAATCTAATCGACGAGCCTGAGCATATTCCGATTTAGACAGACGCCAAACCGACACTGACGTGCTGGCGATAGATTCAAAAGAACTCACACCCAAGGGCTGATTTGTAGCATTGCGCTAACGATGAAGCCCTTTTTTGTGTTTGTGTTTCTGTTTACGAGAATACTGAATCAGAACAAATCTTATAAGTCAGTAAATCTATAAGTCGGTAAATCGATGAATGATTTGGTTTGAGCTACCACGCCAATCTAACATTGGGTCCGCTTTATCTTGCTCGAAGCGACCATCAATCAAAGTATCTACGTATTCAAGCACTTGCTTCTGTTTATCATCGAGTTCGTCGAGTTCGTAGCCAGTCCACATCCAGATGTCTTTACCTTCACACTCTGCTTTCACACGCTGAACAAGCTTAAGCACTTCAGACACGTTTGCGGGATGCAGAGGATCGCCACCAGAAAGCGATAAGCCACGACGCTTGATTCGCGGATCATTGAGATCAGCGATAATTTGGTCTTGTAGCTCTTGAGTAAACAAATGCCCAGAGTCCAACCTTTGCGTCGACTGGTTATAACACCCGCGACACTGGTGCACACAACCCGACACAAACAAAGTGCAGCGTGTTCCTGGGCCGTTTACAACGTCGATTGGGTGATATTGATGGTAATTCATAAGGCAGTATTGAAACTCGTTATTGCTTAATAGTTTGAAGGAAGTGCTGTAACAACTGAAACGAAAGAATTGGTATCGACATAGCGCCGATACCAATCTTATTTCTTGAAACGTAGCTCTTCTAAGTTAACTCGCTAAAGATCGCAGATCTTAACTAAGATCCTTCGTTAGATTAAAGATGCTTTACGCGGCGTTTAACTTCTTCTTGTTTACCGAAGTTAAATGGTCGTGCATCTGGGCTACCAAGGTAACCACAAACGCGGCGCGTTACCGACACTTTGGTTGAGTCATGGTTGCCACACTTAGGACACGTAAAGCCCTTACTTGTACAGTCGAACTCACCGTTGTAACCACATTCGTAACACTCATCAATCGGCGTGTTGGTGCCGTAGTAAGGAACACGTGTGTAGCTGTAATCCCATACGTTTTCTAGCGCTTCGATGTTCTTCTGCATGTTCGGGAATTCGCCGTAACAGATGAAACCACCGCTAGAGATTTCTGGATAAGGCATCTCGAAATCGATCTTGTCGTATGGGTTCACTTTCTTCTGTACATCTAAGTGGAAGCTGTTGGTGTAGTAACCACGGTCTGTTACGCCATCAATCACACCAAACTCTTTGGTATCAATGCTGCAAAAACGGCTGCATAGGTTTTCACTTGGTGTGCCGTATAGGCTGAACGCGTAACCTGTTTCTTTGGTCCAAGATTCCACTTCACGCTTCATGTATTCCACCAGTTCAAGCGCTTTAGCACGCATTTCGCCGTCGTCGTACAGGTGAACGTCTGTGCCGTAAAGCGCAGTCATTGCTTCGTGGATACCGATGTAACCAAGAGAAACAGAAGCACGGCCGTTCTTGAAGATATCAGCAATAGAGTCATCCGCTTTCAATCGAACGCCACAAGCACCTTCCATGTAAAGGATTGGAGCAACACGTGCTTTCACGTTTTCTAGACGAGAAATACGAGTTTCTAAAGCGCGACGAGCCAGCTTCAATTTTTCATCAAGCAGTTCGTAAAACTTAACCATATCTTGCTGCGCGTTAATCGCAATACGTGGCAAGTTCAAGCTAACAACACCTAAGTTGTTACGGCCTTCGTGAATCAACTCACCATTTTCTTCGTAAGTATTCAAGAAGCTACGGCAACCCATAGGCGTTTTAAATGACCCTGTCACTTCTACTACTTTGTCGTAGTTAAGAATGTCTGGGTACATACGCTTAGACGCACACTCAAGCGCTAATTGCTTGATGTCGTAGTTTGGATCTTGCTTCTGGTGGTTCAAACCATCTTTGATTGCAAACACCAGTTTAGGGAATACCGCTGTTTTGCGGTTCTTACCCAAACCTGCGATGCGGTTTTTCAAGATAGATTGCTGGATAAGTTTCGAACCCCAGCTTTCGCCAAGACCAAAGCCAAACGTAACGAATGGTGTTTGGCCATTAGCCGTGTGCAGCGTGTTTACTTCATATTCCAAAGATTGGAACGCGTCGTAACACTCTTTCTCTGTACGAGAGATAGCAAAAGCTTCTGGGCTATGAATGTCCCACTCTTTCGCTAGTGATAAATGCTTCTCGTAACTCGTCATTACGTAAGGCTCTAGAACCTCATCGATACGGTTAATCGTAGTACCGCCATAGATGTGGCTCGCGACTTGCGCGATGATCTGTGCTGTTACTGCTGTTGCCGTAGAAATAGACTTAGGTGTGTCGATTTCCGCGTTACCCATCTTGAAGCCATGCGTTAACATGCCTTTCAAGTCGATAAGCATACAGTTAAACATTGGGAAGAACGGTGCGTAGTCTAGATCGTGGTAATGAATGTCACCACACTCGTGAGCTTGTACGATGTCACGCGGCAAAATGTGAGTTTTTGCATAGTGTTTAGCCACGATACCCGCCAGTAAGTCACGCTGAGTTGGAATAACTTTACCGTCTTTGTTGGCATTCTCATTGATCAGATCAACATTACTTTCTTCGATCAAGCCTTCGATCTCACGAGTTAAAGCACTTTGCTTTTCACGTGCGATGTCACGGTCATGACGATATTCAATGTAGGCACGAGCCAGAGACTTATACGGTCCCTGCATTAGCTCGTTCTCGACCAAAGTCTGAATTTCAGAAATATGAACTTCATCGTAGTCTTCGAGCTTCAACTCAACTGCTAATGCCACATTCAGAGCATAAATAGCAATTTCCTTATCGGCTTTGTCTGATGCTGCTTCCACTGCAGCTTGGATACGATCTCTACTGAATGGAGCTCTTGAGCCATCACGCTTGATTACGATTGATTTCACCACTTCTCCTTACTCTTGAGGTATTCACAGACTTATCCACAAACACACTATATAGAGCGATTTATCGTTTAACTAACACTAGATATTGTGGCGTATTTAACGAGAACCACCAACTTTGAGTATTGATTTGGATCAATAAAACGCGCACGCTGAACAAGATAAATCCAATATTATTACGTGAGTTCTCAAGTCGAAAAGAAACAATGTAACAATAAAAAAACTGCTAAAAAGAGTTGAATTTTTGGTAAGTGTTGTAGGATAACGGCTCAACTATATTGGACACCAAAATTAGGGATATTTGGGATGAAACGACTTCAAAAGTGGATAATGTTAGCTTGCTTACTCAGTAGCCAGACATTTGCTGAACCTTTGACCATATCCAGTTGGAATATCGAATGGTTATCAACCAACGAGGCTGTGAATAAGTTTTCTGCCCAACGTGATCAAGCAGATTTCGATAAACTCGAACAGTATTTCCAATCCTTAAATGCGGATGTGGTCGCTTTTCAGGAAGTCGACGACGTCAATGCCATTCAGCGCATCGCTGGCGATCAATACAAAATCTTGATGTCTGACCGCGCATTGCCCAAAAACAGTAACCGACAATTCAAAGAAGTGAACCAATATACGGGCTTCGCGGTTCGTAAAGGAATCGCTCTCACTGACTACGCTGACTTTCCTCTGGAAACGAGTGCTAACAGCAAGCTCAGATTTGCCAGTTATATGGTTGTGGAAACGGATTCAAATCCAATTCACATGTTGTCAGTGCACTTAAAGGCAGGATGCAGCGGCGCTTACAAGTCGAACCGTGACTGTTCAAGGCTCAAAGACCAAGCTCAACAACTGAATAAGTGGATACAGCAAAGAGAACGTAAAGGCGAAGACTACGCGATTCTGGGCGACTTTAACCATAACCTCTCCTACTCACGAGATTGGATGTGGAAAGATATGGCGCAAAATACCGATGCTCAGTTGGCAACAAGAAAAACTCGAGCAGATTGTAAGGTGCGCTCAAACCGCAATAACCATCGCACGCACCAGTTCCGTTCTGTAATAGACCATATTGTGGTGAGCAAGTCCTTGGATGCCTCTCCTGCGAAACAAAAGGTATTTGAAACGCAAGATGTTCTGGACTACAAACTCAGTGATCACTGCCCAGTTTCAACAACGATCAAATAGTAAGTTATAGATAACTGTAGATTGTAGATAAGTGCAAATAATAGAAAACAGTAGATATAGAAAGAGGCTGACTGGCTTTTACTAAAAGCGGGTCAGCCTCTCTGTTTGGTCAGATAAGATCGAATCCTCTCAGCCATGCAATAAATGGTAGGCGCACTGCTAGCAGCTTTTATTGGTTCGACCCGCCAACCACATCCCCACCAGCATACTTAAGACGAACAGCCATACCGTAGGGTTACCGCCACTAAGGCTAGTTACTGCTGGGCCCGGGCAAAAGCCTGCAATCCCCCAGCCTAAACCAAAGGCAGTTGAACCTAGAATCAGCTTTCTGTCGATTATCGGGTTGTTACGGCTGTCTAACGACTCGCCATTGACGGCTTGAGAGCGCTTTTTAATGACCCGATGATAAAACGGAGCGAAGACCAATAACGCGCCCCCCATCACGAATGCCAAGCTGATATCCCAGTCGCCAGTAATATCTAAAAAGCCAAGTACTTTGTTCGGATCAACCATACCTGAAATGATCATGCCAGAGCCGAAAAGAATACCTGCGAGCAAGCCGATAACGATAGTAAATGAAGAGTTTTTCATTATGCCCCCAAGCCAATCAGGTTTTTAACCAACACTGTTGCCATCGCGACACTCATAAATACACAGGTTGCGACAATTGAACGTTTAGACAAACGAGCCATTCCGACAATTCCATGACCGCTAGTACAACCGTTCGCCATCTTGGTACCGAAGCCCACCAATAGTCCGGCGATGATAACCACTGCGAAGTTGATCTCTTCTAATTGCGGAAGTTGGTAGCTCGTTGGAATCAATAACCAACCGCTCGCGACCATTCCGACAACAAAAGCAAGTCGCCAATGTTTTTCGGTTTTCTCTGTGTTGGTATCCGAGCTGGATTCAGATCCTGATTCTAATCTTTTGTTGTTTCTAGAAGGCAATAAGCGGCTAACGATTCCGCTGATCCCCGCAACTCGCCCGATCCCCAACATCAGAATAATTGCCGACGCGCCTAGTAGCATGCCACCAAAAAATGCATCCCAAGGTATTAAACTCATCATTGACCTCTCCCATCCACAAACTTAAAATTTAACTCGTCGCACTTTAAATTAGGTTTTACTAATAAACTTAGATTAGAGTTTACTAATAAATATAAATTAGTCAATGCTAATGTAATGGCGTTATGTTTCGATTTGTAAGTTTGGAATTTAAAAGCGTCCCACATGAAAAAAGCCCCTAGGCGTTAACCTAAGGGCTTAATGTTTTTTTCTGTCTTTGGTAAAGAACTGTTATTTAATCTTGTTCTTCTCAGCTATCCACTGCGACATGTACTTGGTACTCGCCATACTGTGGTGTTTAAGCATCGAACCAAAAAAGTTATCCAGTCGATGAGACTCAAGCTCAGAATCTAGCGCATTCAGTCGCTCGATCAATTTGTCGCCCAGTTGATTCTGCTCGTAGTGCGCTTCAAGGATCGAATGACATTGGCTTTGAGCCTTAAGCCACTTCTCTTCATCTTTATAAAGAGCAACAGCTTGTTCAACAAACTCGTCGATATCGTCTGCAACTGCGCCAGGCCATTGCAACTCACCTTGCGGTAACATGCCTTCACTACCAATTTCGCTCGTCACATTCGGAGTTTGTAGCTTCATCGCATCAAGCAATTTACCTTTAATGCCCGCGCCAAATCGCAGTGGTGCAACACACACACGAGCTTGCTCCATCACTTCTTGAGCGTCTTTAGCCCAACCTTTGATATGGAAACCGGTTTTAGGGTTATGCAAAGCCGTGGCTTTCGGTGGCGGATACGACCCATAAATATGAAGTTCAGTGTCAGGCAGCTGCTTGCGGATCTTCGGCCAAATCTTCTGTAACTGAAGCACGGCGTCCCAGTTCGGTGCGTGTCTAAAGTTGCCTATCGTCATGAAATGCTTACGTTCTTCAAAACATTTCGTGCTTTCAGGTAGAGTGTTGAGATCAACCATGAACGGCAAGTGATGAAGCAGTTTTGGATCGATATTGAACTCAGATTGAAGCAATTCCATTTCATAGCTAGAAATGATCAACGAAAGATCACAGCGTAAAATCGCAGCAATTTCACGTTTAGCCAAGTCACTGTATAAATGCGCTTTGGTCAGTTCAGTCTCTTTCTTAACGGCTTCGTGGCGTGCATTACGTAGAAACTGCAAGTCTTCGGTATCCAATAACTTAAATGCACTCGGACATACCTTCTCCACACGCCAGCCAAACTGCTCTTCCATCATAAAACGGTCGAACATCACGACATCGGGTTGCAGCTCTTCAACGTACTGGTCAAAGCTATCGCAATTCAACTGTATAGATTGGCTCGTGATGCCCTCTTCAGAGAGATCAATCATGTGCTCGGTTTCTTGAGCTGGCGTTGCGAACTCAACGGACCAACCTTGCCTCTTAAATAGACGTAAAAGAGACATCATGTGGCTGCCAGCCGCCGATGAATTCGGTTCTGGCCAAACGTAACCAATTGCTAAAACTTTCTTCAAAACACTTCCTAAGAAATAACAAAAGGGGCGATAGAAGCCCCTAATTAAACGTTAATCGATTTATATCACTGATTATAATGGGTCCTAAGAACTCAGCGATCAGATTCGTTCACCCACATTGCGAGCTATCATAAGCACTTCATCCGCAGAGTACAGGTTTGAAATCGTGGTTTCGACTTCAGCGCCTAATGTCGACTGATACAGTTTTTGTGCAAAATTGTCTGCTCTGGTGGTAACCAGAACATGCTTTAGTGCCGAACCTTGCTGCGCTAACTGCTGCTTTACTTGCGGAAGGGAATCAAGAATCAGCTTTCTACCCAATCCTTGACCTTGAGCGCTAGGCAAAACAGCGAGTTGTTCCAACTCCAATACTGCTTCCGGTCTAAAGCCACTTTTCTGAACCCAAATAATGTAGCCAACAATTTCACCTTCGCTTTCAGCAACAAAGTTAAGAAAGCGTGGTGAAGCGCTTAAGTTACATTGTAACCACTCTCGCGAATTTTGCTGTCGAACAAAGGCTGCTTGGTGAACTAAAGCCGCCCCATCGAGGTCGGCTTTCTTCATAAGGCGCACTTTACTCAAAACACTTTACCCATAATACGTCGCTCATTAGCGTTATTCAGTCGCTGAGTTTGGGTGCGTTTTACAGTGTAAAATGGCTCTTTCTAGAAGCTCTAAAGCAGATTTGTCGGCTTCTGGAAGCTTAGCATCTGATTGACCTAGCGGTTCAACACGGCTACCCCATTTAATGTGGCCAGCACCCCACGTTAAACCCGCACCAAATGCCGCAACAAGAATGTTGTCGTTAGGCTTAACAAAACCTTGCTCTAGCGATTCACACAGTGCAATTGGCACAGTCGCAGCGGATGTGTTGCCGTAGTTTTGGATGTTAACAAACGCTTTTTCGCGATCGATACCCGCCATATCACACAGAGTTTGGATGATTCGGATGTTCGCTTGGTGCGGAATCACAACGTCGATATTGTCGGTTGAGATACCTGTGCGACTCAAGACTGTATGTGCCGCTGCGCCCATGCCTTTGACAGCACGCTTAAAGATCTCTTTACCAACGAAATCGAAGTCCCAGTAACCGTTATCAGCCGCAAAGCGGTCCATAGATGTACCGAATTTTGGTACCGCTAGAATATCGCGGCCTTCGGCGTCACAACCGATTTGAGCTTCTTGTAAGCCGACTTGCTCTTCAGTACGCGATAGAACCACAGCGCCGGCTCCATCACCGAAAAGAACCGCGGTATCACGCTTGGTCCAATCAATGAAGAATGACAGACGCTCAGCACCCACAACGATGGCGTTGCGGTAATTACCCGCCTGAATCAGTCGAGTTGCCGTTTCAACACCGTAGATGAAGCCAGTACACGCTGCGTTAAGGTCGAAAGCCGCAGCACTCTTAATGCCTAAGTTCTGTTGAACCTTAGATGCGGTATTTGGAATAAGGGAGTCTGGGCTGCACGTCGCGATGATCACGAGATCGATATCTTCGGCTGTTAGGCCAGCACACGCCATGGCATGTTTCGCTGCAACAGTCGCTAGCTCAGAGGTATTTACATGACTGATACGACGGTTTTCGATACCAGTTCGAGTTCGAATCCACTCGTCAGACGTATCAATGAAAGTGCTTAGATCATCATTGGACAGCACGGCTGGTGGTAGACACTTTCCCCAGCCAGTAATTTCGGCGTAAAATTTTGTCATCATTTACCTGTTTATTGTTTGTTTTTATTTAAGTATCGTATTCTAGTTTTAAACAGTATAAGCGCTCCGTGCGTGATTCGTAAATCGCGTTAGCAACGGAGTTACAATAAAAAGAGAAAGTTATGTCTACATTCAACACACGATGCCCTTCTTGTAATGGCGTAAACCGAGTTCCTTCAGAAAGAATTTCAGAAAGCCCAACTTGTGGTAAATGCAAAACAGCATTGCTCGATGGCGCTCCCATCGAGGGAACGTCACTTAATTTCCAATCTATCTTGAACAGTTCACAGCCTGTGGTTGTCGATTTCTGGGCGACATGGTGTAACCCATGTGTGGGTTTTGCGCCAGTGTTCAGTGACGTTGCTAAAGAGCGTTCGGGAGATGTTCGATTCGTTAAGATTGATACTGAAGCTCAGCAGCAGCTTGCAGCAATGTATCAAATCAGAAGCATTCCGACCGTGATGGTGTTTAAAGACGGTAAACGTGTCGATACAATTAACGGAGCATTACCAAAAGGTCAATTTGATCAGTGGCTTAATCAAGCTCTAACCAAGTAACACTATTGTTTAAGCTTTTGTTCAAGCGATTGTTTAAGCTATTGAATTAGCTTTTGCTTTGTTCTAAGTAAGCACACAAAAATAGGTTAGAGAGTCTTATCAAATCAAGACTATCTAACCTACTGTTTTATTTATGGTTATCACTTAACTTCTTGAATTAAACCACAGCTTCGCCTTTCGCTTGAATACTAGATGCTTGCTTACCTAACCCGTATTGCTCTTTGATTTGATCTGCGACTTTTTCAGCAATCATAATGGTTGGCGCGTTGGTGTTTGCCCCAATCAATGTCGGCATCACAGAAGCATCAATGACTCTCAAATTATCCAATCCATAAACTTTAAGATCGTTATCTACCACGGCTAATGAATCACTGTTAGGGCCCATTTTACAGGTCCCGACCGGGTGATACTGAGTGTCTGCACGATTGCGAATATCTTGCTCGATAGCCTTGTCATCACTGGCGTCCACTGGGTAGAAAGCATTGCCACGGATGTCATCAAACGCCGAACTCTCTAACATTTGATACTGCTTCTTCCAGCCCTTAATCATGATCTCCATATCTTCAGGATGACTGAAAAACGCAGGATCGATCTTAGGCGGATCATAAGGATCATTACTATTAAGCGTTACGCTGCCATGGCTCTTCGGTCGCAACAAGGTGACATGAGAGGTAAAACCATGACTGGTATGGATTTTTCTTGCATGGTCATCGACAACAGCGACCACAAATACAAACTCTAAATCCGGCACCGCGATATGATCTTCGGAACAAAGAAAACCTATCCCCTCTGCAAAATTACTGCTCATCTTGCCACGGCGTTCTTTGTGCCATAGCGGCAGAGCTTTGGTCATTTCAGAGGCCATTTGCAACGAGATGCCGAAGGTTTCGCGCTTTTCGCTGCATTTGTACGAATGCACTAAGTCGATATGGTCTTGGAGGTTCTTGCCCACTCCAGGCAACTCATGAACCTGTTCGATGTCATGCGCCTCCAAATCGTCTTTAGCACCGACACCAGACAGTAATAACAACTGGGGAGAACCAAATGCACCAGCAGATAGAATCACCTCTTTGTTGGATCTGATCTGATAACGCTGGCCGTCCGAGCCATATTCAACGCCAACCGCTTTCTTACCTTCAAACAAGACCTTATGTGTGGTGGCTTTAGTAACGACCGTGAGATTCGATCGTGAAAGGTTTGGCGTTAAGTAAGCCTTGGCAGCGCTGCATCGTTCACCATTCAGTTGAGTGACCTGGGTCGGCATCGCCCCAAACTGAGCAGCACCGTTAATGTCCTCGTTACGAGGCACCCCTATCGACTCACACGCCGTTAAATAACGTTCCAGCATAGGGCTTGGCGATCTAAGGTTTGCCACATTAAGAGGACCACCTTGACCATGAAACTCATCTTGATGAACTTCGTTGTTTTCGGCTTTCTTGAAGTAAGGCAGACATGAATCATAGCTCCATCCCGCATTACCCATGCTTGCCCATGTATCGTAGTCGGAACGGTGCCCACGAGCGTACATCATGGCATTGATAGAACTAGACCCGCCAAGTGTCTTACCTCTCGGTTGATAGCCTCTACGACCGTTCAAACCCGGCTGTTCAACGGTTTCGAAAGCCCAATTATTGAGTTTGGTTGGCATCATAGCCACCACGCCAACGGGTGTATGAATGAATGGGCTCGTGTCTTTACCGCCCGCTTCTAACAAGCAAACAGTGACATTAGGATCTTCCGACAACCGAGAAGCCATGACACACCCCGCTGAACCACCGCCAACAACAATAAAATCATAACTATCCATTAGTCATCTCCGCTATTTCTAGTGGGTGCAATTCGCGCTTCAATATTTTGCCGGTTGCTGTCATGGGTAAGGCTTTGCGAATGAAGACCTTACGCGGATATTTGTAATCGGCCAATTGCTCACGACACCATGTAATCAGAGCTGCACTATCACATTGCGTATGTTCGTGAAGCACCACATGAGCGTGAATCTCCTCGCCTAGGCGATCATGATGTTCACCCACAACCGCGACCATTTCGACATCAGGATGACACATCAATACTTCTTCGATTTCGCGCGGATACACGTTGTAACCCCCACGGATGATCATGTCTTTAACGCGGTCAACAATGAACAAGTTGCCGTGCTCATCGGTGCGTCCAATATCTCCTGTTAGGAACCAACCGTCTCTTATCGCTTCTGCTGTCGCCTCTGGCCTTTGATAGTAGCCTTTCATGACACTTGGACTTTTGATGCAGACTTCGCCCAATTCACCCATTGCAACAGAGTTGCCTTGTATATCAGTGATCTTGATAAGGTGACCACACAAAGGTTGACCCACACTGCCAGACAATCGGTCACCATCAATATGATTAAAGGTCGCAACTGGCGCTGTTTCTGATAAACCATAGCCTTCTAATACTGGAAGCTCAAAGCGAGACTCAAACTGTCGTATTACTTCAAGAGGCATAGAAGCACCGCCAGAAACACCCAACCTCAAGCTGTGTTTAACCTGTTCAGAGCGTTTGCTTGTGTTTTCTAAGCTATCAGGAGACTCTTCTCCCGCCTTTAATAGCGCGATATACATAGTAGGAACGCCCGCAAACACGCTGACTTTATGGTTAATGATCTGGTCGATCACCAGTGACGGTTCGAAACGCGGAATCAACACCATAGTCGACCCTGTTAGCACACTCGCGTTCATCATGACCGTCTGGCCGAAGCTATGGAATAATGGCAGTGTGGCCATTGTGGTGTCGCTGTACTCCAATCGCATTAGATACTGTGACGACATCGCATTGGTTTGCATATTGGTGTGAGAAAGCTCTGCTCCTTTTGGCTGACCTGTCGTACCTGAAGTATAAAGAATCACAGCGGTATCATCACCATGGCAAGCCACAGACTCAAAAGGAATCAAAGGTTGTGCTAACCAGTCAGCGATTGATTCATGCTGCTCGTTTCTTTCTGAAGTCGTTTCTGCGCCGGCTGGGATGGGCATCTCGACAAAGTGTTCACAATGGTTTGCCTGTTCGAAACCTTGTAAGCCATAGCGACCGATGGGCAGCTCTTCACTGCCCTCAAAGCATAAATAGGCTTTCGCGTCAGAGTCATTAAGGTGATAAGCGATCTCTCTTGCTTTAAATAACACGTTCAAAGGCACCACCACACAGCCTGCTTTCAGAATCCCATAATAGGCAATCGGGAAATACGTGACATTCGGACACGACAACGCGACCTTATCTCCTTTCTTGAGCCCCAGCCTCTTTAAATTAGCGGCGACGTTTCCAGAAAGTTGTTCCAACTGAGAAAAGCTGACTTCATCCGTCCCCATTCGCAGAGCGACTTTATTTGGGAAAAGCGAAGCGCTGCGCTCCAAGTTAACAGCAAGATTGTGCATCCATGATCTCCTTATTCGGCTTAGACCTGTTAGTCACGGTCACCGTAGACGTTGTTGTATTTTGTTTCGAATATGTGTTTAACCTATGTTCATTTGCTCTTTGCTTTCGTTTCTAATCTATTGTTATTTCGACCCTATGCACACGTGTCCGTGTATGGCTTATTAAATTACAACATTTTGATAACATTCTGCAAAGGTTGCAAAAAGACAAAAAACGGTGATATTCGGACATAATTGCAACACAGCCGACGAAAAGATGTTCGTGGTTAAGATAGAATAAGAACACTCAACAAGAGGCATATTATGGAATACACCGCAGTTTACGAACCGGATATGCAGGCATTTGGTATTCTTGATCTTCAACTATTGTCTCGATATTTTTCATCATCCTTGACGGTCGATACGTTATTGAAAGGCAGTAACATCGATGAGTTCCAGCTCAATACGCCAGATACCCACATCACGCTCGCACAAAAATTAGCGGTGTTCAGTAACGCGCTTGAGAGTTCCAACGTTGAGGGGTTAGGACTAAAAGTTGGACAGGAAGCCCGATTCAGTGATTTTGGTGTGTTGGGTTACGCAGTGTTCAGCAGTGAGACACTGTTAGACGCTCTTTTAATGGGCTTCAAATATCTGCGTCTTGCGGGCCCTGTTCTTAAGAAGACCATGTCCGTTGAACATCAAACCGGATACTTTCGCGCTGAGCAACTTATCGAGCTCGACTCTTTGTTGCCTTTCTGTTGTGAGTATTGGTTTTCCGCTATTCAAAGTTTGTGTGAAGAAGTGCTACAACAGCCCTTCCCCTCTCTTGTGATCCGCTTCCCTTACCCTAAACCTACCTATGGCGATCTCTATCAGGAGATTTTCCGTTGCCGTGTAGAGTTTGATTGCGAGCAGCTTGAGTGGCAGTTCGATGCAACACGCCTATATTCACCTTTACCAACGGCTAACCCAATCACGTTACAAATGTGTTTGAAATCTTGTGACGACATGTTGGCTAGAGTGAGCGCACCCACCAGCCTTAAAGAAAAGATCTCACAAATGTTTATTGAAAGGCCTGGCTGTTACCCTTCCATTGAGGCGCTATCCACAGAATTGGGAATGTCTTCTAGAACACTACGTAGACACCTCAAAGCTGCAGACACGAGCTATCAGAAAATATTGGATCACGTGCGATTTCACCTCTCTAGGCACTATCTTTCATCGACGCATATGAGTATTGAAGAGATCTCCGATAGAGTGGGTTTTTCGGACAGTGCGAACTTTCGGCATGCCTTTCGTAGGTGGAGCGGAAGCTCTCCAAGGCAATACCGTAAAGACATCGAATAATGTTTTTTGATACCTGAATTAAATCCAAATGATGGAAAGTTAGAGGCCTATCATCTTCCAAATTAAATAACCAACGAACAAAGGCTTAACAGCTTTTCGACCGCATAAAATCTCGCCAAATCATAAAATGTCGCAATGGTATTTTAGTTTAGATTGGCGATAGATTTCTTTTGTCTTAACGACCATTTTTATTCGTTTTACCCAATTCAGTTTCTCCCCCATAGTCGCGGAAAATTCATCGTTTCTTTTACTATTTAGAGGCTCCTGCATTGGACAACACCCAACCAACAACTCGCATAACTGTTCCTGTTATTGCATTGTCTTTTTACGCGATCGCTTCAGGCTACTTAATGAGTTCATTACCATTAATGCTGTCTGAGTATGGCTTAGACAGTAATCTATCGAGTTGGTTGGCGAGTGCCTTTTATGCAGGTCTTTTAGCGGGTACGTTATTGATTGAGCGTGCGATCGCTCGCGTTGGTCACAAAGACGCGTTCGTCATTGCACTTAGCGTATTTATCGCCACGATTCTTGTATTACCGTTGGCGCCACATCAATCAGTTTGGTTGTTGGCTCGTTTCGTCGCGGGTGTCTCAGTCGCTGGGATCTTTGTGATTGTGGAATCTTGGCTAATGAGCGGTGAAGAATCTCAACGTGCGAAACGTTTAGGGGTTTACATGTGTTCGCTATATGGCGGTTCGGCCGTTGGTCAACTTGGCATCGGATACCTTGGTATTACGGGCGGCGTGCCTTTCATTGCAATGTTCACCCTGCTGTTTGGAGCAATCATTATATTGATGTACGGACAAGCGACAGCACCACAAATTCACGATGCGCAGTCTTTATCACTGAAACAAATCAGCAAGCTAAGTCACAGCGCTTTGATTGGCTGTATTGTATCTGGGTTAACACTTGGGTCTATTTACGGATTGATGCCTGTAGAACTCGCTCAGCGCAACATCGCACACCAAGACATTGGCGGTTTGATGGCGTTAGTGATTATGGGTGGTATGGCCGTTCAACCGATGGTGACGTGGTTATCTCATCACATAGGACAAGTGTTATTAATGGCTCTGTTCTGCCTGCTAGGGGTTGCAAGCATTGGTGTGCTCACTATCAACCATGATTTTTACGTTCTTGGTATGAGCTTGTTTGTGTTAGGTATGGCGACATTTGCGCTTTACCCAATTGCGATTAACTTGGGTTGTCGTAACTTAGACCCTAGCTATTTAGTTTCAGTGACTCAAGTTATGTTGTTGTGTTACAGCATCGGCTCTGTAGCAGGGCCATTGGTTGCGGATAGCTTTATGGATTCACAAGCAGGATTATTCACTTACCTGTTCGCGTCTCTACTCGCTACAACCATCTACATGCTAATTGCTAGCCTAAAGCGTTCTCCTCTACAGATTGCAGGCGAGTAAATCAAATAGGCAGGCACAAGAACTGTATCACTAGGGCTCTTAGTTATGACTTCCCGTCTAAATTAAGAGCCCTTTTTGTTTTATGTCGTCTGGAGGAAAGAGCGACAAAAAACCAATAACAAATAGCAATAACAAATAGCAATAAAATATATTATTTCAAATGGTTAAGGTTGAAATACGTAACCTTCACCAGTAATCGTGATGATTAATCCGTCTCCGAATAGTGATCTTATTTCAGATATCGCAACAATCACAGATGAGTTGGTCACTTTCTCACTTTCCCAGCCAATCTTCTTTAATTGGCCAACACTGAACAGTTCACCTCGATGTCGATTCATAAATAAAATGATCTTTCGGTACGCCAAAGGCATGGTAGCCAGTACGTAACCATTTTCAACATTGCGAATGAGTTTGGTGTTGAGTTCAACAATTTTACCGTTTAGTTCAAGTACTACGTTGTTTTCAGAGTGGTTCGTTTCTATTGCAGGATAAGAGTCCATTTTTATATCATTCCCTTACTATATAGCCAGCGACAAAGTCAGATTCAGTCGTATTTATATAACGTCGCTTATAAGTGGACGTTTTAGATTTGACGATAATCAATGGAACTCGTACGGTAAAGAGATTAAATTTTTATTATTAATATATTAACAGGATATCAATAGAAGATTATTTATTACTCCATGACATACCCTTCGTTGGAAACGGTTTGTATACAACGGCAGTCAAGAATCCTCCTTATCTCGTAAATAGCAACCAACACAGATGCAGATGTCACCGCTTTACCTGCCCAGCCTACACGCTTCAAAATTTGCTTACTCACCACTTGGCCTCTGTTCAAGTAAAGATAGAAAAGTACTTTACGATGAGGCTCAGCAAGCGTTCCTATTATTGAACCACAACCCTGCTTGCGTACGATTTTAGTGCCTGATTGAAACTCTTTATTGTTTAAAATGAGCTTCGACGGAAGAGCTAAATCATCCGTCTCACTGATAACTTGGTGCATTAATTCCTCGTGTTGCATAAGCAGTCGTCTCTGAGATATTTCCAATACTATCGAATAGAGCAAAAATACTAAATTGATAGATAGCTCAATACAGTAATATTACTGCAAAGCTTGATCTTGCGTAATTGATCGAGGAAATAAGCAAGGCTAACCAAGAAGTCGATGGCTTTTTCGATATTGGCTGGGTGACAAACCAAAATGTTTTTTGAAACGATGTGAAAAGTTATAAGGATCTTTGTAGCCCAACCGATTAGCAATCATAGAGACTGACCAGTCTTGATATTTCAGCAAACTGGTGGCTTTATCCATGCGTAATTGAATCAATTTACTGCGTGGTGAGAGGTTGAATAGCGTCTTGGTGACTCTATTTAGCTGCTCTTCACTGATGAATACCCTTTCGGCCATCCCTGCCACTGTCCATGGCTGGTGCAGACTGCTTTCAATCTCGTTATAGAGCGCTTGAACACGTGCGGTGGTGCTGGTCGATTTGGGTTCAAACCCCGTCAACGTTCGGATGATTTCACTCAAGAGCAACTTACGGTAACTGGCTCGCCCTCCTATCTCAAAGTAAACCAAGTTCATTAATGACCAGATCTGTTCACACTCTCCGAACGGCACTATCCCCTGACCTAAACTTGCTATGTGCTGCCATTGCTGCGTATCAGGCGTCAGCATCCACGCCATTTTCCAATAATTATATTGAGGATCGAGTTCAAAACGAAATGGGGTTTCGGCAGGAAGAACCACCAGCGTATAAGGCGTAATCGCTTGTACCGAGGTTGAAGTGGTTAGAATTCCACCCCCTTCTTGAGTAAAAATCAACGTATGAACATTGACGGATTCTCGCTCAACCCAATAACCATCGTATAGCTTTGCCATACCGCCCATATAGACACCAAAGCTTTTCATCTCTGGGATATCTTCAACGGTCAAAAAACGTTCTTTGCACTGTTCGGCAAGAAAAACGTCATCGTGCCAAGTGGATTTTGGCTTCATTGATTCAATGACGGATTTGCACAGGTTTTGTTGTTTTTTAAACATGTTGTTACTTCGCTCAAAACACTATAGTTCTGCCATAAATCGGAGAGCTTATGACAACTAACATCAACCCTAACTCATCTATGAATAACAAGCCAGAGAGCATCTTACCTCGTATCGTTAAACTTGGTTTACCTGTTGCTTTGCAAAGTGCGCTTGTCGCTATTCTTGCCCTTGCTGACGTATTAATGGTCAGTGATTATGGTATGGAAGCAGCTGCAGCTGTGGGAATTGCGTCAAAATGGCACTTCGTTGCTATTATGATTATGGCAGGGTTGGCCTCAGCAAACGGTACATTAGTCGCTCAATACTGGGGAAAGAATGACCGAAAAAGCGCACGAACAGTATCCTCGATTGCGATGATATTTGGCTTAAAAGTTCTGCTGCCTGTTACCGCAATCATCACTCTTGGTTCTCAGTTTTTAATGATGTTGCAAACCAGCGATCAAACCGTGATTGAACTTGGCGCGACTTACCTATGGTATGGCTTCCCTGTTCTACTTCTGACTCACATTGTTGTCGTGGTAGAAGCAAGCATGCGCTCATCAGGTGACACCGTAAC
Source organism: Vibrio sp. SBT000027 (assembly GCF_963894355.1). Lineage (NCBI taxonomy): Bacteria > Pseudomonadati > Pseudomonadota > Gammaproteobacteria > Vibrionales > Vibrionaceae > Vibrio > Vibrio sp. SBT000027. The sequence continues at coordinate 1,110,292 of NZ_CAWQGD010000001.1, read as the reverse complement.
TCCACTATTGTTAGGTGGCGTTACCATCGCACTCAACATTGCGCTTAACTTCGTTCTTATTAAAGGTGCTTTCGGCATTCCAGCAATGGGCGTCGCAGGTGCGGCATTGGCGACAACCTTAGCGCGATTGATTCAAGTGGGCTTGATGTATAGCTACATGCGTATGCGTAAACATTGGCTATTAACGACACCGAGCTCACCACATCGCCCGTCATTGTGGTTGTCTTACCGTCGCATTGCTTTGCCGTTGACGATGAATGCTGTGTTGTGGGCAATGGGCACCATGGCATATCAAATGATTTTCGGTCACATGGGCACGACTGAGCTAGCAGTGTTCTCGATGCTCGCACCATTTGAATCGCTGTGTTACTCGATCTTCTTTGGTATTTCAGTGGCGTGTTCTGTTTTGTTAGGCCATTCATTAGGCCGTGATGAATTTGATGACGCGATGAGCATGGGTCTAACATTCATTAAAGCCGTCGTTGGTTTTGGCGCGGTCGTTGGGTTGCTACTGTTTATGGGTAAAGAACATGTTCTATCATGGCTAAACCTTTCTACCGATGCATTGTATCCACTTGCTTCGCCAGCAATGATGATCATGTGTTTTGCAGTAGTCATTCGTATGCTCAATATGGTGATCATCAACGGTATTATTCGTGCTGGTGGTGATAACGCTTTTTGCCTGCGAATGGATTTCATCGCGATGTGGATGGTGGGTATTCCAGTATGTGTTTACGGTGCGTTTGTCGCTGGATGGGATTTCAAATACATCTATGGTCTGATGTTGGTAGAAGAAGTGGTGAAGTTAGCTATATGCTCGCACCGATACTTGAGCCGACGCTGGATCAACAACCTCACAGTGACCTACGACGAGCCTCAAGCGGCATAAGTTACCGGTCTAGCTGTCTACCGGCCTAGCTACCTAACTGCATTCCAGCTTAGATAGAAGTGTATCTACATCAAAAAGGTCTGAGTAATCAGACCTTTTTTGTTTCGATTACTTTCACATTGCACATACTTTCACACAGTAAACAATGTGTTACTTCTTATTCATTCGGATATGGCGGTTCGACACATTCGGCAATGGCTTCTCTGGCACTTTACGCTTCTCATGTATCAAATGTCGTATCGCTAAAATCGGATGCTTGAGTAACATTCTTGGCCCAGCATATCGCATCACTAAACGCATCTGCTCTTTAGGGTCAGGCTTATAGCAATGAATTGGACACTTATTGCAGGTTGGCTTCGCCTCGCCATAAGGACAGCGATCAAGTCGTGTTTCGGCATAACGCAACAGTTGCTCGCACTCTTCACATAACGCGTTGTCCAAACGAACAGCACCGTGATGATCTTTGCAATAGATGTGCACCATAGCAATAACAGTTTTGTACTCGGTTGCGAGTTCGCCTTGCAGAATGTTGTTATGTTGAAACATGATTAATTACTCAGTGATAGACCGTACAGGTTGAGATTGACGCTTTCATTGATCGCCTCTTCAACTCGCTCAAACACAAAACCCAACTTAGTCAGCAGTGCGATGCTTCGAATATTATCAGAGGTCGTGATGGCAACTAAATGATCGATATCAGCATTATGTTGAGCTTGTTCAATTATCGCTTGTGCCGCTTCCTTTGCATAACCTTGGCCATATCCTGCAGGTACAAAACCATAACCAATATCATGCGCCTCTAGTGTGTCTCTTTTAATCAAACCACAGACACCGATTGGCGTTGAAGACTCTTTAATCTCGACCATCAGTAAACACACACCCTTCTCTCTATACATCTTAAGAATGTTGTTTTCGATGTATGCAACAGCCTTGCCAGTATCTGTAATTTCCTTGTCTCCGATGTAACGTAAGAAATCTTCTGAGCTATATAATCGCTGAATAAACGCCGCATCTTGAGGTGCGATCATTCTTAATCGTAAGCGTGCAGTTTCGAGTGCCTGCATAGTGATATTTTCCTTGCTGGATAGCATGTAAATATTGAGTTCTAGATCTAAAATGATTATCCTCCACCGCATAAACTAAATACAAGGCTATGCAGCAATGAACCGTAAGAAAAAAATCAATCAAATTCTAAAGAAAAGACAGAAACAGGCGACGTCTAAACTGCATGGTAGCAACAAGCCTCGCTATATTTCTAAAGCTGACCGCGCAAAAATGGAAGCTGAAGAACAAGCGAAAGCCGCTCAAGAGCAAGCTGAAGGCACAGTTGAAGCTTCTGTTGAATCGGAAGAAGCTGGTATCGAAACTAAAGAGACAAAAGCTGCAGAGTAAGTTTTAGCTCGCAGTACTCTTGCCCAGCACTCTGAACCAAAACTCAGACTAGAGCCAACGGACAAGAACAAAAAAAGCAGCCTCTATTTGGGCTGCTTTTTTGATCGTGTTTTTTGAACGAGCGGTTTATTAGCTAACTTGTTTTAGCCACTTAACCTTTGAAAGGCTGAACTTCCCAGCGAGCAAATGGCGCTTTTGCGTTAATCCCTGCTCTTCCCCAACGGTCTACGGAATCAACAACAAGAATTCGCTCATGCGGTACCAGTGACTTAATTAACGTCGTTGGCTTTTTCGATGTGACTAACCAGAGTGCATCGTCTTCTGAAAACATGGCTTTGAGTTTCGCTTTGTCTTGATCTGTCCATTCAAGTTCTGCTTTGAACATGCGCTCTTCAACAAACAGTTGGCTACCTGAAGCGAAATCTTCCAAACTTTCTGAAAGCAACAATACTGAATCTACGTCGTTATCCAATAACACCGCTTGTTGCTTGTTAATCAGTTCACGAACATCAAGCATTACGCGCTGTAGGTTGCTATCAATGGTCTCAGCTTGCGCCGGCCACAACAACTTAAAGTCATCAGCCACAATTGCCGCCATACGCGTTAGATTGGTTGGGTTTAACCACGCGTATTTAGACACTTCACCATTTGATAACGTCAGCGCAGCGACACCTTGCGCACGCGGTGTAATCGCTTGAGCAGCATCAACCTCAACCAAGTGGATGTTGCCTTGTCTTGCGTATACAAATGTAGGATCAGCTTGCCAGATAGATGACAGCGTTAGTGCAACGGTCGCCTTTTCTCCTGATTGAAGGACTTTGCTCGCCCCCTTAGTACCAAACCAGTTAGGCAGACGATCAATACCGTAGCGTTTTGGTGGTAGGTATTCAGTCGTAATGTCTGTGCCTTTGGTCAGCTCAGTTGCCAACGCGTAGGTCACCGGCGTACTGGTTAGGATATCTTCAGCATTAACATTGAGAGACACCATTGAGCCAACCAACAATAGACTACTAAGTGCACTCACTTGAGTCGCTGTTTTTACTGAGCTTGAAATACGATTCATCAAAGAAGTCATGGTTATGCCTTTCTTATAATTCGGTATAGCGTCGCCGCTAGGAAAAACGTTGCAGAAACGATGATGATTGAAGCGCCCGATGGCACTGGCAGTTTAAGCTCCATCGGTAATACCGTTCCGACCAAACACGCGATGGTTGCCAGCAACGCAGAAAGCAAAACAAAGCTGCCCATGCGTTTTGTCAACAGTCGAGCCGTCGCGCCTGGGATGAGCAGTAATGCCCCAACAAGAACCGCACCCACGATCTTCACTGCTGCAATCGTCACCAAAGTAATCATCATGACAAACAAGTAGTCATAAAAGCTGGTGTTATAGCCACGAACCTTGGCAATATCAGGGCTAATACAAGTGAGAAGAATACGGTTGAACGTCGGTATCAAGAGCAAAATGATGAGTGCGCAGCTGCCTGCGAGAATCGCTAAGTCTTGATCTGTTACCGTGAGAATCGAACCAAACAGCACGTTCTCAAGCATGTGAATGTTGATCTTACGGGCAACGTACATCAGCAATGCCGCGCCCACTGCCAGCGCTAACGCGAGAAAAACGCCAACTAAGGTATCGTATGGCACATTGGTTCTGTTTCTTACAAAATGAAGAAGCAAAGCAAAGATCATACAGAAACTGAACAGACCAATAATTGGGTTTTCTGGTGGCTCACCAAGCAAAACACCGATAGCAATACCGGTTAATGCAGCGTGACCTACCGCTTCAGAGAAGAAAGCCAGACGCTTTGCAATCACCAAAGTACCAAGGCCACCTAATAACGGGCCGAGTAATAGCGCCGCAACCAAAGCATTCACCATGAACGCGTACATGAAGCTGTCTGATAACCAACCCGCTTCAACGCCACTTATGGCAAGTTGTCGTAACCAATCCATTACGCAACCTCCTTCGATTTAACGATAGCTACGCCACTGCTGTAGTGCTGGAACAAGCTTTCAATCTTACTTGGGTGTAGTACCTGTTCATGTGGACCACTATCCACCAAGAATCGATTCACAACATGTACATTAGCCTCTAGGCGACGCACTGCGGTTACATCATGGTGAACGGCAAGAATCGTGCGACCTTCGTCAACGCATTCACGAACTAGCGATTCTAAATAACGAACGCCTTGTTCATCCATGCCTGTCGTTGGTTCATCCAACACTAATAAACTTGGGTTATCCAATAAGGCTTGAGCAAACAATACACGTTGTTGTTCACCGCCCGATAACTGGCCCATACGGCGGTCGCTACGAGTCGCCATTCCCACTCGATCTAATTGTGCTAATGCAAGATCCAGCTGCTTAGACTTGCGACGCCAAAATAGCGGAATTCGAGTTTGGTTAAGCAACACGAAATCCATTACCGTCAGGGGTAAGCTCGATTCGAAGGCCGCTTTTTGAGGAACGTAACCAATACTTGGCTTTTCTGGCCAATGAATATTGATTTGCCCAGAGAAAGGTGTCAGACCAAGAACAGAGCGCAGCAAAGACGTTTTGCCTCCGCCGTTTGGCCCCATGATCACATGGCACTGACCCGCTTTAAGTTCTAGTGAGATATCGTCAAGTATGACGTTATTGTCGTATTGCAGACCGAGTTGATTGATTGAAATTGATGGACCTAGCATTATGCGTTCCCGCTTTGAGCTTGGTTCGCCGCCGCAAATTTCATTGCTTCGATTAACGTTTCTAAGTTCTTCTTCATCTCAACTTCAACTTTGTCGTCTTCATATTCGCCATGCGTCATGTGAGAGAAACGGTAAAGCTGAACACCTGTTTCCGCTTCAATCGTGTCTACAAAACGGTTTGGCATGTTTAGCTCGTAGAACAGAACATCAATGCCCGATGCGCGGATCTTTTCGATCGTCTCTTGCAGCTGGCTCGCACTTGGTTCAACACCGTGTGCAGGCTCAATCACCGCCGCAACATCCACACCAAACTCTTGAAGGATGTAGCCATACGCGTTGTGCGTAGTCGCTACCTTCATACCTGATGTATCTAGCTCACCTAATGACAACATCGCATCGCGCTTCATAAAGCGAAATTGCTTTGCGTATTTACGTGCGTTCTTGCGATAAAACGTAGCGTTGTCTGGGTCAAGCTTAGAGACTTCACTGGCGATGGTGTAAACCTTTTGAATCGTTGTCGAAAGCCCAACAAAGGTATGCGGGTTCACAGCACCTTGACCAACAGACTGGCCTAATGCGGGAAGTAGAGGCACTTCTTTGTTTGCTTCGATCACCACTAAGTCATCACGTTGCGCGGCTGAAATCACTTTAAGCGCGAAGTCATCGTGACCAATACCGTTTACCACGAGGGCGTCCATCTGGCTCAATCGCTTCAAGTCGTTCGGTTGTGGCAAGTAGTTATGCGGATTAAAGCCAGCATCAACCAAAGGAAGGATGTTCACTTTGTCACCCACAACGGCTTTTACGTAGCTGTAGTAGGGCTGTAGGGTTATACCAATCGTTAGCTTGTCGCTATCGATCTTGTATTCTTTTGCCAATGCATTGGGTGTCATTAGCACCGCTAATAACGACATCAATAGAGTCATAATTCGCATAGTAAATCTCTTATAATTAGTGAGCATTTTTGTAAGCCGGATTGTTTAATGAGAAGAAGCATCATGCTGCTCAACTTCTGATTCATTGACGACCATTTTCCAGCCAGCAGATTCAAGTGTGTTCTCATCAAAATTAGTCGGTTGACTTGCTACGCCACCAAAGAAAATCCAGATTTCAGGAGAGACACTGTTGGCGTTTAAAATAAAGGAGTCAGCAAAGCCATGTTCGCTTTGTGCAGCATATTCACTTGGTGCAGTATCTTCACTTGATGTAGCTTGTTCACTTGGTGTAGAAAAGTAGTAACCACGCTCGTCTAATAACCAAGTATGAGAACCTTTGCGCTTCCAGCTCTGATCTTCAACAAATGGCGCGACCCATTCATCTTTAAGTGACACAACACTTGGCCATTCGCCGTCTGAGTCCATACGCAGGTCGCGAATCTCTTCATGCGCTAAACGCAGCTCTGATAACATCGCCAAGTTTTCTTGTTCGACATCGGTCACTAAGATTTGATGATCAAGTACCGCTTTGGTATGCGATTCTGCTTGATGAAATGGGATAGCTATCGTGGCAAAGCTCAGAATGAACACAATGATCAGCCCTACCCATTTGCCTTCTCTGCCACCCGTGTCAGCACGTACACCTTGAATCATCATTTCTCGCTGATCTCAACAACGTCTACTTCAACAGGAAACTCGTGGCCAGAATCAAACACAAGGTAGAACTCAGTGTCAGGGTTTGGAAACTCAACGATAGAGCGCTTATCCGTCATCTCTTTTGCAATCAAATTATCTTCGTAGTCGTACATCTCAACCGCGTAATCAATCGCTTTACTACCGTCTGAATAACCCGCTTCGCAAGCAACGGTTTTGCCTTCAAACCAGCAACTCATCAGGGGAAAGTGTGCTTGCGCAGGTAATGCAGCGAAACCAAGTCCCAAAGCCAAGCATGGAGTGATTATCGATTTTAGTTTTGTTTTTATTGTCATGGTTCGTACCCTAGCCACAGTGCAAATTCTCAGAAGTAAACTGAGCGATAAAGGGCTCAAATGAGCCCTTAAGTTTTTTGGTCGTTTAATCAGGGATCTAGCCCCGATATCACAATTATTGAAGCAGTGCTTCGAACGTTAGGTGAACGTTCGCGCTTGCTTTGTCTGCCAGTGGGTTGTCAATCAACTCACCTTTGTAGTTCGCTTTCATTACGTAGCGACCAGCCACGTCTGGAGTGAACGTGATTTCGCCGTTCTCATCACTCACTACATCAATCTGTTCTTGGTGGTTGCGGTAAAGCGTGCCTTCACGAGTGATTTCCGCTTTCACGTCTTTTTGAATTTCACCGTTGTAGAAGAATTGGAATGTCACAGGTTCACCTTCAATGATGTCTGAAGGATGCGTGACTGGCTTCATTTCAAGTAGCTTGCCTTCAATCTTAAATACTGAATCCGATGGCTTACCCACTGTGATGTAGCTTTCCGCACGGGTGAAACTAATTTGTGTTACCACGTCACGCGATTTTTCTGGAAGAACTGAATCACGTTCCGCTTTGTTTGCTTTGACCCATTTCACTGTGTCACGACGACCCGCTTTGTATTGCGTGTAGTAAGAAGGCTCATTGTTAATCGCCACTTTGTGCGTGCCTTCTTCTTCAAAGTAGAAATCAAAGATTGAACGACGTTTGCCGCGAACAACAAAGTTAGGACGTTCGCTACGGCCATCAGGCATGATGACATGTGCATTTTCACTGCCTGCAGGCTTATCAAAAACAAACGTACCGTGAGATGCAGTCACGTCGAACGTTAGCCAATCGCCGCCTTCTTTCGATACGGTAAAGTGTGATGGCAAAATCCAGCGTGGGTGAGCTTGTGCCGTTGTCGTCGCTGCTAGGCCGAATGCCATCACACCCGCTAGTGCAAGTGCCTTAATTTTTGTTTGTTTCATCATGTTCAATTCCATTATTTATAATTGTTAGCCGTGTCGCTCTATCTGAGCCTACGATGACGACTGTCTATTCTGTTCAGCTTGGTTTTACTGTTCGTACTTACTAGTTACTATTCGCACTTACTATTTAGCTATATAGTTCAGATTGATTTCACCCGTCTCTTCTGTCGCCTTTAGCTCATAAGAAGCATTTACATCCGTTAGCGATACTTTTTGACGAAGGTAATTGCGGCCACCGTGTTCACGCACAACCTCGATATGGACCGTGTATTCGCCTTGCTCTAGAGCTTGGCCGTCATCGCTCTTACCATCCCAAACGAAACGGTACTGGCCAGCAGGACGCGTTGCAGACGTCACAGCATCAACCAGTTCACGATCGTAACGTCCTACCTTTCTCCACCAGCTACGTAAATCTTTCAGCCATTCATCTTTACCGACCCAAAGCTCAATGGTTTTCACTGAATTTCGTTCGCTGTTCTCTACCCATACCGCCACATAAGGACGCGCGTACATAGAGGTATCGATCTTTGGAAGCTTAAAGTTCACATCAAGTTTTGCCGTATCAGGGATCGCTTGTGCCATACCTACGCTTGGCAAAAGAGATAAAGCAAGAAGCGCCTTGCTCCAGTTCATTTTTTTCATGTTTAACAACCTTTTAAATCCGTTTAACCTTTAGTTCGTTCTTCAAGCTGATTCACTAAACTGACTCATCAGCCTAATTCATCAAGCTAACGAGGGGTTAAGGTACGGCGACAAAATAGATAGCAAGTGAGATTGCAGAACCAAATACCGTCCATTTAATGGAGGTATTCAGTGTTTTTTTCTTAGGTAACAGTAAGCACACGCCTGTAAGTACAAAGAAGATCATCAGTAGCGCTGTGATATCGATGAACCACTTCCAAACTTCACCGCTGTTACGGCCTTTGTGTAGATCGTTCAAAAGTGCGATAACGCCGTAATTGGTGGTTTCGACTTCCACCATTTCAGACGCCACGTCAACAAACACAGAAGCGTTGTAGCCCGGTCCTTTGAAGTCCATAGACACTTCACCGATCAGCAACTCACCGTCATCAATCTCGGCGTAGATGTCTAAACCTGAAGGAACGCCAGATAGGTTGGCTTCTTCAAACAGAAAGGTTTCAAAGGCCGTTTCGTCGGCTTTTAATCGCCCGTCTTGGATTGAAAATAAACTTGTAGGAAGCGTTAACGTAGACCGTTGGATATTGGGTTGAGTTGATTCAAATAACTCAGGTCGATTAAGGGTGATACCTGTCACTGAGAAGAAAAGAACAACGAACAGAAGCGCCATTGAAATATAAACATGAAGTCGACGAGCCCATGATTGAACCGCCCTACTTTTTAACGACATACAAACCAATACCTATAAATTTTATGGCGTCAATTTAGTTGATAATCATTCGTATTGGCATTCAATTTACATTGTTTACGTTTGCCGAGCGGCGTAAGGAAATTTACATAACATTACATGGGAAGTAATCGAACTGTTTGCATATTCTTGCTAACTTGTATTAGAGGCAATTGATAAGTTGTATTTGAGCTAACTGATAACAAGCTCAAGCCTCAAAAAAAACTCAATCTAAACATGCTTGATTGAGATTAGTTTAAGGTAGCAATAGTGGCTTTAACGATTGAGAATTGGGACTATTCGGCGGTTGGATCACTTTAAAGATCAACAAACAATGGGTTCGTCGGTGGATGTACGTTGCCAACAAGTAGAATCAACAACCGACGAAAGAGAGCTAAATAAGCTTAAAGGGATTTTGACATGCGTATTATTGTTGTTTTGGTTTTTGCTGCGCTAATAACAGCGTGCAGTAGCCAAGTGGCCAGCACGGAAGAACATATCCAGAAGTACATAGGTTCAGACATAGCCGAAGTACAAGAACGCTACCTAACCGAACGCTCACGGCCTATCAGCTTTTGGGAATCACGAACGTTTGCATGGAAAGAGACTCAAAAAACATTAGAGGATGGTAGTACTCTGCACGCTTTTAAAAACCCTTCTCGTGATTGCACGATAAACTGGATCGCTGACACCAATGGAATAATTAAAAGTGCAACGTCTAGTGGGGCGATGTGCGATCCGTAATCGATTAATCCTACAGTAAAACTAGATGGACTCTAGCCGATTAAATTATGAGATAAATTGAAAAAGGGTGTCATTTGAACCATAAAATGACACCCTTTTGCTTTTCTTATTTCTTATGTGCAGCTTCTTGTCTTCTGTTTGCTATGAGCAGTTAGACGTTTCCGTTATCACTCACAGTTCTTAGCTGAGTCAGATACTTAATCCAACCTTTCGCTTCAGAAGAGGGTTCAATGTTGTTCGCACGCTTAGCTTGAGCAAGCGCGTTGTCTAGGTTCTTTAACTTATACCATGAGCGCACTTTTGCTAATGCAACGTCAGCCTGTTTGTTTTTGTCTTTCACTTTGTCTAAAACAACAAGCGCTCGGTCGTAGTAACCTTGCTGAACCAATAGTTGAGCCACATTCCAATGATATTGAGTGTCTTTTTTAGACGCTAACGTCCACACTTCAATCGCATTGTCCCACTCTTTCGCTAGCTGCCAGTAGGTTGCTTGCTCTGCCAGAAGTTGAACGTCGCTGTTCGCATCATCTAGCTTGCTAATTTCTTCAGCAGCTCGCTCTGGAATACCTCGTTTGGCATAAAGCTGTGCTAATAAACGGCGATCCGAATTTTTAAGCTCAACGCCCTGTAAATCAGCCAGTGCTAACGTGTTCAATGCATCACGATTACGTTCCAATCTTAGCTGAATACCGACAAGTTGACGCCACCAGTTATCTTTCTCTGGTTGAAGTTCAATGAGGCTTTCCAGTGTCGGAATAGACTGCTTCCACTGTTTTAACTGAAGCTGTGCGCCCAATTTTAGCGATAGAGGCGACAACTCTGCTTTTGAATTGAATTTGTCTCGATTACCGATGGCAACTAAGACTTTCGACCAGTTTTCAATTTGGTATTCAGCTTGTGCAATGCGCATCCAAAGCGTGTCTTTCTTTTCTTTTTCTGGCGCTGTTTTCACTAACTCGTAATAGTGCGGAAGCGCGTTTTTAAACTGCTGATCGTTCAACAACAAATCAGCCAGCATGCGTTTCGTTATCCAAGCTTGCTCATCAACCAGCAAATTGCTGTCGACCGCATAAGTAAGCTGCTTGATTGCCGTGTCGGTTTTGCCATCTTGCCAGTAAAACACACCAAGCATACGAGCTACGTACGCTTTGTCGTAGCCTTTCGAAAGCTCCAAGCCTGCAAGAACGTCAATCGCCTGTTTAACCTGTTCATCTTGAGCAAGCTTGTGCGCCTTTTGAACACGAATAGCAGTATATTGAGTTAGCTCTTTTGCTTGTGTTGTAAGGGGCATTAACAACAAGCCCACTAATATCCATATCTGTTTCATCATTTTGCCAACTTAAACTCTAGTTTCACGGTTTGACCAACCTGAGCTATCGCTTTTCCATCGACGACTTTCGGTTGATATTTCCATTTTTTAAGTGCTCTCATCGCTTCACGTTCAAACATACGACGTGGGTTTGCGTCAGTGACTTGAATATCAACTGGGCGCCCCGTCTCATCGATAGTAAAAGACATAATGACATGACCTTCAGCGCCACGCTTAAGCGCCTTCGCTGGGTAACGAGGTTCTACTCGATACAGAGGCATTGCCTGTTGGTTCGACCCAAAATCAGAAAATGTCGGTGCGTTAATCGCTAAGCCATCAACCGATGTATTCAAATCCAATGACGGCAGTGAAGACATCGAATTCAGAGGCGTAACTTCAGCTTGTGACTGAGACGTTTTCGCTTCCGGTGGCGGCTCTGGCATTTCTGGTTTTTCAGGCACTGCACGCTGTCTTCTTTGGACTTCTTGTTCTTGTTCCACCATCACCATATTGAAACTTAACGTCTCACTATTATCTGGTGAACGTTGGTGGCCATTATCGACCATCCAAGCCATAAAAGAAAACAGAGCTAAGCCCAATGCGCCCGCTAGCGGTAAAGCAAGAAATAGGCGAATCATTTATGAAGATCCTCCAAGATCATCGCTTTTCAGCAGCAAGCGCAATGTTTTTAACACCCGCACCTTTAGCAGCGTCCATCACTTTAACAACCGTACCGTTGTAAGCGTGTTCATCCGCTTGAATAACCAAAGAAGCATCAGGTTGTTCTAGCAACAAGTGTTCTAACGTTGCTTGGACACGTTCAACATCAACAACACGTTTATCTATGAAGATGTCATTCGCAGAAGTAATCGCAACAAAGATGCCCGCATCCTTTTGGCTTACTACGTTAGACGCTTGTGGTCGATTGACTTCAACCCCTGATTCACGAACAAATGAACTGGTCACAATAAAGAAAATAAGCATGATAAATACAATATCAAGCATCGAAGTAAGGTCTATTTGAGCCTCTTCGTTTTTAGAATGACGTCGACCGAGTCTCATCGTTGACTCCTTAAAGATTTTTCTAATTTCAATTCTAAGCGGTTACACACTTTCGCTAAACGAGCGTGAACAAACATGCCCGCTAATGCAGCAACCATACCCGCCATGGTTGGCAGTGTTGCCAACGAGATACCTGAAGCCATCAATTTAGGATCGCTGCTTCCTTGAGTCGCCATGACATCAAAAACAGAGATCATACCGGTTACGGTGCCTAACAAGCCCAACATCGGACAAATAGCGACTAACAGCTTAATAAAATTCAAGTTTTGGTTAAGTAAGATACTCGCTTGGCCTAACCAACCTTCACGAATGGCTTTAGCATGCCAAGAAGAGTGATCTTCTCTTTCATGCCACTTAGTAATCCAAGTTTGGCGCTGCTTTGGAAAGTAGAACGCAAGATAAAGCACGCGTTCTACCACAAGCACCCAATACACAAGGACAACAGCGGCTAGCCACCACAGGACGAAACCGCCCTGCTCCATAAAGCTTGATAAAGACAGCAGCCAGTCACTCGTTAACCAACTTGCTGGTAATAGAGAACCCGACAAAATATCCATTACGCAGCAGTCCCAACTGGTGAAACAACAGGTTTTGATTCAACCGTCTTTTCTGCCTGTTCAGCAACAAGGCCAATCCCTTGTTTCTCAAGAATATTGCGAATGTTCTCTGATTGAGTGCTAAGAATGTTATGTGCCAGTAGTAGTGGCATTGCAGCAACAAGACCAAGTACGGTTGTTACAAGCGCCATCGAAATACCACCCGCCATCACTTTAGGGTCGCCATTGCCAAACTGTGTAATCACTTGGAATGTTTCGATCATGCCGGTTACGGTACCCAACAAGCCAAGCATAGGTGCGAGCGCTGCTAGAAGTTTCAGCATCGACAAACCTTTCTCTAGGTGAGTCTGTTCATCAACGACCGCTTCTAAAAGACGTAGCTCAAGTGCTTCAACCGTTTGGTTTTGCTCTTTTCTGTAAACTGCAAGAACACGGCCTAGAGGGTTGTCGCCCGCTTGTTCAGGGTTCTTAAGTTGTGCGCGAATTTTCTGACGAGCGATAGCCAAAGAAATACCACGAACCAATGCGATGATTAAACCAATTGCCAACAAGCCAAGAATCACTTTACCAACAACACCACCCGCTTGAAGGCGGTCAGTTAGGCTTGGTTCCAAAGCTAATTGATCTAGCATGAATCCACGGGAGGGATCGACTACCACGTTAGACACTTCGCCATTAGCTAATGTAGAAAGTGACGCCAGTGTTGGACCATTTGATGGCTGCTTCAAGTAAACAATCGCATCTTGGTGCTTAGAGTCCCACCATACGTAACCTGGTTCTGCAACCAAACCAATAGAACCTAGGCGATAAACTTCTGCACTTTCAGTTACTCCCTCATCATTAACAAGAGCAACAGTCGATTTGCTTATCTCCGAGCTCGCTTTGATTTGCTCCATCATGCTTAACCAAAGGCCTGTTAATTGAGACATCGAAGGCAATGATTTAGCGTCCACGATGTCATAAACAGTTTCTGTGTAAACAGCTCGATCGACATTAGTAACGGTGTCAGATAGTTCATGATCGAGATCTTTCGCGTTTTGTCTTACAACTCCAAACAACTCACCTAAGCTACCAGTCTCTAAACGCAGTTTCTCTTCTAAACGAGCCAGTTTGTTTTCGTTATCACTGAATGTACTCGTTAGAACGTCTGTCGCGTTTTGAACCGATGTACGTTTCGCATCAAGCTGCGCTTTGATGGCTTTGAGTTCTTGTTCTGTCTTTTTGAAGTCAGCCTCACGCACCACGTTATGAGAAGCTTGAGTGCGGCTTTCTGATTTTGCTTTATTAACTAGCTGAGCAGTCGTGTCTGATGCAGAGAAAGCAGAAAATGAAATGGACGTAATGCAAAGCAATGCTGCTAATGGCTTAAAGTTCATTACTTAACCTCCGCAACAGTTAAAGAAACAGGTAAAGTGATTAAGCTTGGAGATGCTTGCTTATTAGCAATATCGTACGCTTTGTCCAACTCAGATTTCATCGAAGAATCAAGCTCTTGCCATTGGGCGCTATTTTGGTCCCAAGACCAATATTGAGTACCATTCAAGTTACGAGCGACTAGTGAAATACGTCCAAGATGCAAAACGTCAACTTCAAGTACTTTATCTTTACTTAATTCGACACGGCTTGAATAAGAACTGAGCTTAATACCGTAATCCACTTCAATTTGATACGCCTCTAAGATACGGCGATACTTTTCAGCGTCGCTGACATCAGCACGAGTTATCATCGCTTTCAGCTTTTCAACGCGACGCAGACGGCTCTTTTTCTTGAAAGGAAGATCACTTTCAATAACTTCTTGGAGGCCATCGATCATCTTGTACATTAAAGGCACAACACCTTGACGCGTTAGTTTAATTTCATCGATCTGCCCTTCAATGCTCTGAGCTTCTTGATTCTGGCTTTCAACCAATGCAGCAAGGTGATCGTGATAGATTTCTAGATTTTTCACTTCTTCTTGCAGACGCTCAATCTCAGCTTGCAACATTAGAGTCGCTTGTGAGCTTTTATCAATAACCTTTTGGCTCGAAGCCGACGCGTTATTGGTCTTGTTTTGAATTGATTGAGCTTGATCCAAGCTGTTTGCCATAGAAGACGTTGCAACCAAACTGATGGCAAGCGCTAGGCTAGTTTTTAAAAGATTCATAATTGTAGTCATTTACTATAAGAAGAAGGTCAAATGAGTTTTATTGATAAGCAGTCTCATTATCATTAAAAGTCACTCGCATTACTAGGGATATTTTTACTAAATAGCAGAATCACGAAAGGGGAAAGTCGAAACCTTCCCCTTAGTATTTAAGCTATCAATGACATCCTACAGACAAATTAGTATTTAACCTGCAGTGTTGCCATGTAGTTGCGACCTTCGCCAACAACTACACTACTTGTGCTGCCGCCTTCAAGGTAATCTGTATCAAACAGGTTTTCTACATTGAAACGAGCAACGAAATCTAGGTTTTCGTCATACTTCATTGTATGGGCGATACCCATGTCTACACGAGTGTAAGCATCTTTCTTAAACGTGTTAGCGCTTTCTGTGTAACGCTCACCTACATGGTAAACACCTAGGTTTACATCAGTACCATTGTTGAATGCATAAGTAGACCAAATACTTGCAGTAAACTCAGGAACGTCTGCTGGAGTTTTACCTTCAAGTGCAGGATCATTTTGGTATTCAGCATCCAAGAACATGGTTGATGCACTCAAAGAGAATGCTTCCGTCATGTAGCCCGTTGCAGCCAGTTCAACACCCTTATGAACTTGTTCACCAACTTGAGTTGTACGTGCGTCTTTACCGTTGTTGTTTGCCGGGTCTAGATCTTCCGTCACTTGCATGTTCGATTGAGTGATTTGGAAAACCGCTCCAGATACGAACAGACGTTCGTCAAACAGTTCCCACTTAGAACCTAGTTCGTAAAGCGTACCCTTCTTAGCATCTTGAGACTGACCAAAGTTCACGTCATCTTTATCTGTGATTTCGCCAACAGGTTCGAAACTTTCAGAGTAAACCGCGTAAATCGAACCATTAGGCGCTGGTGAATAAATCACACCAAGCTTAGGAAGAATGTTGTTGTAGCTTTCTTCTTGATTAGAACTGCTCGTCGTTTTGTCGTAAGCGAAACGTACGCCACCAAGTACTTGCCACTGTTCAGTCAGTGTTACTAGATCTTGAACGTAAAGACCGTAGTGCTGGCTTTCAGAGTGAGACACTTCATTGTCGTTCTTGTAGCTAACGTTAGAAGGCATATCAAAGCCGTTACCACATGCAGCGGCAGCTTCTGTTTCTGTTGCGTTAACACATGTGTAGCCAGAATCGTATAAACGCTCGTAATCGTAATGAAGACCATTCACACCAACAAGTAGGCGGTGGTTTACACCTAGTGCATCGAAATCACCAGTAAAATCTACATAAGCCGTATCAAACGTCCATTCATCGTGACGGTCTGATACCTTGTAGCCGTAACCGCCGCTCTTATCGCTATATACTGTGTTGTTTGATTCTGTACGTTGACGTTCATAGAACTGACGGCTGATGCCTGTCTTCACAGACCAAGCGTCGTTCAAGTTAGCGGTTACAGATGCACCGTAGTTTGCAACGTCGTTATCTGTTTGAGCAAAGCGTTGGTCATTAACCGTGTTAGGGTCGATAACTTTACCAGTAGAAGTATCGATTTTAGAACCGTTGTCTAAATCGCCCTCTTCAATAGTGCGGTCGTAATGAACAGACAACATGATGTCTTCGTTGATATCGTAATCAACAAATAGACCACCAACGAAACGGTCCGTCTCTACATCGGTGCCATCAAAACGTGTACGGTAAGAGTCTTGATTTTCTTGTGAAACAATAAGACGAGCACGTAAAGTTTGGTCATCGTTCAATGAGCCGCTTACATCAGCAGTAGTACGAGTGTAGCTATCAGAACCAATATCTTGGCTTACGTTAACTTGAGTTTCGTATGTTGGCTTCTTAGAAACCATGTTCACAAGGCCGCCAGGAGCAGACTTACCGTAAAGTAGACCAGCAGGGCCTTTCAATACTTCAACTCGCTCCAAAAGCTCTACTGGCTGACGGTAGTGAGACCAGTGTTGGACGCCATCACGCAGGTAGCCAGAGCTACTCTCCAAATCAAAACCACGAAGCGTGAAACGCTCACGGTTAGTTGACTTAGAACCCGCACCAACAGATGCGTCGTTTTTAAGAACTTCACCTAACGTACTTGCACGCTGTTCATCGATGATTTGCTCATCGATTACTGAAACTTGTCCCGGAGTCTCTAATTGAGTCGCCTCCATGCGCATTGCTGTAGTGTTTGTGTCGGCCTTGTAACCGTAGTCACGACCTTCAACAACCATGTGCTCGTCTGTTTTTGCTGTTTCTGCCAATACTGCTGGTGAAGCTAATACTGCGCCGATCACTAAGGCCAATGGGCTCTTTGAAAACATGTCCTTTACTCCGCTTTTATTCTTTTTTACGAGCACTTTGTTATTTATTCGATGTGCTCGGTTGAACCGTTTCCGGTACCACTGAATCATTTCGGGAGTGAATATAAGTGATAACTATTACCATTTGCATTAAATTTACATTCTTTGCATTCGTAAAGATTTGTAAAGCCCACTGAACGTACACTTTCTTTAGCTCCACAAAATCAATTCAATACGTTAATTGAGCGTGCAGATCTGTAAACATGAATTCAACATTTCACTATAAGGTCATTTGTCTGATCAATCTAAGCAGCCAAGATCAATACAAATACTGTCTTATCTTATTTACTACCTTTGAAACGACTGATTGATGTATAAAACCCTCGATAAATGTAAATAAACGGTGAATTATTTTGTTTTTATTTGTTTAATTTACACAATTATCAGTGATTCTGATCACATCTATAATTTCAAACTCATTTTTTGTTTTTCGATTTGATCAACCGACTGCTAATCTCCCGCTCACTTTGAAAAGGTATCAAAGTTATAAATAATAAGGAGTGTTCTAAATGAATACCAAGAAACCTATGTCTCTAACTGGTCGAGTTATCCTCGGTATGGTCGTGGGCATATTAACGGGATTTGCCATTCAATCCCTTTTTGCAGACAGCGGATTTGTTAACAACTACATCGTTAACGGACTCTTTGAAGTAGGCGGACAGATTTTTGTCGCCAGTTTAAAAATGCTTGTTGTGCCACTAGTCTTCGTTTCACTAGTGTGCGGTACAAGCTCTCTTAAAGACTTATCAACTCTTGGCCGTATGGGGGGCAAAACGCTTGCACTTTATATCGGTACTACAGCCGTTGCTATCACTCTAGCACTCACTATCGGTAACCTGTTCCAACCTGGAGCTGGTGCGGATCTTACTGCTGCGAGCTCTTTCAAATCAGCGGATGCCCCTTCTTTGGGCCAAGTAATCATCGACATGTTCCCAACCAACCCTATTCAGGCGATGGCTGAGGGCAAAACGCTGCAAGTAATCGTATTTGCTGTGTTGTTTGGTATTGCTATCAGTGCAGCGGGTAAACCTGGCGAGCGTATCGCAGCGGTATTCTCTGACTTGAACGAAGTGATCATGAAGCTTGTCGCACTTCTGATGAACCTTGCGCCTTACGGTGTGTTCTTCTTGATGGCGAAGCTGTTCTCTGGCCTTGGTTTAAGCGCAATTTGGAACCTAGCAGAATACTTCTTAGTACTTGCTGGTACCCTACTTCTACACGGTCTGGTTACCTACAGCGCAATGCTTAAAGGATTCACAGGCCTAAGCCCGATTACGTTCTTACGTAAGATGGAAGATGCAATCATGTTTGCATTCTCAACCGCATCTTCAAACGCAACAATTCCAGTAACGATGGAAACGGCTAAAAACCGCATGGGCGTAGACAACAAAGTCGCTTCTTTCACTGTACCACTAGGTGCAACTGTGAACATGGACGGCACTGCTATCATGCAGGGTGTTGCAACGGCATTTATCGCACAGGCATACAACATCGACCTGACCATGGGTGATTACCTTATGGTTATCCTAACAGCGACATTGGCGTCTGTTGGTACTGCAGGTGTTCCAGGTGTAGGTCTTGTTATGCTAGCGATGGTCTTGAACCAAGTTGGTCTACCGCTTGAAGGTATCGCGCTTATCATGGGTGTTGACCGCCTTCTTGATATGATTCGTACCGCAGTAAACATCACAGGTGATAGTGCCGTAACTATCATTGTGGCTA
The DNA here is from genome assembly GCF_963894355.1 of Vibrio sp. SBT000027. Classification (NCBI taxonomy): domain Bacteria; kingdom Pseudomonadati; phylum Pseudomonadota; class Gammaproteobacteria; order Vibrionales; family Vibrionaceae; genus Vibrio; species Vibrio sp. SBT000027. The sequence continues at coordinate 1,091,212 of NZ_CAWQGD010000001.1, read as the reverse complement.
AGTCTGAAGGTTCTTTTGACGAAGCTCGCTTCAATGACCCTGCAGCTGGTGAGAAAGAAGAAGAAGTTAAGCTTACACGCCAACAGGCATAATCTAGCTTCTCTGTCGCTCTTACCGTCAAGCTGAGGCGTAATTAATGGCTATGCCTAGCTGATAATCAAAAGCGTATAAACAAAAACGCCACTGCATCTGCAGTGGCGTTTTTTATTGGGCTATGTTTCTAAGCTATATCTCTAAGCTATATTTCTAAGCTATATTTCTGAGCAATATTTCTAAGCTATGTTTCTTAGCACGCTTTCAGTCATAGTTATCTATGGAGCAAGACAGGTAACAGCAGGAAGCTAATCGGCGATTGGGAACATTAGATTTACTCTCAATCCCCCACCTTCTCTATTCTCAGCGGTTACATGCCCATTCATCACACCCATGGCTTCCTTCACGATCGCAAGACCTAACCCGTAACCACCAGACTGTTTATCGCGCGCTGACTCTATGCGAGTAAACGGGTCGAATATCCCTGCAATCTTGTTATCAGGAATGCCATCACCGTCATCCTCTACAGATATGACACTGTAACGTTTGTCGGTTAACAATTCGTAAGTCGTCACGACAACATGAGCATTCTCACCGGCGTATTTAATTGCGTTACCGACCAAATTACCAATCACTCTGAGAAGCAACCTCTCATCAACATGAACCATTGATGTCGGCGTTTCTAAATCGCCTACTAAGGTTTGATTCGGCTTCAAGTCGTTTTGCATCTGCGCGATGAGCATCGAACAGTAATGCTCAAGATGCATCAAGCTCGACTTAGAATCATAACGTGACGTTTCTAAGCGACTGAATTCAAGGATTTCCCCCACCAGCTTGTTCATCTCTTCGGTTTCACTTTCCATTCGCTCAAGCAAGCCAATGCTCTTATCATCGACCTTGCTGCGTAAAAGATGTAAGGCTAGGTTTTGCCTTGCCAATGGTGTTCTAAGCTCATGAGACACATCACGAATCAAACGACGTTGCTTTTCAGCGAGAGACTTAATCTCTACCGTCATATGATCAAAATCATGAGCAAGTTCGTTGAATTCACGCGTCGTGGAATTTAACTCAGAAACAACACTGACAGTGAAGTCGCCTTGCGCAAGTCTGCGGCTCGCTTCTCTTAATCTATCCAGCGGCTGCTGCAGGCTTTTCGCCATGATAATTGAGAACAGAGACAACACGATCAAAGCTATTACCGCTTTCAACATGTAAGAATATGGCGCAAAAGATTTTGCGGGGTGAAACTGGTGTGGGAGTTGGATAACCAGTGTTTTACCGTTATTGAGTGGCAGGCCGAATATCGGCTTACTCACACGATCACTAAGTTGGTGATCTAACGTTCGCAAGTACTTGAGTTTGAATTCAAAGTGCGGGTGCATGTGTCGATGAGTAATGGGTCGATTGTTTTCGTCGATAACAAACAGATAGTAGCCTTGAGCATTACCCCAGTCGGCTAACTCATCCATGTCACCTTCCTCAATCAGCACATTGGCTTGGTAGGCGAGGTCGAGCATTTCAGACTTTACCGATTCAGGTACCTTCAATAAGGCTTTCATCAACGCTCGTTCCGCGACGCCTTGGAGGATCAAGATGCTTACTAGGATCACCGTCAGGTAGCTGAATAATTGAAACGTTAAGCCATCCTTACGCTTGGCAATAAAATCAGGGCAACGCAGCAGTTTTTGGCTCATACCCCTACCGACTCTAGGTAGCTATAACCTTTACCACGAACGGTTTTGATGTGTTGTTTAGACAAGCCAGCCTGAACAAGCTTTCGTCGTATATTACTGATGTGCATATCTAAATTACGATCGAAAGGACAAAGCTCTTTCTTTAGAACATGGATTTGAAGGTCAGATTTAGATACGACAATCCCGTCATTTTTGACAAGATAATCCAACAGGTCTTTTTCAGTGCCCGTGAGAGGTAAACGAGAAAGTTGTTCACACAAGCCCTGATTAGATGAAGCCAAAGATTGCCTTTGACGTTCAAAACCAACGCGGCGCAAGATCACCTTAATACGGGTTAGGAGCTCAGGAACATTGAAAGGTTTGGCGATGTACTGGTCGGCTCCAGCTTGGTAGCCATCCAGCATAGAGGCATCGTCGTTTAGTGCAGTCAGCATAAGAATGGGAGTAGCAAAACGCTGACAAATACGCCTTGCCACTTGAATTCCGCTCAAGTTTGGAAGCATTACGTCTAGTAGAACCAAATCGACAGGGTTCGATTGAATAAACTCTAGCGCAGATTCACCACAATGAACGGTATCAACGTGATACCCCTCATTTTCCAATACTTCACCCAGTAACTCACACAACTGGATATCATCATCAACAACTAAAACGCGAGACATTGCACACACCGATAAATAAGAACAGTTTGCATTCTAATTATCGTTATTATTGATTTCAATTATAAAGTGCGGGATTTCCTCTATAGAAGAAAATCTTTTTCAATCGGTACAAATTTTGAGGCAGAATCGATAAGATTTTGAGCAGTTAACCCCGGAACACCATACACTTCAACAGGTTTGCCAAAACGCTCTTTGATTCGCTCTACAAGGATTTCGAAATCACCATCTCCTGATACCAAAACAATCGTATCAACCGTCTCAGCAAGTTCTATCGCATCTAACGCGATACCTACATCCCAATCCCCTTTTGCGCTTCCATCTCGACGCTGAATAAAGGGTTTTAACTTCACATTAAAGCCAACACCGCGGAGGATATGGTGGAATTGACGCTGTTTAGGATCTTGGCTTGAGATTGCGTAAGCATTAGCTGCCACAACGTTACGCCCTTCCGTGGCAACATACCAAAACTGGTTATAGTCGAAGTTAGAACGGTATTTGTCGCGCGTTGTGTAGTAAACGTTCTGAACGTCGACCAAAATTGCTATGTTTTCCATAATTTCATACCTTTAGATTTTCCGTATACCCTATTCTATTCAACTCTAAAATGCGAGCCGCTTTCTTTAATAAAAATGAACTCATTAGCTATGCTTAACGTAGCTATTATTGGCTTAACGTAGCTGTTATCGGCTTAACGTCGCTACTATTAGCTTAACGCAGCTGTTATTGGCTTAACGTCGCTATTGTTAGCTCAACGTAGCTGTTATTCGCTTAACTCAGAGCTTGTTTGAGTTTATCAAGGAAGGTGGGACATGCAGTACCAACAAATAATCAGATCATACCTTGGCAACAACACCAACGGCTCAGTCTTGGCCTTTTGCTGCGCAGCGATAACCAAAGCAATATCCAAACCATTAAAAACTCTATTAACAAGCGCGGTTATGTTTATGATTCTGTCAGTCAACTCGTTACACGCTTACCCAGCCTACTCTCACTCCAAGGCCTTACCGCACCGCAGTGTGATCTATTTTGCACCGAAGGAAGATTCTGCCGTCAAAGAGTTTCTCAATGAAGTGTTGATCAATAACTGTCAATTGGATGAACGAGACGTGGTTATCATAGTCATCGCGGAAAGCGGCTACACAGTTCCTACTTGGCTTGAAGAAGAATTTAACTTAGAGGCGGTAACCGACAGCTATGGAATACCGAAAGGCTCACATACTGCTGTTTTGATAGGTAAAGACGGAAAAGAAAAGCACCGATGGAATGGGAAGACGGATTGGAACCTTATCACCAACATTATTGATGAGATGCCTATACGCCAAAAAGAAATGCAGCGACAAAGTAGCCGCTGCAGTATTTGATTCTTAGTCAGCTAAGCGGTCGCTTAACACACTAACTTGTAAATTAATCAATTAAGCTTGCTTGTTAAACCAAGCCAATTTTTCATGAAGCTGGGCAACGCTACCTACCACAATCAATGCTGGGCTCTTTGCAACGCTCGCAAGATTGGCTAAGTCACTCAAACCACCACGGAAGACTTTCTGTTCTTGGCGTGTACCATTCTCAATAATCGCAACCGGCATGTCTGCTCGCATACCGTTATCCAGTAAGTTTTTCTGAATGTTCGGGCTCTCTTTCAGACCCATGTAAAACACGATCGTGTGATTGTGTTGAGCAAGCGAACGCCAATCAATATCTTCGCCATCTTTCTTTAGGTGGCCAGTAATGAATTGAACACTTTGTGCGTGATCTCGATGTGTAAGCGGAATACCCGCGTAAGCAGTCGCGCCTGCAGCTGCGGTGATACCAGGTACCACTTCAAATCTCACGCCATTTTCAGCCAGAGTTTCACACTCTTCACCACCACGACCAAAGATAAACGAATCACCACCCTTTAGACGGACAACGTGCTTGTTTTCTTGTGCTTTGGTCACCAATAATTGGTTGATCTGATCTTGTGGTACACAGTGATGATCGAGCTTTTTCCCCACATACAGCATTTCTGCATCGGAGTTAGCCATTGCCAAGATATCTTTAGATACTAAGCGGTCATAAACGACCACATCGGCCTGTTGAATAACGCGTGCCGCTTTTAGGGTAAGTAAGTCTGGGTCACCAGGGCCCGCGCCTACTAATGAAACCAATCCTTTGGTTACTTCTTTAACATTCGATGACGATACTTCTGACATGCTGTGCTCCGAAGGTTTGCTTGTGTTATCTCAAGCTTCAATCTATGTGATAAGTCACTGTATTCATGATGACTTATCCAAATCCTTAACCCTTAGACTATCAGGTGTTGAGTTAAATATTCAGTCTAAATACTAACGAAGATAGAAGTAATTATAACAAAACAGTCTATTGCAGGTATTTTATACCAATCAACACCTTGATGATGTTTAAGGCGTTCGAACTAAAAAAGCCCCAAACATTTAGTTGGGGCTCTTAATCTCATACTAAATTACGTTTCACCGTATTCAGAATTACTTAGCACCTAAAGAAGGAGCGGTTCTTGCGTGTGTTAGGAACAAAGGTACACATGTTAAGAACAAACCACCTACGATGTTACCTAGGATTGTTGGGATAAGGTTGAAGTTCAACCATGTCGCGATACCGAAATCAGCGCCAAGAATCATACCCAGTGGGAATAGGAACATGTTTACTACTGTATGCTCGAATACTAGTGCGAAGAAGATAAAGATTGGGAACCACATCATTGCGACACGACCAGACACTGTACGTGCTGTCATGTTACCAATCACACCTAGACAAACCATTAGGTTACAGAAGATGCCGCGTACGAAACACGTGATCCAGCCGTCCATACCCATGTTTTCAAAACCTAGGCTGCGACCAGTAGAAACAGCGATGAATTTCTGCGCTACTGCATTTGGTTCTAGAGAGAAATTACCCGTTAATGAGATAGCAACCAGTACCGCAACGATTAGAGAACCGATAAGGTTACCAAGGCCAACGATACCCCAACAACGCAGTACACGACCCCAAGTCACACCTGGTCGGTTATCGAATTTCGCTAAAGGTGCAAGGCCGAATACGCCCGTTACTAGGTCGTAACCCATTACACTTAGAATCACGAAGCCTACTGGGAACACAAGAGCGCCAACGATGCCGATACCTGTTTGCACGATAGCCGTGATTGCTACAACAACGGCTAGAGAAAGAATGATGCCTGCCATTGTGCTTCGAATCAGAAGATCACGAGTACTCGTTTTCGTTTTCGCTTCACCCACATCGATCATCGTTTGAACGAATTCAGCTGGTTTAAAATCAGGAGACATAAGGTTGTCCTTAAAAAGTTAAAATTAAAAGTTAAAATCGGATAGGAAAAGGTTCTAGTTGCCGAACTAAGGCAATGTCGATAACTAGAACCCTTGATCTATCAAATCTTGTTACGTATTCGATTATGCTGAGATTTCAACAGCACCTTTGGTAATACGAGCTTTATACGCTTTCACGCTGAAGTTCTCGTCTTCCATGCACACACCTGTTGCTAGGTTAAAGCGTTGCTTCTTAAGTGGGCTCGCCACCCAAAGCTCACCTTTGTGCTCAACCGTTAAACCGCGAGATAAAACGTTTGATTGGAAAAACGGGTCAGTATTACTAATAGCGAACACTTCTTCGGCTTTAGTTGGGCGGAAAATAGCAACTTGCTCACCACCAACCAATGCACAAACACCGGTACCTGGAATAATATCTTCGATCTTACAAACTTTGGTAAATGCCATGATGTCGTCTCCCAATTAAACCAGTTCAACGTGAAGGATGTCGCCCTTCGCTTCTGGGTGTTTTTCTGTAAATGTTGCTGGGCGGTGTTGTTCACGGCCATCGTCAACAAACACAACGTTTTCATCACGGTCATCAGCATTGATGAAGTGTGAGAAGCGCTTAAGTTGAGCTTCATCGTTGATAGTGTCAGTCCACTCACAAGCGAAGTTACCCACTAGGCCAGCGACGTCAGCTTCAAGCTGGTCGTTGATGCCAAGTTTGTTATCAACAATCACTTCACGTAGGTAGTCAACGCCGCCTTCTAGGTTGTCCATCCATACCGAAGTACGTTGTAGTGGCGCAGCCGTGCGGATGTAAAACATCATGAAACGGTCGATGTATTTCACTAGTGTTTCTTGGTCTAGGTCGCTTGCCAGTAAGTCTGCGTGACGAGGCTTCATACCACCGTTGCCACACACATACATGTTCCAACCAGCGTCCGTTGCGATAATACCTAAATCTTTACCTTGAGCTTCAGCACACTCACGAGTACAGCCAGACACACCGAACTTCATCTTATGAGGAGTACGGATGCCTTTGTAACGGTTCTCGATCATCACGCCTAGGCCAACTGAATCTTGAACGCCGTAACGACACCAAGTTGAACCAACACATGTCTTAGCCATACGAAGTGCTTTTGCGTAAGCTTGACCCGTTTCGTAACCTGCAGCGATTAACTTCTTCCAGATTGCTGGTAAGTCATCTTTCTGAGCACCGAATAGACCGATACGTTGTGCTCCAGTGATCTTCGTATATAGGTTGTATTCAGCCGCAACATCCGCAAGAACGCTTAGAGCTTGAGGCGTTACTTCGCCACCTGCCATGCGAGGGATAACCGAGTAAGTACCATCTTTCTGAATGTTACCTAAGAAGTTGTCGTTGGTATCGTGCAGTTTTACTAGCTCAGGCTTAAGGATGTGGTCACCCCAGCAAGAAGCAAGGATAGAACCCGCTAGAGGCTTACAGACTTCACAGCCGTAGCCTTTACCGTATTTCTCAAGTAGCTCGTCGAATGTTTTGATTTCTTCGATACGAATCAGGTGGAAAAGCTCTTGGCGAGAGTAAGCAAAGTGCTCACAAACGTCGTTCTTCACTTCTACACCCGCTTTTGCAAGTTCAGCGTTTAGCACAGAAGTCACAAGCGGAATACAACCACCACAACCTGTACCTGCACCAGTTACTGCTTTGATATCACCGATGGTATGGTGACCTTCAGCGACCGCTTGAGCGATCTTGCCTTTGGTTACGTCGAAACAAGAACAGATAACGGCAGTTTCCGGTAGTGAATCAGCGCCAAGCGTTGGTTTTTCACCACCAGCGTGTGCTGGAAGAATCAATGCATCTGGGTGTTCTGGTAGGTCAATTTCGTTCAACATAAGTTGAAGAAGGTCACCGTAATCAGAAGTATCGCCAACCATTACTGCGCCAAGCAGTTTCTTGTTGTCTTCAGAAACGATTAAGCGTTTGTAAACTTCTTGCTCTTCGTTTTGGTAAACGTAGCTTTTACAACCAGGAGTACGACCGTTTGCATCACCGATTGAACCTACTTTCACGCCCAGAAGCTTAAGCTTCGCAGACATGTCAGCACCTTCAAATGTGCTTTCGTTACCAACAACGTGGTCAACGGCAACTGTCGCCATCTTGTAACCAGGAGCCACTAGCCCGTAGAACGTTTGGTTCCAAGACGCACACTCACCGATTGCGTAGATATCTTTGTCTGTCGTTTGACAGTGATCGTTGATCTCGATACCACCGCGAGGCGCAATACCTAGACCCATTTGACGAGCAAGTTTGTCTTGTGGGCGAATACCAGCAGAGAATACGATGAAATCAGTTTCTAGCTCAGTGCCGTCTGCAAAACGCATCACGTTACGAGCTTCAGTGCCTTCAGGAGCAATTTCAAGCGTGTTCTTGCTTGTATGGACATTGACACCCATACGTTCGATCTTTTGACGAAGCTGATTACCACCTGCAAGATCAAGCTGCTCTGCCATAAGCTTTGGAGCAAACTCAACAACGTGAGTGGTTACGCCAAGCGCTTTAAGTGCGCCTGCTGCTTCAAGGCCAAGTAAACCACCACCAACAACAACACCAGATTTAGAATTCTTAGCGGTCGCTTCGATAGCTTTTAAGTCTTCGATAGTACGGTAAACAAAACAGTCTTTGCCTTCGTGGCCTTTAATCGGCGGTACGAATGGGAAAGAACCCGTAGCAAGGATAAGCTTGTCGTATTGAATTTCACGACCAGTGCTTGAGTAAACTGTTTTCTTTTCACGGTTAACGTTGATAGCACGTTCGCCGATCAGCATATTGATGCCGTGTTTCTCGTAGAAACCTTCTTTAACTAAAGAAAGTTCATCTGCAGTGTGGTGTGAAAAGTAAGAAGAAAGGTGAACACGGTCATACGCAACACGTGGTTCTTCACAGAACACCGTAATGTCCATGTTTGCAACATCTGTCTTCTCGACTAAATCTTCGATATAGCGATGGCCTACCATCCCGTTACCGATTACGACTAGCTTCATCTTGCTCATAAGAATTCCTGAAGGTTATATATTTCTTAACTACACGAATAATGAATTATGAAAGAAAATGAAAATATGATGTAAATCAATTACGAAAACGAACTACCCGAAAGGGGTAGAACAAAAGAGGTAGATCTGCTTATTTATCGAGCTAAGCAAACGAATAACCTTGGTTTTGATAGGGTTTAGCGGGATTTTATATACACTTTGGCGCACTAGAAAGAGTGTTGTAAAGTTTCACAATAGGTTAGCAATAACGTAAGTAAATGACAATCATTTTCATTTACTGACTTAACACAACGTTAAAACTTACGTTAATTTCCAAATTCATGAAGAACTATGTGCAGTTATGAAAGGGTTTCGCCGAATGAATGGTCAAAAAATGAACATTGAATCATAATGTCATTCATTTTATTAAACCCGAATCGTGACAAACAACTCGCAAAATGTCCTTAGATTATTAACGAGCCTCGAAGACAAAGCTTTCCCAGTTATCAAACTGTTAATTTAATTGATCCAGCACATATAGCGCTCAAATTCACCGAAGCTATATCAAATCGAGCTTTCAACCAAACGGTGAATAAATTAAAATTATTGGAAATAATTCTCATTTGATAGAGCCAACTACTATGCGTGTACTTCTACTGATCTTAACTATCATTGCCACTCCTGCACTTGCTGAAACAAAAGTCATCAAACAAGTGATGGACATGAATTCTGAGAACATCGACAAGATGTATCAATTTATTCCTGATTACGTAGAAATCGAACCTGGTGATAAGGTGCTTTTTAAAGGAACCGTTGGCTCTCATACAGCCCATAGTATTCAAGGGATGCTTCCTAACGGCGCTAAACCTCTTATGATATCCGGGTCAAACGCTCAGGAAGTCACTTTTGATAAGCCCGGAGTTTATGGCATAAAATGTAAAGTACATCACCGACACGGAATGGTGGCGCTAGTGGTCGTGGGTGACCCAAGTGTTAACTTAGAAGAAGCTCGCACTGCAGCCAAAAAACGTGTGAGTCGCCGAGCTCAGAAGAAGATGCAAGGCTTGCTCGATCAAGCAGAGCAAAAGGTTCAATAACCTTTGTCCCTACTTTTAAAGCACCGACTCTCCATTTGGTATTGAGATAGGAATGCCTGTCTGAAAACGGTTTTCGGGAGTCAGTAACAAGAAACAGCGCCGAATTAGCGCTGTTTCTTGTTATCTACTTAGACATGGTCAAATATTCCGCACTAAACGTGCAAACATATCAAACTAGCCACCCCGTTCTGAATGAAACTCCGACAACCACAAACAAAATTGAAATAATAGTCACTGGCACAATGTGCAGCGCCATATCAACCAAGTTGTCCTTCGATAGTTTTGGAATCACACGAAAGCGTGCGTCTAGGGCTAGCAATACCGTCAGAGACAGTAACGTCAATTTAGCGGCAATGCCATGAGCCAGTGGAATCGACATATCAAACCATAAGCTAACGTCTGGCAACATGTGATAAGCGAGCATCAACCCGGTCACCACTTGAACTACCAAAGCAGGCATTCCCACCTTTTCGTACCCTTGCTCGAATTCCAATAACATTTCTGGAGATCGGTGTTTCAAGACTTTAGGAAGGATAACGACGCTGAGAATAATGTGCCCTCCCGTCCAAATGGTGGCAGCCAATACATGCAAAACCAATAATACGCCAAACATAAACTTCCCTTACACAATGTTACGTGGTGCAAAGGAGAACCCTTCAAACTCACGCTTATATTTTGATTCACCAATTTTCTTTATTTTGGCGACGCCCATTTTGTAGTTGTAGTTACCACTGATTTGGTCAACTACCCTTGTTGTTAAAGCATTCGCTGGGTTCTTCATGTCCATCATATTGCAATACAACACACCTTTTTTCGTGGCTGAGGTGACAATCGCAACGGCTTTAATCTCCGCGTAATCCAGTTGAATGTGACCATTTTTCATTAAGTTACTAAACTGAAAATCGTCTGACTCGATACCCAGAATCGTATCTTTAAAATTGGCTACCCGCTCCGAATACACCAGTACTTCATCTCCGGCTTCTATGCCCCGTTTTTCCGCATCTTCTGGGTGTACTTCAATCCAGTTTTCAGGCCAACGATGAGTGATGTAAGGCCTGCGCTCGGTATCATCAAACCCTGACTGCCAGATTTCGTTAATACGACCATTCGAAAACCATAACTCGTCCTGTTTTGGGGTAAGCCAAGCGTGGAAATCACTGAACAGATCCCAAGGGTGCTTTTGAAGATTGACCTTCCCCGTCTGACTATTAAATTGAGTAAGCTGTTTACGCATAATATTGGCGCCTTGAGGCCCATCTTGCAGCCCTTTGTCGACCAGATCACCCCAACTCATTTCAGTATCATGTAGGCGTTTAGTACCAATCAGCTTTTTGGTGTCATAGTTATAAAATACAGGGCCTTGGATCCCTTCGGTACCAAATTCAGCGAGCTTTTGATGAAGTGTTTTTCCTTCAGAATGAGCTGCAACTTTGATCATATTGAAATCTTTACGGCTACCGCGACTAAATCGCGATGACTCTTCGGCTACGTCATTCGAGTTTTGCCAATCAAACCCGTCGTACCCCATTCGCGAAGCCATTTGAGCAACGATCCACCAGTCTGGCTTAGCCTGACCCGGCGCATCAGCGAACTGTTGGTAAAGGCGCAGCCGACGCTCACCATTAGCGCGTATGAAATCCTCTTCCCCCCAAGTCGCAGCCGGAAAGATGATATCGGCAAACTGTTTACCTATAGGATCACGTAAGTAAATATCTTGATTAATGACGACCATTCCACCGGAATCTGCACGCTTTTTGAGTGTATCTATAATGTGCTGTTTATCACGTCGCGTCGCTTGGTGAGGGTTACGTGTCGTTAAGTCAGTGAATTTCTCTTTCAATCCATAGCTGCCACACATAGCTTGGATCCATGTTGTACCAATGACATGTGCCATACGAGTATGTCCGGAATAGAGGTACCTATCGGTGTCTATTGAGCGTCTGCGTCTGCCTGCGACTTTTTCAGGTGACTTGTTTCTTGGAAGTTTCCCACCCGCTAACCCACCGCGTTGATGTCCACCAAACCGACCAATGACACGCCCTTCGCGGCCACCAGTACCGATGATCGTTGCAAGGGAGGCGATGGCGTTGGTATTTCCGGTATTGTTCGACCAATAAAAGCCCTTCTCTATACCAATTGATGCTTTAACTCTTTGACCATTCACTGGCATTGCCAACATCTCGGCAGCTTTGTGGATCTTCTCGACGTCGATACCCGCTATCGACGCGGCATACTCAGGTGCGTATTCTTTCTGCTCTAAATTCCATTGCTTATAATCATCAAAGCCATCGGTTTGGAACTTGCCCCAAGTGGTTCTCCACTGCCATGGCGTATTACGAGTACCCTGACCAAAACCTGAACTCGATTCCCATTTATTATTAACCCAGTTTTCAATCCACTCATTGTCTTGCCAGCCTTGCTCTAAGATCACTCGAGCAATTGCACCAACCACAAGATTATCGCTGCCGGGATTAATATCGAGGTGCAATCCACCTTGAGATTTAAGCCACGCTATGCCTGCGGTTTCACGAGGGTTCAAAATTACGGTTTTCATTCCACGATGCACCGCAGGCATAATGAACTGCGTAAAAATGATGGTTTTGGTCTCATACGGATCCGTTCCGCAGATCATCAAAGTATCTGCCGCGCCCCAATCATCATAACTTGGAGCAAAATTATCAAAACCCGCATCTCGAAAACCTGGGGTTGCAGTGACATCTGACGGCGTGTCATGAAACGAAAAATTCGCGGTATTGACATGACGCAATGCATACTTTGTTATTGCATAGGTGTTTTCAATATACTGATAGGAAAAGGTTTTTACGCAGTAACTGTTCGAACCGTGCGTATCAATCACATGACGGCCAACTTGGGCCGCTATATCCAACGCAAAATCCCATTCTACAGGTTGTAACTGACCGTTAATTCGAACAAGTGGTTGTTTCAATCGATCTTTGGTTGGTGTTTCTGGGTTATAAAGCTTTCTTGCGAGCAGTCCACCACGAACCGAAGAATCACCGCCTTTATTGACGACTTGTATGTCTTTGTCTGCCACTACAACCACATGATGTGGTTTGCCATTATGCGAAACAATATTATGTTGCTGTGGCGAAACCCAAGCTTGTAATGCATGAACCGGGAAGTCGACAGCAAACGCATTTTCGTTAGCGCGAGTTCCACCTGAAGGGCTATTCACAGGCCAACGGTAAACCTTATAACCGCACGCCACGATACAATAATCACAGGCTGTTGTGATAACTTCAGCATGAACAGGAGGCAGTAAAGTATTTGTCGGTTGAAGGTACTGACGGTTTAAAGGAGATTGATTGCTTGAAGAAGATTCACTCATTAAACTACCTCCACATCGATCAGGTTTTCCATGCGACCAAAGATCAACCCCATAACGCCAACTGCATAGATGTCGTCACCTTCGAGCTCGAGCAGTACTTGAGGTAAGCTCTCAAAGGCTTGACCAGAAACCATAATGCCATGACGTCGTAAATCAAATGTAGACAGGTGGAATGGACACTGCCCGACAATGCGATGCTCTCCTGTTGCTTTATAAGCACCTGTTAAAGGCCCACCTTGATGAGTACACGTCATCGAGTACGCCACAATATCGCGCTGTAACCCTATCCCACCCCCGCATTCGATGTCGGATTTAACCAACATCGCAATCGAGTTTTTCCCTCCATCTGGATATTGAAAGTGAACCGGAATGTGGTTACTAAGTTGGCTTAACTGGGCGATTTTCTTACGCGGGTAACCGACAACACGACCTTCAACTTGAGTTTCAGAATCAGTCCCTGCAAGTAAGGTAAGAGGAACCATAGATACGGCAGTAGCCGCACCGGAATAAAGTAAAAAATCACGTCGTGACATCATGCATTTGTTGTGTCGTTTACTCGAATTTTGCTCTGAGTTGGCGATCATTTTTCTGCTCCAGCAAGTTCTTCTTTAGTAAATAGCGGTTGGTATTCTGGAATGGTTGGCTCTTCAATAAAAATCTGCTCACCTGAAAATGCTTCGATAAAACTCAGTAAGTTCTTTTTATCTTGTTCCGTTAAACCGAGAGGTTGAATCAAAGCAGATTTGGTCTGAGGGTAACCAGTAGTACGTCCGTCATCCGCCACACCACCTCGGTCGTAGAAATCAATCACCGCTTCTAAAGTTGGAATAGTGCCATTGTGCATGTAGGGCGCAGTGTATTTTGTATAACGTAGGCTTGGCGTTCGAAACTTACCTAACATCTCTTTACGTTTAGCACGAAAGTAAGCTCCGGGATCGGCCTTTGTGGTGCGGTACATCTCTTCGGTGACACCTTTAGAATAAAGCTCAAATCGAAACGTTATCTGTGCCAGTCCATCATCATCCCACCAAGGGCTTGGCGGCACGCCAATGTTGTAGAATTTCTGGTCAGATGCCAAAGCCCCGTTGTGACAAGCAATGCAATTTGCTTTGCCTTCAAACAGTGCTTTGCCCTTCAATTGGGACTCGGACAAAGCGGTTTTGTCACCGAGTAAATAGTTATCTATTGGTGTGTCACGTTGAATCATCGTACGTTCAAACGCGGCTATAGCACGCCAAGCGTTGTGTATTTTCGGAGTATCATCACCAAACACTCGCTTAAAACGTTCAACATACTCAGGTACTAAGGCTAAACGCGCTTCCATGACGTCATCTTCACCATTACCCGCGACCGCGCCCTTCGCAGCATCTTTTGCTTGCGCTTCCAATGACATAGCGCTGCCCGCCCAGAAAAATTTGTCATAATAAGCCGCATTAATAATCGTTTGGCTATTACGCCAATGTACCGTACCCGGATATCCCATGGATAAGTCATCAGGAAAACCCCAGCCCTGAGATTGGATATGGCAACCAGCACATGGGCTAGTCGTATCGCCACTTAGCCGACCGTCATAAAATAAGATCTTTCCCAACTCTATTTTTTCGGGTGTTTGTTTATTATCCGCAGGCACAGGCACCTCCCCTAGAGGCTCAAGCTGTACCTTTGCATTAACAACATTGGGAAGCCCCGTCATCCCAATAAGAATAAAGAGTGCCGTCTTTAATACAGAACGCTTAGTTACGAGCATTTGACCAATCCTCCGTGTATTCGTAGCCGAAGTCATAGTCTAACCATTCGTATTCTTCGCCTATAAGGGCGTCTCCAGATAACGATTCCAGAAAGGCCACCAGCGCCTTTTTTTCATAGTCCGTTAGGGAAAGCGTGGTGAGTCGAGAGTCTTTTTTTGAGTCTTCGCCACCACCTTGATTATAAAACTCAACCACATCTTTAAGTGTGGCAAGCATGCCATTGTGCATATACGGCGCAGTTTGAGTGAGCTCTCGTAACGTAGGCGTTATGAACTTACCGCGATCGCTACCATCCGCTTTATGAGTTTGAACATGCGCACCAACATCGCGCTTTAACGTTAAGTAATCTTGCACACCCATAAACATGTTGTAGGCAAGGAAAGATTGATGCCGCATTGGGTCTAAAAATATCTCATGATTTTCTGGCACTCCGGTATTGTGTGCCTTTCCGTCCGAAAACAGAGCGCCACGATGGCATTGGTTGCACCCCGCTTTGCCTGTGAACAGCTTTTCTCCCTGGCTCGCTAAGTCGCTAAGCTCACCCTTGTCAAAAGGGACGTTTTTCGAAGTCAATGTTTTTAGGTATTCAGGCAGAGCTTTACGTACTCCGCCATTTGAAGGTTCCCCTAGATTAGCCGCTTTAAACATCTCGACGTATATTGGGTCTTGTTTGAGGCGTTCCTGCATCAAACGCATGTCCATATTCATCAGCCAGTCTTCAGTGATATTCTCCCGCACCACATCGTTTAGATTG
Source organism: Vibrio sp. SBT000027 (assembly GCF_963894355.1). NCBI lineage: Bacteria > Pseudomonadati > Pseudomonadota > Gammaproteobacteria > Vibrionales > Vibrionaceae > Vibrio > Vibrio sp. SBT000027. The sequence goes on along the minus strand of NZ_CAWQGD010000001.1, from coordinate 1,075,579 downwards.
GTGCCAATACGACCATCGTGAAACCACACCTCTTTATAGGCTGCATTAATAAGTGTTGGAGCATTGCGAAATCCATCACTCCCCGTATACGCAGGGCTTAACGGTTCAGGATAAGAAAAGCCATTCGCCGGAATATGGCACCTGGAACACGATATCGAGTCATCCCCGGACAAGCGAGTATCAAAAAACAGTCGTTTACCGAGTTCTGCTTGAGCTGGATCGATGTCTAAAGGAGGCAAAGCAGCATGTAAATTCATCGTAAAAAAGGAGCACAATACTACGCAGACTTTTCGAGCGAAGCTTTGAAGTGTGGACTGTGCTCGTAAAACACTCATCGGCATTCCTTTTTAAGGATTATTATCAATAAAGCCTATTATTAACACATGAAACATTAAAGATATGATTAGGATCATACAATTCGGAATGATAAGAGTTATTATTCAAACTTGTTAGTTCAGTGGTACTAAACCCTATGTCTCTCGATAAATTCCTTCTCTGTGTCGAACATACCTATCATACTGGGAGCGTATCCGATCAAATTCTAGCAACTCAGTTTCTCGCTCAATTTTCGCAAACTAAACACCTCTTGCTTTCAGGTTTAGAATCCAACGTTGTAGATGTTGTTATCACAAGCCTAGAATGTTTAGCTCAAGACAAGCATGCTCCTATCAAAGACATCATCCACTGCTTTCAACAGTGGGATGACAGCGAAGTAAAACTAGCCGCATTGAATGCTATTGAGCACAACAACGATTCAGAACAAGCGAAGGGATTATTGATAGACGTCGTTTGTGACGATATCGATTACTGGGAAGGTGAATGGAATGATGGTGATGATATCCGTTTGAATGCTGCACGTATTTTGGATAACCATGAACTTAATTTAGATTACATTCAAGCGAGTCGTTTACTGCCCCTGCTTCGAAGTGACCCTGAGCCTGATGTTCAGGTCAAACTAGTCTCAGTGCTATCGCGTCACTCACCGGCACTACTTAAAGAGAACTTTGCAGTAACGCGCACAAGTGATATGCGTATGTTATTGAAAAGCACACCGGATAAAATAACGTTATTCAAAGCCACGCAACACCAAGATCTACGTTGCCAGCAAATCGCCTTTCAACGCCTGTCTCAAATGAACAGTCGTGAGTATTTGCAAATGTTTTTAACTGGCCTTTCGCACTTAGACCCACAGATAAGACAAACATCTCTCAGTACATTGGAAAAATGGAATTACCAAGTCGACATTAAGCACCTTGGTCAGCACGACTTATTGCAAGAAATTCCAATCGATATCCTTTCGGCACTGCTTAGCGATAATCACAAGCAACAACTCGTGAATCAATGGCAAGATAAACGGCAGCCCCCTCATTCAATAACGGCGATACTTCAGTTAATTTCGAGCTTAAACCCGCAGAGTAAACAAGCCCAACTTAGCCGATTTATGCCAGTCTTTTATGAGAAGTTTTCGAGCTTAGACGAAGCGACTCAACTTGATTGCTTGAATGTTTTATTAAGTGACGTATCACAAACCCTAAGCCTTGCCTTTACCCGTCAGCAACTGCAATCGGGCACTTGCAGTAATTCGGTGAGGCGACAACTCATTGAAAACCTATCTTATACTCTAGCACCGAGTTCTCAGGCCTATCTAAAAGAGCTCATAGTCGACTTACCTGTAATTATTACAACCAATCAAACAGAAAGAGAGACGGCGACAACAGAAGTACCACATCGAGAACTTGACGATCCGAATGATGACGCTAGTGCCACACAACCTCCTATCACTTCCACGCTTGATTCGTTGAGGCAATCAGCGCGTTCAAAACCTTCAGTAAGACATGCTCGAACCAAACGAGTTGCAATCGAAAGCTTGTCAAACCTAGCGTTAGCGATTGAATACTGTCAAGACAAGCAATATCTGATGGAGCTTTGCTCTATTGAAAAACTGACCAACCTATCCAACGCTGAATTTCACGCGCTAGTCATTGCCTTGCGTTGTCATCATATCAACTTGACTGACGTTGAGACGCCCTACTTCAACCAATCGGTATTAGATCTAGTCTTGAATGATCATTGTTCCAACCTCAAAAGTATCATCGATTGGCTTGGCACTCTCTGGATCGATCAATACCGTTTACAACTAATAGCCTCTGAAAGCCTCCCTCTACAAGTCTGTTTAGTGCGATATACCACTGACGAAACAGAATTACTCGGGCTACTAAAGCACCCTTATATTGGTATCCAAATCGCGGCGCTGAAGCAATTAAAACAGTCTGGTGGTTGTTCACATGAAGAGCTAGTTAGCTTGATCTTAGAAGAGCCAGTACTTTATCCTCAAATCTCTCTTTTTGATGCTAATACAGTCTACAACGTACTTGCTGAGAAAATCCAAGGTTCACCTTTAATAGCTCTACAAGCTGCGCTTGCGTTTCTTTGTACACAAAATATGCAAATCACATAACCTATTAGCACTAACAATCGACCCATTTAAGGTTTGACACACTATTTTTCGATTGGTTGGCAGGTTAAAAAACAGAACCAACAGATCACGGGCATTGTAAGACATTATATGGGTATGTATTACGGCAACTGCAATCACCCAATATCACGCGAAATCTCGGTATATTAGCACCACGTTCTAAATCATAAGATGTGTACTATGAAAGTGTTATCTTTAACTGCGTTCGCTGCCACTGTTCTTCTTGTCGGTTGTAATAGTTCAAGCCAAAGCAAGCCTGTGGCAAGCCAAGAAAATGTCAAACCATCCGTTGTTCACGGGATCACAATAGAAGCGGTCCCTTCTCAGTTCTCTGCGTATTCCAAAGCAGGTTATAACCGACATGTCGCGGTCAATGCCCCTAATGGCAAATCTATCCATATTCTAATTATGGATCGCCTGAGCAATTATCAGATAGTCAAAGCAGTCAATGTTCTCAATCACTATCTAACCCCCGTTGATGGCACTAAATACGGGAGCGCTGACTCAAAACGCGATATTGCAAATGCTATGGCGAACAATGGCGCAATATTGAAACTAATGAATTATCACGATGAGCCCCAATATAACGACGATTTGGATGGCCAACCCTTGTTCGAAGAGGAAATTCAAGTAGAAGGCGGAGAATGGTACGTTCGACAGGATTATGAAGAGCATCGCGATGCGTCTTACGAAGAAATTCTCCACCTAGTCCATGACTATGGTATTGGTGTTCTTAACTCCCCTCAAAGTGGCGAATCGGCATTACCTTTATTTCAAAAAGAGCTGAATACAATACAGACTCAGGCTTTACATAATGCCTATACACCTCCAGTTGACACTTTAGAAGAGTGGCAAGAAGAAGTCAGTGTTGACCAAGAGTACTTTGCAGCCGTCATTGATAGCTATTACGGGCTTTGGGGGGCGTATAGTGGCGAAGGTATGTGGGGGTTATACAAAGTTAAAACTCGTGACGACTTTTCTACAAGAGATCCTAACGCGCAATATATTACTGAACAGATTTTCTCTCCAACACTGGCTTACGACGCATACATTGCTGATACATTCACCGGCACTTTTAAAATGCAATATGACCCAGCAACGCCCTACACTCATCACTCTCAATATCTGACGAAACTAACGCTATCGGGCAAGAATAACGCAAATATTGAGATCAATGGATATGATAATAAGGTAACCGGAAATTTAGGTGTTAATACGGTTGTAGTACATGGTCCTAAAAGTGAATACCAAATCCACAATCTTGGGGGCGGTAAATTTCAGCTCAATGACACCGTTACTTCACGCGATGGCTTGAATACCCTATCAAGCATTGAACAAGTGCAGTTCACTGATCAGCGTTGGACTTTTTGACTAGCAACTTTCTCTTTGATTCAGCTCTAAATGTGTCTTACCTTTCGAAGGTAATAGATGGGTTTTACGGGCGTTCTTCTATCTGAAAAGGCAAAAGAAAAGCATTCAAAAGCCAAACCACTTTCCTGAAGACGTAAAAAAGCCCGACCATTTCTGATCGGGCTTTCTAAATAATGGAGGCGCCTCCCGGAGTCGAACCGAGGTCCACGGATTTGCAATCCGCTGCATAGCCACTCTGCCAAGGCGCCTTCAATAGTGTTTTAAGAGAACAACTCTTTTGAACATTACCAAACAAGGTAACAATCAAATAGATGGTGCCCCGGGCCGGACTTGAACCGGCACAACGCGAACGTCGAGGGATTTTAAATCCCTTGTGTCTACCAATTCCACCACCAGGGCACGCAATTCTTTATTGCGATGCCGATTACTGAAAAGTAAAACACCATCTTAATGTCAAAATGAATCAACATTACAAAATTTGGAGCGATACATCGGGTTCGAACCGATGACCTCAACCTTGGCAAGGTTGCGCTCTACCAACTGAGCTAGTATCGCATTTTCATTCTTCTAATTTCTTACCTTATAAAACGTAAGACAAAGAGAATGGAGGCGCCTCCCGGAGTCGAACCGAGGTCCACGGATTTGCAATCCGCTGCATAGCCACTCTGCCAAGGCGCCTTTATCAACATAAAAATATATTGAAGTGTTTTAAGAGAACCACTCGTTGTTCAACACTCTACTCAAAATAGAAACTAGATAGATGGTGCCCCGGGCCGGACTTGAACCGGCACAGCGCGAACGCCGAGGGATTTTAAATCCCTTGTGTCTACCAATTCCACCACCAGGGCAACGCAATCATGCGATGCTGATTACCGAAGAGTAAAACACCATCTCTCTGCGACCTAAGCCGTGAGAACGAGGTGTACTTTAACGGATAGAAAAAATTCGTCAACAGTAAATTTTATCTTTCAATTCAAGTGATTAATTATCGAACTCAAACGAATGAATTTAGTGCAGCTTGTACGGTTCTTATTCGTAGATTTTGAGTTTGAGTTTGAATTCAAAGGCCGAATTCCCATTTTCAGACTCACAAAATACTGTCAATTCCATTGAATTAAGGAAACACGCCTTCGTTTTCATGTGCTTTTCACATTCAAAGGCTAGAGTTTTAAGTAACGACTATTACGAAATGACAACGTGAAGCCACTAAAACGATACCAATATGAACGCTACGCTGTGCTCTGCAACCTCGCCTACCCTAGAGTTTTTAAACAAACTCGTTACGGTTTTGACCCTAATGGACAGCGCATCATAAAGAACCAGTTCGGAAAAACCATGATTCGAGTGTTGTGGAGTAGCGACAAAGATGAAGTGGTTGTGGTCATCAAAGGATCGCATAGTATCTCAGATTGGTTACTTACCTTTGCACTATGGACAAGAAGCTGTAAAAGGATTGGGCTCAACTATCGAGTGCATGCCGGGTTCTACCATCTGATGTTTCAAGAAAGCCAACCAAGCCGTAATGAAGATAAACTGGGACAAACCGTCATTGAACGCTTGGAAACCACTTTGATTCCTCTATTGGAACAAGGCAAAAGAATATCGATTACTGGCCACTCTTCTGGTGGCTCTATTGGCTGTGTATTCGCTGATTACTTGGACCAAAAATACCCAGGTTGTATTAAACGAATCGTCACGTTTGGGCAGCCCGCGGTCGGTGATTGGAGTTTTAAAAAAAACTACCGTTTAAGCAAGAAAACCTACCGTATCTGTTGCGACATCGACATCGTGACCTTTATGCCCCCGGTTCCCCTATTGTATTGGCATGTAGGCAAAGTACTTTGGCTCTATAACGGCAGGATTTACGAAAACACACCGACGTTAATACGCCTCGGGCGATCAATATTCAGTTGGTTAATCCGGCCTTTCTCTTATCACCTAATGAGTAAGTATATTCGTAACAAAGACTTCTTTGACAAACATTGAGCATGCTCTATAAATAAAAAAGAGCACACGCTTTTACAGCCAGTGCTCTTTCTAGTTTCTAATTGATCTTTGTGCTTAAGCTAATATTAGCCTGAACTTAAAGCTTGAATCGTGACAGCTCTTGTTTCAAGTCACTCGCTAAATGACTTAGCTGATCGGCTTGTGAAACCGCATCGGTCGCATCAACTGCCATCACATCACTCACTTCACGAACAGATTCGGTATTCGCATTGATTTCAGCAGTAACCAGTGACTGCTCTTCAGCAGCAGAAGCTATCTGAGTTGCCATATCGCTGATCATCTGAATTGCCTCACGTATTTGAGCCAAGCTCTCTCCGGCCATATCCACGTCATGTACGCTTGTTTTCGCCATATCGTGGCTTTGTGTCATCACTTTAACAGCACCGCTAGTCGCTTGTTGTAAGCGCTTGATCTTGTCTTCGATCTCTTCTGTTGAAGCATGAGTACGTTGAGAAAGCACACGAACCTCATCAGCCACCACAGCAAAACCTCTGCCTTGCTCGCCTGCTCTAGCCGCTTCAATGGCCGCATTGAGCGCGAGTAAGTTAGTTTGCTCCGCTATTTCGCGAATCGTCGCCAAGATAGACGCGATTTGCTGGCCATGCTCTTCAAGCTCACTGATAATAGACACAGCGCTTGTTAGCTCTGTCGCAAGCTCATTGATCGATGATTGGCTTTTAGCCATCTGTTGGAAGCCTTGTTCGCTCAACTCAACAGAGTGAGTCGCACTTTTGGCCGTACTATCAGCATTCGTAGCAATTTCTGCTGTTGCTGTCGCCATTTCTGTCACAGCTGTTGCAACCATTGTGATCTCGTCTTGCTGTCTGCTGACGCTATCGCTGCGTTTTAATGCGCTGCTGTTGGCGTGTTCAGCTCCGTTATTCATTGCCGTCGAAACATCAGTCACGTTTTTCATCATTGCATGAAGTCTATCTACGAACACATTAAACTTGTCGGCAAGTTGCCCTACTTCATCTTTACTCGACACTTGAAGGCGCTGTGTTAAATCACCTTCCCCTTCCGCAATATCAGCTAATGCTTCACTCACTCGACCCAGTTCAACTAATTGACGAGCCACAAACCATGAGGTTGCTGCAGCCATAACGATCAATACAATCAAACCTGTGGTGATTTGGCTAATCAACATATCGAACAGGGGCTGCTCCAGTACGTCTTTATCCATTTCAATCACAAGTAGCCAGTCGGTGCCTTTAATAGGCTCAGCCATAATCACGCGCTCATCACCACCAACTTGTGTAAAAATTGTCGTTAAGTTTTGTGCAGCACTGTTTAATCCAGAAACACTTAATTCAGGTGCTATCTCTTTGACTTGCTTAAGGATGAAATCTTTATTCTTATGAGCAACGACCGTGCCTTGCTTATCAATTAGGATCGCTCGTCCATTACCTGGAACCTGAATAGCCAATACATCTTCAATTAGCTTGTCTAACGCAAGGTTAGATGCCACAACACCGATGATCGAGCCATTCTCGGTCACTGGGTCTGTCAGTGTCACCACTAAGGTTTGCATGGTTACACTCACATATGGCTTGGTTGTTACTGCACGGTTCTCAGCTAAGGTTTGTTTATACCAACCTCGAACTCTTGGGTCATACCCCGCTTTATTCAATGAAGGATCATGACGGAACATCTCACCTTCTTTGTTACCGTAATAACTCAATCCAAACCCACCAGATACCAAGGTTTGACGTAAATGAGGAACAATATCTATTGAAGGGTTAAGCTGTACTTGTTGTTTAAGCCCATGTACTGCTTGTTTCTTATCGTAAAACCAGTCACTGATGCCCTTTGCATGGGCTTGAAGTGTATTACGACTTTCACTTTCTATAGCTTGCCAGCTGTTTGTTTGAAAAGTCTTATAACCCATGAAAAGAAGAATGGCAGATGTAACAGCAATCGCCAAAACTACAGAGAAAACCATTTTTCTCTTTAGACTAAATTGCATATTTAAGAACCTCTTATAGAATAATTAAAGAAATATAAAGAGGGACACTATCACTCATACACATGTTTTAATTAGGGTTATCCCATAAAACAATGAAACAAATTGAGCATTATGGTTAATTGTGACTTTGATTTATTTAGCGGTCTATCAACAAAGGTTCAACTTAGGATTCCACCAAAACGGCGTTGGGCTTAGCAAATATCAAAGGGAGAAATGAAGAGGTAAGGACGAAGAAACAAGAAGCAAAGTGCCAGAAACGAAAAAACCAGCCACGAGGACTGGTTTTTCTGAATAGTGGAGGCGCCTCCCGGAGTCGAACCGAGGTCCACGGATTTGCAATCCGCTGCATAGCCACTCTGCCAAGGCGCCTTCAATAGTGTTTTAAGAGAACAACTCTTTTGAGCATTACCAAACAAGATAACAATCAAATAGATGGTGCCCCGGGCCGGACTTGAACCGGCACAGCGCGAACGCCGAGGGATTTTAAATCCCTTGTGTCTACCAATTCCACCACCAGGGCACGCAATTCTTTATTGCGATGCCGATTACTGAACAGTAAAACACCATCTTAATGTCGAAATGAATCAACACTACAAAATTTGGAGCGATACATCGGGTTCGAACCGATGACCTCAACCTTGGCAAGGTTGCGCTCTACCAACTGAGCTAGTATCGCAATTTCATTCGTCTAATTTCTCATTAACTAAATAAGAGAGAAAGAGAATGGAGGCGCCTCCCGGAGTCGAACCGAGGTCCACGGATTTGCAATCCGCTGCATAGCCACTCTGCCAAGGCGCCATTTTTCAACACGTTAGAACCGACTAAACGTTAGCCCCGCTGTGTTCGGGTGCCTACTTTACGGATTGAGTGAAGATAGTCAAACAAAAATGTGAATTTAAATTCTGTTTGCTGACATTTAAATCAAATTGCTGCATGTTCGATCTCTTCAATCAAAAAACACACAGCAAAAACGATTTAAATAAGAAGTTCTAGCGCTACCACTTCTTCATGAAGCGGCCAACGAGACTTGGATGATACGACCAACAGTGATCAAACATGGTCATAAGTTGAGGGTTACCATACTTAGAAAGACTAACCGCATGGAAACGGTTTTTGTGCTCTTTCAATTTTTCAACCTGTGCAATCATTTCATCAGATTGCTTAGGGGCAATAAAGTCAGAAAGTACGATCAAATCTGCGTTCTTGTATTTATCACCCGTCATTAGGTCAATCGACTTCATGAGTACAGGTTCTAGATCCGTACCGCCGTGGAATGAATAGCTTAAGAAGTCACTCGCTTCACGCAGGCCATCTTGTCTTGTTAATTCATAGGTAATCTGCTCAGAAGAGAACAGAATCACGTAACAGTCTCTCTCTTCCGCAAGCGCGATTTGCATCAAAGCGTAAGCCATTGCTTTGGCTGATTGCTCTGGGAACCCACTCATAGAACCAGATGCGTCCACACAGACGATGAACGGACCTTTTTCAATATCGACGTTTTTGCTATCGGGCTTTTGCGCTTTTACTTTACGTAACGTGCGTGACTTACCTTGCGAGCGATAGCTAAGTAAACGTTTGTCAGCCAAATGTTTATAAAAGATAACCTCAAGCTCAGGATAAGCTAGGAACATGGTCTCGTTCGGCAGCATTTTGTTGAGGTCATCACTTTCATGAATCCCAACAATATCATCGACCGCCTCATCACTTTTCTCTTCAACCATCTGCAGTTCTTCTACAGGGGCTTTGTGTAAAGAAGGATCATCTTCCTCGCTAGCCATACGACCTAGCTTTTCAGCGATCTCTTGTAGGCCTTTGTGCTTATTCAGGAACTCAGCATGACGCTTCATGATGGTGAGATCAGTTTTACTTAATTTGGCAGACGCCATGTCCCACAAACGCCCTACACTGCCTTCATCACCAGACTCTGTCACTTTATCCATGTTTTTCATGGTTTCCATGCGCTGATAAAGGTCAGCTAAGACTTTTTCTTTACTTGTTTCAAGTTCAGTTACTTGAGCTTGTTTGATCGCTTCTGATAGTGATTGATACCATTGGTCACAAAAATAGTGTGGAAACATCGCGTTATAAACGCCTTTGTTGTTTTCCATCAAGCGTCTTGCTTGTAGATAAAACGCCGAGTGCCACTCCAGTTTTTTGATAACACTGTCTATCTCATCAAAGAACTGCGGTTCATCCCAATAGATCACTTCTTGGTAAAGTGCGATTTCCTCTTGGAAGCGATCAGTTTCACACACTTTAGTGACGCGTTTTTTTACTTTACCGCGCCATTTAACTAAGTGATTTTTCACTGATGTTTTAACGCCTTTGTTCTCAGCAGCCATCATGACTTGAGAACGAGCGATGAGATCATTCATCGCGGTATCAATGATGCCTGAATCAGCCACCATCAAAGCGAGGTTTAAGCCGTCTGCTCCTAACATATGCTCTCCCCTTACTCGAAGTACTGACTCATGAACTTAATACGTTGTGCGATCTTGCTACTCTTCACTTTCGTCGTTTCGAGATCTTGCGTTACCGCTTGCAAGCTTGATTCCATCGCTTTCGGTAAATCAGGGTCGATATAGTTATGAGGTAGCGCATCATGGAATTCAGTGCGAACTCGTTTTAACTTGAATTCAGCTTCAGTTAACTGCTCTAGGGCTTTCTCAGCACCACTCAACCACTTGTTGTATAATTCTTGGTCTAAACCGTCAGTTGTAACCACACTCACCAGTACAGAACGATTGGCAATATCTTTAATGACTAACTGGTTCGATGCATCCAAGTCGAGTTTTAAACGGCATAGGTTTTTATTTTCGTTAACGTAACCGTAAATGTCGCCATGGCCTTCTTTAAGAACTCGATCAAAATCGTCTTTGGCTACGTATACCCAACGGCTATCGCCTTTCTCAGATTCAGACACCGACATGTTGCTTTGCAGCATTACCAGTTTAACTAGGTTGTATGCACTGCCGACGCTGTACATTTTCGCGTTCTTGATGTCATTCTGATAAACGTCTTTACGCAGCAAGCCACTGGTTGACTCCATAGAGAGCGACACAGACAGCGTTGATTCAACATCGTCTTGAATCTCTTCAAGTTCTTCACGGGACATTTCAATTTGAGCCTTCGACTCTTGTTGGTCAAACGCTCGGTTCAATGCAAAGTCTTTTACCACACTACGAACCACATCACGCGATTCTGGGCTATGCCATAAACAATCTTGCAGTAGCATAATATCCAGCGGATTTACGCTATCACGACCACTGAAGAATGCGCTTGCCTTCAACAGCTTGACCGCTTTCTTCCAGCGTCTGTCCGATACGTATAGATCAGTTTCAGTAGCCGAACTTTGCTTTTTGACAGTCTCTTCAAGCATGGTTTTCAGTTCAAATAGCTTGTTGAACGAGTTATCTGTCAATTCCAGGTTATCGAGCTCTTTCTGCCATTGATGGTATTCAATATCAGTAATCGCCAAACCTTTTGGTATCACAGCTTCCTGAGAAGTACCCGTCGTCAGCATCGATTTGAAGTTTTGTTTGTTTTGAATACGGTTTACAAACACACGAACTAACATTCGGTCATAAAGTGCTTCTAGTCCGCTGTCTTCGTCAGGAAGTTCATTAGACGCTGAAACCAACAAGCGCATCGGCACGCGCTCGATGTCTGCGCCATTTTTGAATGTCTTTTCGTTAACGACCGTAAGCAACGTATTTAGGATTGCAGGACCTGCTTTCCAGATCTCATCAAGAAATACAACTTGCGCTGTTGGTAGGTAGCCTTCGGTCAGTCTGACATAACGACCGTTATCTTTTAATTCTTGAATACTTAGTGGGCCGAACACTTCTTCTGGAGTAGAGAAACGTGTCATTAAATATTCGAAATAGCTACTGTTGTCAAAAGCCTGGATGAGGCGTTTAGCGATGAGGCTTTTTGCGATGCCCGGAGGGCCTAATAGAAACACACTTTCGCCAGCCAGGGCCGCCAGTAAACAAAGCTTAATTGTGTCTTCTCTTTCATAAACGCCATCAGAGAGAGCATGTGCCAATTTGTTAATTCTTTCAGAGAGTAGCGCCTTGTCAGCATGTGAGGAAATAGAAGGGTTCATGCGTTACTCCGAAAATCTTTGAACAGTTGAGAGTGTAGATACGTTTTTATACATTTGTTAGCACTTTGTTACAAGTATCTTTTATTATTGAGTTGCCTTTATATCAGATGGTTACGCTGCAATTTTCGCGCAATCATAGATTCCAATTATGAGAGTAACATCACGAACGGCGTGAAATTAAATCTATTGTTAAGTCTAATTTTTCTTTTATTTTCGACACCATAGACGTTATGGTGGTGCACGTCTTCAGTTATCCGAAAAATTGGCAAGGAATGTGGCCAAATTGCATGAGTAAAGTTATCCATCAATGGAAAAGTATTTCTCTTATCGAAGAGAACGTGACGCTCCCTACGAACGTCGTGGTAAAACATACAACAATACACCACCCTGGCGCGGCCGTTATTCTTCCTATCACTTCGTCAGGAAAAATCATCCTCATTAATCAGTTTCGTCCTTCTCTTAAGAAATGGCTTTTGGAGCTACCTGCAGGCACGATGGAAATTGATGAGACACCTCTTCAATGTGCCCAGCGCGAATTGGAAGAAGAAACCGGTTACAGTGCAACTTCTTTTCAGAGCTTAGGACAAGTCACACCTTTGGCTGGATTCTGTGATGAGATTCAGCATTTATTTGTCGCAAAACATCTTAGCCTCACTACCCGATTTGAATGCGACGAAGATGAAGTTATAGAAGTGATAGAGCTGAGCTTAGAAGAGCTGCACAACAAAATACGACACGATCAAATCACCGATACAAAAACTATCGCTTGTTTAAGCAAAGCCCAACTATGTGGCTATCTATAGCCAACTATATGACTACCTAAAGTACTCTAGGAGAGAAGCATGGACTTTCGTTCTGATACCGTAACTAAACCTTCGCAAGCTATGCGTGACGTAATGGCAAATGCAGAAGTGGGCGATGATGTTTATGGCGATGACCCAACCGTAAACGAATTGGAACAGTGGGCTGCCAATGAAACCGGCTTTGAAGCAGCGATGTTCACTTCTTCAGGTACACAAGCCAACCTACTTGGTTTAATGGCACACTGTGAGCGTGGTGACGAATACCTTTGTGGCCAACAAGCGCATAACTATAAGTATGAAGCCGGCGGTGCTGCAGTGCTCGGCTCGATTCAACCTCAACCCATTGAGAACAACCCAGACGGCACACTAGACTTTAAAAAGCTTGCCGCAGCGATTAAGCCAGACGACAGCCACTTTGCTCGTACTAAGCTTCTTAGTTTAGAAAACACGATCAATGGTAAAGTGCTGCCAATGTCTTACCTAGCGGAAGCTCGTGAATTCGTAAACCAACACGGCTTACAAATGCACCTAGATGGCGCGCGCGTTTATAATGCAGCAGCGGCGCTAGATATACACATCAAAGAGATCGCACAACACTTCGACTCTATGACAATTTGCTTATCAAAAGGTTTAGGCGCTCCAATCGGCTCACTACTTCTTGGAAACAAAGCGTACATCGCTAAAGCTCGTCGACTGCGTAAAATGGTCGGTGGCGGTATGCGTCAAGCAGGCATTCTTGCTGCCGCAGGTAAAATGGCGCTGACTGAAAACGTTGCTCAACTCAAAACTGACCACGAGAACGCGAAAAACCTAGCGATTGGCCTAAGTAAACTAGAAGGCTTCTCTGTTAATCCTGATTTCATTCAAACGAACATCGTGTTCGCTAAGTTAGATGAGTCTGTTGATATTAACCGCATCACACGAGAGTTAGGTGAACAAGGCATTACTATGTCGCCTGGTAATCCAGTACGTTTTGTTACCCATAGAGACATCAGTTCAGAAGACATCGTTACTTTCCTAACAAAGCTAGAAAATGCGCTTTAACTCTTGACGAGATTAGCCTCTATAGCAATTGAGATTTGAGCTTCCCCTGTGGGAAGCTTTATTCTTTCAGCAAAATCATTAACCAATTCCACAGCCCAAATAGCCTTCGACACCTGCTAGTTTTCTACTAAACACACTTGATTGACTGGAACAGAACGCAATCTCGTTTTGGCCTATGAGAATACCCTCTGAGAATTATTCTAACATTTAAACATTAAATTATTTTTTAAGTTTAATTTATATTAATGGATTATCCGCATTGTATTGTCACTAAAGGTAAATGACTTAGTCATAATAGCTTAAAGTGTTTAATCACCACGCACACGGTAATTACAAATAGAATGAATCAATCCTAATAGATCCTTGTAAAGAACTAATTTCAATAAAGAAATAGTAGATAGTCGCTGTCCATTATTACAATCTAGAATCGCTACAATCAACTTATAAATTAAATAATCAAATTAGTGTTTTCGTTAATAATGCTGTCACATTCATGATGACAGTAACCCATCAAAAAACCCAAAACGTCCGTGTAGACCATAGTCCTATTTTAATCAATTAAATAAAAAACCTCCGTTAATACTAGCATTGAGTAAAACCAACCTATCTAATTGAATATTAAATTATTCTCTAATAATTTCACTTCTACCTCTCTGCTTAAATCATACTAAAACTCATACTTCTCCTAAATAATAAACTTTTTTTACTACTTCACCATTTTTTAAAGCACTTATAGTTTTGAAAGTTAAGCAACAAGTTACATTCAATCAGTGAGAGGTGAAATAATGGTTAGAGTATTTCGGATTCTTCATAACTTCATCGTCTCCGTGTTAATTTTTAGTCTGTCACTTTCATTCTATGCTAGCGCTAACAACCTAACGTTAGGAATTAGTGGTCAGATCAAAGATCGATGCGAAATAAACTTTTTCTCTGGCAATATTATGAATTTTACGGAACACCGTGATGTGCAATCGCTGCCTTTTAATATGTATTGTAACCGTCCGTTGGGTATAACGATCAACTCAAAATATGGAGGCTTAAAATATCAACACCAAGGGGTTGATATTATTGAGAGTTACAATTTGTCATTACAAATAGACGAAATTCGTCTTTACGAAAGTAGGCACAGCAGCCAACTGACTTCACCGGTAATGATAAACAGTTCTGGTGTTATTCCTTTCGCTCAACATGGGAGCCTTAGGGTAGCACTCGAAAATAGCTTGCGTTTCGCAGGTTATTATCAAGACGTTATTGAGATCGAAGTTTACCCTTCGATTCATAGCGTGACAAAGTGAAAACTCTGCAATGTATCTGCAGAACAACAAACGCTCAGCAGTATTCGAGCCAATCATTTAAGATAAAGGAATTTCTAATGAAAAAGCTAACACTCTACGCAGCAACAGTCACTGCTATTTTTGGTGCTCAAGTCCAAGCCGCTCCTGGTGATGTCCAGTTAGTTGGTTTTGTTTCACCTGTATGTGAAGTTACTGGTCTTTCAACGCAACTGATGGACTTCGGTAACGTCTCTCAAATTCAAAACCTTTCTGTTAGTGGTCTTAACATGAAGTGTAATGACGTCGATGGTGCAACTGTGACACTGACAAGTGCTGAAGGTGGTCTAGAGTCAGACGATAGCGAAGACTACGCTCTTACCTACGATGCAACATTTAATCCTTCAGGTTTAGCTGCTTTCACGCTTAATGCACCAGGGGGCCCAGGTCTAAATGACGTTTCAGTCAGTAATTCTTATGGCGGTTCTGGAGCATTAGCGACAGGTGTTGCCGCATCTATTGATATTGTGACGACAGAAACCTCCCCATGGGCAGGTGGCTACTCAGATACATTAACCGTAAATATCACCTCAAATTAGAGGTTAATAAGTCGGGGGCTATTATTTGGCCTCCGACTTAATCTCGATATCAATATCAATATCAATATCAATATCAATATCAATATCAACGACATAAGTTTAATTTGGAGCTCTTCGCTATGTATAAATGGATCATGCATAAATGGATCGTTCTTTTCCTATTGTCATTCACTTGTCTGTCCGCTCATGCGTTCAAAGTCGAACCGATGTCTATGGAAATGACACCGCTTGGCAAAAGAGCTCAAATGACCATGAGGGTTGAAAATTCTTCAACCGAACCACTCACGGTTGAATTGTCTCCAGTATTTATGACCATGAACGAATATGGAAAAGAGACCACGACGCCTGCAGATGACGAGCTATTAGTGATACCGGTGACCGCAATAATAGAACCTGGACGATCACAATCCATTATGGTGCGGTATTTGGGCGATCCTTCCATCACAGAATCTAAAGCGTATCGCATTGCTGTTAAGCAAGTAAAAGTTCAAAGAGCGAGCAGTAATCAAGGGCAAGTAAGTCTTTTGCTTCAGTTTAATACGCTTATCAACGTGCGACCTCAGAACACAGCTTCCCAGCTAGAAATTAAAAGCATCGAGCAAAATGACAAAAAGAACAAATGGGTTCTTGAAGTACTTAACAGTGGTAATAGTTATGGTCGATTAACCAATACAACATGGAAGATATCTGATGGTAAAAATTCAACATATTTAAAAGGCGTAGAAATCGCTAAACGTATTCCGGGTACTTTGGTTCTTCCCTACTCCACTCGCTTTTTCGAAATGCAGCCTCTTAAAAATTATGACGTTAACACCCTATCGATTGAAATAGAACAGGATCAATAGCAATGAGACGCTATATCTTGGGTGGGCTCATTTATTGGTTTCTGTGCGCACAAACGTTTGGCATAACATTGTTTCCAACCGTCATCGAGCTCAATACAGATCACCGGGCAACATCGCAACTGGTCGTAACTAACAATTCAACACAAGCTCTCCCTCTAGAAGCTAACGTTCGTCGTTTGAACTTCTTATCTGATGGCACGTTCCAAACATCAGATCTATCGAGTGAAGAGATGTTTGTGTTTCCACCAGCCGCAATGTTAGCACCCGGTGCACGCCAAGTATTCCGCATACAGTGGTTGGGAAACCGATCACTCGAAACCTCCCAGAGTTACTTCGTTCGCTTCAGTACCGTGAATATTGGCCAGAACAACGCGAGAATAGACAAACCCATCGGCTTAACAACCGGTATCAATTTACAAGTTCACTACAATGCGTTGTTACACATTCACTCATCCTCTTTAGAGCCTGACGTGAAATTACACATAGATGAACAAGGTAAACTGACACTCACTAATTCTGGGTCGCGATTTACCTATACATCGTTACTTCATTTTGCGGGGCTCGAATCTCAGAGCCAAAAAGTACATGAGGCTTTAGGTGAACAGTTTATTCCACCACGCTCCATTATTACTTTGCCTTCGTCTTTAAATTATTTACCAGTGGGCACTTACCATGGGCATGAAAACTGAAACCTATCACAAGATATGGCAAGTTTTGTATGTCTTGGGATTAGTACTTTTTTATTTTGCTGCCTTAAGCCCTGTTGCTTGGGGTCAAGAAATGATCTTGAACCCAACAGGACGAGATATTCAACTTACCTCTTTGTTAAGGATAAGTGACACCATACTTGGGGAAGCGGACATCATCATTACCGCAAACAATGAAATCTTGTTACCGAAGGAAAGTACGCTTTCTCTCCTTTCGTCCGTCGTAACTCAAGAAGGTATTGGGAAACTCAATGACACAACAGACGATAAGATGCTGTCTCAGCACCATTTTGAGAGCATAGGATTAGGCCTTAGTTTCGATTTCTCTTCATTAGAATGCATCGTGACGGTACCGCCTGAATTTAGCTTAACCCAGCAATTGTCTATGAACGGTGCAGATGATTTTTATAACTATGCCGAGCCAAGTTTGCTTAGTGGATACGTTAACTTTGCCCTTTCGGCTAATGAGAGCCAATATGTCGATCAGAATTCGTCAAGGCAGGACCTCTATCGCAGTCAGTTTGACTCAGCACTTAACATTGGTTTTCTAAACTTTGAGTATGAATCTTATTTAGAAAACAGTTCATCACAAGATTCGCGATACGTAAGAGAAGGATCTCGTCTTAATATTGACTTTGCAGAACAAGGCACACGACTTGTGCTCGGCGATATGTACAACAGTGGTCAATCTTTTCAGGACAGCACCGACATACTTGGTATTGGCTTAACTCGAGATTTCACACTCATTCCAACCAGAAATGCACGACCACGGGCCAATCAATCATTCACACTTCAAAGAGCTTCAAATGTCGATGTCTATATAGATGGGATTGCAGTCCAGCGATTAACACTAGGCGCTGGTAGCTATAACCTTAGTGACATACCTCTAGCGCAAGGTAGCAATGATATTGTACTCGTCATCACCGACCGCTCCGGGAATGAAGAACGCATCGAGTTCTCTGTTGCGACCGGGAACGACTTGCTCAATAGCGGTGAGTTTGAATATAGCGTCATGTATGGAGCACCTTCTGAATTACAAAATGGACAACTAGAATACCTAACCAACGAGCGTATTTTCCATGGTTATGTCGATGTGGGTATTAATCCTTGGTTAACGTTAGGTACCAACTTCCAAACCCGTGAAGATCTTTACCAATATGGTGCTACCGCGTTATTCGCTTCTACATGGGGCGTCACTGAACTCAATGCTTCGCGTAGCGAACACCCTACATTTGGAACTGGCGACGCTTACAAATTTGCGTTCGATGCGGAATTTTCCAATACGAATACGCTGTCCCCACAACTGAGTGTGAGCTATGAATATCTGACCAACAATTTTGCTGGGGTCTCAGGGTTTGATGCTTCCGACATCGATATCAACTTAACCACTCATTATGTGTCTGCATTCAGCTCCATTTACCTTGGTCAGTCTTTACGTGCCGCCATGACCCTCAATTATCGCTCAGGAGTAGACAAAGAGAACGATTATTGGCTGATTAGCCCGAGTTTATCGGATGGACTGTTTGATACTCCCGCCACCTGGAGTGCACGCGTTAACTATCGGCATAACGAAAGCGAAGACGATGATATCAGCACTACTGTCACCATAAGCTGGCCTCTTAGTCGACAAACTCGTGTTGTCGGTCGTTACACCACAGAGCTTAATGAAGCCGCCTTAGATTACAGCTATCAGAACAATATTGGTAACACAGGGGGGATGTCGGCGTTTGCGAGTGTCATTACTAACGAAGAAACAGATGCCGATATGGATGCTGGTATTAACTACACGGCCAACCGTTATGAATTAAACGCGACCCACGCTTCGCGGCTTGAAGACATTAGTGGTGAAACACGAAATCACAGTACTGATGTGACGATAAGTAGTGCCCTTGCTTTTGCAGGTTCATCTGTGACGATCGGCAGGCCGGTGCGCGAAGCATTTGCTATTGTTAACAAGCACGAAAGCCTCGCGAAAAATGATGTGGCTGTCGACCCGACAAGAGATGGTGAGTACGCACGCGTTTACCTTAAAGGAGATGCAAGTGCCATGGTTCCTGACCTTGTTGCTTATAATGGCCAAGTAGTCGGTTACGAGGTCGATAACTTGCCACCAGGGTATGACTTAGGCGATGGCGCTTTTTGGATTAAGCCTGGTTATAAACGGGGATTCCAGCTACAGATCGGATCTGATGCTGTATTAACTGTTATTGGCAAGCTATTCGATCGTCAAAGTAACAACCCTATTTCACTTGTCGCTGGTGTAGCACATTACCTTGGTGAGGCAAAACAGTTGCCGATTGACTTCTTTACCAATCGTAACGGCATATTTGCAATCTCTGGATTAAAGCCGGGGAAATATCAATTGGTACTCGACACTAAAGAACAAGAATCAGTCATCATTACCCTCAGTGAACGCAGTGACAACTTGATAAGACTAGGAGATGTTTATGTGGAATAAACAAGTTCTTTGGGGATCCTTGTTCCTCATCGCCATAAACCATGTACCTTCGGCATTGGCGTGTGAAGCCAGTGCCTTGGCTATTCAACCCGTCTCATCGAAATCACAATATGATGTTTTCAGCGCAGGAACGTTCGCAACAATAAACACCTATCGTATAGATGCGATCATAATTGGCGAACCCTGCAAATTAGACTTAATTTTACAACTTAACGATACCAGTCGATCGTTAAAAGGGGTAAACCAAGCAAAACTCGGCTTTGAATGGAGTGGGCAGATTGGTATGTCAGTGGCTAATCAATGGCACTTATCATTAACCGAAAACCAACCTTCGGCAACGATACAAATGCGTTTCCCAAGTAAACAATGGTTAGCGTCAGGAACCTATCGAGGGTTATTGGAAGTCTCGCCTTCTTATACCTCAAATAGTAAACAAATAGAAATTAGCCCTAGTTCACTCCCGATATCTGTTAACGTTCCGCCTGCTGCAAAAATTCATTTTTATGGATTGACCCAACAACATTATGACCTTGATCTAGGGACTTTATATTCCAACAAGGTTATTCGTTCCGCACCTAACCTATGGGTTCAAAGCAATACAGCTTATACCATCGTATTGGAATCATCCCATCAAGGAATGCTACGTCATGAATCTAATGAGGCAAAATGGGACATTCCATACCAACTTTCCCTCGAAAACGACAGAGTAAACCTTGAACAACTTGACGCAAGAATTCAACGTCTTTCCGCTACGATTGGTCAGCCTATTCCTTTGAGTTTTGTCATCGGTGAGACAGAGAACAAACCAGGAGGACAATATGACGATACATTACAAATTTCTATCGAACCCCAACTTTCACAACAACCATAATTATGCAATTATATAAAAAGTGAGATATGCAACTCAATTATATAAAATCCATCATCATACAATCAAACACGATTTTTCAGTTTCGGAGTAAATTATGTATGAAAA
The DNA here is from genome assembly GCF_963894355.1 of Vibrio sp. SBT000027. NCBI lineage: Bacteria > Pseudomonadati > Pseudomonadota > Gammaproteobacteria > Vibrionales > Vibrionaceae > Vibrio > Vibrio sp. SBT000027. Next base: position 1,054,948 of record NZ_CAWQGD010000001.1, on the reverse strand, counting down.
TAAAAATAATTTAAAGCACATACTCCTGGTAGGTGACAACGGTATTAACAACCAGTTTATTCAACGAGAAATAGGGAAATACAGTGATTTTTCTTTTAGCAGAGAGTGTATTTTAAGCATTGAGCGCTCTAGTAATCATAAAACGTTCGATGTCGTTCTCATTAGCTACTTACTCTTGGAAAATATCGAAGATATCAACATCATCTTATCAAAAATAGAGTCCAGTAAATGGGTAGTCTATGACGTTCCCTCAGATATTACCGGACAGAGTATTACCGTAATGCAGCTATTCAACCTGTTTAATATAAAGGGGATGATTTATCAAGATGCTCCTATTGAACACCTTACACGTTGTTTAAAAACAGTATGTGATGACGATCTATGGCTACCTAGAAAGTTAATGTCACATATTTTATCCAATGCGTGCTCTTATACTTTCAAGTCTCAGGTAATACTGTCTAACCTGACGAAAAGAGAGGCTCAGATATTTAAACGAGTTGTCAGAGGAGATTCAAATCTAGAGATATCAAGCGAACTATTTATTTCAGAAAGTACGGTAAAAACGCACGTATACAACATATACAAAAAAATAAATGTCACTAATAGAAAAGAAGCGATAAGAAAAGCACATTTTATCAATAGTTTAGAGACTATTATACAACCAGACATATAGTTGAAATTATGAACATAAATACAAAAATGCAGATTGCAGTTCTTTTTCAAACTGACGTATTAGAATTTAAGTCCTTGAAAATTAGAACCTAAACTTTCAGCCTTCCTGGTTTATCATCAAAGAAACAGACAAAATCACTCACACTAGGAAGTTAACAACCAATTCAAGTTATACACCAACTGCATTCATTCAACAACAAGCTAGCAAATTACGTCTTTATTCCCTTATAGCATCTTGAATGTTACGAGCCGTAAACAGTTGGCCTACTGTTATTAAAGCAATCGATATTGCTGCTGAGTTAGAAAAACTGCACAATTTTTCCAACTCAACTGTCCATCACTAAGCCACGCAGAGAGTCATAGTCATCTTACAGAGGCAACCCGATAAACAGAAATCACAGAGACATGTAGTGCCAACTATCAGTCAAACTGGGGCTTTTTTGCCAAAGCAACTATTGAGGCTATGTGAAGTTGAGCACAATCAATGGCTTTAAAACCGCAATCCTCACCATCAAATGCTAGAAAGAAATCTGTTCCTGCTAGAAATACAATCTCTACATTATTGTCATTAGTTAACTTCTGACCTATTGAGAAAATAGTAGCTTTATCCTCTGCAGACGCGTACCCATTTCTAGCAATTTTTCGGTAAGTATCAGCCACAATTAATTGCTCGTCGGGGTCTGGTGCAATGAAACAGTTTTTATCAAAACAACCAAAAATCCCGGTTTGCATTGTAGGTAAAGTACCTAATACTCCGACCTTGGAAATTGCATTTTCTTGAACGTAATATTTTAAAACGTCTAAAGCACTCATGATTGGCAAAGGAGAACGAATTTCCAATTCTGTTAAGCAAAAGTGCCCAGCTAGCGAGGGAATCACTACGTGGGTCGCGCCACATTTAACCAATCTATTAATGTAGTTAAGAAATATGTTAACTTGTTTTTTCTTGTCGTCTGCTAATAAATTTTTTGTAAGCTCATGAATATCAGCATGAACGATTGTAAGTTCGAGCGATATATTAACAACTTGATATTGCTTCACTAGTTCTCTATAGTACATTTCTGTTGAGGCAGGACCAATTCCGCCAATAATTCCTATATGCAAAATAACTCCTTACAGCTCTTCATTAAATACCCTCTATTTCGATAATGTAACATGAATTACAATGACTTAAAATTCACTCTAACCACATATTACTCAATGTCATAACCCCCATACTACTGGTATCTGTTCCATATACATTATCCGCACGACGGTAAGCAATATGATCTCGCCAAAGCGGACAGTAATAATAATTTTGAATCAACCAGTCTTCAGCTCGATGCAATTTTTGTAAAAATTCGGAGCTACTAATACTCTCTCGCATCAATGCATCAACAAAAGATAATAGGCTTTTCTTAGCATCATTTGAAAGGCAACGTGTAAATACATCACCACATAAAAGCCATTCATAGTATTGAAAAGCTATGTCATCCCCAAATGCATAGCAGTCATAGAATACATCAGTAGAACCTGGACTATCAAAGCCGGCTTTGTCTTTAATTAACAGATCTAAACCGTTCCTCCTCAGAGCAGACAGTAATGGTTGAATTTCTGCTCGATGAGTGTCCTTTACTTCAAAAACCACAGGTCTGGAGGGGCGCTTCATTCCTCGGTTAAATAAATGAAAACCTTTTTCTTGATGACAATGCATAATGCTGTTCGCCTCACGAACCTCTGCACCATTAACATATGCGCGACTATAATGGACAATCCAACTCAATTCCTCATTCGACAATACGTTCTTATGATGGGGAAATTGAAGCACTGTACACCCACTATGTTCGATAATGTCCTTGCTATCTGTTGGATCTAAATAAGTCCAACACGATTCTTCGACATGTATCGCTGATATTGGTAGTTCATTACTCGACCAAAACTCAGCACGTTCTATATGCCCACCAAAAGCAAAATAATGCGTATTTCGGATTAAACTCCAACGATGAGGTTCCAGTCTTTCTACTTGGTATGCTCCCGAGCCTACTGGAGTATCGGAATTGAGGTCAAATATCGCACTGTGAATATCAGCTAATAAATGAAGAAACACCGGATCATGTTGATCCAAGTAAAATACTATCCACTGCTTTTCTACTTCAATATTAACTAAATGGCGAAATAGAATCTGGTATGGATGGATGGTTTTACACCGCATATCAAAGTTAGTTTTTACCATTTCTGGTGTTAACATTTCACCATTGTGCAACTGTATATTATTACGAATCCGAACTCGGATTTGTAGACCATCAACATCAACTTGATGAGCCAAGTAGGGTTTTATTTCTTGCTGCTCAGAGTCGAAACGAACCAATGTATCAAACACACTTTCTATCATGAGAATCGATCGTGTTGAAAGCGCTAGATGGGGACGCCACTCGGGCAAACTATAAGGTACTACATACATTAAAGTATTCTGTTGTTTTAACCTTTGTTTCGCTTCATCTAACCATTGGGGCAAGTGATTTTGAAATTGCCAAACACAATCAAATTGTTGTGCCAAAATGAACGCCTCGTTCATTTTTCCGCCCTGAACCATTCCTTCTATTTTATCAAACAGTGCATCTTCAAAATTTTTAACCAATGTCAACTTAGAATGATTCCCTCTCCCGCGTCCAGGAAGCCATTTCAATATACCTTGCGACTCCAGAGATACCATTAACTTACTTACATTACGCTCCGAACAGAAAAGAATCTCGGCCAGGTCAGTGATTGTCACTTCAGTTTTTAGATTTTGATTAAATTTACGCTCTAATTGTCTCAAACGTTTTAAGTGGCGGCTTGATAATTGATGTAAATGTTCCATACGTCTCCTTCATCTCAGATTTGTACCTGGCTTAACCACAAACCAGTTGGTTAATTTCGCTATGAGTTAACTAAAAATAAGTGACAAAACGCGTAGAATGTTGGACAACCAGGTACATTTAGATAAATTTAATTAGCTGACCTAGTAAAATACCAATTATAAATGATACTAAGTAACCATAATTTCTTGTCCCCGCTCCTCTTTTTCTTTGCGGAGGGAGCTTTGATTCAGGATCAATCAAAAGCTGCTTAGCGTTTAGAGTGTATAATGTATAGTCAAGTGGGTTCATATTTCCGTTCCCATATATCATGTAGGGGAAAAGTATGCTGGCGAATCCCGTGATTAATAATGAACAGTTTAAAAATCATAGTTCATCTTTTATGACTCTATGTCCATGACATGCGCTAATAGGCCATCGAACCCGATCTTATTTTTATTCCTAAAGCTAGAAAATCAAGATAGGCAATAGTTAATAATTATCAAAAGCTAAAAAGAAAACTGGACCCCCAATTGATAACCAATTTCAACAGCGTCTCGTTTAGCGTATTCAAAATCAGCCACTAAACCGAAAACAGAACCAAATTGAAAAACATTTTTTAACTTAACTGCATCCCGTGACCGTTCCAAAAAGTCATGTTGATAAGAAAGACCTAATACCCAATGCCTAGCTATTTGTTTTCTGACCATGGTTTTACAGTATCCCCCTTGCTCTGAAAACGATACGCTATGGTCACTATCCGCACGATAGTTAATCACACCGCATGAAAAGGAACTTGCTGCAGCCCCTCCGAATCGACCGATGACGCCACCACCAGCTTGCCAAGTATCAACTTCAGAACTGAATCTAGTTAGGAAGTCTGCATGCCCTTCTAGAAAAACATTACTGAAGACTTGAGCACTAAGATCTAAATACAACCCACCTAAAGCTTTATCTTCATTATTGTCATATTTACCATTTAGGTAAGGTTTCAACGCTCCTTGGTGAAAATTCGCGCCTCTATACCCAAAACCAACATGTGAAAAATTATCAACAGCTTCGCTGGATGCATACCCGGCAATAGGAAAAAAAAGAAAGAAAGGTACTATTATTTTGAACATAAGACTGAAACCTGATAGTAGTTAATGACAGATAACCGGATTATTTAGGACGATCAACATTTAATTGTAAGTCTAAAAATCTATACTGATTTTGAGAGCTAACCAAAAAAGCTAGCATCGCAGGGGATTTTGTTTTGGCAATGCGTATCAATCCCTGAATAAACTACGCGCATACCTATAATTAGGTATCTAATGGCCTTTATTACTGTATGCAATCAATCTCGTTAAAGTTATTATCAATTAAATTTCAACGCGTAAAACCCAAATACAAACCAAAAATTATACACCAACTGATAAGCACAAATCAGACCAATGTAGCGGACATTTAGGACGGAAAGCGATAATAAATAATTCCACAAAAAATAAATATCAAAATCAGCACATCGGACTTGTTATTTATAAATATCAAACTATCATCTCGTCGCTCAATAATTTCGAACTTAAAAATAAATAGAACGAGGAAATAATATGTCGGTAACTTTTCAAGGTGTACCAGTTTCAATATCAGGTAAACTTCCTAAGCTTAATCAATTAGCACCAAACTTCACCCTCTGCGACAAAGAATTAAATAATTTAACCTTAGATAGTTTAAAAGGAAAAAATGTCTTACTAAACATTTTCCCTAGTATTGACACACCTATTTGTGCTGCAAGCGTTCGTACATTTAATAAAAACGCCGCTGATTTAAATAACACTGTAGTGATATGTATTTCTGCTGATTTGCCATTTGCCATGAACCGTTTTTGCGGTGCCGAAGGGATTGACAATGTAATAACAGCGTCTTTCTTCAGAGAATCGTCATTTACTGAAAACTACGGTGTAAACTTAAATGAAGGTGCGCTCAAAGGGCTATCGGCGAGAGCCGTTGTCGTTATCGATCAAGAGGGAGTTGTAAAATATTGTGAACTGGTTTCTGAGATCACTACAGAGCCTAACTACAAATCTGCACTAACGGCTTTATTATGATCATACGTAGATTACTTATTGTTGCTACTGCCATTTATTCAATAAACACCTTCGCAAAATTTGAAACAACTAAAGAAGATGCAGGGTTCGGAGAAAGTCAAGTAGTCACACTTGAGAAGACTACAAAGTTTGACCTGATTGGTAATCCATTAAAAGTGGGTGATTTGATGCCTTCGGCTAAGTTGCTAACTTCAGGATTAGAGCATTATGATACTAGTGCGAAAAATCAATCGATAAAAGTATATAGCATACTAACGTCCGTTGACACGCCCGTCTGTGTTCAACAAGCTATAGAGCTTTCTCAATACATAAAGAATAACAAGCAGAAACTCCAGGACATTGAATTTTATGCCGTGAGTGCCGATACTCCTTTTGCTCAACAGCGGTTCATCAAACAACATTCTCTAAAAGGAGTGACCTATCTTTCTGACTCTTCAGAACATCGATTTGGTCTCAATACCGGAACTCAAATCAAGCAGTTAGGGTTACTTAGTCGAAGTATTATTGTTGTAGATGTAAACAACCAAGTCATTTTCACACAACGAGTACCAGAACTTACAACTATTCCGAGTTTAAAGCATGCAATAAATTTTGCCTTAGAAAATCGTTAGGATCTTATGGAATATAAGAGGTAAAGTCCTCTTATATTCCAATTTAAACATTTATGACCAAAACCCTAATAACCCTATTAATTTCAATACTGCTAGGAACTATTTATATTGGCGGTATTTTAGAATCTGAAACTTCAGTATCAGAACTCACAATAGAACAATATATAAATAACTCAAGGTACAATATGCCACTAGTCTCTCTATCAAAATAGTTATACTACTCATTTTTTTGGCACATCTAAAATAGAATTTGACGTATGTAGAAGGCATAACATGTTCTTGCCATGCTTTAGATCGTAAAAAGTTACTTAGACAAGTTAAATGTATGACAAGGTCATATTTTTCAATGAAACAACAAATATGAACCTAATTGTTCAACCTTTAAAACTAATTATTTGTTGTTGTCTACTGATTAATTTGATAAATTTGTGTCCTCTTCACTTTCGACGAAACCAAGTATAGGTAATGTAAATAATCTATGTGGGACTTCAGACCTCAAGCACACTCTCAACTTCGAAATCGAATATCAGGTGAAGAAAAGAGACTCACTAATACAGAAAGCCAATTGCTCCTGCTATTGCTATCAAATAATCATCGCATCGTAACTAAAGCAGAAATTCATAACAAGATTTGGCGAGGAAAATTTGTTTCAGATGCCAGCATTACACACGCTATTGCTTCGCTACGTCTAGCTTTGCATGATACCGTGCAAACTCAATGTATCATTCGAACAGCTCCTAAAGTTGGTTACTTTCTCACAAAAAATACAATAACTCTAGTTTCAGTTAACCAAATCCAGCCTCAACCTAAGTTCCCAGCAAAGTTACGATTATTCAATCTCAGTTACTTTTCACAGACTTTAATATTGCTTTCATTGGTCAGCGTAAACTTGTTACTGTTTTGGTTTATATTTGTCCCTTCACAACCTACCCATCGATTGAACATGTCTAAAGTGAACGACAAGACCAACACATTTACAATCGAAAGTAATGACCCCCAGAGTAAATCCCTCTTAGATCGACTTGTGAGCTTACCTGAATTGAATAACTCAAATTTTTATATAACGTCTAACAGAACAAGGGTTTATGTTAGTTGTATCTATAAGGAAAACTCAACTTCTGCTAGCCAAAGCGTTAATTTCTCCGTTGATATCAAAAGACCCATAGCGAAGGTTGTTAATGACATTGTACATGAATGCCAATAAATATTTCTTGCTTGTTGTAATGATATTGCTTGCCTTGTTACCTATACAAGTCATCCTAAATAATTCGTTTGTACCGACTTTCACTCAAAACCCTAACACAAAAATCAGTAAAACAATTTTGACTTACGGTGAAAAAAGTGAAGACAGAAAATCTAGAACGATTGATTATCAATTGAAGCCTTATTTATGGAATCGCTTCCTTTTACTTACATCAATTCACTTTGATAGTGGGGAGAATACGAATACGCAGTTTCTTATCACTTTCTGGCCCAAAAGCGTTTACTCAATAAAATACATCAACAAACTAATAGACGCACGAGAAACAAGATATTTTGATTTACCGGAGCAACATGTTCTTTTCGATGGGAACGAAGAAAACTTTCAAGTTTTAGTGGACAACTCACATCAATATTGCTACGTGCAATTATCGAACAGTTCAGTTCAATGTGTAGATATAGACACAAGTAAGAATAAATAGTTGATATTAATGACAAAAAAAAGTAGCAATATATGGATATTGAATCCAACACTTAGGCGACAGCTAACCAACAAAAATGATGGGACAAGTAAAAAATTGCACTCTACAGATTGCAAAATCCTAGAGACCTTGTGTAAACATAAAGGACGAACCGTTTCTAAGAGCGCTTTGACAAATGCGGCTTGGCCAGGTCGAGTCGTCTCCAAAGCCAGTTTGACACAGTCCATAGCCCACCTTCGAATAGCTTTAGGTGATAACGGTCGTGAGCAAAATATAATAAAAACCGTCCCAAAACATGGTTACAGTCTTGTGGAAGATCTTGTAGAAATTGAGATACCAATTATCAACACACAAAATAACCAATCAACTGATGGTCCAACTACAACCCAAGAACTTCTTAAGATAGAGGTTAAAGAACAAGTATTTTTTTTAAAACACTTTCAAAACTTTACCTTGTTGGTTCTGTCATGTCTGTTATTGCTTAGTATTAGCTGGTTAACACAACTAATATATTACAATAGTACAACAGAGCGTATAGAGTGGGGTCAACGAGATTACTTAGGGGTAACATACTTTTTTACTAACAATCAAAATGGAGAAGATCACTTCAAAGCGTTCAAAGGAAAGTACGCAAACAATTTGCGTATGTTATACCTATCCGACAACCCTGAAACATTTTATATATCCTGCACCTATCAATTAAACAGATCATACATGCGCAATACTATGAATATGAGCTTCTCCCAAAAGTATTCAGTAGAACAAATGAAAGAGGTAATTAATGAGCAATGTCAATAAAATCATTATATTACTAGTGCTCGCGAACACATTGTTTATGACCGTTATTTCATGGATGAACAACCTAAATAACCCTCCATTTCTTGAAGGTCGTGAGAATACCATGCTGTTCTCGCGTGGTCGCACGTACACAGACTTTGAGGTCGGCTCGTTCAAAGAGGTTATTACCGTTGATCATAAATTTGGAGGGATTCACGACGTACATTCGAGTATATTGTCTGAAGGCGAAACCAAAGCACTGAATATCTACTACTCAGTTAATTTTTTTGGAGAAAACCTCTTTTCTACAGCTAATGCCTTACGGAGTGAAAACTACACGTCTTCGGTTGAACCAGACTTAGTAGAGGCCCATTTGATGGAAGGCTCATCAGAACAATTTTTTCAGACTTTGTATCAAGACAGGTATACATTTTGTTATTCAAGTTTATTAACCAGTAGTGTTCAATGTATCACCGCAGATTAACCAAATAAATAGAGTTATTACTCTAACTTAATCAACAGATTTGGTTATAACTGAAAATATTGATAATATAACCTAAAATTATCATATACTTAAAAACAAGCGTTCACATTACAATCAATAATACGTATTCCACTTTTCGGATTTGTTTATTAGTCTTGCCCCCCCCATTAGGACATAGTGTTAGCAAATAGGACATCTCAGAGAAATACAGTATTTATGATCAATAAAAGAGAACCCTTAAAGATCACCGCACTTTTATTGGAAGGAAGCCCAATTACAGCGATTTCGGGACCAGTGGAAATGCTTACAATTGCCTTAATACAAGCGGGATTTCCTGCTCCCCTAGTTAGCTATGTATCCGTCACAGGAGGCCCAACGCAATTTCTGGGCGGACTTACTATCAACTGTTACACACATTGGGAATCTGTTGAACATACAGACATTTTATTAATAGGAGCATGTGGTGACGTAAGCAATGAATCTTATTTTTTACTCGAAGATGTTAAGTGTTGGTTGAAAAAACAAATCATCCAGTGCGAATTTGTTCTCTCTTTATGTACAGGAGCATTTCTTTTAGCTGAGCTTGGTGTTTTAAACAAACGAAGCGCAACCACACATTGGGTATATGCTGAACGCTTCCGCGAACAATTCCCTCAAGTGAAATTTAAACCACATTTGAAAATAACTCATGAAGGCAAATATATTTGCACCTCAGGTATTAAAGAATACTTTTCCGCAACAATAATGTTAATCGATGCCCTATTAGGTACAAGACAAAGAATAAAATGCGAACAGTATTTAGGTGGTGACATTTCGAAAATAAAACGAATTTGTTTAACGAATTTTGCTCAATACCATCAACATAGCGATGGTTTGATTAACCGATTGCAAGAGTATATGCATAATGAAGACCCCGGTAGGTTATCTGTGGCTATGTGTGCAGAAAAAAGTTTTTTGAGTGAAAGACAAATGAAGCGCCGCTTCAAAGCAGCGACCGGAGAATCGCCAATGAATTACATACAACGCATTCGAGTAGCGTTAGCTAGAGAAAAATTAGATACTACAAGTTTGAATATTGAACAGATATCCCAACAAGTTGGCTACAATGACACTAACCACTTCCGCTCGTTGTTTAAAAAATTTTACGAAATGACACCAACAGAGTATCGAAAGATGACACAGGTTTGTGAAATTTAACTATCATAGTTTTTGGCTAAGCCTAAACCACAAGTTTAGATCAGGAGAGTTACCCATTTCAATTAAGATAGATGCTTAATTCGGACTCAAAGAAAATAACAGGTAACTCTCGTATTTCCATACTAATAATATGTGAACGTTCAACGAATAACACTTAGTTTAAAGACTTCATTGACTACATGTTCCGTAGTAATCCAACCGTTGAATCATAAACTCTCCGACCGCTTATGTGCCTTTTAACCCTAACTACATTAATTTTCTCGAGTAAATAATAGTTTACCCTCCTTGTTAAGCAACCTAACAGTGCCGTCTTGAACATCCCGTCATTTACTGGATTTATGACCAAACAAGCCCTCGATTTCAATTACGTCAGGCTTAGGTAGTCAACGAGTATAAAGAACTTAAAGGGAACGCCCACAGAACCAATGTTTTGAATAGTAAAGATTTCGGGGTTGAAGGGGAGGAAAGCCAAATCAATTGCAGATAAAACTTGGGATTAAAAACTAACTAAGTGGATTTTCAACAGCTATTGCGACTAGTCATACACAAAAGCGTTCTGAATCGTAGAACCTACAGGTTAGAAATTACCTACGTTACTTATACGTTAGTGACTGCGACACGTGAGAGTACATTGTATTTATTCACCAACGATTGAGTGAATGACTCGATAGAACACACAAAGAAAGAAACAATCAGTTCCTCTTTAAGCTCGTCATCAAATAGCTCATAGCTATTGATTTAGGCCGAATGGAGAATCAAGTCAAACCTATCACGGTCTGGTGGAGTCAAGTAAAAGTAAGCTAGGAGTTACCTAGGTCAATAGAATGTGCAGTTGACAGGAAAATCGAAAAAGTAATGGTCTCCAATTAGACTAGACTAATACATAGGTAGGCTGGGTGTAAACTTGAAAAATAAGCTATCCTAGGCACAATCTGACAAACACGAATCAAAAACTAGTGACTGTCAGATCGGAGGCTAAAATACTAAGTCGATACACCTCAGGGTAATCACCTTTATCAAAAAGTAAACTCTATAGAGAGAGCTCCTCTAGGACAGGAGTGATCGATTGATGAAGTTCACTAGTCTCATATGCTCCTGCTAATAATTTGCTCGGATAAGCAATTGAATGACTTAAAACCTCACCAATATTGTTAATATGAATACGCTTATCAGCTATACAAGCACTTAAACATGTTTTAATAAATTGTTTTGTTGTATCAAGCTCAAGCAGACGTGCACATCGCAGCGCTTCTTTAGTTCTTTCATAAAGTATTTCTTCAGACAACACGATTTGCTCCCTCTCCATTCAGTAACATAACAATGTGAAATTCTTCGCTTTCTCTCATCGCAGCAAGAAAAAGATTTTCTCTCATTTTTTTTTGCTCTTTACTATCAAAAAGTACATATTTAGTTAATGTATCAATGGCTTGATACTCAGTAATTTCTTCTTGGCTGACTATTGCCGATAAAACGCTCTTCGCTAGATTGGTTGAAATGTCGAACTTTAGTTCTTTTGCTTTAACAATCATTGCTTTAATAACTTTATTTTTTTGAGCTCTTATAGTGCATATTTTCAGCTCATGTTTATCAAATGCATACCCGATGTCATCGAGTAATTGACTCACTTCTTGATACACTTTTGCATTCCTCTGACTTATTGACCTTACCCTTATATGTTAACGATATATGTTTAAAAACAAACAATGAAACCAATTGCATCAATAAGTGAAATATCATAGATATCAAAATGTTAAAAAAAAAATGTCGCAATTACGTCCAGAACATATGGCATATATGTCCTATTTGGTCGCTATGCATTAGAAACAAAGACTCTCTATTAAGAACAACGGGGATTTCATTCTCACAATTGTTGGCATTATAAAAAAGACATATTCCCTTTGGGTTCGAGACTTTACATCAAATCATAAAAATATAAACCATTGATATAAAAAGGTTATTAATAAAATGGCTGAGTATATGGACAACGTTGCCTATTTTATTTCTAGTATGCAAATGGATAATAATGCACAGAATCGAAACTTAAAAAGGAACCGAAAATGTTATATGCACAACCAGGAACTGAAAACTCACTTGTTGATTTCAAGCCACAATATCAAAACTTCATTGGCGGAGCATGGATTGCACCAAAACAAGGGAAATATTTTACGAACACCTCACCAGTAAACCATTCCGTAATTTGTGAAGTTCCGGCGTCTACTAAAGAAGATATCGACTTAGCAGTTGATTTCGCACACAGTGCAAAAAATGACTGGGCGTCAACATCTAGTACAGAACGCTCAAACATACTGTTAAAAATAGCTGACCGTATTGAACAAAATCTTGAGATGCTTGCTATTACAGAAACATGGGATAACGGGAAACCTATTCGTGAGACTCTCGCCGCTGATATTCCACTAGTTGTCGACCATTTCCGTTACTTTGCTGGGTGCATTCGAGCACAAGAGGGCTCAGCTGCAGAATTGGATTCACAGACAATAACCTACCATTTCCCAGAACCTGTTGGTGTGGTAGGACAAATTATTCCATGGAACTTCCCACTATTGATGGCTGCTTGGAAATTAGCACCAGCGCTAGCCGCAGGCTGTTGTGTTGTATTAAAACCAGCGGAACAAACTCCAGCTTCGATCTTAGTACTAATGGAACTCATTGAGGATCTAGTTCCTGCCGGTGTGATCAATGTCGTAAATGGTTATGGCTCCGAGGCAGGTCAAGCACTCGCTACACATAAGAAAATTGCTAAAATTGCATTTACCGGCTCTACGGAGGTTGGGCAACACATCCTTAAGTGCGCAGCCGATAACCTAATTCCATCAACTGTCGAACTAGGTGGTAAGTCTCCAAATATTTTTATGGCCGATATATTTGATCACGAAGATAATTACCTCGATAAATGTATAGAAGGCGTATTACTGGCTTTCTTCAATCAAGGCGAAGTATGCACATGCCCTTCTAGAGTTTTGATTCAGGAATCAATTTATGACCGCTTCATTTCGCGCTTACAGGCTCGTATGAAAACAATTCAGCAAGGGAACCCGTTGGATACCGATACACAAGTCGGCTCACAGGTTTCACGAGAGCAATTTGATAAAATTCGTCAATATATAGCCCTTGGCCATGAAGAAGGAGCAGAGTTACTTGCTGGCGGTAAGAGCTATGATAAGAATGGTTACTTTGTAGAACCTACTCTCTTCAAAGGAACTAACGAAATGCGTATTTTCCAAGAAGAAATCTTTGGTCCAGTCGTTGCTGTTACGACATTTAAAGATTATGAAGAAGCACTTGCGATCGCCAACGACACTGAATATGGTTTAGGTGCAGGTGTATGGACACGCGACAACAATCTAATTGCACATATGACGAAAAACGTCCAAGCAGGACGGATTTGGGTTAACTGTTACCATGCATACCCTGCCCACGCTGCGTTCGGTGGCTATAAGAAATCCGGTATTGGTAGAGAAACACACAAAATGATGTTAGATCACTACCAAAACACTAAAAATATTATTGTAAGCCATAGTGTTGATCCTTTAGGCTTTTTTTAATAGTTTAAACTAATTACCTGCCCGATAACTATCGGGCAGACTAAAGGTTTACACAGTAACCTTCGGTCTCTTTCCCCTCTTTATCGAGCGCCCCGACGTAAAAATAATCACTATGATTTTGCTTCACACTAGTGTGGTTATTAATATTTCCTTATATAAAACAATCAAAAACTGACCAATTAGCTAACTAGGGAAATAAGTTGCCGTCTCTAACTCAAACTTTAAATAATCAAGCTATTTAATGACTTGGCCAATACAACCGTTACTTTCAAAGTCGCTGTAAGATCATCAAAGATTTTCAATTTAGATCCACATTGGATCGGCTTCCATTTTGATATACTCGTTATCTGGAAAACCAAAACAATCGACATTCAGTTCAAAAATAAGATTAGAGCCCTTACATTGTTCTCAAGGCAGTTTACAATGAATGTTAGTGATACAAGAGCTGTTACCTGATGCCGTCACGTATCTTGTCCATGCATTACCTGTCCGAGAGTCGGTATGGTGGGCAACATGCTGCGCGTCAGCTAAATTGGATTGGAACTCAGTTGAGAATGAAGCGATTCAGTCAGCAAAAGCTTGGGTTCATGTTCCCGATGAAACAAATAGCCGTCAAGCAGGAAATAGTGCTATCAAGGCCGGACTTGACGCAAGCGCAAGTGGGCAGCCCAAGCTGCTTTTGGGAGGGGTGGTAGCATGACGGCCCCGTCTGATCCAATCGTTCCCCCGCCACAATATTTGTATGCTCAAGCCGCTGCGGGCAGTATCAACCTTACAGCTGTTTTACCTGAAGGTGAACAAGCAAAACAACGTTACGAGCTATTTATCGAAATGGGTCTAAACATTGCCCAAGGTGGTAATAGATCCAATACCGGAAAGCAAGTGTTGGAGTCCTAAATGCTACCTGCTGTAAGAGCCACTGACATGCATATGCGCCCAATGCAGACCCTGACCTTGTCCCTACTCCTCATGTAAGTGGACCGTTACTCCCATTGTCCACAACGGTATTGATCGGTAATTTTCCAGCAGCAACGCTGGGGAAAATATGTATTTGTGTAGGCCCACCAGACGGTGTGGTAAAAGGTAGTGCGACAGTGTTAGTCAATAATAAGCCCGCTGCCAGAATGGGTGATCTTACCGCACATGTTGGCACAATTATTATGGGAATACCAACGGTCTTAATCGGAGGTTAATGCATGACTGGTTTATAAAAATGTCCTTATAATCAAATATTAAACTACTCATCAATTCGTAAACTCTCAACTAAATCTAAATCAAATTATTATCACAAAACACACCCACTTGATGATAATTTTAGGTATCAGGCTTAATCTCAGATTAGCGGGAATAGAAAAACAGTCATGCGTTTCAAAATCAAAATGTACTAGTGAATTTTTCAAAATAGAACTCCAATCGTTTAGCCTAAGGTGGTTGACTCTTGTGTTTCTAGGCGATATAGCGCTTTACACGCCCTAGCGAACCCTTACAATGTGCAGCAAATATATTTATCAAGGTTTATCTCTATGTCTATTCAATGGTTTCCGGGTCACATGCATAAAGCCCGCAAAGAAATCGAAGAAGTTATCCCACAGGTTGATGTGATCATCGAAGTACTGGACGCTCGTATCCCGTTCAGTAGTGAAAACCCAATGATCTCTTCACTGCGCGGCGATAAGCCTTGTGTAAAAGTGTTGAACAAGCGCGACCTTGCCGATCCTGAGCTTACTGAACGTTGGATTGAACACTTCGAGAAAGAGCAAGGCGTTAAAGCGATTGCCATTACCACCAGCGTAAAAGAAGAAGTTAACCACGTGATGGAGCTAGTACGTAAACTGGCACCGCACCGTGAGCAAATGGGCAAGAACATTCGAACAATGATTATGGGTATCCCTAACGTGGGTAAATCGACCATTATCAATTGCTTGGCTGGACGTACGATTGCGGTAACGGGTAACCAACCTGCGGTAACTCGTCGCCAACAACGTATCAACCTGCAAAACGGCGTGATCCTTTCAGATACTCCTGGGATCCTTTGGCCTAAAGTAGAAAACCCACACAGCGGCTTCCGTTTAGCTGCGACTGGTGCGGTAAAAGATACAGCAATGGAATACGACGAAGTGGCATTCTACACAGTAGAATACCTAGCTAAGCAGTACCCTCACCTTTTACAAGAACGCTACCAAATTGAAGAGCTGCCAGACTCTGACATCGAATTGATGGAAGCGATTGGTCGTAAGCGTGGTGCACTTCGTGCTGGCGGTCATATAGACATTCACAAGTGTTCTGAAATCCTTCTTCACGAACTTCGCAGCGGTACTTTAGGCAAAGTAACGCTAGAACTACCAGAGATGATCACCAAAGAGTTGGTTGAAGTAGAAGAAGCGGCTGCACTGAAAGCTGAGCAACAGATTAAGAAGAAAGAAGAACGTCGTAAGCGTTACTTAAAGAACAAGCGCTAATCGCTATTAGTTTTTGTTAAACTCCATTAGTTTCTGTTAACCACTCTTACACTAGCCTCTAAGATATTCACGTTCTACCGATAATAGAGCGTGAATATTGCCTTGTACCGTTTGTTGATCTAGCTAACATACTGACAAATATATAGAAATGGTCATTTACAATCCCAAAGACTGTGACATACTACGCAAATTATTGTGTATTCATTTCGGCTAGTTTCTCAATGCGCTCTTATTCTGGGTTCAAGAATCAAAGATTTAAAACCTATTTCGATAATGAAATTTATTTGCCGTACATAAATTTCATCTACATCCCGATCTCAATATTCTGTGCTTTCATTGTTACCGACTACATTCACTTTGGTACAGAGTGTGTAACACCTATCATTTTCCGAGTCTTACTTTTTCTATTGATGATGGCTGTCGCCAGATACTGCATTACAAATAAACCCAACGTTTTAGAACTCATAGAAAGTACATTCCTTGTAATTAGCTCGCTTTTCTTGGTCTATGTCGGCCGACTCGCTATCGAGCTGAGTAATTTCGATTACCAAGGTGGCATCATTCTCGTAATGATCTACATCGGAACCTTTTCAAGACTGTCTGTTAAATACAGCATCTCTACGCTGTCATTTATCTTTTTGGCTTATCTCGTTGGCCTTGCCCCTCAGCTTTATGAAGCAGAGCCTAGTCACGAAATAGAAACCATTTCCGTATACGCTTCAGCTTATATTCTTATTGCGGCTTCTTGTTTAAGACGAGATTTCGAAGTGCATAAACGATTTACTCAATCCGAACAGCTTCGTAAACAAGCAATACAACTCCGCAAGCAATCTAATATGTTTGAAGCCCTTTCTTATCAAGATGCGCTAACGGGTTGCTACAACCGCCTTTATCTTCATCAGGTGATCGAACCAAGCATAGACCGTCAGTTATCCATTACATCGATAATGATAGATATTGATCATTTCAAATCGATTAACGACACCTACGGCCACCAAATGGGTGATATGGTGATCAAAGAACTGGCCGATGAGATTCAAAAAAGGCTACCAACCAGCAGTAACTGCTTTCGATACGGCGGCGAAGAGTTTTTGGTGATGGTCCAAGGAGAAACTGAGGCTTCAATTGAATCGCTCGTTAATTCCCTTTTAGAATCCCCTTCTCGCCTTAGGTTAGAAGTAACGATTTCAATCGGTGTGAAACATGCACCTCAAGCCCTCGGTTCTGTCGAGCAGCTTATCGACGATGCCGATCAAGCACTCTACATTTCGAAGAAGAGCGGTAGAAATAAGATCACATGGAGTGATTAATCGCCCAGCATTTCACGCGCCCTAGCGATTCATTATAACGACCATTAATCCAATCAAAAAAGCCCCGAACAATTGAATGCTCGGGGCTTTTGTCTTTGTTCTTGTGCTTTAAAATAGCTTAGTTAAGAACCTGCTACTCAGCAAACAACCAGTACTCAACAAGAATCTACTAAGAATACACAACGCTCGCTGTTTTCTGTTCAAGTTCAACGGGAGAGCTCCAAGAAATCACTTTTTCATTCACTTGGCTGCCACATGGTGCGTTCCAAACTTGCTCTAGTTCTTCTTTGCCACCAATCGCCTGATAAAAAGCAATCGCTTGGTGGTTCTCAGACATCACCTCTAGGTAAAGCCCCGAATCAGAATAGTATTGCTGCAACCACTTTGACAATTCAGACAATAGACGCTTGCCAACACCACGACCGTGGTAATTATTGTCTACGTGTAACGCATCAATGAACGTACCACGTTCAAAGTTGTGATTACCAAACGCGCAGACGAAACCAACCAGTAAACCGCCTTCTTCAAGCAATAAAACATGTTGGTTGAAAGGAGGATTAATTAAACGAGTCTGCCAAATAACAGATCTGTCCTCCAAAACATCATTTTCTAGGTAATCATCAGCAAGAATGCCACGGTAATATAGCTTCCAGCTATCCGCGTGTAATTGGGCAATCCGCTCATAATCTTTATATTCAGCTACCTTAATTTCCATTTATTAGCCCTTAGTACTTCCATTTATGACTTGCTACTACATTTCACACTACCTTTATACAATATTTAAGCAAAACATACTAATACACGTTTACACTTTCAATATTGACTTACACGTGTACGCTGATATTCTAGCGAACAGATGTAAGCTCAATGGAAATTTACTAATGAATAGTGCCGAAAAACCATCAACAAAAAAGCCACCACTAATCTGGCTCAATATTTTTGTATTCTCTTTTAGCATGCTGTTAGCTGTTGTCGCGGCTCCCGTTTATGGCTACTTTTTTGGCTATGGTATGGAGCACTGGATATGGCTAGCGATCTGTTTTACGTTCTGTAACCTTTCTATCACGACGGGTTATCACCGCTTATGGTCACACAAAGCATTTGAAGCGCATTCAAGCCTAAGATTTCTATTTGCATTAGGTGGCGCATTTGCTCTACAAAACAGCGCGCTACACTGGTCTTCTGATCACCGTGTGCACCACAAGCATGTCGATAACAACGACAAAGACCCATACTCAGCAAAGCGTGGCTTTTGGTATTCGCACATCGGCTGGATGATTCGTAATTACAACACTGCAATGTACACAGATTACGAAAATTGTCGCGACCTGAAAAAAGATAAGATTGTTATGTGGCAGCACAAGCATTACGTTTTATTGGCACTGCTTATGAACTTCGGTGTTCCAATCGCATTAGGTGTAATTTACGGTGACGTGCTTGGCATGTTGTTAATTGTGGGTGCAGTTCGTTTGGTCCTCAACCACCACACCACATTCTTCATTAACTCTCTTGCTCACATCTGGGGTAGTCAACCTTTTACCGACAAAAACACAGCGCGTGACAACGGTGTGCTAGCGGTGCTCACTTTTGGCGAAGGCTACCACAACTTCCACCACATATTTGAGAACGACTACCGTAACGGCATCTACTGGTGGCAATACGATCCAACAAAATGGTTGATTAAGAGTGCTTCTTTAATGGGCTTAGCAAGCAAGCTTAAGAAAACACCACAAGCTCGTATTGAAAAAGCTGAAGCATCAATGTTATTAAAGCGCACGCAACAAAAAATCATGCACCGTGCCGATAAGCAACAAATCGCGGAAAAGCTTCAACAAGAGTTCGATGCGCTTGTCTCAAACATGAACGAATACTACGAAGTCAAAAAGCAGCTAATTGAAAGTAAACGCGAAGACGTTGTGAAAAAGTACGAACACTCAGTACTTAAGGTTCGTTACCAACAAATCAAAATGAATTTTGAACAGCAGAAGAAAAATTGGGCGATGACAGTGGAACAATATGCTTAAAGTAAAGCAATACGCTTAACACCCCAATAACAACACTGTTTGATTCTTATTCAAATGCCCTTATCTTCCGATAAGGGCATTTTTATTTCACAGATCTAATTAAATACATGAATTTTAAGTCTTTATTCTAATAACAGACACCAGTTCCAAATGTCACACTTTCGCTGCAACAAGATGTCAACCTATAGAGCTTGCTGTGACAAATGTCACTTACAGAACGATACCCATCCCATAACATGCGCGTCCCAAAATTCTTTCAGCAATTAGCGGACCCATTTTATGAAAATGTTAAAAACATCTATCGCTTTCGCCATCTCTTCCGCACTTTTGATCGGGTGCAGTAGTGACACAGATTACGTTCAACCTGAAGAAGTAAAGATCGCGACTTACAACTTGTCTTTTGATCGTGCCACCTTCCAAGACCTTGTAACGGAAATGCAGATTGAGCCAAGCGCTCAAACAAAACTAGTGACCGACTATTTGGATAACACGATTGATGACGCTGACAAAGAAACGGCAGCAAAAGTTATTCAGATCCGCAACGTCGCAGCTGTGATTCAAAAGAATCGCCCTGACGTGCTTATGATGGCTGAATTTAACAATGACGGCACAGGTACTGATAAATCAGCGCTAGAAGGTTTTCAAAAGAACTATCTCTCTGTCGCTCAAAGTATTGAAGGTGCAGGTGGCGACGCAAACTTAGAGCCAATCTCATACCCATACTTTGAAAGCTACTCAACTAATACAGGTTTACTAAACGAATTTGGTTTTGATTTAGACAATGATGGTAACGCTGGAACACTGCCAGGAGATGCGTGGGGCTTCGGTTTGTATCATGGGCAATACGCATTTGCTCTGATGTCAAAATATGAAATCGACACAGCCAACACGCGTACATTCCAAGAGTTTAAATGGAAAGATCTCGAAGGTGCTACTATTCCAACAATCACTGTTTGCGACGATCCTAGTAAGTTCCCAACAGGTATGGTTTGCGGCGATGAGTGGTACACGAACGACGAATGGGCAGAAGTTCGCTTGTCTTCAAAGAACCACGTTGATGCGCCAATCCTCATCCCAACCAAAGATGGTACAGAAACTGTTCACTTACTGATGTCACACCCTACTCCGCCTGCTTTCGATGTAGGTAAGAACATTGAACAGAACGCAGCCGAAGTAGACTTCTGGCACCAATATATCCAGAACAAATCGTTTATCTATGACGACTCTGGAAAAACGGGTGGCCTTGAGCAAGGGCAACACTTTGTCATGATGGGCGATCAAAACCTAGACCCAGTAGATGGCGACGGTATTAGTTCTGTGATGCAAGACTTGCACAACGATGCATTAGTTAACCAAGATGTCACCAATGGCAGCTTGTATCCGACAAGTTACGGTGCTGCTGAGCATGCTGTCGATAAATCATCATCTCACCCAAAGCCAAACCGTATCACTTCGACGTTTGGACTTGCTGTTGATTACGCACTGCCGTCAGCTTCACTGAACATTGTTGAATCTGGTGTTTATTGGTCAGCTTCGTACGAAGAAGGACGCAAGCTATTCAATGACTCACGAATTGGTGATTATGGTAACGGAAAGGATGTTTCTTCAGATCACCGTATGGTTTGGATCAAAGCTGATTTCAGTAACTAACCCAATTAATTGAGATCTAAGAAGCCCTCATCTTGCCATGGGGGCTTTTTAATGAGAGTAACCTAATCGCCACTAGCTTTTGGCTTTCAACTTGAATTGTGGATGCCAAGAACCATAGTTATTGGATCCCAGAACTCTTTTTTCAATCTGAATTTATACTTATATTACTTGCACTTATTGAGTGGAACACCGAGGAATAAAGAATGGGCAAGCTAACGATTATTGCAACAATCGTCTCTAAAGAAGATAAGATTGAGCTAGTGAAATCAGAGATGATTAAATTGATCGACAAAACCCGTGTTGAAGATGGTTGTATAAATTACGATCTGCACCAAGATAACAGTAACCCTGCTCACTTCGTTTTTCATGAGAACTGGGAGTCTGAAGCTCATCTAGAGAAACACTTAGCGAGCCAACACATCGCCGAGTACATGGCTGCGACTGAAGATTGTATCGAAACCTTTGTGCTTAATAAAATGACTCACATTGCCTAACCTGTCACTCAGTACTGATTCAATAGAAAACCCTGCTCTGATCGCAGGGTTTTTCGTTTCTACAAGCTTATATCTGCTCATTCTAATAATGAAAAAACCCGCCAGAGTAGCGGGTATGGTCAATAATCATGACTGTCAAAGACAGATAGATAATACCAATCGTAGTAAATAACTGTCAGCCTAGCTGGTTCAAAAACTCGATAACTGCGTTAGAATTTTTGATTGTAGAATAACTACTTATCGAAAAATTCTGCCTTGTTCTCAAGTCTTTTTCCTGCGCTATTTCTGATCACTTACTTACTGTGATTGGTATAACAACCATCAATCCAATATTGAGTGCCTCTTTACAGTGGCACTCTGACATTTCTTTTGCTTTAACTAGCACGGGGGCACTAGTTAAAAGCACGAGCCAAAATGCCATTCCCTTGATATTGGTAAACACTTGAATTACTACTTACAAAGACCGATTCTCCGGGCTTAAGAGATACTGTACGTCCTTCTGAAGTGACGGTCGCCTCTCCTTCCACACAAAACAAGATCTCCGCGCTACGTAAATACTGTGACTTGCTCTCATCAGTCGCAGATAAGATATCAAAGCCAAAGTCATCCACTGGAATCGGATAGCTCATCTTACCCTCTTTCAATACAGGCTTAAGGCGAATATCTTCTGGCTTAATCGGCTCAAAGATCGTGTTGTCGATAAGCTCCCGAACGTCTATGTATTTGGGTGTGAGACCTGCACGCAGCACATTGTCTGAGTTTGCCATGATCTCCAAGCCTGTGCCTTGAACATAAGCGTGAGGTGTTTCTGCGAACAGGAACATCGCTTCACCGGGCGCCAGTTCAACCGTGTTGAGCATCAATGGTGCAAACAAACCAATATCACCCGGATAGTGCTGTTTGAATTCAATGCTGTATTGCAGAGCTTCACGCCCCATGGCCGTTTTGGCTGGTCGCGCATGCGCGGCATAAAGCTCATTAAGCGCAGAGGCCTTACGGTCACCTTCAAGAGACATAATTGCGCTAAAGAAAGACTTCAAAGAATCACTGTCGGCATTGGCTTTTAGTACATTACGCTCAATCGCTAACGAAGGAATATCTGCTTCTTCGAACAAGGCAATAATATCGTCGATTGGACGAAAGCCATTCATCGCTTTGTAGAAGGTCAACGCATAAACCAACTCAGGCTTGTGGTTTGGATCTTTGTAGTTTCGATTGGACGCATTCAAAGGGATGCCAAGTGCATTCTCTCGCTCAAAACCTAATTCAGATTTACGCTTATTCGGATGAACCTGAATCGACAACGGTGTTTCAGCGGCTAACACCTTAAATAAGAAAGGTAGTTCACCGAAACGTGCCGCCGTGTACCCACCTAAGACATCGATTCTATTTTCATCAATCATGTGAGAAAGCGGCTCACCGGTATCGCCTACTTTTGAGCAACCATTAGGATGAGCACCCATCCAAATCTCTGCTTGAGGTTCTTGGTTTGGGTTCACAATACCAAACAGTTGGTTGATGGAGTCTTTGCTTCCCCATGCGTAGTTTTGAATAACGTTTTCGAGTTTAAATAGAGACATAATTACTTCTCATTAAAAATCTGGCAGCCAAGCTTGAGCGTGGCGGCGATATTACGGGCAGTACGAGTCAGGTTTTGATTCGCTTCTGATAAAACTTGGTCTAAAGACTGAGGTGAACGTACGGTTCCAAATAAGCTAGACATTGAGCCGTAAAGCTTTTCAACGTCTTTCCCCAAAGAGCCCGCAATTCCAATGGTTGGAATACTCAGCTTTTGAGCTCTCTGAGCGATACCGAAAGGTGTTTTACCTTGCAGTGTTTGGTTGTCCATCTGCCCCTCTCCGGTCACGACCAGTGAAGCACCTTCAAGAACCTTATCTGCATCCAAAGCATCTAATACCATCTCAATACCCGCTTTAATTTGGATATTGAATGCAAGACTTAACCCCAGAGGTGTACCACCAGCCGCACCAAAACCAGCTGTGTCGCGATGATTAGTACCCGTATGTGCTTGAGCGATATCGGCAAAGTGACCGATCGCAATATCAAGTTGTTCAACTTGAGCTTTTGATGCTCCCTTCTGTGGACCAAACACGGCACTGGCTCCGCTTTCACCACACAGTGGATTATTCACATCACATGCGACCACGAACGTCACTTCTTTACATCTCGGATGTAGCCCATCAAGATCGATGTTTGCTAGTTGACTTAATTCGGCGCCGCCACCAGATAACTCGTTGCCTTGCTTGTCTAATAGCTTGCCTCCCAACGCTTGTAAAATGCCAGCACCTGCATCGTTGGTTGCGCTGCCGCCCAGACCAATGATGATTTGTTCCACGCCTTTATCTAGCGCATCTCGAATCAGCAACCCTGTGCCGTAAGACGATGCTTTGAGAGGTGATCTTTCTTCTACGGTTAATCGGTCTAAACCCGACGCTTGGGCAAACTCTACCAAGGCAGCGTTTACGCTTTTTCCATCAACCTGTTGTACAAGTGAAGCCCAGTAAGCCGTGCATTCACGTCCGATTGGATCCGTCGTTTGCAGCCCTTGCTTCTTACCATTGAGCGCGTCTAACAACACGTCTACCGTGCCTTCTCCGCCATCGGCGAGTGGCATTTTCACAAACTCTGCGTGAGGGAAAACGTCAGCAAATCCACGCTCAATACAAGACGCAACTTGATGAGCGCCGAGTGATTCTTTAAATGAATCGGGGGCAATTACAATTTTCATTGTCGTTCACCATTCCCGCCCACCAAGGTGAGCGGGTGATTGAAATTAGAATTTGATTTGGAATGTTTTTGCTTGGCAAGATGCCAATTCACCAAAAGATAAGTCGCCAAAGGTTTCTGTTGCTACATCACCTTCGCGTACTCGCTCGTCCATGCTTGTCTCTTTCCAACTCGAAACGGTTTGAGTGAAGGTGATTGAATCTGACACTGAACCTGTTTCTGCCGGGTTGTAGACACGCATGATCAACGCATCTTCGTCTTCCGCTTTCTTAAGTACGCTTAGTACCGCACCTGCTTGTTGCTTCGATAGCAAGCAGAAGCTCATTGGTAGGTTTTGCTCACCCACATTCAGCTTCATCGCGTTGTAAGGGATCTTGTTGTAGCATTCGATCTGAGTGACATTGTCACGTGCTTGCGCCATGATGTTCGCGTCAATGTGGTTACCAGAGAAGCCACACAGCGTGAATTCACACACTAACTTGCCGCGCACTTGTGAATCTGGTGTCGGGATCTTGATACCTGAAGGACGACCCGGACGAAGCAATAGCTCTTCTTTACCTAACACGCCGATACCGCGGAATAGTGTCAGTGCGAAGGTATCTCGGTTTTCGTCACCTTGAGACGCAATCACTTCAAATTCACGTAGACCATTCGACATGATTGCCATGCCTGCGTTACCGTTTTCTAGCGCAGCGAAGTTCATCAGTTGGTAAACCGGAACCGGTGCTTCTTTCCACTTCTCTTCTTCCCAAACCGCCATTGCTGGGTCATTGGTTGGTCGAGTAATACAACCGAACTGGTTATCCGCAACCACAGTTTCAGAAACGAATGGCGTTGGTACTAAGACACGTACACGGTGGTCGTCGGCTTGGTTGTCTAGTTCCATACGTACTTCAATGCGGCGAGAACCTTGCTTCAATACCACTTGGCATTGCGCTTCAACGAATCCGTTTTGACCCGTGCGTTCTTCACGCTCTGCAAGGTTTGCAGGTACGTTCATTCGGAAAGCGATGTTCGCTACCGATTGGAAGCCTTGGTGGTCAATCGATGTTTCGACTGGGAACTCGTCTGAGTACAGTAACCATTCTTGACGAGATGGAGAGTAATCGTACTCATCGCCGTCATCAGAACCGTCTTCCAAACGAAGTACTTGGTCGAACACTTGCTCTGTCTCTTTATCGAAAATAGTCAGAGTACCGTTGTCGTTCACATTGATTCGGTAGTACTCGTTTTCTAATAGGTAGTCCTTTTGCTCGGCAACTTTTACAGCGCCCTTCTCGTTACCTTGGATATGTAACGTGGTGAAGCCCATAGCTGGAACAGTGCGTTTGATTTGAATATCAAACTCCATGAACGGGTCGTAGTTACCGTAGTGAACGATTTGGCGGTCTACTTTACCTGGGTCAATTTGGCGCTTGTCTTGGATGAAGTACTCAACTGGGTTTTCGTTTTCATCAAAGATTGAAAATTCTTGAGCACGGATAGTAATGGTTGTGTTCACCACTTCTTCACGCTCGTACGGAGAAAGGTTAAACATCGCCAGTTTGTCGCAACCTTCGCGATCCGGCATATGGTCAACAATCTTACGCTTGTAGAAATGAATCAGGTTGGTCGCCATGTCGTCCGCAAGGATGTAACGGTTTAGGATTTCAGCGTGAACCTTGTCTGAACAGCAGCAACCAATCGAGTCATGAGCGTGGTTCTTCATGCTCTCTTTCCACATTTTCTCAATCAAACCATGGTGGTATTCGAAGCCTAATGTCCAAGCGATAGACGCTAGAGGCTCCAAGATGTTTACAATCTTGTTTTCGATTTCTGCGTGGATCAGTTTGATGTCCATACGCGTAGAAGAGATCGTACGGTGAACACGCATGTATTTACCGTCGTTGAACTCGCCTTTGATTGTGTCGAGTTGGTCGCGTGCTGCTTCTACTTTTTCGAATACTTCTTCAAAGCGGCTCATTGAAAATTCGCGATCTGGGTAGATTTCGCGAAGTTTGTCCATAACTTCAAAGATGTCTTTCTGAATCGGCATTTGATCGTGGCCGTTCGGTAATAGGATGTCTTTCGTTACCGATGGTTTTTCTAGCACTGGGAAGTACTTATCTAAACGAGCGCGTAGACCTTCTTCATCTTGCGGAAGGTATTTACCAATCGCGTAACCCAGTGGAAGCACTTGTGCAGTCACTTCACTGCCGTCATTAGACTGCCATAAGAATTCTGTTTTATTCGTGCCATGACGCTCTGAACAACCACGCCAGAACATTGCACGCGTGATGTCGAAACCGTTGTAGATCATCGGCAGCTGTGAGCTCATGCTGAATGAATCTGGTAGGTAACCGATCTTCATTGCATCGCCAAATTTCATACAGTCACGAATGCCATACATCATGTTACGCACAATCGACTCACCAGAAACTTGCATTGTGTCGGTTTGAGAATACCAAGGGCCAATAATAAGCTTGCCCGCTTCAACCAATGCTTTTACGCGTTCTGTGTTCTCTGGTTTGATCGCAAAGTAGTCTTCTAGAACAGCGGTTTGACCATCTAGAACGTAGTATTTGTATTCTGGATCACTCTCCAGACGGTTCATGATTTCTTCCATGTTGTTCACAAGAAGAATGCGAGACTCTTCTGTTGTGAAATACCATTCACGATCCCAGTGCATGTGTGGAGTAATATGTACGCGTGATGTAGTCATAATCATTTACCTAAATGTGTCGCTTCGAGTAAAACTAAAGTTCGAACCCAAATACGACTAAATTAAAGTTTTTCAAGGGGTTAAAATTGGCTGCCACTAAATTTAGGGTGCAGAAAACCACACCCAGAATCTGTGTGAATAAAACCGTTAGGAGCACAGGTATTTAGGACAGCCAAGTTGTTCGTTATTTTTTATATGGTGTTCTAATTGCGAGTTAGAAGTTAGCTCAAAATTTAGTTAGTTCTGTGTTGCAGTACTTGCTTCAAACTTACCCTTTTTTACAGCATGACCACGCCACATCAGAAGAGTAACAGTTGAAATCACTGTGCCGACAATCGCAGCACCGAACCAGATTGCAGCAGCAGAGAATGCGCCCAAACCTGAATCGTGTAACAAGAAGATAGAGAAAATACCTGCACCCGGAGTCGATAGACCGATACCTGCCGCACCAACCATCGCGCCTGTAACCACAGAGCCTAGTAGGAATGAACCGATTACACGGATTGGATCTTCAATCGCCATTGGGATTGCACCTTCAGTAATACCCGCTAGGCCAAGTAGCCAAGTTGATTTACCGGTTTCAATCTCAAAGTCTTTGAATAGGCGTGGAGCAATCATGGTTGAAGCCGTTACGGTGAACGCCGATACCATTTTTACTGAACCAAAGATTGCGTATGGGCCATAAACACCGTTCGCCATTGCACCTAAACAGAATGCGTAAGCGGCTTTGTTTACCGGACCACCTAAGTCGAATGATACAAACAGACCAAGAATCGCACCCAATAACAGCGCATTGGTGCCAGACATACCGTTCAACCAGTCCGTTAGGCCTTGGTTTAGGAACGCTACAGGTTTACCGATAACAAATAGCATCAAGCTACCTGCCACCAAAGTACCGATCACCGGATAAAGGTAGAAAGTAAGGAAGCCGTTAAACGCAGGGCCTAAGCGAACATGCTCTTTTACCCAACGCATCACGTAACCAGCAATCAAACCACCAACAACACCGCCTAGGAAACCAGAGCCAATGATGTTTGCTGCAATACCTGCGGCAAAACCAGGACCAAGTGCGGGTTTGTCTGCTAATGAGTAAGCTGTGTAAGCCGCCAATACTGGCACCATCAATGTACCCAGTAGGCCGCCACCTAGTTTGCGATACATCCATAGCCAAGAATCTTTTGTTGCGTAGAGCTCTTGCAGGTCAAAAATTTGCGCGATAAGAACAGCAACCGCAAGAACAGTACCACCAGCAACGATAAGAGGAACCGCGTAAGAAATACCAGAAAGCAGTGCTTGTTTAAGCTCAGTTTTCAGTGGCAGTTTCTTCGGTTTGTCATCAGTAGCAACTTTACGCTCTGCACCGTTGCCTTTTTTCGACTCTTCAATTGCTTCATTTAGAATGCGTTCACCGTGTTTAATCGGTTCTGCAACTGGGGTTTCAACACGAGGAATGCCATTAAAGCGCTCAGATTCTTTAATCGCAACTTCAGCAGCAAACACACACGCCACAGCATTATTAAGTTGTTCCGCAGTTAAGCGATCTTCAATACCGTTTGCGCCTTGTTTTTCAACATGCACATTATAGCCAAGCTTTTTGCCCGCCTTTTCAAGATATTCTGCCGCCATATAGGTATGAGCAATGCCTGCAGGGCAAGCAGTAACACATACAATTGTCGGTGC
The DNA here is from genome assembly GCF_963894355.1 of Vibrio sp. SBT000027. Taxonomy (NCBI): domain Bacteria; kingdom Pseudomonadati; phylum Pseudomonadota; class Gammaproteobacteria; order Vibrionales; family Vibrionaceae; genus Vibrio; species Vibrio sp. SBT000027. The sequence continues at coordinate 1,025,993 of NZ_CAWQGD010000001.1, read as the reverse complement.
ATTTGTATCTAAGTTGTCTTGTTTTTCTTCTTGTTGATTGTCGCCATCAAGAAGCACAAAGATTTCTTCAGCGGTTGTCGCTTTTAATACCGCTTCGCGAACATCGTCGTCAACCAATGTAGTTGTCAATGCAGTGAGCAGATGCATGTGGGTAGAACCCGCTTCTGCATTTGGAATCGCAATTAGGAAGATAAGATTTACATCTTCGTCTTCATCCAAGCCTTTCCATTTCATGTCTTCTTTAAGCGTTGCTACAGCGAAGCCAGCTTCTTTAACCGCGTCAGTCTTGCCATGCGGTACTGCTAGGCCTTCGCCAAGCGCTGTCGGGCCTTGCTCTTCACGAGCAAATACTGCATCAAGATACTCTTGCTTGTTATGCAGTTTGCCTTGCTGATCCAGTTGGTCAGCAAGTGCGTAAATCGCTTCTTCTCGACTGCTAAACTTAGTTTGCAGATTTACGAGCGACTTATTCGTTAGAGTAGTAAGTTTCATAACCTTTGTCCCATAGTCACGGATTAGTACGACAGTCGTCCCTGTCGACGAGAAGAATAATACAACTTCAAGACATTTAATCCGTGATCACGATCTCACCAATACATATTTGTATTTAATTTGTATTTAATCGTATTGGAAAATCCTTTAAGAAAGCTTGTTATGTATCGTTTAATTTGTATTATATGTACTACAAAACGCCGATACGACGCTCACACTAACCTTTAAAGCAAGGCTTATATAGAGCAAATTTACGTATTTAAGGTACAGGTTGTTAATCAAAGTCTAGTTGTTCTAGCGCACAAATGAGGCAAAAATGGCAAGACTCCCTATGTATCGCCAAATCGCCGATGCAATAAGAGAAAAGATCAGTTCTGGTGAATATAAAGTTGGAGAAGCACTCCCAACGGAAGCGCAATTGCGTGAAGTATTCTCGGTAAGTCGTGTAACGGTTAGACAGGCGCTGAAACTACTGATCGAAAACGATGAGCTGGAAAGCGTTCAAGGTAGCGGTACTTACGTCAAAGAGAACAAGATCAATTACGACATCTACAAACAGTCGAGCTTTCAAGAAAAGTGGGCGCATTTGGATGTGGTTACACACAGTGAAGTTCTGGCCTTCGAAATGAAGCCGTGTTCTTTGGCGATGTCTGAACATTTAGATATCAAAGAAGGCGAATTGGTTTTCTACGTAAAGCGTGTTCGTTTCATAGACAACAATCCAATCACGGTTGAAGAAACTTGGTTACCTGTTGCCTTATTCCCAGATCTCACCTATCAAGTGATGCAGACATCAAAGTACGACTTTATTGAGAACACCAAAGGCATGGTGATTGATAGAAGTGAGCAAGAATTGGTGCCGATTCTTCCGCCTGAAGATGTTGCGAAACAGCTAGGTATTGACCCAGCTCAGCCTATCATTGAAAAACGTACTCGCGGTTACCTTGCCAATAACACGGTGTTTGAATACAGCCGTAACTACTTCACGTCTAACGATTACCGATTTACTTTGGTCGCAAGACGCCAAAGATAATACCCATCAGCGAGTTTCTATAATAGCAAATTGACCAGCACAGAGATCGCCTTGTTCTCTGTGTTTCTGTGCTGTTATTTCAATCATGAACCTAGCTTTCTCCCCAAAATAATCCTAAACCAATATCAAGCAACCTCACGAAAGATCATTCACGTTCATTTAAATACTGTTCGCGCGCTTTGAACATAAACTAAGCGCCAAATGACAAGAACAACAGTCGACAGGAATGTAAATGAATACCAAACAACTTGAGGACGCGGTAAGCGAAGTGAGCTTATTCAATCAGCACCTCCACTTAATCCAATCCGTGCATACCATTCCGACCCCAAAAATGAATTGGGAGTCGATTGCGATGGAACCTGCGCCGGCAATGCCAACGGTCCGATTCGATCATAAAGTCAAAGCCATGGAAGCACTCGATGAGTACAAGCCTAACTGGCTAGATATGTTGCTGGGCAGCAAGTCGAAGTTGTACACCCTCACCAACAATATTGAGCGTGCGGCCGAAAAAGACATCGAACAATACAAAACTGAGTTTGTAAGTTGGGTTCAACACTACAGCTACTGGGCCAAAGGTAATCAGTTGTCGAAAGGCATTTTAAACAACGATAGTGGCGCCAAGCTTTCTGCCCTTTCAGAAGCGCAGCAGAACTCGATTAACGCCGCTGTAGTCGACACCAAGCTGATAAACCATAACTTTAATACCTATAAGAATGGGCACCTATTAGAAGTCAATATTCAGGTTAATAAGCACAACGTCATCCCTAAAGAGAAAAAGGTATTGTGCCAAGGCGAAGTGAAGCTTGAAACGATGCCTCTTTCTGAAAGCAACACCTTATATCGTGAGTATGTGTGCAGCTGTATTCTTAAATGCGCGCAAGATGCTTTCAACGTCTTGCCTGAGACCAGCGTCTTAATCAATGTTGAACAGGTTCTAGCTGACTATTCGAGTGAGACCATTGTTTCATGCCATGTCGAACAGGGATTACTCGAGTTCCTATTAATCGAAGATGATAAACCCTCTGAGATACTTGAATTCTTTGTGCATATTGAAGATTTCAACCCTCATCGAGGCAACGGGTTTTCTGCGATTAAAACCATCTTCTCGCCTTTGCCTATCGCGTCTTAAATCAATCCAATTTTCGATTCAATCATTGACTACTATTCACGGCTAACCTTACGTTCGTCGTGTTAAATCACTTTATAAACCAAACCATTATGTCGACACACACTATCTCACAAACAACGCGCCCATTAACAAGCACAGTTTTATACACACGTTCCCTAGCAAAACTGCCTTTATTTCTCATCGCGTTCTCTATGCCCGTATTTGGAGATGAGGTTGAAGAAGTTGTACTCGAGGACGACGTCGTATTAAGCGAAGCTTCTGAGTTAAAAGAAGAAGCTGAAGAATCCCCTTTTACGACCCTGACTAAGCTCGGATTTATCTACTCACAAAACACAAGCTCATCTTTGTCGATCAACTCTGGAATCTCTGTTGGATACAAAAAAGAGAACTGGGGCCAACGAGTTCAATTTGATACCTACTATACCGATGCTGAAAACGATGAAGACGGCACCAATCGCTATACCACCAACTATGGCATTAGCTATGACCTGAACGAAGTCACCTATTTGGTCGCCACAACACGTTTTGAACACGACCACTTTGGTACTTATCGTAAGCAATTCATAACGGCTACAGGACTGGGTCGCCACTTTTATGATACTGAAAGAATCAAACTCCAAGGATCTGCCGGTCCGGGTTACCGAATCAGTAAGCGACAGTCTTCTGATGAAGAGTTTCCAAACAAAGAGAACTATGAACTGATCGTCAATGCCAATATTGATGGATCATTAACCCTAACAGAAACGTTTTCTATGGGGGCAACGGCTAACATGGCTTACGGTGAAGAGAATACCAACTACAACCTAAAGGGCTATTTGAAGAACATTCTGATGGGCAATTTGGCACTCACGTTTGATACCGAATACATTTACAATACTACGGTTGCGTCAGACCAAAGTAACGCTGAAATCTACAGTTCAATGAATCTAAACTACGATTTCTAAATAACGCTTCCCCCATCGAACTTGCAAAAGGATTTGCATGTTCGTCTAAGCTTCCCATCACTCCGTAATTTGTTCATCACTACTATTCCTGCCGCTTATTGACTTAAGCAGAACCGCTAAGCCGCTATTTGATTATATAGAAAACGTTAATTCTGTTTTGCCCTGCACCCCGTTTATCTACAAACCTTGGTGTAATAGATTGGTCGCAAGCAAACAAAAGGAGCGAACACATTATGTTATCTAATCAACTAGAGCGCGCACGGGCCATCGATTTACCGACACGAGAAGCGATGCTTCAACGAGCTCCTTCTGTACAACAGTTTTGGAACAACAATAAGGGCTTGTTCAGCGAGGCTTGGAAAGAATGGGAAGCAAGTGCGGAAGGCAGCCAATTGGATTTCGATGATTCGCTGTTAGATGCCCGCCTGCGTGAAGCTGTCAGAGAAGCTTGGCAAAATCCAACGAATGAAATCGCGGTAAAAGACTTGCTCGAAGAGATCTCTCCTGGAGTATTTAAGTTCCAGTTCTTTGATGCTGAACGTCTCGCTGAGTTGCGTGATTACTTGGAAGCGGTCTCTAACGCACAAATTCCGCTGCGCCCACCATATGGCATAGTGCTTAACCGTGGTGGAGCGATGTTAGACAGCCGTTCAGAAGGTTATTTAGCAGCGCCAAGTTTCCAAGCGTTTTACCGAGATTTACTCGACAGTTACATGCGCCCTATCGCTCGTTTATTGTTCCCAGAAATCATGGGCTACGATACACAAACTTTTGGGTTCTCGATTCAGTATCAAGCGAACAAAGATACCTCTTTACGTCTCCATACTGATGCGTCTTCTGTCACGCTCAACATTAACGTAAATATGCCAGATGAAGAGTTTTCAGGGTCAGAACTTAATTTTTATGACCCTGCTACGGGTAAGATGAACGAAACGACATTCACGCCCGGTGTCGCTATGATTCATCGAGGAAACGTCGCACATGCGGCGCTGCCGATAACAAGTGGTGAACGTTCGAACTTGGTATTGTGGTTGTATGGAGACCGTGGACAAATACCACACCACAATTCGCTACCAGAGCCTATAGATGCGCATCAACGTTGGACGGTACCAACCGTGGTACATGACGATTTTTCGCCGTTCTAGACTGTTTCGTACCGCTCTAGACAGCTTCGTACCGTTCTGGACAGCTTCGGGCCGTTCTAGATAGTTTCGTACCATGTTAAATGATACAAACTCTCTTAGCCTTTCATGGCAATTGAGAGAATAAATACAAACGCGCCCACCATGGTCATGGTAGGCGCGTTTTAGTTTTCACTTCAATTGACTCGTCAATCTATATAGCGAGTTATGCGGTTTTCGTTCTCAACCGAGTCAGTATGTCCATCTGTTTTAGATTCGCCATACCAACGTAAGCCACTGGCACTAAGAACAGTGAGAAGAAGGTTCCGGCTGTCAAACCTCCGACCAACACCAAACCAATATTGATTCGACCTAATGAACCCGGACCATCTGCTAATGCCAATGGCAATGAACCAAGGATCATCGTCAATGAGGTCATCAAGATAGGACGCAGCCTTGAACGCGCACTGCTGATCGCCGCTTCTTTGGCACTCACGCCAGATTTGCGTTTTTCGTTGGCAAACTCCACCAGCAAAATACCGTGTTTGGTCACTAGGCCAACCAATGTCAGTAGCCCGATCTTCGAATAAATATTGAGACTTTGACCAAATACCGACAGTGTCAAAATCGCACCCACGATACACAATGGCACCGTCAGCAAGATGATCATTGGGTCGACAAAGCTTTCAAACTGCGCGGCCAATATCAAGAAGATGAAAATCAACGCTAATACGAACAGCACTTGTGCGCCCGCTGTTGAATCAACTAAGTCTTTTACAATTCCATTGAATTCGTAGCTCTGCGCCGGTTTCAATAAGCTTGGAACCGTATCATCAATGTAGGCTTTCACATCACTCGCCGTGTATCCGGGCATCAAATCTGCGGTAATTTCAGCGCTATCTTTACCCATGAACGTCTTAAAGTTAGATTCCGATGTCACTTGTTTGATTGATACAAACTGAGACAAAGGAAGCCTTTGCCCCGACTGTGAATCCACATACAGCTTATCGAGAACCTTAAAGTCGCCGAGATCCTTTCGGTTAACTTGAACTTGAATGGGGTATGTATAACCATCATCGGCTTGCAAATCTGCCGCTTTCACAGAACCAAGGAAGGTCGATAACGCGTTGGTTACGTTACTGTAATCAACACCAGACAACACAATCGCATTACGGTCAATCGACAAGTCATAACGTAATTGGTCGCGTAACATCGAATTTTTAATGTTGGTCACGCCCTCATAACCCTCAAGCGCCTCAACGACCTCACTTGCGGTTTCAGACAACACCGAGGTGTCGCGGTTAACCGTCGTCAGCTCAAGGATCATATTAGTCGCTATGCTTAAGTTATCTGCCGAGCGAACCTTGAAAGACATGCCATAAGCAGAGACCGAACTTTGCGCTTTGGCGATAAACTCGTTAACCAGTTCATCAGCTGACTGGTCACGTTCGCCCCATGATTTCAATAAAACGTGATTAGTCGGAGTCCCTTCGATGTAAGACAAGTTTGCCTCTACCGAACGATCACCTTTGAACACACTGTTAAGTTGCTCGTTGTTGTCGAGGTGATACTGACGCCCTACCCCTGTTGGTGGCGTTGAAGTCACCTCGACAAAACCAGTGTCTTCGGTTGGAAGTAGCACTTGAGGCATTTTCCAAACTGCCAAAACAGACAGAGCAATCAACACCAAAGCAATACTACTCATCAGTGTTTTACGCTCAAACCATTTGCCCAGTTCTTTGGTGTACAAGTCAGACAGAACATTCAGCTTCGCATCAACTTTTTTGTACCACCTTGCTGGCTTTGTAACTGGCTTCATTAAGTAAGCACACATCATGGGCGAGAGCGTTAAAGCAACAAACCCTGAGATGATCACTGCAGCTGCTAAAGTGAAAGCAAATTGTCTAAATAGATCGGCGGTTAAGCCCGACATCAGGCCAATAGGTAGATACACGACCGCTAACGTGAGCGTCATCGCTATCACAGGAAAAACGATCTCTCGACACCCTTTGATTGCAGCATTAAAAGGGGTTTCGCCCTCTTCGATATGTCGGTAACAGTTTTCAGCCACAACAATGGCATCATCGACAACTAAACCAATTGCAAGAATGATGGCCAAGATAGTCAGAACGTTGATACTAAACCCAAGTAGATGCATGACGGCAAATACACCTATCACACACACTGGGATGGTAATGATCGGAATCGAAGCGACACGAACAGAACCAAGGAACAAAACCACGACCGCTGAAACCAGAACAATCGCTTCAACTAAAGTCATGAAGCCTTCGTCAATTGCGGTTTTAATGAAATCAGCTTGGTTGTAGACCATCTTCATCTCAATGCCTTCAGGCAACTGAGGTTGAATCACGTCTATTTGCTTCTTAACCTTATTGGCAACCGTCACTGGGTTTTCACTTTTCAGTGGCAGTACCTGAATCGACATCGCTAAGTTGTCATCTACACGAAGAATGCTCGGCGTAAGGCTCTCTTCGCCCATTTTGACTTCAGCAATATCTCCGACACGAATGATCTTGCCGTTATCGACACGAACCACCAAATCTCGCACATCATCAACACTGGTCACTTGGTTGACTGGGTTAATGGAGAAATCTCGCACCTGACCTTTGATAGTACCCGCGGTAAACGTCGCGTTGTATGAGCTTAATGTACCGACCACGTCTGACGCACTCATGTTAAGCGCCATCATTCGATCAGGTTGTAACCACACACGAACCGCTTTTTCACTGCCACCATACGGCCCCCAAATCCCACCCACACCTTGTATGTGCTTAAACTGGGGCACGACTTGCTGGCTAATATAGTCATACATGTCTTGCTTAGACATCTTGCCGGTATTCACAAACGTGATGATGTTACTCGGCATGCTGGTATCAGAAGAGTCATCCGTTACCGTTGGCTTATCCGTCATACTAGGAGGGAAATCACCAATCGCTTCAACACTGCTACGCAGGTTGTTCATCAAGCTCGTGTATTCGACGTCATTAATGTCATCTTCAAACATGATTTTTAGATTACACGTTCCTTCCTGACAGTCGGTCGTCATGGTTTTCACGCTGTCTAAGCCCGTTGCCGCCGTGATCAGTTTATCTGCCACATTGCGCGACATGAACTCAGCACTGGCACCATTGATCGCAGCGGTTACCGTTGCTGAGGGCGTTTTATGTTCAGGAAAGTATTGGATTGAGAGCTTTTGAAACGACAAAAGCCCAAGCAAAACAATGGTAATACTCAGAACAGACGCAAACACAGGGTGCTTGATACAAATCTCAGGAAGCTTCATTCAGATTCTCCTTTGTTACGGCTTCCTTGCTTTGGGTTTGCTTGCTTAAAGTTTCCTTGCTGTGAGTTTCCTTGTTTAGACTTTCGCTCGATGAATCCTCAACAGTCGCGCTAGTCTCTGCTTGCTCGCTGTTTTCATTGATCGCTTCGTCTATACCTTTTGTTGCCTCCGTCCAATCAACCGAAGGCTCAACCGGATGTGCTTCATCAATCTGTGTTTCGGTCTTTGCTACCTCGGGTTTAACGGTCTGCTTAGTGACCACTTTATCTACCGGCTCCGTTATTAACTCAACCGTTTTCTGCTCCGCATTAGGGTTCATTACCTTAACTAGAGACGCTTTCTTTAGGTTCTGTTGTCCCGTCACTACGACCTGATCACCCAGTTTCAATCCGCTTTCTACAACGACGTACCCATCGTTAGTGTTCACGCCCAATTCAACAATGCGTTGCTCGATTTTTTCGCCATTCACAATCCATACAAAACGTTGTGCATTTTTTGCTTGAACGGAATTTTGGGAAACCACCATTTGAGTCGTGTCTTCGCTCGTCATTTGGCTTACTTTGGCAAACATGCCCGGAACTAAACGATGATCTGGATTGGTCACGTGCGCGTGTACTTCTACGCGACCTGAACTCTCATCAACCGCGGGGGCAATGTAATCCACCACACCAGAAAATGCTTCATCGACAAAAGCATCAACTTGGATTGAGACATTCTGTCCAAGTTTTGCGTTGCCTAGATCCGATTGTCCAATGGAATACTGAACTTCGACAGGATCGAGTTTGATCAAACTGACCAACGCGGTTGTGCCATCAATCTTACTGCCCACTGAGTGGGTGAAGTTAGTTAGCTGCCCATCAAATGGTGCTACCAATAAATAGTCATTCATCAGCGCTTCTTTCTGACGGAAATCAGCCGCAGCTAAATTCGCCTGCTCTCCCAGTTCTTCAACATCTTGTTGAGACATAGAGTCAGGCTGTTTCTTTAGTAATTCTTGTACTCGCTTTAATTTCGACTTTGCTAACGCTAGAGAGCTTCTTGCTTTGTCTAGATCGGCTTTCGCTTTGGTATTGTCCAATTGAGCGATCAACTCGCCTTTTTTAACTGAATCTCCATCTTTGAAATGGATATTGAGAATTTTGTCGGAGGCACTGAATGTCAATGCAGCAGAATCCGTTGCCCTGATTTTGCCAACCTCGTTGATTGAAGATGTGAATGCTTGTTTGTGCGCTTTTTCGATAGTCACAGGAATCAAGTTTGAGTCTTGGGCAAACGATGGAGAGATATGTAAGGCAAACAGTGCCAAACAGATTGTTTTGCTAAGCTTTGTAAATTTCATTTTTAATAACCATAACCGTTGAATTCGTCTGAATTAAAACGTTTTTCTAAGCAGCTATTTCTTACTTAATGAGCTTCCAGCTATTTAAATAATGCTAAAACAGCTAATAATGAGAAAAGGGCTCAACTCACTGTCGAGCCCTGCAATTTTTATATGATTCCTAAATTTTTACGTTCTGAACTCCAAAGTAAAAGTTAAAAACGATGTTGATATTGAACACCAAGCAAGAGAGCATCGGCAGTCACATCAGCAGTTATATTGGAACTCGTTCCTGGAATCGTCGTCAGGTTTTCGTCAATATCTTGTGATTCTCCGATGATAAATCCGACTCCAACGTCCACAGAACTGGCATCGGTGAAGTTATACGTCCCTCCGACTGTTAACCAGTGACGGTTAACATCAGGAATAGAGAGAGATGTGAGTTCGTCAGTTGGGGAAATGTCGTACATGTAACCCGCTCGTAGAACGATGTCTTTCGACATGGTGTACGTACCACCGACGGAAATATGTCCTGCATCTTTCCATTGATACTCTTTAATAGAGTCGTCATAAGAGTCAGATGTTAGCGAGTCAAATTCAGACCAGTTCACCCACTGCAAGCTGTAATGGAAAGCCCACTGTTCGTTGAGCTGGTGCCAACCGGAAAACTCTAGAGTGTCTGGTAGAGGTACGTTCATCTTGTCGGCAGGGACGCCGCCTTTGGTAATGTCACCTTCCACTTCGATATCTGGGCTGTAACGGTAACTAATACCAAACTTGTTATGTTCATTGACTTGGTAAGTCGCACCAACATTTGCACCCAGACCGAAACCGTCTGCATCTACATTTAACAAGTTTTGACGGTATATCTCTCCCTCGCCGTAAATAACATCTAGCCCTGCGCCCAAATTGATTTTTTCAGACAACTCGTAAGCCACAGCGAAACCAACATTGATACTGGAAAGCGCTGTTTTCCCTCCGAACTCATCCGCTTCGAACGACTCGTCAAACTCAACGTCAGTACCGAAATTGGAATGGACTGTTGCGCCCAAGGTAAACTTAGAACCTTCGATAGGATGCACATAATGAATGTTCGGAACTAATGTCCCTGCGTCTAATGATTGGTCATCTAACATTTCAGTATCACCAATCATTGGCGTGTAGCTAACACTCGACACATCAATACCACTATCGATATAGATAGCGCCGACAGAGAGTGTTGGTTGCTTTATGTAAGCCATCGCAGCGCTGTTCTTAGCCACAATTGCCGCACTATCGGCCATAACAGCATCACCCGCGAATGCACGGCCTAAACCCGTTGCTGATTGTGCGTTAAGTTGGAATCCTGCGGCGTTTGTTAAACAAGGAATGAGAGCAGCTGCGGTGCCCAATATGAGTTTATTCTTCATCTTGAGGCACCTCTGTTTCGATATGATCTTCGTTATTAATGACAACAAGCGAACCGTCAGTCATCACCATCGAAGCAACAGCTAATTGTTGGGTTGTCACGGCTTCACGTACATCTGCCATATTTTCGCCTGGCATACCCGGTAGGCCATTTTCATCAACGGGGCCTTCATAAGGAAACAAATACGTACCGTGTCCACCGGTTGTCGTTCTTATGACTCCACCGAGTTCGATCTGATCACGCTTTGTACCCGTTATTGGGTCTAAGCCAAGAGCAGTAATTAAGGGCTCTGTGCCAGTTCGAATATTATCTGGCGCGGTATTAGGAATTACGCTATCAGGAACGTAATCAACGCCAACGTCACAGGTTTCGCCGCAATCTCCAACTGCAGCTAATAAAAGAGTCGGTTGCTCAGCCTGAACTTGACGAGAGATGAAGCTAGCAGGGTCTGCACTATCAATTGTTGCTTGAACTCCTTGTTTAAGGTCTGTCACAACCAAATCGAAGATGTCGTTCTCTAGCTGACTAACAAGCAGCGCGTTATCAGATGAAAGCTCTACAAATTCTCTAAGAGCTTCAATGCACTGCTGATTTGTTGCCTCTATGGTACAGATATCAGGTATGACCGTTTCAGCAATGCCGCGCTGAACATCTGGGGATTTCTTAACCCCTTCTGACATTTCAGGACCTAAGGTTTGAGAAGACAGAACCAAATTGGTTAGCCCCTGCCCCGGAACAACAAAGTTCACGGTATTGAAAGCAAAGTCTGAGTTAGCCGTAAGTTCTCGAGACGCTTGACTGAATTCACTGACCATCACCGACATGATTCCACCCAACGATTGTCCAATTAAGTGGACATCATCTTTTTTCACCCAATCTTCTTGGCTTAGCGCATAACGAAGACCCAGAAAGTCAGAAACAGACTGCTGCAGGTTCGAACGAAGCGCCAAAGGGGAATCAATATTGATGAAGAACGCCTTGTTTGCTCGAGCACTAATTTCTACTCCTGTTTCTTCGTCATCATTAGGGTCCGTATCAGTGCTGTCATAGCGCATTCTTTCCCCGTGATACGGCATATCGATAGCAACAACGGCGTAACCTTTTTTTGTATATTCCGCAGCCATCAAAGAAGCAGTGCCGCGCTCCGCAGTAACACCGTGGATGAATATCGCAGTCGGGAACCCAATCGACGTATCTTTCGGTCTAGGTATATCACCATAATTAGGCAGGTAGATGTCAGCAGTTATGTCGAGGAATTCGACTACTTTAGGCTCTGGCATTGCTGCGGTAGGGAAACCACCTTCAGTATTGGTAATCCATTCATATAGCGGAGGACAGTTTTCTTTTGGATCAAACTCATCGATGATGCACTCAGATTCTCTTTCTTGAGTAAAAGGTAGATAAGACGGTATTCTTAACTTCTTTGAGTATTGGTTGTAATCACTATTAAACTCGTTAACCTTTTCAACACCATCTAAGAATTTAGTATGGAAATTAACGTGATTATTTCTCATCGCATCCAAGGGAGCATAAGAACTCTGAGTTTTAAATTGTGCCGCATATACAGGAATACCCTTCTCTGGATATAACGCATAATAGGAGTCAATAGCGCTTAATACTTGCTCTTGAAGAACTTCTTCTTTTTCGTTATTTAATGGAACTTCTGAATAAATCAAATCATCAAAGCTAGCATCTGATTTTAAAGGCTCATTAAATTCAGTTTTTACCCCATCCGTTACTACAATCGAATAAGTACGATTTTCGACTAAGCCTGATTCACATTGGATTTTAATATTGGAACCATCAGCTGATATTTGAGTGACAACTTCCTCACCTGTTAGGTCATCAATTAATACAACATTCCCGGCTAAGGTTTCGTTATTGAGTGGATAACGCTTATCAGAATTAACACTTTGTAGTGGAATTAAAATCGGTTCTGCACAAAGTCCCCAGCCGTCTAGGGCTGCGTATGAATTATTGTAGTCCTGATAATAAGCATCATTGGTCGATGACATTGCGGCAACGTCTTCACCGACTCCCGATATTGTTCCATCGTCGTCATACCCATAACCATCATTCGGTTTTGGTAATTCATTAATGTTGTAGGGAACCAATACCGAAACGGCATCTTGAGTCGAGTCTTCAGACTGACAGCCGAGTAAGGCAAGCGTAATTAGTCCACATATATATGGCTTATTGAAATCTTTCAAAACAGCTCCTTCGTAGCTTTCGCATTTAACTGGTGTGGTCATGCGATTTATCGTTATTTGAGTTGCCGATTGAGTCGGAGGTAAACTCGACTTTTATTCGCAGAGAGCAAGGCAACACAGAGTTGGAATGACACGTTGATAAAACTACGTAAGAAATTTGAGCAGTTAACCCACACCCACTAAATCAGCGTCACCCGTTAATGATCCAATAGCTACTAACGGCAAGCACCTGAAACCGCATTAAACAACCTCAAAAAGGTATATAAGGAAATCTAATTAGGTTAACAATCAACATAAATTCAGCTACTTAAACATCAAAGACGATGAAATCAGTAAGTTTATGTTTGTTGTAAGATTTGTTATATTTAGGTTAGAACGCTTATAACAATGAGAACCCAGATGTCTGCTGAATTTATTATCAATGATGATATACAGGTCAATTTAGAAGAGAGTGAAATCCATCACTTTAAGACGGGCCGTACCTACCCAATAGGTTCTAATGAATCAGAGCTGCTTAAGTTTTTTATCTCGAGACCTAATGAGGTGATCACTCGCCAAGTTCTTATTGAACAGGTGTGGGTGTCTAAGGGTATATACGTTGAAGATGGCAGCCTAATGCAGACCATCTCGATTTGCCGAAAAGCGTTAGAAGATAAGAGTGGGATGATCATCGTCACTGAGCGCGGTAAAGGCTACCGATTTGCAGGACAAGTGACACAAGACAAAGAACGCGCGCTGAGCAAAATTCAATCGCAACCCAAACAAGAAACGGAACAACCTGAAGACAACACAGCGACAGATAGCATCGCGACAGAAAATTCAACAACCGAGAAAACGGCCGCTACGAAAAAAACAAACAGTGTATTAGCACTGATTGCATTATTTGTAGTGACTGCGGGTTTATCCCATTATTTGTTTTCTTATTTAGATAGAAATAGCCTAGGCGAAGATCTCGTGGGTCAGCATTTTATCTCTTGTAAAATCGAATCCGACGAATTCACTTTTAACGAGTTATTCAACGTCACGCTTTATGAATATAAGGGACGAAAAATTATCATCGATAATTCAGGAAAATCTCTGAGCTTTCCAGCAGGATTTATAGGAGTGACTTGTGAATAACAAAACGAATACAGCAATTTTTGTGGTACTGCTTGGCGTATTAGTCGGCTGGCTTTCTACTTTTATTCCTAAATCACACCTTGAAGGACATTATTTAGCAAATACAGCATCAATTATTAACCCGTCCAATAATATGATTCATAACCAGTCTTCTATTAACATCGAATTTAAGAAGAATGACAGTTATGACCTATTATACGTGTCGACCAAGCAAGTCGGTTTTACGTCATCAGGATCTTACTCTGTCACTCAACACGACATCTCACTGGATGAGAACCAACACCAGCAAATCATCCCGAATCGCGAGTTGTCGTTTTACGAAAAAGTCATGATAAGTGAAGGTTCTACACTATCGTCTGACGCCATGCCTTACATTCCATTGAATAGAGAAGAGTTTTTACTGGTGACGCGTTATGGGATGATTCATTTTTGTAAGAAGGTAGTCTGCTCTGAGCTGTCAACGTATTCAAATGACATTCCTGACGTTGATATGAACTAAACTCACTCGCTATTTTTAACCCTAATTATATTTTAGTGCTAGCTTGTGTTTTAACGCTTACTTAGGCAAATAAGTAGGCGTTAAACGTCAGCAAGCGTCAAAGCTAAGATTCTCACCTCTTTACTCCGATAAATACCCACTTCGTTACACATTTCCTTCCAAAGTACAAAAAACACTCACGGTTTATAAAACAACGCATCCATATGCAACTAGAACAACCAAAAGTGATCCAAGTTATATTCTAACAAGCTACAAAATTTGTTTATTAACATCTGAATAACAGTAGTTAATCACGATTTACAACCACAATTAACATCGAAAAAAATGTTTGTCTTAGATCATATCAACCTCAACTATGCCTCGTGCCACAGTGCAGTTTTCTGTACATTCATTGTCATATTCTGAAACACTTTCTTATATTTTTTAAACTTTGTGGAGATTTCTATGTTAGAGCTCTTGATCGGATTAGTGATTACTATCGCTGTTGGTTACTTTATTGTGAAAGGCTATAAAGCAGCAGGCGTATTACTAACTGCTGGCCTTGCCCTACTTCTTATTACTGGCCTTATTGGTCACACAGTCTTACCAGCTAAGGTCGCTTCAACAGGTAACATGGTTACCGACTCACTAGAATTTGTTAAGTACATGCTTCAGTACCGTGGAGGCGGCCTAGGCATGCAAATCATGCTTCTTTGTGGTTTTGCTTCTTACATGACGCACATCGGCGCAAACAACGTGGTAGTGAAACAATTTTCTAAACCGCTTGCTGCTATCAAATCTCCATACGTTCTTCTTGTTGCGGCTTACATCGTAGCGTGTCTAATGTCTCTAGCAGTAAGTTCTGCAACAGGCCTTGGTGTGCTATTGATGGCTACCCTATTCCCAATGATGACGGCAATGGGTATTTCACGCCCGGCAGCGGTTGCAGTTTGTGCGTCACCTGCAGCAATCATTCTTTCACCAACCTCTGGTGATGTGGTTATTGCAGCTGAAAAATCAGGCATGTCTCTTGATGTGTTTGCCGTTCAAACGGTACTACCTGTTTCTATCTGTGCAATCATCGTGATGGCTGCGGCCGCTTTCTTCTGGAACAAGTATCTGGATAAGAAAGAAAACACACCAATGGAAAAAGTAGACGTTTCAGACATTGAAACAACGGCACCCGCTTTCTACGCTGCACTGCCATTCCTGCCTATCATCGGTGTATTCCTATTTAATGGCCGTACGATTCCAGGCCTTTCACTTGATATCTACACCATCGTCGTGGGCTCTATCTTCGTGGGCGCAATCATCGATTACGTTGTGAAGAAGTTCGACGGCGAAAAGACGCTAGAAGATCTAGACTCTTGCTACCAAGGCATGGCAGAAGCATTCAAAGGCGTGGTAATGCTGTTGGTTGCGGCGGGCGTATTTGCTCAAGGCCTAATGTCTATTGGTGCGATTGATAACCTAATCGGTCTTGCTGAGTCAGCTGGCGCCGGCGGCATCGCGTTAATGCTTATCCTAACGGGTCTAACGGTTGCAGCGGCTATCGCGACAGGTTCTGGTAACGCACCGTTCTATGCATTCGTAGAACTGGCTCCGTCACTGGCTGCGAAAATGGGCTTGAACCCTGCGTTCCTAATCATCCCAATGCTTCAAGCATCGAACCTAGGTCGTACCATCTCGCCAGTCTCTGGTGTAATTGTCGCGACATCTGGTATGGGTAAGATCAGCCCATTTGAAGTAGTAAAACGTACTTCTGTCCCTGTAATCTGTGGTCTTATCACGGTTATCTTCGGTACGCTTGTTCTAGTACCAATGGCAGCTTAATTGTCAGTAAAACAGACATGATTATTTGGATATAAAATGCCCTAACAAAAAGGCGCTGAACTTAATAAGTTCAGCGCCTTTTTTCATGTCACGTGTTCAAAATCATTAGAGGCTATTTAGATGCTAAATTAAAAGTAATCACGAGAAACTGTCGTTAAAACCTCGCGTTATTTGCCCCTAACATTTACAACCAACAGTACGGCTTGAAATAGTTTTATTTCAAAGGAACAAGCCCTACTTCATATCACCATAGCGTTCTAGGTACAGAACCGTTGCTGCAGTACGTGAAGGAACTTGTAGCTTTTTCAGCAAACTCTTCATATGTACCTTAACTGTCGATTCAGAAATGAACAGATGGTCTGCGATCTGCTTGTTGCGGTAACCTTTTGCAACTTCTTGAAGGATCTGCATTTCACGTTCAGTCAGTTGGTCGAAGATGTCGTTGCGGCTCTCAGCATCATTTAAGTAGCGAGATACAACACTGCTGTAGGCTTTGTCGCCATGGTGAGCTTGTTTCAGTAATTCGATAAGTTCATCGGGTTCAGTGTCTTTAAGCAAGTAACCATCAGCGCCCGCTTTTACAATTGCTTCAATATCTGCAGGGCTGTCAGAAACCGTTAGAATAACGATGTTAGCGCTTGAGCCATCAGTACGAAGTGCCTTTAACGTGTCAAGGCCAGACATGCCTTTCATATTAAGATCCAAAAGGATCAAATCAGGTTCTTCTTCATGGGCAAGAGCGACCGCTTCAGTACCGTTACTTGCTTCTGCAATCACTTCGAATTCATCTTCAAAGCTCAGTAATTGGCTTATACCTCTGCGCATCAATGGATGATCATCAACCAGCATTACTTTACAAATCGTCAACTTTAACTTCCTTCAAACTTTTATATTTCAATATGACTGTACAGCCTTCACCTTGAGCTGCTTCAATCGTTAAGTCGCCATTCAGTCTTGCCGCACGCTCCTGCATAATGCTCATCCCGTAGTGGTTCATCTTCGAACTACTTGGGTCAAAGCCATCTCCATTATCCTTAATCACGACGAATACTTCACCTTCCTCATCGATACAGCATACATCTATCAAGTCGGCATTGGCGTGTTTTATTGCGTTTATTGTTGCTTCACGAATCAATTGAAGCAAGTGAACCTGACTGTGCGCATCAAGCTCAATCGATGAAAGATTATTGGTTAGGTTAATCTTCGCTTCTGTTCTTTCGCTGAGTTCTTCAAGCATGGTGCTCAAAGCCTCTCCGAAGTTGCCCTCTTTTATGGTCAACCTGAATGTTGTGAGTAGCTCTCGTAACTGAGTATAGGCATCAGCCAAACCGTTACCGATTTCCGACGCTATTTGTTCCGACTGCTCTCGGTGTTGTTGCTCTGGCAGTTTGCCAATAACACGCTTCAGCAATGTCACTTGGATTTTCAAATACGACAGTGATTGAGCCAGTGAATCATGCAGTTCACGTGCAATTGTTGCACGCTCTTCCATAATAATAAGCTGCTCAGCTTTTTTTTGCGCACGATTATAATAGATAGCTCGCGATAAGAGTTGGATAAAACTCTCAATTAGCGTCCTGGTTGAATGGCCATGATGATATGAACAATATAAATAGCCCAAGATAAGCTCATTATCATCCAGCTTCATTTCAAATTTTTCATAGTCTAAGTTCGAGTCGTACCCTTCATCCATAATCAGTGAACGACCTGAGTTGTCTACAATCTCTAGCCTCAACGATTCGATGCCTTCTAAGCTCACGAGGTGTTGGAGGATTGCTCGGAAGTTCTCTGGGGCGATACGTGTTACGGTCAGCTCTTGTGAAGAGTGATACAACGCTTGGAGTGATTGGTTAGCATTTTGTAGCTCTATTGTCTTAGCATCCACAACGTCTTCAAGATTTCGATAGAGCGCACCCAAGTCTTTCGCCATTGAGTTAAATGTCTTGGTCAAAATACCCAGTTCGTTGTTGTTAGTGACCTTCAACTCGACTTCAAAATCACTGTTTTTGATTCGCTGACTGGCGCCAACGAGTGCATGTAACGGCTTAACAACTTGTTTACGGACAAAGTGAACAACAAAAAGAGATATGACGAGAATTCCACCTAAGCCAATACCACCAGCCCACGCCAACTTTATCAACTTATCTTCAGAGAACTCTTGCAGCTTAAAAACGAAGCCATCAATTTCAGTAACGAAGTTTTCAACTAATACGAGATAGTGCTTTCGATCTTCGCTGCTTAATACCTGTTTAAGCTCGTGCCAACGACCAATAATTAAATAGTAATCTTCGGTGATGTCTGTAGGAACTTCCCAACTGACCAAGTTGGCCATTGATGGGGAATAAAGAGAACTTTCGAATTCACGAATATGAGAATCATAATCAACTGATTCTATTTGAATATCATGCGCTAAACGATAGCTTTGCATACGCATTGAGCCGGCCACGTTAACCGCCTCTGCGTCGTTGAGACTTGACGCCAATGTGAAGATAGCAAAACCAGTAGTGGCAACCGAAAGGAGCAGTATGGACAGCAATGATTTAGCTATTGTACTCGTTACAGATGAAACTGGTTTAATAAGCAAAATCAAAATCCTGAAGGTATATAAGTGGCTGTCCGAAACCTATTGTCACACATCAAAAAACAGAGCTCCATTCAATATGTGACCAAACGCTTCGTAATTTATTGATCTAAGACAATATAGGATCCTATTTAGCCCTTAAGGGGTATTTATACAAATATTTCTAAAACTACACTACTTGTGAGGATAAATGACAAGATATTAACAAAACAATGATCTACAATTACAACATCTTAGCAACATTAGTAGGCATTTAGTGGTAGACCTATCGAGACGACGCCTATTTTCTAGGCGAAAAGTAGATTCAAGCCAGATTCGATTGCCTTGGATTAACAGCCTAGAAAGCTTTACAGATGACTGCACTCGTTGCGGTAAATGTATCGAAAATTGTGAGACTAAGATAATCATTGTAGGCGATGGTGGTTTTCCTACTGTCGACTATTCAAAAGACGAATGCACTTTTTGTTATCAATGTGCTGACGTTTGTCCTGAACCAATTTTTAAACCCAAGGAAGAAACTCCTTGGCAAGCAAAAGCAAGTATCTCTGATAAATGCTTAGCGCAACAAAATGTTGAATGCCGAAGCTGTGGTGACATGTGTGAACCTATGGCCATTCAATTTCAACTTAGAGCAGGCAGTGTTGCTCTACCAAAAATCGAGTTAGATGAGTGTAACGGTTGTGGAGCCTGCGTAGCAGTTTGCCCTACTTCAGCTATTCTTGTGAGTAATGCATAAAACAAAAATAACGAGAGCAATTTATGGCACTAAATGAAGTGCATATATCAAGTTTAGTCGTGCATGTGAGCCCAGAGCATCTAGACGAGATCAAAGCACAAATCGAGAAATTCGATAACGCAGAGATTTACGGCAGCAGCCCTGAAGGCAAAATCATAGTAGTCCTAGAAACCGAAAACCAAGGTTTTGTAACGGACACCATCGAAGAAATTAATAATATTACGAACGTTTTAGGCACAGCTTTGGTTTATCACCAAATCGAAACTGAGCTCGACGAAACGGATTTAGAAACTGGACGCAACAATTCTCAACTTGAGGGTGAAGTATGAAAATGACAAGACGCGCGTTTGTGAAAGCAAACGCAGCTGCATCAGCGGCAGCCGTTGCAGGTGTAACTCTGCCAGCAACAGCAACCAACCTGATTGCTAGCTCTGATCAAACAAAAATCACGTGGGATAAAGCGCCTTGTCGTTTTTGTGGTACGGGCTGTTCGGTACTAGTTGGTACTCAAAACGGTAAAGTGGTTGCGACTCAAGGCGACCCAGAAGCACCTGTAAACAAAGGCCTTAACTGTATTAAAGGCTACTTCCTTTCAAAAATCATGTACGGTAAAGACCGTCTTGAACAGCCTCTTCTTCGTATGAAAGACGGCGAGTTCCACAAAGATGGTGATTTTACACCAGTATCTTGGGACCAAGCTTTCGACGTAATGGCTGAGAAATGGAAAGCGGCTCTGAAAAAGAACGGTCCAACAGGTGTTGGTATGTTCGGTTCAGGCCAGTGGACTGTAATGGAAGGCTACGCAGCAGTTAAGCTGATGAAAGCCGGCTTCCGTTCAAACAACATCGATCCAAACGCTCGTCACTGTATGGCTTCTGCGGTAGGCGCATTCATGCGTACCTTCGGTATCGATGAGCCAATGGGCTGTTACGATGATTTTGAACACGCAGACGCATTCGTTCTGTGGGGTTCAAACATGGCAGAAATGCACCCAGTACTATGGACTCGTATTACAGACCGTCGTCTAAGCCACCCACACGTTAAAGTAAACGTATTGTCTACTTACTACCACCGTTCTTTTGAGCTTGCAGACACGGGTTACATCTTCGAACCTCAATCAGATCTAGCGATTGCTAACTTCATTGCTAACTACATCATTCAAAACGATGCGGTTAACTGGGATTTCGTGAACAAACACACGAACTTCAAACAAGCAACGACAGACATCGGTTACGGCCTTCGTGACGACGATCCACTACAGCAAGCCGCTGCGAACCCTAACTCAGGCAAAATGACTGATATCAGCTTCGAGAACTACAAAGCTTCTGTTGCTGAATACACCGTTGAGAAAGCGTCTGAAATGTCAGGTGTATCTCAAGATGACCTTATCAAGCTGGCTAAGCAATACGCGGATCCAAACATCAAAGTAATGTCACTTTGGACTATGGGTATGAACCAACATACTCGTGGTGTATGGATGAACAGCCTTGTGTACAACATCCACCTTCTAACAGGTAAGATTTCTACTCCAGGTAACAGCCCATTCTCACTAACTGGCCAACCATCTGCGTGTGGTACAGCTCGTGAAGTTGGTACGTTCTCTCACCGTCTACCGGCAGATATGGTGGTTGCTAACCCTAAACACCGTAAGATTGCAGAAGACATCTGGAAACTTCCAGAAGGCACTATCCCTGCTAAACCGGGTGCTCACGCTGTTGTTCAAGACCGTATGCTTAAAGACGGCAAGATCAATGCGTACTGGGTAATGTGTAACAACAACATGCAAGCTGGTCCAAACATCAACACTGAACGTCTACCAGGTTACCGTAACCCAGATAACTTCATTGTATGTTCTGACCCATACCCAACAGCAACAGCTCAAGCGGCTGACCTTATCCTTCCAACAGCAATGTGGATTGAGAAAGAAGGTGCTTACGGTAACGCAGAGCGTCGTACACAAGCATGGTACCAACAAGTGAAAACGGTAGGTGAAGCTAAGTCTGACCTATGGCAAATCATGGAGTTCTCTAAGCGCTTCACTATTGAAGAAGTTTGGGGCGAAGAACTGGTTGCGAAAATGCCTGAGTACCGTGGCAAAACCATGTACGACGTACTTTACAAAAACGGCAACGTTGATGCATTCCCACTGTCTGAAGCTCAAGAGCTTAACGACGATGCACAAGCTCAAGGCTTCTACGTTCAAAAAGGTCTATTCGAAGAGTACGCAGCCTTTGGTCGCGGCCACGGTCACGATTTAGCACCATACGATCGCTACCATCAAGTTCGTGGTCTACGTTGGCCTGTTGTTGACGGTAAAGAAACACTTTGGCGCTTTAAAGAAGGTTCAGATCCATACGCTAAGAAAGGTTCTGATTGGGATTTCTATGGCAAGCCAGATGGTAAAGCACTGATCATCAATGCTCCATACGAAGCGCCACCTGAAGTACCAAACGATGAATACGATATGTGGCTATGTACAGGTCGTGTTCTTGAGCACTGGCACACAGGTACTATGACTCGTCGTGTACCAGAACTTTACAAAGCAGTACCGGATGCACTTTGTTACATCCACCCTGCTGACGCTAAAGCTCGTGGCCTTCGCCGTGGTGATGAAGTTCTTATCGAAAACAAACGTGGTGAAGTACGCGTTCGTGTTGAAACTCGTGGTCGTAACCGTCCACCACAAGGCTTGGTATTCGTACCATTCTTTGATGCAAGAATTCTGATCAACAAGTTGATCTTGGATGCAACGGATCCTCTGTCTAAGCAGACGGATTACAAGAAGTGTCCAGTTAAGATCACTAAGGTTTCTTAAGCGCCAATCGCTTTTAGAACCTAGATACAAGATCTAACGTATTTAATATTGCGACTACTTTTTTCATCACTTTTTGAACGAAGTAGTCCACTCAAAGAATTAGCCTTTAGGCGGAGAAATTAACCATGAAAAAACTGATTACTGCCCTACTATCAGCTGGTCTTTTGCTAGCTGGTGCAGTTCAAGCTCAAGCTGAACTGGATAACCCAGGCGGCATTGGTGGCGTAGAATCTCTACGTGGTGCAAGTGAACTTGAAGCTACTCGCGCAGCGGATGACTTCAAAAAGTTCCCTCGTGACCAAGTACTTGAGAGTGACTACGTATACCAACCACCTCTAGTGCCTCATACTATTCGTAGCTATGAAGTTTCTCTTAACGCTAACAAGTGTCTTTCTTGCCACAGCTGGAAAAACGCAAAAGAAATGGGTGCTACTAAAGTGAGCGTAACTCACTACATGAACCGTGAAGATGCGGTACTTGCAGACGTATCACCTCGTCGTTACTTCTGTCTACAGTGTCACGTACCTCAAGCTAATGCTAAACCACTAGTTGAGAACGAGTTCAAACCTGTAGATTCACTGCGTTAATCGTAGCCAGACGGTAAGAGAGGCTATATATGATAAAATTACTTAAAGCGTTTTGGAAAAGACTCGCGACACCAAGTAAAGCAGCGGTAGGCGTTGTACTTTTCTTGGGTTTCGCTGGCGGTCTTTTATTCTGGGGTGCATTTAACACAGGTATGCAAGCAACCAACACGGAAGAGTTCTGTTCTGGTTGTCATGCGCCTATTGTTGCTGAAATCCAAGAAACAATTCACTACTCTAACCGCTCAGGCGTTCGTGCTATCTGTTCAGATTGTCACGTACCTCACGAGTGGACGGATAAAATTGTTCGTAAGGTTCAGGCATCTAAAGAGTTGTATGCGCACTTCATTGCGAAAACCATCGATACAGAAGAGAAGTTTAAAGCACGTCGTGCTCACCTTGCTGAACGTGAGTGGAAACGCATGAAAGGCAATGACTCACTTGAGTGTCGTAACTGTCACCAGTTCGATTACATGGACTTCTCAGAGCAGAGCCCTCGTAGTGCGAAACAACACTCAACTGCGCTAGCTTCTGGTGAAAAAACGTGTGTAGATTGCCACAAAGGTATCGCACATAAACTACCAGACATGCACGGCGTTGAAGGCTGGCAATAAGGAGCGATTGAATGAGTACTTTAGAAAGCGTAATTTGGCACATCCTAGGTTACAGCGCTATGCCAGTTATCATTCTTGGTGGCTTTGCAGGTGTTGCAGCCGTATCTCTTTGGCTTTTATCTATGACTAAAGACAAAGAAATCGATTAGAAATCGAAATTGCTTCAACTTAGGCCAATTATCTTTGGGATGAGTTGATACTAAAAAGCCACTGAATTCAGTGGCTTTTTTATTGTCTGGCATTTCTTACTTCTACTGTTAAGGTATTTCTACTGTTAAGTAAGAGGCAAAACGTTAAGCTTGGTTTTCCGAAGCTTCTGGATCGACGTTCTCTTTATCGACATCTTCTTTATCAACGATTGGCAGCACCTGTTTTACATAGTTACCCGGAGCCTTGCCAATCACAGGATGAAGCTCGGAACCTTGATTGAAAGGTTCTATTTTCTCGTCAGCTTCAAAGCCTTGTAACCATTGATCCCAGTGTGTCCACCATGAGCCTTCGTTGTGACTTGCGTTGTTTAGCCATTCGTCAGCAGAGTCGTCTAGGTTGTCGTTCAACCAGTAGCCGTATTTCTTTTTATCTGGATGGTTAACAATGCCTGCGATATGACCAGACTCGCCCAGAACAAACGTTTTGTTGCCACCCGTGTTCAATGCACCACGGTAAGTCCCTTGCCACAAAGCAATATGGTCTTCTTTGGCCGAGATAAAGTAGCTCGGAATTTTGATCTTATTCAAATCAATCCAAACACCGCCGACTTTCACGCCTTTGTCTTGAACCAGTTTGTTTTCAAGGTAGAGCTCTCGTAGCAAGAAGTTATGGCATTTAGCCGCGACGTTAGTGCTATCACTGTTCCAGTACAATAGATCAAACTCCATCGGGCTGCTGCCTTTGAGGTAGTTATCAATATAGTAGTTCCAGTATAAGCTGTTCTCTCGAAGCAAACTGAACGTCACGCTCAACGAGCGACCATCCATGTAGCCTTTCGCGTTGTTCTGTTTCTCAATCGCCTCGATTATCGTTTCATTGATGTACGCCCCAACCTCACCAGGCTGAGAGAAATCTAGTAACGTGGTAAAGAAGCTCGCCGTTTTTATGCGTTTCTTCATACGCTTAGCTGCATAGTAAGCCACCGTAGAAGCGAGTACCGTACCGCCAATGCAATAACCTGCCGCGTTGATTTGCTCTTTACCGGTAATGTCTTCAATAGCGGTAACCGCCTTAACAACACCTTCCGTGACATAGTCTCCGAATTCTTGATCTTTCTGAGCTTCACCCGGATTACGCCAAGACATCATAAATACGCTATGCCCTTGTTCGAGCAACCAACGTACCATCGAGTTCTTTTCACGAAGGTCGAGAATGTAGTACTTATTGATGAAAGGCGGAACGATCAACAATGGTGTCGCATTAACTTGTGGTGTCTTTGGGTGGTACTGAATCAGCTCAAACAGCTCGTTTTGAAAGACAACATCACCTTCAGTATTTGCAACATCAACACCTAATCGGAAAGCGTTATTGTTGGTCATGCGGATCTTAAGAATATCAGCACTCGCTTCCACGTCCGCTTGCAACTGCTCTAACCCATCAAGAAGGTTCTCGCCATTTCTCTCAAGAGTCAGTTTCATCAGTTCTGGATTGGTCGCGATAAAGTTGCTTGGGGACATTGCATTGATTGCCTGACGCGAAAAGAACGCAACACGCTCTTTGGTTTTCTCGTCAATGCCTTCAATCGAGTTGATGGTATCGATATAGCTTTTACTAAACAGCAAATAAGATTGCTTGATGAAGCTATAGAAAGGGTCGTTCTTCCATGCATCATCGATAAAACGCTTGTCACCACGATCTTCAGTGATAACGCTTTCAGTGTTACCCATCAGTGCTGCGTTTTGCCAGATTTGCAGTTGCTGTTCCCACCATTGGGATTGCAGCTGAAGTAGAACGGCTGGTTGGTTTGCGGCTTGCTCAAAAATTTTCGATGCATCCTCAAAATTCAATTCTTGCATCGCTTTATTTAGGGGAGATTGCGCGGCTTCCTTGTTTTGTTCAAAATTTTCCCACCATTGCTGGTTCGTTTGTTGAAGCTTAACAAGGTAGTCCGAAAAGAAGTGTTGAAACATAACATGACTCCAATAATCGGAAAATCGCCACCAAGCCGCACAGGCCAACCTGTACTAACTCGATGGCGACTAGTTTTATGCAGGTGTAACTGTTTTCAAGTTTTCAGTTGTTAGTGTTTCAACATCTTCTTTGAACTCTTTTGCAGCAGCTTGCATTTTTGAGCTATCACTCATCATCTGTTGAGACAATTGAGTGAGTGCCGTTAGTTGCTGACCGTTAAAAGCGGTAAGACTATTTACGTCTTTGATTTCACTGACTGCTTTCATTTGTGCAAGACCCATATCGGTATAAGTCTGCAAAGCATTCATTTGAAGTTCAGTCATTGTTTGAACGTTCTTTGCAACCAACTTATTGAATTTCAAGTACGGTTCGAACTGCTTTTCAGTTTGGTCTGTGATTGTTTTGAAAATATCCGTGTACATAAGTAACTCCTGGTGAATACATAGTTAGTGAAGAAATAGCTTAATAAAGAATTAGTTAAAAAATAAATAGCTTAAAAAACCAATTTAGATCGCCTGCGGCATGTCAGGTTCTAACCCTCAATACCTTTAAGCAAAACAGCGGTTCCCATTCCCCCGCCCACACAAAGCGAAGCAACACCATAATTGGTATGTTGCTCGATCATCTCGTGGATGAGTGAAACAATAATTCGGTTACCTGATGCCCCTAGAGGGTGACCAAGTGCGATAGCGCCACCGTTGACATTAACTTTAGATTTGAACGCTTCAAGCGGCAGGTCGTGTTGTTCAGACAACTGATACATCACGCCCAACGCCTGGGCAGCGAAAGCTTCATTCAACTCAAACAACTCGACTTCTTCTAAAGTTAAGTCCGCTTTGTCTAACGCTTTAGATACCGCTTCTACTGGGCCTAACCCCATGATTTTGGGATCTAAACCAGACTGCGCGTAGCTGCTCAGCTCTACCAGTGGTGTCAGGCCGTATTTCACGACCGCAGATTCAGACGCTAAGATGATGGCACTTGCGCCATCATTGATGCCTGACGCATTACCAGCGGTGACCGTTCCTTCTCGGTCGAAAGCTGGACGAAGCTTTTGTAGAGCTTCGAATGTCGCGTCTGACTTCGGATACTCATCGGTATCAAAAGTGACGGTTTGTCTGCGCTGCTTAACTTCTACAGGCACGATTTGCTCATTGAATTTGCCCGCTTCGATAGCGGCTACCGCCTTCTGCTGGCTTTCTAACGCGTAGTTATCTTGTGCGAGACGCGAAATATTCAAAGCGTTGGCGATGTTTTCAGCCGTCATGCCCATGTGATAATGATTGAACGCATCTGTTAATCCATCTCCAACCAGCAAGTCTTTCATAGAGATGTCACCCATCTTGTGCCCGTTGCGAATACTCGGTGGCACAACAAAAGGGATTTGAGACATCACCTCAACACCCGCCGCAATAACGACTTCAGCGTCTTGTGCTTTGATGTGCGCCGCTGCGTCCATCACCGACTTCATGCCGCTGCCGCAAATCATGTTCACACCGTATGCAGGTGTTTCCTCAGGTAACCCTGCATAGATGGAAGCCTGCCGTGCAACCCCCATACCTTGACCTGCCGAAATCACATTACCAACGATCACTTCATCAATCGCATCCAACGAAAGATCTACGGACTCCAACGCGCCTTTGATCGCAACGCCAGCCAACTCGCCCGCAGATACGTTTTTTAGCGACCCGGTGAATGCTCCAATAGGAGTACGCTTAGCCGCAACAATAAATACTTTTTCCATTATTCCATTCCCTTCAGTTTCGCCGATTAGTGCATGTACAAGCCGCCATTAACAGACAGTGTTTCGCCTGTAATGTACGCGCCAGATTCACTTGCTAAAAAGCCCACTGCGTCTGCAATTTCTACAGGTGTCGCTAAACGTTTCATTGGAATTTGGTTTTTAATTGAATCAAGTACTTCAGGCTTCATTTGCTCAACCATAGGGGTGCCGGTGTAGCCAGGGGCAACCACGTTTACCGTCACGCCGCTTCTAGCCCCCTCTGCTGCCAAGGCTTTTGAGAAACCAATCATTCCAGCTTTTGCTGCCGAGTAGTTAGTTTGTCCAAACTGACCTTTTAGGCCATTGACGGAAGAGATGTTGATGACTCGGCAGTTACCCTTTTCGCACATAGGTGCAAACAGAGGCTGTGTCACGTTGAAAAGGCTGTTGAGGTTAGTCTCAATCACCTCTTTCCACGCTTCGGCATCCATCTTTTTAAAAACGCTATCACGTGTAATACCGGCGTTATTGACCAGCACATCCACCGTGCCTTCTTCTTCTAACAACTTGCTTAAGCTCAGCGCGCATTCCGCAGTATTGGTAACATCTAATTCAAACAATCTCACTTGATCTTCAGTGAATTGTTTCTCGTTAAACCAATCCAGTGCACATTGGTAATTTCCAGTAAAATAAGTCGCGATAACACGATAACCGTCTGCAACTAATTTAGAGGAAATTGCTGAGCCGATACCGCCTTTTGACCCTGTAATTAAAGCAAGCTTTTTCATTAATGGTTCCATCCCTTACAAGCAATTAAATAACAATGATGTTAATAAGATAATGTCTTAGTTGATAATTAAAATTTACGTTTTGCTTTAATTAAACCCTACAACTCAAAATCAAAAATTATTATTACAAATAAAAAATATTTTCGTATTATGATTAAAAACTAGACTTCCATCCCAAAACCAATGAAATGTTACATGGATGTAAAGCGACATAATACTTTGATTTTAATAAGGTTTATTTAATTTCACTTTTATCACCAAGCAGGTAAGTCTTTGTTAATACGAGACAAACCTATATCTCTCAGCTTGTTTCAAGAAGAATGCAGTGTGGGAATTTGAAATGATTGATCATGAGAATAATAACGAAACTCTAATTAGCCATTAATAAATGGTTCCTTATCATTCTATATAAACCTCAATATAATTAGCGTTCTGGATTGGAAAGCTGAACATTATGAATAGATAAAAAAAGCCCATTCAATCTATGAGTGGGCTTAAGTAAACATTATTAACAAATAGGGCGTTGGATTCTACTTCGTAAATATTTCATTTGTATTTACATCTAAATAAATTTTATTTTCAAGCGATAGTCCGCCGCAATAAATAAAATAGACATCTCGGTCACTGTACTTCACCGATTTCACCCAACCACCTAACTCCTCGAAATCACTTGGGTCACATTCGCCATCCGAGATCAGCTCTGCAACCGTATTGCGGAACGTCTCTTTATGGAGCTTAAGATCGTCGGATTTAACCAAATATGAATCCAATATCTCTATGCTTTCTTTCTCGGAAATAATCACTTCATCATTAGATAGACCAGACATCGAAACCCATTCGGCTGTCTGTGGCCCGCCTTCTTTTAGAACGATGTAATCTGAGATACGAGCCCATTCGCCTTGTTTCTCTAACACTTCGACCTTTTCACCTTTATAGAGGTAATCTGTTATCAACCCATCAATTTCAGGCTGCTCTACCACTTCGAGCTTTCTATCTAAAACGTAAAATTCAGTCTGTTCTGGTTCAGGCTGAAGATCCATGATAGGTGCGAGGTCAGAATCTGACTGCTGAGCAACTTCTGCAGCTGGCTCTTCCATTTTCTCTGGTGGAATTGGATCTTTATTCATGACCAAGAAGTAATACGCCGCTCCTCCGCCCAATATTAACAACACAAGTAAAGCGATCAGCGCTTTTTTCATCAAATCCACCAGCTCTTCCGTTTTAGGTATCTTTCAAGTGTACATCAACTCATGCTGCTGCTCATCTATACTCTCTATAGAGAACGCAGTAAGTAGAGGAGAGTCATGAGTTTTTGGGTGAAGGTTATCATTGTGAGTGTACCTTTGAGTGCTAATGTCGCGCTAGCAAACCATTGTGACCGTGAAAACTGGCAAGTACTGTTGGACCGCCAACTCTCATTTGAAGGGCGGTATAACCAATACACTAAAGAATTCAACCAAGTTCTCTCAACCTATGAATCACAAACGCTGTTATCCAAACACTTCACCAAAAAGCAGATCATTGAACTTTGGGCAAAGTACGAACAAAGGTTTAATGTACAGCTCAATAGTCATATGAATACCGCTTACGATGTCTCTGAGGTTCTCTTAAAACAGGCATACGTTGTGTCTACCGAGCTAGATGGGGCGGAATCTCTAACGTATTCTTGGCAAGCCGTCGCTAAACATTGCACCAACGCAAAGCTACCGCGACAGACAGAAAGTGCGCAGGTGCATGTACAAAGCTCACAATCACTCTCGCAAGATCTCCATACGCTCAGTGAAAAGTTCCGTCAGCTGTCTTCAAAATACCGCAAAGAAGCCACGATGATTGACGAAGCACGCCACACAAACCAACCGACAAACGATGGCCCAAACTGAAAACATTACTAGGTTTCATCGCTTTATCGACTGGATTTTTCCGATAAATATGCTTCCCTCAAGCCAAAATAGTCAGATAACTCGTTAATTAAAGCTTTATCAATAAGTTGTAAAACTAATGTGCGAACTATCAACAATAAAGTTCAATTTCCGACCAATGCAAGCGAGTATGTGAGATATTCATCACAAAATAGATTTACAAACGCCAAGAAATTGTTATCATGATTATTCATATAACTTAATAACAAGAAACATTTTGGCTAGGTAATATGCAAAAAACTATGGCTTTCAACTGCTTGAGTAACACGGAATGGACTGCGGAGATAAGAGGTAAACTTTTATCTGTAGCTAAACACATGGAAGAGTTCGGTTCAGTAAGTGAGCTAGAGCTATGTAAGATATTTGGAGAGACGATTTGGAATGACGGTGTGGATTATCATTCACATGCTTTTTCATTCAGAATTAACGCTCAAACTGGGGATTGTTCAATCTCTAACTTTAAGTATCACTAAGTTTTGCACCTATCATATACGGAGTGCCTTTCACGAGGCGCTCCGTTTTTTATTGCTGCGCATCTGGTATTTGACGATAGTCTTTAAGAGCAGCGGCCCCCTAGTTTAACAACGAAAGTCATTTCGTTTTCAGCTCATTTCATCCAAAGACGTCTCCCCTACCTGTCGCTTAGTCAGTATAAACCGGAAGTGGCGCATTGCCTTTCACTTGCCTAATCGCAAGGTGAGTATGTATATCTTTTACGTTAGAGAGACGCTGTAGCTTTCTTGTAAATGCTTCATAAGCCATAAGATTTGGACTGACAACTTCTAAAAGATAGTCATAAGCTCCGGATACAACGTGGCAGCTGATGACCTCTTCCATTTCGACAATTGCACTTTCAAATTTATCGATCGACACTTCTTGGTGGTTGTTTAAGCTCACCTCAACAAACACACTCATTGCGATACCGACCTGTTCTCGTGACAGGCTCACACGATAGCCATCAATAATCCCTTTTTCTTCCAATCTTTTGATGCGCCTCGCGCACGGTGAAGCCGATAAGCCAACCTCATCAGCTAACTCAGCCGTGGTTAGCCTGCCGTCTTTCTGAAGCAACTCAAGAAGATGTCTATCAATCCTATCCATAGCAAATACCGACCATTGGTTAAATTCGTTAATAATTTTGGAAATATTAGCAGAAATCATCAACAATAACTTAAGTTAGAACAAAACTTGCCAACCTGTGGCACACCAAGTACCCCATAATGAGTCATCATCCACTTTCCTTGTTTATTATGAAGCTTGGTTACCTATCTATTATTGTCACTCTGCTCATCTGGGCGAGCTTTTTCCTTTCTCTTAAAGGCGGCGCAAATTCAGACTTAACACCTGCAGACATCGCACTGACTCGATTCCTCATACCTGCATTGGTGCTATTGCCTTTGATGTGGAAAGCACGCAGCACGATCGCTGCTGTCCCAAATCGATACTTGGCCGGTATGTTTGTGGGGTGCGGGTTACCTTATTTACTCGTTGCAGGGACAGCCATGCAGTTTGTTCCGGTATCACACGGGAGTGCTTTGGTTCCGGGAACGCTTCCTCTGTTCGTAACAGGAATCGCGGTACTCTTTTTTAAACAACCGCTTAGCCGACACCGTGTCGTTGGTTTAGGTCTTGTTTTACTCGGGATATTGTTGTTTCTAGGAAATAGCTTAAGCAGCTTCAACTTTGAATACACCAAAGGTCACTTGTTGTTTTTGTGCGGGAGCTTGATGTGGGCGACTTTTACCATCTCAGCACGTGTTGCCAACCTTAATGCGCTCGTGAGTGCAGGTTTTATCTCATTCTGTTCCACTTTGCTGTTGCTGGTCCTTATCCTTACAGGAACCCTCCCTAGCCATTTAATGAGCACTCCAATTGCTCAATGGCCAGTCACAGAGCTTGCCGTACATTCAGCGGTGCAAGGCGTCGGTGCAGGCCTAATAGCGGCATTCACTTATCTCTATGCTGTCAATACATTAGGAGCAGAGCGTTCAGCCGCTTTTGGCAGTGCAACACCCGCCGTTGCAACGTTGTTGGCGATCCCACTGTTTAACGAGATTCCGGATACGATGACTTGGTTAGCGCTTGGTTCAATTTGTATCGGCAGCTTGGTCGCGAGCAACATTTTCATGAGAAACGACCAGTCTATGCAGTATCAACCGCCAAGCCATAGCAAAGCCTGATACTGCGTTCAAACCTAAATACAGTTCCCCTAAACATCAATTTTAGGGCTTGTAGTAAATAGATAAGCCTACAAACGTAGGCTTATCTAAAATCTTCTTTTTCTGAACTCGCTTCTCCATTAAACTGTCTGACCTTTTTGCAGATCCAAGAGAACACCATGCAACGCGATTACACTTTAACTTGCTTAAACAACATGCCTCGTGAAGAACTAGAAGAATTTAGTTTAAGAATGATTCATCGCCTTGTCCCTGAAGATGCAATGACGGAACTATTTACGTTCGAACAAGAAGAAGTGACCAATGAAGAGCGTATGCAATCAGCTAAGTTTGATGCGATGTTGCGAATGACAGCAATCGCGCTGAGTGAAGTGAATCTTGCGTTTAGTGAGTCGGATAACTCACAACAAAACATCGAGCGCATGACTCGACTATTGCTTTGGCACTTCTATGCAATGTCGTTCAACCTTGAGCAAGCGATCAGCCTTGAAACTCACTGTGACAAAGTCGAGAAGATTTTGTCGAAAGCACCGACAGAAGCATTTGGTTGGGTAAAAGAGCTAACAGAGTTGCTGCACTTCTATGCTGAACTAAATGAAGGCAATGAAGACAACGAAGTCAAAAAAGACGCATAAAGTCCCTTCAACTTAAAAAACTTCTCAACTTAAAAGCTGCCCAACGAGTTGTTCGTTACTCAAAGAACAACTCGCCTATCCCCTAGAACGGCGGCAAGTAGAACGATATCGAAAGAAATTAGAACTAAATCGAAGACAGACAGGGCTAAACCGAAGGCAAATAGAAACTTTGCTGAAATGAGTTTTCTGCTTTTGTTGTTTCTAAAACACTATGATGCAACATCAATATCGACTGAGCGATTTTGGTGCCAATACCTAACGAACCATTAGGGGCCTCTAGTTCAACTTCATTATGGATAACGACCTTCACCCGTTTTGAATCCGATTCTAAACCTACATCTAACGACACCATTGTTCCGCTCGGGCTATGCCTCAACGCATTATCTAGCAGATTCAAGATCAGCCTCTCAAGTAAATCACCGTCACCCACAGCCTTGATTCCAATAGGTATATTGACGTTCAACTCAACATTCTTATGGCGATACTGGCTTTGTATCGTTTCTAAGCATTCGTTCATCAACACATTAAAATCGATTGAAGCGTATTGATACTTAGGCACAGGATTATCATTTTTGGCGCTATCGAGTAGTGAATGGAGCTGTTCAGACAACTTGTTGCCATTGCGGTAAGCGACGTCAATCAACGGGTCTGACTTCGGATTTTGAATCTTCCACGTTTCTAGGTAGCCAAGAACACTCGATAATGGCGTTTTCAAATCATGACTGAGCTGTAATAAGCTTTGTCTGCGGTGTGATGACTGATACTCAAGCTGCAAAAACTGTTGTTGGATGTGTTTCGCCATCAATTGATAAGAACGTGCAATGGGCACTAATTCTGGTACTTGATGGACAAAGTTAGGTTCCAATCTAAAATCTTGCTCAGCTTGTTGCTGCAATTTATTGGTTACCGCTTCAATTGGGTTCAACAGACTGCGTTTCACTAGCAGATAAGCGCCAATCGCAAAGCCAAAAATAGAAACCAGCACAAGCCCTGTAAGTGCGATGTATGGTGTATCAACCTGAGAGTTGGTGATCACAGTATGGCGATTACTTCCTATCACCACATACAAATAACCCACCGTCGACCCTAGCTCTTCAATCGCCGCCACAGAAAATACTTTAGGAGAGCCTGGGTTGATCGGGTCTTCGCCCAAAATAGGATAAGGCTTGTCATTTAAGAACTGTTGAATGGGCGCTAGATCTATCTGATTGGCTAACACAGTACCTTCCGGTGCAGCATTGGTTGTGATATTGCCCTGACTATCCAGAAAATAAATATCAAAATCAGGCCCTATCAGCATCAAGGTGTGGAATATAGATTTGAGTGCTTTGGGGTTGTAGTCGGTACCAATCATGAGAGGATTATCATCGCGCATATGAACCGCGAGCTCTTTATGTAAGCTCTGCTTGGTTCTTTGTTCTATGGTCTCTTTTTGCCAATGATAAGTGTAAGCAATCACCACACTTACCAACAAAAACCACAAACTTGTGAACAGCACTAAACGTGATTTGAAACTCATGTTCTCTCCTCTATGGCTCGTAGGTCTTACTGGCTTTTTAGTAAACTTAGGACGCGACACATAGACCTAAGCTTTTGACTCAAACTTATAGCCAACACCCCAAACGGTTTTAATGAAATCATCATCACTATTCGGCATCGCAAGCTTGGTTCTTAGACGGTTGACCGTGCTACACACAGTATGGTGATAGCCAGAGTGATGAGTATTCCAAACGTGATCGAGCAGCTCGTCTTTGCTATACACACGTCCCGGGCGGGTTGCTAAGAAGTGAAGTAAGGTAAACTCGGTAGCAGTAAGCGGTACATCTCGGTTATTGAGTGAAACCTGATGGCGTTCAGGTTGGATAATGAGTCCACCAAAATTCATAACCGATTCTGTTGTCATAGCCTCTTGAGTGACTGATTCAACATGGTTTAAACGGCGAAGTACGTTCCTCACTCTTGCTTGAAACTCGAGAACGCTGAAAGGTTTCGTTATGTAGTCATCAACACCGGCTTCTAAACCTGACACCTTATCTAGCTCAGCATCCCTTGCGGTTAGCATGAGTACCGGCGTCCAATCTTCTTGCTGACGTAACATTCGACAAAAATCGAGTCCATCTCCGTCAGGCAAGCCACGATCCAGTACGATTAAATCGAAATGACCATCTTTATAGAGCGCCTGAGCCTTTTCAATCACATTAGTTCTTATTACGTCATGGCCTTGGAACTTAAGATGCATCTGCACCAGTTCAGCTAGGTCATCATCGTCTTCAACCAACAATATGTTTGCCATCAAATTTACCGCAGCACTATTCATGATCCCTGCTCTATTCGGAGTCTGCCTACCTTTCAATTGACCGGAACAGAGCAAGAATTCTTTCATCGTGCTTTCAACCCTATTATTCAGTTCGAGTAATGGTGATTCTTGCTCCTGGGTTGAGGAAACGATGGTTAGCACTTAAAGCAGACGTCGTAAGGCCGTCATCTTGGCTGATTACACCAGAGTGGAAACTCACTACATCGGTGTCGTCTCGTGTGGTATTAAAACCCTCACCACCGCCCGCAGGTCCCGGAATCGTTGCAGCAAGCTCGTCGTTCAATTCCGTTCCTGAATCCCAAACATTCATGTTCATCACAAAGGTATCACCCACGGCTAATGACTTAAGCGACAAACCGGATTCACCAACAAACGCATCATTGGTATTCACCAACATGGAAGCAACTGAAATATACCCTTCTTGATTTGGGTCAACACGAATAGACACCGTGTCTTGCTCACCTGAAAGAATCAGCCCATTGCCTGAGATGCCTTGATAAACATTGGCGTCACTGTCACTGAGCGCAAGCAATTGTGCATTACTGCCTCCTTCCGCCAAATATTCCAGATCGACAGAGGCACTTTGCCCAACTTCAAACAGGTCAAAATTCGTATTGTGAGTCAATACCGCGAGGGGCGACATAGGTTGATTGGGCGTTAGGTTAGCAACACTGACATCGTAACGATAGTAATCGTCGTCATCGTCCGGACAACCTGCTAACACAGCTACTGATGCAGCGATAAATAGAATTCTAGCTTTCATACATCCCCCTTACTTCACAACAATGGTGATAGTAGCCACAGGATTTAACCAACGATGACTGCTACTATCGAGGTCGCTGATGCCGCCAGCCGCGTTACTATCACCAATGTTACCCGGATGAATATGAACCTTAGCGTTTGACACTGCAGTTTCAACTCCCGTACCACCAGCACCAAAGGTAATAAATGGCGGGTTTGGCATGCTGCCAGCCAACTCATCATTCGCTTCAGTGCCTGCGTCATAGCCATTGAGGGTCGCTTTGTAGGTGCCCGCTTGAGTTGGGATTTTCCAACTGTCTAAGCCAACAAAACCGTCGTTGGTTGGCAGCAGCATTGCACCCAATGACAAGTAAGCTAAATCACCAGTGTCGATATCAAACGTAGTTGCGACGCCCGGATTAAGAATACCGGTAGCTGGGTTTTCAACCACCACACCACCCGCGTTTGCAATCAAACTCGATAGACCTGAAATATCGCCACCTTCGGCCATCGATTCTAATTCCGCAGAAGCACTCTCACCCGTTCTAAACATGAACAAGCTGGAGTCATGAGCGGCTGCCAAGATAGGCGTAAAGTAGATCCCTTTCGTTGCGTTGGTAACGGTCACCTCAAGCTCTGCAGCCTGAGCCGCTCCGAAGGCCAACATAGCCGAACTGATCACTAAGCTGATTTGAGTACGTTTGTTCATTTTGATTCCATCCTTTATCGAGTCCTATCGTTGCCAACAAAACGAATAACAGCGATATACCGTTACCTTTGCCAGAACGAACTGTGGTGTTGTTGACTCTAAGAATGACGATCAAATCTATCAGCAACTTCATTGAATTCTCATAAAACTCTCACAAGTTTATTCAAACTTCTTACTATCCAGAAAGACAGACCTAAAAGACTGATATGTAAATAGAAATTCTCGTTCCAGAAATGAGAGTTACATAAGGGATCATGGTTCAAAAATAGCGCAGACCAAAAGCAAAAAGGCCCAATCGATATACCGACTGGGCCTTTCACTGATGTATAAATCTTATCTCAGGAAAGCTCTATTAGCTTCCAACTGAGCTAGCCGAACAACACCAATTTAGAATGCGTAGTTTGCGTCAACAAGTTCGCTTACTTCTACTTTGCTTACTTCTGCGCGAGCTTCAAGCCACTGCGCTACTTGCAGTTGCTCTGCTTCTGTCACTGAACGGTAGCGCTCAATAGAACATAAGAAACCTTCGAACAGCTCTAAACCACCGCCACCAAAGCTCAGGCCGATGCTGTCGATAAAATCGATAAATTCATCGATGAACACATCGTATTGGTCAAAATCAGCAATCGAAGTCGTGCAGCTTACTTCAAAACCTAGAATAGCGAATTCACCTAGGTATAACTTCTTGCGTAGGCGGCGATTTTTGTTTTCGATTTTATCTAATTTCATAACTGTCTCTCTTTTCGTTTGATAAAGCATTTATACACAGTTCTTCGTTAATTCCCAAGAGTTTTGTATTGCACGAGAGGCTTAGCAGCAAAAATCGTGCTACAGAAACAAAACCTTAATCAAAACTATAAAAATCTGTCACTTAACTGCTTCACGATTGCTCACACATCAGCCCAAGTTATTAACCAATCCATTAGTAAGTGGGTAAGTCATAAATAACGAATAATAAAGTCAGCCAACAGGAAGCAGTCCCGATGAGCAAGGAAACATTTGATAGCACTCGTTTTAACAAGAGTAACAACAAGCCTTTCGAAGAAGTTCTAGATGCGAACCTTTCAAGAAGAAACGTTCTGAAAGGCGGTTTAGGCATCAGTGCAATGACCGCATTTGGCGCGTTTGGTTTAGCGGGTCACAGCACGGCTAACGCTGCGACAATGCAAGCAACGGGCGCACAAAAAAGCACTGCAACACTTGCATTCGAATCGGTTAAAGGATCATTGACAGACAGTGTCGTTGTACCAAAAGGCTATACAGCACAGGTATTGGTTCCTTGGGGTACTCCACTCAACAAGCAAGGCAATGCTTGGTTAAAAGACGGCACCAACAATGCACAAGATCAAGCCAACGCATTAGGCATGCATCACGATGGCATGCACTTCTTCCCGCTTAATGGCAACAGCAATGATGGCTTATTGGTGATCAACCACGAATACATCGACCAAAAAGCGCTGCACGCCAACGGCCCAACATACAACGAAGGCGCTCGCCCTAGCCTTGATGAAGTACGTAAAGAGATCAACGCGCACGGCGTGAGTGTTGTTCGAGTGAAACTTGAAGGCAACCAATGGGTGATGGTCGATAACGATCCACTGAACCGCCGCTACACAGGCGCAACAGTAATGGACCTGTCTGGCCCTGTTGCTCACAGTGAATTTACCAAAACCAAGTTCTCACAAGACGGCAGCCAAGCTCGTGGCACGTTGAACAACTGTGGTAATGGCTACACGCCATGGGGCACTTACCTAACGTGTGAAGAAAACTGGCCGGGTTATTTCGTGAACAAAGGCGAGACAACGCCAGCGCAGGAACGTATTGGTATCGCTACCGACAAAACACGTTACGGTTGGGATACACTTTCAGGTAACAAACAAGAACGCTTAGACGAATTTGCACGCTTTGACGTAACACCAAGCGCTGATTCACCGATGGACGATTACCGTAACGAAGCACACGGTCACGGCTACATTGTTGAAATCGACCCATACACAGCAAACTCTCGCGCTAAGAAACGTTCTGCACTGGGTTGTTTCCGTCACGAAGGCTGTACGTTTGGTAAGTTGACTGAAGGCGAGCCGATCGTATTCTACTCTGGTCACGATTCGCGCTTTGAATACCTGTACAAATTCGTTTCTGAAGAGAAATGGGACCCGCGTGATGCAGAGCCGAGCAATCGCCTAAGTGCGGGTGACAAGTACATGGACAAAGGCACACTGTATGTGGCTAAGTTCAACGATGATGGTTCAGGCACTTGGCTACCACTGACTCTGAGCAGTAAGACCGCAAACGGCGGTAAGCTAGGTGATTCATTTGATTCTCAAGCAGCACTTATCATTAATACCGCAGGCGCAGCCGACCTTGTAGGCGCAACGCCAATGGATCGCCCTGAATGGTGCTCTGTTGACCCGATGACAGGTACGGCTTACCTAACGCTAACGAATAACAACAAGCGTAAAGAAGCGAACTCTGCGAACCCTCGCGTAGACAACAAGTTCGGTCATGTTATTCGTTGGGATGAAGGCAAAACAGCAGGCGAGTTCGATTGGGATATCTTCGTATTTGGCTCTCCAGCAGTGGAAGACAAGTCTATTAACCGCTCAGGCCTAACAGACATGAACCAGTTCGCCAGCCCTGACGGCTTAGCGTTTGATGCTCGTGGCATCTTGTGGATTCAGACTGATAACGGCGCAGATGAAGTAACGGGCTACACCAATGACCAAATGCTGGCAGTGGTCCCATCTCAGTTAACGGATGACAACGGCAACAGCGCGGTAATTGATGCAGACAACCAAGCACAACTTAAACGCTTCTTTGTTGGTCCAAACGGTTGTGAAGTAACAGGCTTTACCATCAGCCCAGATTTCAAATCACTGTTTGTGAACATTCAACACCCAGCAAACTGGCCATCGTCAGAAGATGCGACTGCACAGACTCAAGGCAATGTTCGCCCAAGAGCATCTACCGTAGTGATTCGTCGTGAAGACGGCGGTGAAATCGCAGTTTAATACGCAAATCTAGCTAAGATCAGCAATCTTACTGTTATCTAGCTTCTGTTCGCTAGCTAAGTGAAATCAAAAAGAGCGATAAGGCTAAATGCCCTATCGCTCTTTTTATATTCGATGCATTCTTCGGTTTGAGTAAGAATCCGAATCTTCAAAATTCATCGTCATCCTAAGTACTCATCATCCTAAGTACTCATCATCCCGAGTACGCGTCATCCTCGAGAAGGAGGAACGACTGAGTCGGGGATCTCTAACCGTTATCGCAGCTCAGAATTAGCTAACGAACAACCACACACCAACGCCCATCATTAACGTACCTGCAATGCGGTTCATCAACTTAACGTTATCGGCTTTACCCAGCATATGTTTTAGGCTCTTACCGCCCGTAGCATACAGGGTCATGCAGACAAATTCAGAAACCAGAATAATAGACACTAAAATCAACAACTGCGGCGCTAAGTCTTTATTACTGTTAATGAAAGGAGGCAATAACGAAATCATGAATGCCCAGCCTTTCGGGTTCGCGATTGCCGTTACGAAGCCTTGAACCACCAAGTCCCAATCATTGCTGACTTTTGTTGTTTGGTTGTCAGTACTGATCGCCAGCTTGCCTCTTGAACGCCACATCTGAATGCCTAAATAGAACAAGTAAGCTGCACCAACAAATTTGAAGCCCGTAAATAGCCACGGGTAGTTCAACATAATAGATGCAATACCCAATACCGCAGCAATAGAAACCACCGCAACACCAGCCAATTCACCGATCATCATCCATAATGTACGCTTGTATCCAACACTCATTCCTAGCGTCAAAGCCAAGGTCATACACATACCGGGCGTGATTGACACAAAGAAAAATGTGGGAATAAAAGCCCAAAGTAGTGCGCTATCCATATTATTACCTTATCGACTTATTTTTATTTGATGCTTCTTATTATTACGCGGGCTCAAAATGAAGCGAGGTTGAGACGAAGTAGTGATGACAATAAACAATATTGCGATCAATACAAACAAAAAGAGCCACATAACAGTGGCTCTTTTTAGTCACCAACCGTAATTACTTACGACGGTTTTTAATTCGCTTCATCATAGTCAAACGACGTTCTGCGCTTGCTTGATCTTGAGGCTCTTCGTTCGCGTTGTTCTTACGACCTTGGCGGTTTTTGTACGCCGATTTAGTGTTCAGCTTCTCGATGTAAGCATCACGTTTCTTCGGTTCATAACCCGGTTGTTCAACACGGCGAATACGTTGTTGAATCAGTGTTTCAACTTGAACAACAGTCAACTCTTCTTCGCGGTTAACGAAAGAAATCGCATGACCTTGTTTACCAGCACGACCTGTACGGCCAATACGGTGAACGTAATCTTCCGCTAGGAAAGGCATGTCGTAGTTAATTACATGTGGTAAGTCTTCGATATCAAGACCACGGGCTGCAACGTCGGTTGCTACCATCACACGTGCTCTGCCTTCTTTGAAGTCATCCAAAGCACGACGACGAGCGCTTTGTGCTTTATCACCGTGACAAAGTACCGCTTTAATGCCGTCTAACTTAAGCTCTTTAACGACGTCATTCGCTGTTTCTTTGTAGTTCACGAACACAAGTACTTGGCGCCAGTTTTTACGGCCAATAAGTTCAGAAAGCAGTTCTGTTTTGCGTTCTTGGTCCACAGGGTATACCACGTGACCAACAGTAGCAGCCGTTGAGTTTTCGCGCTCAACACTAATACGTTTTGGTTTACGTAGAATATCAACAGACAGTTGGTTTAACTGAGTAGAAGTCGTTGCCGAGAACATCATGATTTGCGGCGATGTTTCTACATCCAACATGATCTTACGAACGGCATTGATAAAGCCCATATCAAGGATACGGTCAGCTTCATCGAATACTAGAAATTCTAGG
Organism: Vibrio sp. SBT000027; assembly: GCF_963894355.1. Classification (NCBI taxonomy): domain Bacteria; kingdom Pseudomonadati; phylum Pseudomonadota; class Gammaproteobacteria; order Vibrionales; family Vibrionaceae; genus Vibrio; species Vibrio sp. SBT000027. Next base: position 984,235 of record NZ_CAWQGD010000001.1, on the reverse strand, counting down.
TTTGCAATAGACACGTTACCCTCTTCTAAGTGCTCTTCTAAACGGCCTGGTGTTGCAACCAAAATATCAACACCCAGTTCTAATTGACGAACTTGTGAAGACATTTTGTTACCACCGTAAACCGCTGAAACGCTTAGTTCAGTGTATTTAACGTAGTCTTTAATGTTTTGAGCGATCTGCGCAGCGAGCTCACGAGTTGGAGCAAGAATAAGGCCGCGAGCCGTTCCTCTAGACGCCTTTTTACCGCTGTTCAAAAGGTGCTGAATAACAGGCAATGAAAATGCCGCTGTTTTACCCGTACCGGTTTGAGCAGTAGCAAAAATATCATGGCCTTTACGAGCCATTGGAATCGCCTTTTGTTGAATTGGAGTGAGTTTTTCATAACCACACTCAGTCAACGCTTTGACTAATTCAGGAGCAAAACCTTGAGAGGAAAATGACATTGTTACGGGTTCCTTAAGCAGACAGCCTACATTCTTATTTCAGCCGAGCACTATAAAGTAATTAGAGTGATTTATCTCACATTTATCGTGATATAACGCAAACTTTCTCATTTAATCTGGTGTTTACCCCACCTTCAACGAAGTAAACACCGAGATCATCAGTTCAAACAGTAAAAATGGCGCTATTTGATGCCACACAGCTTGAGTAGAATCTGCTCGAGATCGTCCCAAGGCATTAACTGCGAGTCGATCACTTCAAGACGAGACTCAAAGCCATCAAGGGAAATTTCATTCACTGACACCACTTGATTCGCCACGTTAAACGCATAGCAACCTTGGTCAGTATTCACCACAGCTTTTACACGCTCAGCTGTAAGATCCGACAGCATTGAAAACAGCGCATCAAAGTCGAACTTATGCTCTGCGCCAAATAGCCAACCGCAACTGAAATAGCCCTGACCTTTATTCTCTTTACGGATGAACGCTTCACCGGGAGGAAGTTGGAATTGAGGCTCTTGTTCAGCGTGATCGTGATGATGCGCTTCAATATGAGAGGAAGCACTGCCGTATACTCTTTCAATATCCAACACTTCCAATGGCACTTCACCATTGTGAATTAGCTTATGGAAGACTTTTGCTGGCGTTTGATCCGTCACCCAATCATTGAACACATCGATGTCTTCAGAATGAACAAGGTCAACCTTAGTACCAAGAATCACATCTGCACTGTCCAGTTGATCATTGAAATTCTGATTCGACGTGTACTTTTCATTGGATAGGTTTCGTGGGTCAACCAAGCCAAGCGTCGCTTTTAAATCAACATAAGGTGTGTATTGCTCTGAAGTGAGTGTCGCAATAACCTGTTTAGGGTGACCAAGCCCAGTTGGCTCAATCAATAAACGGTCCGGCTTTTGGCGCAGTAAGACATTAATACCTACCGACATAGGCACACCTGCAGTACAACACATGCAGCCACCCGGTACTTCTTTAATTAAAGCACCTTGGTCTGTCATTAATGCGCCATCAATGCCGATTTCGCCAAACTCATTAACCAGGACAGCCCAGTTTTCATTCTCAGGTTTATTTTTGAGCAGGTTCAAAATAGCTGTCGTTTTGCCAACACCCAAGAAACCCGTAATTATGTTTGTAGGAACTTTTTTGGTCATATCAGTTCTCCTTTTTAAGGGAGTATATACACAATCACGGAGAAATTGACCCCAATCGCTTGTTTATACGGAGAATGATTTAAGCCAGAAGTTGTATGAGTGTCACTAGAAAAGGGGGGAACGAAGAAAAATGAATGCTCCAGACGAACTAAAGGCGTACTTGAAGTACGCCTCACTCTCGTTACTCAATCGTGAGTTCGCGAATCAGGAAGCCTTAAATATCGACCTGAACAATTAACGAGAAACTAAAACTTTGTATCTGAATCCATCCAAATTGTGTGTAAAACCTCACGTCTCCTTGCGGTTTGTTATGTTGCTTTACGATTTAACTATGGTTCATTTTTGGGGATATTCAAGGTGCCATCTGTGAATCGATCAAAATTGTGACGGGGATTACACTATTGCCCATAGATTCCATTTATGTAACACGTACATTCCATAAATGAAATTCAACTTTTCATCTTTGCTGCTATAGGATATGCAGAGGACGCGTATAATTTATGACAACCCCGCCTTAACCCATTCAGGAGCCTTATCTCAATGACCAGAAGAGAGAAAATTAAGCAATCCTTATTAGCCAAAATGCCAAGGGATGCTATTAATCAATTTCTCTCAAGAGATAAGACACCCGCTTCCGTTCTCTTTCTTTCTTGTATTGTAGGTGTACTTGCTGGCGTAGTGGGTACCTATTTCGAAGTCGCGGTTCATTTCATCACAGAAACTCGTACCGATTGGCTTAAAGATGAAATCGGTAGCTATTTACCCCTTTGGCTGGCCGCTTTCCTTATTAGTGCTGCATTTGCCTTTATTGGTTACTTCCTCGTTCACCGCTTTGCTCCAGAGGCTGCAGGCTCAGGCATCCCCGAAATTGAAGGTGCGATGGACGGTATGCGCCCTGTTCGATGGTGGAGAGTATTGCCAGTAAAATTCTTTGGCGGTATGGGTGCATTAGGTTCTGGTATGGTTTTAGGTCGAGAAGGACCAACCGTTCAAATGGGCGGCAGTATTGGTCGCATGGTCACCGATATCTTTCGAGTCAAAGATGACGACACTCGCCACTCACTATTAGCTTCGGGTGCCGCAGGTGGTTTAGCCGCCGCATTCAACGCACCACTGGCTGGCATCATGTTTGTAGTCGAGGAGATGAGACCACAGTTTCGCTATTCACTCATATCAATTAAAGCCGTCATCATCTCCGCGGTTTCAGCCAACATCGTTTTTCGATCAATCAACGGGCAGTCTGCCGTTATCACAATGCCTCAATACCAACCGCCTGAACTGGATGCTCTGTGGTTATTCTTGTTGTTAGGCGTGTTGTTCGGCCTGTTTGGTGTGATTTTCAATAAGCTGATTACACTTTCGCAAGACCTGTTTGTGGCAATACACAAGAATGACCGTAAACGCTACTTAATGACAGGTTCCCTGCTGGGCGGTTGCTTTGGCTTATTGCTGCTCTATATACCAGAGTTGACTGGCGGTGGTATTGGTATCATCCCGAACATCACTAATGGCAACTACAGCGCAAACGTGCTGCTGTTAATCTTCTTAGGGCGCGTGCTCACTACCCTGCTTTGTTTCGGCTCTGGTGCACCGGGTGGTATCTTTGCACCAATGCTTGCTCTAGGAACACTCTTTGGTTACGCGTTTGGGCTTATCGCGGCGGCATTCTTCCCTGAACTGAATATAGAGCCGGGTATGTTTGCGATTGCCGGCATGGGCGCCTTATTTGCCGCCACCGTGCGAGCGCCTATCACTGGTATTCTGTTGGTTATTGAAATGACCAATAACTACTACCTCATCTTACCGTTGATCATCACCTGCTTAGGTGCGGTAATCATTGCTCAAATGTTAGGTGGACAGCCAATTTACAGTCAGCTGCTTAACCGTACGCTGAAAAACGAGAAGCTAAGACAGCAAGACCTCCCTCAGCAAGAGGAAGTACGTTAACGACATTGAGAACGGTAGTTCAAATGTGGGACTTAAACGTAACTCGTTAAGTTCCACTAATACAGTCAAGTTCCACTGATACATGAGCAAACCAAGCTCAGTATTTATAAATCACTCAAAAAATAAAGCACACTTTCCTAGTGCTTAATGTCCCGATTTCGTATCAAAATCAAAAAAGCAAACGTTAAACTTGCTATCATCCACTCAAAATTATTTGAGTGTCCTTAACATCTATTGAGGACACAGCTGAGCGCTCACTCTAGAGCAAAAATTCTATAATTGACTCATATTATATAAACAGCTCACATTCTATAAATAACTAGTTGGAGAAAGGCGTTGAACTGGAGAAGGTTAACCCAAGTAAAAAATGTGCCGCCATCTCAGGCGTCTTTGGCACTTGGTGTTATTGGACTAGGACAAGCTTGGGCATTATATCTGCCTGGGGTTGGTGAGATCATTCGCCCTTACCTTGCTGCATTTGGCGCACTGTTATTGCTACCCGTTTTACTTCGTTATCTCACCAGCTTTAATACTTTCATCAATGACATTCGTCATCCGCTTAGTGGAAGCTTGATGGCACCAATGAGCATGGCGTTATTGATTCTATGCGACTATTTAGCCGAAATCTCTCCAGTCATTGCTTACCCAGTCTGGTTCTGCGCGTTGTTATTGCATTTTACCATGATGGTGTTGTTCTTTAGTTTCCAGATCATCAACTTCAAAATGTCGAACATTGTACCGAGTTGGTTTCTGTATCCGGTTGGGTTAATCAGCAGTTCCTTAGCAGGTTCACAATTTGGGCACACCGTTTTTTCAGAAACACTTGCGGCCACTTGTATCGGTATCTATTTCCTAATGCTGCCAGTGGTATTGTACCGCTTGGTATTCGAAGGAAACCTGCCCCGCCGAGCAAGACCAACCTTAGCCATCATGGCAGCACCGGTGAACCTGTCTTTAGCGGCTTACTTGGTTAACTTCGACAACCCAGACCCGATTCTAACAGGCGCGTTGGCTGGCATTGCTATCACCATGACACTATTGATCTACTTGTGTTACATACGATTGATGCGTCTGAAATTCCAACCTTCGATTGCTGCCGTCACTTTCCCTTCCGTGATCAGCGCTATTGCCATGCATCGTCTAACTACGTTTTTCGGCGCGGAATACCCGCAATGGTATTGGCTGCACAAGTTTGGTTTCTTCGAGTTAACCATCGCAACCATCCTAGTGATTTGGGTTGCAGGTGGATACGTGAAAATGTACTGGCCTGAGTTTTTTGATACTGACTACATGTCTAAAAAGGTCAAACGTTCTTAGACCTAAGCTAGAAGAGCTTAGTTTGCTCGATCGAATTCTCCAATATTCGATATGTCAGACAGCAGAACCAAACAAAAAAAGGCCTCACTATGTGAGGCCTTTGAATAGGCAAGGTGTTAATAGTTCAGGCGAGTGTTAATAGAACTAGTGAGAGCTATTAGAAATTAGCGTGAGGGCCAAATACTTCGTAGTGTACGCGTGAGCGATCTACTTTAAGTGCGTCTAACTGCTCTACGATGTTCTTCATGAAACCAACAGGTCCACAGATATAGAAATCACTCTCTTCAAAGCCTTTAGTATCAGAGATAGACGCTAGATCCATTTGACCTTGATGTGTGTTCTCACAAGCAGACTCGTCTTTGTTCATGTACCACGTTTTCGCTTCCCAACCTTTGTCAGCAACAATATCTTTAACACGAGTCGTGAAAGAGTGTTGGCCTACATTTTCACAAGCGTGAAGGTAAAGAACCGGTTCGTTTTTCTGCTCGTTGTTCAAGAACTCAAGCATAGACTGCATTGGCGTTACACCCACACCTGCAGAGATGAGCGTTACTGGCTTGCTGCGCTCTTGATACATAAAGTCACCTGCTGGTGCGTATAGGCTAACTTCATCGCCGATAGCAACGGTATCGTGCATGTGGTTAGAAACAACACCTTGCGTTTCTTGACCTTGGCCTTCACGCTTCACAGAGATACGGTAGTATTTTCCGTTCGGCTTGTCTGACAGTGAATACTGACGAATTTCGCTGTATTGTGCGCCTTCAGGTTTCACTTCAATACCGATGTATTGACCCGGTGTGTAATCCAAAACCTCACCGCCATCTTTTGGCTGTAAGATGAAGCTTGTTACGAGTGCTGACTCTTCGATCTTGTCTGCAATTACGAATGCACGTGCGGCTTCCCAGCCACCAACAGCCTGCTTGCGCTGTAGATAAAGTTCAGCTTCACGGTCGATGAATACTTGCGCTAAGAATAGGTAAGCGGCAGTCCATGCTTCTTCCACTTCTGGAGTAAATGCCTCAGTAGCTAATTCACGTAGTGTTTCAATCAGGTGCAAACCAACAATTTGGTAGTGCTCTGGTTGAATGTTAAAGCTTGTGTGTTTCTGTGCAATACGTTCAACCGCGGTGGTTAACGCTGCTAGGTTTTCAATGTTTTTAGCATAAGCCGCGATAGCTTCAAACAGCGCCACACCTTGGCGACCTGTTCTTTGGTGAGTCATATTGAAGATATCTTTCAATTCAGGGTTATGCGTGAACATACGTTGATAGAAGTGTTGAGTTAAAGCAGGGCCTGCGCTTTCTAAAAGAGGAATCGTCGATTTGATGATGTTGATATGTAGATTGTTTAGCATTGATTTACTCCGAACACTTAGTCTTTTGACCACTTAAGTCAAATTGACTAGTTTTATTTAAAGATGACTTTATACCAATTCATTCTCAATGAGCTCTCTGGCTGCATTTTTTATGAGAATCACGTGGACTGATAAATGGGCATTAATTGATTCAAATCAACTATAGGTCAGTTATTCAGTCATATAGACAACACGTAATGGACACATTGCACAAACGGTGCCAACATGCGAAAGCTTGCTGTGTCTGGCATCCTTTCAAAAATCCACTTCAAACTTTAGTCAAAAAGACCTTTTTTTTGTGTCATAAAGACTCTACCATGTATAAAAATACAAACAGTATGAGCCCTTTATGCAAGATATCTCAGCATCCACTCTCATGGAAATGACCATTGGTTTAGCCAGCGGTGTGAACGATCAAGACCGTTTTAATCGCCTAATCGATGCCATTCGTAAAACCATAACGTGTGATTGCGTCGCGCTTTTAAGCCTTCAAGGCGACACGCTAGTACCCATCGCAATGCAAGGGCTCAGTCGAGATACATTCGGTCGCCGCTTTATCATTTCGGAACACCCTCGCTTTGATGAGATTTGCGCATCACGTTCTCCTGTTCGTTTTGATGCTGATAGCTCATTGCCTGATCCTTTCGATGGCTTACTGATAGACCACGACGGCGATTTACCAATGCATGCCTGCATGGGTTTGCCTCTGCTGTTTGGTGACAAATTGTTAGGAGTGCTAACCCTAGACAGCCTAAAACCTGATGTCTTTGCGAATATTCCTGCTCGTAACCTAGAAGTTCTCGCTGCTATTGCGGCTTCAACCATGCAGATGGCGATGACTTTCTCGCAACTTGAGCATCAAGCAAAACAGTCAAAGCAATTACTGGAAGAGTTGAACGTAGAAGCGTGGGAACGTGACGGCGGCGAGTTAATTGGTAACAGTGACACCATGGTCGCGCTTAAGAACGACATCGCGGTTGTAGCGCCGTCTGAGTTTAATATTCTGATTCATGGTGATACTGGTGTTGGTAAAGAGCTCGTTGCTCGCACCCTGCACCACCAATCGCAACGTAAGCGTAATCCGTTGGTCTACGTGAACTGTGCTGCTATTCCTGAGAACTTGGTAGAGAGTGAGCTATTTGGTCACGTTCGTGGCGCATTTACTGGCGCAGACAAAAACCGCTTAGGTAAGTTTGCTCTAGCCGACGGCGGCACACTGTTCTTAGATGAAATTGGTGAATTGCCTTTAGCAGCACAAAGTAAGTTACTGCGTGCGCTGCAAAACAACGAAATCCAACCGGTAGGCCAAGACAACATCCAAACCATTGATGTTCGTGTTCTGGCTGCAACCAACCGAGACTTAAAGCAAGAAGTTGAAGACGGTCGATTCAGAGCCGACTTGTATCACCGACTTAGTGTGTACCCTATCGCGGTACCTGCATTGAAAGAGCGTGGCGACGACATCAGCTTATTAGCTGGTTTCTTCCTAGAACAAGCACGCCGTAAGCTTGGTATCAACCAAGTTAAGTTCCGTTCTGATGTTTTGGTATTCCTAAACCGTTACGGTTGGCCAGGTAACGTTCGTGAGCTTGAACACGTTATCAGCCGTTCAGCACTGAAAGCATTGGCTCGCAGCACTAACAAAAACCTCGTGACAATCACTAAAGAAGATTGTGGTCCACTCGACCAAGATCAACCGATTGCGACGACACAGGTAAAAAACACACCATTATCGACACCAACGATCGACCTATCTGCTGGTTTACGTGGCGCGACGGACGATTTTCAACGCAGCATCATTACTGAAGTGTTGGAAGATGCCAACTTTAACTGGGCGCAAGCAGGACGTGTTCTGAAAACAGACCGAGCAAATCTGACTCGACTGTCTAAGCGTTTAGGACTAAATGTGGCTAAGTCTCACACGATCGAACGGACAAAATAGATATTAGCGGTTTGTTGCGAGCATCTAGCAAAACTTGTGTATATAATGCTGCAAATTGTAACGCTAATTTTAAATATGTAGAGAGAGTTATGAAGTTTATCCGTTGGTTCTTAGGTCGTGTCATCTTGTTATTGAATTTTGTATTCAGCCCACGTGGTGTGAAACGTTCTCAAGAAGAGCAAAGCAAAGTGAATGAGCAGGCAAAGACGCACACGTTATACCAATTCGAAGCGTGCCCATTTTGTGTAAAAGTGCGCCGCGCGATGAAACGTCAATCGGTTCAATTTGAACTTCGTGATGCAAAGAACAATGATCAACACCGTGCAGAGCTTGAAGCTGGTGGCGGTCGCGTTAAAGTGCCTTGCCTACGTATCGAAAAAGACGGCAAAACTGAGTGGATGTACGAATCTTCAGATATCGTGACTTACTTAGAAAAGCAGTTTGCATAAGCAATAAAACTAAAAGTGTCAGATACAAAAAATCCCTCAAATATGAGGGATTTTTTATGTCTGTTATTTGGATCTCGTCGCTTTCAATTTAGGGAAGAAAGCTCAAATGACTACTTCGACACAATCAGCATCAATTCTACACGGCGATTACACGCCTTGCCTTGCGGAGAAGCGTTAGTACAAGCCGGAACGTATTCACCAAAGCCGCGAGTATAAATAGCACGACTCGAAACATAGTTACTTTCCAAGCGCGCTTTCACTTCTTTTGCACGTAGCTCAGAAAGCGGATCATTAACACGATCACTGCCCGTATTATCAGTATGGCCCTCAATCACCACATCAATGTCTTGGCGTTGAGAAAGGTAACTGCCTAAAGTATCCAGCCATTGATTGTAGGCTGGCTCAGGGAATGCCGAACCCGTTTTAAAGTTCACGTGCTGTTCCAGCTTTACCATCACATGGTTGCCCGGCAGTACTTCAAAATCGATACGGTTTTGTCTTAAAAAAACTTCCAGTGGGTCATTAGTCGAGACACCACGTCCATAGTTGGTTGTGATGGTTTTTTGTTGATGAGTGCTGTTCTGGACTGAGTAACTGCGATTGCTCGCTACAGATGTCGTTTGAACCACACCCCATTCAGGATGCATAAGGTCGTAATCGGTTTGCGGCGCAGTTTCTAGCAGATCGTCACCTAACATACCCGTTGGTAACGTCGTTTCACACCCTGCCAAAGCTATGCTTAACATTATCGCTAAATATCTCATTACTTCACCAACCACTCATGCAGATAAACCATTCACTAATGTCTATATCGGCATCGAGAGAAAAACTTTAGACAAAAACTTTATACGAAAAAAAAGTACATCCAAAAAAAGTGCTTTTGATCACAGTTAACCGTCAACTAGCCTGTCATCACCCGCTAGTTCGAACTGTTTGCATTTATTTACCTTATAATTGTTTTCCAATTCGTACTAAATAGTTAGAATCTCACGATTTCTCAACGCTAGAGCAAACATTATGTTTAAACCATTTACTAAATTCATCACAGCACTCGCTGCCGTACTTATTATTGCAGGTTGTAGTGAAACAGACGAGCCACAGAAAGGCGTTCAATACGAAGCACTTCCTACTGCTCTAACTGAATTTAACCTGTCTCCGATCACTGAAATCTTCTCTCTAAACTGTGGTCACTGTCGTCAAATGGAAAGTGCAATTCCAGAGATTGAGTCGCTAACAGACCAAACTATTGGCAAGATGCATGTAACGTTCAATGAAAGTGCTCAAATCAGCGCAATGATCTACTACACAGCAGTGATGCAACTTGACGCGACACCTGACCACGCGTTCATGGACGACCTATTTGGTGCCGTTCAAATGGGTGCAGATGCAACGCCAGAACAGCGTCAACAAGCACTAGAGACAGCGTTCACTTCTCGTGGTTTGGTTAGCCCATACCAACTGAACAAAGAACAGCAAGTTGCTCTATTTGACTACGTTAAGAAAGCAGAAGAGATCTCAGTAAAAGGTCAAATCAACTCAGTACCAACATTTATCATCAACGGTAAATACCAAGTACTCACAGCAGGTCACCAAGACGTTGCTGGCATCGCAAAAACGATCAACTACCTTTTGACTCAACCCTAATCACGGCTTTAGCCAATTGATTAACACACTCTGTATTAACTGCGAAATTCTGCGTTAACTACCAAATGCAGCATTAACTATGAAATTCAGCATTAACTATAAATAGGTTTTACTATGTCTAAATTTATCATCCCGGTCATTGTCTTTATTTTGGCTGGCTTCATGATCTACCGCACTTGGATGAATCATAAATCTGGCGAAGAAAATATCGAGCAAGGCCAACAGTTCCTTGTCGAAAACGGCGCTAAAGAAGGGGTTGTTACGACTGAAAGTGGTCTTCAATACCTAGTGCTTGAAGAAGGTACTGGTACAGAGCACCCAACTAAGAACAGCAAAGTAACGGTTCACTACCACGGTACACTTATCGACGGCACTGTTTTCGACAGCTCTGTTGAGCGCGGCGAGCCAATCTCATTTGCTCTTAAGCAAGTAATCAAAGGCTGGCAAGAAGGTTTGACTTACATGGTTGAAGGCCAAAAAGTTCGCCTGTTTATCCCGAGCCAATTGGCTTACGGTAAAGGCGGTTCAGGCCCTATCCCACCATCATCAACTCTGATTTTTGATGTTGAGTTAATCTCTATCAAATAACCGATAGTGACTGATATAAGCCCCAACATACGAGCTATGTTGGGGCTTTTTTATATGTGAGCGTTTGAATAGTTGAAGCCACTTTTGCAACGACTGAATATACCGTCAAAAACCGATCACTAGACGACTGGTCTAATTTAATTTATAGTACTGCCCATGAACGAAAAAACGAATGACACACGCCTGCATGTTTTAGATGTTGGCTACCAATTAATAGTGAACAACGGCTTTAACGGCGTTGGCTTATCGCAATTGCTTAAAGAAGCGGACGTGCCGAAAGGGTCGTTTTACCACTACTTTAAATCGAAAGAGCAATTTGGCGAGGCTCTGATCCAACACTATTTTGAGACCTACATCAGCAGGGTTGAAACTATTTTGGTTCATGGTGAAGGCAACCATTACCAGAGAATTATCAGTTATTTCACTCGATGGTCACAGATTGAAAACGGTACCTGTAACGCTCATAAATGCTTAGTAGTTAAGCTCAGCGCTGAAGTTTCTGATCTTTCTGATCCTATGCGTCAAGCCTTACTAAAAGGGGCTGAAAAAGTGACCTCTACGATACAACACTGTGTTGCTGGTGGTATTGAAGATGGCTCCATTAAAGTTGAAGACAGCCAAGAAACCGCTCAAAATCTATATTCTATGTGGTTGGGCGCAAGCTTATTGAGCAAACTAAGCCAGAGCTCAAGCAGCTTAGAATCAGCTTTAAACCTAACCCAACAGATTTTAAAAGGTAAAAACTAACCACGTACTGTGTTTAGTCTTTATTAACGACAGATAACCCGCCCTCTTATCAATTTGATGACGGCGGGATTTTTAGACAACAAGACTAGACGACTGGTCTAATTCCAAATAAACATAATATAAAATTAAGGATATCCAATGACTCTACAAGACAATCGCCGCATCGTATTGGCTTCTCGCCCAGTTGGCGCACCGACTCAAGATAACTTCCGTTTAGAGTCAGTAGCCGCACCAACAATTAAAGACGGCGAGATGTTACTTCGCTCAGTTTATCTTTCTCTAGACCCATACATGCGTGGTCGTATGAGCGATGCTAAATCTTACGCAGACCCAGTTGCGATTGATGAAGTGATGGTTGGTGCAACCGTATGTCAGGTTGAAGAATCAAACCACGCTGATTACGAAGTTGGCGAATGGGTACTGGCTTACACAGGTTGGCAAGATCTTGGTGTGTCTAACGGTGAAGGCCTCATCAAACTAGGCAAAGAACCAACACACCCTTCTTACGCTCTGGGCATCATGGGTATGCCTGGCTTTACGGCTTACATGGGTTTGCTTGATATCGGCCAACCTAAACAAGGCGACACTCTAGTCGTTGCGGCGGCAACAGGTGCAGTAGGCGCAACCGTTGGACAAATCGGCAAACTAAAAGGCTGTCGTGTTATCGGCGTTGCTGGTGGTCAAGAGAAGTGTCAGTACGCGAAAGACGTGCTTGGCTTTGACGAATGTATCGACCACAAAGCTGATGACTTCGCGGAGCAACTGGCTAAAGCATGTGACAACGGCATCGACGTTTATTTTGAAAACGTTGGCGGCAAGGTTTTCGATGCCGTAATGCCATTGCTTAACACCGGTGCTCGTATTCCTGTATGTGGCCTTATCTCTCAATACAATGCGACATCACTGCCTGAAGGCCCGGATCGCATGTCTAGCCTTATGGGTACGCTGCTGGTCAAGCGTATTAAGATGCAAGGCTTCATTATCTTTGATGACTACGCGCACCGTTATAACGAGTTTGCTGTTCAAATGACCGAATGGTTGTCTCAAGGCAAGATGCACTATCGTGAGCACCTAATTAAAGGTCTAGACGAGGCGCCACAAGCATTCATGGGGCTATTAGAAGGCCAAAACTTCGGTAAGCTTGTTATCAAAACAAACGAAGCTAAATAAATTCAAAAACTGAACCCGTTAGTTAACTAGGTAGAATCATGATTACTTTGCATCACCTGAATAAATCACGCTCAAAGCGCATCATCTGGCTGTTGGAAGAGCTTGGGGTAGATTACCAGATCAAGCCATACCAACGAGACAGTGTCACTTTTCTTGCGCCACCAGAGCTTAAGTCCGTTCACCCATTGGGTAAATCTCCTGTCATTGAAGACGATGGCATCGTGATCACTGAATCAGGCGCTATCACGGAATACCTAATCGACAAATACGGTCAGGGTAAGTTCGCACCAACACGCGGCACAGCTGACTACGTAGAATATTCACAGTGGCTACATTTTGCTGAGAGTTCAGGTATTTTGCCGATGCTGCTTAAAATCTTTGTGATGAAAGACGGTTGCGAGACTAATTTCCTTGGTGGCTACGCTGACGATGAAAACCAAAAGATCTTAACTTACGTGAATAATGCACTTGAAGGTAAAACCTACTTGGTTGCAGACACACTAACAGGTGCAGACTTTATGATGTCGTTCATCGTAGAAATCGTTGGTAACTTTGGTGCAACTGCGCTTTACCCTAACATTGCTAAATACGGTAAGCTTTTGGCTGACCACCCTGCTTACCAAAAAGCAGAGCAAGTAGAGCTAGAACACTCGAACTGATCGAGTTTCACTCAAGCTCGTGCGTTCTTAGAATAAGTACGAGCAACTAAATGAAGCCAAAGCCGATTTATCTTTCGCTTTGGCTTCTCATTTGCCTTCATTTCGACAACAATACCGAACTCTAACTGAATAGCCATAGAGTTTGATCTTCATGTCAGCAAACCTTGCTCAATACACACCACTGCACGCTTTAAACCAATCAGCGAACCAAGATTTATCGCTACCCACTCGGTTTACGTTTCCGTATTACTATACCCCGCACCCTACGTGTGAATTAGCTATGCTGCAGCTTCAACAGTCACTCATCGACTGCGGTGTAAACGAAACCTCGCAAGGTAACCTCTATGCCGTGCTTCTTGTTCAGGATCCAACAACCCAAGAGCTAGGGTACCTTTCTGCATTTTCAGGTTTGCAGTTAGATCCGTCTTTGGCCTCTCAGTTAAACAACATTAACTTTGTTCTACCAGCATTCGATTCAGAACAGTTTCAATCTCACAATAGTGCAAACCTCGCTAGCCAATCACAACTAGCAGATGACATTAAGAAGCTACAACAATCGCACAACCTAGACATATTAGTGGCTGAGCTTGAAGAGTTAACAGTCGAATCAGCACAAGCTATCGAAGCCTTTCAGTTGGCGATGACCGTGAAAAAAGCTCAACGTAGCGAACTCAGAGACCAAGCCAATCAAGAAAAGGCATTGGGTAATCTAGAGTCAGCGGCGAATTTGCTCAAACAACTGGGCAATCAAAGTAGCCAAGAGAAACGCGACCTAAAAGCGCTTCGTATCGAATGGAAGCAAAAGATCGCAGAACGCCAATCACAAGTTGATTTGATCGAAAGCGAACTGAAAAACCGTAAGCAAGATCACCAAGCCATTTCAGAACAGTTGGAAACTCAACGTCTCTCTCACTATCGCTTTATCAATCAAGCTCTCGAATCAAAGAGCCTACTTGAATTGTTAGATGGCAAAGACGCTCTTGAAGGCTCTGGCGACTGTTGCCTGCCCAAGCTGCTTAACTTTGCTTTTGAACACGGGTTTAAGCCATTAGCTTTGTCTGAGTTTTGGTGGGGATTACCGCCTACAGATATCATTCGACAACACGCAAACCTCTACCCGGTTTGTCAGAGTAAAAGCTTTGAGATCCTCGACCACCAGCTAACTCATATTGAATTAGAAGATAATCCGCTTATCGTGAACCCTGCGGTTGGTAAGTCGTTTGATATTGTCTATGAAGACGACGAGATCGTGGTGGTGAATAAACCCGAGGAGTTCTTGTCGGTTCCTGGTAAGTTTATCGAAGACTCGGTTTATACACGCATTAAAGCGCATTACCCGAATGCGACAGGGCCTTTGATCATCCATAGATTAGACATGTCGACGTCAGGCTTGTTGATCTTGGCGCTGACGGCGGAGTCAAACAAGCACATTCAGAAGCAGTTCATTGATAGAACCGTCGAGAAACGATACACCGCTCTGTTAGATGGTGAAATCGACGGTAAATCTGGCGATATCAGCCTGCCTTTGCGCGGTGACATAACAGACAGACCAAGACAACTGGTTTGCCATGAACACGGCCGAAACGCAGACACCTATTGGCAAGCTATTGGCACTCATAATGGCAAAACCAAGGTTCATCTGTATCCGAAAACAGGCCGTACCCATCAGCTGCGTGTGCATTGTGCTCACCCATTAGGGCTTGGTGTACCGATTCGTGGTGACGACTTATACGGATACAAACGCGAACGACTTCACCTTCATGCTGGCTACTTAAAACTGATTCACCCAACAACCGGTGAATGGATGGAATTTGAAGTGCCTTCTGAGTTTTAAATGATTTCTATTTGGTAGGGCTTCGTGCCCTACTCTTATTTTCTTTGCCTCTCACCTCTATCGCTACATACGAATAAACTTAGTACGCTGCAATGACCAAGAAGCCAGAGCCCAACAGAGTAACCATCGCGGGAATACCGTCCTTCCAAGTATCAAAGCGTAAGTGGAAATAAAGCGCCCCTATCGAAGTAGCCCCCAATATTGCACCACCCATCAATTGAGTCTGTGCTGGTGAGATGTCACATAGGGCTAAAATCAAGAGAGCCGCTCCGGTCAATTCGACTAACCCCACGAGAAACATGATCTTTCTATTCAAGCCATAGCTTTTAAAGAAACCAAGCTGAATTTCAAAGACCTTCTTTTGCCAACCAAGCGTCTTGATTGAGCTCGCCAACACAAAGAACATCACCATCAAAATACTTATTACTGTACTCATTCCGCCTACCTCTATAAGAATCATTAATTTCAACGATGTTATTTAATCATTCATAATTAAGGTGATAAATGCTAGTTTCATGATAGTAAAGATTCCAAATTGGAATAGATAAACACAAGGTGAGTAAGATGGATAAGATTGAGTGTATTCGTATCTTTGTGGAAACCGCGCAACTGAATAGCTTCACCGCAACCGCCAATAAGTTAAACATGACACAGGGTGCGGTTAGTAAGAAGATCGCATGGTTGGAAAGTGACTTAGGGATGACTCTGTTTCAACGAAACAGCCGCAAGATATCCCTCACTCATGTAGGGAAAGATTACCTAGAATATTGCTCCCATTTGCTCGAAGAGATGTCTGCCATAGAAAGCAAGCTCAAGCGTGAGACAGAATCCGTAGAAGGCGAGCTCAAGATATCTGCGCCAAGTGCCTTTTCATCGATGTTACTCAGTGAGCCGCTTCAAGCTTTCATTGAACAGCACCCAGGTATCCGCATTAACCTCAGTGTCGACGACCGTATTGTTAACCTCAATGAACACAATATAGATGTCGCCATTCGAGCATCACAACTTGAAGACTCAGGGTTAAAAGCTCGCTTTCTTTTCAACAATAGAGTTCACTACTTTGCATCGCCCGATTACTTAAAAAATCACGGAAAACCTAAACATCCGCAAGATCTTAGCCAGCATAAGTGCTTAACTTATTCTCTGATGAACCCTGCAAACGAATGGCGTTTCAAAGACAAAGATCGCCAATGCACCAGTATGGAAGTAAACCAAATTTTCACGTCAGACAGTCCAGAAATGTTGCTTAAAATGGCGAGACAGGGGTTAGGTGTGGTTGCTTTACCGGATTGGATGGGCAAAGAGTTTGTAGAGACTGGGGAATTAACGCAGTTATTAGAAGATTGGAGCAATGACTACTTACCTATGTACGCGGTGTACCATGCAAGTGATTATTTGCCCCAACGAATTCGAGTATTTATTGATTTTATTGCGGAGTGTTTAAGTTCCACAAACAGTTAGAGCTCAACCAGAAATCAATCAACCAATCGATCAATCAATAACTCATCAAGCCTCTATAAACGACCAATCAAACATTAAGATGGTACTTAGCCCATAACATCTGTGCGTTGTTCCACACACTCGTAAGAGCCCATTTCGAACTCACGGCAGATCCATGGTCGGTTTTCGTAAATAGTACACATCAGTGTTTCTCTATCTACCGCAGAGCACCAACCGTCATCTAATCTCAGCATGGTTTCGGCGCCCCACTCGTCATAAGCAATATGCTCTTCAGGAACGCCGGTATCTGTGATGATCATAACCTCTAAACGACAACAGCATGCCTGACAATTGGCACAAGTTACTTCAGGTTCGGTTACGTTCTTTATCTCTATGGTCATAAGTGACTACACTGCTAAATTTTGCGTATAGTAATCGAAACCGTCCGCTACGGCTAATAAAGAAAGTAGGTGACGGTGTTTTCATGGATGTAGAAATAACAATGGGCGTTGTGATTTGCTCACAACGCCCATTAAGTTTTCTCGTTTTAGCTGAATAACGACCCTATTTAGAATAGGCTCGCGAAAAACAACTTAATGTAATCCATCAGACGTTTGAATATTCCACCTTGTTCAACAGCCTCTAGCGCAATCAATGGCTGAGTTTGCACATCTTCACCATCGACTGTGTAATGAACCACACCTAGTGTTTGACCTTCTGCAATCGGTGCCTTCAACTCAGAATCAAGTTCAATCGATGCCGTTAGCTTTTTACTGTCTGACTTAGGCAGTGTGATAAACGTGTCTTCTGCAACACCCAGCTTCAATGTATCTTTGGCACCAAACCATACCTTTTCTTCAGCGACTTCATCTCCACCTTGATGTGGGTTTAGAGTATCGAAGAAGCGGAAGCCATAGCTCAACAACTGTTTGCTGTCTGACTCACGGCTCTTAACGCTTGATGCGCCCATAACAACCGCGATAAGTCTCATCTCACCTTGTGTCGCCGAACTCGCTAAACTGTAGCCAGCGCCAGAGGTGTAACCCGTTTTCATGCCATCAACCGTCAAGCTTCTATCACGCAGTAAGCCATTACGGTTGTGTTGTGTGATGCCGTTGTAACTGAACGAACGTTCGCTGTATAAGCCATAAACATCCGGTAAGTCACGAATAATCGCACGACCTAATAATGCAATATCGTAAGGAGTCGAATAAAGATCGTCAGCGTCTAAACCATGCGCGTTCGCAAAATGGGTGTTTTCTAATTTCAGAGACGTGGCCCAAGAGTTCATAAGATCCACAAATGCATCTTGTGAGCCCGCAACGTGTTCCGCAATCGCTACACTCGCATCGTTACCTGATTGAATAATCAGTCCGCGGTAAAGGTCCATCATTGCTACATCGGTGTTCACTTCGATGAACATTTTTGAAGAGTCAGGGAAGTTCTTCGCCCACGCGTTCTCGCTGATTCGTACCTGATCGTCAGCAGAGATGTTGCCTCGCTTCATCTCTTGCCCAGCCACATAGCTGGTCATCAGTTTAGTCAAACTCGCTGGGTTTAACTTAGTGTGTGCGTTTTTTTCTACCAGCACATCACCAGAATTAAAATCAATTAACACATACCCTTTTGCGCCTAGGCTAGGTGGGCTTGGTACTATAGAAGGTGCTGCGATAGCTGCATTACTTACCATCGCTGCGTTACTTACAATGAATATACTTAATAGAGGGAGAGAGTATTTGGAAAACAGTTTCATTGAATCAAACCTAAGTTAACGTTTTGAGCAGTATAGACAAATGCTAGCAAAAGAAGCGCGAACTTTACGTTGCTTTACGTATTTGTACCATTCGTTACAAATAAAAAAGTATAATCTGCGATCTGACCATATTTTCAACAACTAATATTGACTCAACGAATGCATCCAACGCCTAATTCTATCGCTCAGGCATGCGTCTAAATAACATTTCAACAAAGCCAGTAATACGCTGTTTGCTCTCGCTTGGCTCTAAATCAGATTGAATGCCAGACTGTGCTAATGCTTGCCATTGTACGACCTGAGAGTTAGGTACGAAAAAAGCAATGTACAGCGATCCTTTCTCGGCGACCTTTCCGTCACCATCATAAAATGGCACCCCCGTTGAAAGCTTAATCGCATCGAAAATCGAGTCATCATTTAACTCTGATTCTTCGGCCAATCCAAAACCGACAACAACATCACCAACTGCACCATTTTGATTCAGTTGATAACCTTTCGTAGCGAGTTGATCTTCAATCGCATCACGCACTAGATCGGTTACTACGGTCTCATCGTATTTTTGAGAAAGGTAAACCTGCTCTGATTCAGGGTGCCACGAGTACGTCGTTACTCCGTGTTTCATGAACTCAAAATCACCGCTGGTGACCACACCATAATTATGCGTTGGCGGCATTTCTTGTGTGGTACATGCTGTCAGTCCAATCGCTATCAAAGCCAATAATGCTGCTTTTTTTATGCTTTTTGTTGCACAAATGGGTCGTTTTATCATTCGCGGCTTCCTTACCTATATAAGAATAAATATCAATTAACCTCCCAACATAAATAGTAATTATGTTAATAGAAAGGTCATTAAACGTTTGCGTAATCGCTAACCTTCACTTCTGCCCGTTTTGGGGGTTTAATCACAAAAACAGAGTTGGTATAGTCTACCTCGTTAAACATAACCAGACCATTCGAGGCACGGAGCTTCCTCAATCATCTCATGAAGAGAAGAATTGGTACCGACAAAGTATCGGCAAATTTAAGAGGGTCAAACAATGGAATTCAATATGGTTGAAATTTTAGGTTACGCGGCATCTATTATGGTCGCAATTTCATTAACAATGAAAGATATCGTTCGTCTGCGTGTCCTTAACTTTATTGGCTGTACTCTCTTTACAGCATACGGCGTTATGATTGACGCATGGCCAGTGGTCGCGACCAACGGTTTCATCGCTTGTGTAAACATCTACTTCCTTGCAAAAATGCAAAAGGAAAAAAAAACGGAAGCGATGAAAGCAGCGAAAGCTTAAATTAGCGATTAGCATTTCAAATATTTCTGAAAAAGCCCAAATAGAGCGATCTATTTGGGCTTTTTTGTGTTTGTCGTTCTCAAGAGCATGATTTCCAATCTTCCAACCTCGAAGACATCGATTCTTTCAACTGATCACATATAAGCAACGCGATATTCGTTCTTTTGATACGTCTGAGTGTTGTTACGTCCCCTCTCTTTTGCTTGATAAAGCGCTTTGTCAGCTTTATCGATCGCTGTTTCAATATCGGTGAGCGCTCGATCGTGACAACAGCCAGCACTGATTGTGACAGGTGACACCAAACCTTGCAGTTGCTCTACACTTCGTCTGAGTTCCTCAGACAATTCGAATAACTCACGCTCATCACAATCAAACGTCACCAAAATAAACTCTTCACCGCCATAGCGTGCAATCAAGCGACGACGATTAACAAATCTCTTCAGTGATTTTGCGACCTCACAGATAACCCTATCGCCTTGAGCATGACCATATTGATCATTCACCCGTTTGAAATGGTCAATATCAAGCAAAATGACACCGACATTTGTTAACGGATAAGGCGACCTCTGAGCAATTTTCAGCTTTAACTGCTCGATAAAACTCCGCCGGCTAGGAAGACCAGTGAGGTAATCAAGGCTCGCAACATCCAAGATTTTGAGATGACGATGCCGAAGGTAAAGCACCAACACGATGATAATGCTCAATAGGCTCACGACCAAAGCCATTAAACTAATGAACAGCAAACTATGATTTCTATTGAGCTCCTGCTCTAAAATACCGGCGGAAATGACCCAATTCAGATAGGGGTAAAACTTATAGAAGACGTTTTTGTTAGTCGTACCATTGTCACTGGAAATTGAATAGCTAAAGTGACCTTCTGGCTGGGTTGCGATTCGATCAATGAGCAGTTCGGACGAGTAGCCTATCAAAGCTTTCAATGACTTGTGTTCATAATCAGGATGAAGCACTAAGTTACCCTGAAGATCAATAATGTACACATATCCGCTATCACCGAACGCGTACTTTCTCAGCTTGTCTTTTAAGCCTTCAAGATCGACCAAATACATCAATTCTTCTTTATAGGTCGTCGCGACCAAAGTATTGCCACTCGGTAGCCTCATCGAATAGGCAACTTTTGCACGCCGACTGATCTCATGAGGATTAGCGTGAAAGTATTCGATCATACCAGAGTCGATACTGAGCTGTTTTTGGATATGAGTAAGATGCCCGCGCTTCTTGCCTTGCAAGAAAGGGTGGTAGAGGTGAACGCCTTGCGGTGACATCAAATAGATATAACCTGATTGTCCAATGTGCAGTTCACTGGCGATCTGGCTTACCTGTTCAATTTCTTGTTCCGGTGTGGCATGCCATACATGGGACGCAACGGTATCGGTAATTCCTTTGAGATATGTCTTTATCGCCTCATTAACTGTTGTGTCGACAATATCGTAACTCGCATTCACAATCGTTCGAAAGAATAGCTGGTTGGATTCCAACAGTGACCTTTCAGTTCGGTTAAATTGAAAGGCCGAAAGAATCATCGACACAATGGCGAGCGCAATGGAAAAACTAAGAATGTATTTACGTCTGACTTTCAAGATTACCCCATAGATTTATAATTTTAGGTAACGCTGTGACTTCTCTTATATACAGACTGTTTTATATCATGGTTTTATTTTTTACTGAACGAGTGTCGATATTTTTAAGGGTTTCTATACGCAATCTGTGACTTAAAGCAAAAACGCCGAACTGGATTCAGTTCGGCGTTTTAATTTTACGTTGAAGTTGATGACTTAAATCACACTAAAACCCTGATAAATAGACTTAAAAGCATTCGTATTTACTGGCTATTACTGCAATCTATTGTCTATAAATGGATTAGTTAGCATTAAATTAAGAACAAACCTGAGTCCAGCTACCATCACTACCCGGTTCAGAACTTGTCCACCAGTTCGCTTGGTAAATACTACCGTTATGAACCACTTGGTCGCCAGTGTTTGCATGGCTTGGGTTACCCGCCCAATCTTTCTGAGGTAAGTCTGGGTAAACCGCTAAACCGGCTGTATCGCATGTACCTGGGTTTGTGCCACCATCGCCAGGGTTACCGCCACCTGAACTGATATCACCTAATGGTAGGTCTGGTTGCTCAAAGCTAAAGGCATAATCGATACCGTTCACGCTTACTGCATAGTTAGCAGGGCCTGAGATTGGCAAGTAATACACCATATCTAGCTCATACACGTCACCAGCTGGAAGCTCTTCCCATGTAGGCAAAGTAAACGCCACTCGGTGCATGGTTCCATCTAATCCACCAATGTTATCCGCACGAGTATGACCCGAAGCAATCACAGTTAAACCACCACCCGATTGATCTTTTGCATTGTCAGGCGCTGACACTGGGATATCGAATTGGAACTCGGTACCGCCCGGAAGTGCTTGACCTGTGTTGTTTGTAAACGTGATCTTAGGGTTAATTGGGTAGTTTTGGTCACCGACTTTGAAGCCACCAACCGATACCGTAATATCTAGCGCTTCTGTCGGGATAGCGCCCGTCGCTACCTTGTTTCCGTATGGGGTCGCAGACTTAAACTTGTCGTAGATAGCTTTCGTCATGGTGTTACCCATGTGGAACTCACCGTTACCGCTGTTACACGCTTGTTCTGTCGTATCGATAGACGTTCGGTTGCCACTTGCATCGATTACATAACAGTTGTAATCCCCTGCCAGTTCCCAGAACATGATACCGCCGATCTCTTTGTCGATAACGTAGTCTGCTTTCACGTTGATAGAATCTTTATCTTCCGTTGAAAGGAATACGCCCTTCTCTGCGTTCCACAACCAAGGGGCAACCGCTACGCTGTCGTAGTTACGCGTGTAAGTTCCCGTTAGAACATCAGATGGATCATTCACAGGATCAAGCTTGTAAGCCTCTGCATAAGAACCCCAAATGCCTTTCTCTAGGTTCTTCGCGTGCCACATTGGGTTAGAGCCCGCGCCCATTTCGTTGCCTTTCGGATCGGTATCGTGCCACATATTGTCGATACCAATTGCGCCATGACCACAGTTATTCTTCTCACCTTCCCCCGTACCTGCTGAACATTCAGCTTGGTTTGGAAGTGCAGCTCGGCCCCAAAGACCATTTTCGCCTCCGGTTACACCTTGCCAACCACGTGTGTAGTAAGGCACACCGATGTTAATACGACCTGCTGGCATAGAACCACGGAAGTAATGGTAAGCCCAATCCGTGTTCAGATAACCGATACCACCGTAAGCCGCAGTGCCGTAAACATTCCACTGTGCTAACTCAGAATCTTTACCGGTATCAAACAACGCTGCGTTATGACCTACGTGATCATTCCACGCACCGTGAAGGTCATAAGACATGATGTTCACGTAATCGAGATACTTAGTCACATCGAATGTTTCCATACCGCGTAACAGGTAACCAGAAGAAGGCGCCGCGATCGTTAACATGTAGTGATTGCCATCTTGCGCAGAGGCAGCATCAAGCTTCTCACGTAGCACTTTCATCAAGACTTGGTACGAAGCCCATAAGTATTGACGACGTGGCTCCATGAAGTCTTTGTCGTACGGATTACCGGCACCCGCCATAGAAGTTGGGTATTCGTAATCGATATCCAGACCATCGAACTGGTATTTACGCAGCATTTCCACCGCGGAAGTGGCGAATGTCTCGATACCTTGATGGTTAATCGAACCGTCGGCGTTGGTCGTCATGGTGTAAAAACCACCATCAGCCACTCGGCTACCGTCTGTCGCGAAATGACCACCGGTTTCAGCCCAACCACCGATTGAGATTAAAGTCTTAACATCGTGTTTTTTCTTAGCGGTCGCTAATGCACCGAAGTGACCTTTGAAGCCTAAGGTAGGATCAACTTCAACGCCCGGCCACTCTTTACCAACCGCTGCGTTATTCGGATCGTTCACATCACCCACGTTTACTTTGCCATCTGAGCCAATGCTCACGAAAGCGTAGTTAATGTGTGTAAGTTGTTCCCAAGGGATGTCATTTACTAGGTAAGCAGCTTGTGGGTCGTCCCCTGCACGCCAGCTGGTGAAGTAACCAATGACACGACGTGGGTGATCCGCGCCCATTTTCTCACGGCCTTCATCATCGTAAATAGTACAGTAAGGAACATCGACACCTTGAGTTTGATATAAGCCATCAGGTCGACAAGTGCTCACCGTTGGTACGCCATTCACCGTCAAAGAAGCCAGCGCTGAATCTGTCGTTGCGCCTTGATTGTCAGTCGCTTTTGCGTAAACCGCTAAAGAACCCGCTTGAGTGGTTGTGTAATCAAGCGTGTAAGGGGTAGTTGCAGCTGTGCCAATAAGAGCGCCTGCCACATAGAAATCTACTTTATCAACCGTGCCATCGCTGTCTGCTGCTGTTGCGGTAAGCGTTACTACACCACCAACATCGACCGAAGCTACTGAAAGCGCAACCGAAACTGTCGGTGCTTCATTTCCTGGCAGAACTGAATCAACAACCACTGAAACTTCACTAGCAAGGCTTGCCGCGCCTTCGTTATCTGTCGCGACAACAGAAACCTGATGATTACCCGACGTTGCAGCCCACGTTGCTTCAAATGGTGCCGCTGTCACAACCGCGACCGAAGAACCATCAACAAAGAATTCTACGGAAGCAACACTACCATCAGCGTCCAGTGCTGTTCCGCTTAATACGACATTGTCGCCTTCAACAATCACATCTGATGCTGTAGGCGTTGTTAATGAAGCCGTTGGTGCTTCGTTTGGTGTACCACCACCGCCATTACCACTACACACATCGACTTTCTTCCATTGTGCGTAATCGCCTTCAAATTGGCTTGGGTTGTTATTTTGATTCCAGTAGTTTGCTGAGTACGCGCTGCCGTCATGTGAAACCTGATCACCACCGGTATATACAGTGGCAGAGTCCCACGTTTCTAACGTTGAGCAATCCACAGCCGCATAGCTATTGAACGCCATTAAGCATGACGCGGTGAGAGTACTGAGTGTAAAAACCTTCTTGGCCACTCTTCCTTGGTTTAGGTGCATGTTAGCTATCCCTTAAGTTATTGTTTCAAGATGTTTAATTTAAATGGGACTTTACTCACCACTTAAATCTCTTCGCAAAACAACTGTAGGTAACAACGCAAATTTAACACCTAAAATATTCTCTATTTATAAAATGACTCGCATTAATTTGTTTATAGCATGCAATGAGTCGACACTTATTTTGCACCAACAACTAATATTAATTTATTTCGGAAAGCTAAAAAATAATGTCTCAAAAATCAGAAATGTGACTCAGCGTTTAGAAAAAAATTCGTATCAAAACTAACCAAAAAGTAGAGATTTACAGTCGATTTGGCTTTCTTTTTGGAATTCGCCCACCTTTTGATAACAAATGTGTTAGTATCTGCGGCTTTTTTGACGAACCTCACACTTCTATGCAAGTGTGGGAGAAATACATAGGCTTGAAAGAGCCAAATATAGCGAAGAAATAATGTCCAACTTGACGCAAGTCGCCAACGAAAACATCAACGCAGAAGCTACTTCTATCGATTTCAATAAAGCTCAATCTTTGGGTGAAAAACTGGAACTCGGAAACCCAGTATTTTGGCTTAGTGGGAGTTTTTTAACCCTCTTTGTCGTCCTTGCTTTCACCAACACCTCCGTGTTGTCCGAACTTGTAAACATCGGCTTTAGTTACTCAACTAAGTGGTTCGGTGCTTTCTGGCAAGTCCTACTACTACTCAATTTCATTATCGGCTTAGTGCTTGCACTAGGACGCACAGGCCACGTTCGTTTAGGAACGCTTGCTCTCCCTGAAATGACCACCTTTAAATGGATGTCTATCGTCCTATGTACGCTGCTAGCCGGCGGTGGTGTGTTCTGGGCAGCCGCAGAGCCTATTGCTCACTTTGTTTCAGCTCCGCCACTTTATGGCAACGCTGATCCTCAAGCGATGGCGTTCAACGCCCTATCACAATCTTTCATGCACTGGGGCTTCCTTGCATGGGCAATCTTAGGTGGTTTGTCTTCCATCGTATTAATGCACCTGCATTACGACAAAGGTCTTCCTCTTAAGCCACGCACGCTGCTTTACCCAGTACTTGGCGATAAAGCAATCAACAGCTGGATTGGTAACGTAGTCGACGCGTGCAGCATCGTCGCTGTAGCCGCAGGTACTATTGGCCCTATCGGTTTCCTTGGACTGCAAATCAGCTACGCGTTGAGCGAACTGTTTGGTATTTCCGACAGCTTTGCAACTCAAAGTGTGGTTATCGTTTTCGCTATCGCAATGTACACACTGTCTGCATTGAGTGGCGTGAACAAAGGTATCCAACTGGTTAGCCGTTACAACATCATCTTATCAGTGTGCCTAATCGGCTACATTCTGCTAGTAGGCCCAACGAGCTTCATCATTGATGGCTACCTACAAGGTATGGGCGAAATGGTGGATAACTTCATCCCAATGGCACTGTACCGCCAAGATACAGCGTGGCTAGGTGGCTGGACGGTATTCTTCTGGGGTTGGTTCTTAGGCTATGGTCCGATGATGGCGATCTTTATTGCTCGTATCTCACGTGGCCGTACGATTCGCCAAATGATCGTTTCTATCAGCATCGTTGCACCGCTAGTAACATGTTTTTGGTTCAGCATCGTTGGTGGTAGTGGTCTAGCGTTTGAATTAGAGAACCCAGGCGTAATTTCTAGCGCGTTCGAAGGCTTTAACCTTCCTGCTGTGCTACTGGCAATTACCGCTCAACTGCCGTTCCCTACTTTGATTGCGATTCTGTTCCTTATCCTGACGACCACGTTCATCGTGACGACAGGTGACTCGATGACTTACACAATCAGTGTTGTAATGACAGGCACTACAGAGCCAAACGCAGCCGTACGTACCTTCTGGGGTATCATCATGGGTGCAGTAGCCATTGCTCTTATCTCAATGGGTTCTGGCGGCATCTCCGCTCTACAGTCATTCATTGTAATCACTGCGGTTCCTGTATCGTTCATCTTGTTGCCGTGTCTATGGCACGCACCGAAAATCGCGAAACAGATGGCCAGAGATCAAGGTCTCGCTTAATGCCTGACCCGATTTAGTTTCGGGTAGCGTATAAAATTAAAAAGCCACTCAAGTGATTCACCTGAGTGGCTTTGTTTTATCTATTCGCTGTCTAATTGATTAGCTGATTAGCGTTTATACGACCAATTACTTCTACCGATATTTCGGCTTATTGAAACTTTTCACCCGCAGCAACCATAAACGACATCTCAACCAATAGCTCAGGGTTTGCCAGTTCTGCTTTCACACATGCACGGCTTGGCGCACAGCCTTCAGGGAACCACGATTCCCACACTTCATTTAACGCGTCAAAATTGGCAAAATCTGTTAGGTAAATCGTTACCGACAATACGCGAGATTTGTCACTGTCTACCAAGCTCATCATTTCTTCAGCTTGATCAAAAATTTGCTGAACCTGACTCTTAATTCCTGCCGTTGTATCCGTCTCTGGTACTTCCACAAAGCTTGCGATGCCATTAAATACAGTTACATCTGACCAACGTTTGGTCGGGTTAATTCTATGGATTTTCACGAGCGATTCTCTTCTTATAATTAGGGATTTGCGTCAACGTAATCTAATCCAAATCGTGAGTATTGAAAACAAAAATTGGAAAGCTCGCTGTACCTTTTGAACAGCACTATCGCCTAAACATTGCTTCGGTTCTCAACATCACCAGTATTTAAGTTCATATCGAGACAATAAGTCTCTACCTGTAAAATCTCTAGATAAATATATTAATTATTATTCTCAATGCGAAATTTAATCTGAACTCCTGCGGTCATATTCAGGGATTTTATTAAATGGAGTACTTTTATGCATGTTCAAACCTATGATTTAAAACAGAGTAATGTCGGATACAACCTAGGCGTGGTTGGCGTAGCATTAGTGCTCGCTTGGATTGGTATTTATAAGTTTACGCCAACCGAAGCGATGCTCATTGAACCGCTAATCGCAAATCATCCTGCAATGAACTGGCTTTACAATCTGTTCTCAGTACAAGCTGTGTCTAACATGGTGGGTGGCGCGGAGATCATTGTCGCGATTGGACTGATCGTTGGATTTAAGAAACCAACAATTGCTTTCTATTCAGGCATTGCTGCAGCGGCCATCTTTGTTGTGACACTCAGCTTCCTAATTACAACGCCAAATGCTTGGAAAGTATCGGATGGCATCTTAGTCACTAACTTCTTCCTAGTGAAAGATATTCTATTTTTGGCGATCGCGATTAGCGTAATCGAACGTAACAAACCTCAGAAGTAACCGTAAATCTATAAGCGGCCGTAACTAGAAGTAACCCTAAACCTTGAAATAAAAAGACTCGAAGCTGGCTAGAAGGACGCTGCCAGCTTCTAATGGATTAGATGTTTCTACTCAACTTTTACTTTCAACTCTTCGCACGCTAAGCCATCCAAAAAGCCAATAATAATATCATTCGTACTTTGCTTCGCGAGATTAGAGCCATAATCACTTAAATCCATATGTTTAGAGTTTGGAATCTCAACAACACAACTACCATATTGCTTTTGCTCTGATTCAGTCGGTAGTACCCCCTCTTTAGTAGGGTATTCAGTTGCTCGAATGGAAAGCACTCGGATACTTTCACTTTTAGGTAACGTGACTCGTTTATGGTCGAGCGTAATTAACTGAGAAACATAACTTTTATTTTCGTTACTCAACCATGTAGAAATATCGCCACCATTCGAATGCCCGACCAAGGTTAACTTGTCAAAATCATAAGTAGGGAAACGACTCGCTAGCTCATGTTGAAGTACGTTGAGAGTTTGTGCCCCTCGCATCCAATTCTCAATTCGTGTCTGATACAAGTCACCAGTCTTCGATAGAGGAGGATCACTTGGTAGTTCGTGATCGACATAAATGGTCATGTACCCCCTATCGTTGAGCATTTCTCCAACAAAACTATATTTGGTGAATAGAACTCGATTACCGGCACTAATAAAAGCCACGTCACACTGTTCTTTCGTTGTGCAACTATCAGAATCCTGCGGTAAAACAATCTCTAGAGGTATAGAGCGATCTCTTGTTGAATCAACAATGACCATTGACTGCGCTGTCGCAGACATAGATAAGGCACCTAAGAAAACACCTATTAAACACTTCATATCACCTCGAACTCATACACATAAGTAATGCAGCCATTAAGACAAGAGAAACTATGCCTCGAATCTTCAAAACTGCCCTGTCAAATTTGCGGCTAGTATTACTCATACAAGTTCACATCCCAAGCTGCCAGTGGCGAGAGTTTAGACTATAAAGCCCAACTAAAACAACAAGTTAAAATACCAATTAACTTCGTAGAGTAAATGTAACCTATAACAAAAACTTGAACTCTTGAGACGCCTTGGTTGGCAACATCTCGATGACTTCATACTTAGCGATATTCTCTCGATGAAAGGGGTCCTCGGTCAAAATCATGTCTAACTGTTCCCTGTTATTAAGCGTGGATAAAATAACACCACCAGTTCGAGGGTT
This sequence comes from Vibrio sp. SBT000027, assembly GCF_963894355.1. Taxonomy (NCBI): domain Bacteria; kingdom Pseudomonadati; phylum Pseudomonadota; class Gammaproteobacteria; order Vibrionales; family Vibrionaceae; genus Vibrio; species Vibrio sp. SBT000027. The sequence continues at coordinate 954,921 of NZ_CAWQGD010000001.1, read as the reverse complement.
CTTACGACCCGACAACTGAAAGTGCCCGAGTTCATACTGCTTGTTTAAAAACTCAACATGTTCTGGAATGAAGCGATCTACTTCTTCCAAAGGCACTTGGTATTCAAGAGAAACAATAAACATAATCTTTCCTTACTATAAGACGAGTTAACATCGAAAGTATTCAGTTACACAGATAACGCTTTGCGATAATAATGAGCATCTTGAGCCTTCCCTTTGAACACGGCGTAACTTTCAACGCGTTCAACTAAATCAAATCCTGTATTGGATAAGATTTTGTTTGAACCAACATTACCCACTAACGCATAGGCATCAACATATTTAAGGGATGAGTGCTCGGCCAAGTAGATAAGTAACTTCCTCACCGCGTTAGACGCAATACCCTTAGAACCAAATGCGTGACCTACTCGATAACCTAGTTCTCCACTTCCAGCGTTCTGGTCAATATCACGAACATTGATTCGCCCACAAATAGTGCCATTAGCGTCTTTGATCAACATAGGAATCATCTCGCCATTGTCATACTCTGTTAGAAAGCTTGTCACTTGCTCGACGACGCCCGTATTAGAATAGAAACAGCCTTCCCGAGCTGGGACAAATTGCTCAAACCACTCTCTATTTTCGACTTCAAACTCCAATAAAGCACTGGCATCGCTTGGATGAAGTACGTGTAAAAATACATCCATAATAAATACCCTGTCGCTTATCTAAAAAGCCGCACCTAATGATTCATACAGCTCAGCTTGTCTTATGAATCTAAGGTAAGTCTCTTAACTTCTTAGCAGGGTTGCCTGCATAAATACCTTTCTCAGTGATGTCTTTTGTCACCACACTGCCCGCGCCGATTACCACCCCTTCGCAAACACTGACAGGCAACACTGTCGCATTAGAACCAATAGTAACGTTATCAGCGATAACAGTTCGCCCCCAACTGTCTGGGTTTGGATCTGGTTTTCCCTCTTTGAACAAGTCATTGGCAAACATTACTCCATGCCCGACAAAGCAGTCACTTCCGATAGTCACATACTCGCAAATAAAGGTGTGAGATTGAATCTTACTTCTCTCGCCTATCACGGTGTTCTTTTGAATCTCAACAAAAGGACCAATGAATACATCATCTTTTAGCTCACAGCCATAAACGTTGCTTGGCTCGATGATAGTGACATTCTCGCCACAGGTAATGTCAGTAATCTGTACCTTTAACACTCTTGGACTGGCCATACTTCACTTCCTCTCGACGTTAGCGTCACAACTCTACATAAGCGATTGTGCCGTAACCATTTAAGCACAAGCAAGTTGGAGTAGAGAGAGTTGGCAGTGGATCAAACATTCCACGAGTCTGTTTACTAAAACAACCCAACCAGCAAAACTGACAATAACACTCCACTGATAAAACTTGGGGCATGAAATGGGCGAGCTTTAGATTTTACGTACTCTTTCTGAAGATCTTCTTGATAAGTTTTAACAGCGAGTTCTTTTACGTAGTTATTTTGCATAATAAGCTCCTTCTTAATCAGTAAGAGAAGCTTAAGACTTGAAGTTAGGTTGAGGTAAAGCAAAAATTCAGATTAATTGAACACTTTAGTTTTGTTACTCGAGGATTACCCTGAACACATCGTTATTCACACCGCCAACATCCACTAACTCTCCCGGCTCCATATGAAGCGAAGTGTTGAGCTGTCTAGTCGATTGACGCGTTTTATCTTCTCGAATCACTAACATATCGACAAAGTAGCCTGAGTTTTGCTTTGATATTGCGCCCGAGAAAGTAACACTCTCCTTTCTATTGGCTAGCACCGAACTAAATGTTTTATCCTCTAAAACACCTGCAGAGATGGATGTATCACCATAAAATAGCGTGATGGTTGTTGGGTTGGGTACCAACTCTTGATTGGACGAACACCCTATTAGGGTAAGGCATAGCAGTAAAATGGCTCGAAATTGCATAAGCTGGTTTTCTTTATTACGTTAAGCGTCTGTTTTTCATATTAAAACACTTCAACCTTATAAATACCATATTTACGGGATAAGCTTAGGTGTATCGCTTCGATGGACTTGAGTAATGAGGTGAACGGATCAGATCTCGGCCTGTTGAGTTTGCTCCCTATTTGGAAGCTAAACCGAGATCTGATCGATATTATCGAGAAGGGTTCAATTGATTTATGCAACCACGTCTTGTGGTGGCGTGCCTTCGCAGTTAGAAACGACGGCATCAATTTGAATGAGAGCATTCATAGGAATTTCTGAAACTCCTACTACCGTTCTTGCCGGTAAATCAGCATTAAAGAATGTGGTGTAAACCTCGTTCACCGCCTCAATATCTGAAACATCTTTAAGCTGAATATTGATCTTCACGGTATCGTCCATGCTATGGTCAACACTTTCAATTATCGCCTTAATATTTTTTAAACATTGTTCCGCTTGTTCTTTTACCCCACCAGAAACAATTTCATTTGTTTTCGGGTCTAAAGGTAATTGGCCTGAAATATGATTATAGTGAGAGAAAGCAACGGTGTGCGAATAAGGCATAAATGGTGCAGCAACAGTATTATTAGCTTCAATAACCAACAAACGAGTGTCTTCAGGCAATTGCGGCGGTGTACCGTCGCCATGTGAAACGGATGTATCAATTTGAATTAAAGCGCCCATTGGTAGTTCAGCGGCATTAACAACCGTTCGCGCTGGTACATAACTTGGGAAGAACTTAGCGCAAACTTCATTTACCTTTTCAGCATCTTCAACATTTTTAAGGTAGATAGTGGTTTTAACCACATCATTCATGACATGACCGATACTCTCTAGAATCGTCTTAATGTTTACTAAACATTGTGTCGTTTGCTCTGTGATACCACCTGAAACCAACTCACCTGTATTTACATCGATAGGCAATTGAGCCGAAAGGTTGTTGTAGTGAGAAAAAGCCGCTGTCTGCGTCGATACAACACTCTGAGGTGCATTATCTGTATTTCTTGATACCTTAACTAGTGCGCAAGGTGCTTGTGGTTTAGTGCCTTCGCCGTTAGAAATCAGAGCATCCATTTGCACTAGCGCGTCGTTGTTTGGCAGCGCAGCTACACCCACAACGGTACGTGTAGGCAGGCTGTTGTTAAAGAAGCTTTTGTAAACTTCATCGATAGCATCAATATCAGAAATATTCTTAACGAAAACATTAATCTTCACCACATCATCCATAACATGGTCGATGCTCTCAACAATGGCTTTAATATTATTTAAGCATTGTTCTGCTTGGTCTTTAATATTACCGATTACGACTTCACCTGTTTTAGGGTCAACAGGTAATTGAGCTGAAAAGTTATTATAATGAGAAAAAGCGACCGTTTGTGTAGATACAGAATTAATTGGTGCGTTTTCAGTATTTCTTGAAATTTTAATGATATCGCTACTCATCGGAGTGATCCTTTTAATAATATAGGAATACGTATTTATATTTAACAATCGTATTGGAAAGAATGATTAAAGTAGCGCCATGTTAAGTGAATTATTTTAGGGTGAACGTGATATCCATCAGACTCTCAGTTGACTATAAATCAGCAAGTTACAGAATAATTAGTCATCAAACGACTAATTATCCGTCATACTAGGCTTTATCAACTGCTAAATTCTCTTTAATTTCAAGTCTATTCAATAATCCTGAATACTCTCTCTGAGAATACGGTGAGTAATTACCGAATTTTAGATAATATTTGATAGGTTGTTCACACTAAAACTTCGTTATTAGCTGAATTAGTTAATTTTTCCCTATACCCGTGCATAAACTTTTAGGCTATTTAATTAATTATTTTAGCGGACTCATCACACATAAAACCGGTTAATAATATATTCGACAATCCAATACCAACAAACTGACAATACCTATAATTAGATACATTTACTCATATATTTAAACAAGTGTGAGGTTGAATGGTGTCTACGTGATGAAGATGGCATCAAAAAGAACGATCGACGCCATAGACATTTGTTGGTTGTACTACTCAACACCAAATGGTTTAGTCGAAGACTGCATATAATTCATTGAATCGATGAACCGCTGTGCCTTTTCTAAGCTTCTCGTATAAAAACGCTTAGTAACACGTTTCTCATCATTTTTTAACTGGATGATAAACCAGTCCCTTTTGCTATAGAGTTCTAAAGCAGATATCGAATTGAAATAATACCTTGAATTTATGTCTGATAACTTTACGTTTGCAGATAAGACCACCAAATTTGAAGCGTCACTATAATTGCCAACTGCCACAACTTTAGAATTATAACCTTCAGATAAACCTAAATAAGAATTGGTAACAACAAGGCCTTCAGGTCTAAACTTTGTTGGCTGCTCCATCACAACCTGCTCAATCACATTCGCAGCAACCTTTTTGTTTACCACATCTAAAGGTGAATAAGGCACCTGCTTAGCAGCACACCCTGTTAACAATAAAACTATAAATATAAAGCATTTTTTCATTTACAAACGACCTATTTTTGTAGCAATTTTCTCGTGGTTTTTATATCGCAGTACAGCTAAAAGCATTAGAAAGAAAGTTTCTATATTGGAGTGAAGGTTTCTATCTAGTTTCTCAAGACCATTTGATAGTATTCTGTTCGGTCTATAAATAACAGTGATTTAGATTGTATTTCTCTTAGTAAACAAGAAAGAGCAGAAAGAATCGACACAACATTAATGCCGCACGTTTCGGGACATAAATATTGAGTAAGGGCTAAACAGCTCTTGGAGTAGTATTGAAGTGGCGCTTAAATTCGCGGCTGAATTGGGATGGGCTCGAGTAGCCGACTCGGCGAGCAGCATCGCTGATGCGAAGGCCTTCTAGCTGAATCAGTTCTTTGGCTTTGTTGAGTCTTACCTTCTTCAAATATTGAAGAGGTGATTCAAAGGTGACATTACGGAATGCATTGTGGAAGGCAGACACGCTCATGTTGGCTTCGTCGGCAAGCGATTGAACAGTGATGGTTTGGTCGTACTCTTCATGCACTTTAGACAGTGCTTTAGCGACACGTGCGTAGTGACCGTCGTGATGAGCTAAATCAAACAGCACACGCCCTTCTGAACCTGTTAGTGCGCGGTAGACAATCTCGCTGACCATGGCATCGCCCAATATATTGGCTTCAATGTCACAATGTAGAGTTTTGACCAATCGAGTAAAGCTCTCCAGCATTTGCTCTTCCATTGGCGTCGATTCTAAGCCGCTCGAATTCTGCTTGTGCTTGTTGCAATAGCTCTCAAGAAAACCTTGGTCTTCCAGCTTTTTGACTAAGCTGTGCAAGCGCTGAGAATCGATGCTTATCGACAAACCAAGCAATGGTTCGCCATTTACAGGCAAGGCTTCACACTCCAATGGCATTGGCACGCCTACCACAAGATAATCACCAGCAGCGTAAGTAACGGGTCTGTCGCCAATATAGATGTTCTTTTTGCCCTGCCCGAGCATGATAATACCCGACTGGTAAGTGAATGGCTGACGCTGATTCCCACCACTGCTTCTATACAACCACACACCGCCAATTTCAGTTTCTCTGATCCCTTCGAGATCATCCCAACCTTTGTGTTCTACATAAGACTGTAACAACTGCGCGAGTGTTTTCATAAGTGGCGACTTTCCATTCCAAGTGCTAAGAGTAAATAAGCTAAAGCAGAGAAAGAATATCAACTTTGTAGAAATAGGCAATTTATTTGGAGGATCAGCTCTTCATCACCCTAGATTACTGTACTAATATGCAAATATAGAAATTGAGCAATCAAATAAAATAACAAATTGAGCTTTACACAAGGAATCTCTAATGCAATTCACTTATGTTAACCCTACAGTTATCCACTTCGGCCAAGGCCAAATCAACGCTATCAGCCAAGCGGTTGATACTTCGAAGAAAGTACTAGTCATCTACGGTGGCGGTTCAATCAAAAGCAACGGTGTTTACGACCAAGTTGTCGCTTCTCTAAAGGATCACGCTTGGATTGAGTTCGCTGGTGTTGAAGCTAACCCAACGAAAGAGACGCTAGATAAAGCCGTCGCTCTTGTTAAAGAAGAAAACGTAGAGTTCATTATCGCTGTTGGCGGTGGTTCAGTAATCGACGGTTCTAAATACGTTGCTGCGGCAGCTAAATACGACGGCGACGGTTGGGATATCCTAGCGGGCAAACACCAAGTTACTGAAGCAACTCCTATTGGTGCGGTACTGACACTTCCTGCGACAGGTTCTGAATCTAACATGGGTGCGGTAATCACTCGTAAAGAAACTCAAGAGAAACTGGCATTCATGAACCCTGCGGTACAGCCTAAGTTTGCGGTTATGGACCCAGACGTAATGAAGTCTCTGCCAGAGCGCCAACTGATCAACGGTCTAGTTGATGCGTGGGTTCACGTATGTGAGCAATACATCACAATGCCAACAGACGCGATGGTTCAAGACGGTTACGCAGAAACACTGCTTAAGAACCTATTTGTACTGGGTAAGCAATACGACGAGCGTGACAACGACGCATGGCGTGCAAACCTAATGTGGACTGCAAACCAAGCGCTTAACGGCCTGATTGGTACTGGCGTTCCTCAAGATTGGGCAACACATATGATTGGCCATGAGTTCACAGCACTATGGCACGTAGACCACGCGCGTTCTCTTGCGATTGTTCAACCTTCACTACTTCGTAATCAAATCGAAGCGAAGCGTGGCAAGCTAGAGCAAATGGGTCGTAACGTATTTGGCCTAGAAGCGGGTGCTGATTTAGCCGAGCGTACAATCGCGGCAATCGAAGCCTTCTACCACAGCCTAGACGTTCCAACCATGTTCGACGGTTACGAAGCAACTAAAGCGGCAGCAATCGACAACGTTGTTGCTCAACTTGAATCACACGGTTACCTGCAACTTGGCGAAAACCAAGCAATCACGCCAGAGAAAACGCGTGAGATTTTAGAGTCTGCGATTCACTAAGAATTGCTAAAGTGGAGAGAAAGCAAAGACAATAGTCACACAAAGATGATTTTTTACATCTGACTGAACCCGTTACTTATTTCTTTCGTATAAACAAAGCAGCGTTCATTTTGGGCGCTGCTTTTTAATTTGCCCTACAAGATGCTATTAAATTCTCATAAGTCCTTAATTTTATGTGCATTCAGATTTCTATATTGGTAAGGTAAACCTGTCTCTTTACTAGGTATGAACAACGATTTGAACAATCTCAAGGAAATGGTTAAGTTTAAGTCACTTAACAAGTGGTATGGTGATTTTCATGCCCTAAAGGATATCGATTTAAATATTGAACAAGGAGAGATAGTGGTGATTTGCGGACCATCAGGTTCGGGTAAATCAACCTTAATCCGTTGTATCAATCAGCTAGAACCTTTCGAAAGCGGCGAGCTTTGCGTGTTAGAACAAGTGCTTCCGAGTAAATTCAACACACCTGGCCAAGTCGGAATGGTGTTTCAGCATTTTCATTTATTCCCCCATCTTACCGTGCTCGAAAACCTAACTCTGTCGCCGATTCGTACGCTTAAAAAAAGCAAACGAGAAGCCGAGAAGCTTGCAATGCACTATCTCGAGCGCGTACACATCGCTGAACAAGCCAACAAATACCCAGTGCAACTTTCTGGCGGTCAACAACAACGTGTAGCTATCGCCCGTTCGCTGTGCATGAAGCCTGAATTACTGCTTTTTGATGAACCGACTTCAGCGCTTGATCCGGAGATGATCAACGAAGTGCTCGACGTGATGGTTGAACTGGCGAGCGAAGGTATCACCATGGTGTGCGTGACCCACGAAATGGGCTTTGCGAAACAAGTGGCCGACCGCGTTATCTTCATGGATGAAGGACAAATTGTGGAATCGAATACGCCACAAGCGCTCTTTGAAAACCCTCAACATGAACGTACTCAAGCGTTCCTAAATCAGATCCTGACTTATTAATGTTGATTCGAATTATTAAACCCGCCCTATCTGCTTTGGTACAGATTGTTGTACTGGTGGCTGCTGTTGTTTGGATTCTCGACTCTGGTGCACAAACCATGGGATACAGCTGGCAATGGGAGCGTGTGCCGGACTATATTGCTTTCTATGAAGATGGTGAATGGTGGCCTGCAGAATTAGTTGAAGGGCTACTGGTTACCATCAATATCTCTTTGATTTCTTTGGTTGCCACACTGATCATTGGTTTAACGACAGCACTATTGAGAAACTCAAATTCGGTGGTTGGACGCACCTTAGCCACCAGCTATGTTGAGTTGATTCGTAACACGCCGTTATTAGTACAAATTTATTTGCTCTATTTTGTATTTGGCCCCGTATTAGGGCTCGATCGCTTTAGTACTGCCGTTTTAGCCTTAGCACTTTTCCAAGGCGCTTACACCGCCGAGATATTTCGTGCCGGTTTAAATGGTATTGCGAGAGGACAATTTGAAGCAGCTCAATCCTTGGGCTTATCAAAGACCTATACTTACTGGGATGTGATTCTTCCTCAGGTGGTGCAACGTACCTTGCCACCTTTGACCAATGAAGTGATCTCTCTTATTAAAAACTCTTCAATTGTAAGTGTCATGGCTATTTTTGACCTGACGACTGAAGCCAGAAACATCGTTTCTGAAACCGCGATGCCATTCGAGATTTGGTTCTCTGTGGCGATCATTTATCTTGCTCTTACACTTTCACTTTCTGCCGTTGCTGCTTGGCTTGAGCATAAGCTCGGGGCTAACTGGCGAACACAATAAGGATTTATCAGCATGAAGCTATTTAAAACCGCGATTACAGCCCTACTTGCGCTTGCCGTAAGTTTGCCTGCACTTGCTTCTGAAACGCCTAACCTCGATAAAATCAACGAACGTGGCTCACTGCGCGTTGGTATGTCGACATTTGTTCCTTGGGCGATGCGTAACAAACAAGGCGATCTCGTTGGCTTTGAAATCGACGTGGCGAAACGCCTTGCCGAAGATTCTGGTTGGAAAGTCGAATTTGTACCTACGGCATGGGACGGTATTATCCCTTCTCTATTATCGAAAAAATTTGATGTAATCATCGGCGGTATGTCTATCACTGAAGCTCGTGCTAAAAGCGTATTGTTCACTGAACCTTACTCGCACTCTGGCGTTCAACTGGCGGCTAACAAAGAGCTAGCGGAAGGTTTTACTCAGATCTCTGATTTTGATTCTCGCCGCGTAAAAATTGCAGCACGTCGTGGAGCATTCACGGTTCAAGTCGCTCGTGAAACCTTCCCTAAAGCGAAAGTTCTACAGTTCGATGACGATGCTCAAGCATTCCAAGAAGTATTGAACGGCAACGCACACGCGGTTATCGCGTCTAGCCCGAAACCAGAACACGAAACGATCAAAAACGCAGACACGCTATTTATTCCATTTGAAGAGCGTCTATCAAAAGGTAACGAAGCATTTGCAGTTCGCCTAGGTGAAACTGACAAGGCAGAATTCTTCAACGAATGGATCAAAGCACGTACTGAAGATGGTTGGTTGAAAGAGCGTTACGAGTACTGGTTCTCTACTCTAGATTGGCAAGACCAGATTGCTCAAGGTCAGTAATCTGAACTTTTGCTAGTGAATCGAGGCAGTGCGTTGTCTGCACTGCCTTCTCGTCGGCAACTTGATTCGCTTTATTGATGATCTAAAACTCAACAAAACAGCCTACTAATTATTATTGTTTAAACAGGAATGACGTGAGTAGTACTAGCGCATTAACAACACCTAAGCCCAACGTTTATATGAAGCCTTGGTATCAACGCCTTAACCTTTTGGATGGCGTGTTACTCGCTGTCATTTGTGTGTTTGCAGGCTGGCTTTATTATCGTTCCGCTGTTGGTATTAACTACCAGTGGCGTTGGGAAGATGCGTTTACCCTGATTTTCATTCCGCCTTCTCAAGGCAATATTCCTTACTTTTTCCAAGGCTTGATCGCTACACTGCGCTTGAGTGTCTGGAGCATGGTGTTAGCTCTTTCTTTTGGGACATTGTTAGGTGTGGCAAGACACTCAAAGATCGCTTTCTTCAAAACACCGGCACTGATTTTCATTCAGTTGGTTCGTAATATTCCGCCGCTGGTGTTTGTCTTTATCTTTTACTTCTTTGTTTCTAACCAGCTGATCCCATTGCTTGGTTTAGAAAGCATTTTACGTGAACACAACGGCGAGATTAATGCTGTTAAAGATTTCCTGTTCGGCCCAGCTAACCTTTGGGAAAACTTGGCGTCTGGTGTTATCTGTATTGGCTTGCTCTCTTCTGCTTATATTGCTGAAGTAATTAGAGCTGGCTTAGAAGGTATTCCTAAAGGCCAATGGGAAGCGGCCGATTCACTCGGTCTGTCTGCATTGTCTAAGTATCGATTTGTGGTCGGCCCGCAAGTATTAACGGCCATTACACCGCCATTGGCTGGCCAAGCAATATCTTTGGTTAAAGACACGTCGATTGTGTCTCTGATTTCGATCCAAGAGATGACGTTTGTTGGAACTGAAATGGCAAACTCCTCAGGTTTGATCTTCGAGATCTGGCTGATTGTAGGCTTCGTATATTTTGCTTTATGCTTTGCGCTTTCGCGTCTGTTCAAAGTGATTGAGCAACGCTCTAGTGCTTACCTTAACCATCAGTGACGTCATTAATAGTACCGACTCGCCCGACCATTCATTGCCCTTATCAATCTCACCTGATTGGTTTAAGTTGTTGACCAATCGGGATTTATCCCTTCATATTTCTTCTTAGAAACACAGCAAAAAACTCGTCTAATCACTATACTTAACGTATCGAACTACGTTGATTCTTCTCAAGGACATCACTCAACATGGACAATCATAAAGAAAGAGCTTTTTACGCCGTTGTCGGCGCCTTGGTTGGAGACGCCGCTTCCATGGGGTTGCACTGGCTGTATGACCAAGAGAGGATCTTACACGTGGCTGGTTTCGAGCCAGAATTTCGCTCACCGAATCAGTTCGATTATCAAGACAAGGGCTACTTTGCGCACCAAGGAAAAACCGCTGGCAACCAATCGCAATACGGTGCTCAGTTATTGGCTATGGTCGATAGTTTAGTCGACAACCAAAAATACGATGAAGCGAGCTACATTCAACATTTCCGCAACTGGTTTGATTTTGGCGGCAGTTGGCAAGGCTACATTGATAAAGCGACGCGCATGAGCTTGCTGAATATCCATCAATTAGAACTAGAGGACGCCCCGATTACTGCCAGTGGTGCAGATGACACGCAGCTCCCCGCAGTTTCAAAGATCATTCCATTAGTAGCCTGTACTTACACGTCTCACACTTTGCCAGCCATGGTAGAGAGTGCGGTACGAGTTACTAACAATAACGACAAAGCCGTGGAATGGGCGCAAGCCATCACCCTTTTGATTCAAGCAGCAATTCAAGGCAACTCACCATTGCAGTCAGTAGAAATGGTGCGACAAACTTGCAGCAGATTTATACATGATCAAATCGATGAAGCATTGGCTGAACCTGAGCTTTCAATAACAGATGCCGCGAAGAAGTTTGGATTGCATTGTGAACTGAGTGCTGCGTTTCCACTGCTGATTCGCATCATTGCGGGTGCTCAAAATTATAAGCAAGGCATTCGCGACAACATCTTATGTGGTGGTGACAGCTGCGGGCGTGCGATTGTGATTGGCGCGGTATTAGCGGCGTGTTTCTACGAAGAAGATGGCGGAATTCCAACCGAATGGCTAAAACAAGTCGAACTCAATGGTGGTGTGCTGTCTTTGCCTATTGAGTGATTCAAACAATAATAAATAAAACTAAAGCGCCTCTCGACTTCTTGCTCAAGAGCTCGAAAGACGCTTTTCTTTTCACTAGCCACCTAAAGTAATCAATTAAAAGAATGCTTTAAACGACTGACTTAAAGGAATAGCTTCAGTTTTGGGCGCTAAACTTTGCGGATCCCTACGACCGCCAGTTTATTGCGCTAACCAAACCTAAACGCTAAAGCCTTCTCTAGAACTGATAAGCAGCAGAAAGCTTGTAGTTACGGCCTGGTTCATAGTCATCCAAGGTAAAGCCTCTTGCCGTACCTGAACGAGAAGCGTGTGAGGTGTATTGCTCATCAAACACGTTATCGATACCAAAGGTGACAGACAATCCATCCACATTTGATGGCACCCACTGAGCATACAGGTTATGAACGTCATAGCCTTCTTTGATCGGCTGACCATCGAATACGTTGTCTTCGTCTTTAACAAACATCGAATTCCAACCAAAGATAGTCTCAAGCGCTTCAGACTGATAATCGAGTGTCAGCGTAATGCTGTCACCCATATCAATACTTCGACCATTGCCACCTGCGACTGCACCGCCTGTATCTTTATTTTTAGTCTCTGAAAGCGCATAGGACAGCTTACTGTTAAACATCTCGTAGCCATAAGATAGGCTAGCCTCGAAGCCCTTTATCTCAACGTCACCTAGGTTATAAATCAAATAACTCTTACTTGCACGTTGATACTTTTCGGCAATATAGTCATCAATATTAGTTTGGAATACTGTCAGGTTGGCACCAATAAAGTGATTATCCAAGCGTTTATCGAAACGGACACCACCTTGCGTGTTCTGCCCTGTCTCAGCCTTCAGATCGTTAGCCAAATAAGCGACATCTTGGTAAGCAATAAAGCTCTCCATCAACTCAGGGCCTTTGAACAACGAACGTGTACTCGCGAACAGCGTCCAATCTTGAGTAACATCCCATTGAGTGGCCAACGACCAAGTTACATCGTCAAAATCTTCGCTACCGACTTCTGCTTTACGTTGGTAATCATCAAAACGAAGCCCTGCCGTGACCGAGAATGCTTGAGTAAAGTAGAACTGATCTTCAACAAAAAGTGCGGTAGAGATTGCTGACTCGTTCATAAACTTGCTGCTGCCGTAATAGCTGCTCGATGACTTGTCCATGTAGTCAAAGCCATAAGTCGCGATGTTATCAAACGACATCAGGCGATAATCGGATTGGAACTTTGCGTTGAGACCAAAGTTTTGGTTTTTAGCCGTGTTTTTGGATAAGCGATTAGAAGGCCAACGTGGTGCCATAACACTTTCATCTCGCTGAATCTCAGTTTCCGTGTTGTATAGAGTCACGTTACCTTGATGACTTTCACCACGCAGCTCATAGCTGGCCGTGATGGTGTCACGGTTGTAATCGGTGGGAATGAGGATGTTTTTAGACAAACCCACGTTCGTACCACCCGACATATCAGGGCGTGGACTGTAATCACCGTTATCACGGTACATATCATAAGAGAGTTCAAAACGGTGTAAGTCACTTGGCTCAAAACCAATCTTACCTAGAATATTGTATACATCCCCTTCTGAGCCAAAGGTTTCAGTACCATCACCATCTTCAAAGTTGTCACGGCTCATGTAATGACTGTAAAGCATGGCATCGACGTTATCTGACAACAAACCATACACAGTAAGTGAACCTTGCTGGCTTGCATTCGTGGTATACCCGCCATAAACACGAGCGCCAAAAGTCTCGTCGTAGCGAAGTAGATCTTTGGCATCTTTGGTTTCAAACAGCACTGAACCGCCTAACCCATTTTGCGTCACCGAGTTGTTACCTACTTGGATATCAGCTGATTTCAATATGTCAGGGTTAAGAGTCAAATTACCAATATGATGGAACATGTTGGCGTGCTGAGAAGCGCCATCTAATCGAATGTCTAAGTCAGTTTCGCTTAGGCCGCGAATCGTAATTCGCTGGTTGATCGAGTGCGTTCCCCCAACATCAACACCGGGGATTTCGCGCAGCAAATCTGACATATGGTCAGCTTGCTTCAGTGACATGTCATCTGCAATGATCGATTCAGTGTTGCTTGAGACTTTCGTTCCCCAAACCACAACTTCATCGAAGTGCGATGTACTTTCTTCGGCCATAACAGAGCTACTAAACGTGCTGGCAATTGCGATATAGAGGGCTGAAAGCTTAATTGTTGATCTGACTGGGCTTTCCATAGATTCAATCCTAGATGTAAATGATAATAATTATCAATCATGATAGAGTTGTAACCTATAAATGCACAGATGATTTGCTTATGCAAAAACGCACAGATGTTATGAGGAACGGTCAAATGGGTGAAGTAACATCAAAGCAGACTAAACTTGCCGAAACGGCTGTGGCAAAAGCAAATGTAATAGCCAAAAAGTCGACATTAACTAAGAAAATAGCCCTGACCAAAAAACTAGAACAGACGGAAAAGCAGATCATCGTGACGCAAGGCCAAACTAAGCAAACGTCACTTGCTGAGGGGAAATTCCTTTCTTACCAATACAATGACCAGATTTTTGTACATGGCGGTCGTTGTGTTGAATTGGTCGACAGCAATATCGTATCGACCGCCCACTCCGCCATCCTGATTACGATTCTTCTTGAGGGAAAGCTCACCTTTGGTTACGACGATCTCGAGTTCGATCTCGATGCCAACTCTGGCCCACAAGGTGTGGTGGTTAACCTTGCCAAGCCTGCCAACTTTAGGCGCTCTTTAATCCAAGATAATAAAATAAATAAGATCAACATCTTGGTTAAGCCGCAATGGGTCGAGACTCGTTTAAGTGACCACTGTTCTAGCAAATCATTCCTCGATTCACATAAGGCGTTTTACAACGTAAAGATTAACGCTGACATCATTCAACTCACGAACGCACTTACCAGCCAAGCCACACCAACCAACTTCCAAGACAAGTTAGTAGTCGAAACGCTCACCCAACAATTGCTCGCTCAAACCCTGTCGCAGATGCCGATTCAATGTTGTCAGCTATGTACTTCCGATGATGACCTCACAAATACAGAGAGCACAGATCCAGTCATCGCCTCACACAATACAAACTCGAGTGTAAACCTTGATATGGCCAGTACATCAAAGAGTTTCGATGCCAAGATTGAAGACATCATCAGCTACATTGAAATCAATCTGGATCAACAACTCAGCCTTGAAAGTATCGCAAGTAAGTTCTCGATGAGCATTTCCAATCTTCAGCGTCGATTTAAGCAATCTTACAACCTGACTATTAACGGCTATATCCGCTACCGACGTCTGGATATCGCGCGCCAACACTTAGAGCGTGGCTTGGTTTCAATAACCGAAGCGGCCTATGAAGCGGGTTATCAGCACCCTTCTAACTTCACCAGCGCCTTTAAGAAAACCTTTGGTGTTCCGCCCCATGAACTTGCCAAAAACTTTGTATCCAAAACGAACTAGAGTCTGACATAAGACAAGCCAACTTCTAGGTCGGAGGCTATCGTTCCTATAAGGTTGGAACACACTGCGATAACTCATTTTTCAGCCAAACCACAAACGGACTTTCTGGCTCATCGCAGTTGTCATCTTTTGTGAGCAATATGTACTGATGACCGGAAGGTACAAAGCCAAACGGTGCGATTAAGTTGCCTCTGTTCAAATCATCAACCACTAATGGATAAGAACCAAGAGCTGCTCCTAGCCCATCAACGGCCGCTTGAAAGCAAAAATAGAAGTGTGCAAATGTCTGGCTTGAAATAGCTTGCGACACCATTCGGCTATCAAATTCACTATCTTTGGTGATGGATGCCCAGTGGCTCCAAGCGTTTAGTCGCGTGCTGCTGTGCAATAATTTGACATCGGCTAGCTTGTCTTTGACCTGTTGCCAATAATCAGGTGAGAACACAGGGCCAACCCATTCTTCGACTAACGGAATCTGTTTGTAGTGCTCGGTTACGTTGAAGTCGTCTCGGCGAATGGCCATATCTAATCCAGTTGCGCCTAATGTCACAGGCCCACCTGCGGTAGACAAGCGAACATCAATTCCGGATTCGTTATAGAAATCACCGAGCCGAGGCATTAACCAACGCATGGTCAATGTGGGTTCGCATGAAACTTCCAACGCTTGATGATTGAGCTGATTAAGCTTATGGACTCCAGTTTCCAAGGCTTGGAACGCTTGTTCTGTGTAACCTTTGAGTAATTCCCCTTCTTTGGTGAGACACACATTCCTACCCTGTTTGTAGAACAAAACTTGGGATAAGTGATTTTCCAATACCTTGATCTGCTTACTCACTGCGCCATGTGTGATATTGAGTTTATCCGCCGCATCACTGTAACTGCTCGAATGCGCTGCTACGTGGAAAATATGAAATGCTTTCAAATGTCTCATGTGTGATTTTTTCTCACAGATAGGTGGAATTCATTTCGATTATAGGCAGCAATAAAAAACCATACAATGCTGGCTCATCAAATATAAAGAGTTGGAGTCATTATGGAGTGGTTAAGCCTAGCAGTATTGGGATTATTGATTGTTATTAGTCCAGGCGCTGATTTCGTTTTAGTTTTGAAAAACAGTGTCAATCAAGGAAGACAAGCCGGGATTTGGACTGCAATAGGTGTGAGTTTAGCCATTTGTGTTCACATCAGTTATTCAATGCTTGGGATCAGTTACTTAATCTCACAGAATGAACAGCTGTTTGACATGATCAGATACGCAGGTGCAGCCTACCTTATTTATCTAGGACTAAAAGGTATCTTGAGTGCGGACAACAAGCTTGCACCTATGGAAGGTGCAAAGCAAAGCACCAGTGTTTGGCGCTATTTAGCCCAAGGTTTTTTATGTAACGTGCTCAACCCAAAAACCATGGTGTTCTTCTTGAGCATCTTCAGCCAAGTCATCTCACCTGATGCAGAGAACCAACATGTCGCACTCGGCTATGGGCTTTACATGATCGTTCTTCACGGCTTGTGGTTTGGCGTTGTCGCTATGCTGTTTACTTCGAGTACATTGCAAAAGCATCTATTGAGAGCAAAGAAAAGGCTTAATCAAGCGTGTGGGGTTGGATTGGTATCTTTTGGCTTAGCGCTAGCATTAAAATAACCCGATGGGTCACAGTATCTATGGCAGCAATAAAAGCTGCCATAGTGATGAACTTATTTAGCCTTCAAAGCCACCCACTTCCCATTTATTACTCACTTCGTTCGTTAGTAGATTCTGGAAATGCACAACATCTTGCGATTGCCAAATACCAACGTTTAAAGCAAAAGACCGATCTTCATCTTGAGTCGCTTGAATGAAGTTTGAAGACATCGTTATTGTGTTCGCCTTGATGGTATGTTCAGTTTCTAGGTCAAGACTGAGATACGACCTGCCATCGTTAGCAACAAGGCCACGACGCATATTGCATCGAAACTGAGTTAATACATAGTCGCCCGGTTTGATACCATCAAACAGTGCGTACTTCGTGTCTTCATACACAAATACACGTAAGGTTTGTGGTTCAGAGTCAACTAATTTACCATCAACTTTTTCTTGTATGTCAAACGAAAATGTTTCGCATGGGTAACTTGAGTCGTACTTAGAAATGTTGGTCGCAATAGCTAACGCCCCGTTACCTTGAGGTTCTGACAATGTGTCCGTAGCCGAATTAGGAATACTTTTGCACCCTGAGATACTCGCAGCCGCAGATAACGCAACAATCAGAAACTTTTTCATATAAAGCCTTAATTCTTATCAATATAATTATTCGGCGACCCTATCATTAAAAAACCGGACCGAAAACACAGATTCATAAAATATTGATATGGTTGGCATTATTTTATAATTCAACTGACAATTCTCTTATTTACATGACCTCTGTTGGCAGATTATGGCAACTATCTGATAGAGATACAGGCTAAAAGGAATGAGTTCATCTCTATTATTACTAACTATTTGCGACACATATAGACAAACTGATCGTTTTGCGAGGTGATTTCGAAGCCAAACCTCAAGTACAACTCCCCAACTCGATTACCTTGCAGGTAACAAAGTTCGACGGGTTTATTGAGGCTGTCAGCCTTAGTTAAGCAATCTTTCAATACTTGGCTGCCAATGCCCTTTCCATGATACTCAGGTAGTAAGAAGAATCGGCAAAAATAGAAGTGCTCGCCTTTGTCTTGCAACAACACACTACCAATCGCTTTACCTTGATATTCAATGATTTCAGGGCGCTCTTCTGCCCACTCTTCGGCGTGTATATCTCGTTGAATTTGTTCATCCCAGCCAAATACGGCCTTGATTGGTTCAAACTCAGCGGCCTTCTTAAGCTCGAACAGAAATTCATAATCTGATGACTGAGCAGATCTTGTTGAATAATTCAAAATACCTCCAACAATAATTGGCTATGGCTTCATTTTCGTTTAAACCGGGACATAGTAACCCCGATAAAACCCAAAAATGCCACGCTTAAATGTTCATTTTGGTTCTAGTTGGTAACGTAAGACTTCGTGTTTATCTTGCTCTGAATAAAAGGTACTCAGAAATTGTCCACCGCACTTCTCAATGACCTTTTGCGAAGCTATATTGCCCCTCTCACACGTAATAATAGCGCTTTCGGACAATACGTGCCGTTGAACCCAAGACAACATATGACTTGCGATACCCCGCCCTCTCGCTTGTGGCAAAGTCTCGTAGCCGATATGTCCTATGACATCGTGAATGTACGGACTGGTGCCATGACGAACTCTTATCACTCCAAGAATACGCCCAGACTCGAAACAAAAATAAGTAGAAGCAGGCGTCCACCCTTCTGGCAAGCCCTCACCTTTTGAATAAGCAATTCGTTTTTCCAAATAGGCATCACTGCCATCAGAAATGCCCGTGTAAATATCTAACCCATCTTCAACACAGGCGTTCACATAGTGATGAAAGGCAGTTGAATGCGAAAGAGCAGCTTTAACCATGTCCATATAATGTTGATTCTCCAACGGCTTCTACGCTATTTAATTCAGGAGAAACTCGCAATTTTGACCTATTATCGACTATTGCTTCTTAACGTACTTCGCGGTAACGAGCATTTCACCGCCACCATCCAGCTTGCAATCTAGCTGATGATCTTTGCCTTCATTAATTCGTCTAATTACCGCTTTAGTACCAATTTTCAATACGCTAGAACTTCCTTTAATTTTTAGATCTTTAATGAAGGTAACTTTATCGCCACTTTCCAATACAACGCCATTCACGTCCTTAACACGCGCGGCTTCTCTTTCTAAACGCTCTTCTTCTGGGTTCCATTCGTAGGCACACTCAGGGCAGATTAGATTGTTTTGGTCTGGGTAGACATATTCAGATTGGCATTGCGGACAAGGAGGTAGAGACATACGTTAATACTTCATTAAAATAGAATTTGTTCCATTTTAATGGCTCTTGTTAGGCTTAGCGAGCATAAATCTAACAAGTTTTACGAAGAGTTAATTGTCTTAAAAAAGATCCGTACCTAAAACGAACAAACACAACCGCTAAGCTGTGTTTGTTTAAAAATTTGAGAAGCGGAATTTAACGTTCGACTTTTGGTGAGTAAATCGAGTAAGCGGTGATTTGCCCTGCCACGATTGCAGAGAACATGAATAACGCCGACAAACCAATACTAGGAATAGGCAGAATCGACTGTTCAAACACCGACTGGCTGGCACTTACTAATACTCGGCTACCCGGAACCAAGATGATGATCCCTTGCACGATATAAATAGAGCCCGTGAGCTCCATCTTCTTGGCAATCCAAGTCCCGTACAAAGTAATAAGAACCGTCGTAACCCAAGTACCGACAACCCAACCACTATCAAAACCTAGATAGAACGGGCCCCACATACCGAGAACCGCTACTGGTAAACCAAGTAAGATGTCTTTAGGTCGCGCATTGAACATCACACCGATAGAAACAGAGATCAGCACCAAGCCAGATATGTGCATCCACATTGGTACCGCATTGGTATAGTCGATGGAAACCGCTTGTCCCCATATCGCTTCACCGATGTTGAGACCCATGATAATCCCAACAAACAGCTTGATCAGCGTTAACGCACTCTGTCCTAGTAAACTAGTACCAGAGACGAGATCATTAAACGCCAAACATTCTAATGCGTTGGCTATGGATAACCCGGGGACAAACAAGACAATCGAGGCGATACACAACGCCCACACCGGAATCGGCAACCCTGTGCTTGCCAAAAACGCCACGAAAATACCCGTTAACAGTGCCGAGATGAATTCAACCGCGATAGCACGACGTGAATGAAGGACTTGCTGACAGACCCAAACCATCAAACCCAATAACGCAGAAAAACCCACCGCTTCCAACGTACTGCCCACCAGCATCAAATACGCAGGCGGAATCCCCATATTGGCTAGTGCAGTCACAAATTTAGAGTAACCGACAGGCTCTGGTACAGGCTCACTGCTCGGTTGGTTAATACGAATGATCGTATTGGCCAACAAACTCAGGTTAATTGAAGCAGGCTTTAGACGCTTTAGAATCACAGCGTTGTTATCGTCTGGAAACTGATAATTAATCGCGGTTGGCGTTGCTTGGATCATCACATCCACACCATGCTTTTTAGCATAATATTGTGTATATTTTTCAAGCTTATACGGAGCGCAACCACTGCGGTGAAGAGTATCACCAATTTCAACAATTTTGTTAATTCGGAACTGAGAAGGCATGGGTATTTTAGCGGAGACAAAATGTGCGGCAAATGTACCAAACGACAGACGGAATGACGAGGCTTTTGCGTGAATTATCAACTGAACTCGTTACTTTTTTCTGCAAAGGCTTAGAAGTCTCTATAACTCTACTCATTTGGGATTAGTTTACTGAATGTTTTGACCGGTTGATAAGTTAAATTTATGCATTCAGATTGTTATTAACGGATGCTAAAACACGAATAAAAATCAGTTTATGTTAACACTCCAAATTCCTTAATTTTCATGAAATTTATGACAACCAAGCACTACTAAAGCATTTTTATAAATTGACGCGGGTTTATCGCCAAAAGCAGCATGACATTTACTAATATTTCTCGCCCTCCTTTTAACGAGATTTTAGTCACGTTTTATTCACTCTGAAAACGCCGAACATGATTGAAAAACTAGCGGTGTGGTGGTTATGCGAGCACTTAGAATAAAAATGAAAGAAAAAGGTTTCGTTTTCAGTTAGATGTGGCATTATCAATCTCGTTAAGACGATGTGCGTACATCGTATAATGGCTATTACCTCAGCCTTCCAAGCTGATGATGCGGGTTCGATTCCCGCTGTACGCTCCAGTCTTCTTGATGCCTCAGTCTTACTCTTAAGACAGTGTGCGTGCATCGTATAATGGCTATTACCTCAGCCTTCCAAGCTGATGATGCGGGTTCGATTCCCGCTGCACGCTCCAACTTCTCCTTAAGCTCCATGACATGCTTTCTTCCAGCGATATCCTATTCAAAAACTTTCTCCGTTCGATAAATCCATAGTCATTAAATCTATACTGATTAAACTAATTTGGTTTAAGCTTAGATTGACGAATCAACGCTAAGTGACCAACCAAAGCTATTAACTCCTTAAATCGCTTCGTATTTCTGACACCTATCCAAATCACACATTGCAGTTCAGCTTTTAATGATTTTCAAAATTGTTCCAATTTAATAATCTTGGTCAATATCCGAAAAAACAGTTGTGTTAATGTGCGCGCATTAGCAACAACCCATAAATAATAAAAATGTTTAAAAGCAATGAGTTAACAATTAATATCGATGCAATTAATATCGCACTGTCAAAAGTAGAAAATGCGAACAAAATTCAGCTAGATACATTGAAAGGTTATGTGAACAGCGAGCCTGAACAGGCTGTACTGGCTTTTCGATCGCTGAATGAAGCAGAGTCAATCGATGACAAGTTTAAAAAGATCATGGCAGAGCTACCGCACCTGAGCGGCGAAGCACACCACCTGCTTGAAACTTCTATCTTGCTACAGTGATTCTAACTACAGATAAGCCTCAGCCAATACAAGTTAGTTCATGTATTCCTGAACAGGTTGAGACTTATCTTTAACTGGTCACAATGTTTAACCAATGACTTAGCTGCCACACAAAGCTGTGCTGATAGGTTGAAATGAGTTGGTGATGTAACGCCCTCGTATTACTCCCAGAAGTTCCACCACTTTTTGCTGTTTTCTTCACGCTGCTGTTGGCCTTTCTCTGACCCTTTTCCTTCTTCTTTACTCTCTTGTTCCGCTTTCTTGTCTTTCTGCTTTTCTAATCCCGACTTTTCTTCTTCATTATCCATATCATCTTCAAGCTTTTCTTTCTTATCTTTGAGCTTCTCTTTACTCTCTTCGAGGGCTTCTTTCTCGTCTTCCAAATCGTCGAGTTCTTTATCTAGTTTCTGCTTATCTTTTTTGTTCTTACTTTTTTTCGCTTTCTTATTTTTCTCTTCGATCATTGAATCAAGCTGCTTCTCACGATCATCAATTTCGCCTTCAACTTTTTTAGCCTCAGCGAGCGTTTTCACTTCTTCTAAATCGGGCTTACCTTTACCAGCCCACTCAGGTTTAGCAGCAATGCTGTGGGTCGACCACGTTATTAAAGCACCCGTTACTGCAAGTACTAGAACTGTCTTATTCATCCTTAAACTCCTATTCCTATAGTCTTTTAAAGCTAATACCTAACTAGCACTAAAACAAGGTAGCCATACCTAGCACTCATCCCTTTGAACTAGATATGGCTTGTGTATCACCTTATAGCGTTAACGACTTCACCATACCCGCTTCAGCGTGACCAGGAATATTACACGCGAACTCTACGTTATTATCACCATGGAAATGCCACAATAATTGCTTCGCTTTACCCGGCTTAACCGTAACTGTGCTACCCGAGTCATGAGCGTGATTACCCATCTTTTTCATCATTTCTCGATGATCTAACTGCTCTGAGACAGAACCAATCGAGAATTCGTGATCAATCTTGCCTGTGTTCATCACAACGAACTGCACCACGTCGTTCGGCTCAATATCAACCTTGTTCTTAAATGTGATTTTCATATCGTCACTTAGCAGAACATGAACCACTTTATCCGGCTTTGCGCCTGTCGCAGGCATACCCACTTCAGACATGCCTTCCATATTCATCATCGAATGGTCCATCTTTCCACCCTTCATCATGTTGTGATCCATCTTCGAGTGGTCCATTTCTCCACTCTTCATCATCGAATGATCCATATTTAAGTGATCCATTTCAGCAAAAGCCGTTGCAGTGGTCAGTGTTAGAGCGATAGCAATTAGTGTCTTTTTCATGATCGTTCCTTAGATTAATTCTGTTTTTTTGTTAGTTTCACATGTTCATGTGGTGCGCCCTTACTCACTCTGTTTTGGCAAGTAAGGGCTAATAATCAATACGTTATTTTTTTGTCTCGTTTTGGCTATGCGTAATCTCACGCTGTTTCCAAAGCTTAAAGATTGCAGGCAAAACCAGTAGGGTAAGCAACAGTGCAGACGCCATTCCGCCTATCATCGGCGCAGCAATTCGCTGCATCACTTCAGAACCCGTTCCCTCGCCATACATAATTGGAATGAGGCCAATAATCACCGTAAGTACTGTCATCATAACTGGGCGAACACGCAGTCCTGCACCCTCACGAATCGCATCCGTTAAGTCTTCACTCTGAAGTGCTTGCTGGTTCTGCTCCGTATCCAATTTTTTGTAGTGCCATGCTTGATTTAGGTAGACCAACATAATGACGCCTATCTCAACAGCTACCCCGGCAAGGGCGATAAAGCCCACACCCACCGCAATCGAGAAGTTGTAATTGAGGACATGCATCAGCCATAGGCCACCAACCATCGCGAGTGGCAATGTCAGCATAATCATCATCACCTCACCGACACGGCGGAAGCTGAGGTAGAGCAATAACATGATGATGGCGATGGTAATTGGCACAACGACACTTAAACGTTCTTTGGCGCGCTCCATGTATTCGTATTGACCAGACCATGCCAGTGAATATCCGGCAGGCAAGACGATTTGATCGGTAACGACTTTTTGCGCCTCTGCCACATAAGAACCAAGGTCGCGACCTTCGATGTCAACGAACACCCAGCCATTAGGACGCGCGTTCTCCGTCTTAATCATTGGTGGCCCATCTTCATAGCGAATATCCGCGACATCAGACAAAGCAATTCGCGCTCCATTTGGTGTCACTAACGGCAGGTTCTGCAGCTTAACGACAGAATCACGATAGCTTTGTGGGTAACGGACATTGATTGGGTAACGCTCTAGCCCCTCAACGGTTTCGCCCACGTTCATGCCACCAACCGCAGTCGAAATAACCTGTTGCACTTCTTTAATGCTCAAACCATATCGCGCAGCAGAACGACGTTTGATGTCTATCGTCACATAACGACCACCCGCAACACGCTCGGCGTAGACAGAGGCCGTGCCATTGACACCATTCAAGATAGGTTCAAGTTGAGAGCCAATATCCTCAATCACGCTCAGATCTGGGCCGGCGATTTTGATACCAATTGGCGTTTTAATACCGGTCGCCAACATGTCGATACGCGTTTTGATTGGCATGACCCAAGCGTTGGTCAAACCGGGGAATTGAATCAGATCATCAAACTCTTTACGCAGAGACTCCGTAGTGACACCGTCACGCCACTGTTCTCGCGGTTTAAGCTGAATAACCGTTTCAATCATAGTCAGTGGCGCAGGATCGGTTGCTGTCTCTGCTCGGCCAATTTTGCCCCACGTGGTTTCGACTTCTGGAATGGTTTTGATGAGCTTGTTGGTTTGTTGCAACAACTCACGAGCCTTACCTATTGAGATACCCGGATACGTGGTTGGCATGTACATCAAATCCCCTTCGTCCAAAGGAGGGATGAATTCACTACCAAGCTTACTGGTTGGGTAATAAGCAGACGCCATTAAGCCAAGTGCGATAACAATCATCACCTTTGGATATTTTAGGCTGAGATTTAGAAGCGGCTTGTACATCGCCACTAGGCTGCGGTTTACTGGGTTTTTGTGTTCAGGTAGCACGTTGCCACGAATGAAGTAACCCATTAGCACAGGCACAAGCGTGATAGCCAAACCGGCTGCAGCGGCCATTGCATACGTCTTGGTAAACGCAAGTGGCGAGAACATCTTGCCCTCTTGCCCTTCTAGCGCGAACACAGGCACAAAACTCAAGGTAATGATAATCAGAGAGAAGAACAGCGGCGCGCCAACTTCTTCTGCTGCCTTACCAATCACTTGCCAACGGTTTTTGTCAGTGAGCGGAGTCCGTTCAATGTGTTTATGAACGTTCTCAATCATCACTATGGCACCATCCACCATGGCGCCAATCGCAATCGCGATCCCGCCAAGAGACATAATGTTGGCGTTAATACCCTGCCAATGCATAACGATGAATGCGCCTAAGATACCGACAGGCAGACTTAGCGCGATAACCAGTGATGATCGGATATGGAACAAGAACAGCGCACACACGACGGCGACCACGATGAACTCTTCAGCCAGCTTCTTCCAAAGGTTTTCAACGGCTGAATCAATCAAAGTAGAACGGTCATAAGTTGCGACAACCTCGACACCATCAGGTAAGCCAGCTTGCAGTTCAGCGAGCTTGGATTTGACTGAGTCGATCACTTCACTGGCATTTTCACCAAAGCGCATCACGATAACGCCGCCAACCGCTTCTCCTTCACCATTAAGTTCAGAGATACCACGACGCATTTGCGGGCCAAGGTTAATGTCAGCAATGTCACCCAGTAGCAGCGGAGTCCCTTTGTCGGTCACTTTTAGCGGCAGAGATTGAATATCTTCAATGCTTGTCAGGTAACCGGTTGTACGAACCATGTGCTCGGCTTCAGCAATCTCGACAACAGATGCACCGGTTTCTTGATTACCATCTTGGATTGCCTTGTTGACTTGCTGAAGCGTCAGGTCATATGCACGTAACTTGGCAGGATCAATCTGTACTTGATACTGCTTCACCATGCCGCCAACGGTCGCCACTTCAGACACGCCTTCTACGGTTTGCAATTCATACTTCAAGAACCAATCTTGCAAACTACGAAGTTCCGCTAAGTCGTGCTGACTTGTTTTATCTTGCAACACGTAGCTGTAAACCCAGCCCACACCGGTTGCATCTGGTCCTAGTGTTGGCTTGGCACTCGATGGCAAGTTAGGTGCAACTTGGCTTAAGTACTCCAACACTCGTGAACGCGCCCAGTACATATCGGTATCGTCATTGAAGATGATATAGACATAGGAATCACCAAAGAACGAGTAGCCACGAACCGTTTCAGCACCCGGTACAGCTAACATGGCGGTGGTTAATGGATAAGTCACCTGATCCTCGACTACTTGCGGCGCTTGCCCCGGATAACTGGTTTTGATGATCACCTGAACATCTGACAAATCAGGAATGGCATCGACAGGTGTATTTTTAACGCTGTATAAGCCGCCAAATACGATGGCTGCAGTAGCAACCAGCACTAAGAAACGGTTGCTAATAGACCAGCGAATCATTGCATTGATCATAGTTCGCCCTCACCCGTGCTATTCGTCGGTTCGAGAGATTTGAGCACATAATCAGAACCTTGCTTCGCCACTAGAAACCGAATGGTTTGACCCTCGGCAAACTCAGATAAATCAAGGTCATCACTGGCTTGGAAATTCATTTCACCCGCTTTCCAATTCCACTCAGGGACTGGCTGATGTTTTACAGTGATCATGCCAAAATCTGCCATCAACATGGTGATATCACCCGTTACCCAAACTTCGCCGGCGATCTTGTGTTTGTTGACCTTGTAATCAACAACCTCGTACTGCCCTGACTCTGACTTTCTCATCTCAAAATCAATCGCCTTACCACGTTTCACATCACTCATGTCTAAGCCTTCCGCAAAGGTGAAATTCATCACCATACCCGGCCAATCCCATTCAGGAACAGGCTGATGGTTAATCGTCACCATGCGACTGCCTTGTATAACATCGGAAATTTCGCCATTTGCCCACACGGTTTCAGCTTCTTCCTCAACACCATTGATGCGTGACAGATCAGCAGATTGGCTCGATTCAGAATCCAACATGAAGTGCGCAGAAGTGACAATGTTTTCGCCTTGCTCTAGCCCTTGAAGCACCTCTATTTTTTCGCCAGCTTCACGACCAACCTCAATACGAGCAGAACGATACTTGCCAGAACCTTCTGACATCACCACTCGAGTCATACCACCGGAGTGAATCACCGAAGATCTTGGGATAGTAAGAACGGCTTCATCACTAATAGGTTTCAACGCAATATTGGCGAACATATTTGGCTTAAGCTCGCCATTTGGATTGGAGAACTTCAAACGAACGCGCAAGGTTCGAGTTTTTGGGTCAAGGATTGGGTACACGTAATCGACATTACCCAACCACTCTTTGCCGGGAATGGCATCTAGCGTCATCACCGCATTGCTGCCTGACGAGATCCAGTGCGCTTGACGCTCAAACACCTCAGCATCAACCCATACTTCGCCTAATGGGCCAGCACTGATCACCGCTTGTGCAGGTGAAAGGTAACCACCTTCTCGGATATTCAAACTTGCGATGACACCATCGGCTGGCGCTTTGACTTCAATGGTTTGTGAGGCTTTGCCTTTGCGCGTAATAGCGCGGATTTGAGTCTTATCAACACCCAAGGTAATTAAGCGTTCAGTCGAACCCTTGATCAAACCTTTACGACCCGTTTTATAAGCACTGATCAACTCTTCTTGTGCTTTAACAAGGTCTGGAGAATAGAGTGTGAAAAGCACATCACCTTTGTTTACCTTCTCACCCACTGCGTTGATGTAGAGCTTCTCAACCCAACCAGAAACACGCACGTTGGTTTGCCACAATGTACTTTCATCGAACGCCACATAACCCACGGTTTCAATCCGAGGAGACAGCGCTTCGAACTTAACTTTCGCTGTTTTGACACCCAGATTATTTTCTACCGACGAATCAATGAACACGGTACCGGGCTCATCTTTAGCACCACTTGAGTCATCCGCGTAAACAGGGATTAAATCCATCCCCATAGGTGACTGACCCGGCTTGTCTCGCTGATAATTTGGGTCCATCGGAGCCACCCAATACAGAGGTTCATCCTTGGTTTGTTTACTTACTTCGGCGTCAATACTCGTTGCCACTGCTGACATGTTATGTGCTGACCCAACGACAAAGTGATTCACACTAAAACCCAATGCTCCACCGACCAATAAAGCGATAGTCGCTACTTTTACTGTATTCATTGTCTATTCCCTTATTGATTGGCTGTGTGTTTAGTTGCGCTTGAGTTGAGTTGTGGTTGGTTTACTTGGTATTCAAAGCCACTGACTAACGCCGCCAGTTTGCTGTTAACGATATTGAGATCGGTGGTCAAACGTTGTTGCTCTAACTTAAGCGCTAGCTCATCGGTCGTTGCTAAAATGACATCGTTAAACTGAGCGGTATTGTTTTGATAGCCCCTCTCAACCGCGCTGATTCGCGCTGCGGTTTGAGGAAGCAAGGACGTTTGATAGCGATCTAATCGCTGGAACAGATTTGATCTGTCCACCAGCAATGCGTTCACTTGCGCGTTCATTTGGGAAAGTAAGGTGTCTTTTTGAGATTTAGCCGCACCAACTTGATACTGAGCAGCCGATAAGTTTTTATCTTGTCGGTTCCCTGTAAACAGCGGGATGTCGACTGTCAGATAAGCACTCACCAGATCAGAAGCTGGTTCACCCGCCATGTTATTGGCTTGACGGTGTGCATACATCACTTCCACCCCAAATTGTGGGGTATAAGCTTGCTCGGCTAACTCAACCTGAGTTTGATTAGAGGAAATACTGACATCGGAGATCTTAACCAAAGGATGGTCAGTCAGTAGCTGGTAGTGCTTGGTTGAATCGATATTGGTCGCTAATTTGCTTTCCAACAATGACCAATCGATTTGGTTAGTTGCATTCAGTGTGCCCTGAGAATCAAGAACCTGAGAGCCTAGCCAATCAGAACCCAACCATTCAGAAAGCTGAGAGATTAGACGACGCTGAACCTGCTGGTTTGCCTGAAGTTTCTCATCAAGCTTGCTCACTTGGAGCTGAGCATTAAGCAGATCTTGCGCTTCGCTTTTACCAATCGAGTAATTGGTTTGTACATAGTTTTCAAGCTCAACCAACAAACGACGATTTTGACGAATCACCGACTCAGCCTTTTGCTGATAACCTAACTCAAGCCAAAGCTGCGTCATGCTATTCGCAACCGTCAATTCTCTTGCTTGCACCTGCAAAGCTAAAGCATCAGCCTGCTGGCCTGCCTTTTTCTGTTGGAGGTTAAGCGTATCGCCACGCTCAAACTGCTGCATCAGCCCTACCGATATATTAGTCATCGGGTCTTCGTCGAATTGAAAGCTATCGACAGGCAAACCGCCAAATCCAACTTTCAATTTCGGGTCCATTAAGGTCGAGCTGGCAATGCCCGTTTCTCGCATCGCTTGAGACTGAGCAAAGTACTGTTTGCGATTTCCATCTTCGCTTAAAGCAATCTCAATCAGTGTATTGAGTTGCTGCGTCGAGCTTGCTTGGTTATGTGCTGAAATGTGTTGAGCATTTGAAGCTGACGCCGTGGTTGCCGCGAGCGTAGCACTTGAAAACAAGGCTATAGGCAAGGCAGCAGCAACCACTAAGATCGTGTTCGTGACAAACACAGAGGTTGTTGGTTTCATATTCACAATGAATGTCCATATCTAGCGCTAATTAGCGCATAAAAAAGAATGGCTTATCAGATTTATCTAACTGATAGAGCTGTATTTTTAGATATAGATTTATGCGGAAGGTGGGCGTAGCAAAGATTGAGCGCGTGCGACTTTCTGGCCAATCGTGACCGATTGAAAACGAGCTAATGAAAAGGAAAGTTGATCAACGGCTTGAACAGCCTGAATTGGATAGGGACTTGCAGAACACATTGAGGCACAGCAATCGGCACTCGAACAATGGTTACCCATCATCGGACTGCCGTCTTCGCTCATTGAAGACATATCGAATTGAGCCATCAAAGCATGGGCACTCATGTTAGAGTCTTCAGCGTGTACTTCTTCACTCATCACATGACACCCTGCCATTGAATCATTAACCGAAGTATCGCTGTGGTAACAAGCCGACTTGCTCGACCCCATTTCCATCATCATTACTTCAGTCATCAAGGCTGAGGAGCTTGAGGCATAGCTAGACATCAACATCGCAATGATGCTGAAAACAATAATCCAAGTTTTTCGGAATGTGTTTGTCATAGCTTACCTTTGAATTTACAACGCAACTATAAACGTTCCCCTTAGGGTAAGGTCAATGCCATTGTGCCGATATTTACCTGACCGTTGAAAAAGTATTCAGCCTATCTTTCATCAAAATGAGATAATTCTTCGACTTTGCAGTTTTTTCTTTAAAAATTATCCAATTAGCTAGCGAAACCTCTATCTGTGTATTTTACTTAAGATAGTGCAACCACGATTCACGGATGATAAAAATGGCTAACAAAAAAAACGTCGAAGCAAACAAGAAAAATACAGAAATCAAAAATAAGAAAAGTAACAAGCTAGAACAAAAGAAACCAACACAAAAAAAGAAGCGCAGACTGCATTCACATCTAAAAGTGAATATCCCACTTTTTCAGTCACTCATGATGATTTTGCCATCATTGGCTAAACACGCTGCTGCAGAAAGTATAGACAATGCCAGCGACGCTGCAGATCAAGTAACCGCAAATAACGTGACCGAAAAAGATGTCACCGATGACCATAGCAAGGCGGACTCATCAGCGGTTGCTCTCCAAGAAGCTCAGACGAGTGACAGCGACGTAAACTCCACCTTAAGTGCAAGTCATGCCGCCCATGGTTCGAGCTCTCACTTGGTTCCTTCTCATCATTTATCGACGCTTTCTCACCCGCAAGTCCATTACATTCCTTCGGTATCGATGCCGACTATCTCCTCAGGAAGTAACGGTCAGCCGATTCATTCGAATGCGCCTACGACGCCCGCTTTACCCGTCACCTTTATGCCAGAAGTCATAAAAGGTACGTACGGAGAGCTTCATGTTGATGCAAATGGTCAATACACATTCGTATTGAATCCAAATTCTCCTCAATACATCCTGTTAAATCAGCACCAACCAGGTACTGACCATTTTGCGTTACATCTATCTAATGGCTCGAGCATCATTGTCCAGATACCAGTAACAGGTAAGCAAGACACGCCAAGTATTTCTGGAGACTTAACAGGTGTCGTAACAGAAGATCACAATATTGATTCACAAGGCTTGTTACATGCCAACGGCAAAATCGATGTCATAGACCCTGACCAAAATGAAAGTTCGGTTACACCGGAAGTTATCTCAGGTAAATATGGTTCATTAACTATCGGTGCTGATGGACATTGGCAGTATCAAGTTGATAACTCGCTCTCTAATGTTCAAGCTTTAACCGCAGCCACTTCACTGCACGAAAGCTTCACTATTCACACCAAAGACGGCACACCGCAAACCATCGATATGACGATTGGTGGGAACGACGACAACGCCGTTATCACAGGTGTGGATGCAGGCACGTTAACTGAAGATTTAACGACACAAGTTCAAGGGCAGCTTTCGGTAACAGATTCAGATCTTGGAGAAGATCATTTTCAGGCATCACAAGTAACTAGCAATTTCGGTACGCTAAGCATCACCAAAGACGGTGCGTGGACATACAATTTAGACAACAATAACCCAGTAGTTCAAAGACTTGGCCAAGGTTCAACTGCGACAGACATCGTCACTGTTCACTCAGCTGATGGTACAGCGCATCAAGTTATGGTTACGATCAATGGCACCAACGACCATGCAGTAATCACGAGTAGTACAGCAAATTCACCAAGTTCGTTTTTCGCTATCGGGAAAAGTAATGGCTCAAGCCAAGTTACTGAAGATAAAGACCTAACGGTTTCGGGCCAACTCAACATCACCGATATCGACTCAAAAGAGGCGCATTTTTCTAATTCCGACCTCAAGGGGACACTGGGTACTTTACACCTTAAAGACAATGGCGATTGGAGCTACGACCTAGATAATAAAAAACCACAAGTTCAGGCTCTTGGTCAAGGTTCTTCAACAACAGATATCATAACCATCCACTCCGCCGACGGCACTCCTCATCAAATTGTAATTACCGTTAACGGCACCAATGATAAAGCCGTGATAAGCGGAACCAGTGCCGGCGTGGTAACCGAAGAGTCCCAACTTCAGACCTCGGGCATACTGACTGTTACGGATGTGGATACCGGTGAAGCGCACTTCGCTACTTCATCCACAGGAAGTACCGATATTGCAGGCTCGTTTGGTACGCTTCATCTGACCGATACTGGTTCTTGGACGTACGATCTTGATAACACTAACCCGACCGTTCAAGCATTAGGTAAAGGCTCGACAGCTACTGATACCATCACCGTTCATTCTGCTGATGGCACGCCGCATCAAGTGACTATCACAGTAAATGGCACTAATGACGCCGCTACTGTCAGCAGTGCGACCGTCGCCATCGATGAAACCGACAAAGCGGTAACGACATCAGGTACGCTAACCAGTACTGACGTGGATAATACAGATAATACCTTCACGCCGGATTCCGTTGTTGGATCTAATGGTGACCTGACTATTGATGCCAATGGTCATTGGACGTTCACTGCGAACAGTGCGTTTAACCAATTGAATGTCGGCGATAAGGTCGAAGAGACCTTCACGGTGTCGTCTATTGATGGCACACCGTCTACCATCAAGGTGACGATTAACGGGACTAACGACGCCGCTACTGTCAGCAGTGCGACCGTCGCCATCGATGAGACTGACAAAGCAGTAACCACATCAGGAACATTGACCAGTACCGATGTAGACAACCCAGACAATACGTTTACGCCGGATTCTATTTCAGGTACCAACGGTGACCTGACTATTGACACCAATGGTCATTGGGTGTTTACCGCCAACAGCACGTTTAATCAATTGAATGTCGGCGATAAAGTCGAAGAGACCTTCACGGTGTCGTCTATTGATGGCACACCTTCGACCATCAAAGTCACGATTAATGGCACTAACGATGCCGCGACAGTCATTACCGCAACAGTCAGTGTGGATGAGACTGGTAAAGCAGTAACCACATCAGGCACCCTAACCAGTACCGATGTAGACAACCCAGACAACACGTTTGCGCCGGATTCTATTTCAGGCACCAACGGTGACCTGACTATTGATGCCAATGGTCATTGGATGTTCACCGCCAACAGTGCGTTTAATCAACTAAACGTTGGCGATAAAGTCGAAGAGACTTTCACTGTCTCTTCCATCGATGGCACATCATCGACCATAAAAGTGACGATTAACGGTACTAATGACGCAGCTACTGTCAGCAGCGCGACCATTGCCATCGATGAAACTGACAAAGCGGTAACGACATCAGGAACCCTCACCAGTACCGACGTGGATAATCCAGATAATGCGTTCACGCCGGATTCTATTTCAGGCACCAACGGCAACCTCACCATTGGTGCTAATGGCCAATGGACCTTCACCGCCAACAGCGCGTTTAATCAATTAAACGTCGGCGACAAAGTCGAAGAAACCTTTACCGTCACTTCCGTTGATGGCACACCTTCGACCATTAAAGTCACGATCAATGGCACTAACGATGCTGCTACTGTCAGCAGCGCGACCATTGCCATCGATGAAACTGACAAAGCGGTAACGACATCAGGAACCCTAACCAGCACCGATGTTGATAATCCAGATAACACATTTACGCCAGACTCCATTGTTGGAGCTAATGGTGATCTCACTATTGATGCTAATGGTCATTGGGTCTTCACCGCCAACAGCGCGTTTAACCAATTGAATGTCGTCGATAAAGTAGAAGAAACCTTCACTGTATCGTCTGTTGATGGCACACCCTCGACCATCAAAGTGACGATTAATGGCACCAACGATGCAGCGACAGTCAGTACCGCAACAGTCAGTGTGGATGAGACTGATAAAGCGGTAACGACATCAGGAACATTGACTAGTACCGATGTAGACAACCCAGACAATACGTTTACGCCGGATTCGATTGCAGGCACCAACGGTGACCTGACTATTGATGCTAATGGTCATTGGGTATTTACTGCCAACAGCGCGTTTAATCAATTGAATGTCGGCGACAAGATCGAAGAGACCTTCACTGTCTCGTCTATTGATGGCACAGCGTCAACGATCAAAGTGACAATTAATGGCACCAATGATAAAGCGACGGTCAGTACCGCAACGGTCAGTGTGGATGAAACTGACAAAGCGGTAACGACATCAGGTACGCTAACCAGTACTGACGTGGATAACCCAGTCAATACCTTCACACCCGACTCGATTACTGGATCTAACGGCGACCTGACTATTGATGCTAATGGGCATTGGACATTCACAGCCAACAACGCGTTTAACCAATTAAACGTCGGCGATAAAGTCGAAGAGACCTTTACTGTATCGTCTGTTGATGGCACATCCTCGACCATCAAAGTGACGATTAATGGCACTAACGATGTAGCGACAGTCAGTACCGCAACAGTCAGTGTGGATGAGACTGACAAAGCGGTAACCACCTCAGGCACGTTAACCAGTACCGATGTTGATAATCCAGATAACACATTTACGCCAGACTCCATTGTTGGAGCTAATGGCGACCTAACTATTGATGCTAATGGGCATTGGGTGTTCACCGCCAACAGCGCGTTTAATCAGTTAAACGTCGGCGATAAAGTCGAAGAAACCTTCACGGTGTCGTCTATTGATGGCACACCTTCGACCATCAAAATCACTATTAATGGTACCAATGATAAAGCGACAGTCAGTACCGCAACGGTAAGTGTGGACGAGACTGACAAAGCGGTAACTACTTCAGGAACATTGACTAGTACCGACGTGGATAACCCAGATAATGCGTTTACTCCGGATTCTATTGCAGGCACCAATGGCGACCTGACTATTGATGGTAATGGTCATTGGTCGTTCACCGCGAACAGTGCGTTTAATCAATTGAACGTCGGCGATAAAGTCGAAGAGACCTTCACGGTGTCGTCTGTTGATGGCACAACGTCGACCATCAAAGTGACGATTAATGGCACTAACGACAAAGCCACTGTTAGCAGTGCAAGCGTCGCCATCGATGAAACTGACAAAGCTATAACTACCTCAGGAACGTTGACCAGCACCGACGTGGATAACCCTGACAACACATTCACTCCGGTTTCGCTCACAGGAACCCACGGCGGCTTAACCATTGATGCCAACGGGCATTGGGTGTTCACCGCCGGCAGTGCGTTTAATCAGTTAAATATCGGCGACAAGATCGAAGAGACCTTCACGGTGTCATCCATCGATGGCACACCGTCGACCATAAAAGTGACGATCAATGGCACCAATGATAAAGCTACTGTCAGCAGTGCGACCGTCGCCATCGACGAGACTGACAAAGCGGTGACAACCTCAGGCACCCTAACCAGTATCGACGTCGATAACCCAGATAACGCATTCACACCGGATTCGATTACTGGCACCAACGGCAACCTCACCATTGGTGCCACTGGCCACTGGGCATTCACTGCCAACAGCGCATTTAATCAATTGAACGTCGGCGATAAGGTCGAAGAGACCTTCACGGTGTCGTCTATTGATGGCACACCGTCCACTATCAAGGTGACAATTAACGGGACTAACGACGCCGCTACTGTCAGCAGCGCAACCGTTGCCATCGATGAAACTGACAAAGCGGTAACGACATCAGGAACATTGACCAGTATCGATGTTGATAATCCAGATAACGCATTTACGCCAGAATCCATTATTGGATCTAATGGTGATCTCGCCATTGATGCCAATGGCCACTGGGTATTCACCGCCAACAGCGCGTTTAATCAACTAAACGTTGGTGACAAAGTCGAAGAAACCTTTACGGTGTCGTCTGTTGATGGCACACCGTCGACCATCAAGGTAACGATTAACGGTACTAACGACACCGCTACTGTCAGCAGTGCGACCGTCGCCATCGATGAAACCGACAAAGCAGTAACGACATCAGGAACATTGACCAGTACCGATGTAGACAACCCAGACAATACGTTTACGCCGGATTCTATTTCAGGCACCAACGGTGACCTGACTATTGATGCCAATGGTCATTGGGCCTTTACAGCCAACAGCGCGTTTAATCAATTGAACGTCGGCGATAAGGTCGAAGAGACCTTCACTGTCTCATCTGTTGATGGCACACCTTCGACCATCAAAATCACTATTAATGGTACCAATGACAAAGCCGTGATAAGCGGAACAAGTGCCGGCGTGGTAACCGAAGAATCTCAGCTTAAAACCTCTGGCTCACTGACTGTGACTGATGTTGATGCCGGTCAAGCACACTTCTCCAATACCGATATTGCTGGGACTTTAGGCACCTTACACCTCACTAATTCAGGGACATGGACTTACGACTTAGATAACACCAACCCAACCGTTCAAGCGCTAGGTAAAGGAACAACCGCTACCGATACCATTACTGTTCATTCTGCTGACGGCACACCACATCAAATTACTATTACGGTTAATGGTACTAACGACAAGGCCATCATTGGCGGGACAAACTCTGGTACAGTGACTGAAGAATCTCAACTTCAGACGTCAGGTACACTGACCGTCACTGACGTAGATACTGGTGAAGCACACTTCTCCAACACTGATATTGCAGGCACATTAGGCACTTTACATTTAACTGATAACGGCACTTGGACTTACGATTTAGATAATACGAATCCACAAGTTCAAGCCTTAGGTAAAGGCGCGACAGCGACTGATACTATTACTGTCAACTCAGCAGATGGTACGCCGCATCAAATTACCATTACGGTGAATGGGACTAATGATACGGCTGTAATTGGTGGGACTTCTGCAGGCGCAGTGACCGAAGAAACGCAGTTACAAACCTCAGGCTCGCTGACTATTACAGATACCGATACCGGTGAAGCACACTTCTCAAATACAGATATTAAAGGCTCGCTTGGGACATTGCATTTAACCGATGCTGGGCAGTGGACTTACGATTTAGATAACACAAACCCAACGGTGCAAGCCCTAGGTAAAGGCGCTGCAACAACCGATACCATTACAGTTACTTCAGCAGATGGTACAACTCACCAAGTGACCATTGCCGTTAATGGAACTAATGACAAGGCTGTTATTACTGGCACAAATACGGGAGCAGTTACCGAAGATCAAGATTTAACAAATCAGTTGAATGTTCACCCAAACTACATGCTTACACAAGGCAAGCTATTCATTACCGATGTAGATACGAATGAAGCTACATTTCCGATGCAATCTGGCATTGTTGGCGACCACGGGATCGGCTCATTTACACTTATACCAAGTGGCATTTGGCTATTTTCCGCAGATTCAAAACAAGCGGCTGTTCAGGCTTTAGGTGTTGGTGAAACTTTAACAGAGTCGACAACAATAACCTCGGTTGATGGCACACAGAAAACTATTTTGGTAACCATCAATGGTACCAATGATGCACCTGTTATCACCCCTGTTGCGACGCAAACGGTAACCGAGGATGGCAGTAAAACCATTACCTTCCATGCAACGGATATTGATACGACGGATACGTTGACCCCGAGTGTGTCAGCGACACACGGTAGTGCCTCGCTGAATGCGCAAGGTGAAATCGTGTTTACGCCTGATGCTAATTACAATGGTCCTGCTATAGTTGTTCTTTCAGTGACTGATGGGCATACGACAACCAGTCAAACTATCAATGTTGATGTAACACCGGCAAACGATGCGCCTGTTATTAATTCGATTGTGCCAGTGAACGCCACTGAAGATGGTGCAGTAGTCACAGGTCAACTCACCTCAACGGATATTGATGCGGGTGATACTGCAACCTTCACAACCACATCAACACAGGGTGGATTTACACTCAATGCAGATGGTAGCTACAACCTAGACCCAACAGATGCAAGCTTCCAACACCTTAAAGCAGGTGAGATAAGCACGTTCACTATCCCTGTTACCGTGACCGATTCTGCAGGTGCAACAGATACTAAAGATTTAGTGATTACGGTGACGGGCACGAATGATACGCCGGTCATTAGTGGTGTCGATACGGGGACATTAAAAGAAGATGTGAGCGCTAATCCTCAGAGTAATGAACTGACTGCGACAGGTAAGTTAGATATTGTCGATATAGATACAGGTGAAGGTAGTTTTGTATCCCATGGATTTAACAAAACGGCCCTACAAGGTCATTATGGTAAATTGGAGATCAGTCAAGATGGGAGCTGGAGTTACTCTGCCGATAATTCTCAAACAGCGATTCAATCCTTAGGCGAAGGTGAGCAGTTAACAGATACAATTAAAGTGACTTCGAAAGACGGTACAACGCATGATGTCGTGGTAACCATCAATGGCACTAATGATAAAGCCGTGATTGGCGGATCTAATACTGGCGCAGTAACAGAAGAATCTCAACTTCAGACCTCAGGCACACTGACTGTCACCGATGTCGATACAGGCGAAGCACACTTTGCGAATACTGATATCCAAGGCACCTTAGGTACATTACATCTAACAGATAATGGCGCTTGGACGTACGACTTAGATAACACTAACCCAGCAGTTCAAGCGTTAGGTAATGGCGCAACCGCTACTGATACCATTACCGTTCATTCAGCCGATGGCACACCTCATCAAGTCACCATTACGGTGAACGGCACTAATGATAATGCTGTGGTAGGTGGAGTAGATACTGCAAGTGTCACTGAGAAAGCGGCTGGAGATAATATGTCACCAGATCATGCTCAATCGGGTATGGCGACACTTCGAGTTAGTACACTAAACGCTAATGGACATTTATCTGTGATTGATCCTGACTCTGGTCAGTCTGGCTTTGCTGATAATAATGTGGGGTATAACTATCACGGTACATATGGTGACTTAATTTTAAATCCAAATGGCGATTGGAATTACTATGCCGATGCTGGAAGTCTCACTCACATTGGTGGAAGGCCCACGACCAGAGGCTCCGCTATCGATAAG
Organism: Vibrio sp. SBT000027; assembly: GCF_963894355.1. Taxonomy (NCBI): domain Bacteria; kingdom Pseudomonadati; phylum Pseudomonadota; class Gammaproteobacteria; order Vibrionales; family Vibrionaceae; genus Vibrio; species Vibrio sp. SBT000027. The sequence continues at coordinate 916,022 of NZ_CAWQGD010000001.1, read as the reverse complement.
TTAGGTGAGGGTGAAACACTCACAGACACTATCACCGTTCACACAAAAGATGGAACACCACATAATATAGTCATCACTATCAATGGTAGTAACGACAGGCCTTATTGCTCTTCAGAAGTACAACTCAACGCAGGTACTGAAGATACGAGACAAACCATTACAGCTGCACAACTGTTACAAAATTCAATAGATGTCGATAAAAATGACTCTGGACTGCTTACAGTAGCAAACCTTCATCCAGATCACGGCTCGATTTTAGATAACCAAAATGGTATATACACTTTCACACCAGAAAAAGACTATAACGGTAAAGTTCATTTCACCTATGATGTCAAAGATGCACATGGCGGTGTCACTCATACTGGAGCTACCAGCAGTTTAAGTGCAGTTGCTGATAAAGCGGTTATAAGCGGTAGTGATACCGGAACGATTATTGAAGATCATAATGTGGGTCACAGTTCATTACAGCCTGTCGTTGCATCGGGTTTGCTGAGTGTGACAGATCCTGATGCAGGGCAAGACCATTTTCAGGTCAATCTGTTATTAGGAGAACAGGCGATTCACGATCCCTTTGGTGGTTTTTTACGCATTACACCAAGTGGCGCTTGGGGATATGAAGTAGCCAATAGTCGCTTGCAATCATTAGCTGAAGGTGAAGTAGAAAAAGTTGTATATCGTGTTTACTCTGCAGACCACACTGCCCACGATATAACAATAACGGTGACAGGCACCAATGATAAGCCAACCATCACTGCGACGACACTGGCACATGGCACTGAAGATACACACTACCAAATACAAGCCAGTCAGTTTGGATTCAGTGATATCGACACAGGCGATACGTTACATTCCATAGCAATCACAGATCTACCATCAGCAACACAAGGTAAGTTTGTGCTTGATGGACACGATGTTACAACGGGACAACACATCCCTACAGCTGACATCAGTAAGCTTCAGTTCGTTCCTGCGCAAGATTTTAATGGCGATGTTCAGTTTAAATATACTGTTAACGATGGGCATACCGACTCTGCAGAGGCTACCAACACACTTCATATTGATGCGGTGGGAGATAAAGCCGTTATATCAGGTGTGGATACTGGCGATGTTTATGAAAACAGAAACCCTGATATGTCGCCAGACTTTGCCCAGTCAGGTATGGCGCATTTAACTAATAGTATGATTCATGTTGAGGGGCAACTAACAATCATCGATCCAGATACCGGCGAGAATAGTTTTGATTCTAAAGGTATTGGTTATACCTATCATGGAAAATATGGCCATTTGATTCTTAATACAGATGGTAAATGGTTTTATGGTGTTGCGACCGGCACTGCTGATGTAAATGGTGGATTAACAACAAATGTAGGATCGACGATTGATCAACTTGGTGCAAATGAGACACTCACTGATACGATAACGATACAAAGTAAAGACGGTACTACTCATGATATTGTTATCACCATTCATGGCGACAACGACCGTCCATACTGCTCTTCAGAAGTGCAGCTCAACAGCGGTAAAGAAGACCTCGCGCAAACCATCACGGCCACCGAACTCTTAGCAAACACTATAGACGTGGATAGCAACGACCTAGGCAAACTCACCGTTGCGAATCTTCACGCTGATCATGGTTCTATTCTAGATAATCAAGACGGAACATACACTTTTACCCCAACCAAAGACTATAACGGCCAAGTTCATTTTAGCTATGACGTCACAGATGCGCATGGCGGAACGACTCATACAGGAGCAAACACGTCTCTTGCTGCTGTTAATGATGCCGCCACATTTGCCGGTGACTCCAGTAGCATAAAAGAAGATACAAACATTCACCACAACGCGCATATCACGGGGTCAGCAACTATTCCAGATGCCCTTTCTTGCCATGGTCACCTGATTGTTTCTGACGCTGATGGTCATGGCGAAGCTGCATTAGATCTTAAGGGGCAACCGAAAATATCTCTGGATGGAACCTATGGTCATTTCGACATCACTAGTACTGGGACATGGGTTTATAAAGCAGACAACAAGAGTACGCCGATTCAAGACTTAGACAATGGACAAACACTCACAGATAGCATTGAAGTCACATCAAAAGACGGTACCAAGCATTCAATTACCGTCACTATTAACGGGACCACCGATGATCCTGTTCTACACAGCCTCAGTGATTCTGGTGTTCAACATAGTGGTCCAGTTGAAGGGAATCTACTTACTGGCTCTGGGACGGATCAAGGATTGAGTGGTGCAGCAACAGACACCGATTCCAACGCACATCTGGTGTTGCAAGATATTCAAATAAAAGACCCGGTGTCAGGTTATGTCGCGGTAAGGCCGGGGCAACCACATACTATGGCCGGTATCGGTACACTCGCGATCGAAGCGAATGGTCATTATACCTTCACCCCGGAAGCTGGCTTTACAGGTAAAGTGCCAAGTATGGTTTATCGAGTCGGCGATGATGGTGGTAACCCAATAGGAGACTCTTCTCAAAACTCTCTCTCTATTGAAGTCACCCCTCCTCTACAACATGCGCCAACGGTGACAGGGCAAACCGTTTCTACAAATGAAGACATCACCAGAACCATTACGACCAGTGAATTTGGTTACAGTGATCAAGATGGCGATGCGTTACAGTTCGTGACTATTAGCAGCATACCGAGTCATGGATTATTACTTCTAAACGGTAACGCCGTAACCGCCAACCAGCAAATCAGCAAGGCTGACTTAGACGCAGGCCATTTAACTTTCACGCCGAACAATAATGAAAACGGCGCCAACTATGCGCAATTTACATTTACTGCGAATGATGGCCATAAAAATTCGGCAGGCGCAACGATGGTAGTGGATGTCAATGCAGTCAATGATGCACCTATCGTTGGATCGAGTTTTATTAGTTCTTTAGAAGATAAACCTCATGCGTTCACCACCGCAGACTTTAAATATTCTGATATTGATGGAGATGCGTTAAACCACATCACGATTACCAATGTCGCCCATGGCGTGTTATCGCTGAATGGCACCACAGTGAATGTTGGTGATAACGTCAGCGCCTCCGACGTTTCATCACTCATCTTCACCCCAACTCACAACTACTTTAGTTCTGGTGTCAGCGGATTAGGGGCGGTGCAATTTACCGCAAACGATGGTCATCTTGATTCAAAAGAAGGGTCAATACTCATTAATATAGCGAGTGTCGCTGACCCAGCAACATTCAGTGGAGACTCCACAGGAGTGGCAAAAGAAGACATAACACTTCAAGCTTCAGGTACGTTGACGGCGAGTGACCCTGATGGAACAGCAGGGTTTACCGCGGTACAGGGTGGAGCTGGAATAGCCGGAAGCAAAGGCTATGGGCACGCTCATATCGATGTAAATGGTCACTGGACTTACGACCTTGACAACAACCATCCTATAGTTCAACAGCTTGGCGAAGGTCAGACAGACACTGAAACCATCACGGTTCAATCTGCAGATGGCACGCACCATGATATCGTGGTTACCATTACCGGCACCAATGACGCACCGATTCTCGGCGTTAACCAAACATCATCAACAGCAGGTACATTAACAGAGACAGATGTAGACGTTAATGACACTCATACCTTCTCTATTGTCAGTTCAACAGGGCAATTCGGTTCATTGTCGGTAGATCCAAACACTGGTGACTACATCTACACACCAAATACGTCTATCACAGGAATGAGTTATAACTCTGCCACCAACTCCTATCATGGTGTCGATGTATTCGAAGTAAAAGTCAGTGACGGCCATACTGAAGATTCGAAATTCATCACCTTTGATGCCTCGGGACATGTCACCATGTCACCAACGGGTAGCTTAGTCACCTCGACGACTGTTCCGCACCAACCTGTGGTAACTGCGACGCAACCAACCTTGCCTTCAGGCACTAACGTCGCGCCAACGAACACCGTTACTCTGGATCTCGCGTCAACAAGCGATTCAGGTTCATCGCAAACTGACAACCTGACCAACGACACTACCCCAACGATTACCGGACACACTGATATTCCATTCTCGAAAGTCACGATTTACGATGGTTCCACACCCGTTGGACACTCGGTATCTGATGCCTCTGGCCAATATAGTGTTGCCGTAAGCAGCTTATCGGAGGGTGATCATAATCTATCCGCCAAAGCATTGGCTCCTTCGTCAGTGCTACCGGCTACATCTTCGCTTCTTTCCGTCCATATAGATACACAAGTACACGTCGGTATTCAAACAGACCCAATTACCGCCGACAATGTGATTAATGCTCAAGAATCCAACAGCTCCATTGACATCACCGGATCCGTTTCTGGCGATTATAATGCAGGCGACATTGTGACTTTAGATGTAAATGGGACACAGCATACTGGCGTGGTCGATGCAAAAGGACACTATTCAATTGCCGTACCTGGCAGTGAACTCATTGCCGATGCTGACCAAAAAATAGAGGCATCAGTAGCGGTAACAGATACCGCAGGTAATAGCGCTCATGCCACTGCAGATGTTACTTACCAAGTCGATACACAGGTTAGCGTTCCTACGATTACCTTTGAAAACGCAGGGGCAGACAACTTATACAGCAAAGCTGAAATCGCCCGAGGACAAGCAAACACGATCACAGCAACCGTTACGCCTCCTGGTGATGCCAAAATCGGTGAGCATCTTGTCGTTAACGGTCAGGATCATGTATTAGATGCTCATACTCTACAGCACGGAATACAAATTGAAGTTCATCCGGGTTCTAATGTACAAGCAACAATGACTGACGAACACGGTAATACCGCAGGTAGCCAAGGTTTTGCTGCAAGCGCTATTCCTGAACCAATTATTGTCAGACCACCATCGGGAAGCCACCAAGTGTCTGGCACTCTTGGAATACCACCACTGTTACCATCTTTAACTCCGGTACCAACAGCACAAAGCGGTTGGAGAATCCATTTACCTAATGGACAATATGTCACCAGCCACCACGGGCAATATGGAACATTAACCATTGACCCTCAAACCGGCCACTTACATTACCAAGAGCAAGCTCAGGTTCATACGGGCCCACATGGCAGCGCTTCAGGTATCGGTCAACATGAAGATAAATTTGAAGTAGCATTGCAAGGGTCAAATCAAGATGAAGTGGTCGCCCATGTGAATATCCAGATACTCAGTCATGGGCCAGGAAATAGTGGAAAGCTGACAGTTGGAACTGAAGTGGTTGATATGACAATCACTCCTTTAGTCCATACATCGCACCCTGCTCCACCGCCACCGCCTCCTGTTCAACATGACGAGCCAGACATGGCTTCGCAAGCCGACTTTACGGTCACTCTAAGCGATGATAGTAATCTGGATTTAACCCAGCAGACCCATCAAGAACCCGATCAGAAAACCAGCCACCATGGTGCAGCCGCTTATCTGGATGCATTGGGCATAAAACCCGATGCGACATCGACAACGGTTCACGATCAACCTGCGGATATGGATATCGTACTTGCACAAGTCGACCAACAAGATACAACAACACATGACCAAGCGCACTTGGATATGTCAGACGCGTTGGAACACCATGACGCGAACATCAACCATAACCAAGATGATGAGCACCATCACCACAACGATATCGATGGGTTACCGGACATTGATCCAAATAGTTAACCGATAACGAGACCAAACAGAAGGGAGCACATGATGTGCTCCCTTTTTATTATTTGCTGTTGTTATTCGTTTACTCTCAACACTCTATATAACGATTACCTTTCACCAAATGCGACACTGACATTGGTGTAGATCGGTTTCCATAAATACTGGAAAACGGACTTCTCACCGGTTGTAATATCTACCTCACCCGTCATACCTGGCAAGATAGAAAAGCTCTCCGGATTATCACGGAAATAAGGAACATCCACAGAGACGACGACTTCATAATAGATTTCACCGCGTTCACTTTGACTTGTGGTCGGTGAAATACTCTCAACCGCCCCTTTTAGCGCCCCAAAGCGGCTGTAATCAAACGCATCAATCTTGATACGAGTCGGCTGCCCTACACTCACAAAACCAATATCTCTTGGCGACAAACGTGCTTTAAAGTCTGCTTTCCCACCAACAGGAACAATTTCAACCACTGTCCCACCCGGCTGAATAACACCACCGTTTTGCGTGCTTGGCAGGCTTTGCACCAAACCTTGTAGAGGCGACACTAACATGGTGTTGGTCAATTTCGCTTGGCTTGAACGTACTCTGGCGTTCAGGGCTGACAAGTCAGAGACGGCTTTAGAACGATCATCGCTCACTTTAGCTTTCGCCTCCGCCAGAAGCTGTATGATTTTTTGGTCATTACTGTCAGCTTGTCTAATCAATACCGACTTCTTACCACGAGCTTCTTCGATTTTCTGTTCGATACTGGCCAATTTTTGTCGCATTTCAAGCACACGTAAACGTGAAATGTTACCCGCTTTGTAACCCTTCTCCAGTATGTTCAACTCTTGCTTAGTCGCATTTAACTCTTTCTCATAACTCGGCAAGGCCTTTTCTACGCTACGAAGCTGCTCTGCAATTTGCTCGCTCTCTTTCTCAAGCACCACACGCTTTTGGAAGTAGAGGGCTTTTTGCGCGTTCAGCTGCGCTTTTTGTTGGCTGACGATCTCTGGGTAATCGACCTCAAACTCAGCAAGGTTAGGCTCACGCTGCTCAAGCAGCGCATTCATACGTTCCACACTGGCTAGAAGCGTCACTTGTTGGGACTTTAGCTCTTCAAGGGCGGTACGCTGGAAAGTGGCATCAAACTCAACAAGCGGCTGGCCTTTCTCAACCAACTGCCCTTCTTTAACGAGAATTTGCTTTAACTTACCGCCAATCGCACTTTGTAATACTTGCTTCTCGCCTTCTGGAATCACAGCACCTTTGGCTTTGGCGATTTCATCAACTTGAGTGACTACAGACCAAGTGGCAAAAGCAATAACACATAAGGCAACCGACCATGTGGCCAGCGCCAATGTACGAGCCGTATTTTGTGATTCAACAAGTTCACCGTAGCGCTTGCCCTTCTCGATAGATTGTTTAGTCATTAGCGACTCCTTGCTTAGACTTTGATTGTTCTTGTTGGGCTGCATTTTGTTGAGCAGACGCCTCTTGAGTTGACGGCTGTAGCTCTTGAGATAACGGTTGCTCAGATAACTGCGGTTCTTGAGAAGCTTGAGGCTCTGAAGGCTGTTCCTGCTTCGAAGACTGCTCCGGCTCTAATGGACCGGCATAAACCACTGCACCTTCATTTAATACCACCACTTTATCGGCAAGCTTGATTAAATCCGGATCGTGGGACGTGTAGATCACCGTTGCTTTTCCTTTTTTCGACTGCACAAACTCACCAAATATACGTTTAGCATTTGGGTGAGCATCAGGCACAGGGTTATCCATTAAGAACATTGGGTAGTCATAAACCAGCGCTTTCGCGTCAATGAGGATCTGCGCGACGCTGCCAGACAACATGTCAAAAAGGCTGTCCGGCTGAATACTGCTGATGGAAGTATCGAGCCCACCTGATAATGTCTCGAACCAACGCTTTCCGCCCACCATTTCAATTGCAGATATCATTTTCTTATCTTCGACTTTGTGACCGTCGTTTAGCCACTCTCGAATACTCAGCGTAAGCAAATCAGGATATGCGGCTCGAATGAAACACCAGTGGCGATAAAGCTGCGGATCATATTGAACGAGGTTAACGCCTTCAAGCTCGACCATGCCGTTTTGGATAGGCTGCAAGCCAGACAGCACTTCAATTAATGTTGATTTACCGCTCCCAGAAGGGCCGGTAATCGCGACAATTTCACCGGCTTCAATATCAAAGCTCACACCATTCAAAGCGGGGCGACTCTGTTTAGGATAACGCAGTGTCACTTGCTCTAATTTCAAGTTAGGCGCTACCACAGGTAACGGGTGATGCTGGTAACTGAATTCACGCTCAGACGGCTGAGACAAAATACGGTTCACTTGCAGCTTGGATTGATTGAAGCTATTAAAACGCATAGCGCTGTTTGCCAACACCTGAGCTGGGCCAGTCACCTTAGATATCAACATCATTGAAGCAATCAAACCACCGGGCGTCATCACTTGTTCAAAAATAAGTCCTATGCCTAACCCCATCACGGCGAGTGTCGAGCCCACACCAATGAAATAGTAAATCGAGGTGTACCGACTCTGGAGAACCGATTGATTAAAGGTCACTGTTGAAGCAAGAAGATTGGCTTTTTTGAAACGTTGAATCCAGTGCTCTGAGAATCCAGCACTGCGAATAAAGGCAAGCTTGGATGACAGCTCATTAGTCATGTTTTGACGATTCGTACCTGCCACTGTCGATTGCATAGAGCGCTTGCTGCTAGAGCGTATTGAGCGTTTTGCTAGCAAGTAATAAAGGATTAAAGAGACGACTGGAACCAGTACCAACCATCCGCCTAAAACACCTATCGCAAGTACAAAAATAAGAATGAATGGCAGATCAAACAGCGCATTTCCTAATGGCCCCGATAGCACACCTGAAATACGCTCTGACAGCATCACTTGGTTTTGCTGACTAGAAGAAGCTGTTTGCTGATTTTGAGCATAGCTATTACGAAGCAGACGCTGCACGAGGGATTGAGAAATCTCACGACTTACTCGGTTCGACACTGAAGCAAACACTCGGCTGCGCAATGTTCTCAACCAACCCATCATTACAAACAACAACGCCGCGCCAATGGCGATACCTTGCAGTTCATGCCCCGCATCTCCACCAATCACATGGTCATAAATCGACATCGTGATGAAGGGGACGGCAAGTGCAAACAAGTTGGTAATAAAGCTGACCAACAACAATTTAGGAATAATGGGGCGAAACGCATGTAGTCGTTCGCCAACCCAATCAGGAGAAGCCTTCTCTAGTGGTGGACCTTCGATAACAATACAAAACTGAGGGACGTCGGTAATGTCGTCATTGGCATTAAAGGCAACAAATTGTTTGGATTCTAAATGACCAGAGACCAGCTCATGTTCACCAAGTACCAGTAAGACCAATTTATGTTCACCAACGTCATCTAGGTTGGCAACCAAGCGATAAGGCAGTGCAAGCCTGTCGAACAAGGCAAACATATCGTCGATTGATTCAATGCCATTTTCATCAACCCATTGATGTGCGAACAACTGGATATTAGCATTAACTTCCAACTGCTTAAGAACGGAAAGGCTCTCGGTTTCTAAATGATTCATCACCTCTTGTCGACCGCTGGTATCTGCACGGTTGTTCGTACCTGAAGGGTTACCAATATCTAAACGATTCATACGACGGCCTCCTGATTGCTCTCGCTGTCGACCGTAATAGCTCGACTTTCCACTGTAATGATTCGATTAGCAAATTCGCGAAGCTTCGAATGGTAGCTCACCATCAGTATCGTGCGTCCTGCCGTTACTTCTTCCTCCAACACCTTAGCTAGATTCCCAAGGGCGTCTAAATCAAGTGAAGAATCCGGCCTTTCCAACATGATTATGGGTTTATCACTTGCCAATTGAGCCGCGATATTGAGCATTTTCACGTTACCCATACTCAACAAAGAAGCACTCGTATGGCCAATTTGTGTCTCTAGTCCATCGGGTAATCGAGTAATCTCTTTGGTTAAACCCAAACGCTTTGCATAGTCACTGGCGCTTTGCGTTTTCTCAGGGTCAAAGCCACACAAGTTGTCGAGAATAGTACCCGACACCAACTGCCCTTTAACGCCACAGTAGGCCACAATATTGGTTACGGATGCGATTGAAACTGGAGCTCCGTTAATGAAGCACTCACCCGCTTTTAGATCATCAATACCTGCAATCGACGACAATAGATGACTGTTGGTGTGGCGATCCTCACTCTCTAACAATATCAACTCACCTTTATTCAGTGTGACATCTGCATGAGAGAGTTCACCGTACCTTTCAACGGTCGCTTGCTTGATTTCCAACGTCTCAAAGTCAGATAAATGGTTCTCAACTTGCTCAGAATCTGAAGATTCCGATAATGATAAGTCACTCAATTTTTCTATTGCCTGATTAGCACTGTGTATTGAATTAAGCTTAATTCGAACTCCCACCAAAGCACTTAAAGGTGCGACGGCTCTGCCCGATAAGATAGAACATGCCGCCAATCCACCAGTGGTTAACTGGCCATCCAACACCCACAAGCTCCCCGTAATCACGAGTAAAACTGACGTGGCTAATGCAGCAAGCTGAATACACTCTTGGGCGAAGGCGTTCTGTTCTTCTTCTCTCGCTTTAGACTGAGAGCGAACGTTATTGAGGGATTTAAACTGATTGAAGATTCGAGACTCAACAGCCTGGCGTTTGATTCCCTGAATGGTTTGGCTCAGTAAAATCAAGAACGCTTTTCGCTCCTGCTCATCTTGGGAAGCTTCTTCACTTAAGCTTTTAACGCGAATAGAAGATAACCAAACGATTCCGAGAGTAATCAGCCAAACTGCCAAAGGTATCGCCACCAGCTCACCGCCGATGTAAGCCACCAAGCCCAAGAAGATCAATGCAAAAGGCAAATCAATAAAGCCTGCAATCACACCACCGGAATACCAATCTTTGACTTTTGATACTGAGCCCAGCCCCTCTTCCACGCCGCCAACACCAATGTGGCGAAGATGGCCTGATGAAGCCGTTGTTACTCTTTCAACCAAGGTTTGATAGGTCGCTTTCTCGGTATTGCTGGCCGCGGCTGACAAAAGCCAAGTACGCACAAACCGGATTAATGCTTCCATGGCAACAGCCAACGCTGCACCCGCCAACAACAAAGTGGCAGTACCGTAACTTTGGTTAGGTAAAATACGATCGTAAATTTGTAAAACCGTTAACGGAACGGCGAGAGAGAGAAGATTTATGAGTAAAGAAGGCAGTAGGACTTTCCCCACCACCCCTTTGTTTTTCATTGAACTTGCGGGCATACACAATCCTTATCCATGCTTATGAAATAAGATTGGTACACCATGTTGAGTATTGCAAGGTAACGGACTGATTTAACGTGTTTTTCAATATAAATATGACACAGATCTTTCTACACAAATCTGTGGCTATACCTGTACCTTAAAAACGCTCGTTACAAATGCTCGTTACAAGCGCTCCTTACAAACAATTGTCGTAATCCGTTATCGCCTGCTTTAGCTTTGAAAAGTCTGAGTTACATAAATACGGTTTCAGCGCTTCAAATTTATCTGAGGGCCACTCGTATATTTTGAATGACATGAGTTCGTCAATAACGGACTCATCAAAGCGGTATTTGACGACTTTAGCTGGAGAACCACCGACAATGCTGTATGGAGCGACGTCTTTAGTCACCACACTATTCGCTGCAACCACAGCGCCTTCGCCAATCGTCACACCGGGCATCACCATCGCTCTCATGCCTAACCACACCCCATCTTCAATGTGAGTGTCACCTTTGCCAATGTAGGCATCGTCGATAACATCCATAAATGGATACAGTGAAAACCAATCAACTCTGTGGGTATGGTTGCCACCCATTAAAATCACGACCTCTGCGCCAATACAGACATAATCACCGATATAGAGTTCGTCGATTTCCCATCGAGGCTCCCACTGGCGGCTGACTTCGTCGCCGTGTAAATAACGCACTACCGATTGTTCAAAACCATTATCCCAGCAATCGCTGTAATAACTGTGTTGACCTTTTACATGAATATTGGGGTTGGTTACGACTTCATGCAGCAACTCGAATTTGGACCAATGCTTCTTTTGCATTTTTACCTCTGAATGATCTATTTAGTTTTATTCGTTAACTATCAAAAATGTTCGACGATGCAAATCCAAGGTGCACAAACTAATGCCCTATAAACACACGGTTCACTGGGATGAATAATAAGTATCACGCTTAAATCATAGCAATGTCGCTAAAACTAAAGAGGCGTCAGTGGATTCGAGGTTGCTTAAGAAGAGGAAGTAGTTTCAAAGTTTGCTCAGTTTTTATCGATAACTTGGTTGGATAATTTACAGGCGTAGTGTAACTGTTTAGTCGCGCCAATTTGACAGGAAGATGTGATTAATAAGGTTTCAAATTTCGTTTCGTGGAATACGGAATGAACAAGAGCCTGCGCGATTACACAGGCTCAAACTTAGACTCAGCTATAAACTTCGGAGCTCGCTTGGAGCTGGGCTCAGCGACTACATGCGTGCAAGCTGTGCTTTTCTGTCTTTATTCACCACGCAGAAGTTACCGCGCTTCGTACGACACTTAGAGCACCGTTCGCATTCAACAGGGCTTCTATCCCCTTCCTTCCAACGCTTAACTAAATGGGGTTCAGAAAGCAGCGGTCTCGAAAGCGCGAAGTACTCAATGCCCGTGTTGTTTGCAATCGCTTCGATAGCATCAAAATCCGTTAGACCACCTACCGTGATCACTGGGATATTAACGTCTTGGCTGATCGCGTGACCATACTCATGGAAGTAGCCTTCAGCTTGAATGGTAAAACCATCGTGCGACTCGCCAATCATAGTGTCTGCTTTGCCATGAATATTACCTGACACGACAATGCCATCCACGCCCATTTGTTCAAGCTTTTTACAAACAATACGTGTTTCGTCAAAGGTGACACCACCTTCAAAAAACTCCGATGCAGTGAGTTTAACTAAGATAGGGAAATCATCACCCACCAGCTTACGTGTCGCGGTATAGATCTCTAACAAAAATCTCATGCGGTTTTCTAAACTACCGCCGTATTCATCTTCACGTTGGTTGTAATAAGGGCTTAGAAATTGGTTAATCAGGTAAGTGTGAGCTGCATGAATTTCAACGCCATCAAAACCTGACTTCTGTGCTCTTAATGACGCTTGAGCAAAGGCATCAACAATGTAGTCGATCTCGCGTTTGGTCATCGCTTTGCCTAGTGTTTGAGTTCCTTTTTCTGGAACCTCACTTGGTGCGTAGATGACTCGTTCACCAAGATCATGTGTGGTTTTGGTGCCACCATAAGCCAACTGCATCACGATTTTAGAGTCGTTGTCGTGCACCAGCTGAGTCAGCTTCTGATACTCTTCAATGAATGAGTCGTTATACATACCCATCATGCCCGCATTCGGCTTTTCTTCTTCAACGATGTTCGCGTAACCCGTCACGATCAGGCCGACTTCACCTTGAGCCAACTCTTCATAGATAGCGTACAGTTTATCTGTCATATGCCCGTCTTCGGTGGCCATATTTTCCCACGTTGCACTTCTCATGAAGCGGTTCTTTAGTGTCATCTTGCCAATGTGGGTTTCTGTAAACAAAGTGCTCAAGTGTCTTCCTCTCAAAATCGTGTTACGCGAGTTACCCATCAAGCATGGGCACTGATTCAGGCGGATACTACAGAGAATAAACTAGGGAAAACTTAATCTAGATTAAGAGAGCGCCACTCTCAGATGAGAAAAAGGCAGAAAGAGACAGCAAAAGATGAGAAAAGAGAAATTAGAGAAAACTGAGGAAGCAAACAAAAGCCGCTTAGTTTAGCTAAACGACTTCAGGGATTTATAAGCTTATAGCTTTATAGATTTATAGATTTATAGCTTGAAGGCTTTACTAAAAATCAGACTTAACAGCGTTATCCATATTGAACCGTAGGATCAACACACTGATAGGTCTGCCCAATGCTCGCTTCATTGGTTAACAAGGCTTCAATAAGGCGCGCCACTTCTTGTCTATAAATCACACCATGAACTTCGACCTGCTGGGACAGCTCACCGTTGCCAGTCTCCTCGCCGTCTAACAAGCCACCCGGACGTAAGATGGTGTAATCCAGAGAACTCGAGTTTAGCCAAGCTTCGGCCAACGACTTTTCACGAACCGCTGCGCCAAACCCTTTTCTAGATCGCTCCGACAAATACTGCCAAGAGTCACCACAACCTAACGACGTTACCAGCACAAATCGAGCAATACCATTGGCTTCAAGCGCATCAGTCAGATGTCGGTGTCCAATGTAATCAACGGGAATGTCAGCTCTGAAGCTGCCCATACTAGAAACGACCAGTGTCGATTTAGGTAACTGAGCGACCACAGATTCAACCTGTTCTTTATCGGTAGCATCACAACGCAGTGTGGTGATACCAAGTTCAGCCAAGCGCGTGTTCTTCTCTGGGTTTCTCGCAATCGCTATCACTTGATAATCTTGTTTGTGAAAATGCTCAACAATTGCAGCACCCAGTCCACTTCCTGCTCCCCATACAACGACCGTACTCATAAAAAACCTCATAATATTCATGTTGTAGTGATACTAACCAGACAATTTAAACCGTTCCTTTATCGAGATCAACAAATGAGAATAAGTCTCAATATTATTTTTATTTTTTTGCTGGCTCTCACTAATCCGCTCAAAAGCACGTCCACTTATCATAATTAGACATTGGTTAATTGAATTGCCCAAACATGTCTACTAAAGTAATTTTAATACAATGACTTAGTCTCGGTGGTTATGAAAAAAGAACGCATTCAATACTCTTTCGACGTGTGGTTATTTATTCCTGATGAAGACAAACTCATCATGAATGATGAAGACGTGATCATCGACAATCGCTTGTCCAAGCTACTCAACTTTTTCTGCCAAAATCCTAAGATCGTATTCTCACGAGATGAACTGATTAATGAAGTCTGGAATGGCTCAATCTTGACGGATCAGGTGATCACGCAAGCCATTTTTGAACTGCGTAAAATACTCAAAGCGGCTGAACGACATTCAATGGGACACATCATCACCGTGCCCAAACGCGGTTATAAACTCGATGTTGATGTCCACAAAACGATCTTAGTACCTGCAAGTGTCACCACAAATACCGTGTCAGTTGCAGACATAAATCATGCACCTAATGCTTTTGGTTCCTTTCCTTCAACTCAATCAGACGCACCAGATACATCGCCAGTTTTGGATGAGGATAAAAAACAACAAGTCGAACCAAAAGCAGAATCGGTTACTGGTGAGAACCTAATAAGCAATCAAGGCTCAGAGGCCAAAACCGTACTCGAAGAATCTGAAGAGAGTTCAATCGATGCAACCTCAGAAAAACCTGCTTCACAAGAACCTATTCAGCCTGTTGATCCGCAACCTAGCGCTTCGAAACCTAGCGATCCACAACCTAGCACTTCGAGACCTAACGATTCGAGCTATGTCGATCCAAGCCATACCGATTCGAGTGCAGCACAGTTCATTCAACAGTCACCTGTAAATAAAACAGCTAACGACAAACAAGCGCCTATCGCAGAAAATAAACCTCAGAAAAGAACGTCTCGTGCTGTGATGTTTGGGGGCGCTATAGTTATTGCGCTTGGACTTATTTGGTGGACGTTAAAACCGACCAGTCCTACATCGGACGCCTTCGATTTGAGCAGTTTAAATACCGCCGCTAATGAATCAAACCAACCACTCGCTGACTCAAATCAATCAACGGAACAAAATCGTCTTAATCAAACAGCAGACAGTCAAAACCTAGATGTCCACAAAGCACACGAATCTGTGCACTACTTGTCTTTAGAGCCTAGATATATCTACGTAAGTATCGATGACAACTTGAAGATGGATGCCTTTAAGCGTGGGATCATCCATAAATTAATGAGCTACTTGACCACCTATCGCGATTTTCGTGTCGTAGTCGATGAAACCTTGGTGCCGAATTCAGCCAACGTGATCAGTTTCAAGAGTGAAATTGATGGCGACAGAGAATACCTTGATATCACCTACTTCAACCGAATTTCTAATTTCAGACACCTAGGTCGAGATTACCTGATTGACCCAGCTTCACTCCACACGACCATGCGTTCAATGCTCGATGATCTATTGGATTCATTTAATTTGGATATTCAAAAATCGATATTGAAGCAGCAAATCTCTGAGTTACCCAAACAAGAAGAAGCCTTAAAGCTCACCCTTGAAGCACTCGGGCTCACCTTCATGACGTTAGACAGAACCGACACCTTGTCTAAGATCGCCCAAGCCAATGAGCTAGAACCCGACAACCACTTCGTTATGTCGAACCGCTACATGTATGAGCTTGCCGACATTTTTATAATGAGATCGAAGAATAAGAATAAGCAGGTTGAAGCGCTCAATAAGAAATTCAAAAAACAGTTACTCAATGCTCAGAACAATGCTAACTCTTATCGAGTCTATGACGCGTTAGCAGCCTACTTCCTCACTGAAGATAACCCTGACCAAGCCGAATACTATCTGAGCTTGATTCCGAGGAATGAATACAGTGTGATGTCTATGATTATCTTGGCAAAAATTGAAGAATCTCAAGGCAACCCTTCAATGGCGGAAGAGTATTACTATGAAGCGATATTAGAATCTGGCCACCCTGTGGTTTTGAAAGTCGCTCAAACACTGTTTTTCAAAAGTAACATCACCGAGATTGAATCCAAACTGGGTATCAACCAATGATTAACAGCTCTTAGCTCTTAGCTCTTAGCTATTGGCTATTAACTATTAACTATTGGCCGTTAGCCGTTAGCTATTAATATAGCAAACACACCGCTTACTCAGGCGGTGTGTTTTTTTCTCTCACAGAAATCAGTAATCGCTAATCGCTCAATCGTTGATAAAAAAGCGATAACCGCTATAAGGCATTAGTTAGCAGAATACCCACACCAATCCTTTCACTGTTGTAGTCATAATCAATCAAGCTTTCTCCATAGCCTTTGTAGTACTGGACATACCCTTGAAGCCGGCCATATAGAGGAAAGCTGAGTGATGTCTGTATCCCGCCATACCCGGTTTGAAAGTTGTAGCGACCCAATGCTGAAACCTCAAAACCATCCCATTTGTAAGCACCAGACAATTCGTAGTGACCGAGATAGTCTTGAATATCAGGGTTGTCATCGCTACTGCTCGACTCAGGAATTCGGTACCAAGGCTGGAAATAAACCGCAAAGTCATCTTCGGTATACCCTAGCCCAACATAAGCGCGGTTCCAGCTACGACTCAGCTCTGCCGTTCGTCCGTTAGATTCATGCTCTAAACCTAAGCGCGAGAACCACACACCATCAGCTGACTCGATGTTCAAAGGCGTTTCGTAAAAGATCTCTGGGCGATAGTTAGTCTCTCTAAATGGTGCCGAGATATCAGAAGAGTACGCCTGCCAAAATGACTTGAGCGTAAAACCAAAATAGATTTTGTCCGCTTGATTAAACACACCATCATCGACCACTGGGATTTTTAAACTTAACTGCAGTTTGATCTCTTCATCGCTGAGGTCATCCGCTTTACCTCCGAATCGCTCATCTCCATAGGGCTGTGTATTCACGTTGGTCATGTGAGTCACTGGCAAAATGTAGTTCAAACGATAAGGCGTTATAACAAACGGGTTATCTTCAGTTGTGTACTCCATCTTCAATCGCGGGACTTTAGACTCCAGTGCACTTTCGCTGATGGAGTCTAAACCGTCTTCGCTGGTTTCACCCGAGAACTTATTTTCGGGTGTTTTGTTTGATGTAACGGCTTCTTGGGATGCGCATTGCTGCTTTAACCACTCAATACTTTGTTGATTGGTTGCTTTGGCCAATGAAGACAAAATACATTGCTCATAGCTTGCTCGTTCATCAACACCAATAGTATTGGCATACGCTGAAGCATTCACAGCGAGGCCAATAGCCAGTAGAGCAAGCGTATTTTTGTGTCCAACTAGCCTTTCACCAACCCCAAGGCGTTTACTCGCGCTGTTCTGTTTACGAGCTCGCATAACTCTACCCTTGGTCTTTATCTTGGTAAGTCACTTCAAACGCAAAGTCGACCGCTTGCTGAGTAATTTGCTCAACGTTTTTATCAAGCATCTCGATGGTGATTTCTGATTTGTCGTTCTCAAGTACGCCATTATCGTTCACGACGAAAATACGGCGACCAATGAGCTGAGATGAATCATGATCTTTCAGATCCACACTCGCCAATATACGAATAGAGCGATCACGAGTGCCTGCCGCGTATTTTACAGCGCCGATAACCGAACCTACTGGGATAAACTCAGTCACACGCATGTCTTCAGGAATGTCATTGATATCATATAACTTCACGCTAATATCAAGCTCCTTGTTCTCCAAAACTACGTTCTTGTAGCCCTGTAATTTATCAGCCAACTTTTCATCCATTTTCTTATGGATCTGTGCTTTAAATTGAGACTGAACCTCCTTTGATACATGCTGATCAACACCCGAGCTTTTCATGCTAACGGTTGTAAATTCAAATTGATTAAAGTGAAGTGACGCGCTGTCTTTCGCTATCCAAGAAACGCCTTTCCTATCATCATCAAACTGGCTATCAATAAAATAATGATTTGAGTCGACGCTCTGGATCTCTTGTTTATCTGGCATGTTGCTTGAACAGCCAGCAGTGAATAAAACGAACAATGGGAATAGGTAATGTAGTTTCATGTGAACCTCTAGTTTTCTAAATTTTGAGTGCACGAATCCCTGAGCGATAAGGCTCATAAAATGGGACTCGTGTTGATTAAACTTTTATGTTTATTGGCCGCGTAAAGTAACCAGCCAGATAACGGACTAAACTTCTTGCTCTTGCCCGCGGTGATCCGCAGCCAAGTAGGTGTATATCGTTGGTACAACGAACAGAGTGAATAATGTGCCCACCGACATACCAACCGTGATGACCAAACCAATCGAGAAACGGCTTTGAGCACCGGCTCCGCTTGCAATAAGCAGCGGTACGACACCGACAACCATCGCAGCTGTGGTCATCAATACTGGTCTCATTCGAACAGTCGCTGAACGAATAGCGGCCTCGCGTCGGCTACATTTCAATTCCTGTTGCATTTGGTTTGCAAACTCCACAATCAAAATACCGTGCTTACTGATTAAACCTATCAAGGTCACCAACCCCACTTCGGTGTATATGTTGAGCGTATCAATGCCCAAGTACAGTGGCATCAGAGCGCCAAAGATAGACAATGGCACACTGGTTAATACCACTAGTGGGTCTCGCAAACTTTCAAACTGAGCCGCCAGCACCAAGTAGATAATCACAAGCGCTAGGAAGAACGTCGTAACCAGTGAAGAGCCTTCTTGTAGGAACTGTCTCAATTGGCCTGAAGTATCCGTCGTATAAGACTTAGGCAATATCTTCGCTGCCCCTTCTTCCATCACTTTATAGGCTTCACCGATACTGATTCCTGGCATCATTTTCGCTTCAATCATGGCGCTATTAAGCTGTTGAAACTGATCCACTTTCGATGGCTGCACTGATTGACTAATTTCAATCAATGACGCCAGCGGTACCATCTCATTGGTGTTAGAGCGTACGTGGTAGTTCTTTAAGTCATCCCAAGAGTTACGGTTCTCGTTAGGTACCTGAGTGATAACTTGGTAGCTGCGCTGATCCATCGAGAAGTAATTCACGAAGCCTTCACTGATAAAGCGAGACAACACGGTACCGATGTCTTGTGCGTTCACGTTCATCTGAGCCGCTTTATCGCGGTCAATGCGAATCTCTACCTGTGGCTTATTAAAATTCAGGTCGTTTTGCACATAGATGAACTTGCCACTCTTCTGTGCGTACTCTTTCAGTTTTTCAGCGTACTGATAGAGATCCTGATAAGAGCCCGTTGGCGTTTTCAGAACCATCTGGAATGGCAGACCTTGCGGTGTGCCTGGCAAGTCCGGTGGAGAGAAGGTATACACCTGCAAACCCGGTAATACAGAACTCTCTTTTTCGAAACGTTGCATTACTTCTTTTGCCGTTGCGTCACGCGAATCCCAATCTTTCAAAACACCCAAACCAAAGAACGCATTGTTGTTCATGTAACCGTTATCTAGCATGGTCATTTCGACTTCATCGTTCTTGCTGATAGAGTCAATAAGAGCCGGAGTAAAGTGGCGAATGTAATCGGTATTCGCTTGTGCAGGACCTTGCCCCATCACAATCATCACGCCCTGATCTTCTTCAGGTGCCAGTTCAGATGAAGTATTCATAAACATGAACACCAGACTGATCAGTAACGTTCCTACCACCGGCCAAATATAAACACGGTTGTTCAACACATGTTCGAGCACTTTTCGGTAGCGCTCTGTTACGCCTTCAATCACTGCATCGATCTTCTTAACCAGTTTTCCGTCGAGAACCGATTTATTAAGCAGTTTTGAACACATCATCGGCGTTAGCGTTAAGGCGATGAAACCCGAAATGAGTACTGAACCCGCCAAAGTGAATGCGAACTCAGTAAACAGCTTGCCGGTGAGTCCTCCCATGAAACCAATCGGCGCATACACTGCGGCCAATGTAATGGTCATCGCGATAACCGAGCCTGCAATTTCACGAGCACTGTCTATAGCAGCCTTAATTGGGCTGGTACCATCTTCTAAGTGACGAAAGGTGTTTTCCACAACAACGATGGCATCATCAACCACCAGCGATATTGCTAATACCATGGCAAGCAGCGTCAACAGGTTAATACTGAAGCCCATGCTCAACATGAAGAACATAGAGCCAATCAATGACAAAGGAATCGTTACAAGTGGTATCAACATCGCTCGCATTGAGCCCAAAAAGGCGAAGATAACGATGACTACGATCAGTGCGGCTTCGATTAAGGTTTTTGCTACTTCATCAATTGAGGTTTCGATAAACTTAGTCGAGTCATAGATTACATCCGCTTTAATACCTTCAGGTAAGCCTGCTTGGATCTGTGGAAGCAATTCGTAAATGCCTTCAACAACGGTCAATGGGTTAGATGTTGCCGTATTACTGATCGCCGTTGATACGGTAGTCACACCATTGAATTCAACGTCTGAGTCATAGTTTGCTGCGCCTAGTTCAACCGTCGCCACATCTTTTAAGTGCACCAGTTGCCCGTCGTGCGCTTTCAAAGCCATATTCTTGAAATCGTCTACCGAACTTGAATCGGTATGAGCGTTAATATCAACTTCGATATAAGGGTTTTGCAACTTGCCCGCCGCACTCACAATGTTATTTGCACGAAGCGCGTTTTGAACATCTTCAGCCGTCAGACCATATGAAGCCAGTCGTTGAGGGTTCAGCCAGATTCGCATTGCAAAATCTTCTTGCCCCAATATGTCGACCTTTGACACCCCCTCAACAGTAGAGAAAGTCGGCTTAACTACGCGGCTCACATAGTCCGAGACTTGCTCCGTCTTCAATGTGTCACTCGAAAATGAAACATATAAGATCGGAGATTGAGACGTCGATTTAAGAATACTCGGGTCCAATACACCCGACGGCAGCTTATATTTCACTTGCTGCACGAGAGACAAAATTTCGGTCAAAGCACTATCCGACGGATACCCTAGCTTCAAATAAACCGTGATAACCGACTTACCCAGAGCACTATCCGATGTCATGTAATCAATGCCCGCTGTTTGAGCAATTTCTGCCTGCAGTGGCTGCGTCACATACCCTTGAACACTGGATGCACTGGCACCTGGATAACTCGTTGTAATGGTAATAACGCCCGTTTCAATTTCTGGATATTGACGAACTTGCAGTGAGGTAAAGGCTTTAAGACCTAACACCAACAGTACAAGGCTTAATACCGTAGCCAAAACTGGACGTTTGATAAATACATCAGTAAATGTCATGGGAGTTTCCTAGTTACTTTGCTTAGTACTTTTGTCAGTAATCAGCGGATGTTGGTTATTAACCAGAACCCATCCACTATTCTTGAGTTGGTGTTGGTTTGAAGTCACAACCACATCCCCCTCTTTCAAGCCCGAAACCACGCCAACATAGCCACCTTGTTTAGGGCCGACTTCAACAGTGCGCTGCACAACCTTGTACTCGTAAAATGGTGATGCATTGTTGCTCGAATGTTCGCTGGCCTTTTTAGTCGACGTATCCAACACAAACACGGTGTTCCCATATAAGGTGTAACTGATCGCAACAGAAGGTACCGCCACGATAGTGTCCGATTCCGATGTGATTAACGTAGCGTCGACATACATACCCGCTTCTAACGGCACAGCTTGGTTAGCCATGGCTCTCAATTCGATATTGTGCGTGTTGCTGTCTGAGCTCGGTTCAATGGCAGAAATCGTGCCGTGAAAGACTTCGTCGTTCGTTGCTTCTGAATAAAACTGTAAATCTTGCCCTACCTTCACATCGTGTAAATAAAGCTCTGGAATAGAGAAATCGACATATTGCTTTGATTTGTCTTCTAGCTCGACAATCGCTGTGCTTGAATTAATAAAATCACCCACATCGATATTACGAATTCCAACGCTACCAGAAAATGGCGCTTTCACTTTCATGTAGTCAATTTGCGTAGCAATATATTCCAGCTTTGCACCTTCAGCATTAAATTGAGCTTGTAGCTTATCAACCGAGTTTTTTGAAACACTGTTATTTCTAAGGAGCAATTTATTTCTCATCAATTCGACTCTTACCAATTCAACTTTGGATAGCTGGCTCTTATAGTTGGACTTCAATAACGCATCATCCAATTTAATAAGAACATCACCCTTATTTACTTGCTGACCTGAAGTAAAGAGAATCTCTTTTACTTGGCCTGACATTTGGCTCGTCACATCAATAGATTGATTAGAATGAATGTTACCAATGACTTTTAAAATTTTATCCCAAGTATCTTGATTTACTTTTTCCGTTGTTACAGATATAGCTGGCAATTTAAAATTAGCGACCTTCTCTTTGATCATTTCACCTTTTACATAATGAAAGCCAAATACAAAAGACAGTAATATAAAAAGAGCTGACCCGACAATAACGCCTTTATACTTACTCATGTGTTCACCTTGTTTTTTAAGTCTGGTCATTCTATCTATCGACACTGCCAATAAATCAAACTCATATAACATCCACCCAATCTTATATAAAATAAAAATCAAACCTTAAAAATCAAACACTTAAAATAAAAATATCAATCGGCACTCAATTTTTGTTTTATTGCTATTTTATTTGAACATGATTTATCTATTTTCTCGATCGATATAATTCTCATCGTTCCTTAAACAAATAAACGAGTTAACTATGTCGAATCAAATTAATCACACTAAAGTCGCTATTAAAGAAAAGATGAAACGTATATATGGAGAAGATGTTACCCATAAACATAATAAAGACCATTTAGAATATAGAGAACATCAACCCTCTCATTCTGGTCAACATGGTGGCGACCCAGAAGGTCATAAGCATTTAGTCAATCACCATTCTGATGGTCATCATGATAAACATCACAAAGATAAAATGCATGACCATAAAAAATCATCGCGACTGCATCATAAAAAGTAGAAGACTGGATGAAGCCCAGATTATTAAAAATAAAGCATTAGATCAGTTCATCAACCAAATGTTGATTAATGCTTAATCAAACGTTAAACCAAATTAAAAAATGAAATAGCGAGTCAATTATGATGCTATTTCATTCAAGGATTACTATGTCATTTATTATTGAACAACTTAGAGACTATCCGTTTATAGCGCTCTTTTTATCACTCGGTCTCGGTTACTTAATCGGTAAAATTAAAATCGGTAAGTTTGAATTAGGTGGAATCGCAGGTTCACTGCTTGTTGCTGTAGCACTTGGTCAGATCGGCGGTATCACGATCTCTAACGAAGTAAAAAGCATCTTCTTTGCTTTATTTATTTTTATGGTGGGTTACAACGGCGGTCCGCAGTTTTTCTCGTCATTCCGCCTTTCATCGCTAACACGCTTATTCGCTTCGTTTGTGATGACGTTTGTAGGATTAATCACGGTTGTGTTGCTCTCTAAATGGGCAGGACTAGATAAAGGTTTAGCGGCGGGCCTTGCGGCTGGTGGCTTAACCCAATCAGCTATCATAGGTACTGCAGGTAATGCTATCGATCAGCTGAACCTAGCACCAGATGTCACCTCAACGCTTAAAACAAACGTGGCTGTGGGTTACTCAATCACCTACATCTTCGGCTCTCTTGGTCCGATTCTAATGATGTCACTCATTCCAATGGTAATGGGTTGGAACATAACCAAAGAAGCGAAGAAGCTTGCGGAAAAAATGGGCGCAGGCAGCAAGCAGCTAAACGAGGGTGAATTCTCTGCATTGAACCGCGTATCTTCTCGTGCTTATCAAGTGACCGCGAACTCTATGTTTGTTGGAAAAAGTGTTGTCGAGTTAGAAGAAGCATTCGATGCCGACCTCACAATTGAAGCGATCTACCGCTCACACCAAGACACAGAATCAACGTTAGATTTGGCGAAGAACCCTATTTTAGCGGCGGATGACAAAGTTTACCTTACTGGTCTGACTCAGGCATTTCCTAAAGTGACCTCGTTGGGTATCGAACTCGGTGAATTTAGTGAAGAAAGCAATGTTGTCCAAACACAACAGAAGGTCGTACTCACGAATAAGAAACTAGCGGGTATTACGCTACGTAAGCTTCACGATGAAACGAACGCACGTATTCGTCGTGGTGTTTATATCACTCAGCTATCACGCATGGGCCATGATATTTCGACTTTGCCAGAAACCGAACTGCACATTGGTGACGAAATCACCTTAGTAGGACAAAAAGAAGACATAGCTAAAGTCATCAAAAAAATTGGCTACAACAGCCCACTGCCTAGTGTTACCGACTTCGTAACAATGTCTTTCGGCATGGTGCTTGGCTATCTGATTGGCGAGATTGGTTTCACTATCGGTGGTTCTCATATCGCTCTAGGTTCAGGTTTAGGTTGTCTGGTTTCCGGCTTACTTGTGGGCTACCTAAGAATGCGTACACCTCGTTTAGGCAGTGTTAACCATGGCGCAGCCAACTTTATGCAGACATTCGGCCTTGCAGTATTTGTTGCGGTTGTTGGTATTAATGCAGGTGCTCCAGCGCTGACGGCAATCAAAGAGAATGGCGTAACGCTCTTACTGCTGGGTGTGTTGGTCACTCTAATTCCTCAAGTACTGACGTTCCTATTCAACTACTACGTACTCAAAATCAAAAACCCAGTAGAAGCGCTAGCGGTTATCGCGGGTAGCCGCAGTGCAAACCCTGCATTCGCATCGCTACTAGAAAAAACACAAAACAGCACACCAGTACCGAGTTTCACGATGACTTATGC
The DNA here is from genome assembly GCF_963894355.1 of Vibrio sp. SBT000027. Classification (NCBI taxonomy): domain Bacteria; kingdom Pseudomonadati; phylum Pseudomonadota; class Gammaproteobacteria; order Vibrionales; family Vibrionaceae; genus Vibrio; species Vibrio sp. SBT000027. The sequence continues at coordinate 890,972 of NZ_CAWQGD010000001.1, read as the reverse complement.
GGTTGCCAATATCTTCCTCACCTTATGGGGTCCGATCATCATCAACCTAATTACCAAAATCTCGTAATCAACATCGAATCAGCCAATTGATGATTCAACTTATTCATTAACTACTTAACACAGTAGCTAGCCAAGCAGGCTAGCTGCTCAAAGAAATTAACTCATTTATATATCCAAAAAACTTGGATCTTAAACAAATTTAAAGAGAAACGACTATGAAACGCACAGATGAAAAACGCCTAGAAACACTAAGCCCATTCGAAGTAAAAAACACACTGATCGACCTTGCTCAACATTCACATGAAAAAACCATGATCAACGCTGGTCGTGGTAACCCAAACTGGGTCGCGACAGCGCCACGTGAAGCCTTTTTCCAATTAGGTATGTTTGCACTAGAAGAATCAAAATCGAATTTCTCAGGGTATGAAGGCTTTGGTGGAATGGGAGTTCAACAAGATATTAGCCTGCGCTTTCTTCAGTTTTGTGAAAAATACGAAGACCAAGAAGGTGTGCAATTCCTCATTGAAGCCTTCCAGTTTATTACGGATCAATATCAGGTAGACGGTGATGCGCTTATTTATGAATGGGTTGAGGGGATTCTAGGTAACAACTACCCAGTGCCTGATCGCATGCTCAAATATTCAGAACTTATTGCTCGCAAATACATTGAGCAAGAAATGGCGGGGTCGCAGCCATTACCTGCTGGGAAGTTTGACCTATTTGCTGTTGAGGGTGGCACAGCGGCCATGGTTTACATCTTTAACACGCTAAAGAGTAACCGACTATTGAACCCTGGTGACACCATCGCGATTGGTGCGCCGATTTTCACCCCGTATATTGAAATGCCAGAGCTAGAAGATTACGCGCTCAACAAAGTAGAAATCATGGCGGATGAAGCGTCTGCGTGGCAAATTCCAGACTCTGAGTTGGAAAAACTGAACGATCCAAGTGTTAAAGCTTTCTTCCTCGTTAACCCAAGCAACCCAGCTTCGGTTCGATTAAGCGATGAGACACTCTATAAGATTGCAGAGGTTGCTAACCGTCGTCCTGACCTCATCCTTCTTACTGATGATGTTTATGGCACTTTCGCTGATAACTTCACATCATTAGCAATGCTGGCTCCGAAAAACACGATTCTAGTGTATTCGTACTCTAAGTACTTTGGTGCAACAGGCTGGCGTTTAGGCGTGATTGGCGTGCACGAAGACAATAATTTCGACCGCATGATTCGAGATCTTCCAGAAGACACTCGAAGCACGTTATCTCAACGATACCAAGGCATTGCACTTGAGCCGAGTAAGATTAAGTTCATTGACCGTTTAGTGGCAGACAGCCGTGCAGTGGCACTGAACCATACCGCCGGTCTTTCAACACCTCAGCAGATTCAAATGACAATGTTCTCGCTGCTGTCTTTGATGAAGGATGGCGAAGAGTACAAGCGACTCGCAAAACAAATAGTGCGTCGTCGCTACCACACTCTAATGCAGAAGAACTTAGCCGCGCCAATCGTTGCTGAAGGCGATCAAACCGGTGCATTCTATTACGTGGAGATAGATCTGAAAGAGATTGCTCAAACGATTCACAGCAACGATTTCTTCACATGGTTAGAAGAAACGTATGAGCCGCTTGATTTCTTGGTACGCCTTGCAGAAGAACATGGCGTGATTGTGATGCCGGGTGCGGGTTTTGATGCGCCAACGTGGTCTCTGCGTGTATCTCTCGCGAACCTAGAAGAAGCTCAATACGCAAATATCACTAAAGCGATGAACGCGGTAATGCAGAGCTATGTTGAACGTTACGAAGCGGCTTGCTAACACGACCTCAACACTAGAAAGCTCATAGAAAAGCGATAAATTCTGAGTGTAGATTCACTAAATTAGTGAGCCTACACTCAGTTCTTTTTATCTAGGACGATATATGAGAATAACTATTTGAACTCATAGGTGTAAGACGCACCAACACTGTTATTTTCACCAAAGTCATCCTCAGCAAAAATAGTGAAGAAGTTGAATGATTGAGCATCACTCAACTTGTAGCTAGCACCGACGCCTGCCCAATACCCTGAATAATCATCAGACCCCATTGAACCACCACCGAAGCCCATGATAGACCATTCATCAGTAATCGTTTTTAAACCAAACGCACCAATGTAGCCACCGTGTGTTGAGCTCGGCATCAATACATAGTCAGAACCAACATTATCGTCATCGAAAACAGCTACTTCGCCGTCATTATAGCTGTAACCAGCCATAGGGAAGATTTGCCAACCGAACGGCTCAATATCGAAATAGCTCAGTGGTATAAATGTGCCGATACTGTAGTTGTTCTTATAAGCATCGTTGTCATATTCAGAACGGCTAAAGTTGAAGTTCACGATACCCATAGGCAACAGCCATGAACCGCCTAATCGCCACTCTTCACCGTCCGCATTGACACGAGCATTGATCATTCGCGCTTCATCTAAACCAATAGAGCCTGAGAACTGCAAATCTTCGTTATAAGCAACGCCCGCTTTGGTCACGATTTTAGTCGGATCATCAGGGTGCTTCTCTTCAGCAAAAGCACCCGTCGAACCAAGCATTGCCGCAGCAACAAGTAATAGATTACGTAATGTCATTAGAAGGTCGCACTAACGCCAACGAAGTGGATACGGCCATCGAACGAGCCGTTTAACAACATATTACCTTCAGGTCCTGTTCGGTTCATATCGACTGAACCCAAGTCTGCATACTCATAAAACACATCAATTAAGATGTCGTCCCAGTAGGTAGATGCGCCCACTGAATAGCGATATTGCTCACCCACAGGTAAATCAACCCATTGCATTGCAGGATCGTCTTGTGGTGAAGTTTCGTAAGAGAAGCCTGCTTTCAAACGCCAGTCTGAGTTCAGTTGGTAGTCCGCACCTACTGCAAACTTCCACACGTCGTCCCAATCGCGTTCAAGTGGAACACCACTAATTGGGCTTCCAGCAACACCAAAATCAAGAACTGTTGTATCCCACTCACTCCAACGATGTAATTGCACACTAGCCAATAAGTCGAGCTTTGGGTTAAGTGCGTAACTAGCGCTGATATCAACGATCTCTGGCAAAGCAAGATCCATAGCTAGAGAGTTAGACAAATCTTCTACCCCTCTTAACTCATTATTAAACTCGTGCTCAAGCTTTGACCGATAGCTAGCACCCAACTTAAGTTTATCCGACGGCGTAAACATTACACCTAGGTTATAACCATAAGCCCAGTCAGTGTCTTGCTTTGCTGTGAAAACAGAGGATGACTGTTGTAACGCAGCCCAACTTAACTGGATACCGGCACCAACCGACCACTGGTCATTCAGTTGGTAGCTTAGTGATGGGTTTACTTGCATCGCAGTGAGGGTGATATCTTCTAAGAGTTCAGCTCCCGCCCAATCACTGCCGTAATCAAGGCTAGAGCCCCCGACTGCACCCAGCGCGATACCAAGGTGTAATTTGTCTGTGACTTGATGCGCGTGGAAGGCACCAAATGAAGGCATGACTGAATGAGCTTTACCATCTTGCTTGTCGCCGTTGTCTTGATATTGCATCTCAAGATCAAACGCCATGGTATTGATCGTGGTTTTGCTTTCGCCCATATGAGACATAGTGGCTGGGTTGGTCCACATCGCCGCAGCCGAACGAGTATAAACACCGTCACCGGCACCAGTAGTACCGGCATTGGCGACAACAGCTTCTTGTAAAAACAAACCACTTGCGAAAGCATTTAAGCTTGTAAAAATTGCGGTGGCAGCTAGCGAGTAAGTAAAAGTTTTGTTCATCAGATTGCTCATTTAGCCTTTGACATTAAATTGCTCTAAGGTTACCGCAAAGCCCCATAAGCAAATGGAATATCCGTTATTCCTGTACAAACGCTATTTGAACTTTCTCGCGACGTATGGACGTGGTTTGTCGCGGTTGATTTCACGTTGAGCAGCGATTGCTCTATTCTTGCCTAACCCTACCTTTATCTGATACCAGGTTTCATAAAACACGGCCATGCCAGGGCTTGACCACCAAGTCTTGTTGTAGAGTTTCTTATTAGCAGCGACAACATCTGGCGACCGATTCGCACACTCAAGTGCCAACGCATAAGCTTCAGCGTAAGGGTCTTCGGCAATCTTGGTTACCAGTCCATAATCTTTTGCTGTTTCACTGTCGATCACCTTGGCCGTCATTGCCATTTCTAACGTATGATCCTTACGCATCAACTCACGAAATGCGATGGCCCCTCCCATGTCTGGAATTAACCCCCACTTAGCTTCTAAGATAGAGAAATTTGCGTCTGGGCTAGCAATTCTAAAATCACCACCGCTGACCAATTGCAGACCGCCTCCCCAACAACGACCATGAATCGCAAAAATGACTGGGCATGGAATTTCTCGCCAACCCAATGAAAAGCGTTGTGCAGCGTTAGGCAATATCGGCAACCATTTAAATAAAAGCTTCATCGCCCCAGATTTACTGGTCAAAAGAGACTTAACATCAAGCCCTGAACAAAAATCAGATCCCTCGCCCTTCACTATTACGGCACGAATCTCGGTGTTCTTTTTCAGCTGAGTCACCATGTTATTCACGCCTTGGAACATTGCCATATCAATGGCATTCAGTTTGTCAGGGCGATTTAATGCCACGGTCGCGATTTGGTTTTCATCAATGGAGCAAGTAATGCGGGAGAGATCGGTCATGTGAGCTACTCAATTAAGTGGTCAGACCTTTAGGTTATGCATTTTATTAACATATGCCAAACTTGCACATTAAGAAGCGAGAGCTGTGTTGTTCATTTTATCGTCTATACGCTCTCAACACTCCACTCTCTTCCAACAGCCGAAAGCAAAAAAGCAGTCATAGATCGTTCTACCACTGCCTTAATATTCTGCTTAACATTTCATTAAATAGGTAACACTGTCTCTACGACCTTCTAGACTTTAACAGCAAGAATATGAAGTAACTGCCACCAATAATTGAAACTAAGGTGCCCGCCGCAAGCTGCGCTGGGAACACCACCACTTGCCCTAGCCAATCTGCAAATAGCATCAATGCCGCACCAATCAAAAACGACAAGATGATCTGCTCTCGAACCAAACGAGCCCCCACCATGGCAGCAATATGCGGTGCCAGTAAGCCAACAAAAGCGACAGGCCCCATGGTGGTTGTTACGACCGAACATAAGATCGCAACAATACACAACAGTGCCACGTAGGCGATATTGATATTCAGCCCTCTGGCACTCGCGAACTGTCGGCCAGTAGCAATTAAGGTCACCCAACGGCTCAGTAACAGAGCAACACCAATACAAGCCGTTATCACGACAGCCATTATAGTGGCTGACTCAGGCTCCACACGGTAAGTAGATCCTGCTAACCAAGCCAATAATGTGTATTTCCCCTCACCCACTCGCGTTAGAGAGAATTGCACCAAAGCTTCCAATACCGCGGTCAGCGAAATACCAGTGAGGATCAAAATCGATGGCGCGAACTGATGCTTCTTGCCAAGGAACAATAACAAACAGAGTGCAATCGCACTGCCCAGACACGCAACCCACGGGCTTAGCGAGTGAATCGAATAGCCCATGAATAAGCTACTGAAAATCAACGCCAGAACCGCACCCGCCGACACACCAAGAATATCTGGGCTTGCGAGCGGGTTGTAGACCAATCTTTGTAAAATCACACCCGCCACCGCTAAGCCGCCACCAGCGAATATCGCGGTTAACATTCTAGGCCAACGAATAGACCATTCAAATGCGTCTGGAATAACAAAGTAGCCCATATCAGAAGAAGGCTGAGACAATGAACTCAACGCCAGCAACCCGAAAATCATTGTGCCCAACAAGAAGTAAGCCACAGGTGAAATAAACTTTGGCCCTTTAGGCATCGAGAAAAACAGCTGATCTTGAGCAGACATTTGCTTGCGAGCAATAATGATCAAAGCTGGAGCACCAATCACTGCGGTTGCCGTCCCTGTTGGAATCATATCCAAAGACCATTGCGCCAAGAAGATCGCCAAGCTGTCAGTGACACACAGCAGTAACGCACCTAATACACAGCTTGCGATGAGTTCAGATTTGGCCTTTAAAAAACCTAGATGCCTAGCGATATTAGGGGCAATCAAGCCGATAAAGCTGATCACGCCCACTGAGGTAATCGACACAGACACCAACCAAACGCCAACCGCCATCAATACAAAGAATGTCGTTCCGATGTTAAGGCCACGCGCTGCTGCCCCTTCTGTGCCGATGGAAAGCAAAGTCAGAACTCGCGGTGCTAAAAAGAATATGGCAAAAATCGGCAACAGCTTAGGCATCAACCAAAGCACTTGTTCCCAACCATTCTGTCCTAGGTCGCCCGCTCCCCATACAAACAGATTCTGTGCGTACTGGTCGTTGAGTAGAATAATCGCCGTTGCAAATGCCCCTAGCAATAAGTTGACCGCCATACCCGCCAATACAATTGGCAAGCCGCTCATATTTTTGATGCCAACAATGGAAACGATAAGCCCCATCGCAAGCAGCGCACCAATTAGAGCAAACCAAACTGAATACTGAGCGACCAACATCGGCGCAACCACATTCAGAATAACCAAACCAAGCCATGCACCCGATGATGTACCGAGTGTCAGTGGAGACATCATGCGATTCTGCGTCAGTTGTTGAAACAAGCTGCCGATGGTGCCAAGTGTGCCGCCAACCAAGATTGCCATCACCAAGCGAGGTAAGTTGACATAGGCTAACGCCATCAACTCGAATGAATCATCGACCATTGAGTTGAATGTAGTGATATCACTGATCTGTGAGACTTGCTGGAGCAACTCACTAATAGGGCCAAATTCCGACTGCCCTAACCACAAATGAACAAGGGCAGCGCAAAACAGCGCAGCCCCCATCATAAAACCACTGGATTTCATTACTGCTCCGCTACCGTCAATAGCGATTTCGCCATGGCTTCTGCGTTATACAAAATCGACATGGCGCCGCCATAACTCCAACTTGCCGCGACTGGGCTAAATTGACCATTGCGAACGAAAGGCATGCTCTTCCAAACCGGAGAACGGTCTAGCTTGTCTTGATATGGGAAAGGTTCAAAGTAAAGTGCAATACCGTTCTTCACGTTCTTGAGCTCGGTCATGCGTTTTTGACTGATGCCCCACTGACTTGCAGGAAGATCCATCGCATTATCAAAGCCAAGCTGCTCAAGTGCATATTGTGGAATCGAGTTATCGCCATAAATGAACACCGATGTAGTGCTCGCAAAACGGAAAGAGGTCACTTTCGGTTTGTCACCCGGATACGCTTTATCTAACTCAGCTTTTAGAACAGCGATACGCTCACCCATTGCGGCCAGCTTTTGGTTCGCTTGTTCTTCTTTACCAAGCAACTGACCTATCTTCTTGAAGTTCTCGATAGCAGCCGCTGCATTGCTGTGTTGTTCGCTGTATGTTTGGTAGTAAAGCACGGGCGCAATTTCAGAAAGTCGTTCCTGAAGATCTTTCTGAGGAGAAGCGATAAGAATCACATCAGGGTTTAGCTTCTTCAAAGCAGAAAAATTAGGCTCTGTTCGAGTGCCAATGTCCGCCACGCCTTCTGGAATCGCAGGTTGAACAACCCAATCGGTATAACCTGCAATATCAGGTACTGCTACTGGCGTGACACCGAGTTCAATCACTTGTTCAGCTATGTCCCAGTTCAACGCCGCGACTCTAACCGGTTGAGCTTCAAGAGTTTTAACACCCTCACTGTCTTCAACTTGAAAGTTGGCCATCGCATTAAATGATAAAGCGCTCGCTAATACGGTTACTACTAGATTTGTATTCAAGCTCTTTGCTTTAGAAAAATGGGAAGCTATTCGTTGTAAATTCATACTGTTGCCTACTCAATCTAAATTCTATATTTCTTCAAACGACAAAAGCAGCCCAGTGAAGGCTGCTTTAAAATTAATAACCCTAACCTAATTAGAATTCATAGTTCACGCTTAGCTCTACAGACTGCTCAGCACCGAACCAGCAGTTCGATTGGTCGTAGCAGGTGTAGTACTCTTCATTAAACAGGTTGTTAACCAGCAAGTTAGCCGTTGCACCTGACAGAGTTTCACTTGCTTCCCCTAGGTCATAACCCACAGAGATATCAACGACAGTGTAAGACGGCACTTTCCCTTGAATATTGGTTGCATCCATCTCCATGTCACCCATGTAACGAGCTCCCGTGCTCCAACGTGTACCTGCTAAAGCACCACCGTACACATAGTAATTACTCCACAAATTCGCAGCGTGTGTCGGTACATAAATTGGTGTAGTGCCTTCTAGATCTGGGTTCGCATCTTCAGTCACTTCCATGTCGACATACGTATAGCTCGCATTAACATCCCAATCTTCCGTTACAAACCATCTGCCTTCGACTTCGACACCTTGAGAACGCACTTCGCCTAACTGAATCTTAGAGCGATACGTTGGATCCGATGGATCGGCAGCAATTGAATCTTTTTTAGTAATGTAAAAGTATGATGCTGTAAGTTGCTGTGCCATATCAGCAGACAGGTATTTCACACCGAATTCGACTTGCTCACCCAGCTGAGGTTTCAACGAGTTACCGTTAATATCAGTACCAGCAGCTGGTTCAAAACTCGTCGCGTAACTTACAAATGGAGAGATGCCATTATCTAACTCATACAAAGCACCTACGCGGTAAGAGAACTGATTGTGATCCGCTTTTTCTGTGCCATCGCTTGTTGGATAAATGCTCGTTTTTTCGTCACTCGCTTTGAACATGTCGTAACGTCCACCAGCAAGTAAAACCAGCGCGTCGTAGCGAACTTGATCTTGGAAATATAATCCTAACTGCTCGGTAGTAATGTCGTGGGATTCACGGTAATTCTCTTGAAGCTGACTTTTATCCAAAAGGTCGTTATCTGGATTGTATGCGTTGAAATCACCGAAACTACTGTTTGCATCAAACTCTTTGTACAAAGAGTCACCCGTCAGCTTTAGGTAATCGAGACCAAACAATAAGTTATGCTCTAGCCCAGCAACCTCGACGCGACCTGATACTTGGTTGTCGATAACAAAGCTTTGAGAGTCTTCATCCGTGCTATACACATTTCGAATTAAGCTACCAGTTGCGGCGTTAAAATTCGTACCGCGATGGTAGGTGTTTTCTTGATATAGCGACGCATCGGAATAACGAGCATTCTGAAGGAAAGTCCAGTTGTCATTGATTTGGTGGTTAATTTTGTAACCTAACATCAAGACTTCACGTTCAAAAGTACTCCAGTTTTTGTCGCCCATAGACACAGATGGATCACTTGCCTTCAATACTTCGAGCGGCATTGCAGAGTTAGTACCCATTGACGGATCATTCTGATAGTAAAGATTGAAGTTAATAAGTGTTCTATCAGATATCTGCCAATCTAGCGATGGAGCAATCACATAACGCTCTTCTTCAGCGTTATCAACTTGGCTGTCTTGTTTACGAGCGAGTGCAACTAAACGATATGAAAAGTCACTGTCACCTAACTGACCTGAAGTATCAATTGACGCTTCCATCAAGTTTCTTGAGCCTGTAGATACACCCACTTTTGTCGACCCGTCTTCTTGCGGTGCCTTCGCGATCATGTTGACCATACCACCCGGCGGCATCGATCCATATAACACAGACGTAGGGCCTTTAAACACTTCAACTTGCTGAATCGCAATAGGGTCGATCTGAGGTTGCAGGTTCCATCCAGTCAGGAACGGCAGAATCAAGCCATCGTAGTAACTCTGATTGTTACTAAACCCACGAATCGAGAACGTATCGTACATGGTTACTGATGCGCCCTTTTGCTCAGTCACAACACCCGGCGCGTATCTAAGCGCTTGGTTAAGAGACTTTACACCTCGTTGATCTAACTGTTCTTCATCAATGACTGTAATACCTTGAGGTGTTTCTTCTGGCTCAAGTGCCGATTTAGTTGCTGTATTACGATACGCTTTACCCATAACTGTAATAGTTTCTACATTCGAATCTGCCGAAGTAGCGGTATCTTCCGCGAATGCTTGCGCTGAAAACGCAGTCAGCAACGCGACTGCCAATGATGAATACTTAAAACGAGTGTGAGTGGTCATAATTCCCTCGGTACCAATGCTTAATATAAATAATAATAAATCTCATTTGCATTGTATGTATCTAGAGGTGGGATAATTAACAATTTGGTGCAAATTCAAAAAGAACTTGACCTATTTTTAGTAGAAAACGGTCAATTGGTGATTAAAAAGACAATTGACCCTATTAATAGGAAGGCTTTGCTAGAAGAGAGTGAGCGGGAATATGACTACGATTTAATAATAGGAACCCAGTACTCCATTTCAGCGTCAGAGGCATGTGCTTGATAGGCAAACGGGTACACTTCAAGCTCATATCCATCGACGCCACGATAACCTGAACTTGGCATCCAATTCAGCACAAACCAACTCAAGGTGTGTCGTAAATTCTCAATTGGACCACAGTGCTTCACTACAGCATAAGTTTGCTTAGGAACCGTCAGTACCTCTAATCTTTCAGAGATAATACTCGGTAATTGCGGGATTGAAATTCCTTCCTGAAGTTCTACCCCTGCCCAATAGTGAATATTCGTCCCGTCAAAGCAAGACTGAGTCAGGTCAACCACGCCAATGAACTGGAGCACGTTGTCGTCAGGGATCTCAACTTCACCTTCTAAACGTGACCATAGCTGAGGGACTTTCTGAGCGAAGTCTTGCGTGAGTGAAAACAAACCACTGATTTCTGATGTCATACCTTTCACTAGGAAAGATTCTCTTTCATCAATGCGCACTTCCACAAAGCTTAACGCCCCCTTTTCAGAAGTACTCGCCGTTTCAGATACTTGTATCGGCTTTCTTAGTCCGACTCTTTTGCCTGCTTTTCTATACTGACTTGGGCTAGACCCAAACATCTGCTTAAACGAGCGGCTAAAGCTTATTTCTGAATTGAACCCGAGCCCAAGAGCAATATCTATCACGCGCTCTTTTCCATCAAGCAGGTGTTCTGCAGCTTGGCTTAACTTTAGCTCTCTCACATAATTCGCCACAGTAAGCCCAGTCTCTGCTTGAAACACTCTTTGAAGCTGCCAACGAGACCAACAGCTTTGTGTCGCAATATCTTCTAACGATAGCGAGGAGCTAAGGTTCGAATGGATATAGGTCAAAACGCGACTGATACGACCAAATGCAGGTGTGTTCATATTTAAGCTTTCATATTCTCTATAGTTGGCAGCGACATATTCGATTCACCAATACTTTTATCATTTAAAGCGGCTTTTATCACTCAAAAAAGAAGCACTCATATGTGTTCTATAAAATAACCAAAAGACAGAGACACGAGTAGATGCTCCATTTTGTATGGTTATCCTCGATTATGTCCGTTATGATAACGCTACTGATTCTCATTTAATGGTTTATGATGCTTTCCCAGCTGCACAATATTATCACTCGTCGGAGAGCCCCGTCTCTACATCAGAAAATCTTCGCTCACTCAAAACAAGTGACACCTTATTTAAGTGGAAGCTTTGGTACTCTGCATAGCAAGAGCATTGCAATAACGAATGATGATAGCCATAAAGAAATCAAACGAGTTTACGATGGCCTTGCGCAGAGCCACCCTGGAGCAGGCAAAGCCTATTGGTTAACCCGAACGTGGGATCTGGTTTGCTGGCAACCAATCTACGTGACCTTTATATCTATCTACGGCCTTCACTCACTGCCTGATATTAAGAACATCGGCCAGTTTAGGTACAAAGAATTTGTCACAGGCTACCGTTTCTTTAATGGTGATCATCAACACGGTTCACCAGAAGAACTGATTCCACAAGCAGGTGAAGCTATTCTTGCACTCACAGAGTTTTATCGTAGCCAGATTAGTGAGTGGACACGTATTCGTCCGGGGTTTACCAATCATCTACTTGCTGATCTGTTACTAGGCAGCTTGATAAAACTACAGCAGCACGAGCCGAGCCTAACCAACGATTATATCACTGAACAAGCTAAGCTTTGGTTAGAAGCATGCCAGTTACCTGAAAATCATTTAGACAGCCTTAAAATAGACTCTGATTCGGGGATGCTAAAACTGATCAGAATCAGCTGCTGCTTAGTTTATAAGTGCGACTCTAGAAAGTATTGCGACGATTGCCCAAGACACCCCGACAACAAAAAAACAGCTCAATAACACCCTCTATTTTTAAAAGCCAATAAAGCTCGTTTAACTTCACTGAAGCGCTTTATTGGCCTAGGCACAGGACTGACATGTTTCAGCTTTCAAACATCAAAATTGTTCGTGATGAACGAACGATTCTCTCAATCGAAAACCTCACGATTCCGACCAACGAACTGACCGTCGTTCTTGGCCATAATGGTTCAGGTAAATCTACACTCGTTAATTTACTCTCAGGGCAGATGTCACCTGATCATGGCAGCGTTGAATTAGACGGCGCTTCCCTCTCTTCATTCAAAAGCAAAGACTTAGCCAAGCAGATTGCTTATTTACCGCAAAAGCTCCCAGCCTCTGCTGGCTTAACTGTCGAAGAACTGGTTCGTTTAGGGCGTTTCCCATGGCGAGGCGCACTAGGTCGTTGGAATTCAGAAGACAAATCGATTATCCGACAAGCGATGGAAAGAACCGGTGTCACTGAATTCTCACAAGCTTTGGCGGATGATTTGTCTGGAGGAGAACGTCAACGAGCATGGGTCTCTATGTTACTGGCTCAGCAGTCACCGGTATTGATCCTTGATGAACCGACCTCTGCATTGGATGTTCATCATCAGTTTCAGCTAATGGGCTTACTGTCTGAACTCAACAAAAAAGAAGATGTTGGGGTGATCGTTATTTTGCACGATTTGAACCTAGCGCTTCGTTACGCGACGCACATTGTCGCCCTGAAAAAAGGTCAGATTGCGTTCGAAGGCAGCGCGGATAAGTTACTCGATGAAGAAGCTTTGTCAGCACTGTATGAGTCCCCTATCCGATTGATCGATCATCCAGCTCCAGCTAATACTGCAGCAAGTGAGAAGGTTGCAGTCGTCTGTGAATAGTTCGGGCATTTCAGTTTAAGTCTAAGCGTTAGGCTCTAAGTTCTAAGTTCTAAGTTCTAAGTATAATTAAGGCCATTGAAATCATAAACTTCAATGGCCTTTTCGTTTTTCGCTCGCTAGCTAAATAATAAATAATTAAATAACCAGATAACCAAATAACTAGCTAAGCTGAGACTCTCTCGCTTCTTGGCTACTGAAACCACGTAAAATATTAAACAGGGTAATCAGTGTGAACAACATGATGACAAGCGATAGATGCCACGCTTCTCCTAGCCCTAACTGAACCAGCCCCATACTCACCATTGAAGACACCACCATCTGCCCTCCGCCAGACATCGCAGCAGCCGCGCCAGCGTTCTTCTTATAAGGCAACATCACCAAGGCCTGAGCACAAGGTAACGCAATACCATTGCCAAGAATCATCAAGAACTGGCCAAGCATTAAATACAGTGGCTCAAGTGGACAAAAGAAAAGCCACAACGCTGCAGCAACATGTAATACAGGTGTGCATAACAGAGTTTTCTTGTTACCCAGCATAGGGCGAATACGGTTACATAAGCTTGTTCCGCCCAGCATACCTAATGCAGGAATCACCGCCCACATCGCGTATTCATCAGACGTCATGCCAATCTGGTTTTGCATAATAAATGGCATCACTGATACGGTGGTGATCATCAAGCTAAAGTTAAGCCACCCGATACTCGCAAAGCTCATAAAATAACGAGAAGTAAGTAACTCTTTATATTGAGAAACCATTTTCTTCGGTGAAGGGATAGCCGAAACCTGAGTGACGGTTTCCTTAAACTTGAACGCCAACACCACCCAAGCCAATGAGACATAGCCAAGTAGTGAGATAAACACCATACTCCAGCCAAAGTGGAAGTTAATAAACCCACCGATAACAGGCGCGATCAAAGGTGTTATAGACGCAACCATCGCAATATAAGACATAGCCAAAGGCAAGTCTGCGCCGTTGAATCTATCGCGCGTCGAGGCACGTGCAAGTACAGCACAACAGCCGGTTCCTAGGCCTTGCAGAAATCGCCCCATCACCATATTGGTAAACGAGTGGCTGAAGAAAATGATCATCAATAGTCCCAGCATGGCGATTAATAATCCGCTCAGCAGCACTTTCTTTCGCCCAAGAGCATCGGAAATAGGGCCATAAATAAACTGGGAAGGCCCAAAACCTAATAGGTACACGCTTACCAATAGCTGAGCTTGCTCTAGTGATACATCGAAGTCTTTGGCGATCCAAGGTAGTGATGGAAACACAAGCCCCATACTGAGCTGACCGATACTGATGACCAAACACGCAAGTAAGATCGATTTAAAATCAAACCGACGACTCATCGTTTAATACGTCCGTTCGAAGAAAAAACGTGCGTACCTAAGCCGCAACATAAAAACAGAGAAAATAGCGGAAACGCTGCTGGCGAGTTGTTCATAATGCTCCGACTGGATCAAATAGAGAAAGGCACAGTAAACATACGTGAGCTTGTATAATCATACAATAGGCGTTCAACTAAATATGTGAATAGTCACTTTTCAGCAACCTCAGCTTTCCGCCTGCCCACGACAAGCGCTAGACTAACACTAGACGCTCATAATCAAGGGACTTCAATGAACACTCATCACCGTATTTTTTCATGTGCTTTGGCGCTGCTTGCCCTTGCTCCTACAACGTCAGCCTTTGCGTGGCAGGCAGAGAAGATCACCGACGGACTCGTGATCCCTTGGGGGTTGGCTTATATCAACGATAACTCCATGCTAGTAACAGAAAAATCAGGCGTCATTAAACACATTGATTTAAAGACCGGCGATCAAAACACATTGTTCAGGCTGCCAAATGTTTGGGCGAAAGGCCAAGGTGGATTATTGGATATCGCACTCTCTCCTTTTGAAACCGGAAGGTTCTACGTCACTTATAGTAAAGACGTCGATGGTGAAGGTGTAACGACACTGGCATCTGCTAATTACAGTAATAATGAAATCACTAATTGGACAGACGTGTTTGTGTCGAAATCCAGAACGGACACAGGGCGTCACTTTGGTAGCCGTATCACCTTTGATGAGAACCACCTGTATTTTTCAATCGGCGATCGTGGTGACAGGGACAACGGCCAAGACACCATGACTCATGCTGGCTCAATATTGCGATTAAATGCCGATGGAAGCACGCCAAGCGATAACCCATTCACTGACAACAACAAGGTACTCAATGAGATTTGGAGCTATGGCCATCGTAATCCACAAGGGTTGTTCTATGATGCCCCGACTCAAAAGCTTTGGTCGATTGAACACGGCCCGCGCGGTGGTGATGAAATCAACCTAATAAAAGCAGGCGCCAACTATGGATGGCCAGTCACATCGCACGGAAAAGAGTATTGGGGCCCAATTAGCGTTGGCGAGTCTAAAACCAAAGATGGTATTGAAGCGCCTAAAAAAGTCTACGTTCCTTCAATCGCTCCGGGGAGCTTGATTGTTTACCAAGGCGATAAGTACACAGAGTTGAAAGGAAAACTGCTGGCTGGCGCACTTAAGCTTACCCACATTAATATTGTGACAGTCAATGAACAAGGTGAGGCAATCAAGGAAGAGCGTATTTTAGAAGACTTAAGCGAAAGGATAAGAGACATCGAAACTTCACCAAGCGGCGACATCTTTTTCAGTACCGATAATGGCAACCTGTACCGCTTGAAAAAGTAGTCTAGTTCTCGTTCAAGTAAAGACATTTCCCTTACAACGACAGTTATAAATATAAGCCGTTAAAAGTGGGCTCAGCACCCAGTTAGCGGCTTCTAATTTGCAAAAATAAATGCGCTAAAACAGTGCATTCACTCCAAATTCGTCATCAATTTCGACCACTATTTTCACAAAAACGACAACAAATCACCATACAACTGTAACTCCATGATATTTAAGGAATGCAAAGTTTGACTACCCCCAAGTTTCTGCAACCTTTCACTATGGATTCGATTGACTATCCCCTGATTTGATTTAGACTTCATCTCGGCTAGAAAGAAAGTTCTTTGTATATAAACATTTCGTTGGATTACTAGTAACCCCGTTGTGTTGTACGCAATAGCAATAAACTTTTCCACGCTATCAGTGCCACAATTGGCTCATAATAAAAATTTAATTTTAGGATATCATCATGTCTAACACAGTTACTGGTAAAGTAAAATGGTTCAACGAAACTAAAGGCTTCGGCTTCATCGAGCAAGAAAACGGCCCAGACGTATTCGCACATTTCTCTGCAATCACAGGCGACGGTTTCAAAACTCTTGCTGAAGGCCAACAAGTTGAGTTCACTGTATCTCAAGGTCAAAAAGGCCCTCAAGCTGACAGCATCAAAGTACTTTAATTTAGTATTTTAAAGCTTTCTAAAAATAGCCAGCCTCTGCTGGCTATTTTTTTACCCGCTATTCAGAGATTTAAGGTAATATTCCCCCTCACTATTTCTACCTAAGACACCCTATCAATGGCTCTTAAACCGACAATCTATAAGTTTCGTATCTCTTTAACCGATATGAATCGCGACTATTACGACTCTTTTAATCTAACGGTTGCACAACACCCTTCTGAAACAGAACAGCGCATGATGGCTCGTATCATTGCTTTCTGTATCAATGCATCTCCTGAACTTGAGTTCACTAAAGGGTTGTCTAGCATTGAAGAACCCGATTTATGGCAGAAGTCGTTAGATGACCAAATCTTAGAGTGGATTGATGTGGGCGAACCCGATCCAGAACGCGTTAAGAAAGCGACTCGCTTATCTAAGTCTGTGAGCGTGTTCAGCTTCAACACTAAATCGAATGTTTGGTGGGAACAAAACAAAGGTAAGTTCGGTTACCTGAAAGCTCAAATCGTTCGTCTAGACAACGATGGTATTGAGCAACTAGCAGCGATGACACAACGAACTATGGACCTTTCAGTAATGCTGTCGGGTAACTCTGCGTTCGTAAATAGCGACACGCAATCTGCAGAAGTAACGTGGGAAGAGCTACAGAGTAATGACTGAGATCCAAACTCAGACTGAACCTCAGCGCCAAACTAAGCTCGAAGCGTGTTTGCAACTCGCTGGTCTCGATTCAGTCAAAGCGCTCTCAACAGGCTACGAGAAAGAGCTTTCGTCATTTATTGATGAAAACCACGCTCTGTTCAAACACGCTTGTGAGAACAAGCCGGACAACTCTGCACGTCAGACGTTGCTTGGCCTGTTAACCAAGGTACATATCGATGCAAGCTATCGCTTTGAAAGTAATAAAGAAGCGAATGAAGCGATGCAAAATGTATTCGATAATACAGTGGGTACTGAGCACAGCGACAAGTTTCAAAGCTCTAACGCTCAGCAGTTAAAGTTAATCACTCATTTGTGGTTGTTCATTCAAGGACGACTAGGAATGGATTACAGCCTTGCTAATGATCATGCTGCTGTAGCCGCTACGCTGTTGTCTCGTATATCGAGAAGCAGTGATGATGAGATTCGCGTAGAGTTTATGGCAAGTTTTTATGATGGTTTGAATATCTATCAAGCTGAGAACAAGCCGTCCGGTTTTGTTCACCACTTTAAGCGTTTGTTTAATCTTACTTAAGCATTCCACCAGCTGCTGTACCCAAATTTGCGCTTTATAGATTCTGTAGAGCGCATCTAATTTCCGTTCCAACCAACCCACATCGAAAATGCAGATTCCCTATTACGCTCGTTCCTCGCTTTAGGGAATGACGAAAGTGACTAAGTCACTCATTCTGCAAGATCATCAACGTTTGCTTCTAATAGGCTGGCGTAGAATACACTCTGAACCCCCACCCTCGTATTTTACCTCACTCGCCGTCGTCCTCGAGAAGGAGGAACGACTGAGTCGGGGATCTCCCGCTAACCACACTAATAAACACCTAATCAAAACAGATTCCCTATTACGTTCGTTCCTCGCTCTAGGGAATGACGACATTCGCGGTCTTTGCAGTTTACTTCATTACAAGTACAAAAAAGCCCCGCAAAAAGCGAGGCTTAGAATATATTTCAACGAACATCAATTTACAGAGGCTAAATCGCGTTCATCAAATAACGAAACGTATTAACGCAGGCCGTGTAAGAACTCGTGGCGCGTTGCTGGGTTTGATCTGAAGATACCACCCAATGCTGTTGTTGTCGTTTCGCTGGTTGCGTCCATTACACCACGAGATTTTACGCAGTAATGAACCGCATCCATGGTTACAGCAACATCATCCGTTTCTAGTAGCGTTTGCAATGCTACAAGGATTTGCTGTGTCATGCGCTCTTGAACTTGAGGACGTTGAGCAAAGAAACGAACGATTCTGTTGATCTTCGAAAGACCAATAATCTTACCTTGAGGAATGTAAGCGACTGCGGTTTTACCATCAATGGTCACTAAGTGATGTTCGCATGTGCTGGTGACGGTAATGTCTTTTACACGAACCATTTCACGAACACCCATCTTGTTTTCGATCACGGTGATTTTAGGGAAATTGGCGTAATCCAAACCAGAGAAAATCTCATCCACATACATTTTTGCAATACGTTGCGGTGTTTCTTCCAGACTGTCATCTGCAAGATCAAGTTCAAGGAGAGTGAGAATCTCACGCATATGGTGTTCGATTCGTTCCTTTTTCTCTTCTCGGCTAACCTGGTTAGGACGCATTGGTGTCTCTAATCCGCGGCTTGCTAGCGCATCTTTAACCAACTTCGCTGATTCGCTAAGACCTGACATTGAACTTCCTCTTTTAATACCCCTTCTGGATGGCAAACAAGGATACTCGGAATTTTGAATAAATACACCCATATTTTAAGGGAGGTCATTATTTACGGGGCTTAAACTATGCTAAAGTGGCTGCAATTTCGTTGGCGAACAACCGTGATTTGATAATTATTGAGCCACCATTGCCAACCACTAAATCAAAATAATAACGACCAAAGGATTTCAATTATGGGCTGTTGCGACGCTCCGGGCTTGATGCCAATTGAAGAAGCACTAGATAAGCTGCTATCGCCAATTAAACCTATTCAAACGACCTTATCATTGCCATTAGCAGAAGCATTGGGTTACGTACTTGCTGAAGATATTCTATCCCCTATTTTCGTCCCTCCTTTTGATAACTCAGCAATGGACGGCTATGCATTGCGCTTAGCAGACTTAGAGAACGGTAAAGTTCTTCCATTAGCAGGCAAGTCTTTTGCGGGCCAACCGTTTGAAGGTGAATGGCCAGCAAACACCTGTATTCGCATTATGACAGGCGCAAAGATCCCGGAAGGTTGTGACGCTGTAATCATGCAAGAAAATACGGCCGAAACTGACGCTGGCATTGAGATTCGACAAGACGACATCAAGCTGAACAATAACATTCGCCCTACTGGTGACGATATCAAGCAAGGCGATATCGTACTTAGCCGTGGTGAGCGTTTAACACCTCGTGACATTCCAATGATTGCTTCATTGGGTGTGAGCCACGTGACAGTGTTACATAAACCTAAAGTCGCTTTCTTCTCTACTGGCGATGAGCTAAAGCCATTAGGTCAACCGCTTGAAGACGGTCAGATCTACGACAGTAACCGTTACGGTATTAAACCATTAATCGAAGCATTTGGTTGTGAAGCTATCGACTTGGGTATCATCCCAGATTGTCCTGCAACGCTTAAAGAAACGTTCGAGAAAGCACAGCAAATAGCAGACGTGGTTGTGACTTCTGGTGGCGTGAGTGTTGGTGAGGCGGATTACACCAAAGATATTTTGGAAGAGATCGGCCAAATCGGATTCTGGAAACTGGCAATCAAACCTGGCAAACCGTTCGCATTCGGTGAATTAGATAACGCGTGGTTCTGTGGTTTACCGGGTAACCCAGTGTCGGCGATGATGACCATGTATGTTTTGGTTCAGCCTATGTTAGCTAAATTGGCTGGTCACGCAGCATGGACAGCACCAGAGTCGATTCCTGCTATCACTAAATCTGCATTCAAAAAAGGCCCAGGCCGTACTGATTACCAACGTGGTATCTACTCGATTGAAAACGGTCAGTTTGTAGTAGAAACAACAGGTAACCAAAGTTCAGGCGCTTTCCGCTCAATGAGCTTAGCAAACTGCTTTGTGGTACTAGAGCGCGAACGTGGCCGTGTTGAAGTCGGTGAAACGGTTCAGATTCAACTGTTTAACTCGACGCTTTACTAACGAGGCTTGATGATGGAAATACTGTCTGATGCTGAGATGCTTCGCTACAACCGTCAAATCATTCTTAAACAGTTTGATTTTGAAGGCCAAGAGGCTCTGAAACAGAGCTCAATCTTGGTACTGGGTGCCGGCGGCTTGGGTTGTGCCTCTGCGCAATACCTTGCGACGGCGGGTATTGGTAAGCTGACACTGATCGACGATGATATTGTCGAGCTTTCAAATTTACAGCGACAAGTACTTCACACCGATGCTGATATTGGTAAGAAGAAGGTCGATTCTGCCGCTGAATCGTTACAGATACTGAACCCTCACCTGACGATTGAAACTGTTGACCACAGGCTTGATGACCAAGCACTTGGCAAGTTGATTGAAGCACATTCACTTGTTCTTGATGCCAGTGACAACGTTGAAACGCGCAATCAACTCAACCGCTTGTGTTACGTCTCTAAAACGCCTCTAGTATCGGGCGCTGCGATTCGCATGGAAGGTCAGATTAGTGTGTTCACTTATCAAGACGCAGATGCACCTTGCTACCAGTGCTTGAGCGCTCTATTCGGCAACGCTGCTTTAAGCTGTGTTGAAGCCGGTGTGATGGCACCTGTTGTTGGCATGGTAGGCGCGGCGCAAGCTCTAGAAGCGATTAAGGTGATTGCTAAATTCGGGCAACCAAAGCAAGGCAAACTTTTGATTCTCGATGCTATGTCGCACAGCTGGCGTGAGATGAATTTAATGAAGATGCCTAATTGTTCGGTGTGTGGATAAGCTAAGTCCTATCCCCTCTTATCGAAAACCCAAGCCTTGACTAAAAGTCAGGGCTTTTTTAGAGCTCAACATCAGCTTCTCAAATCGCTTTATCAATTTGAAAGACTCTATGAGAGATTAATTTCATTTGAGTTCTCATTTTGAGAATACAATAAAAACCCCAGCACCAAAAAATATAAACAATAAAAATCAATAACTTAAAATTGGCACGTAACTTGTAAAAGTATCTAGACCTTCCATGACAAGGATGTAGATATGAGAATTACAACGTTAAGTTTGCTATTAAGTGCGCCCCTAGTCGCCAACGCAGCGCCATTCGATACATGTCCAAGTAAGGCGTACCTCTTTCAATCCACCCCAGTGCAAGTTTGGGGCGTTAACCTAGTGACAGGCTCAACCACTCTGTTAGAAGACGATACGGGTATGAATGCCAATATCAATGGTGTTGGTTTCGACTTTCAAGACAGATATATTTATGGCTATGACACCACCAACAAACGCTTGGTGCGCCTTGGGCAGGATTTCCAAGCTGAAGTCATCAATACCAGTGGATTGCCCACCGATCACACCTTTTATGTAGGTGACGTATATGATCACGTTTACTACTTATACCGTACAGGAAAAGGGCTATTCACCGTTGACCTATCTCCTTTAGATACCGACCCAAACGCGACCGTTACGGTTAATAAAATAGCTGGTAGCCCGGCAACCGTAAAACTGACCGATTTCGCCTTTCATCCAAGTGATGGATCTTTGTATGGTATTGATAACAACTCGGGTGGCCTGTACAGCTTCAACCCCACTACAGGCGCAGAAACCTACATTGGTGACACTGGAGAAACAGGTACATTTGGCGCAGGTTATTTCGATGTAAACGGCTACTACTACGTATCTCGAAACCAAGACGGTAAAATTTACCGTATCAATCTGTCTCCAGACAACGCTGCCAATATCGCAGCAGGTATTGTTCCAGCCGTTGAATTTGTTTCGAATGGCCCAGCTTCTGGACAAAACGATGGTGCTCGGTGTGCGAATGCGCCTGTTGTAGATGAAGATTCAAACATCGACTTCGGTGACGCGCCAGATAGCTACCTGACTCTTCTCGCAAGTAATGGCCCTCGACATGAACTGGATGGCGTCACATGGTTAGGTACAACACCTCCAGATGCGGATCTAGATGGTTATGTCACACCTCAATCAGATGAAACTGTCGGGGTGGATGATGAATGGGCCAACGGTGGTATCGGTTTTGTTACCGCGCTTGAAGCCGGACTTGATTCAAAAGTAGTAATTGAAGCTTCAACAACTGGTTACCTTTCAGCTTGGATAGACTGGAACCAAGATGGCAGCTTCGATGGTGCTGACGAACAAGTATTTACCGACTACCAACTGGATGCGGGTGAGAATGACCTGTTCCTAAATGTCGATATCAACGCACTGACCGGTACTACCTGGGCTCGATTTAGATTCAGTCAACAAACCAACCTGAGCTACTTTGGCGGTTCTACCTCTGGTGAGGTGGTCGATATTCAAGTCGATGTCCTTAACGATGGCGCCACCGCTCGTTACTTCCCAAGTGCTTCTGGCTACGCAACGCTCGCGTACGAAGATAACTGGCCTTATAAAGCCGACTACGACATGAACGATGCTGTTCTTATGTATCGCATTACTGAGATCCTTAAAGATGGAAAAGTCGTTAAGTCCACTATCGACGGACGCTTAGCTGCTGTCGGGGCATCATACAGAAATGGTTTTGCTGTTCGACTTCCTAACCTCGACCCGAGCTCGGTGAGTAGTGGTAACTCTTACATGAAACACAACGGTGTATTCACTGACCTCGACTTAGAAGATGGACGTAGCGAAGCAATATTTGTAATCGCCAATGACCTGACAGAAAAAATCAGCACTGGCTGTACCTTTTACCGCACCAGTAATGGATGTAAAGAGGATGAGCAGTTCTCATTCCAAATTGGTATTACTTTAGCCGGTGACGGTGTGAGTACTGGCAGTTGGACTGATATGCCTTACGACCCGTTCATTTTCGCAACGCCTGGTTATTATCACGGTGAAAACCTACCTCTACATCCAGGACGCAGTTGGGAGGTTCACTTGCCAGACCAAGCTCCAACCGAGGCATTTGATACCACGAACCTCTTTGAAGCTGGATTAGGCGTCGATGACAGTAATCCATCAACAGGTAAATACTTTAAAACAGCAGAAAACCACCCTTGGGCTCTCATAGTAACTTCGGATGACGAATGGGAGTGGCCTTTAGAGTACGTCGATATTGTTACCGCTTACCCAGAATTTAAACCATACGCAGAATCCGGCGGTGAAACGAACCAGACATGGTACCAATCACCTGCAGACAACCAACGTTACGAACCATAAGGAGAGACGTTATGACTATTCACACTAAACAATATCGAGACAATCATTGCGTTGATTCAAACCGCAATCTCTCTGAGGAAGAACATATGTCTGTACAAAGCACTTGGAACATGAAGAAGTCACTAGCCGTTATTTTAGCTGCAGCGCCATTGGTATTAGCCGGTTGTGGGGGCGGTGGTGGCGGCGGCGGAAGTGCATCTACTCCATCGCCATCTACACCCTCGACACCTGCAACACCTGCAACACCGTCGACTCCGGTAACAGCAACGCCTTCGCCGTCTCCCACGACAAGTGCGGTAGCAGCGCAAAGCTATACGATGAGTGATTTGGTGGTACCTGACGGGTTTGACTACAGCTCTGTTGAGCAGTTTGATCTCGACATCGACATCAGCAGCATTTCGACAGACCGTTCTTTTGTGACCGTTTATAGCCGATTTAGTACAAGAGATGACTCAACCTTGAAGCCGGATTACTCCAGTAAAGTCATTGCAGGTCCATTAAATAATGGTGTGTTCGCCTCCAACTTTGCAGCACCGGTAAACCATGAAGCACTCTTGATAGAGATTTGGTTCTACGATGGTCAACCTCCATTACAACAAGTGGTTTCCAGCGGCGATTCTCAGATTGTCTGGCAGTAAGTCGTTAACAACAGGTAAGTCGTTTAACAGCAGCTAACTTGTCGTCAGCGAGGTCTATGACGAAACAGATTCAAAATTGATTCTTGTAGGTAGAAAGTGAGCAGAAATGCTCACTTTTTTGTTTTCGCCGAAGTGCGGTTAATTCAGATTTCTTAGCCAGTAACATTCACTTTACCGCCAATCTCACTTATATTTTCAATATAACCTTCAAAGACTTACTCTCATGAAACAGTTAAAAATAGGTCTATTTATATTGATGTGCGGTGTGGAGGTGCTATTGGCCCTCTTCTATTTCCAGCTAACATCTGAGACAGGACAACGCATTCAAGCCAAAGTAATTTCGAACACGCTGACTCAATCCTTAGATGGACACAGGCGTTATCTTACGGTTCAGACAAAAGATAATGACGTATTTCGGGTCTCTATTGCTCCAACCACAGACTGCCCTATTGATTCTGTGGTCGCGCTTGATACATTAAACAATCAAATAACCGGACAAAGCAGTTATCAGTTCATCCACTGTCGAGCCGCACAGTAGCTATCGAGACAACAACGGTATTAGTAAAAGCAACAGTAATCTCTCTAACAACAAGAATCGCTCTAACACTGTATTAGCTAAAACAGTAGTAATGCATAACAACAATAATCGCTATAACAACAAGAATGGATATAACAATAATGAATCAGCCACTCATTTCACCACAACAACTTCAACAACGTTTGCTAGCAGAAGACAACATCATCCTCCTCGACGCCAGTATCGAGTTTCAAATTCCAAGCGAGTCAGAAAAGATCAAAGGACAAATGATTCCTGGGGCTATTCGTTTTGACTACGACAAAGATTTTTGTAACAAGCATACTCTGCTTCCTCACATGTTCCCGACCGAAAAACACTTCAACACACGTGCACAAGAAATTGGCATCAATCAAGACAGCACGATTGTGGTTTACGATAACGCCGGAACCTTCGCTTCGCCCCGTGCGTGGTGGATGTTTATGGCAATGGGACACAACAACGTATACATCTTAGATGGTGGTTTACCTGCGTGGATCGAAGCTGGTTACGCGACAGAGACTGACTATCGAACCGAAGTGAAAACGGGCAACTTTGAAGGCCATATTCAAGACAACTATTTTGTCAGTGCTCAGCAGATTGAAAGTTGCTCAACTGATAAGAGCGCAAACATTGTAGACGCGCGTTCTCAAGCTCGCTTCGATTCAGAAGTTCCTGAACCACGTGAAGGCTTACGTAGTGGCCACATCCCAAACTCAGTTTGCTTACCGTTCGCTCAAGTATTAAATGATGGCAAATTAAGAACTCAACAAGAGTTAATTGAGATATTTTCCACCATAGAGATCACCCCTTCTCAACCTATATTCTTTAGCTGTGGCTCTGGAGTAACAGCCTGCATCATATTATTGGCCGCTAAACTCGCTGGCTATACAGGTGAAATGGGCGTTTACGATGGCTCATGGACTGAGTGGGGCGCTAACGAGGAGCTACCTATCGCCGTAACTGAAAAGTAATTCAACTTCACTTAGTGCTACTGTTAACCATACTGCTAGAACATACGACGTGCGCATAAGAAGCTTATTCACAGTGAGAACAAAACCTCATGGAGTAAGCTTTTTACTCTGTAGCTAACGGCTACCTCCGCTTGAAGCCAGAGCTCGATTAGCGTTACTGCTATAAACGATGACCGTTTGCTAACTATAAACTGTGATTAACCATGGGTTATTCGTTATCAAAATTCTGAATACTAATATTTCGCTCAAGAATCTCTGCTCGTAGTCGTTACACTATTTAATCATTAATACTTTCATTATTGATATTTGTATCCTTCGTTGCATGAATCACGCTGACAATCCACTAGTTTGTCACTTGCTCTCTGTTTAAGTAGCAATTAACAAAAGGCATCTCATGGCTCTATTTAAGAAAAATATCTGGTCGCTGTATGTTCTGATCGTACTGCTTACCCTGATACTTTTCGCTGTGTTGGGCGTAAGCAAGTGGCAAGCAAACAGAGATGACTTCACGGAGCAACAGCACATTCAGGTAGAACTTTTTTCTAGCTCTGTTAGCTCGCTGATGACCAGCCAAGAAGCACTACTTGAAGTTGTAGGGCACCAGTTAGCCCAACAATCTGATTTTACTCGCACGGCTTCTATCCAGATTCGACCAATATTAGATAAGCTACTTGATACACACCCCGCGATAGCCGCATTTGGGTTACTTAATCCTGAAGGTGATTACCTTGCAATTAGCTCAAACCTACAGCTGTCCGATCAGCATAATTTGCTTAACGACTCATACACCAGAGATTCATTTCTCGAGGCCATGTCTAGCGAAAAAATGGTGTTGGGACGTACCTATTTCCAGGACTCACTTAACAGCCTAGTAATTCCACTAAGAAAGTCGATTTCAATCGATGGCAAGCATGTCGATGCGGTCATGACTGCGGGTTTGCGTTTGGACAGTACGATCGTATTTGAAAGCAACGCACACGCAGGTAGCTACAACACGTTAACTTTGCTTAGAACAGACAACTATCGTCAGTTCTTTTCTAGCGACATCGAATCTCTTGACGCCTATTTGGAACCTGTTGCTAACGACCTGATGAAGCGCATTACCAAAAACTTTTTAGAACAAGTAAATGTCAGCGTCAAAGAAGCAAAAACCGGTAAAGACACGTACTCTTTCAGTATCAGTGACGACACATACCACTCGCTCGTTAGCGCTAAATACATTCCAGACTACAAGCTTTGGGTGGTCGGCCGTACAGACCTATCGCACGTCGATGGCATATTCGTAAAAGAGTTTGGCATTCTTTTTGTTGCCTTTATTTTTCTTCAATTTGGCTTCTACTTTTTAGTAAAATCGATTGCCAAGAACGAACAACGTACTCGAAGCCAACTCATCTACCAAGCGAATCATGACCCGTTAACCTCTCTACCCAACCGTTTATACATGCGTAGAAACATTAGTAAATGGATTGAAGATGAGTCAGAGCCGTTCTCACTATTGTTTATCGATATCGATAACTTCAAGTGCGTCAACGATACCCACGGGCACGACTTCGGTGACAAGGTACTCAAGCAAATCGCTTTACGTTTGATGAGATTCCGCTCTCGAGTCAGCCTATTGGTGCGCGAATCCAGTGATGAGTTTTTATTCTTAACGCCTTTATCGAATGAAGTTGAAATTAAGCGACTCGCCAAGCGAATTATTGAAGTGCTGTCTCAACCTTATGAAGTCGAAAGCGCGCAGTTCTTGTTAGGTTGTAGCATCGGCGTAGCGCGTTTTCCTGAACACGGAAAAGATTTAGATAGCCTGTTACGCTCTGCCGACATTTCGATGTACAAAGCGAAGCAGCAGCAAAACTCGTACAGTATTTTTACAACGGAGATGCAAGACGCCCACCTCTACAAAATGAAAGTAGAACAAAGGCTACGTATCGCAATCGAGAAACAAACTCTGTTCATGGTCTTCCAACCACTGGTCCGTGCTAATGAAAGTATTCACGGTGTAGAAGCACTCGTTCGCTGGATTGACGACGAGCTGGGTTTCGTTCCACCAGATGTCTTTATACCTGTGGCTGAAAACACTGGCTTAATGCAAAAGCTCGGCACTTTTATTATTGAGTCCAGCATTATGCAGATCGCTCATTTGCACCGAACAACGGAACAAAAGATCGGGCTTTCGATCAACATATCTGTTCGACAGTTTTCTCACCGATCTTTCTCTGAGCATTTATTCACAACGCTGGAGAAGTATCAACTCTCTGCAAGTTGTCTAACATTAGAGATCACTGAAAGCCTGTTCATTGAAGACGTAGACATAGTAAAACCTATTTTTGAGGCCTTACACGAAAAGAATATTAAAATATCTTTAGATGACTTCGGTACAGGCTATTCATCACTAAGCATGTTGAAAGCACTCCCTATCGATGAACTAAAAATCGATAAGAGCTTTATTGAGAACATTGCTGTCGATCAGCAGTCACTCACCATGGTGCAAAACATCATCGCAATCGGTAAGAACTTCGGCATGGTGGTATTGGCAGAAGGCGTAGAATCAAACGAGCACTTCGCGATTCTAAAGGCATGTGGATGTGACTTAATGCAAGGCTACTACTTCTCTCGCCCTATTCCTTATGATGAGCTGGCTACTCACCTAAACCAACAGGTGACCGAGTACGCGGAATGTTCTATTTAAAAACGTGAGTAAATAGACGAGCAAGATAAGGTAGGTGGATAAATACCTACCTTATATTTGGGGTGTCTTTTGATGGGTTATTTATTCATTTCACTCTTTATTCATTTCATTATGCATAACATCGATCAACTGCCCGGAAGGGTCTCCTGATAATTCCCAAGTGAAAATACCACCTAGGTCAGACTTCTTCGCCCATTTTGCTTTTGCTTTAATGGAACGCTGATCTTCAAAAGATATGAATACTTTTTTATCTGGGTTCCACAAATAAGGTGCTTGAGCTTGTTCATCGTACTTGTACTCATAACCTTGTTTGCTGCTGTAGTTATTCATAAGATCCCAGAACATGAAGTAACCATTTTCACCAGTACCAAACTGCGCTCCTTGTTCAGAAACTAGATCACCTTTAGGCAGCTCTCCAGCAAAGTCTTTTGTCCCTTGCCAGCCTCGGCCATAGAATGCTGCTCCGATCACGAGCTTCTCGCTAGGAATACCTTGCTCAATCATTTGATTAATGAAGACATCAGCTCCCATTCCCCACCAACTGCGCTCTGTGGCATGTAAGTTGGTTGTGTGACCAGTCTGAGTTCCCCAACCTCCGAGGAAGTCATACGTCATCGCAAACATGTTCGTCAAATATGGGCTAGCTGCGTTCCAATCAATTTGGGCTGCCTTAGCACCCACACCAACAGCCGTTGAAAGCTCGTAATCTCTTTGAGTCGTCTTTGATAGAGCGTCCAAGTCACTTCTAATTGTTTTTACTAGAAGTGTAAATGCTTCACGCTCTAGCGCTTTTTGCTCATCCGTTAGTTTAGTCTCTGGGCTCCAAGGCGAAGTGGTTAAACCGCCGCCTCCTGGGTATTCCCAATCAAGATCAATACCATCAAAGAAGTCATATTTTTGAATCAACTCAACAGCCGTTTTTGAAAAGTGCGCAATGGCTTTAGGATCTTTCGCCATCGCATGGAAAGGTTCAGACATCGTCCATCCACCAAATGATGGCAATATTTTGATATTTTTATTGCCGGCCTTCAGTTGAGCTAACTGGGCAAAGTGACCTTTATAGGCGACATCAACATTCACGTCTCCGAAATCGACTTCTAACGCAGCTTCTTTATCCACAATGATCGCGGTATATGGTTCTTTGTCCGCACATTGCTGCTTAATTTGTTTTTGGACAGGCTCACCAGCACCGCTATGAGGACCACACATGCTTAAGAAGGCGTAAATAATATGTGAGAGCTTGTTTGCCGGTATGTCGTCAACGGTATAAGGGTTGTCTTTATTCAGATATTGCCAATCTGCAAAATACCCAGCGACGACTTTATCATCAGCATGTGCAGTAGGCGTGAGTATACAAGTAGCGGCTATTAAGCTAAGCGCACTGATAGAATTAAATTTAAAGATAGAACTTGATTGGTCACTGTTACTAGAAATGGCTTGTGTGATAAATGACAGTTTCATAATTATCTCCTTTAGTGTGGCTTAACATTAAAGAGTGATAATTCTTTCAACCGCTGAACAAATTCACTATTCGAGTCATATCTAATAGTTATCCCCTTTATTGCACTGGTTTCATTAGGGGGAATTACCATCATTGCTCAAATAGTGAATTCAACGAAGCATGAGTATCTTACTATTTACTGCCGTTTGGTTTATTCACGCTAAGTTGTTCATCTAAGTTAAGTACCGTTAAAGCATTACTTACACTAGTCGCAATCACGTCAACTACGCCAGTTCTTAACGCACCTAATAAAGCTAATGGCTTACTGTTCTCGGCAGCGATGGCGATTACATCAGCGATAGGGCGGAACTCTTCCAAGGCTAAACCAATCACACGGTCACTCATGACTGTATTTGCAGCTTTTCCGTGAACGTCGAAAAAGTCATAGCCAGCAAAGTCACCGACGACACCTTGTAGTAAACGAGACTGTACTACCTCACCCGCGGTAAACCAGCCTAAATCGACCATATAGCTGTTCTCACTCATATCACCGATACCCACTAATGCGACATCCGCTTTACGAGCTAGATCGAGTGTTTGCTTAACAGTACTGTTTTCCATGAACGCGGATTTTTGTGCTTTGTTTTCAGCATAAGCAGGCGCGTACAAGGTTTCAGAAGATCCGCCGTACTTTTTCGCTAGTTGTCTGCATATATGGTCGGCGTTAAACATACCGCCTCTTGGGTGAATGCCGCCGATACCACATACGAATTTACAATCACGTGGGGTAATTACGCCAGTATGGTGAGCAACAGACGATACGTTTCGACCTTGTCCTACTGTCACCACCATGCCGTTTTTCAGTGTACTGGTAAGATAGTTAGACACCAAACCAGCTACCTGTAACCGCTGCTTCTCTTCATTCGGTTGGTCTAGTGCAACCAATGCACGCTTAACACCAAATCGTTCGATCAAACGTTGTTCGATCTTCGCGCTGAATACTGGGTGGTATTTCACGGTGATCTCGACAATCCCTTCATCGCGGGCTTGCTTGAGCATTCGACCAACCTTTGCACGAGAGATAGAGAACTTTTTAGAAATCTCTTCTTGTGTAGCGCCTTCTTGATAGTAAGCAACGGCTACTTCAGTGAGGAGATCAGTGTTTTCTTCGGAAACATCTTGGATATTCTTACTCATATACCAGTCAACCAATATTTAACAATTATTTTACCTGCTGTACTTCCTAATATAGGAGAGCTCAGTAAGGGATACACAAGCTTACACCCTGAACATATGTAACAACAAGGAACATTTGCTCAGCATCATAACCATAGTTTCGTTGTTGATTAATTCACCTCACTTTGTTCGTTAAACGTTTGCTTGCATACCCCATGATTACTAGAGCGAAATATATTTGACTGAAGTCACCATACGGCACTATTTACCGTTGACTTTGGGGCTAGATCGGATAAATATGGCTACATCATTTACTCATCGAGCGAACAAATGTTCTGTGCAAATGTTCGTTCGGAGAAAAATTTAAATTAATGTAAGTTAGGCTCACTGGTACAACCATGAGGAACTTCATTAGTTCGCTTGCAAATGCCCACACCTCTCCCATTAAAGGGGTGTTCTGCGATACATAGGATGATCAAAATGAGCAATAAATTAGAGCAACTTCGTAAACTAACAACTGTTGTAGCTGACACTGGCGATATCGAAGCTATCAGCAAGTACACTCCGGAAGATGCAACAACTAACCCATCTCTAATTCTTAAAGCCGCTCAAATTGCTGAGTACGCACCTCTAATCGATGCTTCTATCGAATACGCTAAAGCGCAAAGCGCTGATAAAGCACAACAAGTTCAAGACACTTGTGACATGCTTAACGTGAACATCGGTAAAGAAATCCTTAACGTTGTACCTGGCCGTATCTCTACTGAAGTAGATGCTCGTCTTTCTTACGACATGGAAGGCAGCGTTGCTAAAGCTCGTCAACTTATCAAAATGTACAACGACGCTGGCATCACTAACGACCGCATCCTTATCAAGCTGGCTTCTACTTGGGAAGGCATCCGTGCTGCTGAAATCCTAGAGAAAGAAGGCATCAACTGTAACCTAACGCTTCTATTCTCTTTCGCTCAAGCTCGTGCTTGTGCTGAAGCGGGTGTATTCCTTATCTCTCCTTTCGTTGGTCGCATCATGGACTGGTACAAAGCGAAAGAAGGTCGTGATTTCGAAGCTTCAGAAGATCCAGGCGTAATCTCTGTTTCAGACATCTACAACTACTACAAAGAGCACGGTTACAAGACTGTTGTTATGGGCGCAAGCTTCCGTAACATCGGCGAGATCCTTGAACTTGCTGGCTGTGACCGTCTAACTATCGCTCCTCAACTTCTAGCTGATCTAGAAGCAGCTGAAGGCGAAGTAGTAGAGAAGCTAATCGACTCTAACGGTACTAAAGAGCGTCCTGCTGCAATGACTCACGCTGAGTTCCTATGGGATCACAACCAAGACCCAATGGCTGTAGAGAAGCTAGCTGAAGGCATCCGCAACTTCGCCGTAGACCAAGGCAAACTAGAAGACATGATCGCAGCTAAGCTGTAATCACTACCGAATAAATAAGAGGAACGAATTTCGTTCCTCTTTTACATCTACCCACGAATTTTTAATTTCGAATCAATTTTGGAAGCAATTATGAACCGCAAACATCTAGCTAACGCGATCCGTGCTCTAAGCATGGACGGCGTACAACAAGCAAACTCTGGTCACCCTGGCGCGCCTATGGGCATGGCTGACATCGCTGAAGTACTTTGGCGCTCTCACCTAAACCACAACCCGTCAAACCCAGAGTGGGCTGACCGCGACCGTTTTATCCTGTCTAACGGCCACGGCTCAATGCTGATTTACTCTCTGCTTCATCTAGCAGGTTACGAGCTTTCAATTGAAGACCTTAAGAACTTCCGTCAACTGCACTCTAAGACTCCAGGTCACCCAGAGTACGGCTACGCACCAGGTATCGAAACAACGACTGGTCCTCTAGGTCAAGGCATCACCAACGCTGTTGGTATGGCGATGGCTGAAAAAGCGCTTGCGGCACAGTTCAACAAAGAAGGCCACGACATCGTAGACCACTACACTTATGCATTCATGGGTGATGGCTGTCTGATGGAAGGTATTTCTCACGAAGCATGTTCTCTAGCGGGTACGCTAGGTCTTGGTAAGCTGGTTGCTTTCTGGGATGACAACGGCATCTCTATCGATGGCGAAGTGGAAGGTTGGTTCTCTGACGATACTCCTAAGCGTTTTGAAGCTTACGGCTGGCACGTAATCCCAGCAGTTGATGGTCACGATGCTGACGCTATCAACGCGGCTATCGAAGCAGCTAAAGCGGATCCTCGTCCGACTCTAATCTGTACTAAAACTATCATCGGTTTTGGTTCTCCAAACAAAGCAGGTACGCACGACTGTCACGGTGCACCATTAGGCGCTGATGAAATCGCAGCAACTCGTAAGCAACTAGGTTGGGAGCACGGTCCTTTTGAAATTCCGTCGGAAGTTTACTCAGAGTGGGATGCGAAAGAAGCAGGCGCAGCTAAGGAAGCAGCGTGGAACGAGAAACTTGCAGCTTATGAAGCAGCATACCCTGAGCTGGCAGCTGAATTCAAACGCCGCGTAAACGGTGATCTTCCTGCTGAATGGGAAGAGAAAGCATCGGCAATCATCGCTGATCTTCAAGCTAACCCAGCAAACATCGCATCACGTAAAGCATCTCAAAATGCACTAGAAGCGTTCGGTGCTATGCTACCTGAATTCATGGGCGGCTCTGCTGACCTTGCGCCTTCTAACCTGACTATGTGGTCTGGTTCTAAGTCTCTTGAAGCAAATGACTTCTCTGGTAACTACATCCACTACGGTGTACGTGAATTCGGTATGACGGCTATCATGAACGGTATCGCTCTGCACGGTGGTTTCGTACCATACGGCGCAACGTTCCTAATGTTCATGGAATACGCTCGTAACGCTATGCGTATGGCTGCTCTTATGAAAACTCAGAACATCCAAGTTTACACGCACGATTCTATCGGCCTAGGCGAAGATGGTCCTACTCACCAACCAGTTGAGCAGATCGCTTCTCTACGTCTGACTCCAAACATGAGCACATGGCGTCCATGTGACCAAGTTGAGTCTGCTGTTGCTTGGAAACTGGCAATCGAGCGTAAAGATGGTCCTTCTGCACTTATCTTCTCTCGTCAAAACCTTGCACAACAAGATCGTGACGCTGAGCAAGTAGCAAACATCGCTAAGGGTGGTTACATCCTGAAAGATTGCGCTGGCAAGCCAGAGCTAATCATCATTGCAACGGGTTCTGAAGTTGAGCTAGCGGTTAGCGCTGCTGCTGAACTAACCGCTGAAGGTAAAGCGGTACGCGTAGTATCTATGCCTGCAACTGATGCATTCGACAAGCAAGACGCTGAATACCGTGAGTCTGTACTTCCGTCAGACGTTACAGCACGTATCGCAGTAGAAGCTGGCATCGCTGACTTCTGGTACAAGTACGTTGGCTTCGGTGGCAAGATCATCGGCATGACAACGTTCGGCGAATCTGCACCAGCAGGCGAGCTATTCAAGATGTTCGGTTTCACTACTGAAAACGTAGTAAACACAGCGAAAGAGATTCTTGCTTAGTCTGCTAATCCGTTAGCTGATTTCTAAGCACATAATAGAAAGCCCTACTCTTTTGAGTAGGGCTTTTTTGTATCTGTTGCCTGTTAATCTGTTATCTTTTCTTTTGGCTCACAAAAAAGCTCTGCTAGCTTCGCAAGGCTCTTTCTTGTTTCTTAATTTCTCATTCGGGTTTGAATTTGGCAGCTATTTCTCTTCGAAGCGCTTCGCCAAGTGATAGAACTCATTCACTTGCTCTTTTAGCTCAGTGGAGTGGTCTTTCACGGAATGCGTTGCCACTAAGTTTTGCTCTGCAGTAGACGCGATAGACTGCATATGCAGGTTTACATCACTCGATAGCTGACGCTGTTTATGCGCGGAGCTTTCAACCGACTGCATTAAATCGTTCATCGATTGCATTAAAGTTTCGACTTCAGATAAGCGATCTGCACTCACCTTCGCAACATCGCCACACGCGTCCGTTTGCTCTCGGTTCGCCAGAATATCCTTTTGCCAGCCTTCAATCGTCGCTAGCATGGTGTCGATACTCTCTTTGATCTGAACCGTCGCCTTTGACGTACGACCCGATAGCGCACGTACTTCGTCGGCAACAACGGCAAAGCCTCGTCCTTGCTCGCCCGCTCTAGCCGCTTCAATTGCTGCATTTAGTGCCAACAAATTGGTTTGTTCGGCGATTCCACCAATCTCTTCCATTATCTTGCTTACGCTCTGCGCTTGATCGCTCAATTGGTAAGTTGTTTGAGTCGCCTTTTCAGCCTGTGAAGCTAAGCTTTCTAAATTTCGATGGGTTTGATTAATGCTCTCTTTAGCACCAGCACAGGTTTGCAAAGTTACATCAACAATCTGGTGCGCTTCTTCTGTACGAGAAGAGACCTCATTCGCGGTGACTTCAACCTCTTCAGTCGCCTCTCGCACTTGAAGAATGTCTTTTGTTTGTTGGTCTAAGGCTTCTGATACTTCAAATGACGTGGCATTCAGGTTGTCCGCCAAATCCTGTAGTGGCTTGGCTGAGTCTGTCATGCGACCTAACACGGTGCGGATTCTTGCAGACAATAGTTTTAAGTGAAAGTCGGCAACAGAGAACTGACTATTACCTGAATAGACAAGGCGACTGACACTATCGAATTTAGATTGCAGCTTTTTTAACTGCAATGGAGTATCAATAAGCTCTTGTCGGAAAAGCAATGCTAATGCGGAAACAGGAAGTAAGCTCAACAACCATTGCGATACGTGCCCTACTTCGATTAGGTTTGAAATCAAAGGGGCTGCTAAAGAACCTAGTAACACTGCGTAACGAACACTGTCACTGATCTGTAACGACCATTGACGACCCGACTTCTCAGCCTTCAATAAGCTTTGGTAAGCCTTATCCGCTACTTGTACCCATTCGTTTTTAGGCTTAACACGAACCGATTGGTAGCCACTCACCTTCCCGCCATCATAAATAGGGGTAACGTAAGCATCAACCCAGTAGTAACCACCAGATTGGGTTTTATTTTTTACGATACCGCGCCATGCTTTACCCTGCTTTAGGTTAACCCACATATCAGCAAAAGCCGCTTTCGGCATATCATTATGCCTCACGATATTGTGGTGTTGCCCTAGCAATTCTTGTTGGCTGTATTCTGCGATGCGACAAAAAGCATCATTACTGTAAGTAATCACACCTTTAAGGTCGGTAGTCGAGACAAGTTGTTCGTTTTCGCTTAGAAGCGTTTCACGAGATTGAGAAGATGAACTGACAGTCATTTGTATTAACTTTTGTTAATTATTGTTTTAGGCGAGGAATATATACAATTATTAAAGTTATGACAAAATGTGAACGTCACATTTTATGTAAATGCCTGCTATTTATACAAAAATACGCCCGACACCTCACAAAGCTCAAAGCTTCACGCCTTTTCTCTTCTCAAATTAGCGGTCATGACTCATCTAAGTTAACTGCAGTGGTAAATTTCACGGTTCTCATAGAAACAGAGGTATGGAACTTGCGAATGTTTAAGTCTTTGCGCAGTACTCGTTCAACAAAATCTTCGTAGGCTTGAATGTCTTTGACCGTCACAATCAACATGAAGTCAAAACTGCCCGATATCTGATAGCACTGCGTGACCTCTGACGCCTTAGAAATAGAATGGCGAAAGATTTGATAAATATCCCCTCGGTCTCGTTCCATTTCTACGGACACAACCAAAGTCATCTTACTGCCTGTAAGCTCTGGGTTGATAATAGACACATCACTCACAATCACGCCTTCCTCTCTCAATCGTTTCACTCGCTTTAAGCAAGCCGGAGGCGATAACCCAACCATCTCAGCCAATGTGAGGTTTGGGATTCGGTTATTCTTCTGCAGTTCAACGAGAATATTTCTATCTATACGATCAATTTCCATAATTTCTCAAAACTCTAATTTCATGACTAATAATTTCGAATACTACGACAAATAAAAAATTTGAGTCGAATATTGATGTAGATTTTGAAATAACCATCACAATAATCAAGGTAAGATCTTCTCATTCCAAACAATCGAACCATGGTCGTAACTATGAAATCAATCTATCAATTTTTTAAAGAACTCCTCAGAGAGATTTTCGATGTCACCTCGACTCTTTTCCGAATCATGATTCCAATCATCATCGTGATAAAGGTCGTTGAAGAACTTGGCGGCGTCGTGATTCTTAGCGAATGGCTAAGCCCAATAATGGAAAGCGTCGGATTACCGAAAGAAATGGGCTTGGTATGGGCAACCACCATACTCACTAACATCTATGCGGGGCTGATTATTCTTATTAATTCCGATGCTCCCTTAACGGTTGCTCAAGCCTCGGTTTTAGGCAGCATGATGCTACTAGCGCATTCATTACCGATTGAGGGTGCAATAGCTAAAAAGGCGGGTGTGAGTTGGCTGGCTACGCTATCAGTGAGGGTCGGTGGTAGCTTGGTGCTGGCATGGTTACTCAATCTCAGTTATCAATACGGGGATTTGCTCAACTACCCAGCAACCGTGCTTTGGCAGCCTGAAGTATCTGGAGACTCGAGCTATCTTGGATGGGCTATTGAGCAGCTAAAGAGCTTTGCCGTTATCTTCATCGTGATTTCAGCACTTTTACTGCTACTCAAGATTTTAAAGATTCTAGGCGTTGAAAAGCTCATGGCAATATTGTTAAGACCATTCTTGAGACTGCTAGGAATTAGCAAGGACGCAACCAACTTAACGATCATCGGAATCACGCTTGGTCTTTCGTTTGGCGGCGGCTTATTGATCAATGAAGCTAAAAAGGGACATATCTCGGCGAGGGATGTTTTCACCGCAATCATGCTGCTCAATCTACTCCACAGTTTGATTGAAGATACACTTTTGATCATGTTAATTGGGGCTGATTTTTACACCATATTTTGGGGAAGGTTAGTATTCTCAGTGCTGGTTATCGCCTTAATATCCAACGTCATTAAGCGCATGAATCCACGTACTTGTGAACGTTATTTTTATCGTGATGTCTCTCAGTCATAAGTAAATCGCCAACGAGAATAAAAGGAAAAGAGCTCAAATACGGGCTCTTTTTTACGACTTGGTGCTCCTATCACCTCCGCTATTGTTAAATTTCACGCCCTTGAAACACTGAAAATCATTCTCAACACCCCAATTATTGATATTTAGAGTGAAAATAATTTCAGTATGGGTATTTACTAATAACTCAATTATTACATGCATTTTTTTAAACATAGATAATAAAACATTTGTTTGATTAATTTTAACTCCACACCTTGTATAAAGCGTTCTGAAGCAGAATAACCATTTACCTAACGATGACATTAAATATTAAAACTATCAGCTATTAATGCGCCCAACCTTACTAAATAACTGATAATAAAATAAACAACCATCCTTATTTGATATTAACTCTTAATGTTGAAACCGGAACGAATAATGATTTGTAATGATTATTCGTTTGATTGGTTAATTTTATAAATATATTTTGTTACATAATCAAAACTGATGGCTTGATATAAGAATGTCACACAAAACAATGGCTTTAATGGTTCTAATTTTTTCCTCACTGTCACAGGCTTCCACTATTGAGAACGACGAACTATTGCTGAAGTCATTGATTGAACGAGGCGTTATCTGTCCTGGCTTAACCTATGAGGGCAATCAAGAAGCTTTGCGTATCTATCTAAACGCTAAAAAAGTAAAGAGCACTCAGTTTGATTCAAAAAATAGAAAAGAGACAACCAATACAAAAGAAATAGAAAGTATAAAAAAGATGGAAAGTACGAAACATACAACAAACACACGTCAGTTAAATAAGACACCACAAGAGTGTATTAGGCCAGACTCGGACAACTGATTCGAATAAGGCAGTTGATACTGATATCGACATGGAAATATAAAAAGGAAATATAATGAAAATGATGAGAAAAACATTGTTGGCTTCAGCAATGCTTACTCTATTTAGCGTCAGTAGTTATGCAAAAACACCTATTGATTTAGGCGTTGTTAATGAAGACAAACTTATTGAAATGCTAGTTAGACAAGGCTTAGTCGACCAAGATGCAACCGATGTGGCAAAACACGACGCACTTGACCGTTACTTAAAAAATAAGATCAATTCCGGTTTTAAAGGCGACGCTCAATTCGGTAAAAAAGCACTTGAGCAACGAGCGAAAATACTCAAAGCCATAGAGAAAGGATCTGGCGTTAAAAAGGCCAGCGTCTTTGCTTTGGAAGTCGGCACCAAGCGTACCGATAAAGTACTCGCTCTGTTGGTCGATTTCCCTGATTTGAACTGGGATAACAACAAGCTGACCGAAGAGCACACGCAAATGCTCTACGAGAGCTACAACCCTGAACATTATCAAGAGTTGTTGTTTTCAAATTCTGGCTACACAGGGCCAAATGGCGAAAACCTAATCTCGATGCGTCAGTATTACCAAAGCGAATCAGGTGATAGTTACAGCGTTGCAGGTCAAGCGGCAGGTTGGTATCGCGCCTCTAAACCTGCGTCATTCTATGGTGGTAACTCCCCGACCACCGACAACGACTTAAACGCACAGGAACTGGTTCGTGAAGCGCTTAATCAATTGGCTCAAGATCCGAGTATCAACCTAGCCGATTACGATATCGAAGATCGTTACGATTACGACGGTGACGGAAATTTTCGTGAACCCGATGGTGTGATTGATCATCTAATGGTGTTCCACGCATCTGTGGGCGAAGAAGCCGGTGGTGGCGTATTAGGCCCTGATGCTATCTGGTCTCACCGATTCAACCTTGGTCGCACACATGTGCTTGAAGGTACCTCTAGCTCGCTTCCCGACCGCTTTGGTGGCCAATACGCGGCATTTGATTACACCATTCAACCGATTGATGCCGCAGCTGGTGTCTGTGCTCACGAGTATGGCCATGATTTAGGCTTACCAGACGAGTACGACACGCAATACACAGGCAAGGGTGAACCAGTATCTTACTGGTCAATCATGTCTTCAGGCAGCTGGGCTGGCAAAATTGGTGGCACACAACCAACGGCATTCAGCTCTTGGGCAAAGCACTTCCTACAAAAATCGATTGGTGGTCGCTGGGTTAACGATGATCAAATCTCGATTGATGACCTAGAAGACAACCCACAAGTTTATACGCTGTTCCAAACCACGGATAACAGCCGTCCGAACATGATTAAGGTCGATCTTCCTGAAAAACAAATTGAAAGTCTGAAACCCTTTGAGGGAGAGTATTCATTCCACTCTCAAAAAGGCGATGAACTGAAAAATAGCATGACTCGCAAGTTGGTGATTCCAGCGGGTGATTCTGCACTTCTGTCTTTCAAAACTTGGTATGAAATTGAGAAAGACTACGACTTCGCTCGCGTGCTAATCAACGGACAAGCAATAGCTGGCAACATCACCTCAATGGATGACCCATACAATACTGGCCTCGTTCCTGCTATTGGCGGCGAATCTGGCGGATGGGTTGACGCTGAGTTCGACGTTTCACAATGGGCAGGCCAAGAAGTAGAGCTGTCTTTTGAATACATCACCGATGGTGGCTTGGCTATGGAAGGTTTCTATTTGGATAACCTCAGTGTGGTCGTGGATGGTGAAGTAACCTCAATAGACGATGGAGAAAGCAACTCCACCTTCGCCCTAAATGGCTACAAGCTAAGTAATGGGTTCCACCAAGCGCAACACTACTACCTGCTGCAATGGCGTAGCCACATGGACGTTGATGAAGGTCTAGCCAACATCAAACGCATGGGCCAACTCATCTCATTCGATCCAGGTTTGATCATTTGGTACGTAGACGAGTCACTGACTGATAACTGGGTAGGCAAACACCCAGGTGAAGGTTGGTTAGGTGTGGTCGATGCAGACCAAAATGCCATGACTTGGGAAAAATCCGGTGAAGTCGCTCAAACTCGTTACCAAGTTCGTGATGCTGCGTTTTCACTCAAAGATCATACCCCAATGCGTCTTGTGAACAGCGACGATGATGTACTTGAAGATACCAGTTTGGTTGGCAATGCTAGCTTCTCTGACGACCAAGATTACACCTCTCCACAAGCGCCTGATTCAGGACGTATCCTAACGGAGTTTGGCTTAACCGTTGATATTGTAAATCAGAGTGACAACAACGAATACGGCGTGGTTCGCTTATCGAAAGTAAGCCAACACAACGTCGCCCCTACTGCGAACTTCGAGCTCAATGTCACTGGCCTGAACGTTTCTGCACGTAACTTCAGTTCTGATCAAGACGGTGAGATCGCCAGTTATCTATGGGACTTTGGCAACGGCACAACAAGTAACGAATTGGCGCCAACTTGGTCTTACGAACAAGCCGGTGAATACACGGTGAACTTGACTGTTGTTGACGACAAAGGCGCTACCGATTCATTTAGCTCCGTAGTGAGTGTTGAATCTCCAAACGCCCTTCCAGAAGCGAGTGCAAAGTACATTCACTTGGGTCGCTGGGTAACCATGTGGTCTACAAGTTCAGACAGCGATGGTCGTATTGTTGATACCGAGTGGACACTTCCAAACGGAAAGGTGAAACGAGGTCGCACATTCACTTCAATCTTCCCTTCATACGGAAAGCACGAGGTGACACTGAAGATAATCGATGACCAAGGTGGGATTACGACTAAGACAATTTTGGTCGACCTGTAGCTCATCTTGGGTCTTAGGTCTTAGGTCTTAGGTCTTAGGTCTTAGGTCTTAAACGATAGACCATCAAAATAAGTACGCGGCTCTATCACGCGTACTTACAAGCAAGCTTAAGCACTGTTGTCTTCGACCATGAGCCAAGACAGCAGTTTTAAGGAAACGTTATTATTTAAGCCGTAAGCAAAAGCCCTACCGATTTGGTAGGGCTTTTTATTTGTCGTAGTTCGAGATACTAGGGTTCTAATCACAGTAACGAATTTACTGAACCACCATTCGATGAGCCATCACACAGGCTGCTTTTGAATACGCGATTTACGAGCACTAAATGCGAACAGCAAGATAACAGCTAACACGAATGGTAATACGTAGATATTGAGGTTCTGCCACCCTGCTGTCGATTCTAGCCAACCAGAGAGCATCGCTGTAATAGTCACACAGCCAAAGACAATAAATTCATTAAACGCTTGTGCCTTAGCTTTATTCTGCGATTGGTAGGACTGACTAAACAAACCTGTTGCCGCGATAAACATGAAGTTCCAACCCACACCAAGCACAACTAGAGCCGCTCTGAAGTGCCAAATAGATTCGCCATGAATGTTAATCGCGATACAGACGACGAACAGAATCCCGCCTGCCAAGATCATCATTCTTGAGCCAAACCTCTCGATAAGTGATCCGGTAAAAAATGCAGGTACAAACATGCCCAACACGTGCCACTCAATCACGCCAGCAGCTTTCGTAAAGTCAAAACCACAGCCAATCATTGCCAATGGCGTTGCCGTCATCAAAATGTTCATTACAGCGTAAGCAACCATGGCTGCAAAGACCGCACCAATAAAGTTCGGTGCTTTAACGATCACACCTAAAGGATCGGCTTTGGGAGCCTGACTATTAAAAGAGACTTTAGGAAACTGAATGGTTTGTAAAATGAGTAACGCAAGAATGTTCAACCCAATCAAAGAAGCAAAAGCACCAATATACAAGCCATCTGCTGACCATTGTTGAGACATGATCGCTAAGTTAGGCCCGAGTACCGCCGCCAACACTCCACCAGCCATTGATATTGAAATCGCGCGGTGGCGTGCATTTTCGTCACACACTTCGATAGCAGCAAAACGATAAAGCGTGCCAAAACCTATGCCTATCCCAAGTAAGAACGTGGCGAAACAAAACAGATAGAAATTTTGCTGAGACAGTGCGTAAGTGGCAAGGCTAGCCCCTGTAATGCCAACCACATTACCAATGCTAAATCCTCGCTTTCTCCCTAACTTACCTGAAATTAGAGACGCAGGAATAGTGGCTGCCATTAAACCCAAAAACTGCAGTGCAACCGGCAAGGTAATCATGCTCACACTGGGCGCAATCTGCTTGCCGATCAAGCCAATCACAGAGATCAGTAATATGTTACCCGTCATCAACAAGGCCTGACACAGTGAGAGCAGCCAAACATTTCTATTCATCTTCGTTCCTAAATATGAGCACAGTTGGTCAATAGACCAAATAATCAACAAAGTCGCAACACTTTGTTACTCATAGCAACTCTACAAGTCGACCAATAGACCAATAGACCAATAGACCAATAGACCAATATAAATAGTTACTACCACATTGACTTTGATTAGCGTTACTTAAGACGCTAGAGTTGAAATTATCATTACTTAAGATAATAATAATTTTCTGTTATTTATAGGCTTTGTTACTTAGAGACTTTATTACTTATAAGTCTTGTTATTTATAGGCTTTAGCATTTGAAGGTGAGTATGATTAATCCACTTTGGCTCAATACATTTAAGACTCTGGTTGAAGTTGGACATTTCACCCAAACCGCAGAAAAGTTGTACATGACACAACCAGGAGTGAGCCAGCACATCAAGAAGCTTGAACAAGCTTGCAATTGTGACCTGCTTTCTCGGGAAAATAAAAGCTTCGAGCTGACCGAACAGGGTCGGATTATGTATCGCTACGCGCTCAAGCTAGAAAAAGACCAAGAAGATTTATTCGAATCTCTGAGTTTTGACAATCCTTATGCAGGGCAATGTCATCTATCCTGTTCGGGTTCACTCTCTTTACGTCTGTATCCCAAGCTTCTTGAACTGCAGCAGCAACATCAAGACCTCAGCATCAACCTAGAAGCGGCACCGAACAAAAAGATATTGAACGACCTGATCCAAGGCACCACCGATATCGGCATTGTTAGGCACTCCCCAAACGACAGTTACTATCAAAGCCAAGTCATTGGTAAAGAAGCACTCTGCCTCATCGTTCACAGCAGTCTGGCTCACTTAGAGATAACACCACAAGTACTGCACGACATTGGCCTTATTGCGCATCCAGATTCTGCTCACTACCTGTCTTTGTATTTCGACCTGTGTGGAGACAAGGATCTCGCGAACATTAACGTTAATGAAATACCAAGATCTGGCTACATCAATCAGCTTCACCAGATCTTGCTGCCAGTATCGAAAGGGTTAGGCTTTACCGTCTTACCGGCTGGCGCAGTTGAGCACTTCCCAGAAAGAGACAAGTTGCACGTTGTGCCACCCAAAGTAGAGGTTGAGGAAATACTGTATCTGGTTCAAAAACGAAACAGAAAACTGCCGCACCGATACGATACAGTTATCGATCTGATCAAACAAAACGTGAGTGGTTAGAAGCGTTGATTAGTTGATTAGTTGATTAAATTTAAAGCCTTTAACCCAAAAGGTTAAAGGCTTTAATACTGAAGTGCTTGTTATTCAGACAGTAATCGCTATAAGACAGCAACTGTTATATGCCGACTAAGCAAAGCGGCTTATTCCAAGGTATTGAGAACCTCACACGCTCGCTCGAAGTCATAATTATCTAACGCACTTTGCACATCGTTAAGCGCAACAGAATTTGGATACTCTGCAAGTAACTCGGCCACGTATTGCGTTGCATCGTTATCATAAGCTTC
The DNA here is from genome assembly GCF_963894355.1 of Vibrio sp. SBT000027. Taxonomy (NCBI): domain Bacteria; kingdom Pseudomonadati; phylum Pseudomonadota; class Gammaproteobacteria; order Vibrionales; family Vibrionaceae; genus Vibrio; species Vibrio sp. SBT000027. Next base: position 846,489 of record NZ_CAWQGD010000001.1, on the reverse strand, counting down.
CAGCAGCGAGAGCAGCTTAACCCTTTGATCTTCTTTGACCACGGCTCCCATCGCACTCGCTTCACTCATGTATTCTACTTGTGGCTTCACAATCAGGCTTTCCGTTGCTGCAATAAGCTCAACTAACCTCGCCTCACCTTCTCTGAGGGCTTGATCATCACACAAACGATTGTGAGCTTTATCTTCTAACTCCCCCATCAAATCAGCAAACCGGAGGCCGCCAATCGACGCTGCCATACTTTTCAAAGTATGCAGGTTTCTTTCCAGCGTAATCCAATCGTCTTGTGCCAAATTATCAAACGCATCAACCATCATACTTGGCGCACTGCTATGGAACTTCCCAACCAGTTTGTTTTGAAGTTCCGCATCATGATGAGTGAGCTGTTCAAATCGTTGCTGAGAAAACACACTGATCACATTAATGCTGTTAGGTTGACTTGTTAGGTCTTCGAGTTGTTCTGCCTGCCCATCTAACGACGCTACCTTCCCTTCTACCATCACCTCCGGCACGATGTATTTGATGATCAAAGAAGTCGCTTTATCGATGATAATCGGCTTGTCTAAGAAGTCCGTTACACCTGCGTCTCTTGCTCTTTGCTTCGCATCAGCAAACACATTGGCGGACATCGCGATAATAGGAACCTGCGAATCAAACTCACGGATCTGACGCGTCGCTTCAAAGCCATCCATTACGGGCATTTGAAGATCCATAAGAATCATTTCATAGTCATTATTTTTGGCTAGTACTACCGCCTCTTGTCCGTTCTCGGCCAAGTCAGCATTCAACTTCGATCGCTTTAAAAATGCCAATGCTAGGTCTTGGTTTAATTCATTGTCTTCAACCAGTAATACCTTTTGCCCTTTGAACTCGATGTGATAATCCAGCTTGAGCTCTTGTGATTTAAAGTGTGCCAGTTCTTCTGTATCTGACCTAGGCAAAGTGAGAACGAAAGAGAACTCACTGCCCTTACCCAAAACACTTTCGACTGAAATTTTACTGCCCATGGCTTGCACGAGCTTTTGACTGATATTTAGCCCTAGGCCAGTACCTCCAAACTTTCTCGTGGTAGTACTATCTGCCTGACTGAATGCTTGAAAGAGCTTGTGCCTATTTTCTTCTGAAATGCCAATCCCTGTATCGGAAACAACCACCTTCATATTCACGCTGCGATCATTGGATTCGAGATGAGTAACATTCAAAGTCACGTTCCCATGCGATGTAAATTTGATGGCGTTACCAATCAGGTTAAGAATGACTTGGAATAGTCTTAACGGGTCGCCAATCAACGGAGTATCTAGCTCTGGATCTATCGACATAGACAACTTAAGTTGCTTCTCATCCGCTTTCGATTCCATCAACTCAATGACATCTTGGAATGTCGTCACGGGATCAAATGGGATGCTATCAATGACAAGCTGTCCCGCCTCTATCTTAGAGAAGTCGAGGATGTCATTAATAATGCTTAACAGTGAATGCCCCGAACGGTGCACTTTCTCAATATAATTTCGAGCAACAGGGTTAGATATTTCGCCAATGGCCAGATAAGACAAACCAATTATTGCGTTCATTGGCGTTCTAATTTCATGGCTCATATTGGCTAAGAATTCCGATTTAGCTTGGCTAGCCAGATCGGCTCTCTGTTTCTCTTCTTCAAGTTGTTCGTTTAGGCGTTTCATTTCTGAAATATCGAACGCCCAAAATAGTGTTGCTACTTCCCCATCAAGCTCAAGCAAGTAGTAACTAACAAGAGCCACAAAACTACTTCCATCAAACTTCCTAAGCACTAATTCTCGGTTTACGACTTTACCTTTGAGGTTGAGCTCTTTGTATAGCGAATCACGATCAGACAGAGAGTTATAAATATTTTCAACATTTATAGAGTGCAACTCTGTCCGTTCCACTCCGAACAGACGCTTCGCAGTATCATTCGCATAACGAACCTGTTCCTCGACAACCACACTCGCTGCTATTGGTGAAGTGTTCAAAATGTTATAAAGCTGATGTTGTGCTTTGCGAAGCGCTTCTGTCGCGTCATTGGCAATCGCTATTTGCTTTGTGAGTTTTCTATTCCAAAATACGATGATTAAGACGATCACCAACGAAAAAAGTGAAATGGTATAAACCAACTCATAATCAACTTTCTCGATCGATTTTGGCGCAGCCCATTTAGCGGATATTTTTTGGTGATCTTCAGCGGAAATACTGCCAATTGCTTTGTTCACAATAGACAAGAGTAAGGGTTCTGACTTGATGACATGGAACGTTGGCGACAAAAAGAAATCCAATCGACCAATAATACCAATCCCTCGATAGCCAAATGAATCGATCAAGTAATTGAGGATGTCAACGGTATCAATTATAGCGTCAAGGTCACCAGAATCGACCCGTTCTAAGCCATCATTAGTTGCTGCTACAAGAGACCAGTTTATATCTGGGTAACTGTCTACGATGGCTTCTGTGTTAGCGCCTCCCTCTAAAATACCGATTTTCCAACCAGCAGCTTCTTCTAAGACGAGGCTATTCACATCTCGCCTTGAGGCAATGGCCAAACGACTAGAAAATAACTGTTTGCCCGCTTTCACGTTTTCGCCAAGTGAACGATTTTCCACCGCGGCGGAGACAAGGTGCACTTGTCTGTGATCCACAAGTCGTCGAGTCTCTTGCCAACTGCCGACATCGACATGTTTCATGCGTAAGCCTGTTTTCTGTTCAATCAGCTTAAGGTAATCATCGATCATCCCGATGTATTCCCCGGAGCCCGACACGGCCTCATAAGGCAAAGAGTTAGGATCAATACCGATTTTCAAAACTGGATTAGACTTTACCCATTGACGTTCATTTTGGTTGAGGTTCAGAAGTTCGCCAGTCAAGTTGTTTGATTGGTAAATATCTGAGATATAGCGCTGTGCTCCTTCTCCAAACGTATTAAATTGCTCAATCGCAGGAAAATAAACATAGTTTCCTTCCACTGAATCCACATCAAAATAGAACGTCATAAACCCGGCATTACTGCTACCCGTTTGTGTTTTATATCCAGCGCCTTTCGTCACCGATGACAGCTTAGACGTGTTTTTCCTATCCAATGATGGCGTTGATACATCGCCTAAAAACCAAGATTCAAGCGGTCGTTTATTATTGTCTGCGAGCGCCGTGATCACAGTGAAAGTATTATCTGCATCAAATATATCAAAAATCTTAGGTAATTCGTCAAAGCGATCATTCACGATAAAATACGCTGAGATTTGAGCAATAATATCGGCTTTCTTCAGAACCGGAGTCAAATCGTTCTTAACTTGTGTTCTAAGAATTTGTTCGAAATCGCTATCTTCATTCTTGAGATTTTTCAATGCAGCATTAAAGCGATCTCTTAATTCAGAGCCTCTAAAATCAACATAGATGGGGTAGCTCACTTTATATTCTTCATGCAGCTCAATTTCACGCATTTCAATAAACCGCGTGTTAGTCACAAACCAAGTTAACACGCGTCTTTCTACCATCAATAAGTCTACATTTTGAGCTCTCAATTGGGAGAACGCTGATTCCAAGCTATCGAGATCTTCTGTACGTTCAATACTCAATTGGCTATTCAGTACTTCTACCGAGTTTTTAATTGGTGATGTTTCATCAAATAGCAAAGCACCCAATGACAGATTCTTTGCTGACTTTAAATCCAAGTTACGCCTCTTTAATGAGACAGGGACAAAATCAACATCCATAACCTTATCACTGACGAAGTGCAACGAGGGGTCATCAGGTTGAACGCCTGAAACAAATGATATTGAGTTGTTGTTATCGATAGCTTGCCTAGCAGCACTTCGAGAAAGAGTGACAACGTCACCAAGTCGAAAACCCATATCATTCAAAGCTCTTTGCATCAGGTCATGCTCCAACCCTACTGACGTGCTATCTGGGTACATGTAAGGCGGATTCCCGAAGCCAAATACACCTTTCACTGGAGAGCGGTAAGGCGAACCATCTAACCATTTAGATAGAATTCGGTTCTTTTTACTTATATCAAACGTCTCAATTTGTTGATTCAATAAGCTAAGTAATTCAATGTCGCTAGAACGAACAACCATAGCCGCCTTTATATTTTTCCAACGATCGAGTACGTAATTAACCGCTAGATTTTCTACACCACTTTTATGAGCAAGATCCATTGTGGTCACAGGTTCAGCCAGCAGGCCATCAACAGAACCATCCTCCAAAGCTCGAATAGCATCAATGGAAGTATCGAACTCAACCGCCTCAATAGAGCTAAGCTGCACGCCAGATCGCTCCAGGTCGATACTATCTCGAACCATGGCAATTCGCCTCTTTGCCTCTTGCTCAATTTTATTGTTGAGGTGATCATCGGTAGGAAGAATGACGGCAATTTGGTACGAGATATAAGGATCAGTTTGAAGGAAACGCCCTCCTTCACTGGGATCAAACTGTTGAAACGGAAACACATCGCCTTTCCCGTCTAACAAAGCTTGCTTTGCTTCAGAGTGAGAGTCCACGCTAATGAAATTAACTTTGACTTTAAATCGCTCTTCAAGATCATTAGCCCAGTCACGAATGATGCCATCAACTTTTCCATCGTCACCGATAAATGAGTAAGGATAATGACTGGACAGCGCAATGAATGTCACTTCAAGTTTAGTATCTTGCCATCGGTTTGCTTCTTGGTCGGGTGCCGTTTCTGCATTCACGCTTGTCACAAAACTCGCCAAGGCAATGAGCAGAAATAGGGATTTAACGTAACGATTAATCAGTACAACCCAACGATCACTCATCTCTAAATTTCTCTTTAATTGCTAGAATCTCAGGTAACTTTAGAAAAAACATATCGACGATAGTCGGATCAAAATGCTTGCCTTTCTGTTCTTCAAACAAGCTCAGTGCCTCATCGACACTCCAAGCTTTCTTATAAGGACGCTCTGCTGTCAGGGCATCAAATACGTCAGCAACGGCCGCAATTCGTCCGACCAATGGAATATCTTCGCCGGCTATCTGGTTTGGGTAACCGCTGCCATCCCACTTTTCATGGTGATACTGCGCGACTTGAATGGCCATACGCATCAGTTTGGAATCGCCCTGCCTACCAAGGATTTCAACACCGAACTCGACGTGTTTCTGCATGGTAGTCCATTCATCGGCATCCAATTTGCCTGGCTTCAGTAACACGCTGTCAGGAATGCCAATCTTGCCAATATCATGCATTGGCGCGGCATCACGCAAGGTCTCGGCATCTTCGTCTGTCATGCCCAAGGCTTTGGCTAATATCTCGCAATAATGGCTCATGCGCATAACGTGCATGCCCGTCTCGTTATCTTTAAATTCAGCCGCTCTACCCAATATGTTGAGCGTTTCCAGTTTACCGAGATTGATCTCTTGGGTTTTCTCTTTCACCTGACTAAACAGCGCGCGTTGTTGGTCATAAAGAGCAATATGGGTTTTTACACGCTGAAGTGCGATTTCTGGGGTAATGGGTTTCGTTAAATAATCAACAGCACCTAAGGACAAGCCTTTTACTTCGGCTTCAGGACCAATCTTTGCGGTAACGAATATAATGGGGATATGCGCAGTATTTGGCTGGGCTTTTAATTGACGGCACACTTCGTAGCCATCGATGTCAGGCATCATGATATCAAGGAGAATAAGGTCTGGCTGTGGCACCATCTTCGCTATTTTGATACCGATAGTACCGTTAATCGCGACCTTAACTTGATAGGTATCTTTGAGGATTGCCGTTAACACATCTAAGTTACTTGGGGTGTCATCCACGACTAACACTATAGGTTTACGACTCATTGACACCTCTTATAAAAATCAAACAGTTATAAACATAGTGTAGATGGGTTTTCGTACCTCTCAACATGAAAATGACAAATGATTGTTAAAAATGAAGAGTCGATCTTCGAGTGACATCAAACTAACGGTTTGATCCTCGTCTGATGTCAAAAATACGGCAGAGATTGGCGTATAACACAAGAGGGAATATGCTTTCTTGGACATATGAACCATACGAAAAGAGCTCCTCATATGGGAGCTCTTTTCATTTCGGCAACTAGGGATTAAAGCAGGCTAGAGACCCCGTAACCTACCTACCTAACGACCAGAATAATACATACAGATTCGAACGCCATCGAACTCACGAATCTCAAATGGGATCTCGTAGATCGATTCCATCACTGATTTTTCAACCACTTCCGAAACCTTACCCGACTTAACCACTTGGCCCTTCTTCATCGCGACAATGTTATCTGAGTAACAAGAAGCAAAGTTGATGTCGTGAATCACGATCACCACCGCTTTATTAAACTCATGCGCTAGACGACGCAACGTCTGCATGATTTCGACCGAGTGTTTAATATCAAGATTGTTCAGTGGCTCATCTAAGAACACATAATCCGTATCTTGCGCCACAACCATCGCGATAAACGCCATTTGACGCTGACCGCCACTGAGCTCATCTAGGTATTTGTTTTGAATATCGGTAATACCAAGGTGCTCTAACGCCGTATCGACGATCTTATGATCTTCGTCTTTCAAGCGGCCTTGAGAGTGTGGGAAACGACCAAAACAGACTAACTCACGAATCGTAAATCGCATATTGATGTTGTTTGATTGTCTTAACACGGCAAGGTGCTTGGCTAGCTCTTTGGTATCCCACTCAGCCAGTAACTTATCGCCAATGACTACTTCACCTGCGTCACTGTCTGTTAAGCGGCTCGCCATTGAAAGCAGTGTACTTTTACCCGCACCATTTGGGCCAATGATAGAAGTCACTTCTCCTTTCGGAAACATAGCACTGGCATCATCAACCACGAGTGACTTGCCATACTTCTTAGTTAAACCTGTTAATTTAATCACTACTTACTACCTTTACTGAATTCTGGTGCGTAACAACAAGAACATAAAATACAAACCACCGACTAAGTTAATGATCACACTCACTGTGGTTTCAAACGCCATTACTTTTTCGATAAACCATTGGCCTGAAACCAAGAGCACTACCGCTAACAAACTGCTTGCGATGATAAGCACACGATGTTGATAAGATTTGAATATCTGACGAGCTAAGCTCACGGTGATTAAACCAAAGAACAACACAGGGCCAACCAAAGCAGTCGATACCGCGACCATCACTGACACAATCACCAAAGTAATCTGAGTCAGTCGTTTTGTGTTCACACCCAAGCTTGTTGCGTTATCAACACCAAGCCAAAGTACATCAAGCTTAGGCGCTAACAACCACAGGCCAAGCAAGCTCAAACCTAATGGAATAAGGCTAAGGTAAACCAGTTCGCCTTTCACGTTATTGAAGCTTGCGAACATCACATTCTGCAGCACCGCGAATTCATTGGGATCAATCAACATCGCAAGGAAGTTCGCTAAGCTCGAGAATACGCTGCCACACACGATGCCTATTAAAAGCAGTGTGAAAACGTTATTTCGCTTGCTCTTAAAGTAGAAATGGAACAAAGCAAACGAGAACAAGATCATCACAGTTACAGACATCGAAAAGTTTGCGATTGAATCAATCACCCAGAAGCTAGCACTGCCAAACACAAACAGAAGTACCGTTTGAACCAGCATATACAAGCTATCAAAGCCCAAGATGGATGGGGTTAGAATTCGATTATTAGTAATAGTTTGGAACACCAATGACGATGCAGAAATCGCCACCGCCGCCAACACAATCGACAGCAGTTTGGGTAGTCTCAGAGACAAGAAGAACTCATAGTTATCCCACGAAAGTCCCTGCCCCACAAATACTGCCGCCATACACAAAGACGCGATGGTCAGAATCGCAATTTTTACTGAATCACGCATTCGACTTGTCTCTCATGATTAGGTAGATAAAAATCAAGCCACCAAAGATGCTGATTACCATCGAGATTGGAATCTCATAAGGGAAGATGACAATTCGAGCTAACAAGTCACAAACCAATACCAAGATCACGCCCCAGTAGGCTGTCCAAGGCAGAATCTTCTTCATGTTATCGCCCATCATCAGCGACACGATATTCGGCACGATAAGGCCAAGGAATGGGATAACACCGACGATCATCACTACAGAAGAGGCACAGATAGCGACCAATGCAACACCAATGAAGACGATCTTCTGGTAATTCAAGCCGATGTTTTTCGCAAAGCTCTCGCCAATACTCGCCGCACTGAACTGACTCGCGAAGTAGTAAGCCAACACACAAGCAGGCACTGCGAGGTAAAGAATTTCATAGCTGCCTTGCAACACACTCGCAAAGTTCGCCATTGTCCATGCCGACATGGTTTGTACTAAGTCGTACTTATAAGCAATAAAGGTTGTTAGAGACGAAACAACGTTGCCATACATGATGCCAATCAAAGGCACCAATACCGCGTTCTTAAACTTCAGGTGTTGTAGAAAGCGGACCAATAGCATGGTGCCAAACACTGCAAACGCGAAGATAAAGCCTAAGTAGCTCCATTGCGCAGCATTGCCCAGAACCAGAATACCGACTATGTACCCAAGCATGGCGCAGTCAATGGTGCCCATAGTCGAAGGTGCGGCAAACTTGTTCTGCACGATCTGTTGCATGATCAAGCCAGCGACACTCAAGCCCGCACCGGCAAGCACAATCGCGAACAGTCGAGGGATTCGACTAACAACATAAATAGAGTTGGCGTGTTGGTTGCCATTGAAGAAGTCGCTAAAACTGATCTCAGCGACTCCAATCATCAATGACATAACGCATAACACAACAAGAAATACAGCAGCTGCAATGGGTTTTAACATAGAAATAATACTAAAGGTAAGGCTCTTTGAGTCCGTATGAAAAGTGAAAAAGGGCTTATAAGAACGCTCTTATAAGCCCGAATATCTGATGATTAGTAACTATTGAATCGTACGCTCAATATCACCTAACATTCGGTGAATCGCTGTCACGCCACCACCCGCCAAATACCAAGCACTTGAATCAAGGTAAACGATGTTGCCTTGCTGCGCTGCAGGTGTCGCCGCAACTAATGGGTTATCAAACAGCTGTTGTGCGCGACCTTCTGATTTGCCAATCGCTTTTTCGCGGTCAAGAACGTAAAGCACTTCAGGTTTTGCGTCAGCAATGTATTCGAACGAGATTAGGTTGCCGTGAGTCCCTTTAATTGGAGCCACTGTCGCACTCTTTGACTCCTCGAAACCAAAATCATCAAAAATTATCGAGAAGCGGCTGCCCTTATTGAACATCGCAATGTTGTTGCCGTTGTTCATCAGCATCATTGCTGACGTTTCGTCAGACGCGACTTTGTCGTTTACCGCCGTGATAGACGCTTGAGTCTCTTTGATGATCGCTTCTACTTCAGCTTGCTTACCAAAGATGTCACCTAGCGCGCGCCAGTTTTGCTGAGCATCAGCCCAGTATTTATCACCTTCAATAGAGAACATGACCGTTGGAGCGATTTGTGCCAGCTTGTCGTAAACCTTAAGCATGCGGTTTTCCGCGATAATGATGTCAGGCTTCAACATGTAGATAGCTTCAAAATCAGGTTCACTCAATGATCCTGTATTTGCTGTCGTTTCTTTGTACGAAGCCAGGTAATCGGGCAGCAAGCTATGAGGCGCACCAACTGGCTGTACACCAATTTGATCAAGCACATCCAAGCTACCAAAGCCAAGTACCACAACGCGCTGTGGTACTTCAGTAAACTGCGCCGTGCCCTTTACGTGTTCAATGGTCACGGTTTTCGCTTGAGCGGTCATCAGTAATGATGATGCAAGAACGATGGCAAGCCCGCTTAACAACTGGCGAACTGAATTGATTGTTTTCTTCATGTTTCTTCCTTTGTCATTGATACTAGCCACCACTCATGACAATGAAAGTCACATTACTCATAGGCGAGTATGGGGCGTACACAACGGCTAAATAACGATAATTTAAAGTCTGTCATTGCTTTGATAACAAACCCGTAACGCAAGTGAGAACTATTATCAATTATATTTGCGTTAAACTGGCGACACAACAACTTTATTATTCAGAAATGTAAAAGTGAGTATTCATATTTTGCGTAGTCAGGAGAGATGCTAGGGATCAGAAATAACAAAAAGACGCGAAGAGGAAAATGATCATCAATCTGAAGAATAAACTGATGGGGAAAAGTACTCGAAAGCCCTGAAATCACAACGCTAAACTCCAGAATCACAACGCTCAACCTCAGAGTTACGAATTGAAATTTACAATGTAAAGATTATATATAACAGAGGCTTAATCATCACTAAATTAGCTGAACAAATAAAACTACTAATGACAAAGAACACAAAGCGGTGCAAAGCCAAACATCGGTCAGGTATCATGGTGAATTATCGGTCCTTCGCTCATTTAACTCTCAACAAGCGACGGCAAATCATTCAAAAATATTTTTAAATTTAATTAAAAATAGAGTTGCAATTCAAAAAACTAGGCGTATAGTTCGCCACTTGGCTCTAATCTATAGAGCTGTTAATGCTAAAGTAAGTCCAAGTTCCTCAAAGACAGTTCTCGATTTCCTCGTTACACCATCTCTGCGTCAGCTTTCACCTAGATAGTCATTCAATAGCTTTTAAATTCGATCCTCACTACCGATCTATCGTCATTCGCTCTTTTGCTAGCGAAGTCAAAATAGATCGATCACTTAAATATAAATGTAATAAACACAAGGCACAGTTATGTCACGCAGAACAACACGACAAACCCATTGGTACCAACTATCACGCGACAAATCAGTCAATAAACTAAAAGGTAATAAATGCTCAAGATTAAAATAGACTTACACAAAGAAGAAATTTCATGGGTCACAGAGATTCGACAGCTCAATAGCGATATACTCCACCGCCACATATTGCCCAAGCTACAACATCACAGTTATCTCATCGATTTTGAATTTAATGAACGAGAAAGCATCGGAACTATTGTTTCAGGCAACGGAAACACCCTAGGACATTTCACACTCCTATAGCATTTCCCAAAGGCTACAAAAAGAAACACCGTTTAGTCCCAAAGATGTAAAAGATGTCACCCTCAATTCGCTCTAGCAGAACAAAATAGAGTAGAAGTAAAACAGAACAGAAACCTAGCCCTTTTTGCATTTCACACGCGGCTAACGCTAGCTAGGTTATCGTACTTCTATTGAAACCAACTTATATCAAACTCTGAATCACCAATGAGTCATTATCATTGCATTCATGGACTAATAAGTTAACGGTATCGACCTTAACTTCTGATCAAGAGTATATAAGTGTTCTGCAGCTTGCATGTGTTGAGGGTAATCACTGAATTTCTCACGATTCTCCTCATTCATCTTACATGTCTCATCCACCAGCATTAACTTCCAATACAGCTTTGTTGTATGCAGCATCGCCAATAACGGTTTGAACACCTCTTTCTCATAAGCTTGAATCAATTCTTCAATCAACTCGTCACGTTCGTCTTCGCTTGCGATTGAACCCTCGGTTGCCGACAACACTTTTTGATACTTCAGGTTTTGTTGCAGCTTACCCATGACCGTTTGGTTTTCTTCCGCTAACTCAACAAGCTTCGCCTTAATGATGTTTACCCAATTCGCTTGGCTCAGTACTGTGTCATCAACGCTGGTAAAGTTTTCTCGTATTTGTCGTTCAACGTCTTTTTGAGCTTTCTTTAAAACCGCACGCACCTTTTGAAAAGGCAACTGATACTCCTTACTCAGCTCGATAATCAGCTTATGAAAACCACCATTTGGAAGGTGTAAGTTTTCCTTAAACGTCGCCATTGCAGCTTCTTGCTGATCGGTAAGGTGAGTCATTCTGTTTCCTATTCTTTATCACTTATGGTGCTGAGCCCGCGATCATACCACTATATAACCTCGTTTTTTCGGTAACTTGATAGGTTACATCTAGGTACGTACTTAATTTCTCTCAACACGTTATCTTTTGGCTAGTTTTCACACTACTTGGCATTAAATGGTAAGTTTCTATCAATGAATATTCGTACATTAGTCGCACAGGGTATATCGCCAGACAGGAGTCATTACTTACATATGAAAGACAACCGCGAGAAATGAGAAACCATATGACCTATTCAGAATACAAAGAATCCGATCTGCATAAGTGCGTTAGCGTTGGTGCAGAAGCAACGGTATCAATCGCCAAGTTTACCGTTAAAGCCACTACCCTTTTATTTCGATTTGTCCGCTGGCTTGTCGTATCGGCCTATTCTTATGTGATGAAGTAATTCTGTATTGGAGTCGTTGTTTTCATTACGACTTATCCAAATACTCAAAGCGCGCCCTATTAGGTCGCGCTTTTTTTATGCTCCGATTTTTGTAGCCAGCTTTTCTATGTCCGTTTTTCTAGATCTAGCTTGTGATGCTTAAAGTACATAACCAATTTTCTATCGTCAGTGGCGTTAAATGGTAAAACTCTGAATCGAATAAAAACCATACTACACCTGTTCCAACAAAACAGACTTCTAACTTATACAGGTACTAAAATGAAAAAGATTGCACTTAAAATTGTAGGACTAACGGTTTTGGCTTCTGCGCTAACTGGTTGTATCGGCAGCAACGCCGTAACAGGGAAAGTGATGAAATTTAACGTTGAAGTTGTCGATAACCGCTATGCTCGTGCAGGTGTAAACTTCTTATTAGCGCCTGTGTACGGTATTACAACCGCAGCCGACTATGTCGTATTCAACTCACTTGAATTTTGGACAGGTAAAAACCCAATCAGTGGCTCACCACACGTATTTGATACAAAAACAGATACGCACTTCGAAGTGAACGACGACCTAGACCCAAGCCTGAAAGAAGCCCCTGTAGGCCCAATTTCAAACAATCGCACGATTGAAACGGGTGAGATGATTAAGATTGACGAAAACACGGTTCAAATGGACATCGTCTATACCTCTGGTGAAACGGCAACTCTGACAGGTATCAAAGAGGGGCAAAACGTTAGTTATTACATGGATGGTCAGCTTGTGTCACAAACGACCATCGCTGAATTAGAGAAGATACAAGGCACTGAAGCTTAAGGTTTGTAGCTCACACTAAGGCATAAGATTCGTAGCCCATAGGGAGTTCAATCTCAAAGCTAGGTTTGACTTTAAAAAGCGTAAAACAGAACAAGCCCGGGAATTGCCGGGCTTGTTTGTATATGATCTATTCTTTGTATCCGCTCTATTGGGATTGAGACTGTGTAAGCCGAATACTCACCAAACTCGCCACCATTATGGCCAAGTAAAAACTGCCGATAATGGATTCCATAAACACGAAGAACTGAGCAATAGGTAATGCCGGTGATATGTCACCATAGCCAACCGTAGTCAACGTGATAAAGCTAAAGTACATCGCATTAAACAAATTGGTTAGCCAGATTTGCTCTTCTAACCCATTAAAGGCGTTGGGAAATATTTCTAAAATCAACAAGTAGATGGTCGACCAAGCGAACCCCAACAACAAGTAAATACAGATTGACCCAATAATGTGATTGGGCGTCACCGTTTTGGCTTTCATCACCTGTTTCAACGCCGAGTAAATGTGTGAAAACAAGAACACAGCCAACGCTGATAGCGTCACTATCGACAGGTTATAGCCTTCCAAAAACGAAAACACACCAGACACTAGCGCCGTAATCAATAACAGCCCATACCAAGAGCGATACAAAGCTCGCTCTTTATGGATACCAACAATTGAACTCGCCAGCGTAATGATGATGAGAAATAGTATTGTTTTCTGGCCTTGCGGATAAAACTGCTGCATCACCGCGCAACCAAAAAACAACACCAACAGTGCATAGAATAAGAAGTAGAAGTTGTCGTCTTTAGAGACTGGCTTCATCTATTTTTCCTCTGCCTCTGCTGGTTTTTTCTCAGTTTCTTGTTGGTTTTTCTCTTCAAGCCCAAGCCACGCCATCATCAGCTCATAGCTTAAACTCAGTATCACAGCACCAACAAACAGACCAACAATTCCCGACATTGCCATTCCGCCCAGTGCGCCGAGTAAAATAACCAACATTGGAATGTGAGAGCCACGGCTCAGTAGTACTGGCTTCAAGATAGCGTCACTGCCGCTCACCAAAATACACCACACTAAGAACAAGCTCGCCGCCAGTGTCGATTCAACACTGAACATGTAAATAATGGCAGGTAACAAAGCAAGAATCGGCGGCAACTGAATAATAGCGACCAGTAACACCGCTAGCGCCCACAATGCCGCGGCCGGAACACCCGCGATAACCAAACCAATTGCCGACATGATAGATTGAATAACAGCAACACCAATCACACCTTGCACAACGCTGCGCACAGTCGATTTAGATAACTGCACGAGCTCTACGCCTTTGCCATCCGTTAAACGAACCACTAAGTGAGTCACACCGGTTTGACATTTGTCGGCGTTACTCATGAACGCACCTGCAATGATGGTTGAGATAATAAATTGGACAAAACCACCGCCCAATGAGCCTAAGATCGATGCCATTTTAGAAGCAAATACCTTAAGTTCGTCTGCATACGTGATAAACACGCCCTCTATATTCGAAGAAGCATGGACCAAGGCGGCATAGACTCTTTCGCCAACTAATGGGATATCTTGCAAGGACTCTTTGGGTTTCGGCAGAGACAAGGTTCCGTCCTGTAGCCCTGTCATTAGGTCCGAAGCGCTAGTGTAAATACCGGAAGAGAGCGCAACTAAAGGAATGAGCAGTAACAGTACTCCGATAAAGCTCAGTAACGCGCTGGCTTTTCCTTTCGACATTCCCGTCTTATTTGAAATTGCGACAGCAACTGGATAGAGCGCAGTCGCAATGATCGCCCCCCAAATAACCAATAGAATGAATGGGCGCAAAATCGAGAAACACCAATACACGAGCATGGCAATTGCTGCGATCTTGATGGCAGCGTCTATCGCCTGTTTTGAAAAATCATCGGTTAACTTCATGAGACGTCCTTGTAAGACATAATTAAGGCTGATTTTGTAAGAACTTCCAATTCCGAGTTTCTAGGAATAAAGAAGCCAAAATCATATATATACCAATTAACACTAATTGGAATATGCGTATAAGAGTGTTGCTATCGATGTCGCCTGAGCTCATCAAAGTGCTACCGACAAGTACTAACAACGTACTAAATGCAGTGGCGAAAATCGGCGCTTTTTCGGGAACCGTGTAGATCTTCTTGGCGATCACAATAGCGACCAAGCCTATGAATAAAGAGTAGAAGATAATATTAGGAACAATCGAAAGGATTGAAAAAGCCGCTATCGCGAGCAATCCCCCGATACCGTTACTTATCACTAGAAAAGCACTCAACTTTATCGACTTCTCTGACGTAATCATCAACGATAACAGCGCAATGAACATCATTGTCAATAAAGCTTCAGATATTTGAAAGATAAAGAAAAAACATACCACTGGATAGGAGATAATCATCGCTCTAAAGGCTGCATACCAACGCTGTTTCTTTTCGAGTGGCGCAGCAGCGAAGCCTGAGAACTCCGATTTAGGCTCAGGGAAAAATACATGCACTAACGCAAAGATCATCACTGAAACCACCCCAGAAGTTGCTAAGCCAGATGCCAGCATTACCGAAACGCCAGGGTTATCAATCGCCATGAATGGCAGCATCAAGACAGCAATCAACAATATGGTGGCGAAAAGGTTCCATTTAGGGTCGACAAACAAGTAGTAACCCCACAGCATCATTAACCCCACCAAAATCAGCAATGGAATTGGGTAATGGGTAATTCCTCGCGACAGCAATAAACCTAACCCCATCGTCACCACAACGGCCAAGAGCAATTCGTAGACCGTTTCCTTATGGAGGTTTGGTTTATCAATTAGGAACTTAGCAGTGAACACTGGCGCCACAAACGCAAGTGGCCAGTTTATCCACGCCGCCAAGAAAACAGCCAACGTGACCCCGACAGTAAATCGCAGGATACGTTGCTGTGTTTGTTGGTCAGGAATCGGCTTATCGGACATAAGACAATACGCTAATCAGACGAATCCATACCTTGCCTATCGCGTTGAACACAAAGTTGTCACCGCTATATACAATCACATCCGCTTGGCCACCCACTCGGAGCATGCCTGTCACTTCTTCATTATCAAATTCAATGGTGATAGGAAGCATCTGTGTTTGGCGCAACCAACCCGTTTGTTGGCTAGCTTGCGCAAGCTTACCTGCTTGATCATTTTGCCCCCAATCAACACCCCAATCGATGCTACTTACGCGCCCTTTTACCACTTTGCCCGGTGCGAAATCCAATGCCACTTCAACTTCATCACCGACCGTTACATTACCTAGGCTGTTCTCTCGATAATAAGCTTCGATCCAAATATCTTCGGTTGAAACAAAGGTCATGATTGCTTGCCCTGCCGATGCATAAAACCCTTCAGACAGGCTAAAGTTAGAAACACCACCTTGTGTCGGCGCGGTAATCACGGTGCGCTCTAGGTTCAATTGAGCTTGTTCAAGTGCCAGCAACGCCGCTTTCACTTGGCTATTTTCTTGTCCCTCTTTACCCATTTGTTGCTTCGCACCTTCAAGATCAGCCTCTGCATTCACAACCGCTGCTCGAGAGGTCGCTAATGCTGCTCGCGCTTTATCTGCATCTGATTTAGAAACCACACCTTTGTCTGCCATCTCTAAAACACGCTTGGCTTGCAGTTTGGTGTTTTGTCTTTCAACAATCGCTGAAGTGAGTTTCGCTTGAGCTGAAGCAATGCTCGCGGTTTGAGCACCGACATTTTGGCCTGCAATCTCTAAATTTTGCTCGGCTTGTTGTACTGCAATTTTGTAATCAGACTCATCTAAAATGGCTAACTTGTCGCCTTGATTAACCAGTTGGTTAGGTTGAACCAGTATATCGAGTACTTTACCCGACACCTCTGGCTTGATTGGAACGATATAACCTTTTACACGAGCATTATCAGTAATAGGGATGATTCGGTCTGAAATGACACTGAAGATCAACATGAATGCAACGAACAACAATAGGTAGTTTGTGACCTTTCTTACTTTGTCTTTTCCATTTTCTTGCTGGCCAACATCTTCATTGGCTTCTTGCTTATTCCCTTTGGTTTCTGACATGGGACTCCCTTCTAGATAACTAACATCAACAAAATTAATACTTTAAAAATAAACCCAGCGATGGAAAACTCAAGTAAATAGGGTTAGATTTAGTAAACAAAACGTTGCAAATGATATGCACGTCTAATAATGCAACAATATATACAGGATTGTATTCCAATGACCTCTAGTCACTACCAAGTCCCGGTAATTCAAACGAACTACGCTAAAATTCTGGTTCAGGTTTTTTCTGACTATGGTCTTGATTTACATCTGTTGCTTAAAGATTCCGGTTTACCACCCGACCTTATCGAATCAGAAAGTGATTTTGTGCCATCGGAATCCATTAAGCGTTTAATTTATCTTACATCGGCACAACTCGGCGTATCTCGGTTCACCGATATTCTTGGACTCGCATTTCGACGTCGAATCATCCCAAATGTCTTGCATCAATTTACCGAATTCGAAACCATTGGTGATGCACTAAAACAGATCAATTCAATCTTTGCCTATGATTCACCAGGCAGCAAAGTCGAGTTTATTCAAGAACACGGTCAGAGCTGGTTTTGTCGAACCGCCCCCGAAGACAATTCCCCTATGTTTCAATGGGGGGAAGCTTTTGCGATTACATATATCATTGAATTAATAACCATTTTATCCCAATCCCCATGGTTACCTAATAAGGTGCGTCTGCAAGGGCATGACATCGATGTCGTCAAAACACTGGTGCCAAGTAGCTGCCAACTGTTTGTTGATCAATCGTCGACGGCTGTACTTATTCCTGAAGAAATCTTACAACTCCCAATTCGCCTAACCTCTAAAGAACTCAGTGCTAAACCGACACTTATTGAGTGGCACACCAGCTTTACCGATAGCGTTTATGAGCTTCTAAAGCCGTACATGAAAGAACAAGATCTCTCTCTTGAAGAAGCCGCTGAGCTACTCAACTTTTCGGTGCGAACGTTCCAACGTAAACTCAAGAACGAAAACACCACTTATCGAAAAATCAAAGAGAACCTGATGTTTTCGGTAGCTTGCGAACTGATGGAAGAGGGTCACACGCTGACCTACATCTCTAGCCAGCTCGGTTACACCAACATCTCGCATTTTTCTCGTGCGTTTAAGCGTGTGTCTGGTCTTACTCCGAAGATTTACCAACGCTCAATCTCGGCTTAGATACCACTCTCACCGATTAGCTAAGTGTGACCAACTCTTAGCCAAGGGCAATAGGTATCGCGCAGCCTGGGCTAGAGCTACACACTCTATTTCGTCCGTTACCTTTAGCGCGGTAAAGTGCCTTATCTGCACTGCGATAGGTCGCTTCGGCTTGCGCCTGTATTTCAGACACACCACTGCTTACGGTCAGGTTCAATGTTGTCCCTTTGGCAATCACTTCTTTCAATCGATACATCGCCTCAAACGCTTCTGCTAAATTGGTTTCAGGCATCAAGATAGCGAACTCCTCGCCGCCTACTCGCGCGACGATGTCGGTGTCTCGACTGTTATTTCGCAACAATTCAGCGACCTCTTTCAGCGCTGAATCACCTTGGTCATGACCATGATTATCATTGATGGCCTTGAAATGATCTAAATCGATTAACGCCAAACAAGAGTGCGTGTAACCATAACGCTCCGCTAAGTTTGAATAATGGTTAAGATCTTTATCAAAACGGCGGCGGTTCCAGCACCCTGTGAGAGAATCTGTGTCCACCAACATTCTTAATCGACGTTCTAATACTTTGCGTCGACTAATATCGGTAAAGGTCACCACATATTTATTATTGTGCGACAGTATTTCAACTAACTTTTCGACAACCACATTCACAGTAAAATGTTCACCAAGTCGACTGACTCCACTCAACTCACCCTTCCATCTCTGGTTTTCCTTGAGTGAGCGAGTAATGGTCGATATTAAACTGCTGTTATTCATAAAACAGAGATCAGAAATCGGGCGAGACTCGACTTGATTAAAGGCATAACCTGAAACTCTAGAGAATTGTTGATTAACTTGTATTACCCTCAATTGACTATCGAGGACAATAAAACCAGCGACGCCATCAATGATCGCTTCCGACAAGCTATTATTGCTTTGAGCCATTTCATGTTGATATAGGCGTGCAGTAATGAGGGTGCTGAGAAAAAACAACGCGCATACAGAAAAAGCCATGGCTGCCGAAGAAGCCATACTCAATAACCACAAGCTAACTGCCATATTAAGGGCAAGTGTAGACACCACGTATAGCGGCATTTTTCGGTCAAAACTTAACTTATTCATAGTCTGCTCTAGTGATGGGCGAATGACTATGATGGCTAAGTTTTCACTAAGATATTTACCATTTTACGACACATACAAATTCAAATTATATGAGTACCATTAAGATCAACAACTTATGCTAATTATTGAGTAAGAATAGCAAGCTACCGCCACTGAGTGAGCTGCCATAATTGAAGTTAATTCCAATCCCGAAGTTGTCAAAAAAGTAAGAATCGTAAGGCACATCAAATACTAATCCGGCCCCGAATTCATAGTAATAGTGCGTATCTAAAGGAGCAGTCAAATCACCCGCGACATCGATTCTTGTTAAGTTATAGTGGATTTGAGGGTTATTAAGCGACCAAGCATCGAGCGCTACATTTTGCCTAAACTCTAGTTCATTAATGAATCGCATCCCTTCTGGGTTACCGATATCGCCATCGTTCGCTTCGCCCCAGCCTGTTCCATAAAAGTAACGAACTCTTGAAGACACATTCCAACTGCCCCACTCCTTTGGTTGCAAGTATTGAAGTTTGACTGAAGGTTCTGCAACAAGCGCCCATGCTGATGTATTCAACGCGTAGCCGTCTAGCTGAGATTGAAATGCTTGAGAGTAGCTGTTGTTGTATTCGTATTTATTGCGGTAATAGAGCAAGTGAGTGCCTAATCCATAGGCGATAGACCAATGTTGGTTTAAATGGTTTTGCCCTCCGAAAAAGCCATACAGGCCCAATACCGAGTCTTCATTTGGATTAACACGACGGTCAGGAGTCACATCTGATGAGATCTCAATATCCTGTTCAGAAAGCGCATAAGACCCTCGCACAGACCAAATAAGGTCAAAGTCAGGGTCATCCGTTTTAATCACGGAAGAGTAAGGGATGGAGCCCACACTCACTTGGCTTCGAGTATCGATGGTTTTATCTGAGCCAAAACCACTGTCGTTTAAATTGATAAACGAATTAGGATCAAAATCCACAAAGCCAATTGAAATGGCATCGCTGTCAGTCAGCGCAATTGACACAGAAAATATCTTCTCTAAGCGGTTCTGAATCAATTCATTGGATGCATAGGCTGAGGAAGAACTGAGGCCCATTATGAGCAGAATAATAGAACGGGGATAGTACGATAGGGGTGAAAGCATTAAGTTGACTCCATTCAAACTTATGCTTTAAGTGTAATTGGTAACTTAACTAATTCAATCAGAGAGTTAACGGTGTGGTTGATACTGCTCTCAGTTCCAACTGCAAGAGCGTTGCTAAATCGATGGCTCCCCAAAGTTCTTCTACGTCTTGGATTCTAAAATGAATAATCATATGCGCCTCTGCCTAAATTGGAGTCTTATCTTGGATCATTCTTAAAACCCTTACTTACCATAATGCGCCAAACTGACTTTAAGACCTGTTTCGCATATAAAACAATAAGCGGTTGAAAATTATAGGGTTAACTCCTAAGTTTTTTATAACCCTTTACTCAGGAAGAAGTAGATGAGCAATATAGAAAAAGTATATGGATTTAATACGCCCCAACGACTCTTTGTCGGTTACACGCTCGCCGTACTCGTTGATTTAACGGTTCTTAATTTTTTTGATGAATACTGGGACTTCGTCAATATCGAGTCTTTCACTATCTCATTTGCAGCTGCGATTCTGCTACAACTCCTGCTCAAACTGTCTATTGGCTTAGAACATAGGCTCGCAGATTACTTCAAGTCTAAACCCGGCACTGCGCCTAAGATTTATCGTGGTTTATCCAGTTACGTCATCTTAGTAGGTTCTAAGTTTGTAATGTTGGAAGCCATCAATATCTTGTTTGGCGACAAGGTAGACTTTACAGGCCCATGGAATGGTGTCGTAGCGTTCTTCGCTGTGGTATTCACGATTTTGGTCGCAGAGATTATTGTTTCAAAGATCTACTTCGCACTCGATGACACGCCCAAAGCCGAAAAAGCATAGCCGCTTTTGATACAGACCTAAGACAAAAAAGTGAGCCAAACAGGTTCACTTTTACATCTATTCTTTACGTTTCAGCGATTAACAAACAGAGAAGTTAGATAAAGACTCTCGCTCTAACACCAAACACCCAAGCGCTACTTTCATTGGAGAACGCAGGATCTTTAATGTATTGAATATCAGGTGTCACTTGGATGAAATCGTTGAGTTGCATGTTGTAGTAAATTTCAGCCGTCCATTGCTCTGTATTACCACTTATTGCTTTCGCATCAGATGCAAAAGAATCACCATTCACTTCTGCCCAATTAAGTGCCACGCCTAAATTGTTGGTTGGTTTTCCTAATCCAAAGTAACCCATACCAACAGAAATCGATTTATCGTAAAGGGCAACATCCCCTTCTGAGAAACCACCTCGCACAAACGGCATAACTTGATCAGTCATGAACTGACTCCATGAGAAGTTAACGCCCGAGCCACCTTCCGCAGCAAGGCTATTACTGTGGCGAGTATCGTCACCAAAGTCCCAGAACGTCACATGGAAGTTATCGGTATAAATCAGTTCTTGTGAAGCCGTCCAACCTAATTCAAGTGTTGTAAAGTAAGACGCATCACTACCAAAAGCGCTATCAAAGCCATCAAAAATATCATCTGACTGACCATTTGCATCAGCGATACCACCGACCACATAAAAGTTTTCGCCTAGCATATGACCAACAGAAAGGGCCAATACACCGTCATCAGGTAAGCCCATCGCACCTGAGCCTGTCGAGAATGCCAAGTTAGTAAAGCCAGACCACGGGCTTGCTAGAGCGTAAACATCCGCATAGTTCGTTACATCCTGCCAACCGACGACAATGGTGCCTTTGCCATCATTGATTTTTTGCTTCCAGTTTAAGTCCGTAACACGAAACCCTTGGTCACTGTATGCAGGGCCAATTGCACCAACATAGCCAAGCGGGCCGAATGAATAGTCTTTTGGCGCAGTATCACCATAGGCATGCCTATGTTCCACCTTCCAAACCAGGCTACCTGAGTTCTGTGTGTCCTTACCTAATAGATGCCATGAACCGTATAATCGTGCCACACCCGACGATGCATCAACGCTATCGCCGCCAACCCCATCCCCAGAGGTCAGCCCCAAAGCAAAGTAATCTGCACCAAATGTAAAACCATCTTCAGCTAATGACTCCCTCCAAGATTTCTTGTGTGCTTTCTGCTCTGCAATTGTATTTTCAACAGAATCTGGGCCTTCAAAGTTAGCGCCGTAAACAACGCCGCTCATTGGGCCCGCCGCCATCACAATAGCCATACTTATTTTAGAGAATCTTGAGTTCATCATGTCACCAGTGCTTTTTAAGTTAGTTTTATTTTATTCATTACTCACATTGAAAATTGTCATTTGATGACAACCATTAATTTTCTTTTTCATAATAGTCTTCGATCATCGAAGCTTTCATTTCATAACCCATGGTGAGGTTACTTTTACCATCTACGAGGAAGACCTCTTCAGTCACTTTGTTCGAGCTAAAGTCACCTTCTACCCACACTGGATACTGAACGTTCTGTACCTGAAAGCCTTCAGGGAAAGACACGCGCACAATCTGGTTTGCAGGTGGTGGTGGCATATGGATACACGCACCCGCCACAGGCACTAACAGAAACTCTGTTGCTGTCATTCCCTCAGAGAACTCCAGTGGAACGATGAAACCGGGAACTCGTACTTTCTTGCCATCAAACTCTGTCGTAATAGCTTCGGCGTTTGCTTTCATGGTTTGCATATATTCGTCACGCAGAGCGATCATTTCGTCTGCGTCTACACCCTGCTCTTTTAGCGTTTGTTTAAAAAATAAAACCTGTTGTTGAGCTTGCTCTTCCTCTGATGCACTCATTGCTATCACACCTTGTAATAGACGCATTTGCTGATCGGTGAGATCCGGCATTTCTACTTTCATTTCGTGAGACTCTGAGTTCAGATCTTGCCACTCAAGATTCATCGCAGTTTCAGCAAAAGTAGGAAAAGCAACGGTCGTCAGTGATACCACTGACAGGATAAGAGAAAGCACTTTTTTCATAAGGAATACCTTGAAGAGAGGTGACCTACCCAAATAGGTCACCCATTAAAGCTTAATTTCTAACTGAGTTGTCGAACTGAACTACAGCGTGTTTTTGTAGACTTTGCCGTCTTTCATGATGACTTTAATGGTGTCGATTTCAGGGCTGCGCGGCTCTGCATCAAACCATTTTTCGTTTGCCCCAATCACTGACAAGTCTTCAAGTGGGTTGCCTTCAACAATAATGATATCGGCGTATGCGCCCGCTTCAATCACGCCTAACTTACCCTCTGGGTATGGGTCCATCACGCCAGATAACTTAACGATCTCACCGTTTACCGATGTCATCCCTTTCAAAGTGAAGAAGTTGCCTAACTCTTTACCTGCAAGGAAGATCGTGTGGTCGGTTTGTTTGATACAAGAAACCACGTCACCGACACAATCTGTGTGGAAACCCCATTTCGGTTGGTACTTGTTTACATTCGAGATGTAGTCTTTGAATGCTTTGGTTGCCGACTCCGCTTTACGCTTAGAGGCAGGGTTCGAGTTGATCGCTTCGATCTGCGTCAGGTAAGGTGAAAACGCGGTCATGTTAGTTGTGATATAGGCGTCTTTATCTTCCATCTTGTCGGCAATATCGCCATCGAACATGAAACCGTGCTCGATCGTTTTAACACCCGCATCCAAGTTACGCATGATCGCTTTTTTGCTGTAAGCGTGAGACATCACGTAAGAGCCATACGCATCAGCAATTTCAACGGCGGCTTCAATTTCTTCCGCAGACATCGCATTCAGCTGCCAAGGGTCAAATGATGATGCAACACCACCTGATGACATGATCTTAATTTGCGTATTGCCTTGCTTGAAGTTTTGGCGAGCAGCCGCTTTGATTTCGGTAATACCGTCGGCATTAAAGCTCACGCTATTTCGCGCCATACTGGTCGATGATCCAAAGAAGTGTTGGTTAGCCGTGGTTAGGTTACTGAAATCGGCGTGTGAACCAGTCGGGCCTATAAACGCGCCAGATGTGTAAAGTCGTGGCCCCGGCAACATGCCAGAATCGATTGTTTTACGTAAGCCAGTATTCAAGCCACCAGCATCACGCCACGTGGTGAAACCTGATTGAAACGCGGCGTTCGCGTTCACTGTTGCTCGAGCAGCCAGTTCTTCAATCGTACGGTTGTTTTCGTGGTCACTTAGATTACCGCCATTCAGCAACAAGTGACCATGGCCTTCGATTAAACCCGGCATTAGCGTTTTGCCTTCGCCGTCAATCACTACAGCATCACCAGCCTCTATCGGGCTCGCAGAGATTTGTTTGATAAGATTATCTTCGACTAATACATGATGGTCTTCGTACAATTTGTTTTCAGTACCATTGAATACATCGACGTTAGTAAATAGCGTTGATGCGGCATTTGCAGAAAGAGCAAATGAACACGAAAGAGCAACAACAGAGAGCTTTAAGCCTGCATTTTTCATTTATACACCTTGATTCCGTTTATGAGTGGAGTCCACTTCCCATAACGATTCCGTAACTACTAATGAGTGTCATGAGGTTTCAAAGGTGTTTTTGTCAGCCGCGATAATCACAAAAATCTAATCAAAATTCCGGGAAAAAATCGAGGCAAAAACAACTCATCAACATTCAATAACTTAGTAGTGATACTGCCAGTGTTCAAGGTTGATAAATGGCCATTTGGTGACAATAAATAATTATGCGTTCAGGCTCCGGTTTCTGCTTAATAGCTGGAGTTTTTACTTATTGGCTAGAGTTTCGCTGCGGAGCTATTATTGCCGAAGCTCTTACTGGTAGCTTGGTACTGTTGCTTACCGACGTTAGCTGTGCTCTTTTCGGTACTGTCTTGGCGTCATGTTCATCTGTCGTTTGAAGGCACGGGTAAAGTGGGAAGAATCGGAATAGCCCATTTTCGCACCTACTTGCGTGACCGATAAATCGGACTGCTTAAGCAATTCTAAAACCTGCTCAAGAACCATCTCTTCAATCAAGGTTTTGTAGACCACCCCTTCACTTTCCAACCGGCGCTGGATCGTTCTGACATGAATATTCAGAATCTCAGAAGCTAAGCTAATTGGGAGTTTCCCCATCGTGAGATAAGGTTTAATAACAAGCTTAAAAGCGCTCAGGAATGAGCTAGGTAAAGGCTTAGTGAGATCTGATACTTGAGCAATTTTGGGTAAAACAATCGGTGCAAGCATGATCTCTTCTGGAATTTCAAAGGCAGTGACCGGTCTATGCGTATAAAACTGAGCACTGCCCATTTGTGGTAGAGATTGAAAGCATTCGAGATCGCCATTCTGAATTCCAACCTCAGACGGCTTCCAACGACCTTGCGTTAATACTGAAAGTAGCTCGTTGATGAAAATAACGGAGAACAGCTCAGCGAACTTAAACCAAGGCGCGTTAGTAAACGGCTTCTCGCGAACCAACCACCACTTGCCTCCGGATTGCTTGGTATAGACATTCGCACCATTGGATACGAGCTTCAACTGCTCACCAAATTGGTCTAGCGCGTTTTTCAATGAATCCTGCTGGTTTAGCTTAGCCACAAACCTTGGTACATAGGTTTGCTTGCAAAAACTCCACATAAACAGCGAAAACTCTTCTCTAGACGCAGATTCCCCCATAATCTTGACCACGTTTTTAACCGTTGTCTCAGGGAGGTAATCGTAATGGTCATTACTGGTGAGAATATCATTAGGGATTTGGGCACTGCGAAGTAAGGTGTAGATTTCACCATCAATATGTTTGAACAGTTCCGCGAACAATTCGACTTCTTTCTTATCGACAACTGTCATTATCTGAGGGGTATTTGGCATCCTTTCCCTTATCTATTCGTTCACGAACTCAAATTATCACCTTTTTTAAGATAGCAGAACAAACGCCGCGTTACCTAGACCTACTAACCGGATGTCTCCGTCAAAATAACGAATAAACAAACGGTTAGTAGCCAAACTCGTGTTTACTGACTTGGTAGATTACTGAACGGCTAAGCCCGCTCTGCGTACCCAGAATGCTCGTATATGATCATAAATCAGATTAAACACAAACGCGTAAATGGTAATAAAAATGGTCACGCCGATATCCATTAAAAATGCCTGCCAAATCCCCACATCAAGTAAGTAAGCCATCACTGGGATCGTCGCCACCAGCAAGCCTGCCTCAAATAGCACAACATGAAAAACACGTAACTTGAGTGAACGCTTTGATTTTTCACCCGTGAAGTAGCGATCAAAAATGCGGTTGAAACAGTAGTTCCAAATCATCGCGATGGTCGCAACAACTATCATGGTTCCTGATAAGGCATTCACATCATGATCGGTAAATATCGCTAAGCCTATAATTGATAGTGTGACGGCCAATACTTCAAATAACACAGAGTGAAACACTCTTTCTAACGTACTCATACATTCCTCTAAATAATCTATTACGTGTTGGATTGGTCGAGATTATGTCACCTGAAATAATAAGAGAAAGTTAACAGCCATCACGAATAGTGATAGCCTAGGAGTTATTACCCCTTTGGTATTGAGCGAGAGATAACATGTACAGTTTTGAGCAATTAAAAGTCTTCGTCACTGTGTGTGAAAGTGGCTCTTTCTCTGCCGCCGCTCGCAAACTGAAACGCGCTCAGTCTGGAGTCAGCCAGTCGATCGCCAACCTAGAAATTGCCATCGACCAAGAGCTATTTAACCGAGAGAAAAACATCCCCGTTTTGACCAACACAGGTAAAGCGTTATTACCTGTCGTTAAGTCGATTCTCGACCAACAAAAGTACTTCGACCAAAAAGTAGAATCGCTCACACAAGAAGATGAGCACGAACTGATCATTGCGGTTGATGAAAGCATCATAGATAAGAATTTCATTAAGATAATCAGCTCACTGGCCGATCAGTTCCCAATCACGCACTTCGATATTATTACGGCCTCAACCTTCGATGTGGAAGACCTCGTAAGACGCGGCAAAGCGCAGATTGGCATCATCTATGCGGATGGTGAACTTAAAGTGGATATGGACTTCTTCTTACTGGGCCAAGCCCGCTTTCTTACAGTTAGCTCCGCCACTCACGAACTCAGCCAAATGTCGGTAGTACAAGACTCAGATCTAAAGCGTTACCGCCAATGTGTGCATCGCAGTTCAAAGCAGCGCGAACTGTGGTTCACCTACGGTATTAGCTCGATGCTTTGGTATGCCAACAACCACAAAACGATCATCGATCTCGTTGAACAGAACGTTGGCTGGGCAAATGTGCCTGAAATGATGGTGATGGAAGGCATTCAGAAAGGCGATCTCGTAGCACTGCCAGTGGCACACGAGCATGGTGGTTGGATTACTCCAGTGGGTTGCTTAGTGTCTCGCAGCCATATCAATGGCCCAGTGTTAACAAGTTTACTTGAAAAACTAAAAGGCCACTCATTAGAGAACAATCAATGGCAAGCTAACTAATCTCCCCCAATTCTTGAGTTCAGCCTATTTTAGCAACTGAATCCTAAGTCAATGACGGTGGTGTTTTCTCCAGCACTACCTCATTTCCGCTTGTCGTGCCGATAAATATCTTTGTCGTCTGGATAAAACACCTTAGTTGATGTCCAAAAGTGACCTAACTACACTGCGATCCCAACCGGGTGTGTCTTTTCAAACGAATTTAGACAGACCCAAATCGCTCTTTAACACCACTGACCCAACTTCAAATCTCCTAGATAAGCGCTCAGCCTTGCAGTTGCTTATGCCGGTTTCAAATAGATCACTTTTTGAATATTAATTCGCACCCAGTTTATGAGCGCTCTTTGAGTGCTTTTTTATATCTAAATGAACCTGTTGGAAAATTTGTCGTGAACGTTTTAAGAAATATTTGCCCTGAGAAAATGGGTAAAGAGCGTAACAAACGAGAGTATGATTTACGCGTACTTAATTGTGTCAGTGAAAGCGAATATGAATCGCGTATGGCAGTTTGGAATAGCTTAACTTTAGTTGCTACTCCGTCTGTTTCAGAAACAAAAGGTTTCATCGATGAGGCTTTCAACAAACTTCAGCAAGACTTGAAAGAAGCGAGCCGCGAGTTATCGATAAACTACACAGACTTCATTGCAATGGCGCATGAAGAGCTCAACTATATTAAGGTGTTTGTTGCTGATAAGACCGCACAATACGGTTGGTATGCCGCGATCGTTCTTATGATCATCGGTACTGTTGCTTTATGCGCTCAGTAAACCAAACTGTGTATTAAATAAATTGTCTTAAAAGCTCAAGCGATAGGCCAATTTAGCCTTTCTATTAGCCTGTTCTTTAACTAGAAAACAAATGGTTAACCTCATTTGTTTTCTAGTCTATAACCCCTTCACTCTCCCATCAGAGACAACAGATCCCGCGTCGCTTGTTTTGGATCTTCAGCGTGACATATCGCAGACACCAAAGCCAACCCATGAATACCTGTCTTGACCAACTGCGGAATGTTCGACTCGTTAATTCCACCGATACCCACAATCGGCAACTTCGTTGTTTCCAAAGCCATTTGAATGCCTTCATAACCCCAATGTTTCTTTAGATTCGTCTTGGTCGGTGTGGCAAAAAGCGCACTGAGGCCAATGTAATCGATCGGCAAGCTATCGGCATCTTGTAGCTGCTGCTCAGTTTCAATCGATAGCCCAAGAATCTTATCCGGACCAATCAACTGACGTGCTAACTCTGCAGGCATATCCGATTGCCCTAAGTGCAAACCATCGGCGTCGACAGCCAATGCAACGTCTACCCGGTCATTGATGATCAGCGGTACACCAGAACCTGCCAAAATCGACTTTACGGCTTGTGCTCGTTCAATGAAGGCTCTTACATCCCCATGTTTCTCTCTCACTTGAACCATAGTGACGCCACCCGCGACCGCTTGTTCAACCACAAACTTAAGCGTTTCTAAATCTTGTTGGTCATCCGTTACTAAATAGAGCTTATAAGGGTTCATATCGTACCTTTGGAGTCGATGTCTAAAATTGGCGTTGTACTATTTTACCGACAAATCGCATCATGTGCATGGAAGTTAATACTAAATTAGCTCAATTACACACGCGCCATCGAATACGCAACTCGTTGAAAGTATGCCGAAAAACCTGAATATTTTAACTAAAGCGTTACTTATTACACAAAGTATTCACTTCAAGCATGCCCAGAACGCTGTTTTATGAAATACTCCAAGGTGAAGGAATCAGGTAAATATAGGGATAGTTATGCGCCACCTTTCTATAGCGCTCAAGATCAAGCTGGGTTATGCCATCTGCTTGCTCTTTTTCGTCATTTCAGGCTTTGTGAGTTACAAAGGTATCCAAACCTTGTCGAACGGCTTTAGCCAATACAGTGAACTCAGCCAAAAAGCGACATTATCAAGCAACATTCAAGTGCACTTTCTTCAGATGCGTTTAGCCTCTGAACGTTACTTAGAGTCATTGGATGAACAGTACGAAACGAATTATCAATCAAGCAAACTTGCGATTGATGAACTGCTCAACAACTTAATCCAATCCACCACCAAAACCGATAGCCTAGCTAGCCTGCAATTAGTGCAAGACAGTGTGGCGGCGTTTGATGTGGCTTATGGTTCAATGAAACAGAGTGAGCTTCTCATTGACCAACTGGTCAACGTTGAGATGGTCCAACGAGAAACCAACGCACTGAAAGCGGCTCAGAGTTTGTTGTATGAGTCTTACAATAACAATGATCCAAACGCGAGCTTATACGCGGGCATGTTGATGGAGAATTTCCTCGCAGCCAAGATCACCGTACTCAGTTATTCAAACAACAATGACCTTAAAACCTATGAAGCGGGTAAAGATATCTTTGAATACGCGCTACCAGGTATTGAAGGCGACATTGAATCTCTCAAATCATCGCCTTATCAAAGTGAGCTGATTGAAGACTTCTCGAATCAGCGCGAAGCGTATGCAAAAGGCTTTGAGCAAGTTCATCAACAAATGATCGAGAACACGCAAAGAACTGCGACTCTTGCCTCTATTGGTGACAGCTTAGCAATTGCGGTCGCGGATGCTCAAAGTATTCTAGAGCAACAAAAGCAAGCACTCACGCCGGTACTGCAAGCCAGTGAAAAACGTTCAGTTCAAATCATCTTCTTGCTAACGGGTGTGGCTTTGGTGATTGGCATGACGAGCGCTGTGTTGGTGACTCGCTCTATTACCAAAGGCATCGCACAGGTTAAACAGATCACCAATGAGCTTTCTCAGGGCAACCTGAATGTTGAAGTGAACATTGAGAGCAAAAATGAGATTGGCGAACTGCTGACTAATATGGAGATCACCATTGAATCTCTGCGCGATATTGTTGGCCAAGTGAACCGCTCTAGTGTGCGTATTGGTGAGATGTCGGAGTCGCTGAATCAAGTGACCAATAACAGCTCGACCAACGCGACACAGTTGAACAATGAGATGATCAATATCTCTTCTGCCGTTGATCAATTGGCTTCCAGTACATCAGAAATTGCTGCAAGCGCTAACCACGCGTCTCAAGTTGCAAACCAAGCAACCGAGAATGTGGCGATGGGACTCAAAGAAGTAGACAAAACACTGCATGAGATTGGCAGTGCCGATGAAAGCATGCAGGTCAGTAGCCAGAAAGTGACGGACCTACATAAAGAGTCGATGAACATTGGTGCCATTCTTGAAGTAATTAAAGGCGTTTCTGAGCAAACTAACCTGTTGGCATTGAATGCGGCTATTGAAGCTGCACGTGCGGGTGAGCAAGGTCGCGGATTTGCCGTGGTAGCCGATGAAGTGAGAACTCTAGCTAAGCGTACTCAAGATTCAGCTAGCCAAATTGATGAGCTCATCACCTCGTTACAACGTGGCGCTAAAGATGCGTTAGAGTCGATAAAAGAGAGCCACAGCACGGTTTCAGATGCTTCCACTCAGGCACAACAAGCCTCTCAGAACCTGCATGTGATTAACCAACACATCCAAGATTTGAATCAAGCCAACAGCCAGATCGCAGTATCTGTTGACGAACAGGATTGCTTGACCAAGTCGTTGGGTGAAAACGCGCAAGGTGCCAATACCATCGCGCAGAGCAACCAAGAATCAGTCAGCAGTATTTCTGGCGCAGCGAGCGACTTAACTGAGGTTGCTCACCACCTAGAAAGCCAAGTAAATCGATTTAGAACCTAGCTGACTTTAAGCCTCTGTTATTTCGAGCCTCGTTTATTGAAAATATGGCGAACACGGTTTATATAATAAGAAAGCCCCCAGCACATTCGTGTTGGGGGCTTTTTAGTGAGCTAAATACTTATAGCCAGATTGAGGCTACTGAATCTTTAAACGTTGAATCAGTGTTTCTTCATCTAGTTGATACAGCTCATCGAGTAAGTTCATCTGCAAACTACCCGGGCCACGTGAATTCTCAGCAGCAATTTCGCCTACCACGCCCAATACCGCCGCAGCAGCCAAGCCACTGTCATCCCCGACTGCAGCGAAAGCACCCGTTAATGCAGTAAGAGTACAACCCATGCCAGTCACATACGGCATCATTGGGTGCCCGTTGTTTAACATCACAACACTGTCTTTGGTGACAACGTAATCTGTCTCACCAGAAATAACCACATTCGCACCGTATTCAGCCACTAAGCATTGCGCTGCGCCTAATGCAGCATCACTGCTATCTAGCGCATCAACGCCTTTGCTCTGTGCTTGCTCACCCGCGAGAGCAATGATCTCAGATGCGTTACCACGAATGATTAACTTATCCGCTAAACGTGCAATTTCACGAGAGGTCTCAGTACGCAGCGTACTTGCGCCACAACCCACAGGATCAAGAACCACAACCTTGCAGTTTGCATTCGCTTGTTCAACGGCGAAGCGCATTCTTGGCGTCCACACACTGTCGAGCGTACCGATGTTAATCACAAGCGCGCCAGAGAAAGACATCATCTCTGCCAACTCTTGCTGTGAGTGCGCCATGATAGGCGAAGCGCCAATCGCCAATAACGCATTGGCCGTGTTGTTCATCACGACGTAGTTGGTGATGTTCACAACCAGTGGCTTTTGCGCTCGTAATGCGCGCAACGATTGGATGATTTGTTCAGTTAGCATGGATAAATCCTTATTCATAAAAGTCGCTTTAAGCCGCGGTTGAGTCATTAAGTGCATTCAGACCTTGCTGCCAAAAAGCCACTTCCATACGCGTTGCGGTTTTAAAGATATGAACGATGTTCTGGCCGCGCTCGCTGTTGATATCAATTTCAGCAAGCAGTTGATTGAAGTATTCTGCGCCCGTTGCTACGCCCGACTGGAACTCTTCTCCGCCGTAAAGCTGTAACCAGCTTGCGTATGGGTTGCCTTTTAATACAGTATCGCTGCTTTCTAGAAGCGCTTTACCGATCACTGCGTAACCAATTGAACACGGAGCCAGTGCCGCATAAAGATCGACAAGATCACCCGTCATACCCGCGTCTAGAACGTAGCGCGTGTAAGCAACAGTGCCGAAATCTTCAGGCTCGTTTTCCAAATCAGATTCGGTTAAACCCCACTGACCACAGTAAGTCACATGGTGAGAGATTTCAGAATCGAGCAGGGCATGAACACTTGGCAGTGCACGACGCATATCAGCCAGTGTTTTCGCCTTGTAGATCGCCAATGCATAAGCGCGGGCATACTGCTTCAAGAACAGAAAATCTTGTTTCAGATAATGCAGAAAACAGGGCTGAGCTAGCGTGCCGTTTGCCAGCGTTTTAACAAAATCATGTTCGGTGTAGTCTTGCCAATCTTGTTGACAGGCTTGGATTAAGTCTTGGTATTTCATGAGATTCCTTAATCAAAAGTCGGTACGTAATCAGCGGCTTTTGGTAGTGATTTGATAATGCCTTTGTCGAACATGAACTGCGCGTAATCATCGTAACGCTTTAGGTCAACTGCAGAAGGGCGAAGTGCAAAACGAGTCAGCGTGTCATTCCATGCGCGTTGGTTAAGCTCGTTATTCAACGTATCTGGTGAGTACGCAACAAACTCGCCCCATGACTCTTGTGGGTGGTTCACAATGTAAGTTGTTGCTTGTTCCAATGCTTTGTTAAACGCTTTGATCGCTTCATCGTCGTGCTGCTTTGCGTTCGCCACAAAGATAAGCTCATCGTAAGCAGGAACACCGTGCTCTTCTGGGAAGAATGCCTTCGCTTTAAAGCCTTCAAGGGCTAGCTGGTTAGTTTCGAAATTACGTAAGCCACCCCAGATTGCATCTACCTTGCCCGATGCTAATGAAGACGACAGTGCCCAACCAACATTGATGGTTTGTACGTCTGAAAACGCAACATTTTCTTGAGCTAGCATGGTGCCGATGGTCGCTTCTTCGTTTCCTGCAATCGCAATACCGATCTTCTTACCCTTCAGATCCGCTAGCGAATCGTTCTTGCCGTTATCCAATACCATTAGCGTGTTCAGTGGCGTCGCGATAAGGGTTGATGCACGAACTAAAGGAAGACCCGCTGCCACATCCATGGTTAAACTTGGTTGGTAAGTGACCGCTAAATCAACCTTACCTGCTGCGACAAGTTTCGCTGGCGTGCTTGGGTCTGCTGGTTCTTGGATTTCAACCTCTAAGCCTTGGTCAGCAAAGTAACCACGCTCTTGAGCAATCACAATCGGGCCGTGGTTCGGGTTTACAAACCAATCCAACATCAATGTCAGTTTCTTTTGTTCAGAGTCCGCTAGAGCATGACCTGAAACTAACGAAGCAAGCAGTGCCACTGCACCTATCAATTTTGTATTTTTCACGGTTAACCTTTCCTTTTGAATATTATTATTGTGTTTATAGAGCTAATTTTTAACGAAGTTTTGTTGAGGTAAATAGCGTTGAGCGAAGCCTTATTAAACAAAGTGTTATTGAGCAAGCCATTACTGGTTCTCCCAAGGGATAGCTTTTTTGAGTAACTTGTCTGTGATGAAGTAGAGCGAGATAGACAGCACCGCCAAGATGAACAAGGCCGCAAACATCTCATCAATGATCATTCGCGCGTTGGCCTGTAGCATTAGGTAACCCAGCCCTTCACTCGAACCAACCCACTCCCCGACGACTGCGCCAATTGGGGCAATAACCACCGCCACACGAATGCCAGACGCTAATGTTGGCAGCGCAGCAGGCAGTTGGATATAACGCAGCAATTGCCATTTCGATGCGCCCATCGTTTTGGCAAGATCGAGATAGCCTGTCGGAGTATTTCGCAGGCCGTCGTAGCAACATGTGGTCACAGGGAAGAATATAATGATCGCCGCCATCACCACTTTTGAGGCGATGCCATAGCCAAGCCACAACATCAATACTGGCGCAATCGCAAACACAGGGATCGCTTGGCTAGCAATTAAGATAGGCAACAACCAACGTTTCAGCGGTTCGAACATCAACATCTGTAGGGCGAAAAACAGCCCCATGGATAAACCGAGCAATAGACCAAGTAAGATCTCCTGCGCAGTCACCCAAGTGTGTTTGAGTAACACATCGTAGCGTTCAATTAGCTTGATGAAGACTTCTGCAGGCGCTGGCAGAATGAAACTCGGCATCTCGAAGACAACCACAACTAGCTGCCACAAACCGAGAATCACAGCACTGCTGATAAGCAAACGCATAACGGGATTCATCTGGCGAGGACGTTCAGTGCTAGCCTGTATGTCGGTTGAACGAGCCACAGCTTCGCTTCGCGTTAGATCATTCATAGTCACGCTCCAACTGATCTAAGATCGCTTGTTGTAACTCAGCACATTCACCATCTAACACTCTTGGTGTGGCCGTGTTGGGCACAGATAAAGACTGAGCGTTCGCAGGGGTGCCTTTCAACACATACAAATTGTCCGCCAAACGCACCGCTTCTTGTGGATCATGGGTGATCAACACAACGGTTTTACCTTTTAGCAGTTCACACGCTAAACTTTGCAGCTTGTGTCTTGTTACCGCATCCAGCGCAGAGAACGGCTCATCCATCAGCACAACAGGTTTGTCTTGCATTAAGGTTCGAGCCAAAGCAACACGCTGGCGCATGCCACCAGACAATTGATCCGGCATAGTAGACGCGTAATCAGCCAAACCAACCGCAGCTAACAACTCGAGTGCTTGATTGGTTTGCAGGGCTTTATCAGAAGCTGGATTTTGAAAACGATGACTCAGGCAAACATTGTCGATGACCGATAGCCACGGCAATAACAAATCCTGCTGCGCCATGTAAGCGATGCGATCGGTTAAAGGCAATTCATCGGACGTTGCCAATGTGCCCTGCCACTCCACCTTGTCGTCCAACAAGCCCGCCAGATAACGCAATACCGTGGTTTTCCCGCAGCCACTTCGACCCAGCAAGACTGTCCACTTACCTGCGTTTAAGCTAAGCGACAACCCAGATAAGGTCGCGTGCTCACTGTCGTTATAACGTAAGGAAGCATTGCTGAGTTGAACACCAACCGTATTAACGGACATTACCGTGTCCAGCGAAGAAGTGATTTACCGGGCCATGACATTGACCAACTTGCAACTCATCAGCATGAGCAATCGCGCGAGAAATGTATTGTTTACCTAGGTCAACAGCCTCTGACAGCGTATTGCCTTGCGCTAAGAAAGAAGCAATAGCAGAAGAAAGCGTACAACCCGTACCGTGGGTGTTTTTGGTAGGAAAACGCTTAGCGCTAATCAAGGCAGACGTCGTTGGCAGAATCAGTAGGTCGTTACTGTTCTCATCCTTCTCTAGGTGGCCACCTTTCAAGAGAACGGCTTTAGCACCTAGTGCGCGTAAATCTTCAATCATGCCCTGCATTTCAGCTTCGCTTTCAGGTACTGGCTTGCCTGTTAACGCCGCGCCTTCTGGCAAGTTAGGAGTAATGATGTCTGCCAGCGGAATCAGTTCTTGCTTTAGCGTCGTAATAGCAGAGTTTTCTAACAGCAGATCACCACTTGTCGCGACCATTACAGGGTCAATCACTAAGTGTTTAGGTTGGTATTGTTTGATTTTGTCCGCGACGACTTTGATGATTTGCGAATCGGCCAACATACCGACTTTCACAGCCACGATATTCAGATCAGTAAAAACCGCATCTAACTGACTGGCAACATGATCGAGTGGGATAGGAAAAATGGCGGAAACGCCTTGAGTGTTCTGGGAAGTGATCGCGGTAATTACCGAACAAGCAAAACTACCTGTAGCAGACATGGCTTTAATATCCGCTTGAATACCGGCACCGCCACCACTGTCAGAACCCGCGATGGTTAAAACAATCGGAGTATTCGTGCGAATCGTGTCTTCAGCAGAGTGCTGCTGTGTTGAGGATTTTGGAGTTGAGGTTTTTGGCGTTAAATCTTTTGAAATAGAACTGTGTGTCATTGTCGCTCCTACTATCTTACAAGACGTAGGAGAACGAACACCGATCGAAGGAGAAGTCGCAATAGATTCATGAACAGTCTTCATGAGTGCAGACGTAGATCGAGTGCTTATAGTTCCCTACGCCAGTGTTAACTGAATCAGGTTCAACGGGTCTCGACTAACGATCTCAGCAAACACCAAATAAGGTATATGCCCCCCGACTATTGATAGCGATAGTAACAGCACTCTCACAACTGAGATACTGATTTTATTCAATTATAAGAATTACGCATGAATAAGTTCCAATTAGGCTCAACAAAACAAATACTTATAACGTTCCTTTAGATGGCTTCGACTGTATCAACAAGCACAGCACAATCAGAAACATACCTAACCAACCTATAAAAGGAATCAGCTCACCGACAACGCAGACGGCAAGCACCGCTGCAACTACTGGTTCAAACAGAGTCAGCAGATTGGCGCTACTCGCGGTCACGTGGCGTAAACCAAAACTGAACGCGATATAGCCCAAGCATTGTGGAATTAACGTCAGATAACTGATGACTAATACGTTAATCTGCGAGGAAAACAGGTTCTCCCCCGTAAACCAGAGCGTTGGTAGCAACAGCATCGCACCAAGGCCAAAAATACTGCCCATCGCCGCTTGTGACTTAATCCCTTTATCGATCAGTGCTTTTGTCGCCCAAGAATAAATGGCGTAACACAACCCAGCGACCAGACCTAAAGCAATACCTAACAGCTTGAGATCATCACCGGATTCATTCGTCGATGAAGATTCTGAAAACACCAACAACCCAATACCCACCACACCAATCACAAAGCTAGTGAGCCAACGTTTGTTGATATTATTCTTTTTGCTAATCAGACACTCTAACAGTGCCGAAAAGAAAGGTGCGGTTGCAATCGAAACCACGGTACCAATCGCCACGCCTGATAATTTCATTGAAGAATAGAAAGCTAAAGGATAGACCGCCAAAGCCAAAGCGCTCACTGCCAACAGCTTCTTGTTCTGCAAAAGTTTATCGAAGGCGAGGAGGATTTTTCGATACGCCAAGCCCGCTTGCATTAGGCCACCGACGCCCATAGAGAAAGCACCAATTGCTAATGGACTTAGATCGGGAGCAAAGCTTGCAGCGGTGCCTGTCGTGCCCCATAAAATAGAAGCAAACAAGATGGCTAAAGTGCCCGTTTGGAATTCGTTAACGCGATTGATGGCAAGATTCATTTCTATTACCCAATTTTCAGTTCTGAAATAGATAATAGTGAAGATTGATAAAAGTTAGTTTGCCGAAAGGACGCTATTGTTGTTTCTAAAGACTGTCTTTCATTGAGCCTAGAAACGCCCTTGGAGACATTCCAAAGTGCTGAGAGAAGCGACGACTGAAAGCAGAAACATCACTATAACCCACATTTTCGGCTATCAACTGAACCGGTAAATCGGTGTGGGTTAGCAAGGCTTGGGCTTTCTCCATGCGATATCGAGTGATGTATTTAAGCGCACTGATCCCCAGGCACTCTTTGAAGCGTTTTTTGAATTGAGTAGGGCTCAAACAGGCCGTTTTTGCAAGTTGTGAAATGGATAACGGCTGGGTGTAGTTATCCGCAATCAACCTTTGTACCGCACGGATTCTTGGGTCGATGCTCTTGCTTACTTGTTGTTGCTCTAACAGCAGTGAAAACACATCCACGATTGATGACTCAATGCCACTATCGACCTGATATTCCAACTGCTTCTCAACAAACAATAAGAAGCTCATCAAAGGTGGTGTGATCGTGAAAACCGAGAGCTCATGCTCCAACAAGTGCTGCGGCAACTCCGCCATATCCGCGACAATAAATCGCGCGGCTTCATCCGCCTTAAACGCATGCGCTGTGGTTACCGGAATCACCACACATTCTCCCACGGCCACTTTGCCGACATACCCCACCATTTCGATATTGATACTGCCTTGGATTGGCAATACCAATTGATGATGGTCATCATGGGCATGGGTATTAAATTGCTTGGTGTAAGATCGAATGCTTAAGCTAGATTTCATGAGCAACGCCGGAGTACATTTCGCTAAGTTCAAGTAAGAGATACAAAGTTACATCATCACTTCCCTAGAGTCACACTCAATGCGCATCAAATTCATGCTAGCTAAGTGACATGATCAAAAACGGCCTCCAAATGAGAGGCCGTTTTGATTAAAAAGCGTCATTCACATAAAGGTTAGAATGACACTTGGCTGTCTTGACCAACAGTGACTTGCACACCATTTTCAGCTTCGTATATTGCGAACCCAGCGGCTAGTGGCGCTGCATTGTCTTCATCACTGTCATGCTGTGCAGTACAGGTATAACCTAATGAATAAGTACCTGGATCAATAAAGCCCAGTGAGAATTCAAAATTAGTTTGGTCTTCACCAAGCACAACCGAAGCTGAAGTGACGGGTTTTACTTCCTCACTACCACCAATCGGTGTCATGTCATCTTTGTCGACGTTTCCTTCATACAAATAAACCGATTGAACGTAAGTATTGTCATTTGTAGGGTTACAAGCTTCAAAAGTTGTACTCGCAACAGTCCCTTCAATGTTTCCTGTCTCAACCGTATTGATAAGGCTCACAGACGTTCTTTGAATGGTGTAATCAGGGAGACTTGAACTGTTCTTTAGCCCACGTCGAAGATCGAACTCGACAACAAAGTCGTTACTTTGTTGGTTCACGTTAAATGAATCATTAAAGTAAAGTACGCCAGCGTTATCTTCTTTACCCACGCCTTGCGGGCACGCGCCTTCACCTTTCACCGTTAGCTCACGATTCGTATCATCGTTTTCTATCACGTAAGATAGATCTGTTGGATGATCGCCGTCATTTGCGAACACACACAACTTATAACTGCCTACCGGAATGACCTCATTTTCAATCAAAGGAAGCGCCTCGCTACCTTGGTAATCCAACAAATTCACACTTAATGGAATCGGATCCTCACCATCTGGCAATGGATCGCCATTTTCATCAACGTAGTCGCCGTTTTCGTCCGTTTTATACACATCATAAATCAGTGGCGAACCTCCCTCTTGAGGAAGCAAAGCGACCTTACTGAATGTCACGGTGACGTCTTTAACATCATCAATGGGCGCATCACTCACGCTCAAGGTAATGGGTGTCGTGCTGCTTGATGAACCTGAATCACCGCCACAACCAACAAGCCCAGCCAGCACAAGGCTCGCTAAAGCGGTTTCCTTTAAATACTTCATAACTCATTTCCTATAAATCACTGCTCAATAAAGGGCTTAGTTTGTTGCCCTCTTATTCTTTTCCTTAATGTGACTCATAGATAAACCGCGCTTATGGCCAAAATCGGTTAGCCCTATTATTTAGGGATTTCTTCATCCAAAAACTCTGTTCATCAAGGTGCACATATCAGGTCGCACATAGGTTAATTAAGTCTAGTAAGTAAATTGTCAGTAGTCGCACGTATTTGGCAAGGTTGCTGTCAATTGTGTTGGAATGGTCGGTATGTATAGGGTCGGAGAGGATGATTGAGAGCACTCAAATCAAAGTCAAAAATCGCCACCAAGATCAAAAAAGGCCGTTAAGACAACCTGTTGCTGAACTTAAACGACCTTTTTATTGAATGTGGATTAAGCTAATTCGATATTAGCTCATTCAAATTCACTTATTTTTGAAGTTGCTCTTTAGCGGCTTCAACCTTAGAAAAATCTAGGCCAAGCTCTTCAACTGCTTCTTTGATTAGCGCAGGGTTTTGCATTACCTGGCCCATCAGCATTTGAAGTTTGTCTTGAGGTAAACCAAGTTGGCTGATTGTCGCCATTGCTGCAAGAGGGTTCTCTGTCAACGTCTTGAAAATCTCGCTGATCTGCTCGTCGCTAATATTGTTCTCTTTCAACATTGCTAAAATCGGGTTCATTTTTTTGCCTTTGAAACACTAAATTAAGTAGGAGCACAGCATACCATCTAGCTGTGCTCGATTGTACTAGCAAGTGAAGCTTTGGTTTAACACGAACTGTACTTTTCCCAAACGAAAATAATGCTTGGGCTTAACGAGATTCCAATGGGTAAGAGCGGTAGCTCCACATACCATACGTTCTCAGTGCGTCACGGTAGATGCCTAGAAGCTCACCACTGCTCGCTTTCTTAAGATCTTCTAGCGGCTTGTCTGGGTAAGAAACCGTATCGAAGGTAATGCCCTGAGGGCCCGTTTGCCAGCTCGCGATTTCAAACAGAGTTTGACCACGACGAACATGGCTTGCCGAGCTGATAATGGTCGCGTGTTTAATATCATGACGAGCAAGCGCGTAGCTACTGTACAAGGCATTACCTACCGTGCTGGTCGCGTAATTCTCTTCAATGATGCGATCTTTGCTTACCCCTTTTGAGATAAGCCAATCCGCCATTAACTTGCCTTCAGTCTTATGGTTCTTCGGCACGCCGCCGGTTAACACGATCATCGCGTCTGGGTTAGCTTTCGACATTGCTAATGTGGTTTCAAGACGTTCAATCAAGATTTCATGCATAGAACCATCAGGGTTAAGCGCGTAGCCCAAAGTGACGATGGCACCGTGCTCATCCAATAAACCTTTGTCTGCCGACTCTTTCAGTGGTGTTTCTAACACGCGGTCAACCGTCGCAAAAATACGTTTGATGTCTTCGGCTTTGCCCTTGTTCAGGCTTTCCAGTTTCTCCATATGCTTGTAGGATTCACTTTCATTGCCTTCAAATCTTTGCCAAACCGCAAGATACGCATGCAAGTCGACATCGTCTGGCGCAACCGTCAATGCTTGTTCAAACAACTCAATCGCACGCTCCGCATTCTTGTTGTAGATCTGAGCATTAGCAGCCGAGATCAACAAATCAGTACGGTAAGGTTCTAGTTGGTATGCCTCTAACAATCTGTTAGTCACAATTTCCATGTTGCTTGGCATTTTAGCCGTGAAGCCCGCGTGTGAAATTCTTGCTGGAGACTTAAACGCCTGCAACGCATCAAGAAGTAGTTGGTCTACAACTTGTCGCTTAGTCACCAACTGCGCGTAGTCCGCAGAAGCCTGTACAGCGCCATCGTTAGCAGCAAAAGAATAAGGTGTTGCGCCAAAAGCGAGCATGCCACCAAGAGCGAGGGCGATAATGTTCTTTTTCATGGAAAGATCCTGTGTCGTTAAGTGTTCACATCAGATTTGCTCACCAATGTAAGCCGCCAAGATTAAAAAACCGTGAACCAAACCTTACTCTCCAAGGTTAATATTTATTTGTTGCATAAGGTGTGGCTGCAGATCACGATTTTATGCGCCAGAGTAGGCTCAAATATCCAGATAGCTTCGAGTTATAAGGAGCTCCCTTGATTACTTTGGAATATTTAACTTCGCATCCCACCTGCCTATTCCATCTAAACCCCTAAGTTTCGAAGCTCAACATCAAACCTAAATGTGCATTTTATGTTCATTATTTCAGCAACTTAAAACGCGATTCCCCTACCAGTCGACGATAATTCACGTTTACACAGCCAAGTTCAAAAGGCACAGGGTTTGGTATCAAATCAGTCAATTCACAGAAAATTCAAAAATCAATTATTGAACGATCGTTCAAGTGATGCTTTAATGAGTGACCAATACAAGGAGTTACCCCATGCTTAAGTTCTATTTTCACCAAACACCCAACCCAATGAAGATAGCTCTGTTTCTAGAAGAGACAGGCCTAGATTTTGAACTTGTTCCTGTCGATACCTTAAAAGGCGAGCAACACACACCGGAATATCGTTTAATCAATCCAAATGGCAAAACGCCTGCGATTGAAGACGAAGGACAACGTGTATTCGACTCTAACGCTATCCTGCTGTACCTATCTGAGAAAACAGGCAAGCTAGCTGGTCAGCCAGAAGACAGAGCTGAACTATTATCTTGGATGATGTTTATCGCCAGCGGACTTGGTCCATACTCTGGCCAATCAGTACACTTCCGTCATGCTGCACCAGCAGGCTTAGATTACGCGGTAAATCGTTATCTACGCGAAGCACAACGTCACTACGAAGTGTTAGAGAAACATATGGAAGGTCGTGAGTTTTTCGTCGGAAATGAGTACACCATC
Source organism: Vibrio sp. SBT000027 (assembly GCF_963894355.1). NCBI lineage: Bacteria > Pseudomonadati > Pseudomonadota > Gammaproteobacteria > Vibrionales > Vibrionaceae > Vibrio > Vibrio sp. SBT000027. Next base: position 803,732 of record NZ_CAWQGD010000001.1, on the reverse strand, counting down.
GTCGATGTCGCGGCATGGGGTTGGATTGATAAAGCACCGTTCGTGCTTGGTGAAGAAGGCCTAGAACCTTACCCGAACTTAAAGCGCTGGTTCGATGCAATCAACGCCCGCCCTGCCGCACTGCGTGCTCGCGAAATCGGCAAAGACGTTGAATTTAAAACCGAACGTGATGAAGAGGCACTTAGAGCGTTATTCCCGTCTAACTTCGCTGAATAGCAATAGCAATAGCAATAACTCTATTACCGACACTCACCAATTAAGCGTTCAGAACATGAATACGAAGCTCAGTTACGCACTGAGCCGTATTGTCAAAACTGAGCTTGATTGGTGAGTTAAGCTCGTTCTATTAAGTTCGTCCGTTATAAAGCTCGCATGTTATAAAGCTCGTCTGTTATAAAGCAATCCTTATCTATTTCCTTTAAAGCCTTTAGAAGCAGTACCGACTCTCGATTTCAAGCGTGTAGAAACAGACGTTGCGCGAATACGACCAACTACTGTCCAGAAAATTATGAATTGAGTAATGAGTAAGGTCAGCATCTTAAAAGAACTTCATTTCTAACGGCTTTGACTGCTTGGTTTTTCGCCTTTTATGGATATAAATAAACACTAACTTTATAACTATGATTGTCATGACTAACTCGATGATGAACAAAGGAGCGCTTATTCTACAAATTGAATGACATCAGACATCACAGAAGGCTTACATATCAGTTATAAAAATATAAACAAAAAAATAAAGTACTACTTATCAATAACTTGCCACTAAAATCCATATCGACAAGGTTTATTGAAATCAAAAATGGCTTCTATTCATTTCTCGTATTATAAAACGATAATCGTTTGATGATGCGCACATTCAAGCAACTATGCACAATAACGGCTCATCACAACTGAGGTCGTTATGCCGAACTTTCTAGTCCACATTTTTAATACACTAAAGCAATATGATTTGCTGCTTGCCCTTGTATTTATTCTTGCCTATTGGCTTCTCAAGCGCTTTATTTCGACGACCGTTATCAACCTTGCACAGGTAAAGTCTGTCGCGACGACACGCACAATGTTCATCACTCGCTGCTTCAACATTTTCTCGTTCATACTGCTGTTTGCGACCTATATCATCGTCAGTGGGATTGGCTATGGCAACTTCACCATTTTCATCTCGTCCTTGGTGACGGTTTTTGGTGTCGCCTTCATCGCCCAATGGTCAATTCTGAGTAATATCACCGCGAGCTTTCTGATCTTCTTCGTATTCCCTTACCGAATTGGCGATTCAATAATTGTTGCAGATGGGGATGATATCGAAGGAAAGATCCTTGAGATTAAGATGTTTCATACTCTAATCAAGCACCCAAGCGGCAACCTAATTACTTATCCTAATTCTCTGCTGTTGCAGAAAAGCGTAACTAAAGTCTTAAAGAAGAACTCTCCACGTACAGAAAGGCCTCGGTAACCGAGGCCTTATCATGTAATAGAGAAGCGAAACGCATTAGTTAGGTTTCAGTTGCTGTTTCTAGTGCGATTGCTATTTCCAGTGCGGCTGCTAATTCTAGTGCTACCGCTTTTGTCTGCTTTTAACTTTCACTATTTACCGTCAACATCGAGTTTGACACCCTGAAGTTGTTCAATCAGTTTGTCTAAATTACTGTCAAAGAACAACGGACCGGCTAGCGTCAATGCAATCGGTGAAGAAGTATTTTGTGTCGCTTGCAAATACAACTCTTTGGCACCCATGATGTGGCCACGCGCCTCTTCTGCTTTAGCCATTAACAAATAAGTCAGAGGGGTATGTTGATTGTAAGGAATCGACAACAAGATCTTTAACGCCTTATCAGGCTCACTTTGAGACAGCGCTAATATTGCGTTCGCTTCACAAACACGAGGATTGTTTCCTCGCTTAAGAATGGCAGACAAAGATGAGGAATATTGCTCGTTCAACGCCTTAATTCTAGGTTGAATATTTTCCTCATCTTTAGAGAAAACCGCCAGCACTTCACTTATGTAACTCACAGAAATAGCATAAGCGTTATCTGGAGCCAGCGCTCTGGCCTCACGAAAATACTTAAGCGCCATATCAAAATCCACGGTGCTGTAAGAAACCCCGGTCGCAGACATCAACGCCTTGACCGATTCTTTATCCTGTGGGAACACAGAAATATTGCGCTGTAACTCTTCTTCAGGCACATCGATATACATAGCACGCAATAGATCGTCGATCATCGCTGGAAACGTCTCATGGAAACGAGCAAAGTTGGTGGAATAACGGCGGTTTAAATGCACGCCTCCCGACGCTCGGTTAACATACTTCACCAATAACCGTGTTTTCTTGCCGTCACTGCTTTTTGCCGTTGAGATATTAAACTCAATCGCGGCCAACTTCTTATGCTCATCAGACTTAACCACTCTGATATTGCTATAAAAACCAATATGTTCAATCAGCTTAATTACGATTCCATAGAGCTCTGGTTGCGCCTTAACCTCTTCCGTTACATTCAATACAACATAACGAAATTCATAATGACTTAATGAGTGAGTTGAGCTTGCTTGCGAAGGGCTTTGTTTGTTCTGAGAAAACCTCATATATGATGATTGTAAAACAATGACAACCGCCAAAAACGCCAGTATGTAATGCAGCTTTCTATTTCTTGGCGAATTTTCTGATGGCTTTACATAGCCCTCTTCCCTATCTTCTCTTTTGACAAACTCTTTGGCTTCAGGCGTTGCATGGCGTTCATTAGCATCAAGCTGCTCAGTTTTTTGGAGAGCGGGTTTTTGGGGAGCTGTTTTCTGGAGATCAGGTTTTTGGAGCTCTACTTTCTCAACTCTCACTTCGCCATCAAATCGGTAACCACGCTTTGGAACGGTAACAATATAACTGCTTGTCCTTTTACTGTGTGTTTTCAGAACTTTTCGTAGTTCAAATACCGCTTGGGTGACAACTTGATCGGTTAATACACTACCACTCCACACCTCTTCAATTAACTCATCACGCGTATGAGTCAAACCCGGGTTCAAACATAAGAACTCAAGCAACTTAGTGAGGCGGTTATCAATCGTAATACACGAATCAGCAAACTGAATCTGCCCTTCGTTAGGCATAAACTGCCACTCATCAACGATAAAACTGATGTTTTTCTCAAGCATTCACGTTCACTCACTCTTTATGGCTCTTCTTATCGTCTAAACATAGCTGCAATCCAATGATTTTGCTGATAATTTCGACCTGTTGTGTGTGATTTTTCACAATTTTCGTTTCAGCCGACATCATTCAGAGGCATTTCCATAAAATTCACGGCGGTTATTGTGAAAACTCAGAACAAGCAAAAATTAATACGAGTTATCCCAAAGTTTTCTCAATAAAAATAGAGCCTAAATAACTGTAATGATTAACTTTATATTTTCTTGATATTGAAGTTATGAAACTTTATGAACTAGTGAGCTTTACGTTATGTCAGCGAATCACAAAATCTGCATGATAGCTCCACACCGCAAGTGAGGGGCGACATGCAAACGAGAGAAAGGCATAACGTTCCCTGTAGTCACTTGCAATAAGGACATAAGAATTGATGTAGATACATCACCCGCTGACGGATTAGGGAACATTAGTTAACCTTTATATTAAGAGCTTTAAACCATGAAACTGAACGAATTTATTCTTCCTATCGCTGCTATCTTCTTCGTAACTCAAGCAAGCGCTGACCCATATATTGGTGCTAGCTACCTATATTCTGAGTACCAAGCTGAAAGCGACAATACAGATTTCAGTGATGAGAATAGCGGCTACAGCCTTTACTTAGGCTACCAGATTAATGACCTACTATCGGTTGAAGCTGGATACGCGGATTTTGTTGATACACACAAAGATTTCGAACACATTTATTCAGATGCATGGTTAGCAAGTACAAAACTAACACTACCTATTACGATTTTTGACGTATACGGTCGTCTAGGTATCGGTCACTTCCAAAGTAACCTAGGTGATACAGACGACATTTACTACGGTGTGGGTACGGGTGTTACTCTAGGTCCTGTTCGTGTTGCACTGGAATACACAATGTACGAAGCAAAAATCGTAGACAACAGCTACGCACTAAGCGCCGAATTCCGCTTCTAATTGGGTAAGTAATAAGGCTCCCTAGCCTTCCCTACACAATGAACACCATCAAGCCTCTGACATACCATCAGGGGCTTTTTGCGTTGAATTTAAAACTGGACGTGATGAAGAAGCGAAACGAGCACTGTTTCCTTCGAATTATGCGAAGTAGAAGATGCTAGGGATTCAGTACTCTCCTAAGTGCCAGCTAAACCTCAAACAAAAAGAGCCGATGAAATCGGCTCTTTGATCTTTATACCAATCGTACATGGACAAAATATACATCTCTCGTCAAACAGAAAAGTTACACGAAAAAGGAACCATCACTGACGCTCAAAGGTAAATGTACCGATATACGCCCCCGTAGTTCGATGAATTCCATCAACAAAATCGGTATCAGAAATATTGGATGTAAGAAGCTCTATATTCATTTTCGGGGAACTATCTGAATTAGCAGACCCAAAAGTAACTCCACTATCAGTCCCCGAGTCATACACCTTAAGGTCTACTTGAACTTGATCTACCCACGTTCCATTTTGGTAAAGGTTCAAGCTATCAACACCGACAAACCAATCCGGACTGGGAGCAACCATAGTAATTATGCTAACTAAAGGGAAATCTTCATCGATATCGAATGTTAATTCTAATTGACTCTGTCCATTAGGAAGTCCACCTCCTTCAATTAAGGATTGGCTGTTACCTAAATTTTGAATATCCCCAATTTCTGATTTGATGACATTAGTGCTGCCAGTCTCAGCTACTTCTTCAACACCAGAGCTAGATTGACTACCTCTTTGAAACAAGCTTGCTGATGTATTATGTGTCATTCCTATAAGTGGTGAGAAGTGAGAGTTTGAAGGGTAATTTGTCGGGAAGCTAGTCGAAGTCCAATTGCTCGAAAATGTGACTTTATACGATACTGCACTTTCAGGAATAGAAGAATTCGTAGAATCACTTGAGCCACCACCGCAAGCTGTAATTATAATACTTGATGCCAATAAGAGAGCGACTCTCCAGTTTAGTTGATTGCATTTCATAAGTTAGTTCCTATTCCTTAGATACAATTAATATAGACCTAAGAACAGTGATTAAAATTTCAACAAACATTCACAATACAAATAAAAAAATCAATATTACCCAAAAAAATCGCTGCAACTCTTAAGTATCAATGAATTGGTGATGATTCAGATCTCAAATATGGTTCTAAATAAATTGGTTCACCGCTTAAACAAAAAAGAGCCGCTAAAAGCGGCCCTTGATTTTCAAACTATTCGAACTCGTTCAGATTACTCTTTACCGAATACGTTGTTCTCTTGCTCTTGTACACGGATGAAAGTCGTACGCTTAGTTAGCTCTTTAAGCTTTGCTGCGCCTACGTATGTACAAGTTGAACGTACACCACCAAGGATGTCAGAAATCGTGTAATGAACAGAACCACGGTATGGAAGTAAAACAGTTTTACCTTCCGCAGCACGGTACTTAGCAACACCACCTGAGTGCTTGTCCATAGCTGACTGAGACGACATTCCATAGAACTTCATGTATTGCTTACCGTCTTGCTCTACAACTTCACCACCTGACTCAGAGTGACCAGCTAGCATGCCGCCTAGCATTACGAAGTCAGCACCGCCGCCGAACGCTTTAGATACGTCACCCGCACATGAACAGCCACCGTCACCGATGATCATGCCGCCAAGGCCGTGTGCTGCGTCGCCACACTCGATGATTGCAGAAAGTTGAGGGTAACCTACGCCTGTTTTAACACGTGTAGTACAAACAGAACCAGGGCCGATACCAACCTTAACGATGTCTGCGCCAGCTAGGATTAGCTCTTCAACCATGTCACCCGTTACAACGTTACCTGCAGAGATAACTTTAGTCGGGAATTCAGCACGTACTTTCTGTACGAACTCAACAAGGTGCTCTGAGTAGCCGTTAGCGATATCGATACAGATGAATACAAACTCTTCGCTAAGAGCCATGATCTTCTTAACTTTCTCGAACTCAGCTTCAGATGTACCTGTTGATACAAATACGTTGTTCAGTGTTTTCTTGTCTGCTGTTTTAGCGAACTCAGCCCACTGCTCTACTGTGTAGTGCTTGTGTACTGCAGTCATAACACCGTGCTCTGCTAGAGCAGCTGCCATTTCAAAGCTTGCTACCGAATCCATGTTCGCTGCAATTACTGGAGTACCAGACCATTGACGACCGCTATGCTTGAATGTAAAATCGCGGGTTAATTCAACTTGAGAACGGCTTTTAAGGGTAGAACGCTTCGGACGGAAGAGTACATCTTTGAAACCTAACTTAAGTTCTTGTTCGATACGCATGGTGTTTTCCTTGATTCATAAAATTATGTGTCTCTCGCGAAATGCGTAGTAAAACCGTTGGCAGACGAGTTTACTTTTCTTCGGACACAAAAAAACCGGAGCGTTGGCAGACGCTCCGGTTTTCAGCATTATAGGTCGTGATTTAGTAACAGCAAGTCTGATATTTCACTTTTTTTTATGCTATCCTCTCAAAGATTCCATATTCGCTAAAACTCTCTCAGTTACACTTCCCAACTAAATTCATATTAATTAATAACTTAGCGAACCATTCACGCAAACGCTGTTGGTTTATTGCGCAATCGTTTTCCTTCATATTTCACACAATATCGCCCTCATAATGCAAATATGTGAAGAAAGTGCCTCGAAATCACATAAAAACCACACTTTTCTCCAACAAAAAAATGCCTTTTTTCTTAAATAAATTCGATTATTTTCCAATTTTTATCTGTTTTTGACCAAATTGGCTAATCTCGTGACGTTTCTGTTTTGCGGTCACTTAGAAAAGTAGAGTGAAAAGGACTCAATCTAGAGACCAATATTCACTTGGGTTTGATAATTCAACCTTCACACTCCATTAAATGCCCCTTCTCAACTTGCACTTTATAAAACCAATCTCTATTAACCCGTGGCATTACGGTTCCAAAAGCGCGTTTCGTCGCCGCCCTTTCGTTCATGTAACCTAGAAGACTCTGCAAAGCGCTCAGAAAAAGAGGATTGGTTGGCGTGAAGAACTGGGGAAAAGGTAAGATTTGAAGAATAGAAAGCAAAAAAATGGCTAAGGTGGTTAACCTTAGCCATTTTTATTCGCTGATTAGACTGATGCTAATACGCGTATAGGAATGCGTTGTTTGGCGAATAGAGCGATCTAGTTCTTTTGAGAGACTAACGCTTCAGCGGTCGCATCTTGAATAGACAAGAACAATGAGTTGACTTGCCCTGTTGGTGAGCGCATTGGGTTTAGCGTCACGTTCTGATACATGAAATCGGCTTGTTGAGTTACAGGGCGAACATTGCGGCACTTAAACAGATAAGGCCTTTGTTGCCATGTAATGAAACTGCGACAACCTAGGTCATAGACTGGCTTGGTTTTCAGCCTAAACCACTCTTCTGGGATCTCAGGGAACAGTTCAAAGATAGACTTACCGATCGCATCATGCGATTGCTTACCGCTATGGTGCGTCATAAAGCCATTCCAAACTTGTACCTGAAAATCACGGTTAATAACCACCAGCCCCATATCGACGTTTTGAACCATGTCGACCATCCAGTGGAACTGTTCAAATTCAGCAGGAAGATTCAGCATATTAAAACTCCTCCATTAGGTAGGCCAATTTGTTGTCTAGAAGAGGCAGAGACTCATCAACGAACATAAATAGAAGATCACAACGGATAGAAGTACCATCAATGTTGTAGCTGACTTCAAAGGTCATGGTCTTTTTGAACGAGCCGCTGGTATTTTCAATCACCGAATCAATCGAGATGTGTTGACCTAGCAGTACAGGAGAGCTCTGGAAGAAACGAACTTCTGACTGCTCCCCTAATCCATTCAAGAAAGAGCCGACTAAGATGTTCGATACATCCATCAACAACTCTAATTCTTCTAGCTGTTCGCTTTCGGTTGGCACCTTCATGAGCTTCTTAAGATCGCTCACACTAGAATCACTCAACAAGACTAATGCTTCGCCTGCAATGCCTTCTCCGCTAAAACCTTGGCAAACACCCGAAACTTGGTCGTTGTCTGCTAAGTCACGAAGCGCCATGTGCAATTCGCTCACTTCGAAGATGTTGACGTTCGGAAGTGGTAAGTGGACAAATACATTAAAATGACGAGCCAGTGCATCAGCGGCACGGCCTATCGCTACGTTCGCGACTTCCATATAAATATCGCGTCTGCGAAGTATTGGCAGTTCTAAAGCGGTTGGAGTAATGATCTGAGGCTGTTTTGGCGGCTCAACATGCTCACGTAAGATAGCTTTTAGCGCTTCTTTATCGATTGGCTTTTGTAAAAACGCTTTGGCGCCGAGATCCAGAACCTTCTGTTGTGCTTTTGGTTGTATGTCACCCGAAACAACGACAACGGGCGTGGTATCACCCAAACGTTGCATCTCTTCCAAAGTGCCATAGCCGTCCAATTCCGGCATGGTGAGGTCGAGGAACATCAATTTAAATTGGTTTTGAGCTAACTCTTCAAGTGCATTAAGCCCATGAACAGCAAAAGTTATATCTGCATTTAGAGAACTAGGCAGTGATCGAGCCATCTGCTTCCTTGCTAACGCAGAATCATCACATATAAGAACTGGGAACGACATAAATGCACCACCGACAAATTAAAGCTAATTCGGACGAGTGTAACAGAACATTATAGTATCAGGTACGGGGTGAATGAATTTATGTGTAGATTATTAGTAAGAATGATGGAACAAGCAGGTGAGTTATTATCTGGCATTATTCTTCATGAAAAACAATATGCTACAAAGGTAATAACCGTTCATCATTATAGAGTAATAGCACTTTTTGATAGAGCAATAGAGCTAATTTATGAAATGGCAGCCTTAATAAGTGAGTTTATTAAGGCTCGGTTTGCTCATTCATTTATCGGCTTTATGTAACTATGACAAGAGACGTAATGTGAACAACTAGAACTGATATGAAGGCCATAAAATCAGTAATGCGAAACGTATAACCACAGCAAACACCAATAAAGCGATACCCAAACGATACCATTTGTATTCCGCGATACTCATTGGGATACGCTTATAAAACATCGTAATCACGCCCTTCCAATCACTACTGCGTCTTCCATACTGCATCATGCTCGTCAAAACAAACAGTGCGCCAAGCACTAACATTCCTTTTTCAGCCCAGAACAATCCAACTTCCATTTGTGTATTCCTTGATAAAACGGTGAGCAACTCAAATCATTCTAGTCACCTTTGCGCTCAGTTTCTGTAAGACCAAGGTCTAACCCACTATCTACTTACTTGAAGGTACTTATCTGAACGAATTTAAGTGAACGTAAATCGCTGAGCACACTTAACTGAACAGCGTGTTCATATCGAGTTCAGCTTCGCCATCTATACTCATGTTTCCACTAACAGGAGAAATTCAATGAAATCACTGAAAAAGTCGCTTTGTGTATTAACTGCTTCAGCTCTACTCGTTACCGCTCCGTTTGTGAGTGCTTCATCACCACAACAACCGCCACAGCCAGCAGTGAGCCCGCTGCAAATGGTTATTGCTTCTTTAAACCTAAGCGAAGAGCAACACGCGGAAGTCATCTCCCTTGTTGAAGGCTACCAATCTGATAGAACACAGATTGACATGGATAGCGCAATCGAGCTCAAGAAGAAACAGATCAGCCTTGTGACTCAACCTGATTTCAATGAAGCCGAGATGGAAAAGATCATCGACACCGTTCAAGCAACCGAGAAGTCGATGGTGATGCAAGAGATGCGTCTCAAGAACAACATTTATAATGTGTTAACTGAAGAGCAGAAAGAGCAGTTCAAAACCATGATGAAGTCTGCGCTCTCTGGTGGAAAGTAGTCTGGTGGAAAGTAGTCTGGTGGAAAATAGTCTGGTAGAAAGTAGTCTGGCAATAAATCGTCTGGTAGACAATAGCTGCCCCTAATCCTGATATTGATTCTTCCCATCTCCCCCAGAAAAGGGAGAACCTGAATAGACAACAATAAGCCGCAGTCATTATGATGACTGCGGCTTTTTTGTGTTCAGTACACCATTAGCAAATCACGTATAAGCATGATTCGACAAATCCGGAGATTGGCTGTTCTTTTGGATGACACGCATCAATTGGATAAGCAGCAGAATACCTGTCACGCCCAAACCCACGCCGATTCCGCCCCAGATCCCCGCCAATTCGAATTTTGGCATCAAATACCAAGCGGCAGGTAGGCCAAATACCCAGTAACCGATAGCAGTCATCACTGTTGGCATGGAGACAATCTTCATCCCTCTCAACAAGTTAATTGCCAGTAACTGCCAAGCATCGACAATAAAGCACAACGCCACTACCCAGATAACAGAAGCCAACAATGAGGTCATCGCGCCAGTGCCATCGTCCAGCTTAAAGATAGACGCGATAATTTCCGGCCATATGATGAACACGGCAGACAAAGCAACGCTCAACACCGACACTAAGATAAAGCTGAGAATCGAGGTTCTTTTGATCCCTTCGTAATTACCCGCACCGAAATCACGCCCCACCAAAATCGCCGCAGCTTGTGAGAAACCGAAATTGAAGTTCCAGGTGAAGCTTAAGCATTGCAGCAGGATTTGGTGTAAGGCTAACGAAGCAATACTGATCGTGCCCGCCATCAAGGTGCCGCCGTAAATAAGGCCATGTTCAAGTAATGCCGCTAGTCCGATAGGTAAACCCATCATTAAAAGCGGACTCATCAACTTAATTGAATACTCTTCTGTATTTAACCAAGGGGCGAACTGCTTGAATTCGTCACGTTTGAATACCCAAACTGTGTATCCAACCATCACGATAAATGCCGCGATAGCCGTACCTAGCCCTAAACCCGTTAAGCCCATGTCTAATTGGAAGGTTAAGAAGTAGCTGACTGGCACATTCAGAATTACGGTGATAATAGACATCACCAGAATAGAGCGCACATTACCAAACGCACTGGTTAAGCCGCGAAGCACCAATAAGATAAGCGAAGGCAACATCACCCACTTCAAGGCGTGTACATATTCCATCGCTAAAGTGATCACTTCTGGCGGCTGTTTGGCTGCTTCTAATACCAACGGAGCAAACCAGAAGCTGGCCATTAGGGTCACGCTGAGCACGAATGCCAACATGGTTGCGCCTTTCACAGCCAATCTAATTTGCGTATTACCAAATTCTGGGCGTGCGACCCGCTGACCATAAGCAATCGCAATCAAGTTCGCGACACAACCCACGGTGCTGCTCGCAATAATGAAGATGAAAAAGTAGATAGAGGCGCCTAAGCCACCAGCCGCAAGGGCTGACACACTGATACGCGACATCATCCAAACATCAGTAAGGACTAACGCCATAGAGATCAGCTGTGAAATGATCAAAGGGAATGCAAGAGTGAGTATTTTTTTCATGAGCGCCTCAGGTAATTTCGCCCAAAATACGATCGATGGGGCTGGCGTTCAATTGATAAATTTGCGACTCTAACATTCCATAAACTCATGCGAACGAATTATGACCCCATATCCTAGCTTGCCATCCTCACATAATGGCTTAAAAGCGTTTGAAGCTGCTGCAAGACTGATGAGCTTTACTCTGGCTGCCGAAGAGCTGCATGTGACACAAAGTGCAATCAGCCGACAGATCAAACAGCTTGAAGATGAGTTAAACGCATCACTGGTTATTCGTAAGCATCGAGCGATTGAATTAACGGTACAAGGTCATGATTTGTATGTGGCTTTGCGTGAAAGCTACGGCAATATCGAAGCTGTCATTGCCTCTTGGAGTGAGCCCAAGCAGAAACGTATCGTGATCAAAGCGACCTTGAGTTTCGCGACGCGAGTATTGATCTCTAAAGTCAGGGAATTAAACGAGCGTTATCAAGATCATGAGATCGTCATTGTTCCTGTAATTGAAGAAGACGAATCGATTAATAGTAGTGAGTATGATCTACTGATCTTCCACACGCGCTTCAAAAAGCGCTATGACAAAGCACCTGACATCACCTTCTTGCGTGAAGAGTTTATGGCACCGGTCTGCTCGACTAGCTTAACGAATTCTGCCAACTTAACGAATAAAGACACCGACCTCGATTCGATCTTAACCTTACCAAGGCTCCACCCGACCTTAGATCATCACGACTGGAAAGTGTGGTTGGCCGATGTTGAATTCCCACCAAAGAAACCCGTCAGAAATACCAGTTTCTTGTCTTTAGATATGGCACTCAGTGCCTGTTTATCCGGAGAAGGGGTTACGGTCACGGATCTATTGTTAGTACAACAAGATCTCCAGCGAGGCTTCTTATACTGCCCTAAGAATGCAAAAATCCAACACAGTGCTTGGACTTACTTCATGCACCAACGTACTCACACGCCTATCATCAATGACCTTATTGAATGGCTTAGGGAAGAGACAGCAAAAGAGATCGAGTTGCTTAAATCACTATCCCATCAGAACCATTGGTTTGGTGTTATCCAAGATTATTAGGGGATCGGTGCCTCATTTTTTAAAACTGCATTAACCTTATAATTTATAACGTTTATTTATCGATTCGAATGACCTATCTTACGCCCTATGAACCAGTACACAGATATTGGCATCTTATTCTTAGGAGAAAGTCATGGAACAACAACGTCTAAAAGTTGCAATTATTGGTGCGGGGCTGAATGGTTTGGCACTTGCATTATCATTGCGTAAATTTGGTATTAAAGCTCGAATATACGAAAAAGCAGCACAACCACGTGCTGACGGTACTGGCATCATTATGTGGCCAGAAGGCATGCAAGTACTTGCGGCACTGGTTGGTGTCGATAAAGTCAAAGCTGCGTGTAACCAAGTCGATACCATCTCGACATTAACGGCGACAGGGTTGCCCATCAACACACTTAATATGAGTGACTCTCCGAGTAAAGCTAACGCGCCAATTGGTTTATTTCACCGCAGCCGTTTATACCAACTGCTATTAAATGAGCTAGGAGATGACTGCATCGTCACTAACCAAACCTGCACTGTTGTTCAAAACGACGATGAGCCGCAAATTCTGATCAACGGCGAACCCATTGATGCGGATATTATTGTGGGTGCCGACGGTGTGTTCTCTCAAGTGAGAAAGTTTGTCGCGCCTGATGTGTCGTTAAGACAACCGAACGTCTATTGCTGCCGTGGTGAGATTGATTTCAAAGCACCTGAAATCAGCGATGATGAGTGTTATGTTTTTGCGGGTGATAAATCTCGTATCGTAACCTACACCTACGACCGAGAAACCCAAGGTAAATACTGGTTTGCTGCGTGTGCCGTTCAAGAAGGTGAAACGCTGTCTAAACAAACCGTGTTAGAGCAATTCTCTCACTACCCAAGCTATTTACTGGATATGATCCGAGATACGCCTGAATCGAAGATCTTGCCTTCTCCACTCACCGATGTCGCCCCATTTGATACTTGGTATCGCGGCAATGCTGTTCTGCTGGGAGATTCTTGTTGCGCTGTGCTGCCGACCATGGGTATCGGGTTCAGCTTGGGCATTGAGAACGCTTACGTATTGGCACAAAGCATTGCCTCCAACTTTGAAGGTACAGAGCAGGCATTCAAACGCTATCAGCAGCGTGCTCAGCAACGGTCGCATGAACTGCAAAACATCACACACCGACTCAGTGAGCTAACTTACAAAGACGAGTTCAACCCAGTCGAAGTGGCGGAGCTTTACCAACAGTTCGCCATTGCCAATAGTCGTTCGCCTTTCTAAACATTTGGCTCGTAAAAACGCGCCAGTTGCAAAACGACTCGTTTACAAAACAATAAGCCGCAGCAGTCGCTGCGGCTTATGCTTTCTACCCGTTACTTTGTTGAGCAAACATTAAAGCTTAAACATACGCGCACTGCGTGGCGGTAAGTTGAAGGTGTGGTAACGAGAAGTCACGGTTTCTGTCGCGCTGCTTAATACGTCTTTGTATTGAACATTCCAATTGAATTCATGTTGGTAGGTATCAACCGTCACGCCACGAGTTTCGCCACACTTGTTAATACCAACAACGCCTTCTTTGCCACGTTTAAACAGCAAAGTACATTGGTCACTCGAAATCATCGTCATCGATTTACCTTGCATCGCGTTATGGAAGCTCAGCATATTCTTCATATTCGAGCTATTCCAAACATCGCCCCAACGACCGTTATCCTTGTCTTCTGAATCCGGTAGGTCATCACTGTAGATCAGTGGCGTGCCACCATCTTTACCAAGGATGTAAGCGTAAGCAAGCTGCTCGTCTTGTGGATCCATAATTTGGTAACGGAAACCGTCATTGGTTGGAATATCATGTGTGATCGCAAAAGTAATTGAGCGATTATCATCCAATGCTTGGCCGTACGCTTTAGGATCATGCAGTTGGTTCAAGCCACCGCCCATTGAGAATGCCGAGCGAATCGACGCAAACAGCGGGAAATCGTACGCGGAGTGATTAGTATTATTCAGGTACGGCGCTAAGAATGACTCATAGCCGCTGTTCCCTGCTCCACCGCTGGTAATGACTTCACCGAACACATGCATGTTCGCAGTAATTTCAGACGTGAATACCTGATCGATTTGGTACTGGCTCATGTGTTTTACCGCATCAATACGGAAACCTTTGATCCCCATATCTTTTAGCGCTTTCAGATATAAACGTTGCTGCGAAACCACCCAGTTATTCGGATCAAGGTCAGGTAAACCTACATCGCCATCGGCACCACACAAACGCCAGTACTGAACGTGACCAGGATCGTTCCAATCTGAAATACAGCCAGCGGCATGGAAATCGTTAGCCGAGACAAAACCTTGTGCTAAGCTGCCAAACAGAGTCTGGTCAGCATAGTAACTTGAACGGCTCGCATAATCGTTTAGCACTTCAGTGCCTGGGTAATCCAAGTCACTTCGCTTCCAGCTTTCATTCGCCATATGGTTGAGTACCACATCGGCATACACATCGACGCCCACACCTTTGAGTGCGGCAATCATTGCAGCTAAATCTTGTTTGTTGCCTAAAGGTGAATCAATGGTACGCAGATCTTGAGGTTGGTAACGCGCCCACCATTGGCTGCCGCTAGACTTCATCGCAGGTGCAACAAGCACCTTCTTATAGCCAGCTTGTGCAATTTGATCGGCGTTGGCCGTTACGTCCGAATACTTCCAATTGAAAGCATGCAAAATAGTGTCAGCATAAGTGGCTGAGCTAAAAGAACAAACTGCAAGTGCGGATATGAGTAGGGTATTGATTGGTTTCATAGAACATATCTCTCATTATAAATTCACAAGAATGATATGAATAAGAACGACAATTAAAACGACGGATAAATCAGAGTTGAATTAGCGTCACCTTCTGTTGATGATGATTTTATAAAACTGAGCTATCGCCGATGTTATGTGGGATGAGTTTTGAACAGAACTGAAATGAGAATTAATTGAATCAAGTTGACCAGAACAGGACAAAGACTTTGGTCGGCTCTTCTAAACTACGTTATGATTCCTTTTCCCCTCAACCAATTGATATTTTTATGCCTTCTTTCTCTTTTTCACTGATCCCTGTAGGGGTTCGGTTCATGATCCTTTCTGCTTTTGGATTCGCACTGATGTCAGCTTGTGTGAAATACGTTAGCAATTACGGCATACCTGTATTTGAAATTGTTGCAGCAAGGGCTTTGGTGTCGTTGATCATCAGCTACATCGACGTCAAACGAAAAGGCATTTCTATCTGGGGCAATAACAAGCCTCTGTTGTTTGTTCGTGGCGCGGTAGGCACCGCAGCCTTGATGTGTGTTTACTACGCTGTGACCACTTTGCCATTAGCAGAAGCGACCATTCTACAATACGTTCATCCCGTATTTACTGCGTTACTTGGCGTACTGTTCCTGAAAGAACGCGTCCAAAAGTCGACCATGATATGCATTGTATTCTGCCTAGCGGGATTATCGGTAATGGTACAGCCAAGCATGAACAGCAGCGCGAGCAGCGAGTTGCCGCTATTCAGTATTATGCTGGCGTTGTGTGGCGCGTTTGGTAGCTCAATTGCTTATGTGATTGTAAGAAAGCTTAGCCAAACTGAAGACAGCTCAGTGATCATCTTTTACTTCCCACTGGTCGCTCTGCCAATATCGACCGCCCTGATCTGGAACGACTTTGTGTGGCCTAGCCTTTTCTTAACCATGATGCTGGTTCTGGTCGGGATTTTCACTCAGATCGGCCAATATGGTTTGACCAAAGCAATGCAAACTCAAGCGGCTGGTAAAGCTTCAGCTTACTCATACGTTCAGATCGTATTCTCAGCACTATTAGGTGTTTGGGTGTTCAATGAGATTCCATCAGTTTGGACCTACCTAGGTGGTGGCCTTATTGTGACGGGTGCTCTTATCAATGTGTTTGGCAAACAACTGTTGGTGCCGTTTAGAGCTAAGTAGATAGCCAAATAACAGAGCTGAATACCATTTAGCTAATCAGCGATTAAATAGATCTAAAAAGGACATTGCGGATTATTCCACAATGCCCTTTTCTATAAATGCTCTAGCGCGTTTTCATTCAGCTAACCAACTTTAATAAAGCGGCGTATTACGGCTAGCTTGTAGCGTTACGTAGTTTTGGATCGTCACTCAAATACTCAACAAACTCGATTTCAAAGCCCGCCGGATCCACAAAGTAGACGTTTTTACGATAAGGTTCTTCGGCACCGGGTTTGGCAATTGGGAAGCCCGCATCAACAAGCCGCTTGGTTACGCTTTCGATATTATTGGTCACATAAGCGAAGTGTGCGAGGCCAATCGAATGCCCTGCCAAATCTCTATTTTCACCTTCACCGTGATCGCTCAACGCGATGTATTGGTACTCGTCACCAAAATGCAGCCAGTTACGTGGCTTGCCTGACCACTCCCCTTGTCCCTCATCACGGACATACCAATGAGGGAACGCCGCTTTATAGAAAACCAGCATTTCTGGGATGTCTTTTACCACTAAATTTACATGTTCAAGTTGGATCATTCTTCTCTCCTTAAAGTATTCTCGTAAGCAACGTTGCATATCCTAATACCTCAAGTTAAGTTGAGGTAAAGGGTTAATTTACGTTTATTTTCGAGAACGTTTTTTAGAGCCCAAATTGTTCTGCTTTGACTACATACAAACCTTAAGTTTAGACGACTTAATCTAATGTGGCTTCCTTGCCTGTGTTCTGTTATTTGTGCCTTGGTGATCTCGTTGTTCAGAACAGATAACTAAATCGCGACACACATTGGCGTATTTGAAATAGGGTCACGAAACACGCTCGCTTTGAGATCAAACACCTTACTGAGCATAGTTTCGGTCATCACCTCATCAGGCGAGCCTTCTGCTATTAAACTCCCTTTTTCCAGAACCACTAAATGGTCGCAGTAACGACTGGCTTGGTTCAGGTCATGCAACACAACAACCACCGTTTTTCCTTTGGCATTCATCTGTTGCATCAGGTTCATTAATTCCACTTGGTGAGACATATCAAGGTATGTGGTCGGCTCGTCCAACATCACTACATCCGTATCTTGTGCAATTACCATCGCAATCCATGCTCTTTGACGCTGGCCACCAGACAGTGACTCAACAGGCTTATCAGCAAACTCAAGCACACCTGTATCACGCATAGCTTGTTCGACAATCCTTTGATCGTCCTGCCCTAGCCTCCCCCAATGAGACACATAAGGCGAACGGCCATATTCGACCAACTTTCTTACCGTGATCCCCTCAGGGCTTACCAAGATTTGCGGAAGAAGTGACAACGAACGAGCAAGCGCTTTATCGCCATAGCTTGATAGCGGTTTGTCTTCAAACAACACCTCTCCAGCCACTGGTTTGTTAATTCTGACTAACGTCTTTAACAAGGTAGATTTACCGCACCCGTTAGGTCCTATCAATGCGGTGATTTTTCCCTTAGGGATAGAAACCGACAGGTTCGGTATGATCGTTTGTTTGCCGTACGCGACGGAAAGATTCTGCGTTTTAAGCATGGTTACCAACCTCGATAACGATAGAGAAGAAAGATGAAATAAGGCGCGCCAATCACAGACGTGAGAACGCCTGCTGGCAATTCAATAGGTGGTTGTAGACCTCTGGCCAACCCATCAGCGCTGGTAACCAGAATTGCCCCTACCAGTGCAGATGCTGGGATTAACAACTTATGATTATGCCCAAACAACAAGCGTGCTACGTGAGGCGCCAATAAACCCACAAAACTGATCGTTCCAGCAACAGAAACGCTAACACTGGCAAGCAATACAGCGGCCAATAACGCGAGAGCTTGAATCTGTTTTGGATTAGTGCCCAATGTGGTCGCACTTTCCTCGCCAAGCCCCATCACATCTAATCGCCACGCCAACCATAATGCCATGGGTAACAACAAGAGCAGCGCACTCCAAATAAACGGGACTTGCTGCCAGTTTCGTCCCCAAAGGCTGCCAGTAAGCCACACCATAGCCGTGTTGATCTCGATCGGGTTGGTGACCAGCAAGAAGTCGATACAACTGGCCAGAAACGCACTCACTGCAATACCAATCAGCGCCAATTTAGCGGGGGTAGGCCTTGACCACCATGCCAATACAGCAATCAGCCCAGCAGCCAATACCCCACCGAACATCGCCACAACCGGAAGCACACTGACTGGTGCATTGGGGAACCAAACTAAACTCGCTGTCGCAGCAAGGCCTGCCCCGGCGCTAATACCCATAAGATCAGGCGATGCTAACGGATTACGTATCACACCTTGCACTAATACCCCTGAAAGCCCTAACCCTGCGCCCACGCTTATCGCGAGCAACATACGTGGTAGCCGATACTGATTGATAACAAAGTCGTCGCTGGAAAACGCGACCAAATGTTCGATGACTTGAGAAACAGAAAGCGAAGCTGCGCCGACAAACAAACCTGCGGATGCCACTAATATGAGAATCCCTGATAACAAAATTATCTTAGTGTGATGGTGCATTAAGATCTCCTCGTCGCAATCAAAATAAAACAAGGTGTTCCGAGCAAAGCAGTAATAACACCAACGGGTGTTTCAGTCGGGAAAGCAATCGCTCGCGACAGTGCATCTGACCAAGACACCAATGCTGCGCCGGCCAATGCTGAAATAGGAATCAGTAAATGGTAATTGTGCCCGACCATAGGTCGAACCAAATGAGGCACTAACAATCCAACAAAGCCAATTGGCCCTGCGATAGCGACACTTGCTCCGGCAAGCAACACGATCGTCAGTCCACTCACGAGGCGAGTAAACCTGATGTTACTGCCCAACCCCACTGCAACCTCTTCACCAAGTGCCAGTAAGTTGAGGTTGCGAGCAAGACTCATTGCCAACACCAAACCAATCACTACAGGCGGCCAAAGCTGTTGCCATTGCTCATCATCCACACTAGACAGTGAGCCAGTAAGCCAATGCAAGACGCTATAAGCCATGTCGTCAGCAAGAATCAGCGCCGCTCGTGTCAGTCCGAGCAATAACGCAGTAATGGCGATACCCGCGAGAACCAAACGTAACGGATGAGAACGTTCGGAGAAAAAACCACCGAGGAGCATCACGGCACCGCCGCTTAGCAATGCACCAAGAACAGCATTAAGGATTGGGTTTAAATCACTAACCACAGGTATGCCTATTGCAGCTAACGCCATAAAACAGGCTGCGCCAGCGTTAATGCCAAGAATCGACGGAGACGCGAGTGGATTGCGCGTCAAACCTTGCATCAATAACCCAGCGACGGCCAAACTCGCACCAATAAACAACCCTGCGTAAGCTCTTGGCGCTCTTAGTGTCGCCAATATTTGATGAGTCATATTGTTTTCATCAAACGCAAACCAGTAGTGAATCAAGTCACTCAATGTTAAAGAGAAATTAGACCACCCGGTCATAGAGGCCGCGTAACCAGATAGTGCCAAAAACGACACTAATGCCGTAAATAATATGACTCGCCACGACACTATTGGCCAGAATCGCTTACTTTTAGGGAACAACATCGTACTCATGATGGATCCAAGATCTGCTCAAGATTTTTCGCCATTTGTTCTGCCGCTAACATGCCTCGATTCAATGACCAAAGTGCTGGTGACACTTCTACAACTTGCTGTTTTTTTGCAGAGGCTAGTACATTGAATAACGGATTTTTCTGCCAATCATCAACAATGTTTGGATGAGAGTAAGCACCAAGGAGCAACCAATCCGGATTGGTTTTCAACAACAACTCAAAGCTGGTTGGTAAATATGCCTTCTCTGTTGGCTTCACAATAGGGCTCGCAATGCCTAATGTGGTGAGCACGCCCCCTGCGTAAGATGCAGGGCTATGTAACCACATACCTTTATCCGACACGACAGCGAATTGGACGGTTTGTTTGAGCGAGAAATGACTTTTGAATTCAGCCATGGCGTGTTGATGTTGTTGAATTCGTTGTTCCATTGACGATTGCTTGTCGAGAGCGATGCCAATCTTGAGCGCAGACTCCAAATTCTCTTGATACGTCTCACCACGGCTTTTGAGCAGCAGAGTTGGTGCGATACGTTGTAGATCTTGATAGACAGTACGATGACGCTCTGCATCTGCGATGATCAGGTCAGGCTTTAATACCGCAATGGCTTCTAGGCTAGGCTGAGAACGCATGCCAACCGATTCCCATGGTTGAACCAATTCACGCACCGCCGGAATCACTCGTGAAGCATCATTGTCATCGGCAACACCAACTGGAGAAACACCCACCGCAGCTAACGCATCTACAAATGAGAACTCCAACACCACAATACGTTGTGGGGTAGTCGCTATCTCAAACTGACCTTGCTCATCTTGTATGACCCTGGTTTGTGCTGAACTGGAGAATGAGAACAAGCTTAAAATCAGCAAAGTTAAGGTTATCGCTATCTTGCTGAATAAACACTGCTTATTGAATGACAGCAGTCCGTTCGACAGCAGCAATGGATTCGAAAACAAAAGGCGAGAGCTGTTTTCCATATTTAATTTTCCTTAAACGCTAGAACCGTGAAAGTCGCCAAGAGTATTGGCGACTTTTATTCGTTGTTACTTTCAATAAATTACGTATTAGAACTGATAATTCAGATCCAAAGTGTAAGAACGTCCTGGGGCTGGATAACGACCAACGGGGCTGGTATCAATACCGCGGAAGTAATAGTCCTCATCAAACAAGTTGTTCACCGCAAGGTTCATGCGCAGCTTACTGTTTTCATCCTTGTACAAATCCGAACCTAGGTTAAAGTTCCAGACCATGTAGGCAGGCACTTTACCTGTCGCGCCCGTTGCATCTTCGGCACTTGTATTCGCATTGTCAGAGTAAGACTCGCTGAAGTAGTAACCAGACAAAGTCGTATCTACCTTGCTAAAGGCGTAAGTCGCATCCCAACTGAATTGATGTTTAGACGTATAAGGAAGTTGATTACCTTTGTTTGCACCCTCTTCCTCTAACGTTGCATCTAAGTAGTTATAGCCAGCGCCCAAACTCAAAGCTTGCATCGCTTGAGGAATATAACGACCAGAGAGCTCAACACCTTGGTGAAGGGTTTTACCAATGTTATCGAAAGTTTGGGTAGCACTTTGCCATTGCAGCTGATCTTCAAAATCAATGCGGTAAAGTGCAATGTTAAAGCTGGTTGAATCTTGGTTGTAGCGAGCACCCAACTCGTAGTTCCACGCTAGTTCACTGCCCTCTTCACCTTTACCACGGATGTAAGCAATTTGTGGTGCACGCAAAGATTTCTGTGCATTGGTGTACCCAACCCATTGTTCAGTCAGATGGTATGCCAAAGTTAAGCCAGGCAGCCATTCCGTCACTTTGTTGTCTGTGCTCTGTGCTGTACCCAGATCATCAAACGTCATATCAATCGATTCGTAACGAATACCCGGCGTGACTTTCAGTACGTCATTGAACAGGCCGATTTCATTGCTGATGTAACCAGCAAAAGCGTCAGTATCTAAGTGCCAATCACGTGGGGTTGTTGTAGCACCACCAGCAATTGGCGTTTGAGTCAGCTTGTAATCGATATCTTCGTTGACGTAGCGTGCCCCAACAATCACATTTTGCGTTACGGTATTTCCGTCAAAGTACATCGCGAGTTTAGGTTCAACACCATAAACAGCAAATTCACGTGGTGACGTACGGATATCGGTTGATGGTAATGCCGGGTCCGCCCAGTGACCGCCAGCGCTGTTAAAGCCCCATTGGAAGAAACGCTCAGAACGGTGGCCAAACGTCAGTATTTCTAATTCGGCGCTATCTGCAATATTCAAGTCATGTAAATACTTCAGGCTCCAACGCGTTGAAGTGCCTTGATATTCATCGTATGGACGCTTCGACTGAGTACGATCTTTGTCATAATCATCTGGCGATAAAGCACCGGGCATTTGGGTGTCGGCATCATAACGTTGAACGAAAGCTTGTAGCTCTTGAGTATCACTCAGTAACCATTGCAGTTTCGCTTGGAAGTTTTTGACATCTGTGTCGGAGTGTTCACGGAAGCTTTCACCTTTTAAGAAATTCCCCTCGACTTGAAGTGCCAGCGTATCGGTCAACCAACCACCCGTTCGCAGGTAAAAGTCGTTGAGCGGCGTATCGCCATCCTCGAATACAGTAAAGCGATTACTGATTTCCGTTTGCCACTCATGTGGAATAGGCTTGGTCACCAAGTTGATCACACCACCGACGTTGTTTGGTCCGTACTGAACCGCCGCACCGCCTCGCACAATATCAATACGATCAAGCATCGACAGCGTTGCAGGGAAAATTGATTGTCCTGTGTGACCATACGGCGCCAGTGTCAGAGGAACACCATCCATGAGGAATTGAGCGTGCCCACTGCGACTCGCTTTCAAACCACGCACTGAGATGTTAGGCAAAACACCGGTGCCCGTTTCGTCTTGAACCTTAATGCCCGGTACACTTTGGAAGGCAGAGTCAATCGAGAGTGCGCCAGTCTTTTTAATTTGTTCATTAGTCAGAACAGTACGAGCTCCCGGATACTCTTTCACATCCTCAAGTTCTGAATTACCGATCAAGCTGCCCGTCACGACAACCGTTTCCATGGTCGTCGTTTGTGGATCTGACGCGGCAAATGCGCCCATGGAAGTCACTGAAGCGATGGCCATTGCAAGGGCACTTAGACGCAACTTTTGATGTGATTGAGTACAGGGTTTACCATCCAAATTCTGGTAAGGCATGAAAATCTCCTAAATAGGCAAGTTAGGATCAAAGGCCATGTTTACGATTCGGCGCTTTGATCCTATGGGCTAAACGGCCTCAAAATGAAGCCAACTGTTCACTCACTCGTAGTGAACAAATCAATCGTTTTTAGAGTCGAACTAGCTCTTAGAAATGAACGAACTCTTAGAACTGAATTAGCTTTTAAAACTGGTAGCCGTAGCTAAGCATAAATTCGGCTGGTGCTCCGTAACCAATCTGGTTAGTACCCGACGTGCCGTTGGTTGCGCCCAGAATGTATTTCTCATTAAGCACGTTGTAAGCATTCGCTTGAACTTTGTGACGACCCGTGGTGTACGCTGCCATCAAGTCAACCGTGGTGTAGTCACCCAGAGCTACCGCTTCATCATTACCCGCGTAACGGTCGCCTACGTATTTCACGCCACCACCTAAACGCCAGTTGTCATCTAACTGATAAGTGCTCCAAAGAGAGAACAAATGATCAGACACATCGTTTGGCTTTTTGCCTGTCTCTTTGTTCTCCGCGTCTAAATAGCTGTAGCCTACAGAAATGTCCCACTGCTCGGTAAACTGACCGCGAGCTTCTAATTCAATACCTTGGTGACGAGCTTCGATCTTGTTAACAACGTCTCCGTCTATATTGGTTTCAGGTTGTTCTTGATCGATTTGGAAGACCGCGGCATTCAGCATCAAAGCGTTATCTAATAGGTAAGCTTTTGCGCCAATTTCTTTTAGATCGGTGTGGAAGAATTCTGCTAATTTAGGGTTGATGTAGATACCTGAGTAAGGTAATTGCCATGAACGAGCTAAGCTTGCGTACACTGACATATCGTTGTTGATTCGGTAGACCAAACCACCGCGGTAGCTCACTTTGTCATCGTCTAGATTCTCTTTTGCTGAGCCTGCTTTTTGCTGTTCAAGCTCCATCGAGTCGTAACGCACATTGCCGATCACTGAAAGATCACCAAAGGTGTAAACGTCTTGAATGTAGACACCTGTCGTCGTTGTCGTGTTATCACGGAAAGGTTTGAAACCCGGATCAGGTGTTGGGCCTGCTACAGGGTTGTAGATATCTTTTGGAGGTAAGGTTTTATCACTTGCGAGCGTTAAGTCGATATTGATCTGATTATAATCCGCACCGATCATCATTTGGTTCGAATCCGTTTCCCAAACTAACTCAGATTGAAGAGTCGTCGTGGTACGAGGGTCGTAACCGAAGTTATTTACAGTCTGAGATACTTCATTCCCAGTTACCGTTCCTTGGCGCGTACCCTTTTGCTCAAGCTCGATATGGTTGTATGCTGCGCGGTTCGTCCATGCCCATTCACTGTTCAAAAGCCATTCATAATTAACGCCAACACGAATGCTATCTGACTCTTGATAGTCATTCGTGCCACCGTAAAATGTGCTTTCAGAGACATCGACAGGCTTACCATTTTTAGATGGAACACCACGATATGGCACTAGCTCTTGGTGCGCATATTCTACATCGAGATCAATGGTATGCCCCTCAGCAGGTAATACACGAATGGTGGGTGCGATAAAGAAATCATTAGAGTCGACGTGATCTACATAGGAATCAGACTGTCGACTTTCCACATTGATACGACCACTAACCTTGTCACTAAGCGCCATCGAGCTGTCAACCTGACCAACAAAAAGATTATTGCTGCCAACACTGCCGTTGACGTGTGTGAAATTATCACCGTTAGCACGCTTGGTGACCAAGTTGATGATACCGCCAGCTGAACCTCGGCCGTAAAGTGCGCCTGCAGGGCCCTTTACCACTTCGACACGTTCGATATTCGCTAGGCTTCGGTACGATTGCAGAGTCCCGTCATCACGCATACCATCACGGTACATGTCGTTAAGCGCATCAAAACCACGAATCACAAATTGGTCTCGGCTTCCCTCACCCAAGGTATTGTTAACCCCTGCGACACCATCAAGTGCATCCACCAAACGTACAGCACCGCGGTCTTCCATTTCCGTCTTTGTGACCACCGATACTGCCTGCGGTACATCCAACCATTCGACATCCGTTTTGGTACCTGACTGAGGCATGTGCTCCGCGTAACCTTCGTACTGATGACCAATAACTTGTAGGGTTTCATCCACCGTTACTTCTTCTGCAGCCATTACATTCGACACGGTAGCCACTGCGGTTAATGCACCTCCAATAGCCAAAGCGAGAGGGGACAAGGCCAATCTAATGTTCATTTTCTAATTCCGTTTTAGTTTATAAAATAACAATATTGCGAATAAGAACAAATATCATTTATATTTGCAATATATATTTTTTGATCTATATTTGCTTTGCAATATGCAACACAACTAATGATATAAGAATCAATAAAAACAATAAGATAGAAAAATTCTCTTTCTTTTAACCCCGAAAGAGAGCACTTGAAAGCGAGTTGTGAGCAGGCGACAACAACGTTTTGGAAATTAGGAAAGCCCCATGAAATCTACGATAATCATCGTGAGTCACGTCGTGAATGATGCGATCACTCACGGCTTCGTGCCGACAGCAAAAGCGATGGGTCTCCACGTCATTTTGATCACAGACCACAAACTCAACCACTTAAAACTGGCAAATGAAGATGACCGCTTTAATCCCGATGAAATTTTGGAATGCGATGTCTTCAACCCTCTTGAACTCATCGAAATCATCACAGAGCAAGAACTAGAACCTCATGCTGTTTTCAGTAACAGCGACCACCTACAAACTTCCACTGCAATCTGTGCACAGTTCTTTGGTTTACCCGCTAAAGATTGGAACGTGACGATTAAGGCGAAAAACAAATACTTAACTCGTCAGGTTCTCAACGAAAAATCGTTACCTAATACTCAAAGTGTTTTGTTAAGTCGAGAGAGCGCTCCTGTATTCGATTTCGATTTTCCTGTCGTTGCGAAGCCCAAGGAAGGCGTGGCTAGTTTAGACGTGCAGCGCTGCGAGTCCGCAGCTGAGCTGGATAACTATTGCGATACGTTTTGGCAAAAGCACCCTACGACTCCCATTTTGGTTGAGGCGTTTTTACAAGGTCCGCTTATCACTGTCGAAACCATTGGCGACGGGGAAAATTTAGTCGCGCTTGGTGGGTTCGATGTAGAACTCTCTGCGCCACCTTACTTCATCGAAACAGCGGCAAGTTGGAATGGTATTAACAGCGTGCACTACCGTGATGAATGTATACGTCAGCTTCAAGAATTCGGGGTGGGGTTTGGTGTCTGTCATAGCGAATTCATCATCACAGATTCGGGGCCGGTACTGGTCGAGATCAACTATCGAAGTATTGGTGATGGACGAGAGTTTTTACTTGATAACCTCAGTAGCGGGAATTGGTTCAATACCATCTTAAATCTTCACTTGGGTCACAAGCTTGACCCTACATTTCGTATTGATGGCAGTGCCCATGTGCACTATGTAGTTGCTCAACAAAGCGGTTTGATTGAAGGGTCATCAACTTCTTTCATTCACCAAGAGGGCGATATTGTCACTCAGCAGCAAGTGCTTAAAAAGGTTGGTGAGACGTTCCAACAAAGTTTCTCCAACAAGGATTACTTAGCGAGAATTTCGGTCGTTTCCCCTTCTAGTCAAACTCTAGAACCCGTACTACAACAGGCAATCTCTCGCTTCAATCTAACAGCAACAAACGAGGTAACAGCATGAATGGCAACGCGTTATACCTCACTCAGCGACTAATCGATACTTGCTTGCGTGAAGATTTGTTTGGATTAGTTTCTCAAAGCCAATTTAAATCTCAGCTACCAAATACACTCAAACTATCTTCTTATTCTCGTAATCAAATTTGGGCTATTTTTGCGGGTTCAGACTTTACACTCTACTTGCCCGTTACTCCGAGTTATTACATGCAGCGTTGGGTATACGGGCAACCAGATGGTTCGAAAGGTGATGGTTGGTTCATCGAGAGAAATGGTGTCGTTGAAACCCAGCAGCACTATCAAGATTGGATCGAACTACTGAAAGCAAGTGCTCACGAAAGCTCGCATTCGTTATTAGATGGTTATTTGCAAGAACTCGAATGCGCAGAAAAACACAAAGGATTGTGTGATAGTGCCTTCAGTCAGCAATCCGAATCACTAATGCAACCGATTTCTCAACTAGAACGTTGGGAGCAAAAGCTATTGCGTGCCGATCAAATCGCATCCTATCTTGACCACCCTTACTACCCGACAGCACGTGCTAAGTTCGGTTTAAGCGATCACGACCTAGAACAATTCGCGCCAGAATTTGCACAAAGCTTTGAACTTCGTTGGCTCGCAATCGAAAAGTCACTCGTTACATTGACCAGTCCACAACCAGAATGTTGGCCAACGATGGAGCAAGTAGGTCTGCCCGCCGATTTTGCTCTTAGCCATGAGTTATTCCCCGCACACCCATTAACACTAAGAAGTCTTAATGGACTTCCTGACGGTGTCATTGAAGCGCCGGTTGCGTGTCTTGAGGTGACTCCTACCCTGTCAGTGCGCACTGTGGTCGTGAATCAAGCACCACAGATCCACATCAAGGTGCCGCTGATCATGCGATCTTTGGGTACTAAAAACATTCGCCTAATCAAACCCTCCACGCTCTATGATGGGCATTGGTTTGAACGTTTGTTGACGCACTTAGAGCAAACAGATCAAGATTTACACGGCACGCTTTTCCATTGTAATGAGAAACATGGCGGCCACGTTGGTGACGATAAAACCTTTGCTTACATTGTGCGTGAATACCCGCCGAATTACTTCCAAGACAAAGCACTGGTGCCTGTGGCTGCGCTTGCCAGTCCAATGCCTGATGAACGTTTGTTCTTGGAACACCTCGCCGAGCAGTATTATCAGCAAGATACGCTGATTTGGTTTAAAGATTACGTTGATCTGCTTTGCAAAGTGCACCTTACATTGTGGATTCGTTACGGTATTGCTTTAGAGTCCAACCAACAAAACGCCATCATTGCATTCGATGAGCAAGGCAAGATGACCTTAGCCATGAAAGACAACGACGCAGCGCGTATTTGGCCAGAACGTTTCCAAACGTTTGAACAACAATCGCCTGTAAAGTGCGAGCAGCTTTTAGATCAACGTATCACTGTAGATAACGAGCTTGCTCTTGGTCAGATGTTTACCACGATTACTTTGCAGTTAGACATTGCCGCGATTGTCGAAGCAATGGCGACGAAAGGAATCGCCACGTCAGCTTATCTGTATGAAGTGGTCGCCAATAGCCTCTCCCAACAGCTTAGCCAGTTGGACAAACAAGGACACAACACCAAGCTCGCAAACGAGATGTTTTTTGAGTCACCCAACCTATACGCTAAGTATCTATTGAGCTCGGGTAGCTTATTGTCTAAAGAGGCGTCTGGTGCAAGCGATATCAATAAATTTTATGGCTTGTCAGCACCGAACTTTTTATTGCTAACCAGCGAAGAAGCACAACACGCTTACCTTGAAAGCATCAAGCAGAGTGTGAGTTAACCCATCATGACCAAACTCATCTATTGTGTACTTTTAAGCCACTTTATCGCCGCGTTTGCAGCCTTAGGAATGCCGCTGTTTTTGCCAATGGTATTGCCAACACTGGATGCAAACATTACTTCGGACTGGGCGGGGGTACTGTTCATTTTGCCGACCTTTTGCACTGCCGTTGCGGCACGCTTTTGGGGGCAGTTTGCTGATAAATATGGCAGACGTCGCTCTCTATTACGTGCTCAACTCGGGCTTGCAGCAGGCTTCGCGCTGTGTGGCTTAGCCGATAATCTCTCAATGTTTGTGTTTGGTCTTATCGTTCAAGGAACCTTTGGTGGCACCATGGCCGCCTCAAACAGCTACTTATCCAGCCAAATCAACGATGCGAAATCACTCGGTAAGTCACTCAATAAAACTCAGCTTTCTGCCCGTCTGGCGCTAATTATTGCTCCGATAGGGCTTGGCTGGAGCTTATCAGAAACAAACCCGCTGAACGCGTATCTGTGGTTGTCCGCTTTGCCGCTATTCGCGCTATTGATCACCTTAACATTACCCATCGATGACTTAGCGAAATCTAAAGGGATTGTAAAAGATCAGGTATCGAATAAAGCTCAAAGCAGCCAAACCAACTCGCTAAATACGCTTTATTGGGTGTTTGGCGCGCAGTTCAGCTTTGCTTTCGCCATGGTCGTCACGTTCCCCTATTTCTCGCCTTATGTGCAGCAATATGGCGTGACAAGCCAAGCGTGGATTGGGTTTTTATATGCCCTCCCACATGGTGTTTATCTGCTCTTTGCAGGAAAAGTCCATCTGTTCTCAGAATGGGTTGATCGCCACCAGTTTGAACGCAATCAAGCGCAGCGTACTTTATGGCTAGGCTTTGGTTTGCTTGCACTCAGTGCAGCAATGCATCTCACTCCTTATCAAGAAGTGTTGGTTATTGCTCGTATTGTTTTCGGACTTGGCATGGTTTGCTGTTATCACGGCTTGCATCAAGCGTTAGCAAACCAAATTGATCGACGACAAAGCGGCAAAGTATTTTCGCGCTTTGACGCTATGTCTAAATGGGGTGGCGTTGCGGCTGGGTTGACCGCGTCTTTTATATCAAGCTTGGGCTGGCTTGAGGTTCCTTTCATACTTTCTATGTTGGTCAGTGGCATTGCTGCTATCGCGCTGATCATCCATTCAAAATTTGGACATCAACATGTTACAGAATCAATTATCTCCTAGTGAGTATTACGCTGAAGACCAAGTTCTTCAAAATCGTAAAAAAGTACTGCTAAACCGAGAAAAAGCCCAACTCAATACCATCATGGGCGTGGTGAACTGTTACTTACGTGAATACGCGATACCAAAGAAACAGGTTAATTGGCGCTACAGTTCTGCCTCTCTGCCTCAAACTTTGAAAAGAAACTACAACGCTCACCAACGCGTGGCCATTCACCTACCTCACCAAGATCAACCTCAGAAAAATGGTCTGATGGTTTTACCCGTTGAGTACATCAGTAAACTGGGGAAAGTAAAGCTCAGTGATACACCTTGGGCTAAAATGCCCGGTGCAGCTTGGTGCAAATTGGACGCAACTCAAACCCTGACGCTTCTACTCAGTTACCTAAAAGAAATGCTGACGATTCCATTCAATCACGAGTTGGTCGAGCAAATGGAAAACAGTTTGTTGATTACCGAGCAGTTCCTAAACTCAGACAACTCACCTCAGCATCACAACGCGTTTATCGCATCAGAGCAATCGTTACTTTGGGGACATACTTTTCATCCAACGCCAAAGAGTCGTTCAGGTGTCAGTATCGATGATCTGCTAGCGTGTTCCCCTGAGGTTGGCGCTAAGGTTCCCCTGTATTGGTTTAAGGTCGACACTACGTTGCTCGACGTCTTGAGTTCAGATAACCGAACCTCACCAACTACGATGCTTGAACAACTTGCACCTGATGAAAACAATTCAGCAGGTACCATGCTTTACCCTTGTCACCCTTGGGAAGTTTACACACTTTTGCAAAATCCAGTGGTCAAAACGGCCATTGAACAAGGCAAAATCATCCCGCTTGGATTAGGTGGTCAAAAACTCTTACCCACTTCATCCGTGCGCACTCTGTACCACCCAGATATGGATTGGTTTGCTAAGTTCTCTATCAATGTACGTTTAACTAACTGCGTACGTAAAAACGCATGGTATGAGCTCGATAGTGCCGTTCAATTAACCTCGATTCTGCATCCCATCAAAGAGAGTGAACAGTTACATAATCCTGTATTCAAGGTAATGACTGAACCTTACGCGACCACATTGGATCTAGAGTCGGTTGCCGAGCAGGAACAAACTGATGTTATTAAAGCTCGCGAGTCGTTTGGGATTTTGTATCGAGAGAATTTCACCTTAAGCGAAACCGATATTTTGCAACCAACGTTAGCGGGAGCCCTCTTTGCTTACGATACAGACGGGAACAGCTGCATCGCCACTCAACTCAAACAAAAAGCGCAAACAACACAAAGCCAATATGACAATGTCGCCACGCTGTGGTTTGAGCGCTATCTGCATTGTTTGATTCCGGGCGTCTTTAACTACTACTTCAAACATGGGGTTGCGTTTGAACCGCACTTACAAAATACGTTGATTGGATTTGAAAAAGGCATGCCTTGCTGTGTATGGATTCGAGACTTAGAAGGTACCAAGCTACTACGCGAGTTTTGGCCATCAGAAACACTTCAGCTACTTTCAGAGCGTGCTCGTCAATCGGTGTACTACAGCCGTGAGCAAGGCTGGAACCGTATTGGCTATTGCACCTTCATTAACAATATCAGCGAGGCCATTTTCTTTATCGCTGAGGGTAACTCGGCACTTGAGAATACGTTATGGAGAACTTTAAAAGACGCTATCGTCCGCTGGCAGTCTATCAATGGCCAGCAACCCGAATTAATGGCATTGCTTAACGATGGTCATTTCCCAAGCAAAAATAACTTCACAACACGTTTGATGCAAAATGCCGATAAAGAGTCCGGTTACACCCAAGTTGCAGCACCGTGGCCAACTCATTCAAAAGGAGTTCACCATGCTTAATTCTCCTCAACTTTCAGCCTCAATCCATCAAGAAATCCAGCAATTGGCCAAGCAACAAACGCAACCATTATGTGCTTATCTTTATGATCTCGATGCATTGGAGCAGCATATTAAGCAGATGCGCCATGTATTGCCAAAAAACGTAGAGCTATTTTACGCCGCGAAAGCAAATCCTTCAGCGCCGATATTACGCACTTTAGCCCCTTATGTTGATGGTTTCGAAGCGGCATCAGGCGGAGAGCTTGCACACCTCCACCAGCAACAACTCGACAAATCACTGATCTTTGGTGGCCCGGGGAAAGTGCCCAGTGAACTGGAGCAAGCGATTATACTCGATGTTGATGCGATTCATGTAGAGAGCCTCACTGAATTGCAACGCATTGGTTCTTTAACACAAAAGTTGAATCAACCTGCTTCGATCTTCCTGCGTATGAACATCGACATTGGTGACATCACACTTAGCAAATTAGCCATGGGAGGAAAGCCAACCCCGTTTGGCCTAGATGAGAGTGAGTTAAGTAATGCCTTGATGTACCTACGCGATTTCCCCTTAATAAAACTGAAAGGCTTTCACTTCCATTTGATGTCACATCAACTCGACGTTGATCGCCACCTCGCCTTGATGCAACGCTATTTCCAAGTGGTCAAAGAGTGGAAAAAAACGTTCTCACTCGATGAGTTGATCATCAACCTCGGCGGTGGCATGGGGATCAATTACCAAAACCCTAAACAACATTTTCCTTGGATGGAGTTTTGCGACAAATTGGAGTTCCTGATTTCCAAGGAACATTTACAAGATTGGAAGTTGCGTTTTGAATGTGGCCGCTACATCTCTGCACCTTGTGGCTATTACGTAATGGAGGTCTTGGATATTAAACAAAATCTTGGCGAACATTTTGTGATTGCCCGTGGTGGCACGCATCATTTCCGTACTCCGGCAGCGCAAAGCCATGACCACCCTTTTGCAATCGTGAAAAGTAATCAGCAACCCACGATTTCACATCCGATAAACCATGCCACAGCCACATTGGTTGGACAGCTTTGTACGCCAAAAGATGTTTTGGCACGAAATCAACATATCGAGCAGGTCGATATCGGTGACTATGTGGTGTTCACTCTAGCAGGCGCTTATGCTTGGAACATCTCGCATCAAAACTTCTTAATGCATGAACCTCCGGTGTTTCATTACTTCTAGGCATCCGCTGTGCTCTATGATTCCTAACTGATAGTTTGAGTTGAAACTCCATAGAGCCAGCTAAAGACACTAAATATAAAAGGCAATCAATAAAAAGACACCAAATAAAAAGGCGTTAGTAAACTCAAGTCTACTAACGCCTTTCTTCTGTTTGTCTTAGCCCTTATGCAAAACAGCTGCAGTGATTGAGCAACCGACTCCCCACTGTGATCGTAATGCAGAACCAAACCGTAGTTAATTCGAATACAAGCACTTAGCATTTTTCATCGACTGCGCAGCGGGAGTGGTACATGGACAACAGAATCACCATTTTAGAGTTTCTCAGAGTGTTCGATAGCATTCGCTCCTCTGGTAAGCAGTTGGATAGTAAATATCAATTGGGCGAGATGGTAGCGTGGCACGATTACGATGGTTACACCTGTTGGTTGAGCTACAGAGACGTTACGGTGACCCTGATGTTCCACGGCTCATTGAAGATCGAATACGACAAAGCATCGAACTATGAAGACTTCATCAAGCGTTGTTTAGCTATGCTTGAAACTGAACCCTCTCCTTAAACTATCCATAGCTATCAGTAAACAACGCAAAACCTATGGGGAGCAGTGGAGAAAATCATGAACGGAACCAATTGTAAAACGCGGTTACTCCTTAGGTTAACCACACCTTTATTCCTTCTACTCAGCCTACATTCGTTAAGTCTTAAGGCAGATGCAACAGGGACAAACATGATCGACTTTACACAAGCTAGTGAGCATCAAAACTGGACAGTGACCAACGACGATGTAATGGGTGGCATCTCAACAGGCGAGCTCATTTATCTTGATAATATGAGTCGATTTAGGGGCGAGCTATCGTTAGAAAATAATGGGGGTTTCAGTTCTGTAAAGCGCTCCATTGAATCACCTGCCCATGTTATAGATAGCGCAGAGCTAGTATTCATTGGTGATGGTCGCACCTACCAACTGAGGTTTACAACATCGAAGGACGGCAATCGAGTTCAATACAAACACGATTTCGATACCATAAAGGGACAGCAGCTAAATAAGGTGTTCCACTTCAATGATTTTCAAGCGGTGTTCAGAGGTCGGCTACTGAGCGATGCGCCGGAACTTAAGGCACAAGACATCAAACAAATCGGCTTATTGATTGCAGACAAACAGCCCTCGATTTTTGAACTAAACCTAATACAGCTTCACTTCAAAACATCGCAACCTATCCCATCACCGGAAGCTGACTAAACTGAAAACAAACAAAAGCCCCTGATACCTTTTCGACGAGCAACAAGATATCAAGGGCTTCTTCTTTTTAAACCGTCGACTATTCAAACAACGACGGATTAAAACATCAGCGATTAGTATTTGATGGCTGTTTTACCAATCGAAGCACTGCTTTCAATACGTTTGTGCGCATCCTTAATGGTATCCACACTAAAGCCATTTAGGGTCGAGGTTAGCGTCGTTTTAATACGGCCCGCATCAATCAGATTCGCTGCTTGGAATAGGATGTCTTGCTGCTTCTGGATGTCTTCGGTGTTAAACAGTGAACGTGTAAACATCAGCTCCCAAACAAAGCCTGCTGATTTGCCTTGCAGCGCTGATAAGTCAATTCCTCCATCGAATTCTACAATCGAACTGATCATGCCTTGCGGTGCGATCAACTCAACCATCGCATCCCAGTGCCCTTTTGTATCAGCAACATTGAAGATGTAGTCGACATGTTGAATGCCTTGCTCTCGCAAAGACTCGACAAGGTTACGGTGGTTCACCACATAGTCCGCCCCCATATCCCTTACCCACTGTTCAGTTTCAGGTCTTGAAGCTGTTGCGATAACATTTAGGTTGGTCAGTTGCTTAGCCAGTTGAATCGTAATCGAACCAACACCGCCTGCTCCACCAATGATCAGGATAGACTTTTTCTCTTCAGGACGAACACGCAAGCGGTCAAACAATGCTTCCCAAGCCGTAAGCGTTGCTAGTGGCATAACGGCTGCAGCTTCATCAGAAAGGCTCTTCGGCGCTTTAGCGGTAATACGGTAGTCCACAGCTTGGTATTCTGCGTTAGCACCCGTACGTGTTACGTCACCCGCATAGTACACACGGTCACCGACTTCGAAGCCTTCGACGTCAGCACCTTTGCCAACAACTTCACCGACTGCGTCATAGCCCAGCACTTTTGGCTGATCAAGAGTTTTGTCTTTGGCATTACGAATACGAATTTTTGCGTCAGCAGGGTTAATCGAAGTCGCGCTTACTTTTACCAGCAAGTCATTATTTTTTAGTGCTGGCAGACTCGTTTCAAACTCAAATAAACTGTCTTGCTCTGTAATCGCAAGTGATTGAGTAAATCCGATAGCTTTCATTTTTGATGGTACTGACATTGTGCTTTCTCCTTGAATTAGACGAGTTAATCTTAGTCAATTCTCACTCTAGATAAACCGCCTAATATTTGAATGATTCTCAAATATTTTTTGATAATGGTGTTGCCGTTATCTGGGCAATGCAGACATCTAACTGCATTGCCAACGGCTTAGAGGTTAAATCAGGCCTTTCTCAATCAACCAATCATGTGTCACTTGATCTTGTGGTTTACCTTCACGGCAAACTTTGTAATCGAGCTCTGCGATGATGTCATTTGAGAAGCGTAGGGAATCCAACTTCTGAATCTGTTGTTCGCTGAACAGATGCTTCTTGTCGTCTCTTAAAAGAAGCACTGCTCTATCAACAATTCCGAGTAGGCCTTTTGGCTCTTTGAGCTCACGAATATCGTAACGATAGTGCAAAAACTGAGGTTTCCACAGTGGCACTACCACCCACTCTTTGTTTGCGACCGCACTTTCAAAGGCATTGAAACAATCGTCTTCACTGCCAGGAAAGAACTGGTAGCCGGCATCGCTCAGGCCATAATCTTTCATCATCTGGATAGAGAAACGTGTGATGCCAGCGCCAGGGTTGATACCTTGAATGGTCGAGTTCATTTTCTCACCCACTTCGGCTTTTAATAAATCAGAGACTTCAGAAACCGCTTCTTCAGGCACATAGTCTGGTACGCCCCACAACGCATAAGGTTCATAATGAAGCCCAAGCTCGATAAGCGGTTCAACTTCTTCAACATCCGCTTTGTAGATACCGTGACTTGATGGCAACCACGCAGAAGAAAGCAAATCCACTTCGCCTGTTTTCAGCTTTTCAAAGTTCTCCTGATGTGGAGAGAGAATACGCTCTACCTCAAAACCCATGAATTTCAATACATTGGCAACCAATGATGCGGTCGTACGGTGGAACGACAAATCCGTTACACCCATTATGATTTTCTTAGTCATCTTGTCCCCCTAGATCGTAGGCTTCGTTCATACAGTGTGTACTGCGCTACGTTGTCGATAGGGGAAATGATAGTGAGAAAATTACTAATGAAAAACAGCCTCATATTTGAATTATTATCAAATTAGTTTTGACAATTAAGTGTTTGAAGCTAACTTAGAAGCGATAATTAGAGATAACCCATCTGCAGATTGTGATGGGGAAATATTCCAACGCCATGTTTAGAACATAATTCAATACAGGTAGACAACATGCTTCTTGAAGACTTACAGGTCATTTTGAAAGTGGCAGAGTTTCGTAGTATCACTGCAGCAGCCACCAACCTAGACATGCGAACGGCCACTGCCAGTGCTGCCGTTAAACGTGTTGAAGCCGCGTTAGGTGCTGAATTGTTTGTCAGAACCACACGCCACCTAAGGCTCTCTTCAGCAGGCGAGCGTTATTTACCGGAATGCGAACAAGCCTTAAAGATGTTGGAGCAAGCGAAGCTCAACATGCGCGAAGAGCTTGGTATTGTTGACGGTGAAATTCGCATCGCGCTTTCTTCTGATCTAGGGCGAAACCTAATCACACCTTGGCTTGATGAGTTTTTACTGGAATATCCTAACGCCGCACTACGTACTAGCATCAGCGATAGCAATATCGATTTTTACCGTGATTCTGTTGATATGGCGTTGCGTTATGGCTCCCCGACTGATGCCAACATGTATGGTTTCAAGATATGCGATGTACCCAGAATAATGTGTGCGGCCCCTGAATACTTGGCTGAAATGGGAACACCAAAACACCCTAGTGACTTAACTCAACACAATGGTCTGCTCTACCAACTTCATGACATATTGCAAGACGAGTGGATATTCAACGATGGCACTCAAGATCATAAAGTGAAACTAAAAGGAAATCGCGCTTCGAACGACGCAGACCTTGTAAGACGTTGGTGTATCGCAGGTAAAGGAGTGGCAATAAAATCTTGCCTAGACATGTCACGTCATCTGCTTTCAAGCGAAGTGGTTAAAGTCATGCCTGAATTTAAACCAACACCCACAGAGCTGTGGTTAGTATGCCCAAGTCGTCAATCCATCACCCCGACTGTTCGCTTATTAAGAGATCTATTCCGCGATAAAACTGCGGAGATCCTTTCGCAACTTAGTGAGCAAGGCATTATAGAAAGCAAAATATCATAGGATCTAATGCAGCTTAGAGATAAGAAGTAGAGATACAAAAAAGGCGTTAGCGAACTTCAATTCGCTAACGCCTTTAATCATTTGAACATCATATGGGTATGATGAACATACTGACTTTATTACAAGTACTTGGTTTAATAACCTTAATACAAGAGTTTAGTTTGACTCGTCTTCAACAACGTCACAACCTGCACAGCACTGAAGAGCAATTTCATGTTCGAAGGTGATGGTGTCTTCGCCTTCTTCCAGTAGCTCTGCGATTTCATCCGCGACTTCTTTCTCATCATCCGCTTCAATTTCGCTTGCTAGCTCTTCTTCTGAATAACCGAAGAAGTTAAGCAATAGGTACTCACGAGCTTCCTCTTTAGTACATACCACGTTTGCTGAAAGATCAGGTGTAATCTCACCTTGCGCAAGCGTTGCTGTCAGTTGAGCTATCACATCTTCTTTCATCGCAGGCGTTAACCAACCAAGATCAGTACTTACCGTCGTTTTTTTACAGTCGAAGCAAGGCAGTTGATGAAAATAGTATTGAAAGGTAGTCATAAGTAATTTCTTCTTTAAATGTTGTATAGCGAGATTATGCGCGTTTTGTAGCAAAATACTATCTCAATCACAACCTAAGGCTGGTTCGAACTGAATATTTGTACCAAGTTCAGAGCACCATGATGACTACTGATAAATTTAAGGCCTAGCTCACTAGGGACATCATCTCATTACGACGAAGTTTGCGAAGTCTTGTTTGCTCCACGCGACTTAGCTTTGTAATTGTGTAACCAGCAACAAAACAACCCGATGCACAGACCCCAAAATGCGCTACCGATTCCCAGTAAATTGGTCCCAGAAGCAGTGAATAAGAAAGTAAGCAGTGCGGGTTCTCGGTAATGACTGTCTGCCATTGATACCGCAAGGCAATTCATCAATGTCGGCATCACCGCTAAGCCAGCAACCGCAATGACAATCTCAGAGGGTACGGCGCTAAACAGCGACACAAATGACATCCCCATCACACCAGCTAACAAGTAAAACCCGCCCATACAGATCCCCGCCATATAACGTGTCTTTGGATTACTATCCGCATTCGGGCCCATGCAAATAGCGCCCGTAATCGCTGCAAGGTTATACGTAAAACCACCAAACGGTGCGAAGATCAAACCTGTCACCCCGGTGGTGGTAATGATCTTCGATGAATCGACTTGGTATCCGTTCGCTTTTAGAACCGCAAATCCCGGTAAGTTCTGTGAAGCCATCGTCACTATAAACAATGGGATACCGACACTGAACAACGAAAAGAACTCAAAATCGGGCGTGATGAACACTGGGGTCGTTAATCCCATAGTCACCTGACTAACATCGAGTTTGCCAAACCCCACACACATGACCAATGCGATGATGAAAATGCTTGGGATCAGTAAATTTCCTAACCGCGCTTTCGCCAGAATAAATACGGCGAGCATGACCGCTACGACTTGTACCTCTTCCATTAACGACGTGAATAAACCTAAGCCGAATTGCAATAGAATCCCCGCGAGCATCGCAGAGGCAATCGATGTTGGAATCTGTTTTAGGACTTTCTCAAATATCCCCGCTAATCCAACTAACGTGATCAACATCGAACTGAACAAAAACACGGCCACGGCCTGATTCATTGTCAGCCCTTCAAGAGATGTGATTAGCAACGCTGCTCCAGGCGTCGACCACGCTGTAACCACAGGCTTCTTGTAATGAAACGAGAGCAGGATAGTAGTTATGCCCATGCCAATTCCCAACGCCCAAAACCATGACGCCACTTGTTCTTCGGTTGCTCCAGCACTCATTGCCGCTTGGAAAATGATCGCCGCGGCGCTCGCATAACCAATGAAAACAGCGATAAAGCCGGTACTGACGTGAGAAAATTTTAGCTTAGTCATGTTAATTTATTCCTGCGTGCGTTATAACGTCCATAGACTGAACTTAGCACCCGTGCGCTATAACGCACAACTAATTTTTGAAAAACTTGTAGAGAAAATATGCAAACAGAAATTAAAGTCGGCGTTAATTTGAAACGCCTTCGCCAAGAAAAAGGCTGGAGCTTAGACAAAACAGCGAAAGCAACAGGCGTGAGTAAAGCAATGCTAGGACAAATTGAACGTGGAGAATCCAGCCCGACAGTCGCTAAGCTTTGGCAG
Source organism: Vibrio sp. SBT000027 (assembly GCF_963894355.1). NCBI lineage: Bacteria > Pseudomonadati > Pseudomonadota > Gammaproteobacteria > Vibrionales > Vibrionaceae > Vibrio > Vibrio sp. SBT000027. Next base: position 764,029 of record NZ_CAWQGD010000001.1, on the reverse strand, counting down.
ATAGCTTCTGGGTTCGAGGTGTCACTTTCGAGCTTTATCGCGGCTAGCCCAAACAGTGAACTGACGAGTTTATTTAGAGATGCAAACGAACTAAGGCATGAGGAATACAACATTGGTTTTTTCGTCAGTTTGTTGTTTCCTTTTGAGGAAGCACTAGGGTTTGAAATATTCGAACTCACCCTAGCACCCGATTACCAGCATGAATCTGCCCCACATAACGCAGGTGTCACTGAGCACATCTTATGCATTTCGGGAGAGATGGAAGTGATGTTTGATGGTGAGTGGCATACGTTACGCGCAGGACAAGCCGTTCGCTTTAATGCTAACCAGAACCATGGCTATAAAAATGTCAGTGAAGGAAATGCCGTATTTCATAATGTGATTCACTACCCTAATAGTAAGCAATAGTGCCGGATTTGGCGCTAACATATGTTTAGCTCCAACCGGACGTTTAGCGCTAACGGATGTTTAGCACTAACAAAAGAGCTGGCAGACCACTGGCTGTTACTAACTTAAAACAACTATACGTTGACGACCATGCTGCCATCTTCGGCTTGATAACGAGCCCATAGTTGAGAAAGGTTTTCTTTATTAAGCTGTATCTCTTTTTCTTTCAGAAACGCTTCGTTGTGCAGCTTCGAATACGAGCGCTCAGCAAGGTCACAGCTGAATGTAACGATGGTTTTCCCTTTCCCCATTCTAGCTGCAGCGTATAGCGCACCTGCTACGTTCAACGACGAACTGCTTCCTAGAAGAATACCGTCATGTTCCGCAACAAGGCGGGATATCGTCACCAAATCCTGATCGGGCAGTGTGATTGCACGATTGATTTTTGCCTGCCTGAAATTTTCAACCGTCCGCATGATCCCTATGCCTTCCGTGAACGAACTTCCCGTTGCTTGATAGTGTCCATTACGTAGAAACGAATAAATGCCAGACCCATTTGGGTCAACTAACCAAGTTTCGAGATTGGGTTGCTGCTCAGATAGATAGTGTGAGTTTCCGGCAATGGTTCCACCAGTCCCCACCACTGAAACTAGAGCATCAATATTACCCTGTGTTTGCTGCCAGATCTCCGGTCCAGTATTTAAATAGTGCGCTCGATAATTACTGAGATTTTCGAACTGATCTGCCCACCAATAATTCTCATTTTCGACACCAATCCGCTTGGCCGTGTGGTAAAAATGTTCAGGGTTTGCAAAAGGACAAGGGTCGACCAATAACAATTCAGCATTATAAAGCGAGATCATGCGCTCTTTCTCTTGTGCCTGCCCTTTTGGCATCACCACCAACATTTTATAACCGAGGGATTTAGCCACTAGAGCAAGGCCAATCCCCGTATTTCCTGCGGTGCCTTCGACGATTGTCATTCCCGGCTTAAGCTTACCGGCTTCTACTGCATCCATAACCAACTGAAGGGCCGCTCTATCTTTAATCGAACCACCCGGATTCTGGTGTTCGCACTTAATAAGAATCTCACAACCTGATATCTCTGAGAGACTGTTGATTCTAACAAGATCGGTATCGCCGATGAGTTCACTGAGATTGTTTGCAATGTGGGCAGATGACATCGCGACTCCATTTATTTGTTGAGGATGAGTTGTTCATCGATTGGGTTGTCGATGATCATAAGCGTAGCTCTGAGGTCTGCTTAGTCAAGGAGTGGCAGAATTGAAAAGACTCTCATTTTCCAAATAACAATTATAATTAGGGGTGATCGAATAGACTGAGGGTAAAAAAATGTTTCTAAAAGAGAAAAAGAGCGGTGACCTCGTAGATGTAACTGAAATGACCAAATTAACCAACTTATTTCAGGACAGTATCGAAGGTCGGTTTCAAGCTGGCGAAGAACAGCAAGACCCTGAGATGTTTAAAAAGTCCGAACTGGTGTTTATGTCAGGTGAAGAATTACCTCGATGCTGGACAGATCCAAACTACCGCTCAGAGGTTAAATAACCTTAACTCTTCCAGAGTACCAAGTGAGTTGTAATTGAAACTCTGTTCTAAAAGCGTTTGACCATGTGGGCTATTCCCTCTGTTAAAGCGTTCAGATGCATCTTTACTAAACACAAAAAAGCGAGCCACTTAGGCTCGCTTTTCAATTGTTTCTTAAGCAGTTGCTTCGATTACAGAAGTTCTACCGACTGTTGAGCAATCACGAATTCTTCATTGGTTGGAATAACCATTGCTACTGCGCCAAGCATTTCAGACTTAGCGATGATGCCTTCAGCGCCAAAGCGAGCTGCTTCGTTGCCAGCTACATCTTCAACAAAACCAAGAATCTTAAGGTTGTTTAGGATTTCACGACGAATTGGTAGAGAGTTCTCACCGATACCGCCAGTGAAGATGATACCGTCTAAAGAGTCTAGCGTTGCAAGGTAAGAAGCGACGTATTTAGCTACGCGGTAAGTAAACACCTCAAACGCAAGCTTAGCGCCTTCATGGCCCTCTTCCATTGCTTCTAAGATGCCACGAGCATCGCTCGTAAGACCAGACACGCCAAGGAAGCCAGACTCCTTGTTTAGAGAGTTAAATACTTGCTCTTGTGACCAACCTTTCTTAAGTAGGTATTCGATAATACCTGGGTCTAAGTCACCACAACGTGTGCCCATCATAAGACCAGAAAGCGGTGTGAAGCCCATTGAAGTATCAACACTGTTACCGTCTTTGATAGCACATACAGATGCGCCGTTACCTAGGTGAACAGAGATGAAGCTCGATTCTTCTACTGGCTTGTTGACCATTTTCGCAGCTTCACGGCTAACGAAGTAGTGGCTCGTACCGTGGAAACCGTAACGACGAACGCCAAAGTCTGTGTATAGCTCTTTTGCGATTGCACCTGTAAATGCACGTTGTGGCATTGTTTGGTGGAAAGCAGTATCAAACACAGCGAACTGAGGTAGAGAAGGGAAAGCTTCAATCGCAGCACGGATACCGATAGCACCTGCTGGGTTATGAAGTGGAGCTAAGTCAGATAGGCTTTCAATCTCACTCGTTACTTCTTCAGTAATACGAACGGTTTGAGTGAACTTCTCACCGCCGTGAACGATACGGTGACCGATTGCCACGATATCAGCAGTGAAGCCTAAGTCTTCCATCAGACCAACCAATTTGCCAATGGCAATTTTGTGGTGGTTACCCTCGCCTTGAATAGCAATTTCTGTTTTCTGACCTTGATGCTTCCAGCTCATGCGAGCATCTTCAAGACCAAAACACTCCCCTAAGCCACTTAATACTGCGTCACCAGAAACAGAATCGATGACAGCAAATTTAAGGGAAGAACTACCCGAGTTAATAACCAGAACAAACGAATTAGACATTGGATATGGATCCTGTTTCAGTACGAATTTAGTGAAGTTTGCGCTTCAATTTTAGTTAAGTCTATTATTCAATAATTTTTGAATCTTTCAACTTTTGTTTTGCAAAAACCACCAAATGAACACAAATAAGTTGATCTTAGTCATCAATTCATTTCTTTCGAGAACGAAAATTAAAAAATAGTTGAATTAGATAAAGTAAATGCACTTATGAAACTGATAGATTCATACAAACCACATTGAGAGCAAAGTCATCTCGGATTGAAATCTTATCCAAGAGTCCAATTCATAAATTAAGCCCATAAAGCCAAAAAACAAGCTAGCGTTCGACGCTGCGACTTAAAAAATACAGCGCGACACTTAAATATAGAGCGGTTGGTTATCAATACCCGCTGATAGACTTTAAGGCGTTTAACTTCGCCTCAGCACTATAAATAGATCACCTATTCGGATCGAAAGGTTGAGCAGCTCTTACTTCAAAATCCATTTCATTTTTCATTATAGCTGTGCACTTCTTTTGCTATACATCGCTCGACTCCCATACATCCAGACTAAACACGCTACACGGCGCTTTACGCACATCTCACTGTTGCAGCCTTATGATGCGAGGCGCTATCTTAAACAGGGCTTAGAACGTGCTACAGGCGTGAAGAATAAAATAGCAGGCACAAAAAAGCCGAGCATAATGCTCGGCTTTTAAAGTCAATGTTTAAGCTATTCGTCTATAAGCACTTTGCTTGTAAGCTTCAACTTAAACTAAAGGTTGATTAACCTTCGCTGCGCTCTGGACGACGACCGCGGTTGCCGCCATTACCAGCTGCTGCGTTGCCATGGCCACGTTCGCCACGGTGGTTACCACGGTGATCACCACCACGGTTACGGTCAAAGCGACGTTCGCCATCACGACCACCAGCAGAGTTACCATCACGTGCGCCGTCACGGTTGCCACGGTAGCCACCACGACCGCCATTGCCACCTTCACGGTTACCACCTTCGCGATTACCGCCTTCACGGTTACCACGGTAGCCGCCGCCATCACGACCGCCACGACCGCCATCACGACCGCCACGGTTGCCATCACGACCGCCGCCGCCACGACGAGGCTCACGGAAGTCGTTGAAATCAACAACTACAGCGCCAGCTTCTTTTTGACGAATGCGAAGTTTGCTTAGCTTACCAGCAGTTTCAGAGTTCATTGCTTTTGGCAGTTGAACGTAAGTAGAACCTTGGTCTAGCTTGATAGCACCGATAGAACCTTTAGTTAGGCCTAGTTCGTTTGCTAGTGCGCCAACGATGTCTTTAACCTGAACGCCTTGCTCACGGCCAACTTGTAGTTGGTACGTATCCCAATCTTGAGTATTGAAGTTACGACCACCACCGTCACGGCCATTGTCACGATCTTCACGACGCTCTTTGCGACGGTTCTTATCACGCTCAATAGCAGCGATCATTGGGTCTTCGCCAACGTAGAATAGTGGGCTCTTACCTTGCTGACGCTTAAGAAGCATTGCAGCTAGAGTAGCAGCATCAACTTCTAGAGATTCTTGTAATGTAGAGATTAAACCTGCGAAGTTTTCTAGAGCTTTGCTCTCTTTCTCAGTTTCAAGCTCAGCACCAAGCTTAGCAACACGTGCAGCAGCAACTTCGTCACGTTGTGGAAGTTGGATTTCTTCCATTTGAGACTTAGTTACACGCTCGATTGTGCGAAGCATACGGATTTGGTTAGTACGAACTAGTAGGATCGCTTTACCTTTACGTCCAGCACGGCCAGTACGGCCAATACGGTGGATGTAAGATTCAACATCGAATGGGATGTCGTAGTTAAATACGTGAGTGATACGTGGAACATCAAGACCACGTGCTACAACGTCAGTTGCAACTAGGATATCGATAACACCTTGTTTGATGTGATCAACAGTGCGCTCACGTAGAGACTGAGGAATATCACCGTGCAATGCAGCAGCTTTGAAGCCACGTGCAGATAGCCAATCAGCTAGACGCTCAGTGTCTTGACGAGTACGTACGAATACGATTGACGCGTCAGTTTCTTCAGTTTCTAGAAGACGAGACATTGCTTCGTCTTTTTCTACGCCTTTAACAACCCAGTAATTCTGCGCTACTTTGTCAACTGTGTGGTTAGTACCAGCAACGTCAACTCGTGCAGGGTTACGTAGGTAACGGTCAACAATAGTCTTAACCATTGGAGGCATAGTTGCAGAGAAAAGTACGCGTTGTGCAGTTTCTGGAGCTTGCTCAAGAATCCAAGTAACGTCATCTACAAAGCCCATTTTCAGCATTTCATCTGCTTCATCAAGAACAAATGTATGCGCTTCATCTAGGTGTAGACGGTCACGAGTTAGTAAGTCTTTAACACGACCTGGAGTACCAACAACAATGTGAGCACCGCGGCTTAGAGCACGCATTTGGTCAACAATTGAAGCACCACCGTAGATTTCAAGAACTTTAAGACCGTTGATGTCACGACCTAAGTTTTTGATTTCCGCAGCAACTTGAATCGCTAGCTCACGAGTAGGAGCCATGATGATTGCTTGTGGTTTGTGTTGGTTCAGGTTGATTTTGTTAAGTAAAGGCAGAGAGAATGCTGCTGTTTTACCAGTACCAGTCTGTGCTTTACCTAGTGCGTCACGGCCTTCAAGAAGAAGAGGAATAGCTGCTGCTTGGATTGGAGTCGGAGAAACGAAACCCATGCTATCAAGAGCTGAAAGAATGTTATCGTTAAGGGCTAATTCATTAAATTGAATTACAGATTCGGACATTGGGATCCCACTATATATAAGTAAACAAAAGGTCCCGGGAGCTCTATCAATTCCAATACTGATCCAATCAGATACTGATTCCATTCAGAGTTACGAAGCAGTAATAAAACACTTCAAGCCATTAGGGACGTCTAAGGGAGGCGGATTATTCCCTAAATGCATAAAAAAATCCAGAAAAAATTGAAATACATCACATATTTTTCGCTTTTACATCAATACTGGTTATCATATCGTCAAAACTTGATGAATATCTCGTCACAGCACCCATCTTCTAGCAAATTGACCTAGTTAAATAAGAGGGCAATTAATTAACGCTCACTTCGCCTTTAAGTAGTAATCAAGCCTCGCAATGATTATAGTGTGCTCAATTGTCCTCGATAGATAAAAGTCAAAATGTTTCAAGATAATCCTCTACTCGCTCAACTCAAACAGCAAATCCAAGAAACCCTCCCTAAAAAGGAAGGTACAATCAAAGCCACTGAAAAAGGGTTTGGTTTTCTCGAAGTCGATAACAAGACCAGTTTCTTTATCCCACCGCCATACATGAAGAAATGTGTGCACGGTGACAAAGTTATTGCCATCATTCGCACCGAGAAAGATCGCGAAGTAGCAGAGCCTGAGGAATTGATTGAACAGGGTCTTACTCGTTTTATTGCTCGAGTGAAGTTGTTTAAAGGTCGTTTGAACGTAGTTCCTGATCACCCGCAACTGAAAAAGCTGCAACTTAAAGCGAAAGCAAAGAAGGGTCTAAACCCTGAAACGCTAAAAGAAGGCGACTGGGTTGTTGCTCATATCGTTCAACACCCGTTAAAAGGTGACAACGGATTCTTGGCTCAAATCTCTGAGAAAATCACAGATGCTGATGACAAGATCGCACCTTGGTGGGTAACGCTGGCACAAAACGACCTACCTAACAGCGAACCTGAAGGCATTGACGACTGGCAGATCAAAGACGACGCTGATCTTGAACGTATCGACATGACTCACGTCCCTTTTGTGACTATCGATGGCGAAAGCACAAAAGATATGGACGATGCGCTTTACGCTAAGAAGAAAGAGAACGGTGATTTTGAGCTAACTATTGCGATTGCTGATCCTACCGCTTACATCTCTCCAGATGATGCGATGGATAAAGTGGCTCGTGAGCGCGGTTTCACTATTTACCTTCCAGGTCGTAACATCCCTATGTTACCTCGTGATCTAGCTGACAACTTATGTTCACTAATAGAGAACGAAGTTCGCCCGGCACTTTGCTGCACAGTAACAGTATCTAAAGAAGGTGTTATCGGTGATGACATTAACTTCTTCGCTGCGAGCATCAAATCTCATGCTCGTCTTGCTTACGACCACGTATCAGACTGGTTAGAAACCGGTGCATCAGACAAATGGCAACCATCAGAAGAGATCGCTGCGATTGTTTCTGACCTTCACCAATTTGCACAAGCACGTTCAGCATGGCGCTCAACAAACGCTGTTGTATTCCCAGATCGCCCTGACTACCGCTTTGAGCTTAGCGAAGATAACGATGTTGTCGCTATCCACGCAGACATGCGTCGCACTGCAAACAAGTTGGTCGAAGAGTCTATGATCAGCGCGAACATCTGTGCAGGTCGAGTATTAAAAGAAAGCTTTAACCAAGGTGTCTTTAACTGTCACTCTGGATTTAAAGCTGAGAAAGTAGCAGACGTTCTAGAACTGGTTAATCCAGAAGCCGAAACACCATTTACAGAAGAGCAGATCGTTTCTCTAGAGGGCTTCGCAACTCTGCGCCGTTGGTTAGGCTCTCTAGACAACAGCTACTACGACAACCGTATTCGTAAATTCCAAGCGTACAGCGAGATCAGCAATGAACCTGCGCCACACTACGCAATGGGTTTAGACATTTACGCGACGTGGACTTCTCCAATTCGTAAATACGGTGACATGATTAACCACCGTATGCTTAAAGCACACATCTTAGGTAAAGCGCCAATTCAAACACCAGACGAAACTATTGGTGATGAACTTGCCCTGCACCGCCGTCACCACGGTATGGCTGAGCGCAATGTTGGCGATTGGTTGTACGCTCGTACTCTAGCAAACGCTCCTGTAGAAGAGACTCGCTTCCAAGCAGAGATCTTCGACATTAACCGTGCTGGTATGCGTGTGCGTCTGCTTGAGAATGGTGCAGCTGCATTTATCCCTGGTTCTCTCATTATTGATAATAAAGAGAGAATAGAGTGCAACGGTGATATGGGTACTGTATCTATCGATAAAGAAATGGTATACAAACTGGGAGACGTTTTAGAAGTAGTTCTCTTCGAAGTTAATCAGGAAAACCGTAACTTAGTAGCAAAACCTACTCAAGTATTTGCGGACTTGCCTAGCGAGCCTGAAACGACAAACGAAACCGAAGCTTAAGAACTTTAACGGTTACGGCTTTCAAGGTTACGGCTTTCAAGGTCAAAGCTTGCAAGGTTAAGGCTTTCAAGGTCAAAAGCTTCAAAGGTTCACTTCTAAAGGCGCTAATTATTAGCGCCTTTTTTGTAAATGTCTCATGCTTAAACAATACTTAAAAAAAATAATCAATAAGCAATCAGTTTACAACGTTAAAGAAGCACACTATGTCATCAATCACAGTTACTCAATTCAGAAATTTCATTCCCAGGAAACGGGAACGTTACCCCGCCTCTAAAAACGGTATTTTCATCGTTTCTAAAGGCAGTATTTCTTTCGTGCTACCTGATGGGACTGAAGCCTCATTGCAAGCCGGAGATTTTACTCTTTACAATTCTGGTCAGATTAAAGACATCACCGTTGACACTGAGAATGGCGAATTCAGCGCAACCTGTGTAGATTTTGATTTAGCTATTTTTCAGAAATTCATTAATCAGTTTAGCGACCTAGAACCCACTCGAGTCCCAGATAAATACATTAAGTTTAATCAAACTGATACCGAAATCTGCCAATTGAAAGAACTCATCATGTCGCTCGTTCATTCATCGACTCAGAATGACTACGCACTCACTCAATTAGGTTTAGGTTTACTTTCTCTAATGGTGGAGCAGCACCCTGCTCTGTTAGTTATTATTGCCCGAGCGTCAAGGTTAACCGTGACGCAAAAGGTCATTCATTATATTGAACAGAACATTGAGAATAATATCTCACTCGATACCCTAGCCAGCTATATGGGGATGTCACCAGCCACACTTAAACGCCGTTTATCGGCTGAAGACCTTTCCTTTTCAAATCTATTAAAGATAAAGCGAATCGCCCACGCAGCGACACAGCTCAGAACATCGAATAAATCTATTACTCAAATCGCTTATGAATCTGGATTTAAAAGCGCGGCACACTTCAGTACAGCCTTTAAAACCTATCATGGCAAGACTCCAAAAGACTTCCGCTCTTTGGTTGCACAGTCTTATTAGTTGCACAATCTTATTGGCTGCACTGTCTTATTGGTTGAACAGTCTTAGAAAGTGCAGGTGCAGGTAAAAGTAAAAATCTGAAATGTGTTGGTGGGAATTTACGAAGGTCGTTCGTTTTTGGTATCAAACCACCAGCGAACGCCTAAGTAAAATGGTCACGACCAGAAGTAAGATTTAGGGTCTTTTTCTATTTCAGCCAAAATAGCATCAAGATCCTTGGATTGAGGAAGGTAAGGGTAAGGTCCCCAATTGACAGAGTCGGTTTCCGCATTATCTTCAAGTGGCACCATCACCACCCAGAAAGATAACGACTCATCAAAGGTAACGCAGGCGATCTCGTTGGTATAATCACTATGAGATGAGTCGAGTAGATAATGCGCCTGAGAAAACAGCACACCACCCTCACACTCTTCATAAAGGGATTTGCCTAGCTCTACAGGTAAACTACGATTTCGTGAAGTACAGAGCCTCTCAGCTCCAATTAAAAGACGATTCAGTTCTATATGAATAACGGACATAACACCCCTTGTAACTTCATAGAAACTTCTAAGTAGTGAATTCCTCTACTTAGCTTAGGACTCAACGATCATTTTAGCGAACAAGTGCAAACAAAATACCCGCCCTGCTCCCAGAAACGAATCCTTCTTCAGTAAACACATTCTAAAAGGGTAAAGCCGTCTAAATTTCATTAACCAGTGCCATTTTGGCAGCCACACTGTCTTTCACTCACCAGATTAACTGCTATAACGTATCCGTATAGAATTTCACAAAAGTGTCATATAACCGACCTATCATAGCCAACAAATGTTATTAACTAGGAGTTGTTTATGTTACGAGTCGCGCTTGCCTCTCTTTTATCCTTAGCCCTGTCTTCTCAAGCTGCTTTAGCACAAGAAACCACTATTTCGGGCTCCACTTCAGTATCACGAGTGATGGATGTATTAGCTGAGGAGTATAACAAGACTCACCCTGATAACTATATTGCGGTTCAGGGCATCGGTTCTACAGCGGGTATTACCATGGTTAACAAAGGTGTCTCTGATATCGGTATGAGCTCGCGTTATTTAACCGACCGCGAACAGGACGAGAAGTTGAAGGTGTTTCCAATTGCCTTTGACGGCCTAGCTGTCGTAACTAACCGCTCAAACGCTGTAAGCAACGTTACACGTGAGCAGCTATTCGATATCTACAAAGGCAAAATTACGAACTGGAAAGCCGTGGGTGGTGCGGATCAGCCTATCGCAGTTGTAACTCGCGAAGCGTCTTCTGGTTCACGCTATAGCTTCGAAAGCTTGCTTGGTTTAACGAAAATAATTAATGACCGTCTGGTTTCTGACATCAACCCAAATAACTTGGTTGTAAACAGCAACAGCATGGTTAAAACGATTGTTAACCATAACCCACACGCGATTGGATTTATCTCTGTAGGTTCGATCGACCGTTCGATTAAGGCCATTACATTTGAAGGCGTAGAGCCAACATCTAAGAACATTGCTAACCACAGCTATGAATTGGCTCGCCCATTCTTGTTGCTACACAAAACTGAATCAGTTTCTGACGAGAGCAAAGATTTCATCAAGTTCGTGAAGTCAAAGCAAGGGCAAGATCTTATCGAAGAGTACGGCTACACGCGTATTAAGTAGCTTACTGCGTCTAAACTAACTAACCGCGTATTAATGAGCAAAACACGCATTAAGTAGTTACACAAGTACTAAATAGCGACATACACATTAAGTCAGCAAAGGCTTTTCGTGGTGTTGTTACCAACGCTAGAGATGTCGATTTGATACGACACAAACAAAAAGAGAGAGCCTTAAGCTCTCTCTTTTTTTGAATCTATAATCTTCGCTTAAAAGCAGTTCCACTTATAAAAAGCTCTAGAAGTGAAGTTGGATCACTGAAACGATCACAGCGCCAGGACGACGAATACCTTCGATTTCTACGCGAATTTCGCGTTCAATCTCTAGGCCTTTCTTAATTGGCGTTACTTTTGTTAGCGTACTTTTAGCACGAACGTTACTGCCCGATTTTACAGGATATGGGAAACGAACTTGGTTAAGACCAATGTTTACAACCATCTTCGCTGTTGGGAATTGAGACTTATCAGGATCAACACTGTCAGTCAGTCTAGGAAGCAGAGACAAAGTCAAAAAACCATGTGCGATGGTTGTTTTGAACGGAGAATCCGTTTCAGCCTTAGAAGGTTCAGTATGGATCCATTGCATATCTTCAGTAACAAGGCCGAACTGGTTGATACGGTCTTGACTAACATTGATCCAGTCGCCAGTATGAATAACTTCACCGATCTGCTGATTAAGCTCATCAAACACAAGCTGTGCTTCTCGCGTTAATACGAGCGGCTGTTCTATTGGCATCTCTGGTGCATCTTCATTTACAGCAGGTTTGTGGTGATCACGAACCCAAGCAAAGAAATGGCTATTTTGCGTACGATTCAGAAAGTCACCCCAGTAATCTCTAAGAGCTGGAGACATCCATTGCATAAACTCTGAGTGTTGCGAAGACACGCTATCGCCTCGGTGTTTAAATAAATCAATGACTTTCATAAGAACCTCAATGCACAAAAAATTTCAATATAACTATGTAATTTTGAAACACTTCACACTATTGTGCAAATGTTTTCGAGCATACACTCGTTAGCTGAACACTGTTATTTCCATATTAAACAGGCACTTAATAATAAAACATCATTTTATTACAAAACCCAAATTAGAGTGTTAGCTCCATCACAAAACGAACATTTGATTATATAAATAGCGTTTTTATTCACAAGCGGAATAAAAAAGGCTTAGCGTAATGCTAAGCCTTAGTTTTTACAAGGATTTAATCCTGCAAGGGATTAGCCTTGCAAGGCCTTAATCTTACCGGAGTTAAGTCTCCTATTCGTCATCAAGTGGAATCAACTTAGTCGTGCCACCGTGTGCCTTCTCACGCTTACGTTGCACGAATGCATAGAAGCCTGGGATTAGGAAAGTACCCGCTAACAACACACATAGCAGACCGCCGATCAGTGAAATACCCAACGAGTTCTGGCTCACGTGACCTGCGCCCGCTGCAAAGATAAGCGGGAAGATACCTAAGATGAACGACCAAGAGGTCATGTTCACAGCACGGAAACGCAGCGTACCGCCCTTCACTGCCGCATCTTCAATTGATGCGTCTTTCTCTTCACGCTCCACTTTTGCGAACTCTACAATCAAGATTGCGTTCTTCGCGGCCAAGGCTATCAAGAGAACTAAACCAATTTGCGCATAGAGATTCAGCGGTGTGCCCGTCAGATTCAATGCTAAGAAGGAGCCTAAGGTTGCAACCGGTACCACTAAGATAATCGCTATCGGTATTGTCCAACTCTCGTATTGAGCCACCATAAACAGGTAGATGAAGATCAGAGCCAGTGCAAAAGCAAAGATCGCTTGGTTGCCTGCCAATACTTCTTGGTAGGCCATGCCTGTCCATTCGTACTGATAACCCTGAGGTAAGACTTCAGCGGCTACACGTTCCATTGCAGCAATCGCATCACCACTTGAGTAACCCGGTGCTGGTTGGCCTTGAATCACGGCACTGCGGTACATGTTGTAACGCCATGCCACATCTGGTTCGAAGATCTGGTCGTAAGTCACTAATGTACTGAGCGGGATCATCTCGCCATTAGACGAGCGCACGTGGAATCGTTGGAGATCATCCATGCTGCTACGATGTTCACTATCAGCTTGCATGGTCACGCGGAAGTTCTTACCAAACATGGTGAAATCGTTCACGTACAGTGAACCAAGATTACCTTGCAGAGTTTGGAATATTTCCGACAACGGAATACCTAACTGTTGTGCTTTCTCACGGTCGATATCGACATAGTAGTGAGGAACGTTGGCACGGAAAGTACTGAACGTATGTGAAATCTCAGGCTGTTTGTTCGCCTCAGCAATCACGTCATTCATTACCATCGCCAGATCAGTACGACTACGACCTAATGTATCTTCTAGAACAAATTCGAAACCAGAAGCAGCACCCATACCCGGAACTGCTGGAGGTCCCATTGCAAACACAATAGCTTGAGGCAGTTCAGTGGCCGCTCGACCATTAATACGTTGTGAGATAGCTTGTGCGGAATGTTGACCATCCAGTGCGTTACGCATATCCCAATCATGCAGTTTGATAAATAGCGACGCGCCATTCGAAGCAGAAGCGCCCGTCATGAATGCGTAGCCGTTTACCAGTGTTACACCATCAACACCCGGCTCTTGCTCAACCATCTCTAGCAACTGCTCAGTCACATCTTCTGTACGAGATAATGATGCCGCGTCAGGAAGCTGCACGTTAACCAGCAAAATACCTTTATCTTCTTGAGGTACAAACGCCGTTGACGTCGTTTTCGCGAAGTAAGTAACTGCTGCTAGTGCCACAACAAAGAAAGTAAACAGTAGTACACCCTTTTTCACAAGGAAGCCCGCGATTTGGCCGTATTTGTTAGTAACAGACTCTAAGCCACGGTTGAACGCTTGGTACCAACGAGCTGTGTTGCCACCGCCCTGCTTTAGAACCAGTGAACACAATGCTGGTGACAGCGTTAGAGCATTAATAGAAGAGATAACAACAGCGATACAAATAGTCAGAGCAAACTGACGATACATGATGCCAGTAATACCCGGCAACATCGCCACAGGGATAAACACGGCAAGAAGTACCAGTGTTGATGTAACGATAGGACCCGTTACTTCTTTCATCGCGATAAGCGTTGCTTTACGTGGAGAAATCGTTGGGTCTTTGGCCATAGTGGTATCGACGTTTTCGATAACCAAGATCGCATCATCTACCACGATACCAATCGCCAATATCAAACCAAACAGGGTTACCGTGTTGATGGTAAATCCTGTCATCTGCATGACGGCAAAGGTACCAATCAATGACACCGGAATCGCAACCACAGGAATCAAGGTTGCACGCGCACTACCCAAGAATAGATAAGTAACCGCGATAACCAGCAAGATAGCTTCGATCAGCGTTTTCACTACGCCCTTAATCGACTCTGCAACAAAGACTGTGGTGTCATAACTCGCCTCGTAAGCAACACCTTCAGGGAAGTTAGTACTTAGATTGTCCAGCATCGCCATGACCGCTTTACCACTTTCCAACGCGTTTGCGTCTGACTGAAGTGACAGCGTTACGATTGAAGCGTCTTGTCCTCGGTATTTACCATTGCCGTCGTAGAATTTTTTACCTAACTCAACGCGTGCAATGTCTTTTAAGTAAACGGTTGAACCATCTTGATTTGCACGAAGTACAACATTTTCAAACTCATCAGCCGTTTCTAAGCGGCCTTTTGTCACCAAGTTGAACTGTACTTCTTGTGGATTGGCGTATGGTGCAGCACCAATACGACCGGCAGCGACTTGAACATTTTGTTCAGCCAATGCGCCATACACATCAGATGTTGTTAAGTTCAGGTTAGCCATTTTCTCAGGGTCTAACCAAACACGCATCGAATACTCACCGCCGCCCAACACGTTTACTTCACTAATACCCGACACACGTGCCAGTTGGTCTTTAATGTTTAAGTTTACGTAGTTGATCAGGAACTGGTCATCATACTCACCGTTTGGAGAGTAGAAGTTCAATACCATCAAAAGGTCAGGTGAACGTTTCTTAACCGTTACGCCAACCATTCTAACTTCTTGTGGAAGCTTCGATTCGATTTGGGCGACTCGGTTCTGAACGTTGACCTGAGCCATATCAGCATCAGTACCGACATCAAAGGTCACATTAAGATTGTATGAACCGTCGTTAGCACTTTTAGAAGACATATAGATCATATCTTCTACGCCATTCACCGACGTCTCTATGGGGTCGGCTATCGCCTGTTCCACCACTTCAGCACTGGCACCCGTGTAGAATGCCGATACACTGACCGATGGTGGGCTAATTTTTGGATATTCGGCCACTGGTAAGATAGCGAGAGAGATCGCACCCGCCAGCGTTAATATTATGGATATGACAAGGGCAAACTTAGGCCTTTGAATAAAGAAACGACTTAACATAAATAGCCCCCTTACTCAGCTTGTTCAGCAGAAGCTTGAATACGAACGGACATACCATTACGTACACGCTGTAGGCCTTGAGTGATCACCGCATCGTCTCTCTCTAATCCAGATTGAACAATCACCCCACCTTCAACTTGTCGACCCATCTCAATATTTCTACGCTCAGCGACTGGTGCAGCTTCGCCTTCAACCAGTACCATTACAAAGTCACCTTCTAGGTCGGTTTGAACTGCACGTCGCGGAATAGTCACAACATCAATAGATTGTTTTTCACGTAGATCAACGCGCACATGTTGACCCGGAAGTAGTTGCTGATTCGGGTTATCGGCAATCGCACGCATCGCGATTGTGCCTGTATTGAGGTTGATACGGTTGCCCAAGAAATCAAGCTGACCTAGGTGTTCAAACGCTTCACCATTCTCAAGTATGATCTGAACTTCAACCCCAGCAGAGTCGCTGTTGCCGTCGCCTTCAATGCGATCCATCCCTAACTCAATACGCTCACGCTCACTGATGCTGAACGACGCATGAATTGGGTCTAGGCTAACCAACGTAGTTAATACACCTGAAGACGGCGAAACCAGATCACCAGTGCTCACTTTGGTGTCGCTGATTCTTCCAGAAAAAGGGGCGGTAATTTGGGTATGAGAAAGCTGAACATTGGCTGCGTTTAACTGAGCATGGCTAGCTTCAAGTTGTGCTTGAGAGCCTAATAAGTTTGCCGTCAACGCATCGAATTCCGATTGAGAAATGCTGCCCTTCGGGAGAAGATTTTTACCACGGTTAAAATCAAGTTCGGCTTTTTTAAGGTTCGCATTCGCTTGAGCAACAGAGGCTTTTGCACTTGCAACTTCAGCTTCAAACGAAGATGGTTCGATTGAGTAAAGCAATTGGCCGTTTTCGACCATTTGGCCTTCATTGAAATGACGGCTTTGTAGATAGCCTGAAACCTGCGCGGTGATAGCCGTGTCTTCAACGGCTTCAATACGACCGATGTACGACTTACTTTGCTGGTGAGAAACAACGCTAACATCCTGTACAGCTACGAGAGGTAGAGGCGCTTGCTTGGCATTTTGAGCATCTTGCCCACACCCAGCAAGAATAAGAGAGCTTGCAAGAGCCGTAAGGATCAACTTTTTACGCATGGTTATACCGTCACTTATTAGTATTTGAACACCATAAAATTTACGTAACACACTCGTCACCATTGTCCGAGGAATATCAATTATAACTAGCCAAAGTGTATCAATATGTTAATTGAAACCAAGTGCTTATAAAGTGATTACAAACGCGTTACAATTCCTAAGTAAATCAACCTCTCAGCTTTTGTTCTCTATGGATATTGTCTAACATAATGTATGGTCAGACAGATAAGCATTCACATTTAATTGTTAAGGAATTCTCATGATTTCAAAATGGGCTAAACGTTTCTATCAAATGGCGGAATTGGTCGGTTCTTGGAGTAAAGATCCTTCAACTCAAGTCGGCGCCGTAATCACTAAGCACAACCGTATTGTTTCCGTTGGTTTTAATGGCTACCCACATGGCGTGTCTGATAGTGCGGATACTGATGACAGAGAAATGAAGTACCTCAAGACGCTTCACGCTGAAGAAAATGCAATCTTGTTTGCTAAACGTGATTTAGACAGTTGTGAAGTTTGGGTGACTCACTTCCCTTGTCCGAACTGTGCAGCAAAAATCATCCAAACAGGGATTTCAGCGGTACATTGCCCAGAGCAAAGTGAAGACTTCCTTTCTCGTTGGGGAGATAAGATCAAGATAAGCCAAGATATGTTTGAGCAAGCTGGTGTGGAAGTAGACTGGCTACCACTCGCTGACCTAGACTGATATCGAAGCTGAATTTCAGATATAGAAAAGCCGAGAGTCGATCTTATCGCTCTCGGCTTTCTTTTACTTTCAGAGCCTTACGTTTCGAACATGAAATACGTAAACAACATAAAGCGTTAGTTAGGATTAAGCGTTAATTGGGGTCAAACGCTAGTTGGAAAGGCCTCTGCGTACGCTTCCATAAAGTCTTTACGAATATCTTGCTCAAGATGAATCGCTTTTTCGGTCGGACAGAAGATCATAAAGTGCACTTCTTGCTCACCCGTCGAACTGCTCGTGATATGGATATGAGGCTCAGATCCCGGAAGGTCAACGCCAGCGTGTTTTTCGATCACACCGTTATAACGGCGCGCGACATCGATAAACTCTTCACAATGCTCTTCAATTTTCACAATAAGACCCGGCACCATCGGGTATAGATTGACGAAGTCTTTTACCGTCACAAAAAAGTTATGATAAACGTAGCGCTTCATGAAATTAAGGTTCTTGACCGGATAAGTGAAGAACATGCTATTGGGCAGCGTAGCGGTCTTACCTGTGAAATGGTATTGCCCGTGATATAGGTCGATTTCCTGAATCACAGTCGCCATCAAGTTGTGCTCAATCACCTCACCGCTTATTTTGCCTACTTCAATCCAGTCACCAATTCGAAATGAACGAGAGCTTGCGCGTTGAATCGACCCCGTAAAACACAAGATGATCTCTTTAGACGCAACGACTATAGCAACAGCAATGGCGGTGACCGACAGTGCAAATTCGCTGATTTCAGATTTCCACAGCACAAATAAAGTGACCATAATAATGGCAAACGTACCGTTCTTGGTACGTGACATCCAGTTACGTTGATCTTCACTGAGAAAAGCGACATCACCACGGATTCGAGACAGAGTGATTCGTCGGATAATTAATATAATGCAGATGATCAGCACACTAAAAATAAACTTATTAGCGAGTAAGAAATCGATCACTTGCCACAACTTTTCCATTACGTATTCCTTTGTATTACAACAATTAAGCTTTATAACGACGAGCTTTACAGCGACTGACTCAACCCAAAAAACGCATTATAAAAAAGCGCTCAAAAATAGAGCGCTCCTTTTCATGATTAATTCAGCTTAGGTAAGGCTATCATTTTATCTTGGCAGAAGTAATAAATTGACCAAAAGTTTCACACCAAATCACAACCGTATTAAATCGATTAAGATCAGTACCTTCAGGCAGCTCAACCATAAACCGATCAAATGTTTTCACATCTCCGACTCGAAGTAATTCGCTCTTGCTGTCATTGAATGCCTGCTCGGTTTCAATAAATTTAGGTGATAGGTAAACTTTGTAATCAGGCCCCGGTGCCAATTCACCTTCAAAAGCTATCGCATTTTCAGAAACCGAGACGATGCCTTCTCCCCAATGCAAAAAGTCACTGTCTTGTCGGTCTTTAGTGAACTCGCCTGTGTAGATAGCCTGCTGACTGATCGCTTCAACAGAACTTGAGGAAGGAGAATCAGGCTCAATCAAGATAGGTAGTGCATAGACACCAAGCCCAAAACCAAAAGCACCCACGGCTAAGTGGGTGCAAAGTAAAACTAACTTTTTCATCGCGTACTCCCTTATGCTTAAAGAGAGTATTATTGAATACTCTTAAAAATACAAAGAGATATAACGCTTTGATATCCTATTTTTGGTAATGAGTCGCCGTACGCTGAGACAATTCGACAATCACTTTTACCGCTTGCTCCATGCCTTGAATAGTAATGAACTCATGAATACCGTGGAAGTTATAGCCGCCAGTGAAGATATTCGGACACGGTAGGCCCATGAAAGATAAGCGAGCGCCGTCTGTGCCGCCTCGGATCGGTTTGATCATTGGCTCAACATCGCACTCGATCATCGCTTGCTTCGCTAATTCAATAATATGTTGATGCGGTTCAACCATCTCTTTCATGTTGAAGTAGCTATCGGTTAGCACCAACTCAACACGGCCTTTCTCAAGACGCTCATTCAGCTCATCCACTTTCTGCTGCATGAATACCTTACGCGCTTCTACACCCTCACGTTCAAAATCACGGATGATGTATCCCAGTTCAGAGCGAGCCACACCCATTTCCGCCGATTTCAGGTGGTAGAAACCTTCATAACCTTCTGTGCACTCTGGTGTTTCTTGCATTGGCATCATCAATTGGAATTGCGCCGCGATGTTCATCGAGTTCACCATTTTACCTTTTGCGGTACCTGGGTGAACATTTACGCCATGACAGATAACATCGGCGCTTGTGGCATTAAAGTTCTCAAATTCCAACTCCCCTACCGGGCCACCATCAATGGTATACGCCCATTCGGCACCAAACTTCTTAACATCAAACAGGTTCGCACCACGGCCGATCTCTTCGTCTGGCGTGAAGCCAATACAAATATCGCCGTGTTTGATCTCTGGATTCGCTTTGAGGTAAGCAATTGCACTGATTATTTCAGCGATACCCGCCTTATTATCAGCCCCAAGCAGAGTCGTGCCATCGGTAGTGATGAGGTCATGGCCATGCAAGGCATCAAGATCTGGGTATTGGCTTGGGTTCAAGCATTCACCGCTTGCACCTAATTCTATCGTTCCACCTCGATAATCTTTAATCACCTGTGGTTTCACGTTCGCACCGGAAGCATCAGGAGCGGTATCCATATGCGCGACAAAGCCAATGGCAGGCACATCGTAATCGACATTCGACGGCAGTTTCGCCATCAAATAGCCATTTTCGTCTAAAGAGACATCTGTTAATTCTAATGCGATCAATTCTGATTTTAAGGCTTCAGCAAATGTTATTTGACCCGGTGAACTTGGGCACTGCTGATTAGAAGGATCGGATTTAGTATCAAAAGTAACGTAATTCAGAAAACGTTCTACAAGCTTTTCCATAATTCATCTCACCATGGATTAAGTAATTGATTTACTGACTTAATACTTAATATAGGTAAGTATTTTATTGTTAGGGAGTTACCTACACAGAGTCAGTAGCGAGGTTTTTCATCTTACGCCCCTGACCATCTATGTAATTGCTCTACATCATTATTGTGCGAAATTAGACGAGCTTCCTATACTTGAAATCAGAGGGTTTCGTCAGTTCAACATTGCATACGGATGATAAGAGATCGCTTTGTACGCATTCTACGCCCTCCACTCTCAGCCTATAAAAAGTACAAAGTGGATGATGATCACCCTTTATCCTTGATGCAGAATCTGTCATACGTTACACGGAGACACAGTTATGACGATTAATAAATATTTCATTTTATCTCCTCAAGCCTCTGAGGAAACGCTTCAGCCAGCATTAACTGAGAAAGAAGTTCAAAGGCAGGAAGCTCTAAGACAGGCGCAATCTCAAGGTGGGTTTGACACCAACGCGACCTCGTAACTTAATCAATACTCAGAACATATTTATAGAACCCCTAATAAAAGAGCTCTACTTCTCTATGATGTAGAGCTCTTTTGTCTTTGACTCTTCTTCTCTCTTTCTATGATGCCTATTCAAGCGTCGAACCCATTCACGTTTTGTGACTCCCCTGCTTTATATCTATAGCTCCACGACTATGCGGCTAGCTCATTCGCTACGTTGAGAAATGACTCATTAAACTTCCCTCAGCCATACCTTGTCGTGTCATTTTGTGCTAATAATTTATATTCGTTTTCATTCCTCACTCGCTCTCTTTTCAAAAACTCTAATGCGAGTACCAGAGAACTTAACCACAGGAATCCCGAATTCAATGGAATATTCAAAACTAGGAAGTAGTCAAATTCCCGTTTCCCGCATCTGTCTTGGCAGCATGACTTGGGGACTGCAAAATACACAACAGCAAGCCGACCAACAGATCGAATACGCACTAAGCCAAGGTATTAACTTCATAGATACTGCAGAAATGTACGCGGTTCCGCCTTCTCCAGAGACCTACGGTAAAACAGAAGCGATCATTGGTAACTGGCTATCGCGCCACCCGCAGCGCCGCCAAGAACTGATCATAGCGAGTAAGATTGCAGGCCCAGGCCTTCCTTGGGTTCGAGATGGTGGTCCGATAACGGGTGAAGCAGTATTCGAAGCGGTTGATGCGTCATTAAAGCGTCTACAGACTGATTATATCGACCTATATCAACTGCATTGGCCAAATCGAAATACACCTCACTTTGGAAAACAGTTCCCAAATCAAATTCGCTTCAGTGATATCGACCGGATGCAGCATGAAGGGGAAATGTTGGAGATCCTTCAAGCCCTAGCGAGCTGCATTAAAGCAGGCAAAATCCGTCATGTTGGTTTGTCTGATGACACCACTTGGGGTATCAACACCTATCTCAAGCTGAGCGAAAAACACGATTTGCCACGCATGGTCTCGATTCAGAATGAATTCAGCCTACTTCACGCAAAAGACTGGCCGTATCTGATTGAGAACTGTGTGCATGAAGATGTCGCTTACCTGCCTTGGTCACCGTTATCTGGAGGAATGCTTAGTGGAAAATACATTGATGGTGCAAGACCGGAAGGCAGCCGCTGGACATACATGCAGCGTAAGGGCATTTTCCGCGACACCGAATCTGCCAATGAAGCGGTAAAAGGATATGCAGAAGTCGCGAACACTCATGGATTTACTCCGAGCCAATTAGCATTGGCATGGTGTAATCAAGTCGATGGTGTTACCTCATCCATCATTGGGGCGACCACGATGGAGCAGCTAAAAGAGAACGTGGCTGCTTTCAGTAAGCCATTATCAGAAGAGATTCTTACCGATATCAACACAGTGTTTAAGCGCTACCCTGTTCCATATTAAGCTGCAGTTCACCCAGCCTTCTCAGTTCGTCTAGCTTGTTCAGCTTAGTCTTAAATAATTAAATCCCATAAGAGCGCGCTATTTAGTGCGCTTTTCTTTTTTAAGTGAGTTGCTTTTGCTTTTTATGTGGATCGCATTGAGCTATCACGCTTTTGGTTCTCCAACCTTTGTTCTATAATGCGCGGGCTTATATCTAGGATAAAAACATGATTTCAAAAAACCAATTAAAACTCCTTCGTGCTTTGGGCCAAAAGAAACAACGTAAAGCCCACGGCTTGTTTCTAGTTCAAGGTGAAAAGAACGTTCTTGAGCTGTTCAATAGTGACTTAGTCGTGAAGAACGTCTTTGCTACCGCTGATTTTTTATCTGAAAATCACGCTTCACTGTTTGAGTTTGATTGTGTTGAAGCTTCACTAGATGACCTCACCAAAGCGAGTACTTTGGTGAGTAACAATGCGGCGATTGCTGTCGTTGAGATCCCAACATTTGAACTGCCAGAAGCAACTGGGCTGATGATTGCACTAGATGGCGTTTCAGACCCGGGCAACCTAGGTACGATTATTCGTGTAGCAGACTGGTATGGCATTAAGCATATCGTTGCGAGCAGCGATTGTGCAGACCCATACAACCCTAAGACCATCAGTGCAACTATGGGTAGCTTTGGCCGAGTACACGTAAGCCAAACAGACTTACCGGCTTATTTAGAACAAGCGAACCTACCGGTTTACGGCGCGTTCTTAGAAGGCGAAAGTGTTCATAAGACAGAATTTACTGCCAATGGCATTTTGCTAATGGGCAGCGAGTCTCACGGCATTCGTGAACATGCGGCTAAATACGTAACGGATAAGATTACGATTCCTGCATTCGGTGGCGCAGAGTCTCTGAATGTAGCAATGGCGACAGGTATTATTCTCGACAATATGCGTCGTCAGCATAGTTAATCGATTCAAGAGTAAACTACGAAATAGAACTCGCGGATATGAAGAGCAAGATTCCCTATCTTGCTCGTCCCTCGCTGTAGGGAATGACGTAACTTAGAGATAGAGACAAAACCAACCACCAGCTCTCACGGCACAAAGCATCAAGTAGATTTTGAAATATAACGTGGCAAGTAGGTCAATAATTAACTGAATCATCAGCCGTCATCCTCAAGAAGGAGGGACGACTGAGTTGGGGATCTTTTTTTGGGGAAGGTTTATTTCAAGTAACAGAATTACTTTTCTAACATTGCCAACTTATCAGACACACCATTCCACTTTTCAGCTTCATCCATCGGTGCTTTTACTTCCGTTTGCACTGGCCAGATCTCGGCAAGCTCGGCATTCACTTCAATAAAGATCTTTTGATCTTCTGGCAGTTCATCTTCTTGGAAGATCGCTTGAGCATCACATTCAGGTACACATAAACCACAATCAATGCATTCGATTGGGTTGATTACCATGAAATTCGGGCCTTCATGGAACGCATCTGCGGGGCATACCGCCACACAGTCTGTGTATTTACATTGAATACAGTTATCGCCTACGACAAATGCCATGATGCTCTGCTCTATAAGTTAGTCAAAATTGAAGAATGGGGGATAATACTCATCCCAAGGCAAAATTCAACATCATACGACTCTAATATCGTGTCTATTTGCTCCATGTTTCCAAATTAGTATGACAGATAAATCAATTTCTCGTAAAATGCGCGCCATTGTGAGCTTATCGCTTCTTTCAACATCAGCGTTTTCATCAAACTCTGCGTTTAGAAGCGGTCTAGCTAAGACACCTATAAAAACGAGACATCAAAATGATACGTTTAACCGAAATTAAACTCCCACTAGACCATGAAGAGTCAGCCATTCAAGACGCTATTGAAGCAAAGCTTGGCATTAACGCTGATCAGGTACTTTCTTTTAATATCTTTAAACGTGGCTACGATGCTCGTAAGAAATCAAAAATCTTACTTATCTACACGCTTGATGTTCTCGTTGAAAACGAAGCTGAGTTGTTAGAACAATTCATCAGCGATCCACACGTAAAAGTGACTCCTGACATGGAGTACAAATTCGTGGCTAAAGCGGTTGAGAACCAAACTGAGCGCCCTGTCGTTATCGGCTTTGGCCCTTGTGGTCTGTTCGCTGGCCTAGTACTTGCTCAAATGGGTTTCAATCCAATCATCGTTGAGCGTGGTAAAGAAGTTCGTGAACGTACGAAAGATACCTTTGGTTTCTGGCGTAAGCGCACACTGAACACTGAATCAAACGTACAGTTCGGTGAAGGTGGCGCAGGTACATTCTCTGACGGTAAGCTATACAGCCAAGTTAAAGATCCAAAGCACTACGGCCGTAAAGTAATCGAAGAATTCGTAGCTGCTGGCGCACCAGAAGAAATTCTATACGTAAGTAAGCCACACATCGGTACCTTTAAACTGGTTACCATGATCGAGAAGATGCGTGCTTCTATCATTGAGCTAGGTGGCGAAATCCGTTTCAGCACTCGCGTAGACGACGTTCATATGGAAGACGGTCAAATCACTGGCCTAACGCTTTCTAACGGTGAAGAGATTAAAACTCGTCACGTAGTACTGGCTGTTGGCCACAGTGCTCGTGATACGTTTGAAATGCTGCACGAACGTGGCGTTTACATGGAAGCTAAGCCTTTCTCTGTTGGTTTTCGTATCGAACACAAACAAGCGATGATCGATGAAGCTCGCTTCGGTAAGAACGCAGGCAACCCTATCCTAGGTGCTGCGGACTACAAACTCGTTCACCACTGTAAAAATGGCCGCACTGTATACAGCTTCTGTATGTGTCCGGGTGGTACTGTGGTTGCAGCGACTTCTGAAGAAGGCCGCGTAGTAACCAATGGTATGAGCCAATACTCTCGTGCAGAACGTAACGCAAACAGTGCTATCGTTGTGGGGATCGACCCTGAACGCGATTACCCAGGTGATGCACTAGCAGGTATCCGTTTACAGCGTGAATTAGAAAGTGCCGCTTATGTTCTAGGTGGCGAGAACTACGATGCCCCTGCACAGAAAATCGGTGACTTCCTAAAAGGTCGCGATCCAAGTGAAATCGGTGAAGTAAAACCATCATTCACACCGGGTATCCACCTAACTGATATTTCAAAAGCACTGCCTGATTTTGCTATCGAAGCAATTCGTGAAGCAATTCCAGCGTTCGAGAAGAAGATCAAAGGCTTCTCTACGCCAGACGGTCTATTAACAGGCGTTGAGACGCGTACGTCTTCTCCTGTATGTATCAAACGTGGCAAAGACTTCCAAAGCATCAACTTAAAGGGCTTCTTCCCTGCAGGTGAAGGTGCAGGCTATGCTGGCGGCATCTTGTCTGCTGGTATCGATGGTATTAAGGCTGCAGAAGCACTAGCGATATCAATGGCTGAACAGAACCAAGCTGAGAAAATTGAGATCGCTTAAGTTCTCGGTTTAAAGCAAATATCAAAAAGGGCTCAATGAGCCCTTTTTTAGATCTTGATACTAGCCATCGAGATTAATGCTGGTAGATGCAATCACTCTTCGTTTGACTTAATTTGCTCTGAATTCCACTTCCCTTCATGAATCGCTGAATTGACGTCTCTTCTTGGTAACCAGCCCATGGTTTCAAGTTCTGGTTTATCTTTGAAGTGATCAACGTAACCAATACACAGGTACGCCACGATATCGATGTTTTCTGGGATATCTAATGCGTCTCGCAATGTTGAGTCATGCAGGATACTCACCCAACCTAACCCTAGGTTTTCGGCTCTTGCTGCGAGCCATAGGTTTTGAACCGCACACACGGTGCTGTACAGATCCATCTCTTGCTTGATGGTTCTGCCTAACACGACCTTTCCGGTTCGATTACGGTCGCAAGTCACGCAGATTCCGATAGGTGATTCGACGATGCCTTCAAGCTTTAGACGCTTATACATCGCCTGTTTTTCATCGGTGAACATTTCCGCGGATTCGGCATGAGCCTGATTAAAACCGGTTTTGATTTGTTGCTTGGTTTCGATATCACGGACAACGACAAAATCCCAAGGTTGCATAAAACCGACACTGGGAGCATGGTGCGCTGCGGTTAGTACACGCATCAAAACGTCTTCTGGGATCTCATCAGGAAGAAACTGACCACGAACATCTCGGCGAGAAAAAATCGTTTTATATACTGCATCGCGTTCATTCGGCGTAATTTCCATACATCCCTGTCTTATCGTCGTCTTATTGAGTCAGTATTATCCAACTAAAGTGTGTATGTTGCTAGGGCGTGTTGACCTTTCGTGGTTAAATTTTGTTCGAGATAAAAGCGTTTTAATCGCGGCGAGGGAGAAGTAGCCTAGTCATTCTAAGCAAATCTCCCTCAACAAAGAGTAAAACGCTTTTAGCCGAACCCTTCGGGCAGCGTTTGCTGGTCATTTCTACTACGTTATCGGCTTCTCATGTAGGCTAGCTACACATCAAAGCCTCTGCCTTGTATAAATACCCAGCAACTCGCTGCAAAAATTAGCTCGAAAGATCAACATGCCCTAGTAGTACACAAGCAACATGGTAGAATGCCGCCATTAATCTTATCCTTGTATAAGATTGTTGAACCTTTCCATCGCTATTTAGCCAAATCATACCGAGAAACTTATGCCATTTTCCAAGCTTGGATTAAGCTCACCTATTGTTAAAGCCGTTGCAAAACAAGGCTATGAAAAGCCAACCTCTATTCAAGAAAAAGCAATTCCGATTGTGCTTTCTGGTAAGAACCTTATTGCTGCTGCACAAACAGGTACAGGTAAAACTGCGAGCTTTGTTCTCCCTATCTTAGAAATGCTAAGTAAAGGTGAAACACAACGTAAAAAACGCATTCGTGCTGTTATTCTGACACCAACTCGCGAGCTTGCGATTCAGGTTGAACAGAACATTACTAAGTACGCGAAATTCCTAAACCTGACATCATTAGCGATGTACGGTGGCGTGTCTTACCAACACCAGAAAGATCGTCTTATTGAAGGCGTTGATATTCTTGTGGCAACACCAGGTCGTTTGATCGATATGTACGGACAACGTGCCGTTCACTTTGATGAAGTTGAAGTTCTGGTTCTTGATGAAGCCGACCGCATGCTAGACATGGGTTTCATCGAAGACATCAACAAGATCATCGCACGTTTGCCACAAAACATTCAAAACCTGTTGTTCTCAGCAACGCTATCAACGCCAGTGCGTGCGCTAGCGAAAAGCGCAATCAGTGAAGCGGAAGAGATTTCAATTGCCAAAACTGACGCTTCTAAAGCGAACATTGAGCAATGGTTGGTAACCGTCGATAAAGACCGCAAATCTGCGCTATTAAGCCACATGATCACTGACGGTGAATGGGACCAAGCGCTTATCTTTATCGAGACCAAACACGGCGCGGCTAAGCTAGTTGCTCAACTTGAAAAGCGTGGTATCGAAGCGGAAGCTTTCCACAGTGGACGTAGCCAAGCGATTCGTGAAAAGATTCTGGCTGATTTCAAAAAAGGTCGACTAAAGTATCTAGTAGCAACTGGGGTTGCTGCTCGTGGTATCGATATCGATAACCTAAGCCGCGTAGTCAACTACGACATCCCATTCCCAGCGGATGACTATGTACACCGTATTGGTCGTACAGGCCGTGCTGATGCGTCTGGTGAAGCGATCTCTTTCCTATCGAAAGACAACTTCAAGAACCTGTGCATTATCGAAAAACGTCTTGGTCACTTGATTGAGCGTCGCGTTATTGAAGGTTTCGAACCACGCAAAGAAGTGCCAATCTCTGTATTGAACTTCGTGCCTAAAAAGAAAAGAGATCTGCAGCAACCTGAGTAATTTCAGATTTAGAAAATGCGAAAGTCCGCATTAGCCAAAACAAAAATAAGACGAAGCCCAATGTGGCTTCGTTTTGTTCTTTGAAATACAAATAAAACTGAGGCAATAAGATGATCACTCCTATCGCAACGAGATTAACCCGAGGCCAAGACCTAAAGCTTGAGATCCAAAAGCTAGTGACAGCGCACAATATCTCAGCGGGCTCTATCGCGTCTTGTGTCGGGTGTGTTTCTCAACTCAATATTCGTCTGGCTAATGCAAACAACACCAAGCTAATCACAGCTCCGTTCGAAATTGTGTCGCTTATGGCAACGCTAACCCCAAACCACCAGCATGTTCATATATCGGTTGCTGATGAAAATGGAAATGTGATTGGTGGGCATTTGCTTGAAGAGACGATTATCGCAACCACCGCTGAATTGATTGTTCACCGCTACGGTACTTTGACCTTCAACAGAGAGCATGACGATTCAACGGGTTACACTGAGCTCACTATCAGTAGCAACACGCAATAGAACAACAACACGCAATAGATTGACCCATAGCAACACTAAGCGCCCCATATAAAGCGATACAACCAAATAGTATTAGGAAACACGATGGCTCCAAACTCCGCAGACTCCGTTATCGTTCTCGATTTCGAAACCACAGGCTTATCACCAAACATGGGTGACCGAGCGATTGAAATCGGTGCGGTTAAACTCGTGAATGGCGAAGTCGTCGACACCTTCCAGCAGCTCATGAACCCGGGATTTCGCGTTAGTGGATTCATTGAAAGCTATACCGGGATCAGTAACCGTATGTTAAGCACAGCGGCCAGTTGCAGTGAAGTGATGGATGAGTTTGCAGACTTTATCCAAGGCAGCCAACTTGTTGCTCACAATGCGTCGTTTGATAAGCGCTTTCTCGATGCGGAATTAGACTTTATTGGCCGAGACTACACAGGCAAGTTCGCTTGCTCAATGTTGATCGCTCGTCGTCTAATCCAAGACGCACCGACTCATAAGTTAGGCGACCTTGTGCGTTTCAAAAATATCGACAACGACGGTACTTTCCACAGAGCGTTAGCCGATTCAGAAATGACAGCACGGTTATGGTTATTGATGATTGATGAACTGCAAAGTGATCACGGTATTCAACAGCCGAGCTTTCAATTGATGCAGAAAATATCTAAGACCGCTAAAAGCTCGATTCCAAAGCTGCTGATGAGTAATAGAGGCTAACTCTCTGCATTCGGTTTGGGGTTTGTCAGAAGGCTAGTAGCAAACAGTCACTAGCCTTAATATAGCTACCCTACTCCTGCAGTGTCACCAGCGTTGACTTGAGGCTCTCTAACTCATTCATGAAATAAGACCATTGCTTATCACTACTCGCTGCCGCGATATCCACCAAGAATTTCGCTGATGTCTGCATATTCTTATCAAGCTTAGACTCCAGCTCTTGCGGATAATAATCTTCATTGTTCAAAAGTAGCTTCATAATAATTGGCTGTGCAATATGTAAATCGGTCTTCTTCAGCATAAGTGTCGTTAGGTCTTGATACGTATTATTTTGATATTGTCGCCAGCTGTCGTTAGTATTTACCCACTCTTGAGACCACGTCAAAATAATCGTTTTTTGCTCTTTCGATACCGACCCGAGCCATCGCTCTAACCGATCTTCAATTCGACTTCGATAACGTTCTCTCGAATCTTCATCATTCAATGATAATCTTTCTTCGTAATACTCTTGCTGCTTTTCCCTAAAGTTCTTTAAGAATTCGTTATCTTGCTCTGGGGTAAGCTGCATACTTAACGCGTAAATATCTGGAGCGAACTTATTAACGATCGAGCGAATATGATTTTTAGTTTGTTCACTTTGATCAATGATAAAAGCAGAATTCATATCAGAACGGTCTAGATTTTGAATCGCTTGCAGTTGCGACATATACAGCGGAAGTTGGGTTTCTTTGTGCCATTGCTGTAATAAGTCGAGGCGTTCTTCGAGCTCTGATTCTTGACTGTTGGATAGAGAAACAAAGTCTTCAATATAGCTAACCGCAAACCAGCTTATATTGTTGTAGGCAAATTTAGTCCCGCAACCAGCGAATACAAAACAGACTAATAAGACTAACCATCGACACTTTCTCATTTAACCCTCTCACGATATTCAGCAAATCCACAATCCATTAACTCACCCTTTTAAGGTTAGCTCTAGTTCTTATAACGCTCGTTCTAGCTCTTATAAAAGTAGCCTTAATAAGCAGTGGCTGTAAAAACTTTGAGATAAATTGAGACTCAGACTTGCTAATCTAGCTATTTCGGCAAATGATTAAACTAAAAATAATTAATGGCAGTGATGTAACTTGATTTTTATTGCTCATTTGATGTAAACGAAACCTATAAACGAATGGTTTATTTATTTTCAAATGATTAATATTTGGGAGGTAAGCTATGGCCGCTACTCCTCATTATACAAGCGAGTTAGAGTACGAGCTTTGTTATTTTGACGATGGAAGACTAACCACAATTACGATATCCGCTAATAATCGACAGGAAGCGATGACTTGGTATCTTAGCGAAGGAAGACATATCAACGATTTCTATTCGATCAGACCTGATGAATAAACGTTTGATACGTTACTGGCTGTGGAAAACCCTTTACTGCATTATCACTAGCATGACTTAGCAGTAAAGGGAGACAATCTCGAATTACTTCAGAATTCGGGCACGGAATTGACGACCCTTCATTTTACCTGATTCGATTTTACCTAATGCTTTCTTAGCCATTGATCTTTCTACAGCAACGTAAGCACGCATCGCGAACAAGTTGATCTTACCTACTGACTTACCATCAATACCGCCTTGGCCTGTCAACGCACCAAGGATATCGCCTGCGCGAAGTTTCGCTTTCTTACCACCATCAATCTGGATGGTTACCATGTTTGAGTAGTACGGCTTAGCGATTGGTTTAGCTGGCAACTGAGATGGTTCGATTGGCATATCCATGTACTCATCAATTTGAGCAACACGGTGCATCTCTTTTTCGCTAAAGAAGCTAATTGCGACACCTTTGCTTCCTGCTCGACCAGTACGACCGATGCGGTGCACGTGTACTTCAGGATCGCGAGACAACTCAAAGTTGAACACAGCATCTAGGTTATCAACATCAAGACCACGAGCGGCAACATCGGTTGCAACCAAGATAGAGATGGTTTTGTTTGAGAACTGAACCAAAGCTTGGTCACGTTCACGCTGTTCCATGTCGCCATGAAGCTCGATAACACTGAAACCACGGTGGCTTAGCTCATCATTTACGTTCTGTACTTCTTTCTTAGTATTACAGAACACAACCGCTGACTCTGGTTGATGATGAAGAAGCATTAGCTCTAGTGCGTCATCACGAGCTTCAGTACCTTCAACCTTATAAAAGTGTTGTTGGATGCTTGAGTGATCGTGCGTTGATTCAACCTTCACCATTTCAGGGTTATTCATGATGCGGTCTGCAACAGATTTGATCTGTTTAGGGAAAGTTGCACTGAACAATAACGTTTGACGATCTTTTGGTGCTGCTTCAATAACAGCATCTAGTGCATCTTGGAAACCCATTTCCAGCATGCGATCGGCTTCATCTAACACAAGTGTGTTCAACTCAGACAGGTCAATACGCTCTCTCTCTAGGTGGTCCAGGATACGACCAGGCGTGCCCACAAGAATGTGTGCGCCATGCTCTAATGAACCAATTTGTGGGCCCATTGGCATACCGCCACATAGTGTCAGCACTTTAATATTGTGAATGCCACGAGCAAGAGTACGGATCTCTTTTGCTACTTGGTCTGCAAGCTCACGAGTCGGACATAACACTAAAGACTGAACACGGAAACGCTTAACGCGTAGGTTCTGCAGCACGCCTAAACCAAAAGCAGCTGTTTTACCTGAACCCGTTTTACCCTGACCGATAACATCCTTGCCATCCAGAATAGTAGGAAGACTCAACGCTTGAATAGGCGTCATTTCAGTATAACCAAGAGAATCTAACGTATTTAGAAGCTCAGGTTTAAGGGCGATTGAAGAGAATTTTGAAGTGCTCAATGGAAATATCCAACTGGTGAAAAACAGAGTGCATTATGAGTGTTTTTGAAAATTATTCCACCTTAATCACAGTTTTGAAGAAACAAACAACCATAACAAATATTTATCGGTTAGCAGTGTTAATCAGCCATTAAATACAGGATACTATAAAGATGCAATTTACCCCTTAGGATTTGTCAGTATGAAAAAATCGTCATTACGAAAAGGCTTCACACTATTGGAGCTGATTGTCGTTATTGTCATACTTGCCGTTATCGCTGTGGTCGCAGCGCCACGCTTTTTGTCTATTGCGGATGATGCAAGAGAAGCGACTAGCCGAGCACTATTTGATAACTTCCGTGCTGGTGCCGAAATCTATCAAGGCGCTTGTCTAGCGAGAGGTGGAGATGTCTCTGAGCTACAAGGACAAAACACTTCAGATTTCAATATTGATGGTATCTATTCTAACTTTTCAGGAAGCTGTTACCCTGTTCGTAATAGCAATGCAGGGGTGCGCAGAGATATCAACAACGCGAGAGGCTGCTACGAGCTTTTCCAAGACGTCGTCAACAGTGATCACTTCGAAGATATCAATTTTGGTAACGGTGGTTGGAAAAATGGAGAAAGGGTTAGCGAAAGCGACTTGTTGGCCGCTCGTGACGGTGGCTATCAAGTTTTCATCCATCAAAGATCGACATACTTTTCATACTGCCACTACTACAACATTGAAGGTGATTTAAGTAACGCACCTTATCTACTTTACAATGCAGTTGATGGCACTATGGTGTCAGGGACAAAAAACCTGTCGAGCGGATTTACTTGGGCAGATGAACTATTAGAGTACCCAGTTGCTACTCCCCCGCCATACGACAAATAGCTATTCGCAATGAGCCGTTTCGAAAATACCCATTTTAGAGATTAATAAACCCGTATCAAAACAAAAAAGCCAGCTTTGTTAGCTGGCTTTTGCTTCTATTTTGAATCGCTGCCTATGGCACACCGTGACCTTTAGAAGCAACCCATAGGCGATACCATTGTTCGCGAGTCAACTCGATTGTCAGTGCATCAACCGCCGTCTTCACGCGTTCAATCTTACCTGAGCCAATAATTGCAATTGGGTTAGATGGTAAACGACGAACCCAAGCGTAAATCACTTGGTCAATGCTGTCTGCACCCACTTCTAGACGAATCGCCTCTAGCTCATCACGAACGCGAATCGCTTGTGCTGAATCACCACTGAAGATGCTACCACCGCCTAGACAAGACCACGCCATTGGACGAATACGGTTCATCTGTAGTTGATCCAACGTGCCATCATGAGCCACTTCGAAGTTCAATGGGTTGATTTCAACTTGGTTTGTCACCAGTGGCTTACCTAGTCGAGATTGCAATAAGTCGAACTGACGCGGTGAAAAGTTAGAGACACCGAAGTGCTTAACTTTGCCGACCTTATGCAGTTCAGCGAACGCTTCTGCTACTTCATCCGCATCCATCAGTACATCTGGGCGATGAATCAGTAATACATCGAGTTCGGTTACACCCAAACGCTCTAGAGAGTTATTTACTGATTGGTAAATATGATGCGCGCTGGTGTCATAGTGATTGATCTTGCGATCAGGAGTGTGGTCACCACACAAGTTGATGTCGCACTTGGTGACGATTTGGATATCATCACGAAGGCTTGGCTCAAGCGCCAATGCTTCACCAAACAACTTTTCACATTGGTAGTTGCCGTAAATATCCGCGTGATCAACAGTTGTGATGCCAAGATCAATGTGCTGCTTCAGGAAAGTCAGGCGTTGTTGCGAGGTCATACCCCATTCTGCTGTACGCCAGTATCCTTGCACCAACTCAGAGAGTTCTGGGCCTTGTGGCGCTGTCGTTACTCTTGCAACCATGGGTTGTCTCCTTTATCAATACTGAACGTATCCTAAGCGCGTTTTACCGAAGGCTCAACGTATAACAAATGACAAAGGTACACGCTTACTAAAAAATGTGAGAGCCGCAGAAAAACGAACACTAAAATCAATAATAGCTTGCTGTCTGCCCCTCAGCCGTTCTTCTGAAAGGCCTGTTTACTCTAATGAATGACGAAACTATCTATAAATTTGAGCAATTAAAGACGATTTAGTTCAACCATTAAGTTTTCACCATCACTATGCAGCTGAATCCAAGGAACTGAAGAACCAGAAAAAGATGAGGAAGAACTAGGCACATTCCATAAACTCATTTGCTCAGAGGAATGATGTGGTGCATTGATGAATTCGACGAGTTGTTTATCTACCTTGTCGTAACCAACTCCCTCATGTTTCGCTTGTTCGAGTTGAGCGACCACATCGAACTCATCCTCTCCAATACGAATTGAGCTGAGAGCAAAGCCATCTTGGCGAAGGTAGGCTTGAAGTTTTGTGTAACTCAAATTTGAATATGGCAGGCTTAAGCGAACCACTTCGACGCTTGAGTCACCCAACTCCAGTTCAACATAAACATCCAAATCGTAATATTGAGTGAGGTCACTGCACAACAGAGTGCCTTCAACTTCGCCACAATCCATAAGATCGATATCGTTAATATAGTTTTGAGAACTCGGTTGAGTTGGGCTGCTATTGAATACCGTTCGCAACCACCAGCTTTCACTCGCTTGCGCAGAGAATGAAAGGGTATTCAGAACCAATAACAAAGGTAGGATTAAGACAGGAAGAGTTCTCATTAATTGTGCTTATTCGCGCGGTATGAAGCGCCCATTATACGTGACCAATCAACAAACAACCGCTCAAGGCACAAATTTT
This sequence comes from Vibrio sp. SBT000027, assembly GCF_963894355.1. Classification (NCBI taxonomy): domain Bacteria; kingdom Pseudomonadati; phylum Pseudomonadota; class Gammaproteobacteria; order Vibrionales; family Vibrionaceae; genus Vibrio; species Vibrio sp. SBT000027. The sequence continues at coordinate 729,166 of NZ_CAWQGD010000001.1, read as the reverse complement.
AGGCGAAAAAAAACGGGCATGCATGCCCGCTAGATAAATTCTATCGCCGAATAACGTAATCCGTCACGTTGAGAACCATTACGGAACTAACAATACCATTCCGACTAATCACACACAATACGTCATACTAATTACTTGTAGCCACCTTCTATTGCTGGCTCTTCAAGCGATAATCTAACTTTGTTACGCTGAATAGCTTCTGGCGGCAAGCTGATGAAACCATATTGCTTCAACACGGCTTGATAGCCATGTAATTTACATTCCGTTATATGCAACATCACAAAATACATTCAGTGAATGTGTCATAATGTTGAAATTACTGGTTAATTTTCAAGGAATGTCATGACTGCAACGAACTATCTCAACCAATTGAATCAAAAGTATCTTGCGACTCATAAAGCGAAAGAAGACTTCTTTTGGGATACATATATGGGGATCAGTGACGACCACGATGGCTCGACACTCGCGCAGACTCAGTGGACTGAATTTCTAAGCTCTGCCGAACAGATTGCTGCTATCGAAACTCAACTCGCTGCTATCGATAAAATTCAAGATCCCCTAGAAAAAGAGAGTACACTGACAGGCTTGAATGGTTGGTTAGCGACCTTTAGATCTCACGCTATTGAGTCTGAACAGTCACAGAAGCTCAAAGCCGAACTCATAAAGTTTGAGGCTGAACTGTTTGAGAAAAAACAAAACCATGTGATGACTTATGTAAATGAAACAGGCGACGAAACAGAAGGGTCGCTGCCCGTTTTAGGTTCAGCCGTTAGAAGTAATGGTAATGAACAAGTTAGGCTTTCTGCACATCAAGCACTATTAGATTTAGAACAGTGGCTGCTGGCTAACGGCTTCATTGAACTAATCAAAAAACGTAACCAATTTGCTCAATCACTGGGTTTTAAAACCTTCTTTGATTACTCGGTGGTTAAAACCGAACAGATGACGACAGAGCAGCTGTTTACGATTCTTGACGACTTCGAAGCACGTACACGCGATAGCCATCAGCAAAGTCTAGCCAATTTGGCTGAGCAGAAAGGCGAGAATGCACTTCAAGCCCATAACTTTACCTACTCTTTTTCAGGTGACGTTATGAATGATCTTGATCCTTATGTTCCATTCTCAAAATCACTTCGACGCTGGATTGAATCTTTTGGTCGCCTCAACATCGAATACTCTCAAGCGGCATTAACATTGGATCTGCTTGATCGCAAAGGTAAATACCCTAATGGCTTCTGCCATGGGCCTATCCCTTCTTTCTACGATCAAGACACATGGGTAGCGGCTCAAGTTAACTTCACGAGCAACGCAAAGCCCGATCAAGTTGGCAGCGGCTATGATGGCATCAATACACTATTTCACGAGGGTGGTCATGCAGCACATTTTGCTAACGTAAAAATGAACGCACCGTGTTTCTCTCAAGAGTTTGCACCAACCTCAATGGCTTATGCCGAAACGCAATCCATGTTCTGTGACAGCTTGTTGAATGACGCCGATTGGCTCAAACAATACGCGCTTAATGCAGATGGCCAAGCAGTACCTGACGAGTTAATCAAAGCAATCATCGATAACAAACAACCCTTCAGAGCTTATCAAGAACGCAGCATTTTAGTGGTTCCATATTTCGAGCGAGCACTTTACGAATTGGCGGATGAAGATCTGACACCTGAAAAGATCACCGCTCTTGCTCGTAGCAGTGAGAAAACGATTCTTGGATTAGCTTGTAGCCCTCGCCCATTAATGGCGATCCCTCATCTATTGTCGGATGAAGCGTCTTGCGCGTATCAAGGTTACCTGCTGGCTCATATGGCGGTGTATCAAACTCGTGCGTATTTCACCGATAAGTTTGGCTACTTAACGGATAACCCAGAAATCGGCCCTTTGTTAGCTAAGCACTACTGGCACAAAGGCAATAGCGTGAATCATGATGGGACAATCAAAAGCCTGACAGGGGAAGGTTTTAACGCCAAATACCTCGCTGACGAGTGCAACTTATCACCAGAGCAAGCTTGGGCGATTGAAGAACAAAAAATCAAACAGCTGTCGACAAGAGAACGTGCGTCAATTGCTGATTTGAATGCGAAGATTTCGATCGTTGATGGGGCCACCGAGTTGGCGAATAATGATAAGTCAAACCATCAGATGTGTGACGAGTTTGAACACTTTATCGTTGGGCAATACGGCCGATAGCGGGTGCTGAGCATCTGTAACCAAGGTTGAACCAAAAAACTCAAACGAAAAAAGGACGATAATTTATTGTCCTTTTTATATTCAGCGTTGGATCTATGCCGTGACACATGTCGAGCGAGTTTCAGTATCAAACTCAACATCAACAGAATCAGCACTTCGCAATGATTTTCGATGAATGCCAAATACTTGCCCCGTCAAAACAATATAAAACTTCTCTGTTTTGAGTAGATTCCAAGCTTCATCAAGAGATTCAGTATAAACCTTGTTCTTGAGATCTTGTGGGCGGGTACCTGCGACTCTTCCATGTTTACGCGCCAATTCAAATAGTCCATTACGATTCGGTTTACACGTAAACAGGGTATCATTTCCATAAATAACACCCTGGGCTGTAATGCTTTTAATCATTACATTTCTCCAGATAATAATTCCACTCGTAGCACTTGAGTGACAAACCACATATCAATCTGTGGATGCTTACACTGCAAAAAGAAGAGAACATGGTGTAACGACCGGGCAAGCTATTACACCATTACCATCAAATGTCCTAGAAGCTCCTAAACTCTGAAGAGTTCAAGTTCTTAGAAGTAGTAGTAAGCTGCTGCGAATACGTGAGTCTCTTCATCATATTGCAAGTTAGAATCGCCAATACGTGCGCCTTCTAGATCTTGCTTGATATCAATACCCATGTCAGCGTTGTCAGAGATGCGGTACATTGCTGCAACGTTGATGTAAGAAGTGTCTACGTCTGATAGGCCATCTTCCTCGTTGTTGTTGAATGCGTAACCTGCAGCAATTGTTAGGTCATCAGAAAGAGTGTAGCCACCAGAGAAGTAGAAACCCGTGTTCTTCATTTCGTCGTTCTGATCGATCCAAGAGTTCAGGCCTAGCTTCATTGAACCCAGCTTCATGTTACCTGCCACAGTGTAAACTTCGTAGTTATCTTCATCATCAAGAGTTTCGTAACCCGCGTATACATTGAAGACTTCTTGCTCAATACCGATGTAGCCGTTCACGCCTTTATCTGCATCGTTGTGATCATCGTCGGTTTCGAAGTAAGAAATCGCGTAAGCAATGCCGTTAGTCGCACCTTGGAACTTAACAACGTTAAACGCATCTGACGCATCGCCAGCAGAAGCACCGAACTCGTATGTGTTGTCACCCGCGCCATCGACTTTATCTAGCGCTGTGTCGTTTTCCCAACCGAAAGAAGCGATACCGTAGCCAGTGTCAAAACCGATCCACGCTTTATCAACGTGAGTCGCTGGGCCAGTGTCGATGCCATTGGTCCACTTGTAGTTTACAGAGTCATTGCTCGCTACGTTGTTGTCTGTCGTGTACTGAAGCATTAAGTCTGTTTCTACGTAAGCCACTACGCGGTTGTTACGGTAGTTAAGAGCCAATGTTAGACCTGTAGCCCAGTCATCGTAAAAAGCTTTAGAGCCCGTGTCGTAGTAACCACCAACACCGAAAGAGCCAGATACTGAGAATTGATCTTTGTGCATTGAATCGAATACAAACATTTCTTCGTTTTGGCTGTTTTGGCTGCTTGTGCTTACAGCGAAAGCTGAACTTGAAATGCTCGCAATCGCAAGTGCTACTAATGTCTTTTTCATGATAACCACTACCTATATATTGATTCGGCCTTGTTAGTCAGGCCTTTTGGAGTGGCGCTATTGTTCAAAAAAACAGGTTATTGATATACCGTAAATTTACTGAAAATTTTATAGCTTTGGTGAATTTCATGAAATAAGAATATATTAATGTGTCGTTTATATTGAAAAACGTAATCCGAGTGTAAAGCCGATATCGGTGCTGTTATCCATATTACGGATGTTTTCAATCATCAGCGCTTCGACTGCGAGTTGATTGAAACGGTAGCGATAGCCCAAAACGACCTCGTTAGAAGGTTCAGAAAAGTCCGGGTCATTGCTCGCCCAGCCTTGGAAATTGAGAGATTCAATCAATAAGCTATGGCGTTGATTCAACCGATACTCATACCCAATTGCCCAACTTGCGCTGAAATTTTCAAGACTAGCGACATACACGTCGCTATCTCGATGTACAAGACCAATGGTTGAAAAAACGCTGTGCCTAGGGGTGATATAGCTGTAGTTAAGCTGAACACCTTGCTCAAAACTGGTTCTCGCAAACTGCCCACTTCTTACATTGTTGTAAAACAAAGAGCCACCAGCCGAGAACGACATTGGCCCTCTAGAATACAGTAGAAGTTCATTGTAGAACGTCAGCGCGTTGGTTAAATCATCACCTTCAAAATCAGATACGTGCACACCTGCATTATGAAAACCCATGGTGAACTGATCTTCCGCCACTTGATCGCGACCATTCTGGCCAATGCGGAACAGGTCATGAAACCCCATAACAAAACTGTCTAAACCATTATCTTTTGCAGCCACAACTCGGTAATCCAGCTCCGTTTTCCAGACAGGTGAAGCTTGCCACTCAATCGCAATATTGGATTGATTTTGATAATAGTCGAGAGCATAAGCACTCGTGTGTGCCCATATACTGGCTTGGGTATAAGAGGACTTGAATTCAATGGTTCCCGCTCGATTAGGCTGAGCAGAGCGAAGTTGTGTTGAAAGCACATTTGAATGAATTGGAGATTGCGCGTAAACAAACATTGGAGAGGTATTCGCGTGTGTAACGGAATGAAAAAGGGTCAACATCGAGACTGAAATAGACAGTAACGTCCTTAAACTTATCACAGTGTTTACTCGGTTATAGAAATGCCCGATCTTATTAAAAAACACCGTTCAATTAATGCAGTAAATGTACTGCTTATCATTCGACAATCTAGAACTAAGAGTTATAAAAAACTTAAAAATAGAACCTATGATATATATAAGAATCTTATCTTGCACTGAGCCACTCGAACGAATATCTTCTGAGTATTGACCTAATGAATGTATCGAGAAAGGGAAAACGTGTCTGCTTTAAGCCTAAGTTTTGAACAGCTATTAATGAAACAATCAACCTCTCTTATTAATAGCGATCCTAAAAACTTTCAAACAACGTGGTCAGAAGCAAGCTTTGACGTACTCGATTGGTTCGGGATTGATCGTTTAACGCTATATCCGAATTCAATGGTCTTACTTGAAGACGGGAAAACTTGTTCAGTATCCAAAGCAAACATACCTCCTGTCGATAAGAAAAGTTTGGTTGGCGGTAACTACCTTGATTACCTAAAGCTATTAAAAACCAATGAAACATATCTCACCTTTACCAGTGACGAACTCGTTTCAACCAAAAACTATGTGTTAAAGAAGATCTATAAAGAAGGGGGAAGATGGCACTGCATCATTCCTTTGCAGCTGTTTAACCAACGCTGGGGAGCATTGTCTTTTACTAACTTTCACGACAACGAAACCACCTTCGACCTCGAAGACATCCAGCGCTTAAAGTTAGTCTGTGAACTTTGGCTCTGTTATTGGCAGCACTCAACGCTAGCGAGGACACTAAAACAAAATGAGAATCGGCTTGCAGATGATAGTGATAAGCTATTATTACTCACCAAAAAACAAACCAAGGTTTTGGCTCTCATTGCTCAAGGGTTTAGTGCAAAAGAGTGTGCAGAACAGCTCCACCTTAGCTCTCGAACGATAGAATCGCATAAATACAGAATGCTTGGATTGCTCGATTTAAACAGCCACAATGACCTGATTCAATTCGCCTTACGCAATGGCCTAGGTCTTACAGAAAACCTACACACGACACGTTAAAGCAAGGCTATGTACACTCTTTACGCATAATGTTGGTTGTTATTCATTGCCTTCACTCAGAGCAAATTTGATTTCATCTGAAGAGAACCCCTTTCGACTTAGCATCGCATAAGCCTTGGAGCGTTCTTTATGATCGTTGAGGTCATATGATTTCTTCTGCAACTGTTCTAAACAAGAAGAATAGAAATCCAGTTGCTCTTCATTAATCAATCGGTCGATGAGCGATGACAGTTCACTAGTGTCGATTTGTCGCTGTCTAAGTTCTTGCTGAATAGCAGTCAAGCCTTTGCCTTTACGAGCATACTTAAGCACCTCTTTTTCCAAATCAGCTTTCTCTGCCTTAATTTGAATATTACTTTTCAGTTCATGCGACTGCGTGTGCTGGTCAATCGCTACCTTCACCTGCTGGTAGCTAAAACCACGCTTTTGCAGGGTCGCGACAAGCTTTTCACGGCTCATGGTAAAACTTGTATAGTAATGGTTGATACGGTCTATCAAGATGGTTTGCTCATCAATAGACTTTTCGAAAGACACCTTATGGATTGCATCAGAAATCACTGAATCGGTCAGGCCTTTCTTCTTCAATTTTTCGACAATATATCGAGAACCGAATTCACCAGAAAAAGCTTGTTCCACGAATTGTTCTGCAAACGCTTGGTCAGACTTGAGATATCCAAAGCCTTTCAAAGTATTCAACGTTTCATCGATCCATTCTTGATTGTCGGTTTTCACTTTGAGCTTCGCAACCAACTCGCTTTCCGTCATGTCTCTCTGGGTTAGATGCCACATCGCAGAGTTCATAACGCTTTCAATTCGGGTCGCTTTTCTTACAGGTGTATTTCTACTATTCGTTTTTTGCTGTGAATCATCCATTCGCTTTCAACTGTCCAAACTAAGCCTACCCCATCATAACGTAATTCTAAGGCGGTTGAGTGACATAAAAGAATGAAGCTCAATATAAACGGAAGCCAATAAAAATGGACGCTTATTCAGCGTCCATTTGATATCACATTAAGAATGATGGCTCTAAGCCATGCTTAGCTTTTTCGTATTAGCTTTTTTCGTATTAGCTTTTTTCGTAATAGCTCTATTCGAAATTACTTCTCGTACTAACTCTTTCGCTTAGCTCTCTTCGTGATTGTAAATATGCACATCTCGTTGAGGGAATGGGATCGTGATACCTTCTTCATCGAAGCGTTTCTTCACGGTTTCCGTCACATCCCAATACACATCCCAATAGTCATCGGTCTTAACCCAAGGTCTGACGACAAAATCAACAGAAGACGTATTCAAGGTATGAAGCTTGATCATATGCTCCGGTTTTTTCAGTACTAGAGGGTGCGCAAGAATGATGTCGTTCAATACCGCTTTCGCTTTATCGATATCATCTGAGTAACCAATGCCGAAGACCATATCAACACGTCTCACACGTTCTGCAGTGATGTTGTTGATCACGTCACCCCAAATCTTGTTGTTCGGGATCACCAAGCGTTGGTTATCGATGGTTTGAATGGTCGTCGACACTAAGCTCATGTCTTTTACTGTGCCTTGAACGCCGGCCACTTTAACCATGTCGCCCACATCATAAGGACGATAGATCAAGATCATCAAACCTGACGCAAAGTTAGATAGTGTGTCTTGCAATGCGAAACCAATAATGACACCCGCCACACCGAAACCGGTTAATAGTGGCGCTAGCTCAATCCCAATTTGAGACAGAGCGATAAGTAAACCAATAAACACGACCGCTTTAGATGCGATGGATACGAAGAACTCCTGCATCAATACGCTAAAGTCCATTTTAGAGTGCGAAACACTCTTACGAACGGTCTTACGAGCCACGTTAGCAATAAGGCGAGTTACGTATAAAATACCGAGAAACAGAGCGAGTTTAACGATAAATGAAGGGGTGTTTTCAAACGCCCATGAACTGAATGAACGAAGCCAACCATCCAACAGATCCAACGCAACATCAACATCCAACACATCAGCGTTAATATCGCCTGTCGTTGCTAGTAACACACGCTTGTAAGAAGTCACATCAACGCCAAACGGTTCCATTAGCGTGATGGTTTCTTCTAAGCTCGCCACCATGACACTGGTTCGCTCACTGAAGCGTTCAAGCTCAGTTTTAATCGTCGCTTTCTCTTCTTCACTTACATAAGATAACCGACGTTCTAAATCTTGACGTTGTGTATCCGTGTATAGAATTGCATTAGTAAGATATTGAGAACGAGAAACAAGTGCCGTTTTGAGCTCAGCTTCAGGAACCGCAACATCAACATCACGCTCTTTCGACCAATCTAATGTCTTAGCAAGCTGCTGATAATAGACATCCATCATTCCGATTCGTTTTTGAATGCGTAATTCAAGGCGTTTTTTAGCATCACCTTCAGCGGAACGGTTTTCTCTGCTCATTGAAACGATTTTAACTTCATTCAATGACAGCAATTTTTGTAAGAGTTCAACCTGCTGAGCAAGAGTGACATCAAGCCCTTCCTTTTTATCGGACGATAGCTGTGAAAAAATCTCTTCACGTAGTGCTTGGTTCTTTCGTCTTAATATATCTTCTAGAAACGGCTTCTCAGCATCGTGCGCTGTTTCTAATGTTGTTAGGTCCAGCATTAGCTGGTCTTGTACTTCTGCTATTTTATCGACACTTTGTGCAAAACTCCCTGATGCCACAAACGCCAACATTAAAAATAGACAACGCCAAACCTTTATCATGTTAATTCCTATGAATGTCTAAATTGACCCCTTAAATAGTAGTAAAAAGAATATGGATAACAAGCATTTAAACGTATGTTGTGTTAAAAATTCGCAAAATATCAGTACGTATCTAATATTTGAGAGTTCCAATCCCCTCTTATGATCTGTAGAGTACGCAACCAACAAAGAACAACAGCCAATATCGTCACTTAAGCACATGCACAAAAACGCCTTAAATCCGATGTTAGCTAACAGCAAGAGAGCATAGAAATGAACAACGAACTTGATATTATCGAATCCTTAGAAGAACTAGAAAAGTTCCTAATCTCAGTGGAAGCTGGCGGTTTGGGTCTTGAAGGCGTTGAAGGTGTAGGCATGGCAACCAATAATTCAGATGGTCGTCACTTCGTTGCTGTATTCAACAGCAGCCACAAAGTTCTGCTCGCTCGCTGGATCACCAAAGAAGTTTTCGAAAATGGTAAAGACTTGGTACGTAATGGCCCTCGCCGTACTCACTAAGCCTTTCCAATAGCACCGATGATTAAAGCCCAACACGTTCACTGACGGTCTGTTGGGCTTTTTTGTATCGCCTCATCGTGGATAAACCACTCAATACAGAATAAATTAGCGATAGCTTCCTGTTGTGGTGAACTTTAGCTACAGCTCAATGTCGTATTCGCGTGAATTGGGGTTTATGCGTCGTTTATCGTGTATCTGCGGTTTCCCGCATTTATACATAGTTTCACTTTAACCATTTTATGACTTGTGGCGCGAAGAGAACTTATCTAAGCTAGCCACAATTCAATGAGCTCGCTTTAACGACTAACATATTTGATTACTGACTAATTTGCTGAACACATCGCTACTTTTCTTATCCACACAGAACCGCCGACAAAAGCATTCGCTTTGGGCGCTCTTCCTTACCGGACTGGTTATCGTAACTTGTCTGGCGAGCACTCTGGCCGTAAAGAAAGTATCGTTATCTACATCCGCTAATGGTCAATCAGTCCTAGTTGGCGCCCAAACTCATACAGAAACCAGTAATCCTCAAACCGACGTCGCTTCTTCAGAAAAAATGGCCGCTCTATACGCTAGTATTTTCGGTTTAGAAGCGTCTAAAATGTTAACGTCACCCACTTCAAGCTCGTGCAGTCTAAGTTCAAAAATGCTGACCTTTGCCGCACCTAAAACGGGCTGGCTGATCCCTTTCGTTCTGATGATTGCTGTTGCATTCAACTTATCTCCGCACATCTCGAGATTATCCGGAGAGAATCACCGCTCTTCTCGACCTACAAAACACCGCTTACACCTAAAGCACTGTATATTTAAAGAGTAAATAACCGGGCTATTCCACCCTTTTATTTATTTTTTGGAGATACATTTGTGTACAACACACTACTAACTAAGTTTGTCGATTCGTTGGCATTCTGCATGCGCACATGCGCAAAAGCTTTCGTCACTGCAATCTTAGTCATGACGTCATATACCGCCCTGGCTCAAACCACAGGCTGGATAAGCGTGCCTGAGCATCCGCCAGTTAAGATGCGAATGATGTCGACGGGTGAACAGTCGGATAACGGCGGTACCGTTCAAACTGTATTGGACGTTACACTCGACGGTGACTGGAAAACCTATTGGCGCAGCCCAGGTGAAGGTGGCATTCCGCCAAGCTGGGACTGGTCTGATTCGACTAATATAGAGTCTGTAGATTGGCATTGGCCGATCCCTAAATACTATGAACAACTTGACGTGATGACGTTAGGTTACAAAAAGCACGTAAGCTTTCCTGTCACCCTAACGTTGAAAGACAAAACGCAACCTGCTGTATTTAGGGCTTCTCTCTCGTTCCCGTCGTGCACCAATATTTGTGTTTTGACTGACTATGACATCGAACTCCCTATCGACACGCAGCAATTGCAGTTCGATGAAGAAGCGATGTTCTTGTTCAACCAAGGCATGAGCCAATCTCCAAGAGAAGCGAACCGGACTTCAGTGAACGGTCTATTTTGGGACAAAAGCAAGCAACAACTGGTCACTCAACTAACCAGTAACGAAGGCTGGGATAAGCCGATGGTGTTGATCGATGGCAAAGAAGTCATCGATGATTTCTTTGCTCAACCAACCGTCCACATCACCGGCAATACGATGACCGCGGTATTTGACGTCAGCAACTGGATAGGCGAAGTCGACTTAACGGATCGCACCGTTAGTGTCACCGTTTCAGACACTAATTTTGCCGAAGAGATGACCGCTCAAGTCGGCTCAGAACCTATTGCTTATCAAGCAAGTAACAACGGTTTTCTTGCAATGATCGGCTTTGCTTTGATTGGTGGTTTAATCCTCAATATTATGCCGTGTGTGCTGCCTGTATTAGGAATGAAGCTAAACAGCATCATTCAAAACCAAGGCGCATCTAATCGTCATATCCGACTCTCATTCTTAGCTTCTGCGTCAGGTGTCATTACATCATTTGCATTCCTAGCCCTTGGCATGACCGTTCTAAAAATGGGTGGCAATGCGATTGGTTGGGGAATCCAGTTCCAAAATGTTTGGTTCATCGGGTTCATGCTGATCATCACTTTGCTGTTCTCGATTAATCTACTTGGGTTATTCGAATTCAGACTACCATCAGGTTTAAACACTTGGATGGCAACCAAAGGTGATGACTCACATTCAGGCCACTTTATTCAAGGCATGTTTGCGACGCTGTTGGCAACGCCGTGTAGTGCTCCGTTCTTAGGAACCGCAGTTGCTTATGCACTTGGGGCAAGCTACCAAGAGTTGTGGGCTATCTTTATCGCACTCGGCATCGGTATGAGTGCACCTTGGTTGATTTTCGCGCTGTTCCCGAGTCTTACAAAACTGCTTCCAAAACCTGGGGCATGGATGTTCAGAGTTAAGCTGGTATTTGGCTTAATGATGTTCATTACCAGTCTATGGTTAGCAAGCCTAATGAGCCCATTCATTGGTAAATTCCCGACGATCCTGTTGTCACTGTTTATCGTGATTACAGTATTGATTTGGATTGGCCGTAAGTTGGGCCGCAAGGTACTTATTCCTATTGTCGCAACCACAACCTTGGTGTTTGGTGCTGCATTGATCGTCGGTAGTGTCACCGCTGATAACTGGGCGACACCGATTGTTGACGATCTCGATTGGCAAAAGCTAGATGCAAAACAAATCCCTCAATTGGTTGAGCAAGGCAAAACGGTATTTGTCGATGTGACCGCTGAGTGGTGTATTACCTGTAAGGCCAACAAGATCGGCGTCATTCTCCAAGACCCTGTCTACAGCCACCTGAAGCAAGAAGACATTGTTTTGATGAAAGGCGATTGGACAACACCAAGTGAAAGTGTCACTCAATACCTACAAAGTAATGGTCGATTTGGTGTGCCATTTAATATCGTCTACGGCCCAAGCTATAGAAGCGGTATTCCACTGCCTGTCATTCTCGACAGTGACACTGTCGTTCAAGCCATCGACGCTGCGAGATAATGGATGAAGACTCCCAACAATGAAGATAAATTTAGCACGACTGAAGACAGCGCTGTAAAGGGTGAAACCAAAAAGCCAAGTCGTCTTAAGAAGTGGGGAAAGGAACTGGTTTCAATGATATTGATCGTTGGCGTGGTTTCATTTGCGATGGACTTTTATCACAGCAGAAGCATGCCTCAGGGCGACGCGATTCCAATTGTGGGTCAATCGCTCCAAGGCGAAGATATTGATGTTATCGAGCTAAGCAAAAATGGTAAACCAGTCATTGTCTATTTTTGGGCGACTTGGTGTGGTGCCTGCAAATTTGTAAGCCCAACCGTCAATAGCTTCAGTGATTCCCATCAGGTGGTTTCGGTCGCTCTATCGTCTGGTCCAGACGAGCGTGTTCAGCGCTACTTGGAGGCGAAAGAGTATGACTTCCCTGTGATCAATGATCTTTCTGGATCAATCAGCAGAAGTTGGGGCGTTAATGTCACTCCAAGCATCGTCATCATAAAAGATGGAAAGATTAGCAGTATCGCAACAGGCATTACTTCCCCGATAGGGCTTTGGTTGAGAACCTACTTTGCCTAACTCGCTTACAAAGAAAAACAGAGCAAAGCAAGGTGAATAACTCGATTTAGCCCGTTTAACGAACAGAATTTCCGTGAGCGCGACCCAATGAGCGCTCACGATTATCAAGAATTAGAGAATAAATAGCATGAAAAAACATCTGATTAGTACACTGATTTTAGGCTCACTAATGAGCACCACTGCCTTCGCTGAGTTAAGCACAGAACAAACCCAGCAACTTGAAGAGATTAACCAATTTCTGAAAGAGAACCCTTCTACGATCTCTGGCTTGCATACCAGCCTAGAGCAGTACGTAGCAGGGCAAGAACAGTCGAAGAAAGCTCAAGCAGGAAGCCATGATTGGTTGTACAACAATGACGCTCACCCTATCACGGGCAACCCGGATGGCAAATCGGTCATCATTAACTTTACCGACTATAACTGCCCTTACTGTAAGCGCTTGGAAAAAGGCTTGGTTCAATTAGCCTCTGAAAACAGCGACATTAAAGTGATCAACGTGTACTTATCGTTTAAACAACAACAAGTTGCAGGGCTAGACACCAACGCGGCGCTATACGCGATGAAAGTATGGAAAGATAACCCAGAAGCATTCCCTGAAGTTGATAGATTGCTGATGGCCAAAAGTGGTATTCACTCGAAAAGCTCACTAGAAGCCGTTGCCAAAAAGACGGGAACAGAGGCGGAACTAAAAACAACTCAAGAACAAAACCAGGTTCTAACCACTAACCATCAAACGTTCAGTGCACTCGGCTTAACGGGCACTCCAACCATGATGATGAACGGAAATGTTTTACCAGGGTATGTGCCTTACGACCGACTTAAAGATATCGTGGATGACGCTTTTTAATCGTGCGTAGATAGAGATAAAGACTCGAAAGAGAAGTGAATAAAAGCCGACTCGCGCAACCCGCAGTCGGCTTTTTCATTGCTTCGAAACAATAGAACACTTTGAAGCGACAGTTCTGAAGTCATGGTTTTGAAGTCATGGTTTTGAAACAAAAAAAGTCGAAGTGTCACCATCTCGCAATAGATTCTTAATTAACCCTCGCTACGCTAAAAGCAGTTCTGTCGATGAGTCAAAGACGTGTTAACTCAAGACAACTGTCCTTTGACCGAGCCTGCTCGGTCTTTTTTTTGCGTGTTTTAATGGCGACACAGTGCATTAACACGGAAACGTCCAACCGACTGAGCCTTAACTTAGCAAGCGACAAACAAGCGCGCCCGGCTCCCTTAATGCATCCACGTTATAGCTGAGTACACGCCCAGAAGATGGTGCGTGGTAGCGGCGACATTCATTACCGAACGCATCATATTGGATAGCGAGCAGATCATCTTGTTCGACACTTTGCAAAAGCTCGACCTGAGGCAGCACAAAGCCACCTATGTCGGCGCGGATAGACACGACGTTGTTGCCTTCTATCCAGTCCATACTTGGCAGCTGACTTGCCTCAAACGGGTCTTCACCCTCAAGCATCTCGTAGTAAGACAGCATATTAAAAACACCGTCAACGGCTCGTTGAATCATATCAGGCTGAGTAAACTTACCCATACCCACTTCCACCGTAATACTCGGAATTCCACTTCGATTCCAAACCGTTTCAAGGATACCTGGGTCGCCCGGATCATTGAGAACACAATCTGGCGTCATCAACCTTGCCATTTCAAGGCATTGTTCAATTCGGTAGTCAGCAAAAACATAAAGTGGGTAGACCGCGCCACGAGTTTGGGTATGCAGGTCAACGGCGAATGTCGCATTGTGTTTGAGTAAGCGATCCCACAAAGACGCAACAAAGCGCTCTGCCGCTAAGCCATTCGCATCACCCGGAAAGAGTCGATTAAGGTTGGCAGGACAAGAGCCCGGATCCGAAGAGATAAAATCGCGGCTGTGATTAAGCAAACCCGACAAGTTCACAGTAGGCACTATCGTGACCGTGCCTTTGAGAGTTTTACCGACTAAGTCTCTGATAATTTGCTGAGCAGCCAACACACCGTTGAGCTCATCACCGTGAATACCAGCGGTGATCATCAACTTAGGACCTGCTTGACTGCCTTTGAAAACAGAAACCGGCATGTTCTTGGGTTGCCCTAGCCCATCACTGGTTACTTGAAACCAAAACTGGTGCTCTCCAACGGGTAGGTCTTCAACATTCAAGGAGCCAATAACCTGCCTACCTTGTAAAACATCGCCTAAGTACTCTGTTTTCATCCAACGTCTCCATCTTGTTGAGCAAAATCTATTCTCTTCTAAGTTTTTGCATCATAGAGGATATCTTAATCAGTACAAACAGTTAATAAGATGAACAAGCTCTGACTTCCCCATAATACTCACTCATATCATCATCACTTCTCCTAAATAGAAGCTTGTGAAAGTCAGCTATCAAGAACAGATAAGTTGTATAACCATTCACAAACCACTCAGTCTATTGAAATAAAAGTGCAATAAAATCAACACTTAAAAAGTTCCCCATTCACGAAAATGTAATTTTATAGAAATGAAAGCTTAATTTAGCTGCTCTAAATTAGCTTCATATCGAAACGGAGAGCACATTGCTCACGGATTTTAAAATACAAGGTAAGTGATTATGAAAAAGGCAGTTCTAGCTTCTGCAGTGGTAGCGGCACTAGTTTCAGGTTCATCTCTAGCAGCAACAGTTTACAGCTCTGATGGTACAGAACTTAAAATTGGCGGCCGTGCGGAATTCCGTGGTGATTTCATCGGGTCAGGCGGTAAAGAAATCGACGGAACCATGAAAAATAAGAGCCGCGTGCGTTTAAATGTTGGCGGTACTACTGAAATCACTAGCGATCTATCTGGTTTCGGTTTCTACGAAGCAGAACAAGGCGTAAATTCTTCAGCGGATAACGATGAAACTGATAACTTTAAACAACGCTATATGTACGCAGGCCTTGAAGGTAACTTTGGTGCTGTTTCGGTAGGTCGTCAAGATACAGCTGCTGCTCAAATCTCAGAAATGTCGGATGTTACTATCTACTCAGGTGATCAAAAAGCCTTCATTAACGCGGGCAACGAGCAGATTAACAACACGTTCGTGTACGCTTACGATGCTGATGCTCTTTCGTTGAAGGCAAGTTTAATCGCTGGCGAAGATAAAGATACAGACGGTTACGGTATCTCTGGTATCTACACATTGCCTATGGGCTTAGGTTTTGGTCTTGGTTACTCAGGTAATGACAATGGTGCGGGTAATGGCTCTGCAACCGCTGTAATTGCTGGTATCAACTACAAAATGGATGCTCTATACCTAGGTGCAACCTACACAATGGGTGACCTAGACGACAAAGCTAAGACTGAGTTCTCTGGTGTAGAAGTTGCGGCTAAGTACAAACTAACCGATCAATTTGAATTGGCTGCTTTGTACCAAAAACAAGAAAAAGACGCGACACAGAACATCACTGTAGATACAGCTGATTTCTTCGAGCTAACGGGTACATACAAGTTCAACAAGTCTATCCGTACTTACGTTGCTTACCAATTAAACAACCTAGACGATGTAAAAGTTGCGGGTCTAGAGACACAAAGCGAAGATTCTCTTCGTCTAGGTCTACGCTACGACTTCTAATCTAAATCGGCTTTAGATACAGACTAAAAGGTTGGGCAATAGCTCAACCTTTTTCATATTCAAATATTCTGACTAACTTCATCAATGCTTTTTCTGGTTAAGTGGTGCTAAATCCGTATCATAGGTGAACCACATCAAATAATTAGAAGCATCATGTCACAACACCATCCGATCCAAGGCGCTAGCTGGATGCTAACCGCAGGCCTAGCCTTTGCCGTCATTAACAGCCTAACTCAAATCGCTAGCATTCATTTCGGACTTACTTCTACTACCGTTGCCGTCATTCAATACGCCATCGCGTTGTTCGCTATTCTTCCTTATCTGAAAACGCTGGGCATTCGCCGCGCGCTAAAAACCGACAACCTCAAGTTGCATGTATTCCGTGTTTTTTTATCGGTAATTGGTATTCAACTTTGGATATGGGCGCTGGCTTACCCTGTTCCTATTTGGCAAGGCATTGCCCTTCTCATGACGTCGCCACTGTTTGCAACCATAGGTTCAGGGCTTTTCCTCAAAGAGAAAGTTGGAGCTGCTCGCTGGGGCGCAACCTTAGCAGGTTTCGTGGGTGCGATGGTGATTCTAGAGCCGTGGGCTGAAGACTTTAACTGGGCAACGCTACTACCGATTGGCGCCGCTTTCTTCTGGGCATGCTACTCATTGATGGTGAAAAAGCTCTCTTCGCAAGATAGCCCTTCAACCATGGTGGTGTACCTGCTGCTATTAATCACACCATTTAACATCCTACTTGCTGCGCCAGATTGGCAGACGCCAAGCGGCGGTACAATTTGGGCTATCTTAATTGTCATCGGCGTTATGACGGCACTTGCTCAATGGGCAATTGTAAAAGCCTACTCAGTCGCTGATGCTTCATTCGTACAACCTTTTGACCACGCAAAATTACCGCTAAATGTCCTAGCAGGTTGGATTGTATTTAGCTGGGTTCCACCGGGTCGTTTATGGCTCGGGGCTGCTATTATTATTGCGTCAGTCGCATTTATAACGCACTGGGAAACGAAAAAGCCGTCAAAACTGAAGAAAGTTTAGGGTTAGTGAAATAAATAGTTCAACTGTCCGTTCTATATGGATAAGAGAATTCAAACGAGGCCGTAACCATGAAGAAACCAGTCAAGATTACACTATACCGTTGGGCAGGCAGCTGGGGTCCATTTAAAGTTAATATCCCATGTGGGGAATGTACCCTTACCAAAGACATTCTTAAGGATACTTTTGAGAATGAGTTATCAGATGTCGATGTCGAACTGGAAGTGAAAGATTGGTTGTCTCACTGGTGGGAGCCTCTAAAACTGGGCTCTTGGCATGCTCCAATCCTTGTTGTTGAAGGCAAGGTTGTAAGCCAAGGCGAAGCGCTTAACCGCGGTGTGTTAGTTCAATCCGTGATCAAAGAGTGGACCAAACGCGACAGCCTAAAAGGCAACATCGTTTATGGTAAAGCGACCTGCCCATTCTGTGTTAAGGCAATGAAAATGCTTGATGAAGCGGGTGTTGAATACCAATACCACGATGTCGTAAAAGACAGCGCAGCTTTGTATCGCATGATTCCTGAGGTCAAAGCGCACATTGGTGAAAAAACACCAGTAACCGTTCCTCAGATCTGGCTCGATGGTAAATACATCGGTGGAGCAGACAACTTAGAAGCATGGATGAAAGAAAATGGTTTAGATACCATTCCAAATAACGTTGTCGACCTGTCCAACCAATCGGCAGGCTAAACTCACACTGAGTTACAAATCCGATCGTGAATTAATCAGTGTTTTTTTGTGTCCATCCACAACAAAACGAGCGATGACCTTCATTAATCGCTAAAACGAAAAAGGCCTTAAACTTCATCGAGTTTAAGGCCTTTTTAAATTCCGTTTTTGAAAATGCTTATTTCGCCATTTTCTTCATCATTCGCTTAAAGAATGATGCTTTTTTTGGCTTTGGCTTGCCATACAATGCTTCGTGCATCATGTTTTTTGCTACCATTTGACCAAGGTATGCGTGGCCTAGTTCGTAATTCATGCTTATCTCCGCACATAATCGATTTTCTTATGCGCGGATTCTACACTTAAAGCGGTCAAAAACAAGATCTAAATCACACTTTAGTGCAAGAATATCATTATATTGCAACGTCCGTATTCTTGTCTCTGCGTAAATCAGCATTGTATCGTTATATCAATGAGTTAATGTTAAGTCCGTCTAACCTTGATTCACCATACCCATTTGCAATCCAAGATATTGGTTTAGACATTCATAAAAAAAGCAGCTCAAGAGAGCTGCTTTTTAAATACTTAGCTTAGAAACACTGACCTTAAAAAGGGCATTATTCGCTAATGCCTAATAGTCAGTAACTTAAACACTAGCTACGCTTTGGCTGTCTGTAAGTTTTACCCGCAATTTGGTATGTGTCTTTTTGCTTTAACTCAAACATAGTTTCAAAGAACCAAGCTG
The DNA here is from genome assembly GCF_963894355.1 of Vibrio sp. SBT000027. Taxonomy (NCBI): domain Bacteria; kingdom Pseudomonadati; phylum Pseudomonadota; class Gammaproteobacteria; order Vibrionales; family Vibrionaceae; genus Vibrio; species Vibrio sp. SBT000027. Next base: position 710,427 of record NZ_CAWQGD010000001.1, on the reverse strand, counting down.
CAAATTTGATTAAGTCATCGCCTTCATTCATGACATGTTCGATGTACTCTTGCTCTTCGCCTTGTTCATTTTCTTGAAGCGTCACGTGGTAAATACGCTTTTCGCCTTCTACTTCAGCTAGCGCAAATTGACCTGTTAGTGATCCAGCAGCCTCAGCGACTTCTGTATCCTCATTGGATTTCAATAGCTCAAGCGCTTGAGGCAGGCCATCTAGTGCGCAGATAGCTTTTACCAGTACTTCAAATTCATTTTGCTGCATGTTTATTACCTATTAAATGGACGCAGGTATTGTAGAAAACCATCCATACAAATACAACGTATTAACGACTGTACGCTGAACTATAGCGAGCTAATTGCTTAACTGTACTCTACTTCAGCTGTTTAACTGTATTCTACTTCGGTAGCTACGACTTTCTTATTCATTTTGGTTGAAGACCAAAGTATTGTGCCCATGCAAGCACCAATAATCAGATAGAACACGCCAAGTTGTAGGTGAGTTGTCACCCAACTTTCCACCAAATATCCTCCTAACAAGCCCGCCAAGCACATCTGAATTGAGCCTGACAATGCCGACACTGCGCCCGCTTGCTTCTTATGAGGTTCTAGCAACATACTGATCGATAGAGGGAACGAGATACCTTGCGCTATCGCCAACCAAGTAAACGCCCAAACTAAGTTAAAGATGGATAACTCATGAGTAAGAAGCCAAGTTCCCGACGCCAAAATAATCAAAATCGCAAGGCTCATCAATTGCGGAGTGCTAAACCTACGATTGAGCAAGTTCAAAGCCACGCTACCGATCAGTAAGCCAGCCGAAGGGACTATCATCAATGAGCCATATTCAGCCGCTGTCAGCCCTAACTGCTCTTGCATTAAGAATGGAAACAGCGATAAAGATACCAAACTTGCCATGTAGCTCATCCAGTTATAACTGGCACTGGTCAACACTTGACGGTTAGTCAACAAGCGTCCGTAGTTCTTCACCACTTGGCAGGCATCAAAGCGACTCTTTCCATATGGCAAAGTCTCAGGCAACACAAAGTAACCCAGAGTGAATATTGCCAGTAGATACAGTAGAACAAACAGGAACACCGCCTGCCAACCTAGATGGAATGAGATCCAACCACCAAATACAGGCGCAATGATCGGCATGATCGAAGCAGTGATCGAAATATAAGACAACGCTTTGGTCAGTTGAGGGCCATCATAGCTGTCGCGAAGCACACTTCGTCCGAGAACCGAGGCACTACCCGCCCCTAAACCTTGCAACAAGCGACCAACCTCTAGCGCCGTCATGTTGTCAGAAAATACGACACAAACGACAGTACCAATCAAATAAACACCCTGACCTAACAAGAAGATAGGTCTTCTTCCCACTGCATCAGACATCGGCCCGTAAAATAGCTGAGACAAGCCAAAACCCACAAGAAACAGCGTGACGAGCAGCTGTACATCTACCTGAGTCACACTTAAATCAGAAGCAATTAACGGCAATGATGGCAAGTAGATGCTCACACCCACCTGTCCCGTAGCAATAATCATCATTGCTAAAAGTAACGGCGTTTTTTTAAAGGTCGATTGGCTCAAAAAATTCCCTATTCGTTTGATATTTGTTCATGATATAAGTTTATATTCAAAACCAGTAATTGATAATTAACCAAATTGGAATTTAATTAAGTCCTAACAGGAAATAATATGGATTGGATTCTCAACGTAAAAAGCTACGTTAGAGTGGTAGAAGAAGGCAGTTTCAATGGCGCCGCTCGCAAACTTAACACCACCAGCTCGGCGATCAGCAAAAGAGTAAACTGGCTCGAAGAGCGTATCGGCACTCAACTTTTAAAACGCACCACTCGCTCGATTAACCAAACCGAAGCGGGTGCACTCTTTTACTTACGGGCCAAGGATCAACTCGACAATTGGCAATCAATTATTGATGAGACTCGCTCGGTTAACCAAACCCCGGCAGGCCTCTTAAAGATAGGCGCGACGATTGCTGTTGGCTCTAAGTTTCTGGTGCAATACATGGACGACTTCTTAGAAAAATACCCAGATATTAAGGTGCAGCTGATCACCACAACTCCAGGCCAATTGCCTGAACTCGGCTTGGATCTGGTTATCAGTCGTGAACTGGAACAGCTCAACTCATTAAGCTTCAGGAAAACACCGCTGTTTGAACACAAGGCCAGTTTCTATGCTGCGCCGAGTTATCTTGCCAAACATGGTTATCCCACCAACGAGCAAGACTTAGAACAACACAACTCCTTAATATGGGGCGAGCGCCCTACCCGTGAAGTCACACTCACTAAAGGGCAGCGCATCACTTTGAACGGCAACTTTGCGACCACCAACCCTGAGGCTTTGTTTCACGCGGCGAAACGAGGAATGGGTGTGCTGTTAACCATCAAAGCAATGATCAAAGAGGATCTTAAACAAGGGACATTAGTTCCAGTATTGCCAAATATTACCGCCGACGAAGTGATGGTTTACGCGTACTACCCTAAGCTTGATTACTCACATACGCGAACCAAGTTATTTTTGGACCATTTGAAAGATAGGCTAGATAAAGAGAGAAATAACCAGATTTTGTGAAATAAGTCTCAACTTAATTTGAAAAATGATACAACGCGGCCAATAATAAACTAAGCGCATATAAAAATAGATGCGTACAAACTAAACACACAGGCTTACACGCTGGATCTGGTTAACTAGGGATGGTAGCTATGACTCAACAAACGTACAACAATATGATAGACACTGAGCGTATAGGGCGCTTGCTCAAGTTGGAAGGTATCGACCTTTTGGAATCAGCAGTGCTTACTCTGCACCAAATGTTCGATACTAAGTACACCACTATCATTGAGAAAAAGTACTTTCCAGACCAAATTGTTCCTTTAGTTATTGCTCATTCTGATCACGTCTTGCATGACAGAATCAACCCTCGTCATGGGCAAATCTATCAGCAAGCCGTGAATCAAAACCACCCTGATTGCTCATTTGCTCAATACGTTGTCAAATCATTACCTACATCTGCCTTTCGGCAAGAGATTACCTCACAGAATTCCATTGCGATTCCTACACGGACTCGAAGCGGTGAAGTCATGGGGGTACTTTTTTCTACGTTTACTTCCCCACTGAGCAATGCTCAGCAACAAGAAGCGATTAAACATCATCAACTTTTTTCGGATATCATCATCCACACCCTGCGTGAGATGTGGTTCAACGATCGCTCTGAGCAACTGGTCAATCAACTCAGCTATGAAGTATCACACGATAGCTTAACAGGTCTACTTAACCGTAGTTGCTTATCTGATACGCTAGAATCAATCACTCAGCAAAACTCAACACCGTTCACGTTAGCAATACTGGACATTAATAGTTTTAAAGCGATTAACGATCTTCACGGCAACTATGTTGGAGACAAGGTACTGCAACATCTGGCTGAGATTTTGAGACGAACACTTCCAGAAAATAACCTCACCTTTAGAACGGCAGGAAATGAATTCGCCTTCATCACCTATTACGCCGACCCAACCGCTATTTGTGAACAAATCGTCGCCAAAGTAAAGCAGGGGTATAACAGTATTGATCTTAGGATCGATTTTGATATCAGCATAGGCATCGCAGGATCAGCCGGAGATAGCAAAGACGTAGAGCAAATCATCTTCAACACCAGCTTGGCGTTGAAAGAATGTAAGCAATATTCGGGTACCCATATCAAGTGCTATGACACCCACTTAAGAGCTCGATATCAGAGAAAGACCGAGTTAATTGCGGCCTTGAGAAATGAACTTGAAAACTCTATCTCGCTGAATAGCGGAATGTATGTTGTGGCTCAGCCGATTGTTGGTCAACAAGACAAACGTTGGAAGTATTTCGAAGTACTCACTCGTTGGAAAACAGAAAAGCACGGCGACATATCCCCAGTTGAGTTTATACAGGTAGCAGAAGAATCCGGACTAATTGTCGAGCTGGGTGAACGCATTATCGAACTGGTATGCCGAGCTAAAACGACATTAGAACAAGGCTTAGGATACAAGGTTAAGCTCGGAATAAACTGTTCCGCCCATGAGCTTACCGACTCTAAGCGTTACATTTCCTACCTCACTCGGACCATTGAACAGCATCACTTTAAGGCTGATGAGTTTGTTATTGAGCTGACCGAAACAGTATTGCTATCTCCAACTCAAGACACCAAAGACGCACTCAACTTTTTGCGAGAACAAGGCTTTACGATTGCGCTAGACGATTTCGGCACCGGTTACTCTAGCTTGAATTACATTCACAGCTATCCGATTGACTGCATTAAAATTGATGCCATTTTCATTCAAAATTTACTCACCAATTCGACATCAGAGAGCGTTGTTTGGTTGATCATCCAGCTTGCTCATCGACTCAACGTATCACTTGTCGCAGAGGGTGTGGAAAAGCGTGAACAGCTAAAGAAACTTCACGATATGGGGTGCGACAAGATCCAAGGATACCTATACTCGCCTCCTATGCGACCTGAAGCTATCGTGAGTTTAGTGACTCATTCAGAAGCACTCATTCAAAGCCCATAAAAATTAAAAATATAAAGCAGTAGCCAGACCAAAATCTAAAAAGCCGCGAAGCATGACTAAATACTTAAATATTTAGAAAAGCTCTCGCGGCTTGATTAATCGGCCTAATTTAGAGAAATCTATTAACTGTTATTAGATTGTGCTTCTAAAGCTACCTTTAACAGCTTATCAGCTTCATCTCTTGACGCTACGAACGTCGCTTTTTCCTTTTTAGGCACTGAATCAGCCATCGGAATATTCGCTGTCATCGCGTTCACAGGACGACCACGTTCGATTAACTCATAATGCAAGTGTGCACCCGTCACTCGGCCCGTTTTACCTGACAAGCCAATACGCTGACCACGAGATACCGTTTGTCCTTTACGAACTAAGATCTTACTCAAATGGAGATAACGTGTTTTGTAAGTGCTACCGTGCTGAATAACCACGTAGTTACCGGCGTATGGGTGCTTACGGGTCATGATCACTTTACCATCACCCGTCGCTTGAACTGGCGTACCAATTGGCGTCGCGAAATCTGTACCGTTGTGAGGTGAGACTCGCCCTGTCACAGGGTGTAAGCGCTTAGGATTAAACTGAGAACTCTGACGCCATCCACTGCTCACAGGGTAACGTTGGAAAGCACGTTGTAAGCTATCGCCATTGGCATCGTAATATTGCCCATCAGTGTGTAAGTACGCAGAAACAACACGATTACGATTCATGATCTTAATCGCTTCGATTTCACGCTTTCCGGTTGCGACACCATCAACAAATTGCGCTTTCTGAAGCACTTCAAACTGATCGCCAGCACGCAGGTCGCGGCTAAAGTTCAGCTTATCTTTAAGAAGCGTCACAATATGGTCAATCTCAAGACTATTCAGGCCAACCTTGTTCGCCGACATAGAGAAACTGCCGTGAATATCACCCACTAAAGGCTTTTGCTTCCATTCACCAGGAATAGAAATGTCTTCAAATTCATAGCTGCCATCTTCAAGTCGTCGGTAAACCGCTTTATCCGCAACACTAAATTGAATTTCCATTTTGGAAAGATTGCCCGTCGCCTCATCACGCCAAAAACGTAATGTATTGCCAGGACGAAGTGTGTCTAGGGCAAGGAAGTTTAAATCGGTTTCCATCACGCTCATCATCGATTTATAAGAAAATCCAAGTTGAGTGAAGATGCTACTCAAGTTATCGCCCGTTTGAATTTGATACTCAAACGTCGGCGGTTCGATAATCGCGACAGAAGAAGGTGATAGGATTGACTCAATAACGGTTGAGTCGGGTAAATCAAGATCGATCGTTTTCGTCAGATCCGATTCTGAAGATTGCAAAGCAATACCAAACGCTGCAATAAGTGGCAGTCCTAAAATAGCTACTTTTTTTACAGGTGAAAGCTCAGCAAACGGAGAGGAAAATATTTTTGAATACACGGTAAACAGGTCTTTCTACGATATAAAGGCATAGGATATGCTTTTCAAACGCATAAATCATCATTGCATTGTCATAATATGATGTGAATCTGCCCAATTTAGACTAAGTCATTGAGTTACCGTAAGTGGAAACCCGCTTCACGATTAATAATATTAACCGCCAAATAAAAAAATAAAAAAGCAGAAACGGCTAGTTTCTGCTTTCTATTGGTTCACGCTACTTCATCTCGATTAAGCGTTAACCGTCGATACCAAGCAATTGTCTTCACCAAACTCATTCGGGATATAACGATCAGCATTCGCATCGTTCACCCATTGTTGGTCATCTACTAGATAGCGGAATTGAAACTCGCCATCTTTAGGCAGGCGAGTTTTAAATTTGTAAACCTTCCCTTTGGCCAGTTTTTTCATTGGGGTGGCTTTCCAATCAAGAAAGTCAGCAACGATGGATACAGAGTTCGCTTCTTGAGCTTCTAGCTCGAAGGTCACTTCAACTTCATCTTTCGTCTTAAAAAAACGTTTATTAATCATTCGCAAGCTCCATTTGTAAAAATAGGCAGACACCAAGCATAAGGAGTGTCTAAATTTCATTCATCTAATTAAGATAATATGTAATTTAGCTCACATAAACAACAGATCCTTGCATTAACGAAAACGTTATTGCTTACCAATTGATTGCGTATCAAAAGAAAAGCTCATTAACACCTTTTCAGAAGGGGATTCTGCAAAGGATTGTTCCGCAGAATGCTGAGTAAAGCCGATAAAACCTTCCCCTGTTTGTTTGCTAGCGGATTGTAAATCTTGCTGCTGAGCGACCTCTAAAGTCTGAATTTGCACTCTATCGCCTAGAAAAAGCTGGTCGACTAGCACGACACGGCTTCGCTGCTGGTCATGTTTAAACAAGCCAAGATAATAGAACACGCCACTGCCTTGGTTAGATACCCACATCGGTGCGACAAAGAAACTCGCCTTGCCCAACGTGACGGCTGAAAGGTTGTTGGTGTCTACCGTTACCACACCACGCTCAACACCCGAGTCATAGCGTCCAAAGGCTATAGCTCTAGGTTCATCGACTTCATTAATAAAAGCGTACGCGTTGGTTTCGGGTACTTTAATTGTCCATGGGTTGGTCGTCTTCAAATCAAAAACGGTTTCTACAACAGGGTCATAACTTACTTGAGAAGAAGGAAACTTCGCCAAGATCTCTTCGTCACTTAAGCTAAAGCGATAAATACCCGCCAGTATCACCACAACCAGCATGACAATTGGAATCAGTAAAATCAGAGGTATAGGTAAGATTTTCTTTTTCATGAGCAATTATATTCTTTTGTTTTCATCCAGTTGTGCAGACCATAAAGGGCTTTAGTATAATTATCAATACAGGGTTAACCAGAAGTGGAGCATGGATGGATATCAATCATATTAAAGATAGAAATATCAGAAGTTGCGAATGCCGCTGTGGAGCAGTCAACCTAGTATGCAGAGGCGAGCCTCAACGAACCTCTGTATGCCATTGCTATGAATGTCAGAAACGCACCGGTAGTGTGTTTGGTGTTCAGGCTCGATTCCCAATAGAACAAGTCACATTAAACGGAGAAGTCACCTCTTTCTCACGCATCAGTGATACGGGCAGTGAAGTGACCTATCAGTTTTGCCCTAAGTGTGGCACCACCATGCTCTTACAATCTGTTGCTGCTGCCGATTTTTATATCGTCCCGCTCGGATTATTTAAAGAGCAAGACTTTCCGCTACCGAGCTTTTCAGTCTACGAAGAACGCAAACACGGCTGGGTCAAATTTGACCATCAAATGAGTCACTACAACTAGCCTGTTACTGACCTTTATCTCGATAAAGCAACAGCATTAGAACAAACTGCAATACTGTTGCCTAAGATCAAATATCAACGCACCACAGCGCTAGCGTATCTTTTCGCTAGCGTTATAATCTGCTCCTCTTTTTAACCCAGGGTGAACCACATGATTTCTAAGCTACCTCGCTGGGTTGAATACGGCGCTTTGCTGCTAGCAGGCCTTGCTGGCAGCGTTAATGCGATTGGCTTACTCGGCTTTCAGCATCAAGCGATCTCCCACATTTCAGGCACCATGTCTTTATTAGGCAGTAGCCTGCTCACACCAACTTCGGCTTCTTTACATCTTTTACTGATTATCATGAGCTTTATGTTAGGTGCAGCCTTCAGCGGGTTCTTTATTGAGAATCAAGCACTGAAGTTAGGGCGTCGTTACGGCGTTGCTCTGTGTATTGAAGGTGGGCTGCTATTTTTAGCACTTTGGGCACTGTTACAGGGCTACACTTCAGGTCAATACTTCGCTTCAGCAGCCTGTGGTTTGCAGAACGCGATGATAACGACTTACAGCGGTGCGATCATTCGAACAACGCACATGAGCGGGATCATCACGGATCTTGGGATCATGATTGGTGCTCGCTTAAAGGGGATGCCTTTTGACCGTCGTAAAGCCAAACTGCTGATGTTCATTGTGGTTGGCTTTCTGTTTGGTGGTTTAAGCGGTGCTTGTCTGTTCCAGCGCTTTGAAATTTTGGCGCTGGCTTTCCCTGCCTCTTTCGCCTTCATTATCGCATTTAGCTACTGGCTCTACCTGACCTATCGAACTGAAACTCCAGTCAATTTATAAATATCTGGCAATATATCTTCAAGTTACGTAACATCCGCAACACTTTATTCTAAACTCTTAATGAGTTGCAGAATAACCAGTGTGAATAGTTAGCGATATTTGATGAATAGTATTGCAAGCACTATCAATACTGGGTAATCTTGCAGCCAATGAGAAAATACGGATGTTTAGAGAATAAAAACGCCAAGGATGTGGCTTTTTTACATGTAGAAATACGAGAACAATTAACATGTCTAACAACACGAATACTGCTCAACCAGAGAAATCTAAAGGCAGTTTCTGGGTTTTCTTAATCCCATCTCTGATTGGTTTATTCCTTTTCATGGCACCAATCAGCTACCAAGGTGATCTAACGATCCCTGTCGCTATTCTAGCTAAATCAATTCAAGCGGTTTTCGGTGAGTCTCTAGTTGCTATTATCACTGCAATCGTTGCCTTCATGTCTGTAGCTTCCGTTTTAAGCACCATTTTCAAGCCTGCATTCATTACATCGAACTCATTTTTGAACGGCCTTTTCAATCCATCTCCACTGTGGTTGTTGGTTCGTCTGATCGGTGGTGCTGCAGCATTCATGGCTTTCTTCCAAGTAGGCCCTGAGTTTATCTGGGAAGAAAACACTGGTGGCTTAGTCCTAGAAGGGCTACTTCCAACACTGTTCTCAGTATTTATCTTTGCAGGTTTACTACTGCCACTGCTGCTTAACTTTGGTCTGCTAGAACTATTCGGCACTTTGCTAAGTAAAGTGATGCGTCCAATCTTCAACCTGCCAGGTCGTAGTGCTATCGACTGTATGGCTTCTTGGTTGGGTGACGGCAGCGTTGGTATCCTTCTTACAAGCAAACAGTACGAAAAGAAATTCTACACTCAACGTGAAGCTGCGGTTGTTGGTACGACTTTCTCTGCAGTATCTATCACGTTCAGTCTTGTGGTTATTGCTCAAGTAGAGCTAGAGCACCTATTCCTGCCTTTCTACGCAGCAATCTGTTTAGCGGGTATTGTGGCTGCAGTAATCATCCCTCGCCTTCCGCCATTAAGCATGAAGAAAGACACCTTCATTGATGGCAGCAAGCCTCACAAAGACGCTGACGCGATCCCTGCAGGTCACTCAACATTCTCTTGGGGTCTTGAGCTAGCAGTAAACAAAGCATCACAAGTTAAGTCTGCTAAGTCAGTATTTGCTGAAGGCATCCGTAACGCCGTGGATATGGTATTTGGCGTACTGCCTGTGGTGATGGGCCTTGGTACGATGGCACTGGTTATTGCGGAATACACATCAGTATTCTCATTCCTAGGTCAACCTTTCATTCCATTCCTAGAGCTACTTGGTGTTCCTGAAGCGGTTGCAGCATCTGAAACGATTGTTGTTGGTTTTGCGGATATGTTTATTCCTGCGATTCTTGCCGCTTCTATCGACAACGAGATGACTCGCTTTGTTATTGCAGCAATGTCGGTAACTCAGCTGATCTACATGTCTGAAGTAGGCGCTCTGCTTCTAGGCAGTAAGATTCCAGTGAACATCCTCGAACTGTTTATTATCTTTATTCTGCGTACGTTAATTACACTTCCGGTTATCGCTGGTGTAGCACATCTAATATTCTAAATTAGACCCTACTGATATAGCGTAATTAAGAACTATTTTATAAAGCCTCACTTTTGTGGGGCTTTTTATTGCCAGTAAATACATTCCCTACCCGCTTAAAATACATTCACCTACCTGACAAAAATACAGCCAATATATAAAATTGGCATATCATTTAATTTCATATCTGTTTACCTTCCTTCTCGTCTGAGAATAGAAAACAACACACATAAACGCTAAATTAATACATTCTTAATGCTCTTACACTCCGATTAAACCAATTCTTCAACTCATTGAACCAAATAACAAAAGTAGCAAATATGTAAATAAGTGAATTTTGCATTGTGTGGGTTGTTGTATTTTTGTAGTCTATTTTGTGAAATTAAACTCAAGTAAATTTCAATCTAGTCGATATATATAATTACAAAAATACGATTAACTTTAGTCTTCGCAAAGTCTGTGAGAAGGGGAAAACTCAATGAAATTTAGCCATAAGGTGGTTGCTGCATCATCAGCCTTGCTGCTAGTGACAGTATCATTGCTTTCAATACAACAACTTTACACTGTAAGAAGTGCTGTAGAAAACCACGTCAATGCAAGCCTGAAAGAAATGGTCTCTGGCGTTAAAAATACCGTCGAATCAGAGATGAACGCCAAGAAAGCGTTGGCTCAATCGACGACTGAAGTCATCGAGATCAACCCTGAAGATCGTACTTACGTAAAAGAAATATTAGAAAAGCCAAAGCTTAAAAGCAGCTTCCTAGCGGTTGGCTTTGGTTACGAAGCAAACGGTTTCGTTATTGAAAATGATGACGGTTGGGAAGCGGGTCCTGATTACGATCCACGAATTCGCCCTTGGTACATTGATGCTAAATCCAAAAACAGTTTAGTTGTTACCGCTCCTTATGTGGATGCATCAAGCAAGAAAGTCATCATATCAGTGGGCACTCCCGTTAAAGACAACGGCCGCTTCACGGCAGGTATGTTCTACGACCTAGAATTGACTAACCTTGCGACATTGGTAAACCAAGTGAACTTGTTCGATGCCGGCTACCTATTCCTAGTCACTGCTGACGGTACAACGATTGCTCACCCGAATGCGAAAAACAATGGCGAAATGCTTTCAAGCTACATGCCACAAGCAAGCATTCGTGAAGGCTCTCAAGAAATTGAAGTCGACGGCAAGATGTTCCTAGTGAACTTCACTCACATCCCAAGTGAAGATTGGTACATAGGTGCTATCCTTGATGAAGAGATCGCTTACCAAACCGTTGAAGATTTGAAAAACAGCTCAATGATCTACTCGTTGATTGCGGTTATTCTCAGCATCATTGCACTGACTGTTTTGATTCGTGTGTTAATGCGTCCACTTGATGTGCTTAACCAAGCAATTCAAGATGTGGCGAGCGGTCAAGGTGACTTAACTAAGCGCCTAGATACCAACACAGACCAAGAGTTCTCTGACCTAGCAAAAGGTTTTAATACCTTTACTGAAAACCTGCAAAACCAAATCATTCAATCAAAAGCGATTGGTGTTGAGATTAAGCGTGGTACTGAAATCACGGTTAAAGGTGCAGGCGAATCAGCAAACGCGATGAACACGCAACTGCAGGAACTAGAGCAATTAGCGACTGCAATGAACGAGATGGCAGTGACTGCAACAGAAGTAGCAAACAACGCTCAAGGCGCAGCAGCGGCAGCCCGTGAAGCAGACGAAGCAACGCTAGACGGCACATCTGTCGTAAGTGACACCACTCAAGCGATTGATAACCTTTCAGCTCGTATCGACCAAGCGGTTGCAGAAGTACAAGTACTGGAATCAGCAACAGCCAACATCGAAACGATTCTTAAAGTAATCAACGATATTGCAGACCAAACTAACCTACTCGCATTGAACGCAGCGATTGAAGCGGCGCGTGCTGGTGAATCAGGCCGTGGTTTCGCAGTCGTAGCCGACGAAGTTCGAACTCTGGCACAACGTACTCAAGAATCGACCACTGAAATCCGCAACATGATCGAGCAACTCCAAGCGGGTGCAAGCTCAGTATCGAACGCGATGAACCAAAGTAAAGACACAGCCACTGACGCCGTTGAACGTGCTCAGCAAGCAAACTCTTCACTTGACCGCATCCGTGACGCGATTCAGCGTATCTCTGATATGAATATTCAGATTGCTTCAGCAGCAGAAGAGCAGAGCTTAGTAGCGGAAGAGATCAACAACAACACAGTTAAGATCAAAGACCTTTCAACACAAGTATCCAACGCGGCTCAAGAAGCAAACACGGCAATGCAGGTACAAACTGACAATGTTCGCCAACAAGACGAGCTATTGAACAAGTTTACGGTTTAACAGAAATTTGTGTTAATCAGCGCTTAGCTTAACCAACACATAGTTTAATCAGCATTCCGCCAAGAACCTAAAAAACAAAAGACCCGTTTACTAGATGCTAGTAAACGGGTCTTTCTTTTTTCGACTTCTCTTTCTAACCGATCAGACTTAACTCATCACAGGTTCGAACTCATTGGTCGTCAACATCATGCACTGATTAGATTCAACCTGAATGGTTAGCGTCTTATCGACACAATCAAACACTGCACCAGACAACAAATCCGTTACTGTACCAGTCCAAGTCAGTGATGCCGTTTTACTTCGCTTCGACTTGTTGATCACCACAATGCCTTTGTCGCCACGGACAAACACCAGCAAATCATCATTTGCCTCAACCACACGCATCGCTTCGCCATGAACATGGTTATGAAACTGAATCATGTTTTTCATGTAAGGCGCTTGCCAATCGTTAAGCCAACGAGGCTGACCGTTCTGATCCAGAATGCCGCTGGTACTCAGTTCACTGTAAACAAGCGGCACACCGCCGTCTCGACCAAGAATAAAGGCGTGAGCTAACCGCTCGTCAACTTCACCCATTACGTGATCCAAAAATACTTCATTATTTGGAATATCATGAGTGACGGCAAAAGTGATTGCTCGCATATTCGATAACGCCTGACCAAAACAGTAAGGGTTGATCAGAGATTTAAAGCTGCCCTGCTCTTCAAAGGCTTTGAAGATGGTATTGAACAGAGGGAAATCGTAAGCGCCTAAGCGAGTGTGTTTGAGGTAAGGCTCAAGGAACAACTCATACTCTTCTTTGGTCGCACCACCATCAGTAATGATCTCGCCAAAGATGTGCATTTCTTCGCAGATATCATCAGTCCACACCTTGCGTAGATGTGACAGTGTCATGTGTTTCGCTGCGTCTATGCGAAACCCTTTCACGCCAATCTCTTTTAAGGCTTTTAGGTAAGCTCTCTGCTGCGCGACCACATTGTCGTTGTCTAACAGCGTTGGCAAGCCAGGGTCACTAACTCCACCGGTAATACGTCCGTTCTGCACTTCCCAAGTGTCTTTCCAGTTTTTGATACCAAACGCTTCAACAAAGTCGTTTTCATCAAATAAAGGCTTAGAAAGATCGCCAAACAAACGTATGGATTCGTAATAGTCAGCATCTTCTTGATAAGACGCCATGTCTTGCTGATTTGGATACGTTAAATCGCCACGGATACCCGACTCATTGGCCATGTGGTTAAACACGACGTCCACATAGGTACGAAGCCCGTGTTGCTTTAACGTGTTCACCATCGCAGTGAAATCTTGCGTGTCACCCAACTGATTATCAATCACACGGTAATCTTGTGGTTGATAGCGCTGCCACCATTGGGTGCCAGAATCACGGTCGCAACCTTTAGGGCCGCGCAGTGATTTCATTGCCGGTGATACTAAAACAGATTTATAACCCAATTCTTGGATCAGTGGGGCGTTCTTCATTACGTCAGCGTAGCACCAGTCAAAGGCATGCAAAATCACATCTGTCGCTGGGTTGCTTAACATAGCTGAACTATCCATGTTGTTCTCCTACCAAACTTGTTTACAGCTTTCTAGATAAATACAAAGGCTAAAAGGCAAAGCTGCATAAATTTCCTTAAGAATGGTATTTATTATATGAGTTACTCATTAAAAACCCTCCTCCTCCCACCGATTAGTCACGGCGGATAGTCAAGGGCGTAGTGCCAATTATCGCATAACGTCCGGGATGAACACTCAGCCATAGTGCTTTTAAATGCGCAAAAAAGTGACAAAAAAGGAGCGTATATACGCTCCTTTTATTCAATCTAACACATATTTATGACTAAGTTCTGTAAAGAACCTTCACGACGTGCCAGCCAAATTTTGTTTTTACAAGGTGTGGTACTAGCGTCTCGCCAGAGAAACAAACCTTATCAAACTGAGGCACCATTTGACCTTTTTTGAACTCGCCTAGGTCGCCGCCCTTTTTACCAGATGGACACGTTGAATGCTTCTTCGCTAGCGTTTGAAACTTAGCGCCTTTTTTAAGCTGCTTGATAATGTCTTCTGCTACTTCTTTATGCTTCACCAAAATATGAAGCGCTGCTGCTGTTCTTGCCATGATAATTCTCAGTGTGTTGCGGTCAGTTTACTTACGACGGTTGCTTAGAACATCGTTAGTGAACTGACTGTTGTAATTCTGTTTATCGCTAACGACTTGTCGACATAAAACCATCGACAGCGCGCGTTTAGCGTGATTTTAACCCAAGAACTGCCAATCTTCACTCTATAACCGAAAACAACTGCCTTAAAGCCCCTAAAAACCGTATAGTGACTTGCCGATACCCCTGTTTCCCTTTAAATTAATCCTTATAAATTAAGCGCGTATTAAGTAGGAGCCACTTATGGCCAAACCGATCAGTAAAGCGAGTCAGTCACAGGGAATGTTGATGTTCAAATTATCCCTTACTCAAAGTTTTGCGATTGGCACGCTTAAGGTAAGAGAAATAGTGCCTTTTCAGCCGATGACTCAAATCCCATACTCCCATCATCACGTGATTGGTACGGTGACCATCCGCGATCTTACCGTTCCAGTCATTGATATGTCTGCAGCGATTGGCTTTCGACCGATAACACCCGCTGAATACCAAGATTGTGTGCTCATCGTCACCGACTGTTTAAGAACAGTAGTGGCCTTTTTGGTTCGTTCGATTGATAAAATCATTGAATGTGATTGGAAAAGCATTGAATCGCCACCCGCCAGCGTGGGTCGTAATGTGTTTGTGACGGGTATTACGCGTTTTGAAGATCGTATCGTGCAAATGCTCGACGTGGAGTTATTACTTTCTAAGATCTACCCGGCTTATGAAAACGCACATATTCCAATGCTGACCGATGTAGAAAGGGAGCGTCTTAAAGCGCTGAATATCTTATTGGTTGATGACTCTTTAATCGCGCGGAAACAGCTATCAGATGCCTTAGACAGCATCAACATCCCTTACAGCATTTGTAATAACGGCTTAGATGCTATTGACCTAATGCGAGGCGAGGCAGCAAAAGGTACAGCAATTGATCTTCTCGTGAGTGATATTGAGATGCCTGGACTCGATGGCTATGAGCTTGCGTTTGAAGTACAAAATGACAGCGCACTGAGTCATGCCTACTGTATTTTGCATACCTCACTGTCCAGTGAAATCTGTGTCGACCGAGCCAATCAGGTGGGTGCACATGAAGCGCTTGAGAAGTTCAATGCGGGCGAATTAATCGAAGCCATGCTACGCGGCGCAAAAGTCTTAAACGAAGCATCTACGGCTGCTTAGATGCTATTTTGGAAGCTAAACCTAGCATCATGCTTAATGGCTTAGCTTCTTAGCTTCTTAGCTTCTTAAGGATTAGATATTAGTTATTAAATATGAATCAATGTAGAGATCTTCCTTAAGATTTCTTTGGCATAGAATAGCTCTTACTCACAAATTCCACTTCTTCAACTTCATTGACATGATTGGTAAAAGACGCCAATGCATAGAGTGTGTTCGCGACTAAGTTGGCGTATTTGAAAAGAATCGGGTCTGGCGATTTTTTGCTTTCATGATGTTCAATGCTCACCAGTGCTCGCACGACTTTTTTAGCCTGACAACGACACAAGTGAAGTTCGCTGGACACTCGATGTCCGCCGGGTAAAACAAACCCTTTGAAACCACCTTCTAGCTGATCGCGAATGTGATGATAATCTTGCTTGAGCTCGACCAATTCAGACTCGGTAATGGCGAGTTTTCCGCGAACAGAGCCATTCAAATGGTAGATGTTTGGCTGCAAGCGTTGCAGGATCTCACGAACCTGAGGCTCTAGCTCTAAAGACAACACCAATCCAACTCGGCAACAAAGTTCATCCGACAAAATCTCAAAATCACAGATAGGGCTGTCTTCATAGATAAATGGGTAACAGAACTCGTCCCAATCTCGACTTACTGGTTTCACGTACCGATCCTTACACATAAATAGTCATCAAACGCCAATATACCAAACTCTTTGATTTAGACATAAAAAAGCCCTCACATTGGAGGGCTCCTGAAGAAATCAGTTAAACGAGATTACTCGTTAGATACTTTTTTGTGGCCTTCTTGTAGGTGAACGAAGTCCACCAGATCATCACCAGACACTTGGTATGCCTGACCAAAGCCTTTAACGAATAGGCCGTTCTCTGCTTTAAGGTTGAATAGAGAGAAGTCTTGAAGTTGGCTCAAACCATCAATGATCTCACCAAAGCGTTCTTGCATCTGGCCGATCACTTGAGTCCAAAGTTCCGTTTCACGCTCAACAACACTTGCTTGCGCGTCAAACGTTAGACGCTTGCGTGCGTAAAGCTGCTTCGAGCTCTCTTCATCTTCAATCATCATCAAAGAGACTTGAGGGTTCGCTTTCAAGTTACGAGCATGACGAGCAATATCAGAAATTAGAACAAAGTAACCTTCTTGGTTCTGAACGAAAGGCGCGTAACTTACGTTCGGGCGACCTTCTTCATCAACCGTTGCAAGTTGAAGGGTACGGCGCTCTTGGCGAAATTCTTTAATTTCTGGACCTAGGCGACCTTGTAGACGTTCTTGTTTTACTTGCTGTTCCATGGGTAATTCCTTTCTTCACTTTCTCTGATTTATTATTTTTGCCCGAGGTTGAGCGATCATTGGCGAACTAAACGATCCTCGAGCATTGATGTACTGTTTAAACGAGTTGGCAACCTTAGTTCAGCTTGCCGTTAATCGTGCTTAAGCTTGTTCTTTTAGTGCTTTGAAGCGTTCTACTTGGTCGGCAATAAGCTCACGCTTTTCATTGCGGCCTAGGTAGATCTTAAAAATGTTCTCGCCCGTTTCACTGAAGAAACCGAAGTAATGACTTTCACGACCCATGAACGCTTTGCTCACCAAACCGATCTGTTTAACGTTATCAAGTTTCAGGTGGCCATGAAGCTCGCCCTCTTTGCCCATTAGGTTGTAGTAACCACGTGCTACTTTGCCTTTAGGGAACGGCGCCTTTACTTCGAAGATTGAGCCAAATGAATGCATAATTGTGGTCACAGGACCCCAACCCACTAAACCTTCTAGAATCTCTTGAGCTCGGCTGCCATCTAGCATTACCGCCATGTCGCTTGGAAAGGCTGCTACTACTTCAACCTCTGAAACACCTAGCTTCTCAGCAATTGCTGTCGGCAGTAGTTTTGGCTCTTCTTCTAAAATTCGAGCTACGCTTTGTTCTAGAGTTTCTGTCATTTCTAATGTTGTATCTGTCATTGAATATGTTCCGTATAAACGAGTAATTTACGTAAGTTATAAACTAAAAATTCGATATTAAGCGTGCTTCAAGCTTGCATGCGGGTGAACGCCCGAACCTGACACTTTCGGCGCTGGGTGCATCGCTTGATATTCAGCGTTAAGCACTTGAATTACACTCTGCGCTAGGCTTACTGCCCAGAAGCTGCCAGCAATAGTCAGGCTCAGATAATCTTCTGAAAGCTCAACCAGACCATTCTTTTCCCAATGTGAGAACAGAGGCTTCAGATAATCGAACGTGTCTTGTCCCATAAAGGTCGGTAATGTGCTTCTTCTAACAACACCAGAATCAAAACCTGCCTTCAATGAAGAGAAGCTTGGCTCTAATGAGCTTTGCTTGGTCATCATGGCAATAGGCAATTGACCTTGCTTTATAGACTCCATGTAGCTGTCTAAAGTTCGATGTTGCATTACACCGTGGCCACCAATGTTGCCACCAGCGCCACAACCAATCGGAAAAACTTCGGCATAGGTTTTCGCTAAGCTGTTGTAAATGCTGCGTTCTCGATTATCACGAGTCCAGTGATTCACGCTTAGCTGCTTCACTTTATTTTTTGCCATGAACTCAACACCCGCCAAATACATGCTCGCCTTATCTGGCGTATTGGCCGGTGGTGGGATTTTTCCTTTCTCAACGAGATTCAGCATAGGAGCATTACCCCCAACAATCAGTTGGTAAAGGTCAATACCGTGAGCACCAGTAGACATGTAATCTTCTAAGTCTTGTTGGAACACTTCCATAGACTGGTATGGTAATCCGTACAGCAAATCCAGAACGATGGGAGCTTGCTCGGTACGGCTCAAAGCACTGATACGTTCCAACACCACTTCACGGTCATCTAAGCGCTTGGCGCTGCGTCGAACCTGAGTGTTAAAACTTTGAATTCCGAATGAGAAGCGATTGAAACCACCTTCAAGCGCACGATCAAACATCTCGTCGCCAAAGCGATTGATACGCCCTTCCAAGGTCATTTCCACATCGTTTGCTAGTGGGAAATATTGGCGAATAGCCTTGCCTAACTGCTCTACTTGTTGAGGAGACAAATCGGTAGGTGTTCCGCCACCAATATAGACAGCATGAAATAGTCCAGACTGAGCCCAAGGCGTTTTGGCTTTTTGCTTTAGCTCAACCATCAGCGCATCGAAATACTCATCCACTAATTTGCGGCTGGCGGCATTTTGGAAGAAATTGCAGAACGTACAACGCACACGACAAAAAGGAATATGGATATACAAGCAGCGCTTATCCTGTTTCTTCCCTTCACTCAGCATCAGTTCATCAAAGAGCTCCAACTTCTTGCTCGGGTCGACCGGTATTGAACTTCCTCCGGCATGGGCAGAATGCTTTTTAGCAAACGCAAAACGAAGCGGATCAGGGCTAGAAACACCCAAGATTGATTCGTCATACTTATAGATATTAAGACTCATATAATCTCTCTAAACACTTACATAGCAAAGTCTGGAAGACTATTCGCTAAAACTGAAATAATCATAAATAGACGCAAATGATAATGCAATTGATAATTGATCTTATTTAGATTCTAGGCAATAATCCGATACAGATTTTGGATTTGGTAAAGGATTGAGTATGGACGTTCCTAGATATGTTATTGCAGGCGGTGCATCGTTAGTGATTCATGCGGCGCTATTATTTGTTGCTCAAGAATCCAAAGTATTCGCGATGCCTGCAGGTAGCCAATCGAACACGGTATCGATCAACTTCACTCCCAAGAGCGCGCCTTCTCCAGCTCAACAAAAAACCATCACGGAGCCGGTTGAACCAGAACCAATCAAAGAAACGGTCTCACAAGCTGAACCTAAACCTGTCGAACCCAAGGCCGTTGAGCCAAAGCAAGCCAAACCGACGCCAAAGAAAAAAGCGATCACCAATAAGCCTCAACCCAAGAAAGTTGAGAAAAAGGTTGTTGAAAAGAAGCCGATTCAAAAGAAACCAAAGACAGAGAAAAAGGTCGTTAAGAAAGAACGCCCAGAACCAGAGCCAAAGTCCAAACCAACACCTCAACCAGAAAAGCTGGCCGACAAGAAAGTCGATAGAAATCTTGCTGAGTCTGCCAACCAACCTCAGCAAGTAAACCAAGGCGTATCAAACCAAGAGCCTGTGCTAGTCACTAAGCCTTCGTTTTCAGCTCCCCCTACTCCCCCGACTTACCCTCGACAGGCAAGACGTCGTGGTATTGAAGGGGTCGCAATTTATGAGGTCTGGTTAGACGCGGAAGGCAAACAAATTAAGCAAGCATTAGTAAATTCATCAGGCGTACTAATACTCGACAACGCCGCTTTAGACGCCATTAAAAAATGGAAGTTCTCACCCCACACTGTCAATGGTCGAGCGATTGCTCACCGAGTACAACTACCTGTTCGTTTTAGGTTGGAATAATCATGCAACAAATCAGTTACTTACAAGATCAACTTGGCTTAATGACTTGGCCTCTTCTTATCTGTTCAGCATTAACCGCAATGATCATCGCTGAACGTGTCTTCCAAGTGATGTTAAGCATTGGTGTTGGCAAACGCGCCATTCGCCGTGAACTCAATCAGATCTCGCCAACCAACAGCAAAGAGATTGAGGCTCTCGCTCAGTCTATTTCAGGTAAACGACCGCTGCTGTACAAGGGCGTCTCGATGTTGCTTGCTCACCACTCTTTTTCGAAAGGACTACGTGAAGATGCGGCAGGCATCTGGCTACAAGAAAAACGCCACCAGCTGCACGCAGGTTTAAGGTTGCTTGGTTTAATCGGCGTGATCAGTCCACTAATTGGCTTGCTTGGTACGGTGCTTGGTCTTATCGAGATGTTCAAAGGTGTAGCTGCTACCACCGGAAGTATTACACCTAACGATCTAGCTGACGGCCTTGGCTTAGCAATGAGAACCACAGCTGCAGGTTTGATGATTGCACTGCCTGCGATCTCAGGGTCTCAACTGCTTGGACTTTGGGCCGATAGGGTTTTGGCGCAGCTAGAACATACTTTGAATTATGTGAATGTGTGGTTAGAAGGCATGTCGATTCAAACTAATCAGTCTGACGAAACTAAAGATTCATCATTAAACAAAGTCGCTGTCGGTGATGCGAGACAAGCATGATTAAAACGCCCCACTCATCTCAAACACAAAGTTTAGCTCCGGACTTAACACCGCTGCTCGACATCATTTTTATCGTGATGGTTTTCCTGCTGCTGACAGCATCGGTGAAGTTGGAGTCATTAGAAGTCGAACTGCCGAGCTCTGATATTAAGAACGTTTCTGAAGTTCATAAAGATTCGATTAGCGTCAATATCTTAGACCACGAACCCTACTGGGCGATTAACGGCCAAGAGTACATCGACTGGGAAAACTTCAAGATTGCATTGCTAGAAGAAACAGGCACATCAGACAAGAAGCCGATCATCATTGGTGCAGATAAAGCCGCCAACGTTGAGAACCTAGTGAAATTGCTGTCTTTCCTTCAAGAGAACGGAATACCAGCGACTCAATTGCTCACTGAAGATGGCTAGAACAACTCTCTATTTTCATGAAGTTTGGCTCTTGATGACTAACACCAAAGAAGCAGAGCTAAACCTCTCTATCGATACGAACTCACAATGCGAACGGACTGCTCACTGAGAATCTTCGCGAAACAAGTAGATAATATAAAGAAATGATTATGAACAACTTAAACGTGCTCAATAAATTAACGACTAAGAGACATCTCCTTTCAGTAGCTGCAATGAGCTTGGCACTGACTGCGCCAACGGCAATGGCCAATGACGTAGAACAACCTCGAATCATAAGTGCGGGCAGTGCTGTGACTGAATTGGTTTTAGCTCTAGGTGCTGAAGAGCAGTTAGTGGCGATTGATGTGACCAGCCATTTCCCTCAAGCAGAGAACCTGCCGAAGATTGGTTACCACCGAAACCTTTCAGCAGAAGGCTTGATTGCTTTAGAGCCAACGACACTCATCGGCTCAGATGAAATGGGACCTGACAACGCGATTTCTCAATTGAAATCTGCCGGTGTCGATGTCGAGATCGTCAATACCGAAGCAAACGTTGAGGGGTTATTAAAGCGTATCGACCAAATCGCAAAAATTACCCACACCGAAGCTCACTCACAACAAGTCAAAGCTGAAGTAAATAAGAAGATTGCAGCACTAAAAGCAAACCAAGTACCCGACAACGAAGCGAAGAAAGTTCTGTTCTTATTATTGCATGAAGGTCGCCCGGCGAACGTTGCTGGCGGTGAAACGTCACCAAACGCGATCATTGAATTGGCTGGCGGTGTAAACCCTGCGGCTAAAAGCCTGACGTCTTACAAACCACTATCGATGGAATCACTCGTTGAAATGCAGCCTGATGTCATCTTGGTGAGTGGCCGCAGCTACCAAAAAATGGGCGGCGCTGACGCCATTCTTAAATCGCTGCCTATGTTAGCAGCGACTCCTGCTGGCATGAATAAGCAAATCATTACCGTAAAAGGCAGTGCATTAGTTGGCGGACTTGGCCTCGAAAGCCTTTCAGAAGCCAAGCGATTAAACGCTCTTATCTATCCGTTATAACTTATCTACCCGCTATAACTCAACTACCCTATTTCCACTGTTGCTTGCTTAATGCTCATCACCGTCTCGTTTTTTGCGAAGTTGGTGAGAAGTATTGAAGCGGGTGATAGACATTGAGGCTCTTTATGTTGCTACGATCCGTCCCACTGAAAACATCGATGTTAGGCCTAGGGGCTACCCTAGTCTTCGTCGCACTGTTCTCAATTACCGTTGGGCCAATGAACATTAGCTTAGCTGACAGTGCAGCGAGCTTACTCCAACCAAACAATGATTTAGCCCCACACATCAATTTAGTGATTCAAGAGATTCGCTTACCTAGAACTATTTTGTGCATGCTAATCGGCGCGATTCTCGCGTTATGTGGTGCGGTTATGCAGGGGCTATTCCGCAACCCGCTTGCTGAGCCGGGGATCATCGGTGTCTCTGCAGGCGCGGCATTAGGTGCAGCGTTGGCTATTGTTCTTTTCTCTGAACTCTCATTGCAATACCCGGCCTTCATGAATTTTGCGGCCGTTCCTGTGTTTGCCTTTTTAGGTGGCGCTTTAACCACACTCTTGGTCTATAAACTGGGCACGGGTAAATTCGGAACCTCAGTAACCATCATGTTGTTGGCGGGTGTGGCGATCAGTGCGCTCTCTGGGGCTGGTATTGGGTTCTTGAACTTCATCGCTGATGACCAAATGCTGCGTGATCTTTCGTTATGGTCGATGGGTTCACTAGCGGGAGCAAAGTGGTCAGGCATTTTGCTTGCTGCAGTTACGCTCGTAGCACTGTTTATTGTTTTTTACCGTCAAGCTATGTCACTGAATGCCCTGCTCTTAGGCGAGTCAGAAGCGCAACACCTTGGCATTCCAGTACAAAAACTCAAACGAAAGCTCATTCTACTGACAGCCGCAGGCGTTGGTATCACAGTGAGCCTGTCTGGCATGATCGGATTCATCGGGCTCGTTATCCCTCATTTAGGTCGTATGTTGGCAGGCCCAGATCACCGAGTTCTTTTACCATTGTCAGCAGTACTAGGCGCACTACTGCTAACAGCCGCAGACATGTTCTCACGCGTGGTACTGGCACCAGCAGAATTGCCTGTGGGCATTGTTACCGCGATTATCGGCGCTCCATTCTTCTTGTACCTTCTATTTCAACAGAAAGGGAGAATCCTTTAATGTTTCCTTCAGCGTTAAAAGCGACCGATATCGAAGTGAAGTTCGGCAGCAAAGTGATATTAGATGGCGTTTCTATTGAGATTGAGGCTGGAAAGGTAACCACACTGCTTGGGCCAAATGGCGCAGGAAAAAGCACGTTACTTAAAGCCTTGTGCCAAGAGATATCAAGCAACGGCGATATCCAATATTTTGGACACACCAAAGACAAGTGGCCTTCTCAAAAATTGGCGAAGCATCTGGCTATGCTACCTCAGCACAGTACGTTGACCTTCCCATTTTTGGCACATGAAGTTGTCGAGCTTGGTGGTATTCCTCTGCAAGAGTCCAACAAGAACCTCACCAACATCGCTAGTCAAAAAATGGATGTTGCCGATGTGACTCACCTGAGTGAAAGGCTCTACCCTTCACTATCCGGCGGTGAAAAACAGCGTGTTCATTTGGCTCGAGTGCTAACCCAGCTTCACTATTCTGGTGACCAATGTATCTTGATGCTTGATGAACCCACATCAGCACTGGATCTTGCCCACCAGCACAACACCTTAAAGATCGCGAGAGATCTCGCCGACAACCACAATGCCGCGGTTATCGTAGTTTTGCATGATTTAAACCTAGCCGCTCAATATTCCGACCGGTTAGTGGTATTGAAGGATGGACACTTAGTTTGCGATGGAAGTCCCTGGGAGGCGCTAAAGCCGTCAATGATTGAAGGCGTATACGGATACAAAAGTATCGTCGAAAAACACCCAACCATGAGCTTCCCTCAGGTTCATCCCGCACAATAAACGCAATCAAAAACTGGCGCATTTAGAGTATTCGTTCCTTCTAACGCCGACACCATTCAAAGCCTCGATTTAGTCGAGGCTTTTTTATTGGCTCACAGCCTCTCTCTCGCCTTAAACTCAATTTTGTTAGTAACCATAGCAATAAGCTACAAAACGGCTCACCCAGAGCGTTTGAGGCTCTAGAAATAAACATAATCAGTTAGTGTTGCTAAGCTTTTCGCAATTGAGGTGGAATGTAAGACTCGAGCGTAAGCATATAAAAAGAAAAGAAATAACTTCATTTGGCACAAAGCAAGATAGCAGAAGCGATATGAGTTCGAGAGAAAAAGAGAAAGAGAAAGAGAAATTTCAGACACAAAAAAAGCCCCCGTAGGAGCTTCTTTTATCGTGTGTTGATTACTGACTCATGCGAATCAATGACTTACCAATCAACCACTCTAGTTCTTTACCGCTAGTATCACCAAACTGAGTTTCAGTCAGCTTGTATAGACGGTCAATACCGTTTGCAGCGAACTCATGAGCGCTCTCAGCAGTAACGATATGATGGAAAAGTAAACGTAAAATTGCTAGGAACTCAGCGTCTTCAAGTGCTGCAACCCAGCTAGCTGAAAATGCGTCAAGGCCATTTTCAAAGTCAATGTGTTCCATAAACATCTTGAAAATACGACCGTCTAAAGCAGCAGTAAAATCCGTTTTCTTAGGAAAGTGATGACTAATACCTGTACGAGAAACGCCTGTTTGTTGACTCAATGTCGTGTATGACATCTTGTCGTAACCCAATCTCAATAGCTGGTCCACAACGGCATCCATGATCTTCTGGATCGTGATTTCTGTATCTTCTTTACTACGCTTTGGCATATTCAGGCTCTTCTCTTTGTAAATCCATCTAACTCAATCAAATGAAGTCAGAATGAAAATCGTTATCAGCATTATGTGAGCAAGATGTTTTTTCGCAAGTATTTAGAACTAAATGCACACAAATACTATGTACGAACAATTTTACAGTGATGTCTCTTTGGACACTTTGTCTAATTATTCTTCGAAAATCACCTTACAATCCTAAGTCGATAATTTTAAATAACGACTTCGAATATGAAATACCCAACGAAAAATTCATTGTATAAATACCTATCAAGCGATAGATAGTCTTATAAAATCATTCCTGACGCAACTAAGTGAATGATATTCTGACAAATTAATAACATTCCTTTTCAACAAAACGTGAGGTAAATCACATACATATTTATCGGCGCGAATGTAGATATTCATTAAACACCTTAACAAACAACATAGCATACCAGTATAAATTAGTTCAAAGGTTTTAATTTTTGTAGATACAGTTCAAATTGCTCGTTAGAATAACCTCAGACTTTGTAAGAGGATTATTTATGAGCCAAGATATTGGTAACAACGATGTATGTGAGGCTTGCGGTTGCGCAGGTGAAATTGGCTTCATCATTAAAGAAGGCGACGAGGTTGCTGAGGTAACGGTTTACGGCAACTCCAAAGCACTTATTGAAGCTGAATTAGCTAAGTACGTTGAGTTAGCAAAGCAGGTGTCTAGCAATGTTGAATTTGAAGCATCAGAGATGACTGAAGACAGCACAGAATTGCACGCACGCTTTAAATTTGAAGTAAGCGCTGAGAAAATTATTTTCGAACTTAAGACTCGCTCTCTAGCGCGTTAATATAAGCACTTATGCTCATATAATTAAAAGACGAGTTTATTACTCGTCTTTTTTTATTATTTCAACCCAACCTAGAGCACCATTGGTCTCAAAGTCATTTTCAGCCACACATTTAATCAAAACACTAGTGACCTCAACGATAGCACCAACACTATATGCCTTATCATTGTAATAACAAACTCGTTGCTGTGAAGTACTCTGAGTGACAACCACTGCCGCTTTTGCAGGCGTTGATATTATTTTATTAGCACTTACTGATATTGAACAAAACGCAGAGGTCAGAATCACAAAGCATTTTAGAATTTGATGCTTTATTCGAACCGAAAATTTACCTTTCATTGTCTCTTATTCCTTTCTACCTACCAACAAATGAGTAAAACACTATGCGAGAATAATTTTTTCTTTATAGTGTTAACGTCTATCGTAATAAGAAGCTTGTTATGCTCCGAATAATTGCACTTATTATTGGTTCTTTAACCATAACAAATGTGACTGCTGAACCACTCGATCAGTATCAAATATTGAACCATCTGGATAATTACGGAAACTTATATTTACGAAATAAGCCATACACATCACTGCCAACAGGGTTAATCGTTGATGGCAACCTCAATATTGAGAACACTGCGATTACCCGCCTACCCAAAGGATTGGAAGTAAACGGAAGTCTTAAAGGCGGTAACAGCCAACTCTCGCGGGTTCCCTCGGGAGTGAAGATAAAAGGCTATGCCGACTTGATTGGCAGTCAGATTACCAGTTGGCCAA
This sequence comes from Vibrio sp. SBT000027, assembly GCF_963894355.1. NCBI lineage: Bacteria > Pseudomonadati > Pseudomonadota > Gammaproteobacteria > Vibrionales > Vibrionaceae > Vibrio > Vibrio sp. SBT000027. The sequence goes on along the minus strand of NZ_CAWQGD010000001.1, from coordinate 683,602 downwards.
GAGGTGTGAGAGTGGGCGGATTTATTAACCTCACGGATACTCCCCTCCAGAGCCTGCCCAATGGCTTTAGAGTGAAAGGCGACCTGAGCGTGATTCGTACGCCTTTGACAGAGCTACCAAACGGGATAGTGATTGATGGCGATTTATATATAGGCGGTTCTGGGATTACAACATTTCCCGATACCATGACAGTCAAAGGTAATATCTACCTCGGTGGTAACACGATTACCACGTGGCCAACCAGCCTAGAGCTTGGTGGCGCTGTCGCTCGCTAGTTCAGCCTAAAACTCTAATGCTCTGAAGCTCTAAAGCTCTAAAGCTCTAAAGCTCTAAAGCTCTAATACAGCAGTAGCAGTAGCAGTAGTAGTAATTCAGAAACAAAAAAGGAGCCCAAGGCTCCTTTTTCAATTCAATCAAGTTACTACTCAACTCACAAGCTAACTAACGCTCGTTAACCAATGTTCTTCACTGGATTCGCATAGCTGTCGATCAAGTACTGACGAGCACCTTGTGGCAAACCAGATAGTTTATCTTCAAACTCCTGCTTAACCGCTGCTGTAATCGACTCGTCTTCTTTTTCCGCTGCCAGCAAGTTTACTGGAAACAGTTTGTAGTTGTCGTGGATCTGGCGGTCGATCTCTTGAGCAAGCGCTTCAGGCGTATCAAAATCTTGATCGATAACCTGACCGAAACCAACATGAACACGTCCTTTATTACCGATGATACCTTGAATGATACTTTCGATATCTTCAAATTCACCCTTTTCGTAACTGCCGTTTACGTCTTTTTCAAAAAGCTCGATCGCTTTCGCGATGTCACATGGATCGTTTTCGTAAGAAATAGACACAGGAACGATCTTCAACGACTTCACGTATTCAGGGAAGGCAATTTTCTGCTTACGACCTTCAACGTGGAACATCTTCAAGATTGCTGGCTCAGTAAAATCATTGCCGTCTTTTGCACGGCCTTCCTTTTGAGCGATCCAGATAGAGTTACCCGTTTCCAAAGAATGCTTGATGTACGAAGACAACTGCCCTAGTGCTTTCATCATCTCACGCGGCCCTTTCAAAGAACGCTTTACAATAAAGCTCTTATTAAGGCGCATCAGTTCAGTCGCACATGGTTTCTTCAACAAGTTGTCACCAATTGCAATTCGGCAAGTTTGGTGATTGTTGTGATGCAATGCGTAATTAACTAACGCCGGATCCATAGCAATATCACGGTGGTTTGAAATAAACAGGTAAGCTTGACTAGCGTCCAGTGACTCTACACCTGTGTATGTCACACCATTCGTGGTTTTCGCTAATGTATCTCGCAAGTATTTCTTAACTTCAATCTGAATGGATTCAACGCTGGTCAGCTTGCTCCATTTCATTTTCAAGTAAACGCGCAAGATCGGGCTCATTAATGCTTTAAACCAAGACGCATGGTTTGAAAAACGATAGTGCAGAATCGCACTGATAAATTCTTCATCATTAATAAGACGGTTTAGTGCCGCTGGAATTTCATCATCGCCGTAAGGACGAATATCAACATATGGATCGGTCGGAGAGGTCATTTTTTAATTCAAATAATAAAAATCTGGCTCATTCTACGCGTTGTTTTGACTTCTCGCAGCTACAGAGTCCATACTTTTGACAAGGTCAGACCAGAAAGATTGAAAATACCCTGTTATTGTTGGCATTCTTGAAAATTAACGGTAATCTTGACGCCCCAAAATTAAGGTACTATCTATGAACTTCGCTATTGAATATACATCGGCTTACTTTTCACACTTGGTGATCACACCTCGCAAGAAAGTACTTAAACATAGCCTTGTATCGGTTCAAAGTGGCTTGGTTTTGATAAAGCTGGGTAAACAAGAGTATGCCGTCGAGCCAGGCCAGAGTGTATGGATTCCATATGACTGCCTAACATCACTGACCTACTTTCCAAACACCCAGGTTAATCGTGTCGATTTCTCAGTTCGTTTGACCGACTCATTCCCGAGACAAGCAGGATACATCACGCAAACCAACCTCTCTTCTGCGTTACTGGAAAAGTTGGAGCTAACCAAAGCTCGCTCTTCAAATGCCAATAATACGGAGCAAGCGTTTAAAGATATGCTTTCTGTTCTCAAGCAAGAAGTGTTGGCATTTAAGCCACTGCTTTGCGAAAGTGCTTTGTCTCAGCGATTCAATCAGTGGAACATCGATGACTCGAACCTACCGCAAGAACACACCTTGGTGATGGTAATGCGCGAGGCAAAGAAACGTATGCAGTCGGGTCAGAAACGTGCACTTGTGATTGATGATTTGTTCTCAGGCAAAGAAGAAGAGTTTGAACAGCTGTGCATGCTTGTTTTTGGTGAAGATTTATAGCTTAGCGATAAGTTATAGCTAATATGAAAGCAACAAACCAGATACTAAAAAGCCGCAAAAACTCAGTTTTTGCGGCTTTTTTAATTCTTAGCATCGATTAATAACCTAACGGTCTAGAACGGCAATTCAACCTGCATCATTAGGTCAGCGTCTCGTGAGTCATGCCAACGGTAATCAAATCGCATGCGCGGTTGCCCTTCTACTTTATCACCAAAGCCAATACTTAATTGAAGGCCATGATTCATCAACCACTCTTCTGTCGACATATCATACTGATCATCTTCGAGATCTTCTGGGAACCACATACCTAATCCAACGTAGTTAGATTCAAGGCTTTGAGTTAATAGAGGCGCATCTTTGCTCTGAATAACCCAATCAGACCAATAGTCTGCCGTTGATTCAGGTTCATCTTCGCTTAATCCGCTGAGCTCCATCATACGTTGACCGAAGGATTCAAGGCTCGTAGATAAGTCTAAACAGTTATTTTCATCGTCAGAAGTCAGCATGATCGAATCTAAGCTAAAGAAATCACAATCAGCGTGAGCAGGCATACTGCATGCTGCAATGATCATCGTCGCTGGTATCGCGCGCTTTAGCATAGTCATCAGACCTCTTAAATTAGTGAATCTACATTATTGTATACAGTTCACCATCTTGCAATATCTTTGTAACTGACTTTGTACTCAATTTCGCAACATTGCTCCCATTTTGCAAAGCAAGGCGGATATCGGTACTACGAATCTTTACTTTTTCAGGGCAAGCCATCACAGACCACTGCTTGGTAATCTCATCTGATTTATAGAAAGATGAGAATTTAAAGAAGTTATCTGGGCCAATAACAAACGTCAGTTCAGCGTCACGATGTAACTTTTGGAGTTCACTGAGCACTGCATAAGTCGTGACGCTTTCACCTGGAGTAAATAGGCTCTTTTCGATCAAAGAAAGCTCCACTTGATCCAGTGAAAGATCGCTAATAAATGCGTTAACTAACTGACATCTCGTATCAAAGTCTAGCATCTCTTTTCCCCAAGCATGGGCAATACTTGGAACAAGTAGAATTTTGTCAAAGTGAGCCAACGAATCAATCACACTTTTGTGCCCTAAGCTCGGCGGATTAAACGCACTACCGAAAATGGCTATTTTTTCCATTATTTATTACTGCCTTCTCTTTCTAAGCTTGTGCAAAGAGGTTTTTAAATCGGATGATTTAGGTATGATAACACTAGATTTTTAATTTGCTTGCAGGAAAGGAATACGAATGGAACAGTTAATTCGTGACGAAATGCGCGTACTACCTTCAATTGACCCTCACTTCGAAGTGACTCGTCGTGTGGACTTTATCAAAACGAAACTTCAGCAGTCAGGCTGCAAGTCTCTGATCCTTGGTATCAGTGGCGGTGTGGATTCGACAACTTGTGGCCGTTTAGCACAAATGGCAGTTAATAGCCTGAATGAAAGCGCTGGTAGCGACAACTACCAATTCATCGCCGTTCGCCTACCATATGGTGAGCAAAAAGATGAAGATGAAGCACAACTTGCTCTATCTTTCATTCAGCCTTCTCAATCCGTTTCTGTAAACATTAAAGCCGGTGTTGATGGGCTTCACGCTGCATCTCATGTTGCTCTTGAAGGCACAGGCCTGCTGCCAACAGATTCAGCAAAAATCGACTTTGTGAAAGGGAATGTGAAAGCTCGTGCTCGCATGATCGCACAATACGAAATCGCAGGTTACGTTGGTGGTCTTGTCATCGGTACCGACCACTCAGCGGAAAACATTACTGGCTTCTACACGAAGCACGGTGACGGCGCATGTGATTTAGCACCTTTGTTCGGTCTGAACAAACGCCAAGTTCGTGAGCTTGCAGCAACGCTGGGCGCTCCAGAGCAACTTGTTAAGAAAGTACCAACTGCTGATCTAGAAGAGCTTGACCCTCAGAAAGCCGATGAAGCAGCATTGAACCTTTCTTACGATCAAATCGATGATTTCCTTGAAGGCAAAGAAGTCTCTCAAGACGTATCCGATCGCTTAGTTGGCATCTACAAAGCAACACAGCACAAGCGTCAATCAATCCCAACGATCTACGATTAATTTTTAAATTAGTCTCAGAATCAAAAAGGCCGGAAGCTCATTTACGAACTTCCGGCCTTTTCTATTTAGTGTTTTTCCTTTTGACCGAACGTGTCGTTAATCCACAACTTCGATATCGGTTTGAGGCACACTGCAACACGCCAGTATCTGACCCATATTGCGTTCATGCTCTTGCAATGCAGGCACATCAGGTTGATGAACTTGCCCAGACTCGAGGGTCACTTTACAAGCGCCACAGAAACCAGCACGGCAGCTTGAAGCGATAGACACACCCGCCGACTCTGCTTGCTCTAGCAAGGTTGACTGATTATTACCTTCGAACAAGTAGCCATTGACACTCAATTGCAGTTGCTTCACCGCCTCTTCGGTAGACTGAGCGACACCAAACGCTTCTTGGTGGTAATGCTGAGGATTAAGCCCCATTTGAATCAGTAGTTTCTTTGCATTGTCCATAAAGCCGTCAGGGCCACACACGAAAGCTTGGCGTTTGTGTAGTTCTTCAATTTTAGCGACATGCGACACGCTTAGACGCCCAGATAAACCATCCCACTCTTTGGTTGGTTGGCTTAATGAATAAATCACACGTAGACCGGCATGCTCACTAGCGATCTTATCAATCTCAGCTTGATAAGGGATGTCTTCTTCGCTGCTGCATTGATGATAGAAAACCACATCATCAATTTGACCATGGTCTGCCAAGTAGCGAAGCATCGACAACATTGGCGTAATGCCACTACCTGCGGATAATAGTAGTAACGGGTGCGTTGGATTTTGTTCTAGATAGAAAGCACCATCTGGGTTTTGAGCAACAAGAGTATCCCCCACTTGGAAGTGATCATTGAGCCAGTTTGAGATTTGACCATCGTCCACTCGCTTTACAGAAATCGCTAAACGCCCTGCGCGTGATGGGCTCGAAGATAACGTGTAACGACGAGACACTTTTTCGCCATTAATTACCATTTCAATCGGTAGATGTTGCCCTGGCTGATAGCTTGGTAATGCGTAGTTCTCTTTCGCTGGCTCTAGCCAGAACGTCGTAAAGTCTCGAGCGATCTCTTCACGTTCAACGCAAGTTAAGTGTAGCGATTCTACCCATGTATCTTCGTAGTGCTCTTTTTCTTTAGTTTCTAATACTTCAACAACATCACCGGCTTTGACTAAGCCTTCATTTTTAGCCACAAGGTTTTGGCCAAAGAAAACGCCACCGCGCTCGTTGGCTCGGAATGAAGAAAAGGTGTTAAGCGGCTCTTTTGTCGCTCTAAGCTCGCCACTCTCGACATCAACCGTGGTTAGGATACATCGTTCACAAGGCTTAACGGATTCAAATTCAACCTCACCAATTCGGATACGCTTCCAGCTATCTTCAGCAAAAGGTTCTGTGTTGGAAACAACAAAGTTGGTGCGGAACTGATCCATTGAATGGGTTTCAGGGCTGCGGCGATTGAGTTCATCAAGAGAGGCTTGGCTGATCACTAACATTGGGTAACCGTCAGCAAAACTCACATTGTGACCGAGCTTTTCACGAACACGATTCGATTGCTCGCCAGAAAACAGTAGCTCAACGCGCACGCCCAACACATCACTGAACCAATCATCGGCTTCATCACATGTCGTGTATGCCGTGAAGCTGTCTTTCCAAACCGTTGCTGGCGCTTCTTGCATCTTGAAGCTCGCATACTTTAAGCGCAGCGGTTCTTTAGCTTCATAAGTGAAGATCAAACCATCTGGTTGCAAACTAGAAGATACCTTGACCATTTTAGGGTACTTACGCGCCGTCACCATTGAGCCGTCAGCCAACGCCAACATAAAACGTCTGTCGAAAGTAAGACCTTGTTTTTCGACCCAAGCAGAAGAGAGCGCAATCCCGCCCACTGACTTAACCGGAAATACATTGATTTGAGATAGAGAAGGCACTTGCTGTGAAGCCTTTTGATCTGACGGTAGCTGCGACATAACGATTCCAATGTTTGTTGTTTGTCCCAATGCTAACAAATGGTTATAAATAGATAAACTGGCAGGCATTAAACACTTGATACTAAGCTATTATCTTGAGATGTTTAGCTTTCTGTTTTGATACATTAAGGCAGCAATGCCGTAACACTCTCCATACGTTCTATACTTTGAACACGATTAATGCATTGAACTTTCATTGAATAAAAAGGATTTATCATGAACAAACTCGTCATTATCATCTTATGTGTACTACTTCCGCCTGTTGGCGTGTTCTTCGCTCGTGGCGCAGGTAAAGACCTATTGATTAACATCATCCTGACTTTCTTCTTCTGGGTGCCAGGAATGATTCACGGACTCTGGGTGGCGACTCGTTAACCCGCCTCCTACCATCTCCGAGAATTAATACCGAATAAAATACTCAGAAAAACAAGCTCCTAGCCCTGAAGAGTTAAAAATAGGATGAAATGAAAGTGCTTTTCCACTATCATCCTGTCGCCTAAACGTAAGCGATTGCTTTCACAGATTTCGCTGAGTTTAGGCTCCAACTAAATAACACTTCAAATGGTGGGAGCCTTCAATGACACAACTTACGATTACTCGTCCTGACGACTGGCACGTTCATCTACGCGATGGCGAAGTATTAAAAGATACAGTCCGCGATATCAGCCGCTACAATGGTCGAGCGTTAATCATGCCAAACACCATCCCACCGGTAACCGATACCGAAATGGCTCTTGCTTACCGTGAACGCATCATGGCAGAGCAGCCAAGCGAGCAATTCCAGCCTCTAATGGCACTTTACCTAACAGACAACACAACACCTGACGAAATTCGCAAAGCGAAAGAGTCTGGTGCAGTAGTCGCTGCAAAGCTTTACCCAGCAGGCGCGACGACTAACTCGGATTCAGGCGTAACGTCAGCTCAAAAGATTTACCACGTACTAGAAGCGATGCAAGAAGTGGGTATGTTGCTGCTGGTACACGGTGAAGTAACGGCTCACGATGTTGATATCTTTGACCGTGAAAAAGAGTTCTTAGACACGGTTCTAGCACCGATTGTTAACGACTTCCCTAACCTGAAGATCGTTCTAGAGCACATCACGACTGCAGATGCAGCGACTTTCGTTAAGAATGCTAACGACAACGTAGCAGCAACCATTACAGCGCACCACTTGCTTTATAACCGCAACCACATGTTGGTTGGCGGCATTAAGCCACACTTCTACTGCCTTCCTATTCTGAAGCGCAACACTCACCAATTAGCGCTTATCGAGGCGGCAACAAGCGGCAGCAAGAAGTTCTTCTTGGGTACAGACTCTGCACCACACGCAAAAGGCGCAAAAGAGTCAGCATGTGGTTGTGCGGGTTCTTACACAGCGCACGCTGCCGTTGAACTGTACGCAGAAGTGTTCGACTTAGAAGGTAAGATTGAGAACCTAGAAGCGTTTGCAAGCCACAACGGCCCTGACTTCTACGGTATTCCACGTAACACGGACACCATCACTCTTGTTAAAGAAGAGTGGAACATTGCTGAAACCATGCCTTTCGGTTCAGACATCGTTGTGCCAATCCGTGGCGGCGAGACGATTGCTTGGTCTGTGAAATAAACACTTGGTCTGTAAAATAAACGCTTAGTCGGTAAATAAGCGCTCATATTGCAAAACAAGAGCGTGGTGTTAATTAAACACGACCCATTAGATTAAAAGGGGCATCATAATGACTATGGTGCCCCTTTTTCGTTTCGTGGAGAGAGGGTTTTATTAAGACCAATAATGAGCGATTACTTACCGCGAATTTTTCCAATCACAGTCCAAACAGCAACAACGATCAATCCAGCTAAGACACCAATAACACCATTCAACAGCGTTGGTACCACCGCGGTTGCAATCGAATGTCCACTGAAGTCCATGATAATCGGCTCAATTAAGTGATGAATCGCAGGAACGTTGTGCACCACAATGCCGCCGCCAACCAAGAACATCGCCGCCGTTCCAACCACCGCAAGCGTCTTCATTAACTTGGGCGCAAATGCGACTAGCCCGTTACCCAGTTGAGTTTTAATGGTACTCCCATTTGATGTTCGCTGGAGATAGAAACCTAAATCGTCCAACTTCACGATCCCAGCAACTAAGCCATAAACACCAATCGTCATCACAACTGCAATCAAACTCACGACAAGAATCTGAGTGACGATACTTGTACCCTTCACGGTACCCAGAGCTATCACGATGATTTCCGCAGATAATATGAAATCAGTACGAATCGCGCCTGCGACCTTTCTCTTCTCATATTCCTCTATGGATTCGCCAGTACTCGTATCCTCTCCCTTTTCATCATCTTGATGAGAATGAGGAAACAGCTTCTCTAAGATTTTCTCCGCCCCTTCAAAACAAAGAAACAAACCTCCAATCAAAAGCAAAGGCATGATCAGCCAAGGAATAAAGGCACTGATCAATAATGCCGCAGGCACCAAAATCAACTTGTTTTTAAATGAGCCTTTTGCAACCGCCCATACCACTGGGATTTCTCGTTCAGCAGAAACACCGGATACCTGCTGAGCGTTCAGTGCTAAATCATCCCCCAACACACCAGCGGTTTTTTTAGCTGCCACCTTAGACATCAGTGCGACATCATCCAACACGGTTGCAATGTCATCCAGTAGCGTTAATAAACTTGCTCCAGCCATTTTATGGTCTCTTTTAAGGGATTAAACAATTGATAAAATGTAACACCATCAATCCACTCATCAAAGTTATGAGTCTGTAAAAAATAGAGTCACAAGTTGTGTTTTCTATTGCCGTCTCAGCTAGACAGGACTAGTCTGTCTTCATCTTTCACGAACATAAAAGAAGAAGTATAGATGAAAAGTGAATACTCCTACCCAATCGGTGAGCCTGGAAAAAAATGGCAACAAGCAGAACGTCAAGCATGGTTCGCTCAAAGAACGGTTAAGCGTGAATATCAACAAGAAGTTGTGCCAAAAATCCAAGCATTGGCAGACCGCTTTGACATCGAGCAATACGGCGCACTGAGCTACGATGAAGCTCGTTTCCCGCTTTTTGCAATCAAAAGCAAAAACTGGGACGCATCAAAACCAACGATCCTTGTAACGGGTGGTGTTCACGGTTACGAAACCAGTGGTGTGCATGGCGCGATCAAGTTCGCCGCAACTCAAGCAGAACAGTACTCAGCACACTTCAACATTGTTGTTGCACCTTGTGTGAGCCCTTGGGGTTACGAAGTCATCAACCGTTGGAACCCAAATGCTGTCGATCCAAACCGCTCTTTCTACGATGGTACACCAGCAGAAGAATCAGCGAACCTACGTGCATTAGTCGCTTCTTTACCAGAAGTGTTGGTTCACGTTGATCTACACGAAACGACGGATTCTGACGAAACAGAATTCCGACCAGCACTCGCAGCGCGTGATGGCATTGAGTACATCGAAGGTATGATCCCAGACGGTTTCTACACAGTTGGTGATACTGAAAATCCACAGCCTGAGTTCCAAGCGGCGGTAATTGCTTCAGTTGAAAAAGTAACGCACATTGCGCCAGCAGATACAGACGGCAAGATCATTGGTTCTGAAGTTACCCAACATGGTGTGATTAACTACCCAATGAATAAGCTTGGCTTATGTGGTGGTGTGACTGATTGTAAGTACGGCACAACCACTGAGGTTTACCCAGACAGCGACAAAGTGACAGACGAAGAGTGTAATGACGCTCAAGTTGCTGCTGTAGTCGGTGCTTTGGATTACGTAATTCAACATGAATTGAACGCGTAAGCTATTAGCTAATAGCTGCTCCCTAAAACTAAAAAGAGCCACAAGTGACGATTCACTTGTGGCTCTTTTTTTGTCTTATCTGCTTGTCTTTGATTTCTTCTTGGGCATAAAAAAGCTCCCTTGCACACAGTACAAGAGAGCTTTGAAATAACGCTTAATAAGGAGTAACTAGCGAACTATCTACTCCCCATACTTGATTACTTTATTTAGCGGTTTCGCTAACGTTTTCTTGTCCTTTATCTACTTCAGTCAGTAGACCTTTCAACAAGCTGAAACAACCAATCAGAAGAATGATCGTAAACGGTAGTGCAGCAATGATCGTGATCGATTGCAGAGCTTGGATAGATTGAGTACCACCAATCCACAACATCACCATTGCAATAGCGCCTGAGATAACCGCCCAAACCACTTTCTGTTTAACAGGAACTTCAAGCTTACCACCCGCTGTCATGCCATCGATAACGATAGAGCCTGAGTCTAGCGTTGTAACGAAGAACACGATGATCAGCGCGACTGCGAGAACCGACAGAATACTACCGAACGAGTAAGCATCTAGCATGTAGAACAAGCTTAGAGACACGTCTGTGATGCCTTGGTCGAGACCAAGTTGCCCTACATGATTAATCACTTGCTCGATAGCCACGCCACCGAAGATAGCCATCCAAGCCGACGTTACCAATGTTGGGATAATCAGTACGCAAAGTAAAAACTCACGAACCGTACGGCCTTTAGAAATACGCGCTACGAACATACCGAAGAATGGTGCATACGCAACCCACCATGCCCAGTAGAACACAGTCCAGCCATGCAGCCATGTTGTGTCTTCACGACCAGAGCTTTGGCTCAACGCTACGATGTTATTCACATAACCCGTCACCGCTGTTGCCACAGAATCAAGCACGGTTGTGAAGTTCAGAACAGCGATAAGACCAAGGAATACGAACGCAATAACCATGTTCAGGTTACTTAGGAACTTAACACCACCGTCCATGCCACGCATAACAGAGATGATCGCCAAGCCCATAATCAAAACGATAATAGATTGCTGAAGGTAGATGTTGTTTTCCAAGCCAAATACATGGCTGATACCACTTGCTGCTTGTGTACCGCCTAAGCCTAATGAAGTCGCAAGGCCAAACAGAGTAACCAGTACCGTTAGTACGTCGATCACATCACCTGTTTTACCCCAAACTCGTTCACCCAGTATTGGGTAAAACACAGAACGCATTGATAGCGGTAAGCCTTTGTTGTAAACAAAGTACGCTAGACAAAGCGCCGTCATGCCATAGATAGCCCATGCATGAAAACCCCAGTGGAACAGTGTCGCACCGAGAGCCAGTTCACGGCCTGCTTCTGTAAAAGGTTCTGCACCGAGTGGCGTTCCGAACCAGTTCGTGAAGAACGCGGTTGGCTCTGCAACACCCCAAAAAATAAGTCCTATACCCATACCCGCTGCGAATAGCATTGCTATCCAAGATGACATGGAGTAATCCGCCGTCGCGTCTTCGCCACCTAGACGAATTTTACCCAAAGGTGAAAACGCGAGAACAACGGCAAACGCTAGCATGATGTTGGCTCCCCACATAAACAGGAAGTCAAACTTTGATAAAACAGCACCCTTAATAGAATCAATTGCAGCTTTAGCATCTGCAGGAGGAAGAGCAAGAAGAGTGATGATGAAGAGAAGAGATAAGCCTACTGAGGCTACGAAGACTGTGTTATGGACATCCATGCCCCATTTACTGACGTTGTCTTGACCAACTTGATAGTCAGTAGAATCAATACTGTATTTTTTTGATTTAAAACTCATAAATTATGATGTTCGCATATCCGAATCAACGAATATAAGGACGCTCTCCATATCCAATTACTACTTGATTGGCTCGCCGCACCACCTAAATAAAAAGGCGATAAAAATCACAATGATTGGTGAAAAATGGACTTATTGGCTCAATCCCAAGGCGCGGATTATAGCACAGCTCAAAGCATTTTGACTGAGTTTTAGCTCAATAGTCACCCAAACCACCGTCAATAGTGATAGTTAAGCCAATAAAAACAGAATAAAATAAACAAATAAAAATCTTTAAATACAGTACTTTAAATTAAAATAACGCACCGTAAAATCTCATTCAAACTTTCTAAAGATAAAATCAACAACAGCCTAATTTATTTATAGCTCTAACAAAAAAGCCCCGCTATAGGGGCGGGGAAATTACCAAAGGTAAAAGAGAAATCAGTATTCAAATGTCAGTGCTACGTCTAGCAGAGCAGCACTGTACATTTCAAAGACAGTACATTTCAAAGACAGCACATTAGATGGCGAAGCAAAAACCTAGGTTATAGTCTTCGCCATTTTTTGCCGTGAACTCTTTATCTTCACTTGAAGCGTTCGGTCGACCGCTTTCATCGCCTTTCACTAAGCTCACCCAGTGACGGATGCCAGAAGAACGGCTCGCCTCAGTTTGGCCAAACGTGGTGCATGTCTCTAACTGGATATCTTGAATATCAACCAATTCTAAGTAGCCAGTGCCTTTACGAGCACCGATTGTCACTTCAACATGTGTACCGCTTTCATCACGAAATAGGATTGCTGAAGGCTTAGACTTATCGCCGGTGAAAGCAACAAAGTGCTTCGCTCGTTTTAGGCCAGTATGTTCGCCATTTTTGAAGTAAACCTGAACATGTCGGTAGTCAATCTCATAGCTCACTGCGTCTTCGTGTGAACCAGCCTCAAGAGGAAATAGAGTATCAAGCAACTGTTTCGCCATTTTTTGTTTTTCGAGCTGCTTGTCTGCTTTCACCATTTCTACGGCAAAGACAGCTTCAGCAATAAATGTTGAATGGTTTCTGTGAAGTTCTGTTCTGTCTAGTGTCAGCATATTCATAGTCTTTCCCTCTTACGGCTTTGAATTTCATGTAGGTCAAAAATCCTGATTGACCCTTTTCAAAATTGTTCTTTACTGTGTTGCTTCCATGTATTTCATACTACTTGTATTTTAGAAACAATTTCACAACAAAAATTTCACAGTGTTAATTTTACTAAATTGCTTTTTTACACAAACCGGTATTTTGAGCCCCCAGCCCTTTATCTAACTGGGTTGAGGGCTCAGTAGAAACACTTTTACGTGTTGTTTGAATTTGTGTAATAACCAACACCAACCAGCTTATTGTCGATCACTCGATAGTAAGTGTGCTTGGTTTCCACTTTGCTCGACAGCGGGTTTAACCATTGATAGGTATAAACGCCTCGGCCATTTTCTTTCGCTAGGTTTAACATCTCAGTGAGAATTGGCTTATCGTCAGGGCTTAGGATTTCGTTGTGTGAACGCCCAACAAGCTCAGGGGATACACCGTGCGCGAGCAGCTTTCCAGAGCTCATATCCATCACGAACACATACAAGTCTCCCTCAACAAAGCTGCCTTCGGTATCATTGAACTCGGCGAGACTGTCCTGCTCTGATTCCACTATCGCGGCCATCGCTCTCGCCAATAATCGCTTAGCTTCTGTTGCACTAGAGCGTTCTGGGTAATACCCCACGGCAACAATCACATCACCCACACGTTCAAAGAAAGTGGTTTTAGGCTCGCCCATGCGGTCAGTCGGATTAGTCCAATGGTACTGAACTTCGCCAAACCCGTTGTGCACAGCCTTAGTGATCATTTCACGGAAAAAGGGATTACCGTAAACGTCTTGAGTATCCAAAACACTGTCGCCCACCAACACCATTGAAGAGCCGCCACTGGCAAGGAATTGGCCATCAATACCAAGAGCAAACACATAGAGCTCACCGTCTATATATTCGGCATCACTCATGAAGTCTTTGACACTCTCATCGCCATCCTTTTGTACATGGACAACCGCTTTAGCAAGCAGGGTTTTGGCTCTTCTTTCAGCATCGCTGACCACATGTGGCTCTGAAATATCGAGCACATTAACTGGCTCGTTTTCTTTTGCTGTTTCTGAATGTTCGGCACGTAGTCCAATGCCACTGATCACTGCAAATACGGCACAACCAATAAGGATAATTCTTGATATATTCATAGTGACTTCTCCTAATAGCCCACTAAGGACGGTAGCCAAAGCGTAATTTGCGGGAAGAAAGCGATAACGAAAACGCCAATGACGGATGCAAGCACAAAGGGATGGATCTTCGCGGTGATCTGTTCGACCGTGGCTCCGCCTATCCCCGAGGCGACAAAGATATTTTCACCGAGTGGCGGCGTAGCAAATCCTATCGAGAGCGTACATACCACCACAATGCCAACGTGAGTAGGATCCGCGCCGAGCATGTACATAATTGGCAGCAAGACCGGTACGATAATCATGATCGCGGCTAACGTTTCCATAAACATGCCAACGAAAAGCAGTAACACAATAGTCAGTGCCCATACCATGTACATATTGTCAGTGAACCCTAACAGTGACTCCGCCACCACAACTGGAATTTTTTGTTCGATTAGCAAGCGACCAAATACCGTTGCCGCGAATAGAATCAGCAACACACGTCCAGTGATCCATGTCGTTGTCGACAATGATTTAATCGTGCTTTTGAACGATAACTCTCGGTGAATAAACACCCCAACAAACAGTGAATAGAAGATAGCCACAACTGCCGACTCTGTTGGTGTGAACATGCCACTGTAGATGCCCCCGAGAATCAAAAACGGAGCCAGTATCGACCAAATACCACGACGCAAAGAGTGTCTTACTTCGCCAAATGACCAGTTTTCAGTCAGCCCTTTGTAACCTTCACGTTTAGCAATAAAGTAGTTAGTGACCACTAGCGTCGACGCCATAATGAAACCCGGCACAACCCCAGCAACAAACAGTTTTGGAATAGATAAAGAGGCAAACTGTCCGTGTTGAGCAATGGCCTCTGGCGGTGCCATCAATCCCATAGCGGAGATGCCGAAAATAACTAGCGGGATAGATGGCGGAATAATGATACCCAATCCCCCTGAAGCGGCAGTCACCGCGGAGGCGTAGCTCTTATCGTAATCTCGCTTAACCATTGCTGGTACCATCAACATACCAACCGCAGCGGTCGTGGCTGGGCCTGAACCCGATATAGCTCCAAAGAAAAGGCAGGCCATTACCGTTGCAGCGCCAAGGCCACCCGTCACAGGGCCGGCTAAGCTCTCGGCTATATCCACCAATCGTTTGGAGATACCCGCCGCCTCCATTAATGCGCCAGCAAGAACAAAGGCTGGTAGTGCCATTAACGGGAAGTTACCCACCGAAGTAAACGCGATTTGTACTAAAGCGATGGGATTTTTGTCGAGCAACATATAGGCCGCCATTGAAGCGCCGGCCAGTGATACTGTGATTGGTGCACCCAGAATTAACAGGGTTAAGAAGCCACCAAATAAAATTAGAGTTAAATAGGATTCCATTATTACATCTCTCTATTACGGCTATTCTCTGTGACGACTACTGTGATGACTTTTGTGCCGTCATTTTTCGCAGTTCTTTGACTTCTGGATCTTCGTTCTTAGCGCCTTTAAACAAACGCTCGTAGTTGTTCCAAATAATTCGAATCATCATCAACGAAAACGCGATAGGCAAAATCATATAGAAGTACTTCATTGGGATGCCTGTCGTTTGAGATTTCCAGAACAGGTTCATTTTGTTGAACACGAAATCGTAACTGAGATAGACAAAGTAACCGTTGAACAGCAACCATAAGAAGTCAGCGATGGTTTCACAGACGGTCTGAACAATCGGAGGGAAGAACTTGAAGTGAAAACTGACTCGGTTATGCGCCGACATTTTGGCCGCCACAACGGCGCCTAGATAGGCAAACCAAACGAACATGTAAGTCGCGACTTCATCACCCCAAGGTATGGAGTAATCGAAAAGCTGACGAGTAAGGATTTGAGTGAACAGTAATAAGACAAAGCTTGCTAGCAACAGACAACAAGTATATTCCTCGATGTTGTTAAGATGCTTTTTTATAGTTTTAGCGACTGACATATAACCTCCAATGTTGATTTCCACATGACAACCAGTCGCTCGCGGTACTGAGCAGATCAGGTACTAAACAGATCAACGAGTAAAGCCATGTAAATGCCCTATCTCACTGTTCTATCGCTAGGTGATTAAGTAGCGGAGAACAGCAGATAGGGCGTATCTGATCGTTACTTTCTACCTAGTAACTCAAGAACGTCGTCTAGCTTGTCTTTACCACCAATGCTTGAATAGAACTTAGGCCAAACTGATTTCGTTACCTTGCTAATCCACTCTTTCTCATTGTCTGCAGGGTCTGTGAATACCATGCCTTTTGCTTGTAGCTCTTCACGGATCTTGCTTTCAGTATTCTCTAGATAAGCAAAGCTGTGTTCTGTTGCTTCCTGACCCGCTTCAAGAATGATCTTTTGCATCTCAGGTGTCTGTTGTTGGAAGACTGTTTCACTGACGATTAACGGCTCAAGTGAGAAGATGTAACGCAGGTTTGTTACGTACTTTTGTACTTCATTGAACTTCATCGCATGAACAGTGATGTATGGGTTATCTTGACCATCAACCACACCTTGCTGCAGGCCAGTAAATGTCTCTGACCATGCCATTGGTGTTGGGTTTACACCCCATGCTTGGTACGAAGCAATCATAATTTCGTTACGAGGGACGCGAATCACTAACCCTTTTAGGTCTGCTGGCGAAGCCACTGATTTTTTAGAGTTGGTTAGAACCCTAAAACCAGAATAAGCCCAACCTACGATGCGAACACCTGCGTCACGAATCGTGTTATCAACAAGGTCTTGACCTACTTGGCCTTGAGTTAATAGCACCGCTTCTTCTGCACTTTGAATGACGTAAGGCATGGTCAATAGACCAACCGTTGGAGAGAAAGGCGTCACGTTGTTGATCGCCAATACAGAGAAGTCGAGAAGGCCGATTGCCGCGTCGTTCACGGTATCTTGCTCATTGCCCAATTGACCATTCGGGAACAGGTCAATTTTGACTTTACCGTCTGTTTTTTGCTCCATCAATTCAGAAAATGATGTCGCTAATTCCCACTGAGTACCACCAGCAGCATCGCCGATAGCCATTTTGAAATTTGCTGCCGCCGCGGTATGAGATAACATCGCTGTTGCTACAATTGTGACGCCAGCAATAATTTTATTTTTAATCAATTTCATAGTCTTAACCTTTAATATCATACAGACGTCCTGCCTGTACTTTGCTCACAAGGTGACCTGGTACAACTTTCCTGGTCGTAGTTCTATTTCCCTATTTTGGAAACAATGTTCGAGTAGTTAAAGCACTTCATCCTTTAACGAATACCACTGATAAAGGAACTGTTGCCCTACTCTTCGAAATGGTGCAAACATCTCAGATTCCACCACTTCCCTCACGTTGGGGAACGGAAGTTTTGATTCAAATATTGGCAAGTCAAGCTTATGACCTTCACCTGCGATCCACTGGGCAAGGCGCTTGCCTGCTTGAGCGGAGTACATCACACCATTGCCGCCATACCCTAGTGCGTAGAATATGGATTGCTTTGGATTCGGCTGATAGATTCTTGGCATCATGTCGTGGCTAACATCTACCCACCCCCACCATGAATAATCGATTTTGATCTGATCGAGAGAAGGGAATTTTCGGGTTAAATCCGCTCTCAACATGTCTTCGTATTTCTTTTCAGGTGCATTCTTGCCACTGATGGCACTGCGTGTACCTATCTGCACTCGGTTATCGGGTAACAAACGGTAGTAATGACGCAAAATTCTGGTGTCAGTAATCACCTGATTGGTTTTGAAGTTACACGCGGCAATTTCGTCTTGAGTTAACGGACGTGTCACCATCGAGTTAGAAAGTACAGGTAATAGGCGATTCTTAAGCTCTGAATGCAAACCTTGGCTTGTGTAACCACCGGTACAAACACCAACAGAGCGAGCCTTAACCACACCACCTGGTGTTTTTAGGTAATGCACACCATTACGTGTTTCCCAACCCATCACAGGGCTTGCGGGGTGAACTTTTACGCCGAGTGCTCTCGCCTTTCTTAGATAACCAAACGCCAGTTTCCCTGCATGGATGCCAATACCTTCTGGCTCATGCATTGCGCCTGCCGCTTCTTGGTCACCAACGTAATCACGCTTTACGGTTTCCGCATCTAAGATCTGCGCGTCGTAATCGAAGGTGTCACGCAGCAACTTGGCTTCTTTCTCGAGTGTTGCCATCACTTTTGGACGGTGAGCAACGTATAAGTGGCCACCCGGCTGCGGGTCACAATCAATGTCTTTGATTAGAGACTTAAAGGTGTTCATGCCATCGATGCATTCGCGGTGCATTTTTAGCGCGGTTTCTAGTCCCCAGCGTTCAATCCACTGAGAACGCTTCAAACGTCCTGACGCACACTGAGCCTGACCACCATTTCGGGTACTGCAGCCCCAACTCATACGGTTAGCTTCAATCACAATCGCTTTAATGCCATACATTTCAGCAAGGTGTATCGCGGTACTTAGGCCTGTGTAGCCTGAACCGATTATCGCCACATCGACATCCATATCCGATGTAATTGGGCCATCATCTTCAGGTGGTGCACCTGCGGTATCTACCCAATAAGTCGGGGCGTATTCCTTACCGTGACCTGGGCTCTTGTCTTTAAGTGGATCGTATTTTGGATCGTATTTATCTTGTGCTTGGGTGCTTTCTTTTGCTTGGGTGCTTTTCACCTTTGGCGGCACATCGGCTGCCGGTTGTTCCATTACTAAACTCATAATTCGACTCTCCTAGTCATAACACGTGAACGGGTTGTGGTTTCGTGTCTAGCTCTTGGGAGTGTTGTTAGGAGTCAAAAGAGGTCGTGTTTTACGGAAGGCATTTTTTACGCTGATTTTTCCAGCTTTCAGGGTAAACACATCAACCATACGAGCTTCGATGACGGTGCCATCAGGGTTAGTCGCAGAGAACGTTGATTCGCTTACCGCGCGGTCGCCACACACAAAGTGGACAGGGTCGCTCCAGGCTGCATCTGGAAAGTTCTGCCAAACCAATTCAAAGCTATTGCGAACGGCTTCGTACCCTTCGATAGTGTTGCCAAGTTCGCCTTCTCCTGCCACGGTGTGGAAGACACAGTCTTCGGTCATAAACGACATTAGCGCTTCAATATCATGGTTATTCCATGCATCACTAAAAGACTGTAAAAAGGCGGTGTCGACTTGGTTTTCCAGCACGAATGTCGCTGCATTGGTTTGCATATTCATATTCCAGAATCCTTTATGTTTTCGTTATTGGTTTAAATTTCAGTAGCTTTGCGCCACTTTTTTATTAGAGTGTTTAAACTAGATCTGTGAAAATTTAACAACTTGATAACAAGATTCGCCACTCTAACTTCGAGTTACTTTATAAACAATCTTTAAGCTCACAGATTTCATCTTTTTATAAATTAATTGGTGTTCTAATTTTATTTATCTCGTAATCACTAGATTTATATGAGCTCTAAATAAAATCAGTAGAAATATTAGACTTTAGTCGAAGTCAAAATCTTGATGGTACTTTCGGCCATACTGCTCAAGCTGGCGATCATGAGTATTAACTTGTAATTCGATATTACCCTCACCTTTATTAATTGCTTGATTGTTATCTACATGGGCTTCATTTTTCAAATCAGCCAGTTTCTCTTCAATATATTCTGTCGGTTCATTTAAAACATTCATGGAGGTTAATTCCTTTATCAGGTTTACTTTCGCTGATGGAAGAATATGAACGGACACTAGACCGTTTGAATATTCTTTCTCATCGTACAAAGGCTGAATGGCATCATTGCCACCTTCCTTAAATGGGTGAATGGAATACCACTTATCTTTTCGTTGCTCTTGCTGATCACAATCAGCCACATTGAATATCTGAGTTCTATTCAGGTCACATGGTGAGTTAAAAACACTAACCTTATGATAATCAATGGCTTTAATAATATTGATACAATCTTTGCTTTGGCTATGACACACAGACCACAACGCATTGACCAGGTTATCTGTCCACTCAAGTAAACGGGTTGGAAACCCCTGTTTCTTGGCTAAACACATCAATAACCAATCGTTTATCTCGTGTGCACTCAACGAATGCCCGCCATAAACTCTCACGGTCGAAAGAAGCTCTTGTTCGACACGGCGAATATTCTTTCGATTTGAGCGACCTAAGCTTGGCATCAAGTTATTATTTTCATAATCACACACGTTATAAATCAAACCACGATGCCCACTACACTCTGTAATAAGTAAATCGATTATTTTATACAGGTCTTCGAGTGAGCTTATATAATGTTTATTTTTCACAACATGCATACTACGATTCACTTAGTTTAAATCCGGTAAAATCCAAATATCAACAACCCTATCAATCGATTATAAAAATCAACCAATAATAACGATTAACCAATAGTCAACGAGTATCGTTATTGTATTTTTTCCTAAAATGATAATAAGTATATATCTTCATAAACAAGTATCAGTATTAGAACCATTCACTAAGTAGCTATGAGTTATTGGTCGATTAATAATAACGAGTAACAAAGTTTATATAGCTATAACCACTTATTTTCCTAATGAACATTTAATTAGTGTTCTAATGTTTAACTGGAAATTATTGAACTAAGCGTTTACGTTCTTCACCTAAGTCCTTTGCCAATACCCGTTGGTATTGCCCGACCACGTTCTCGATAGCACTTTCTCTAACACTCTCGAGATTTCTGTGGCCGGACAAACTTCCTATGACTTATACGTAATCTTTGTATTTATCTAGGAAACGAACCGGTGTTGATAGTGCATCTCGGCGGAACGGGTCGCCCAACTCCTGAGTACACATGATTTCAATGATGGTTGTTTTGCCTTCGTTCATCTGCATGTCGATGGCTTTTTGCAAGGTTGGACCTACATCTTCAAGCTTATCAACCGTGATACCTTCAGCACCCATTGCTCGTGCAATCTCTGCAAAGCTTTGGTTTTCAAGTTCACCGGCAACAAAGCGTCGGTTGTAGAAGTCGACTTGGTTCTTCTTCTCTGCACCCCATTGACGGTTGTGGAATACCACAGCTGTCACTGGAATGTTATGGCGAACACATGTCATGGTTTCCATCAGGCTCATGCCCCACGCACCGTCGCCTGCATATGAAATAGCGGGACGATGAGGTGCCGCAGCTTTCGCACCAATGATGGTCGGGAATGCGTAACCACAGTTACCGAAACTCATTGCAGCAAAGAAGCTACGTGGTTTTTCAAAGCGTAAGTAGCTGTTTGCCACTGAGTTGATGTTACCGATATCCGTCGAGACCATTACGTCTTCTGGCATCGCTTTTTCTAGTTCACGCAATACTTGGCGTGGGTGTAGATATTCGCCACCAGAGAACGGAGTCTCGTGTGAGTTTTCCTCAATCATATCTAAGCTGAACGAGTCACGTTCGTGTGTCCACTCATCAAGCTCTTTTTCCCAAAGAGCTTTCTCTGTTGCGACTGTATCTTGGCGAGCGCCTTTGTTGTCATCGCACAACAGTGCGCGGCCTTCCAATCTTTCAGATAGCGCAACCGCTGCTGCTTTTGCATCACCACAGATACCAACCGAAATCTTCTTAACCAGACCAAGCATCTTGTTGTCTGCATCAATCTGAATGATTTTCGCGTTCTTCGGCCAGTAGTCCATGCCATGTTGAGGCAAGGTACCAAATGGACCAAGACGTGTACCCAAAGCGATAACCACATCCGCTTGAGCCATCAATTTCATTGCTGCTTTCGAACCTTGGTAGCCTAAAGGACCACACCATAATGGGTGACTAGCAGGGAAAGAGTCATTGTGTAGGTAGCTGTTCACAACAGGAGCACCCAGTCTTTCTGCTAATGCCGCACACTCTTGAACTGCATCTGCCATGACCACGCCGCCACCAGAAATGATGACTGGGAATTTCGCTTCAGCAATCAGGTCTGCTGCTTCATTCAGAGACTTCTCACCACCTGGACCACGGTCTAAACGCGCTGGTTTAGGGATCTCGGTTTGAGTTTCACCGTAGAAGTAGTCACGAGGAATATTTAGCTGAGTTGGACCCATTTCGCTCATCGCACGGTCGAAGCATCGGCCTGTGTATTCCGCCATACGATCTGGGTGCGTTACGTGTCCTTGATACTTAGTAAACTCTTGGAACATTGGAAGCTGGTTACATTCTTGGAAACCACCTAAGCCCATTGTTTTAGTGCCTGTCTCTGGCGTCACAATTACGACCGGGCTATGTGCCCAGAACGCAGCTGCAATTGCTGTTACACAGTTACTGATACCAGGGCCATTTTGCCCGATAACCACGCCATGACGACCAGATACACGAGAGTAACCATCTGCCATGTGGGCAGCGCCTTGCTCGTGTACTACTGGGACCAATCGAATGCCAGCAGGAGCAAAGATATCCATTGCGTCCATAAATGCCGACCCCATGATGCCGAACATATCGGTAACATCATTAGCAACCATAGTTTCAACGAACGCTTCTGATGGTGTCATTGTTACTGTGCCGGAAACAACCGTACGTTTTTCTTGCTCGCTCATTCTTCCATTCTCCTTGAGTTAACCAAAATTTCATTTTTCGGAATGAATTGTCTCTTTTTCGAATTCATTTTCACCTTAGTAGTAGAATTTTTGCGCGTCAACTTTTTATATTAAAATGGAACAATTCATTCTAATTAATAAAACTGGATCACATTATTGGTAGTTTTTCGTACAAAAAGTGCCGTTAACTTAAGAGGAGCTGTTAATAATCGATGACATATCGCGATAGCAGCGACAAGTGATGAGCTATATAAAGGGAAATATGATGAAAGAGGCGGAATTGGTACCAACGCAACCGGTAAGTGTGAGAGAACGCTTTGGCATCGACAGCAACCTAACCGTGATGGCATTTGAACATCCGGGTGAATATGTGCCGAAAGTCGACCCAAATTACTGTTTTGATCCTGAAGTGACGTTGGCTATATTGGCGGGGTTCACCTCCAATCGTCGCACATTGATACAAGGCACACACGGAACGGGCAAGTCGTCTCACATTGAGCAAATTGCCGCGAGATTGAATTGGCCGTGTTTGAGGATCAACCTAGACGGACACCTGAGTCGATTGGATTTCATAGGTAAAGACAGCATCGTCATTAAAGACGGAATGCAGGTGACTGAGTTTAAAGAAGGCATTCTTCCGCAAAGCATTCAACAACCCATCGCACTGGTATTAGATGAGTACGACGCTGGTCGCCCTGACGTGATGTTTGTGATTCAGCAGTTATTAGAGCAAGACGGAAAGTACACTTCTTTAGAGCAAAACCGAGTGATCACACCTCACCCTTCTTTCCGCCTGTTTGCTACCTGCAACACGCTTGGCTTGGGTAACTTTTCAGGTTTGTATTCGGGTACTCAAGTGCTTAACCACAGTCAGTTAGATAGATGGAACATCATCGCTACGCTCAACTATTTAGACCCACAACATGAAACCAAAATCGTGCTATCTAAGCTTCCGCAACTGAATAATGAAAGTGGCCGACAACTGGTCGAGAAAATGGTCGCTACCGCAGGGTTAACGCGTAACGGGTTTCGGGCTGGTGACCTTTCGACTGTGATGTCTCCGCGAACGGTGCTCACTTGGGCTGAAAACATCCAAATATTCGATGATGTAGCCACTGCATTTAGGTTGTCATTCTTAAATCGCTGTGAAGACGAAGAGAAAGAACTGGTTAGCGAATACTATTTCCGTTGCTTTGGTGAAGCCTTGGAAACGCATACTCAAAACTATTCGCACTCGGAGTCGTAAACCATGGCCAATGTTTCTTCCCAGCAGAAAAAGATCCTCGATATTGGTGTGTCTGTCGCCAGAGCAATCAGTGGTGAACTCAATCTGAACTATCGGGGAGAACGTCTCTATAAAGGCAATAGCCCCTGTTATTATCAGTCTGCGCATACTAACGATCTCACCTTTGTTTCTCGCCACGAGCTAAAAAACAGCAAGCTATCGATGCAGGGCAAGATCGATTCATCGGCACTGCGATTATTGCTTTCAGACGCTGACCTCCACTATTCACTACGCCCTCAAAACGAAATAGAACGTCTGCTTTACGACTTCTGCGAACAGGTCCGAATTGAATCTCAAGTCCCGCCTTATCTAAAAGGCGTGACCACCAGCATCCAATTCAACTTTGCGTATTGGAGCGACCAATATCATCAAAATGGCTTTACCGAATCACGAATCGGCATGTTGTTGTTTACACTGATGCAGGTCATCCACACCCGTTTAACCGGTGTTCCGGTGTCTGAGCCTATCGCTGAGACCATTGAATCGACTCGCGCCGGCATCGTGCCTACTTTCGGGTACAGCCTGAAGCGCTTAAAGCAACATAGAACCGACCAACAACAGTTTGCTCACTGCGCCAATGAGCTTGCTGCCCTTGCACAAGAGCTCATCAACCAAGAGCAAGAGAGCGATAGCTCGGCTACGCCAACGGTTGAAGAAGATATAAAAATCCTTGCGCAGCTTGCCCTTATCGTTGATGGCGACATTCAAGATGAAGACATCGATACCGACATCACAGGCAGTAGCAAGGTATTCGAGTTGTCGGGCGCCAATTATCGGGTCTTTAATTCAGAATTTGATCAAGTCATCGCCGCAGACAAACTCGTCAGGCGCGCCCTATTACTCGAACTGAGACAAAAGCTCACCGATGACATCATGGCGAGACAAGTAAACACTCGCCGTTTAGCCGCTATGCTCACCAGCTTTGTCGCCACGCCACAAAGGAACCGACGTCAGGATCATTTAGAAGAAGGCATTGTTAACGCCACCACCATAACCAAGCTCATCACTTCGCCATTGGATCGCACTGTCTTTTATCAACCTGATATCGGTGCATCTCATCAATGTGCCATCACGTTTTTGATGGACTGCTCAGGCTCAATGCAAAAGCACAGTCACAAGCTAAGTTTGTTGATGGACACCATTCTCAAATCTGTAGGATTGGCTGATATCCCATTTGAGATCATTGGCTTCACTACCAACAACTGGAATGGTGGCAAGGTCTATCGACAGTGGCTTAAACAAGGCCAACCAAAGCACCCAGGCCGCTTGAACGAAGTTCGGCACATCGTGTTTAAGGATTTTGATACGCATTGGAGACGATCTCGCCTTGGCATTGCGAGTCTTCGTAAAGCAGACGTCTTTAAAGAGGGGATTGATGGCGAAGCGGTGCAGTTCGCTAGTCAACGGTTGCAACAGCACAGTGCACAAAGAAAGGTTTTAATCGTGTTCTCAGACGGCTGCCCGATGGATACCGCCACCAGCACCGCCAACGATCAGTTCTATTTGGATAACCACCTCAAACAAGTGATTGAACGTGAGTCGATCAAAAACGGAATTGAGATTCATGGCGTGGGGATGGGAGTGGATTTGAGCCCATATTACCGCAACAACATTACCTTGGACGTACAAGAGAGCTGCTTGTTCGGGCTATGTAGGAGCATCTTTGAGATGCTAAAGCGCTGACGTGTCAGTGAGGAGGGTGTCATCAAGCATTAAACGAGAATCAAGCCCTCCTCCTTCAAAGATAATTTTGATAAAGAAAACGTTCTAAGCCAAAAACAACGACCATGCAGAGACCGCCATCAAGTACCCACCAATCAACATCAATACAATAAACACTAACTTTCTGAGTTGATCATTAGACAGCGGCGGTGGAAAGCGCCGAGCAAACATCGTGACAAGCGCTACCAAGGGAACAGCAATAGCAGATAACCACAGTATGCTCTGTTCCATGTCGCCTGCAGCGTAGACATTGACAGTACGCGACATCGACGTACAAGCGAAAACCATCAGCAGTGTGCTTCGCACCAGATCGAGCGTAAAAGGTTGCCGATAAAGATGATAAACAATCGGTGGACCTGCCATCCCAAACAACCCACCCGCTAACCCAGAGCTAAAGCCTGAGACAAGGAAAGATACGGTTGCCGAGCGATCCTTTCTGGTTTTAGGTTTGAACATAAAACTCAAACCTGCGAATAGCACCATCGCACCCAATAGTCCTCGGAGAATATGCGTTGCCGAATCGCTTAACTCGTCCAGCAAGTACACCCCCATCGAAACGCCGGGAATAATACCGATGACCAACACCACCAGAATCTTGAGTTCCCCAAGCAGTGGCTTACCCATCAATGCGACCAAGCAATTGAACAAGGTCACAATACTGACCACAGCGGCTATAACGGGTAAGGAAACCAGATTAAGGCTAACCGTTAAACCAATCACGATGATACCGAGGCCAAATCCGGTGACAGTTTGAAAATAGGTACCCACCGCGATGGTGGCAAGAATAGCGAGTAAAACAGGTAACTCCATCAGCAGTCCTAGTTAGGTTGTTTTTGGGGGTTGATTTAAATGTGAGTATCAGCTTCAGGAGCTAGATTTTAGTATCTAAAATCAAATGTCGATTCATCTCTTTTTTCAGAATCAGCCGCCACGTTAGTCTTTGAATTTGCTGTTTTTCCTTGCTGCGCTTGTACCGCGGTCACCGCGATCACATTAAAGATGTCTTGTGCGCTGCACCCTCTTGATAAGTCATTCGCAGGTTGACTCAACCCTTGTAACAGTGGACCAATCGCAACTGCCCCGCCTAACCTTTCCGCAAGCTTATAACCAATATTACCGGCTTCTAAATTGGGAAATATCAACACGTTCGATTGACCTTTCACCTCTGAATCTGGCAGCTTTTTCGCGGCAATCTCAGTCACAATCGCGGCATCGAGTTGAACATCCTGATCGACGGCGATTCCGGGACAACGCTGTTTCACTAGTTGAGCCGCGTTACGAACCTTATCGACCGATTCGTGCTTGGCACTGCCGTTGGTCGAAAACGACAGCATTGCGACTTTAGGTTCTTCCATCAGTAGCGTTTGAGCGCTGTTTGATGCGGCCACTGCAATCGATGCTAGCTCGGTTTCATTGGGGTTAATCACCAAACCACAGTCACTAAAAATCATGCCGCCTTTAAGATTATGGAAAGGCTCACACAACATCATCAGAAAGAAACTGGACACCAATTCACTGTTTGGCGCGGGGCCGATAATCTGAAGCGCAGCTCGCACCACATCAGACGTGGTATAAACCGCACCATTAACTGTGCCATCCACCAGCCCCTCTCTGACCATCAAATTGGCAAAAACGAGTGGGTCTAGAACCAGCTCTAGCGCATCATCGTAAGTCATACCTTTCTCTTTTCTTAATGTATACAACCGCTCAGCGAGCACTTCTTTGAGTGATGACGCCTGTGGGGAAACAATATGAATGCCTACAAGATCAATGTGATGCAATTCTGCAGCAGCGATGATCGCTGGTTCATCCCCGACTAAGGTGATGTAAGCGAGCTGTTTGTCTATCGCCATTCTTGCGGCTGCTAGTACTCGCGGGTCCTCAGCTTCACTCAAAACCACTCGCTTACGATCTAAGTGAGCCTTGTCAATAATCCGTTCAATCGCCTTCATCTTAAATTCCATTTATTGAGATTAATTGTTCCATAATTTATATTTATATTATTGGAATAATAAAAAAGGTCAAATTTTATTCAGATAATTGAAGAATAATGATTTGGTATGTACACTCTTAGGCATAGACATATCGCAAGGATGGATCATTATATGCAAACAGAAACACCACCAGTTCAAGGGGATACACCGACTCTCCGACTTTTTGCACTATTAGAGGTGATAGCGCAAAAAGACGAGTTTATTTCTCTTCAAGGATTAGTCGAAGAAACTGGACTGCCAAAACCTACGCTGCACCGAATGCTTCAGCAGTTAGAAGCGGCAGGCATTATTCAAAGAGACGGCGATGAGAAGCACTACAGCTCAGGTATTCGACTCAGAAAACTTGCCGAAAACCTATTGTTGAATAGCACAATGCACAGTGCCCGACGCACGATTCTCGAAAATCTGAGAGCCGAAGTTGGTGAAAGCTGTAACCTAACGGCGCTATCAAGTGGTGAGATCATCTATCTTGATCGCGCAGAAACTGAAGCACCCCTTCGTTTTCATCTACACCCAGGTTCTCGCGTCCCGGTGCATTGCTCAGCAAGCGGAAAACTGTTTTTGGCGCACATGTCTAAGTCACAGCGCAGACGATTAATTGAAAATGTGCCACTGACTCAATACACCGTGAACACCATTACCGACTATTCAATGTTAGAGAAAGACATCGAAGAAGCGAAAATCCAAGGCTTTGCGATTGATGACGAAGAATTTTTGCCGGGCTTAGTCTGTATCGCCGTGCTGATCCCGTCATCTACGGGTCAATCAAACCTCGGCCTAGCGATACAAGCGCCTGTAATTCGAGTCAAACCTGATGAAGCGATCAAGTACCTACCCGCTCTTCAAAAAGCAGCAAAAGCGCTCGCTAAGATAGAGTCTGATAATTGGAGTCAACAATAGGTCATTTTCTTAGACCGCTTCGAGTGGCTATCGCTTCGAAAGCAACAACTTAAGCACGGACGAACTAGCAAACTAACGAGCTAACGAGCTAACGAGCTAACGACCACTATCTTCGACCAATCAACGGTTGGTCGAAGTCATTTGAACACTCGCCAACCCGCATATAAGCAACACGTCTAAAGTAATCACAACAAAGGAATCACGATGCTAAACATTAAGAACCAGCACTTACTCTCTTTTATGGTGACAGAAGCGAACAACGCAGTTGCAGTCACAAATCCAGCGACAGGTGAACTCGTCGGACACGCACCTATTTCATCACAAGCAGAGTTAGCAAACGCGATTGAACGTGCTCATGTTGCACAGAAAGAGTGGGCCAAGGTTCCAGCTAAATCTCGTGCTGCATCACTGCACCGTTGGCACCAACTGATCCTTGAAAACAAAGAAGATCTGGCTCGAATCATGACGATTGAGCAGGGTAAACCGTTAGCAGAAGCGACAGGCGAAGTCGTGTATGGCGCGAGCTTTATTGAGTGGTTTGCAGAAGAAGCCAAGCGTACTTATGGTGATTCTATTCCTAGCACAGTCGCTGGCAAACGCTTGGTGACCATCAAGCAGCCTATTGGAGTCGCGTGTGCAATTACGCCATGGAACTTCCCTATTGCAATGATCACTCGTAAAGCAGCACCTGCCCTAGCCGCTGGTTGTAGCTTTGTCGTAAAACCTTCAGATGAAACACCGCTTTCTGCGTTTGCTGTGGTTGAACTGGCCTATCAAGCGGGTATCCCGAAAGATCTATTACAAGTGGTGCTTGGCGACAGCCCTGAACAGATCGGTGAACTTTTCACATCACACCCACGGATCAAAAAGATCTCTTTTACTGGTTCGACTCGAGTCGGCAGTATCTTGATGGCTCAAGCCGCACAAGGCATCAAGCGCACCTCAATGGAGCTCGGTGGCAACGCACCTTTTATTGTGTTTGACGATGCCGATATCGACGCGGCGGTTCAAGGCGCAATGGCGTCGAAATTCCGCAATGCGGGACAAACATGTGTCTGTGCAAACCGATTCTACGTTCACAGTAAAGTGTACGATGAGTTCGTGGCTAAATTCGATCAAGCGGTTCAGCAGCTTAAGATTGGTAACGGTTTAGATGAGGGTGTCACCATTGGTCCTGTTGTCAGTCAGAATGCGAAGAACAACATCCAAGCATTAATAGACAGAGCGGTAGAACAAGGCGCGACACCTGTGACGCCAACTCAAGAGCTTGATGGGCTTTTCCTTCAGCCTGTTATTTTAAAAAATGTGAAACACAGCATGGACATTGTTCAGCAAGAGATCTTTGGCCCTGTCGCTCCTGTGATGCAATTCGAGACAGACGAAGAGCTTATTGAGATGGCAAACGACACCATTTATGGATTAGCGTCGTACTTCTACAGTCAGAACATTCATCGAGTATGGAATATCGCAGAGGCACTTGAGTACGGTATGGTCGGTATTAATGATGGCCTCATCTCAACCGAGGTCGCGCCCTTCGGCGGTGTTAAGCAGTCAGGTATTGGCCGTGAAGGCGCAAAAGAAGGCATCGATGAATACATGGATATCAAGTATCTGTGTTTTGGTAGTAACTAGGTCTCGGAAGTAGTTAGGCTTGGTCGTAACTAAGCCTGACTCTTAGGCATCAGCAAGCTTAAACATCGAATAGCCCTACTAACACCTCTCTTCTGAGATTCCCACGCACACCAAAAAAACAGCAAAAAAAAAGCCGCACTATAAAAGCGCGGCACCTTGGGCTCGGTTAAAGGGGGTTTCTTTTTTTAGTATTTTACATTCTCTGTTTTTGTTATTGGGTTGCTTATCTATCCCTGCGCTTTCAGTTTTAGACGCATAGCATGCAGAACTGGCTCGGTGTAACCACTAGGCTGAGCGCAGCCTTCGAATACCAACTGACACGCTGCTGAAAATGCAATGCTGTTTTCAAAGTCAGGTGCCATATTACGGTAGCTCGGGTCGCCAGCGTTTTGCTCGTCAACTACTGCGGCCATGCGCTTCATGGTTTTCATTACTTGGGCTTCATTACAAATCCCATGACGTAACCAGTTCGCAATGTGTTGGCTCGAAATACGCAGCGTAGCGCGGTCTTCCATCAAACCTACATCGTTAATATCTGGCACCTTAGAACACCCGACGCCTTGGTCAATCCAACGAACTACGTAGCCAAGAATACCTTGCGTATTGTTGTCCAATTCGTTTTGGATATCTTTCTCAGTGAGCTTTTGATTACCTAGCAATGGGATAGTCAGAATATCATCAACGTTCGCTCTCACACGCTCGCGAAGCTCTTTCTGACGGCTAGGAACACTCACCTTGTGATAGTGCAGAGCATGCAAAGTCGCAGCAGTTGGAGAAGGAACCCAAGCAGTATTTGCGCCAGCTTGAGGATGTCCGATTTTCGCGTCCATCATTTTCGCCATATTGTCTGGCTCTGGCCACATACCTTTACCAATCTGGGCTTTACCTTGCAGGCCACAAGCTAAGCCAAGATCAACGTTCTGATCTTCGTATGCGCCAATCCAAGTCATGGTTTTCAGCTGTGTTTTAGGAGCAAATGGTCCCGCTTCCATACTAGTGTGAATCTCATCACCCGTTCGGTCTAAGAAACCTGTGTTGATGAACACAACACGATCTTTAGCCGCTCGAATACATTCTTTAAGGTTAACCGAAGTACGACGCTCTTCGTCCATGATGCCAACTTTGATCGTGAATCGATCTAGCCCTAATGCATCTTCAATGCGACCAAACAACTCATTGGTGAACGCGACTTCTTCAGGACCATGCATCTTAGGTTTTACAATATTTATGCTGTTCGCGGTCGAGTTTTGGTAAGCACTGTTGCCTTTTAAATCATGCATCGCGATTAGCGAAGTGATCATGCCATCCATAATGCCTTCAGGCACTTCATTGCCTTGAGCATCAATAATGGCAGGGTTGGTCATGAGGTGGCCCACGTTGCGGATGAACAACATGCTGCGACCTTTCAGCGAGATCTCGCCTCCCGTCACACTGGTGTATTGGCGATCTGGGTTTAGGTTACGAACGATGGTTTTGCCGTTTTTCTCTAGCGACTCTTGTAAGTCACCTTTCATCAAGCCTAACCAGTTACGGTAAGCCAATGCTTTATCTTCACCATCGACCGCAGCTACTGAGTCTTCGCAATCCATAATCGTAGTCAGTGCCGATTCCACCAGCACATCTTTAATACCAGCCACATCAACGCTGCCAATTGGCGCACTCGGGTCAATTTGAATTTCGATATGGAGATTATTGTGCTTAAGCAGAATGCTTGAAGGTGCACTTGCATCACCCTGGTAACCAATGAACTGGTTGCGATCGATTAGAGTGACTTCTTCGCCGTTATCTAAGGTCGCTGTCAGTGTATTGCCAATGCTGACGTTGCTGATGCTGTATTTGGTGACGTCTTTATGAGAGACACCGTTTAACGGTGCAGCGTCATCAAGAAAACCTCGAGCGTAGCTCACCACTTTAGCACCGCGTACCGGGTTAAAGCTTCCTCCCTTTTCCGCGCCGTCACTTTCACTGATGACATCGGTTCCGTAGAGCGCATCGTATAAACTGCCCCAACGAGCGTTGGCCGCGTTAAGTGCAAAACGTGCATTCATAATAGGTACAACAAGCTGCGGACCCGCTTGTGTTGCAATTTCAGGCTCAACGCTGGCGGTCGTTACTTGAAAGTCATCACCCTCAGGAACTAGGTAGCCAATCTGCTGTAAGAACTGTTTGTACTCGGCCGCATCTAGCGTTTGTCCCGCACGCTCTTGGTGCCAAACGTCAATTTGATGTTGAAGATCTTCACGCTTGATAAGCAGTGCGCGGTTCTTGGGAGCCAAGTCTTCAAGGATAGTTGCAAATGATTGCCAAAAGTCTTCAGCGACAATGCCTGTTCCAGGAATGACCTGCTCATTAATTAATTGGTAGAGGGTGCTATCAATGTTCAAGCTTCCCTGTTGAATACGACTGCTCATAAAATCTCTCTCAAACTAACTGATGACTACTCATTAAATCTACGTAACTGGCTTAAATTCACGTTACTAGCTCAAATTTACGTTACTAGATTAAACTTACGCAACGGACATAAATTTAGCTAATTTATGCCGGTTATATTGGATATTCATATAAAAAATACCTTACAAACTATGTTATTCCGTCACGCCACTCTCGATTTCATTGGCGACACTTTTAATCAAACGACGCATCCACTGGTGGTCTGGATTGGTTTGTAACAATGGACTCCACGCCATCTTCACCTCAAAGGGTTCAATCGCAAATGGCGCAGGCTTGATCAACAATCTAGGGTTATTGCGCTGCAGTTGAGCGGCTTTGGTAGGAATAGTCAGGATCAGATTCTTCTGTTGTGCGAAGAGAATCGCCGACAGGTAGTGTCGTGTGAACACCGTGATATTGCGCGTTTTACCAATTCGCATTAATGCTTCATCTATCCAACCTAGCTTTTGCGCTTCGCTTGGGTTGATCCCAACCCCCGTTCCCATACCCGTCTTACTTACCCAGATATGTTGCGCCTTTAGATAAGACAAAATATCGAAGTTGTCGGCTATTGGATTGTCACAACTAAATAGGCAAGAAAACCCGTCGTGCCAAAGGCTCATTTGGTGGAACGACTGTGGAATATCGTCAAATCGATTGATAATTATATCAACGGTACCTTGCTCTACATCCTGATAACTCACGTCACTTGGCGTCATGATATCCAGTCGTATTTTCGGCGCGATCTCGCTTAACCTTTTCAGAAGGGGTTGAATAATAGTCGACTCAGCGTAGTCACTTGCCATGATACGAAACACGCGTTCACTGTCTTCTGCATTAAATTCCGTGGTCGGCTGCAGTGTCTTCTCTACATTAACCAAGATGTTTCGAATCAGTGGCTGCAACTTATGTGCTCGCTCGGTCGGTATCATCCCTTCACTGGTTCTCACTAACAGCGGGTCTTCAAAAAGATCACGCAGTCGGCGTAGGCCATTACTCATGGCTGGCTGAGTAATACCCAGTTGATTTGCTGCACGCGTTACGTTTCTTTCACGTAGCAACATGTCTAAATACACAAGTAAATTAAGGTCTACACGAGCAATATTCATAAGAAAAATACCGAATATAATAACTATAAATTAACAAAATTATCACATACATGGTTATTCTTTGTCCATGGTTAGATTTAATCCAAATCAAATGACCTCGCCAAATTGGCCAACATGTCCACGTGAAACTAAGGAATAGTTATGTCGCAAATTACACAAGATATCGAAAAGATTGAAGTTGCAAAAAGCGCTGCTGGTGCTCCATGGGATGCAATTAACCCTGAATCTGCAGCCCGTATGCGAGCTCAAAACAAATTCAAAACAGGTCTGGATATTGCGCAATACACGGCAGATATTATGCGTGCAGACATGGCGGCTTACGACGAAGATAGCTCTCAATACACTCAGTCTCTGGGTTGCTGGCATGGTTTCATCGGCCAACAAAAGCTGATTTCGATTAAAAAGCACTTTGATGGCAAGACAGACCGTCGTTACCTATACCTTTCAGGTTGGATGGTCGCGGCACTTCGCTCTGACTTCGGTCCACTTCCAGACCAATCAATGCATGAGAAAACCTCGGTTGCTGGCCTAGTAGAAGAGCTATACACCTTCCTACGCCAAGCAGATGCTCGTGAACTAGGTGGCTTATTCCGTCAACTAGATGCGGCACGTGAAGCTGGCGATGTGAATCTACAAGACCGAATCCAAGACAAAATCGACAACCATGTAACACACGTAGTGCCAATCATTGCCGATATCGATGCTGGTTTCGGTAACGCAGAAGCGACTTACCTAATGGCTAAGCAGATGATTGAAGCGGGCGCATGTTGTCTACAAATCGAAAACCAAGTAGCCGATGAGAAGCAATGTGGTCACCAAGACGGCAAAGTAACGGTTCCTCATGCTGACTTCCATGCAAAACTTCGCGCACTTCGTTACGCTTTCCTTGAACTAGGCATCGACAACGGCGTTATTGTTGCTCGTACCGATTCACAAGGTGCAGGTCTAACAAAAGAAATCGCCGTAGTGAAAGAACCTGGCGACCAAGGTGATATCTACAACTCATACCTAGATGTTGAAGAGATCGATGTTGCTGATATGGCTGAAGGCGATGTTTGCTTCAACCGTGACGGCAAGCTAGTTCGACCTAAGCGTTTGCCTTCAGGCTTATACCAATTCCGCGAAGGTACAGGTGAAGACCGCTGTGTATTCGACTGTATTGAAGCAATCAACGCGGGTGCTGACCTTCTTTGGATTGAGACTGAGAAACCACACATTGGTCAAATCAAAGAGATGATGGATGGCGTACGTGAAGTTCACCCTAACGCTAAACTGGTATACAACAACTCTCCATCATTCAACTGGACGCTAAACTTCCGTCAACAAGCATACGATGCACTGGCAGCAGAAGGTAAAGATGTATCAGCTTACGACCGTGCAAGCCTAATGAGTGCGGAATACGATGAAACGGAACTGTCTGCAAGCGCTGACGAGAAGATTCGTACATTCCAAGCCGATGCATCACGTGAAGCGGGTATTTTCCACCACTTGATTACACTACCGACTTACCACACTGCAGCGCTGTCTACTGACAACCTTGCGAAAGAGTACTTCGGTGACCAAGGCATGTTGGGCTACGTTGCGAATGTTCAACGTAAAGAAATCCGTCAAGGTATTGCCTGTGTTAAACACCAAAACATGTCTGGTTCAGACATGGGTGATGACCACAAAGAGTACTTTGCTGGTGAGAATGCACTAAAAGCAGCAGGTGAAGCGAATACATCGAATCAATTTGATTAATCGCTAGCACTTTTGATTAGTCGCTAAGACTTTTGATTAATCGCTAACACTAAAGCCTCCCCCGCCCTTCTCTCTTACTTAGGTAAGATCCGGGGGAAGGCTTTGAGATAAAGCTACTACTGCCAGCTTTATCTCAAAGCCTCAGATTTGTGTTCCACACCACGGTTAACCGAACAACTTCTGTTTAAGCTAACTGTATCCATATTTGTTCAGATTCCTATTTGTTGAGATTCTTATTTTTTGAGAGTGCCTATGACTTCAATACCGACACACCTACAAGATGCAAAAACACTGTTATCAGAAAATGGTTTCGCAACGGGTGATACTTGGTATCACGGCACATCTTCAGCTTTACTCGCGTCTATTCAAGGTCAAGGGCTTAAGCGCTCTGGAGACAAAGCGCTCAACGAGGCCGCTTCAAAAACCATGGCAACGATTGGCAATAACTACACAGAATCCGTTGAACCCGTCTTCTTAACTCAGAGTAAAGAACTGGCGTATTACTGGGCTCAGCAAACCATTCGCGAGCGCAGCACTCGTTTTGAGGGTGAAGAGCAACCTATCGTGTTAGCCGTCAATCTATCTGACAAACAACAAGCAAAAGTCAGACCGGATGTAGGCGCAATGAGCCTGTTGATGATGAGTGTTGGCGAGCAATTCATGTCTCACCTCACCGAGATCTATCAAGAGAACGACATTGCAGGCCCCGACATTGAGCTTCGCACAGCCGATCGCATGGACTATCTGAATAAACTTGGGATGGCCTACATTGATGAAGACATCAGCCGAGCTTGTGTTCAAGAGTTATCGGAACCCGCATTGGCAAACTAGTAACGTTTAAAAACGCCTCTAAGTAGAATAAAAATGGCTCCTAATTAGGAGCCATTTTTTATGTGCGAAGTTATTTACATGCTAGTTAATCAATAGACCTGTTAATTTATGGACCAGTAATCTATAGACACAGACGACCTTGCTGTGCAGGTTGCGTCATTTCAATGTCACCTTGTAGCGAGCGATACACAACGGTATTCCACACTTCACCATTATCCATTTCAAACTCGATAGCATAGTTCAAACCCGCGACAACCTGAGTTCGAACACTCAAGATCTGTTTGAGCTTAGCAGAGGTGTTCATTTGGCCAAGAACGACGTCTAACGCTTGCTTAGCTTGTGGTGTGATATCACTTTGCGACCAACCACCCGTCAGATTTTTAGTGCTACAAATCGGATTCGCATTCTCTTGTGATTGAACTGGAACCTCAGATTTCTGACTGCATCCTGCTAACACAGCGACACTAAGCAAGGTTGCTACTCCAAGTAATGATGTTAATCGTACTTTCTTCATAAATTCTCTCTACCTCTGTCATTCACGAGGCGTTACCCACAATGATGTTTCATATGCAGACAAGCTTAAACCTCGAATGTCATCACTTCATCAGAAATTATGCTGTAGCGCTCCCCTAAACACAGAACACTGTCAGAAAAACAAAGCCGAGCACTCATGCTCAGCTTTTTATCTCAATGGCTTAAATATCATTGATGATAAAAAGCCATTGAGGTTAGTGTCTTAATGAAAGTACACCAACATCTCGACATCATCCCCTTGTTGTTCAGCACTAAGTAAGAAGTGCACATAGCCTTCTTCTGTTACAGGGATTTGTAGGTACTCATTGCTACCACGGTAATCAGACGCATAGTCATGTTGCCCTGCCGTTGGCCAATATGAGTGACTGGCGAACAGATCAACGTTGCCTCGATTTGGTTGCTCAGTATTCTTATCGTTCAACCACACTCGAACCTCTTGTACGCCCTGTGGTACATAGACTGCTGCATAACGTCGTTGGTGCACAGTCAATACTTGAGCCTGACCGGATTCCAATACTACAGGCGTTAAATCATCTTGTTCTTGTGTTGGTGGTATTGGAGTTTCTGTTTCTAGCGAAGCCAACAGTGCCACATCATTGAAATCGGTACGCCCCGCAATACTCATGTAGTAGCGTCCCGGTTTGATATAACCTGATGCCTCTGGTTCAAACGTCACATGCTCATTGCTGCCGTTACCATATTGGCTGAATTCAAAATCATAGTAATGCGCCTGTTTGTTGTAACTCACGTAGAGGTCAGCATCACCTTGGCTTTGTCCTAGAACATGACCTTCAATAGAAACCTCGAAATGCTTGGTGTTCTCTGGCACATCAACATAAAACAACTGCTCGCTATACGCCTCTCCGTTCAGCACCACGCTTTGGTTCGCGACAAGCACAGTGAACTTCTCGGTGGGATCAGTAGGCTCTCCTGGGTTCGGATCCGGGGTTGGTATTTCAGGCTCGGTTGAGACAGATTCTAACCAACGTTCAAACTCACCATTGTATTGTTGCCCAAACACTTTCACTTGCTGCGCCCATTCGGCAAACTGACCAGAACGAGACAATGCCAATAAGCTTTCCACGTCTTGCGGGTGTTCTTCCATCATAAAGCGCACCGCTAAGTAACCCCATCGGTAGATACGATTAGAATCGTGGGAGTAAGTGGTTGCAAACACATCCGGCAGACTCATTTTTCCACTAGCAATCAAATTAATCGCGGCATCGTAGCCTTTCTGGTAATGCATGAACTCGGCAAAACCTTCTAGCCACCACACCACATAACCATGAGCCAAATTGTCACTAAAGGAACCATACTGGTTAAAGCGCGCATCGAGATAGTGAGTATACTCATGCTCTAAATTGAGAATAGAAAGGTCATCGCCATTGGCGTAACGGTAAGCCACAAAACGTGCCACGTTACCCACTTCAGCAGGGTTTCCTTCTAAATACTGACCGCCGTTATCGGTGGTGTTTCCAAACAAGAATGCAGAGTAATCGGTGTAGCTGCCTTTACTGCCAAATACCGCCACTTCAACGCGGTTGTTGTTATCGTCGGCTACAGGTTGTTGGCCCGTATTCGCCACTTGATGAAACTGTGCTTCTTTGGCCGCCAACACATCACACGCTTCAATGGCTTGTGACGCACTCAAGTCTTGAGATCGAATAATGGCAGGCCCTTGGCATTCATGACGATTAGGTAGAACACGCATCGCTAAATCACGTTTTGCTTGCTCAAGATCCAATCCGTTTAAGCCTTCAGGAGCGTAATACCCCATCATCTCAACCGCTGCTAACCAAAGTTTGTCGTGCTCACTGCCAAGCGGGTTTTGTGCCATCACTTGCTGCATAACTCGCAACGCTTTGTCTTTAGTTTCTTTGTTTGGGCTTGCAAGCAAGCGACCTGTTTCACGGACTGCGTTATAAACAAGAAAGCCGGCATCAGTATCCAGTGCCCATGAGTTATCACGAGCGAACGCTGCAAGTGTATCGATATGCTGGGTATGACTCGCCATATAATCGTAAAAATCATCTCTAGCCGCGTGACCAGCCATTGCTCGAAACAGATTGTTTAGCCCGTCGACCCATTGTGAGTCTTGCGCGGTCTCTCTATTGAAATGACTCAGTGCCGCAAGTTGTGCATCCATTGTGAATGGCAGTTGCTTTACGTTATCAACCATTAGCGTCAGGCTTTTCATTGCGCCAACTTGTTCACGACCTTGGTCTAGCGCATTAGGATTAGTAAGGAAGGCAATGGTTGACTGAGCAAACCGCTGGCTCAACGCTTCACTGAAGTCTTGTGCTTGCGCGTTATAGCGAACGTAATAAGCCGCACGAACAAACTCACCAAGGTTTTCTAGCCTGCGAGCTTGTTCAGGTTCGCCTCGATAACGGGCAATTTCTAGGTTCAGCGTAAATTGAATGAGACTTAAGCTCGCTTCGCTGTAGATATTGTTCAATGAACTTTCATCTGCCGAGAACCAAGCGCTATAACAAGCGTTGTCTGCTGCTGAAACTGAAGAAGCAAGATCAGATGCCTGTTGAAGATCAGCAACATCACATTGATTTTCGGCAAAAGAAAAACTAGAAACACTGGCGATCATGCAAGCAAGCGCCAAACGATGACGTGGGAATAAACGGGGATGAGACATACGGCACTCATTAGTTAATTGTATATTTAGGGTCGCCGTTATATTACTTACAACTAACAAGGTTAATTTACTTGCATATGATTTATGAGATTGGTTCAAAAAATAGATATT
The DNA here is from genome assembly GCF_963894355.1 of Vibrio sp. SBT000027. Classification (NCBI taxonomy): domain Bacteria; kingdom Pseudomonadati; phylum Pseudomonadota; class Gammaproteobacteria; order Vibrionales; family Vibrionaceae; genus Vibrio; species Vibrio sp. SBT000027. Next base: position 643,944 of record NZ_CAWQGD010000001.1, on the reverse strand, counting down.
TCACGTTATTTTATAAATTCAAAAGTTTATGCTCGACTTAACTACACTTGGATCAAATACAGGAATAACCATCACAAACTGTTGATAGTAATGTATTTTATTCTTACATGATTTAGTCAATATATGACAAGCCTATGTTGTTAAGGGGCCGTGCAAGTAGTAGAATCTCGCCCGATTATGCAACTTATCCCTCAAGTAATAGGCTCAAGTAAAGTTACGGCAGACTCGCTCCAAGTAACATGACTCAAAAAAAATACTAAAAAAATTTGTGTCCTGTAGACAGTGCAGATCGAATAAAAATAATTATATAAACCTAGGCTAGGTTCGGTTAATCAAATGAAAATAACGTCGTCTTTAGGCTCACTGTTGGCTAGCAGTCAGTCTATCGAAATAAAACAGCGAGCTCTGATAGAGCTCGTCATCAGTACCTATCAGCCACACGAGCGCACTGCTCTTTTCCAAAGCGTGACAGAATATCGTAGAAGCCAATTAGAATTGCTTTTCCCTGAGCATCAAAACAAAAGCTATTCAGTATTGTTTGAGGTGATGGACTACCGCGATCTGATTCAGCGCTATCCAAACACACTATCTGCAGAGGTTGCTCTTCTAGAGCAGGCCGTAGGCCAGTGCTATATGCATTGGCTAGATTTCTGGTGTGAGTGCGAAATTGCTGCGATCAAAGCAAAATCGCCATTGAACACCAAGTCCCCTTCTCCTGTCGATCTGCCCATTAAAGATAGTGCCTACTACGGTGCAATCGTTGAACACATCGAAGATGCTCAACTTGTAGTGCAAACGCCCTGTCACCCACAAGGAATGTCAATCAGCGATGCCATCGCCTTAAGTAATCTTGAGGTATTCATCAAGGGCGAGAAATGGTTTGAGATGCTGCCTTTATTACACCTTTCCCAGGCAGGTAAGCATTTTATTCTACTCAAACATCCAGTTGATGAAGCCTTTCCGACACTGGTTTCCTCTGCGCTGATTCAAGATTGGTCAAAGAGTGATACGTGGTTAAGTTACGCGCCCCCGTTCAGCAATGAGCAATGGCACTACTGTTTACCCAATCACGGTTACGACGAACTGGCGAAGCTACAACTGTTCACACCGCCTACACTGTCAAAGTGTTACTCTCTGCCAGAATTTGACCAGCAATTCCAGTTACAATTGTCGGCTAAACACGCCCTATGTGAAGTACTGCGTCTGACAGTCAGTGGCAAGACTCAACAAAAGCTCTATTTCCTCTATCTTGCTCAAAAAAAGATGCTTAGTTTACTGTATCAAACAGGCTATAAAATGGGCTTCACCATTATAGACCAACCTTTGATACTCAATTTTTACAAAGCAATCGGACCAAAAGCATATTTACAACTAGGGTCTTGTGACCTGAACGGAAATAACTTACAGACTTACCGCGGTCTATGGAATATTGAACTGATGCTTTTAGCATTCGGTCGCGTCAACTTTCATGACTATAGACGCTGTCTTCGTGAAAATAAAAACACAGCATGGTAGAAAATAATGAACATGTTTGATTTCGGACTAGAGGCAATAGTCTATGCGAAAGCAATAACACTGCTTGCAACTGTAGCCATCGTCGTGATGTGGTTACTCTACTACTGCTATCGCCTTAGACAAAAGAACAAAGTTATTATTGGAACACACCATGCCCCTTACATCGCGTATTCGATCTGTATTGTTGCGTGGATCTGCAGTAACGCCTACTTCCATACCGACTTATTACCAGAACTTGGGGCCTCAGCCGCCGTATACGCAGCAAAATTGGCCAACCTCGCCTCTTTCTGTGCGTTTGCCTTTGCCTATTACTTCTCGTGTAAACTCGCAGCCGAACAACGTAATAGTAAGGTTCACCCGTGGCAACAAGCCATTTTTGTCACACTGACTGTCTATTCCTTCTTTATCAATTTAAGTCCGGGATTAACCGTTGAACATGTCACGATTGCTGGCCCAAGCGAGTTCGTTATTGAGTTTGGCCCGTACACGCCGTACTTTTTTACAGGAGTAATAAGCTTAATTATCCTGACGCTACTCAACCTGGTGGCCATGCGTGCCAACAGTAGCAAGTTAATATTAGCCAAAACCAACTACATGATTACAGGCATTTTGGTTTTCATGCTGTCTACTGCAACAGTTCATATTGGTATTGCCTATTTCATCCGCGACTTCTCACTCACTTGGCTGCCACCAGCCTTGTCGATCAGTGAGATGTTGTTCGTTGGCTATGCTCTACTGACCTCTCGCTTCTATAGCGTGAAATACCTTGCGTACATGAGCTTAAATACGTTGTTGGTGTGTGCAATTTTGGTGATACCTTTTGGCGCGATATTTATCCCACTGACAGACGATAACCAATGGCTCATTGCTATCCCGATCTGCGCGGTTATCGGCATCACTTGGCATTTACTCTACAAACGTGTGAGCAACTACGCCTCCTTCTTTATCTACGGAAACAAGAAAACGCCAGTACAACAGATCCTCGCGCTAGAAGAGGATTTCAAGCTATCAATTGATGATGCAATGCGTCGTTTGGGTAGCCTACTGCAAATTCCAGAAGATAAGCTACGTCTAGTTAACAGCAACTACAACGAAACCTTCTACGAAGATTATCTGTCTACTAACAAGTCCGTTTTAGTGTTCGATGAGTTGTCTCAGGAGCTTGATTACACCGCACCAGCCAAGCGCTCAATCAAAGCCCTGTATGACAAAATGAGCTCCAACGATACCGCTTTGGTGATGCCTCTATTCGGCCAGGGTAAATCGGTCACGCACTTGTTAGTATCGTCACACAAGAGCAACGATCAGATGTTCTCTAACGAAGAGATCTCTGCCCTGCAAACCTTGTTAACTCGAGTACAAAGCACTATCGAAGCCGATAGACGCATCCGCCAAAGTCGTGCCCTTGCTAACTCAATCGCTCATGAAATGCGTAATCCACTGGCTCAAGTGCAATTGCAATTTGAACTACTAAAACAGCACATTGATAATCAAGCACCAGCGAAACAGATCTTACTTGATATTGAGAACGGCCAAGCTGCGATTCAACGTGGTCGACAGCTGATTGATATCATCTTGCGAGAAGTCAGTGACAGCTCACCCGAGCATGGACCAATCACCATGACCTCTATCCACAAGGCCGTGGATCAAGCCGTCAGCCATTATGGCTTTGAGAACGAGAAGATCATTGAGCGAATTCGTTTACCACAACATGCTGATTTTGTGGCAAAACTGAATGAAACCCTATTCAACTTCGTTATTTTCAACCTGATACGTAACGCGATCTACTACTTTGACTCTTATCCAGACAGCCAAATTGAGATCAGCACCAAAACTGGGGCTTACGAGAACGTCCTCACATTCCGTGATACCGGCCCCGGCATTGACGAAGCCATCGTTCATAAGATCTTTGATGACTTCTTCTCTTACCAAAAAAGCGGTGGTAGTGGATTAGGTTTAGGCTACTGCCAACGTGTGATGCGTTCATTTGGTGGCAAAGTTGAATGCCATTCCAAACTTGGCGAGTTTACTGAGTTCCATCTGTACTTCCCTGTTGTGCCCAATGCACCCAAAGCAGACGCACTTCGTACACCTTACTTCAATGATTGGAAAAGTAACCAAGCCGCAACTGAAAACAAAACCAACGTAGACGCGAAGCCAGACAACCAAGCGGCAACGCAAAATTCAGAACCAACAAGCACGCTAACCCCAGGGAATCATTTGGCTCCAACCGTACTGATCGTCGATGATAAAGAAGTACAACGCACGCTTGTTCAAATGTACCTGAGTCGACTTGGCGTCAATAGCTTGCAAGCCAAAAACGGTGAGAATGCCGTCGAGCTGTTCAAAACACACAAGGTCGATTTGATCTTAATGGACGTACAAATGCCAATAATGAATGGTTTTGACGCAAGCCAAATTATCAAGGCACGCTCTCCTCAAACGCCAATTATTGCTTTGTCTGGCGAATCAGGACAACACGAGTTAGATATGATCAGCAAGTTGATGGATGGTCGCCTAGAGAAGCCAACCTCTTTGAAGGCATTGCAACACGCTCTGGACAACTGGCTAGAGAAAGGCTGGGCGTCAAACGCTTCTAAAGAAACAGAAAGTGAATAACTGGCTACGGTAAAGCGGATCAATGGTTAAACAAATCAATAGTTAAATAGTTAAATAGTTAATAAAAAATGCCCTCAAGAGATGTATTGAGGGCATTTTTTGGTCAACTCATTGAATCAATTAAAAACAATCACAGTTAAAGCTTACTGATGGTTGGCTTCAACCATCGCCGTTTCGATCAAATCCAGTAACCATTTGTATTTGGCAGAGTGTTGGTTTTTCTTATGAAGATAGGCAAATACCTCCATTTTCTCTGCATCTTCTTCTAATCCTTCAATCACAATCGAGCGCAATACTCCCTTGTGCTGTTCGATCACCGGAGGCATGCAGGGTGCGATCATATTGGAATGCTTAATCGTTTCTATTAACCCAACAACTGACGTCGTTCGAAGCGCCATATTAATCGATTTACCTTGGCTTAAAACTTCTTCTTCCAATCGCGAGTGTTTGTTTTGGTCGAAGTAAGCAAGGTCAACATGCGCAAATGGAAAGGACAACAAATCATCAATCTGTGCTACATCCTCTTTAAAAGGATGGTCGACTCTTACTGCCAATACAAATTTTAGGGTCACGAGAGGCACAGCAATGATCTCGGCGGGCAGGTTTTCAGCTTCAAAGTGAATAACAAAATCAATCTCGTCACTCTTCAGTCTTTCCAGTGAATCTTGGGAGCTAGTATGACTAATCAACCTCGAAAGTGGACTTTCATATGAGAGTTGATGAAACAGAGAGGGTGTTAACCAAGGCAAAAGGTGCGGGTTCGCCTCTATCTTAAAATCTTCGCTTAGTTCGGCAGGAGTAAACTGTTTACCCTCTTCTATCGCCGTGACCAGCCCGTCCAATAGTGGAAAGACACGTCGATACAGTTCATCAGAATAAGGCGTCGGGAGAAACTGCTTATTGGACAAAACAAATAGCTCTTCACCTAACGATTCCTTAAGCTTTTTGACGCTTTGGCTTACCGCTGGTGTCGAGACAAACAGCTTTTCAGCTGCTTTGCGCAAGCTTTTTTCCTGATACACCACCACAAACACTTTCAATAAGTTCAAATCGACATTATTCAGTTTCATACCCGAACCATAAACCACTACTTAACGAATGGTTAAGTTTATATGAATTAACTTAACGATGTCCACTTTGTATAGTTACCTCACCTTCACGCAGTACACGGATGTAGTGAGATAAATTTATGAGGCATCTATGTTATTACAACGTTCAATCCTTTCTCTAACTCCTTTGTTTCTGGCAAGTGTCGCGTTCGCGGAAGAAGCCGAAATTCAAGATATGTCAGACCCGTTAGCCGTCTATACACAAGGTGGCTTCGGTTACACAGACAAAGGCTTAAACCTGAAAATCGGGCAAACCTATGACACTGGTAGCGATACGACCATGGGTATGAATGTCTTCGAAGTCAAAGGCATCGCTGGTGAAGCCATTGGTTGGAATAACCGAGGCGCAGATGACAGTATCGATTCGATTCGTTTCAGAAACTTCGGCGTAGACTTAACCAATGGTCGAGGCACACAAGTCGATATGTCTTGGGATTTCGATAGTAATCAAGGTAGTGCGTCATACAGCTTTATACAGGCTCTTCCACAAATGGGCATGTTTAATTTCTATCCGCTTGCGGGTGTTGGTGTTGCTGCAGGTGAAGAGTTGGTAGAAGGTTCTGGAGGCAACCTCGACGCAGATCAACTTCGCGACCGCTACAACATGCACGGTACCTTTTACGTGGCGGGTATGTACGCAAAAATGCAACTTACCGACAAGATTTGGTTGAACTATAACCCTATGTATTTAGGCACAATGTCTGGTTCATCAACGTTCAAAGATTATGGATTCGAGGGCAGTGATTCTGTACTCGCACATGAGTTTGCTGCGAGCTACCAGATTAACCCAAGGGCGAACGTTCGTTATTTTGCAAACTGGACAGAAAACACCAGTATCGAAGACGGTGATCACCGCATCGAATTTAACTATCAGTTTTAAGCAGTCACTTTCTGCTTGGATGAGCTCTTTCAGTTTGAACCAATGATTTCGGTTCGACGAGCCATTCCCGTTTTGACGAATAATTTTGAGTTTTTGAGGACACATTATGAATATGATATCTAAAGCCTTTGTAGGTAGTTTCACTTGCCCACTACGCTCTGCTGCCATGCTAGTTTCTGTAACAGCCTTGTTTTCAGCCACAGCGATAGCAGGCAACGGTGATGCGACAGAAACGATCCAAACGCGTGCAGGTGACTTTACTTTCGAAACCGACTTTCTTCATGGCATTCCAACACAAGAAAGCTCAGCAAAACTGTTTGAACTGATGGACTATCAACGCGCGTCACAAGCTTACATTTGGTCCGTGCCTTTGGTGTCAAACTACGCATGGAAACAAGCCTATGCCGACATGGGTGCAGAGGATGGTCAAATTACTTATGTTGAGTCTCATGAATCTAAGCTAGGAGGCTTAACTTACAACACCTCTACGCCTTACGCGATTACTTGGTTTAACGTAGAAAAAGAGCCCGTTATTATAGAAATCCCCACAAATGAACTGCGCGGCGCAGTACACACCATGTGGCAAATCGGTATTTCTCAGATGACTGAGCCGGGCGTCTACGTGGTAAAAGCCAAAGGGTCTGAAACACCGAGCAACCTGCCAAAAGGCGCTAAGGTTTTTGAGTCAGACACCAACTATGTTTTCTTGGGTGTTCGCTTAATGGCAGATTCAGACCAACAACGTATGAAAGACTTAGAAGCATTAAAAATTACTGACCTTAACGGCAAGCCACTGAGCGATAACGGCGTGAACTTCCCTGAGCGTGGTGAAGATGCTAAGCACCCACGTGGTATGGCATTTTGGGAAACGTTGAATGAAGCGATCCAAGCCGAACCGGTGGCAGAGCGCGATCGTATGATGTACGACATGTTACGCCCATTAGGTATTGAAAAAGGCAAAGCATTTACTCCATCAGCTCAGCAGCGTGACATCTTAGAACAAGCTGTAATCATGGGTGAAGCTATGGTCAAAAACATCGATTTCAACAAAACAGAACGTCTACCACATGCGGCTTACGGTAAAGAAGGGAATTCGTGGGAAATCGCAACGGCTTCAACACCAAACCAAGACCGTCACTATGGTATGGATCTCGATGGACGTGCAGCTTGGTTTTATGAAGCCGTCACTAACGACATCGCAATGCATGGATTTGAGAACGGCGGTTGGGGACAGATCTACCTAGACAACTACCGTGACGACAATGGCAAAGGGCTAAATGGCAGTAACCACTATACTTTGACGCTAGATGGAGATGTAAATTTCGCCGATTTGTTCTGGACAATTACAGTCTACAACGTAGAGAACCGCGCCATCATCGACAACGATATTGAACGTGCCGACGTGGGTTCAAACATCGAAGGAACGGTCAAAGACGCACAAGGTAATTACACCTTCCACTTCTCGCCAACTAAGCCAGCAGGTGTGAATGAAGCGAATTGGGTGCAAACTCGAGAAGACGAAAACTGGTTTGTTTACTTCCGAGCCTACTCACCAAGTAAAGCATTTGTAGCGCAGCAGCCAGAGACCTTATTGCCTAACTTTAAGCGTGTGGACTGATCATCTAGAGCGAATCACAGATCATTTATCTATGCGTCTAAAAACTAACAGGCCCATAGAGTAAAAGAAAAGAGGAGCCTCAGAGCTCCTCTTTTTCTTTTCTATCTTCACTAATAACCGGGTAAGACCTTGATAGGTTTAATCTAAAAGTGAACGAACGTAGTCTGCAATGTCTGGGTCTTGGCAATGATCAAACAAGCATTGTTGGAAACGCTCACTGCCAACCGCTGTTTTCACGAGCTCTTGGTCGATTGCTCTTAGAGAATCAATAAAGTTATCTTTCACCACCGCCGCTTTCACTTCATTCAAAATTGCTGCGTTACGTTGCTGTGGTTCTGCACGTTCTAGTGGATACCCATTACCACGCTCGCCTGTGAACGCTTTTTCAAAGATATAACGAATGTTGAGTTCACCTGCCCAGCCAAAGCCTTTAGCAAAAGCGAGAGCGAGAGCATTACCGTTATTGATTTGGTTAAACAAGAAAGCATCTGATGGCTCTAGGCAGTAACCACAAACCACACCCGGATGCAGGTTCAATGACATCAAAGCACCTTGCCCTGTTCCACATCCCGTCACAACAAAGTCCACAGCCTTTGAGTTGATGAGAATACTCGCCATGATACCTAAGTGGATATACGTTAAGTGGTGATCATTCTCGTCGGTCATACCTAGATTAAAAACGTCATGACCAATGCCACCCGCCACTGACTCTAGCTCAGCTGCAACCATGGCATTTTTACCTGCCTGACTGTTTTCCATCATTAGTGCGATTTTCATTTATGTTCTCCTGCAAGATTGCTGCAAATTTAAAATTCTTAACCGTGTTTGTTACAAGGTCAGTTAACGAGCTAACCAACCACCATCAACAGCAATGGTATAGCCGTTAATGTAATCCGATGCTGATGAGGCTAAGAACACACAAGGACCTGCGATATCTTGCGGTTTACCCCAACGTTCAGCCGGAATACGCTCAAGAATCGCTTGATTGCGCACAGCATCTTCACGCAGAGCTTGAGTATTGTTCGTTTCCATATAACCGGGTGCTATCGCATTCACATTGATATTGTCGCGCGCCCATTCGTTCGCCATCGCACGTGTCACTCCCATCACAGCACTTTTTGAAGCCGTATAGGAAGGAACTCGAATGCCACCTTGGAATGAGAGCATCGATGCAATATTAATGATCTTTCCGCCAGTGCCTTGAGCCTTAAACTGCTTTGCAACAGCCTGAGACATAAAGAACACAGTCTTAGTGTTCACGTTCATTACGTCATCCCAATCTTGCTCTGAGAACTCAATAGCATCTTGGCGGCGAATAATTCCTGCATTGTTCACGAGAATGTCGACTTGGCCAAACTCAGCCAAAGTGCGCTCTATAACCTCTGGAATGCACGCTTGATCGAGAAGATCAGCACTCACGTTTAGGAACGAATGACCTGCTGCACTCATTTTCTCAATAGTCTCTTCAGGTTCTGTTCGGTTAACACCGACAACCTTACAACCAGCTTCCGCTAGGCCTAATGCAATACCTTGCCCAAGCCCCGTGTTGCAGCCAGTCACTATCGCTACTTTACCTTCCAGACTGAATGACTCTAAGATCATGCTCGCTTCCTCAATTACATTGGATTCATTGCGTATCATTACTACCAATAATTAAATCATACAATAAGATGTAAATGCGAGAACGATGTTGTAGAAGTTCGATCTTGCACCAAAATCAGTCAAGCAAGTTGAAACGAGCACCACAAACTAAATGAATGGGGGGAAGTGATTTGAAGAACAGAAGCCTATAACCGACTATGAACCATGATCTCGAAGATCACGTAAATCAGATATTTTAGGGATTTGGCAACAATTCCATGATTTAAAAGAGTAAAAGGGTTATACATAATGATGTGTTATCTAAAATACTGAAATTATCATGACGCTCAAAGAGATCCTTAACATTCCCAATGTCCGCTACTTCTTAATGTTTCGAAGCAGCTACTTTGCGCGTTTTTACTACCCTATATTCACCCTACTCTATTTAGATTACGGGCTAACTCTTTCTCAATTCGCGATGCTTAATGTAGTTTGGGCAGCTACCATTGTGCTTGCTGAGGTGCCGTCGGGCGCGTTCGCTGATACCTTAGGCCGCAAGAAACTAGTGGTGCTGTCTTCGATCGTGATGTTTGTTGAGATCGCCATGATAGCGCTAGTGCCAACCGGAAACCCCGACTTGGTGTTCATTGTCTTTCTGATTAACCGGATACTCAGTGGCTTAGCAATGGCACTGGCCAGCGGCGCCGACGAGGCATTGGCTTACGACACCTTAAAAGAACAAGGCAATGAAGAGTTGTGGCCGCGAGTGCTGCAAATCCAGCTTCGTGTCGCCTCAACCGTCGGTATCTTTGTCACATTGATTGGTGCGGCGATGTACGATGTGAACTTCATGGCGAACATCTTTGATTTCCTAGGATTAGCCGAGCCAGAAAGCACTAAAGATCTGATGCGTATTCCTGTGTTCGCCACCCTATTTGTTGCGATGATCGCTATCTATGCCGCGATTAATATGCGCGAAGAGAAAAAGGTGATGCCAAGTGACCAAACCAAATTGGCAACCACCATCTCAAGTCTTAAATTGACGATCGATGCGGGTAAGTGGGTATTTGCTACGCCTTACGTGCTGTTCATCTTGCTCTACTACAGCCTATTCGAACACACCTCACGCATGTTCCTAACCATGAACAGCCAATACTATCTGGCCATTGATATTCCAATTATCTACTTTGGTTTTATTGGTGCGGGTATCAGCTTGCTTAAGATTATATTGGCAGGACAAAGCCGTAGGCTAGCAGAGAGCATGGAGGCTAAAACCTTCATTGTAGTTATGGGATTGGCAAGCATGGCAACTTATTACTGGATCAGTTTAGGTTGGTCGATTTACGGAGTCATTCCGGCACTGGTATTAATCTTAATCATCATGACGATGAACATTTTCATCAGCTACCACCTGAATAAAAAGACCGAATCACACAACAGAGCCACGGTTCTCAGCTTTAAAGGGCTGATGTTTAACCTCGGATACGGCCTGATCGGTATCTTGTACGCTTACTACTATAAGTTGGTGTCTCAGGGCTACACCGAACAAGAGATAGAACAGAACCTTGCCTTCTTGGCCTCACTGTCTTCGTTTTTCTATTACTTCACCTTACTGTTCATTACGATCAGCGCACTGTTCTATTTCAAGAACCGAAAAGAGCCAATTTTTTGAGGCGGCTAGCTATATTGTGTTGAAGTTCAACGAGCTAACTCTTCAAAGGTTAGCTCGCACAAAGTTCTGATTTACCCAAATAGACTATCGCCTGAAAATGGACGCTCAATAAACAAACAAGCCCCTTCTTCTATTGGTTAAATTTGTTAATATAATCATAATTTTATATAACACACGGAAGCGTCATGTCATTTAGTTGGATAGCCTTTACTCTTCTCGCAGCCTTCAGCCAATCTTGGCGCAATGCCTTTCAAAGCAAGTTAAGTGGCACCATGAGTGTTGCTGGTGTGACGCTGGCGCGTTTTATCTGGGCAGGCCCAATCGCCTTAATTTATCTGTGCGCCCTCTATCAATGGAAGCCAGTATCCACACCTGATTTTTCGGGTGAGTTTGTTTTCTACATTATTGCAGCAGCCATTATGCAGATCCTCGCGACGGGTTTAATGGTGATGTTATTTAAGCTCGAAAACTATGCGATAGGAGCAGGCTTAGCCAAGTGTGAAGCCCCCGTATCTGCTGTGTTATCCGTATTGTTTTTTGGTACTGCTTTGACACTAACAGGTTGGGTCGGCGTGCTTATTGGCACATTAGGCGTACTAATCATGAGTAGTTCTTCTGGTTGGCGAAGCTTGTCTCCGAAAGTATTTTTGTTAGGTATGGCGTGTAGTACCGCTTTTGCTTTAACGTCTCTTTGGGTACGGGAAGCAAGTTTGAGCATAGGGTTGCCCTTCCCTCATAGCGCCGCATGGGTGCTGTTCCTCGTCATTTCCCTTCAGACAGTGATTATCTGTACGTATCTCTTTTTCAGAGAACGCGACACGCTGCGCCAGATATTCAAGAAGTCGAAACTGGTCATCATGACAAGCCTAGCGAGTGTTATCGGTTCTCTGGGTTGGTTTAGCGCGATGTCGCTTCAAGCCGTGCCGTACGTAAAGACACTCGGGCAAGTCGAAGTGATCTTCATGGTGTTGATATCCTACTTCTGGTTAGGGCAAAGCATCGCGCGCAAAGACATTCTTGCGCTCATTTTGCTTTCTATCGCAGCGGTATTGGTTATGTGGCAGTGACGAGCTCGTTAATATGACTAGGACAAATTGAAGTCATATTGCGACCGTTTGTTTTCGCTTGATATAACGCTTTGTCGGCTCGGCTAATAAACCCATTCCAACTCTCATGCGGATGAAGCTGAGCAACACCAAAACTCGATGTCAGAAACATCTCATGTTCTTGTACTGCTGATACCTCTGAAATAGACAATCGTAACTTGCAAGCAATAACCTGAGCTTGTTGGAAATCGACATTAGGCAATAAAATCATTATCTCGTCTCCGCCAAAACGAAACGCACTGGCTTTGGGCGATGTTTTTATCGCACTTTGAACCATTTCAGCAAAAGACTTGATCACGAGGTCACCTACAATGTGTCCGTATTGGTCATTGATCGACTTAAAATTATCAATATCCATCATAATGGCACTGACAGGCGCAGTCTCCGCCTGCTTCATGATAACAGGAACCATCTCATCCAATGCTCTGCGGTTTCCCAGTACCGTTAGGGGATCGCTGTAGGAGAGGTCGTGAATAGAACTAAGCAACCTTGCGTTAATCAGCCAAAGCATTGTAAAGCTCATCGACACAATAAGAACGATGCTCACTAAAAAGGCAAGTTGATGAATGAGAGTGGCCGCCATAAAATCCTGCAGCTCAGCCGAAAATAGCGTCACCATTACTCGGAAAACCATAAACCCACCATATATCGTAAATGACAAGGCCATCATCCGAATACCTAGAGTCAAGTCATCACGCAGGCCCTTTAATACCGCAAAGGCAGTGCAAAGAGTCACAAAAGCCAGATATAAACTAATGAGGATAATTCGAGCCTTTATGGAAGGCTCATAGAACGTGAAGTAAATAAAGCATGGTAAAAGAACCAACATCATTAGACTACTGAGGTAGGTGCATTTGAGAGAGTATTCTCGAAACAGACATAAGCTATACAAAGCGAGATGAAAACCAAGCGCAATGACCATATTGGCACCAATAACGGTGATCCAATCAGGGAACTCCCCTCTTAGGCTTAACATCAACGGCCCAGTTCCGATAACAAATATTGAAATGGAAAAGATTGAAAGCCCTTTAATCGGCTGTTGCGTGAATTGAAATAACAATAAGCCAATACAGTAAATGAAAGAGAACAAAATAATAATAAAATTAAGTGTTCTCATATCCAGCGAAAAACCATCCATGATTTTCTATCTTCCATACGCAACCAAATTTCAACATGGTTAATAATCATACAAACCACAAAAACATTCACCATATGAATCTTTATATTTTATAAAATAAGGGATGGATCACATATGCAGAGATTCTTGTCGCATGAGTCCATGATCTGAATAGACATGTAAAACTCGTCCACACATGGCTTCATAGCATCACGGAATCTACAGGCTTCTGCACTCGTTACTTGGTTGAATGGCGACTGTCTGGCATTATGCGCCCAAGAAATCTGTGGTTATTACACAGCAAAGAATGAACGAAGGTAATCAGTGGTAGAAAACAGCCAACAATTAAGTGACCGTTACGACGAACATGGTTACTTTGTTATCAGAAATTATTTCGATGAAGCTCAAATTGCATCGCTTAGAAAAGTCGTGCTGAAATTTCATGAATCATGGAAAGCAGACAACGAAGAATTCTATAAAGAAGAAGCATTTAACTCGTCTTTAATTACGGGAAGCGAATATTTGCTCGCCGACGATAGAAGCGTGCTTTTCGACTTCATCAGCTCGAAACAAGTGATGAACGTGGTTGATGCGGTGATTCCGAACAAACCGGCATTCATGAATACACAGCTGTTCTTCAACCCAGTAAATCCGCAACAAAAAGACTTCTGGCATCGTGACTGTCAATACGACTACGACGTTGATGACCAAATGAAAGTCATCATGGAAACCCAGGTATTGCATCTGCGAGTGCCCATTTTTGATGAGCCAGGTATGGAACTTATCCCTGGCACACACAAGCGTTGGGACAACGAAGAAGAGTACAATGTTCGCCAAGAAGAAAACGGCAAAGTGAGCAGCGATGACATCTCTGGTGGTAAGCAGATACCATTAGCCGCCGGTGACTTATTGGTTTTTTCAGCGGATATGATCCACCGAGGCCGATATGGCTTGGATCGTTTGGCTTTGGATATTTTGATCTTTGATTCGGCGGCAGACTATGTCGACTACGTTGATGATGACTGTTTACCAACACCAGCCATGTTGAGCAATATTACCGATCCAAGATTGTTTATGAACACGCTGCATTTGAAATCGATGTTGTGCTCGTAAACGATGAAAACAGTTACATCAAAAGTCACATGACTTGAAAATAATAACAAATATGTTCACATTTATTTCATAGCGCTCGCAATAAGATAGCTTCATATTCAATATTCGAGATAAGCAATATGAAAAAATTGATTACTAGCATGTCACTACTTACAGCACTTGTTTCGGGTGCTGCTTTAGCCGAAGTGAATGGTGAAGATTTTAACGAATTCCCTAAGCAAGATGCGGCTCACTGTTTTGGTTGGGCTGCAGGCTTAGATAAAGACCAAGATTACGCTAAGTTTATTGTCGAGCTATCGAAAGATCGCACAGTGAGTGTCAAAGAAGATCCTTATATAATGGAAGAGTTCGGCACTGCAATGGGTTATTCAGAAGCGATGTTAGAATTTGCCGGCAAAGAAGCTGCGGATGCTAAATATAAACTAGTCTGCGATCCAATCAAACAAAGCTATGGCTTTTGATCGCGGGGTTTCACCGCTACGTCAAAGACTTGATGCAAAGGCTCCACATGGAGCCTTTAAAGTGTACTGACTCAGTCAGGGATTCCGAATAGTAAAACTTATTTATGAACCTTCGCGATTTTCATTCCATGTATCCAGAACAAATTTTAATTGAACCATGCAAAAACTCGTTCTTTCAAGCTCGCATTCTTTCTCCAAATCCAATACAAGCCTTCCTCTAGCTCTTCAACGCTCATACGACTGGGCTGATAAACCGGATGGCTACCATCGTACTTGGACCAATCTTTAGTAAGAAGTCGCCCTTCACGCTCTAGCTGATTAAAAGACTCCGAACCGGGAAACGGAATCATGTAGTGTGGGATCACCTTATCAACCTTGATATCTTCGACGAACTTCTGCGTTTGTTTGAAGATAGAAGTGTCATGTTCATCAAAACCGAACAAAAAATCTCCCCATACTTCAATACCATGAGATCTTATCTCAGCGATGTACTCTTTCATTTTAGATGGTTTCACAAAGCCTTTTTTCTGAGCCTTTAAAGCCTCTTCAGATGGCGTTTCTATGCCTAATAATACAGCTTTGAACCCTGACTTCACCGCAGCACTAAGCAATTCGGTGTCACGAGCAATCAAGACTGTCGTTTCCCCATAGAAGCTCATGTTAAGCGGCTCAATGGCTTTAAATAGTGCCAAAGCATATTCACGGTCATGAGTGAGATTGTCGGAGTGTAACTCAACCCACTCAATACCTAATGTCTTGAGATCCGCTAACTCGCTGACGATATTTTCGATTGGCCTTTTCTGGAACTTATCAAAGAACCTTGGCACTAAACAGAAGTTACATTTAAATGGGCAACCTCTTGTCACAACTACTGACCATGTATAATTGTACGCTTCAGGATTGATGATATTTGTTGGGTATGGATTGAGCATACTGAGATCGACAGGCTCGGAGCTTTCATAAATAGGCTGTAGCGAACCAAACTCTGCGTCACGTAGTAACTGAACCCAGTAGTTCTCAACTTCTCCCATCGCCAAACAATCCGCATATACTGCCGCTTCTGAAGGGTTAAACTGAGTATGTAACCCCCCGAGTATGACTGTTTTGCCTTTTTTCTTATATTTAGAAGCTAGCTCGTAAGCCCGATAAGCATCTGGAGTCGACATAAATATCACCACCAAATCAGCATCATTATAAAGGTCGGCTTTTTCACCTATGGTCTCATCAACCATATCTAACTTGTACCACTTTGGTGTCGCAGCAGCGGCGGCAAAGATGTTTTGTGGAGGTCCCCCCGTAGAGGCTTTGTATTTTGAGTAATCGCTGCCAGCAGACGCTTTAATTAAATAGATTTTCATAACGTATCCTAATTATTAAATTTTGCTTTGCTACAAAGAGCTAAAAAACTCAAAGACTCTATTGTCCATATAGAAATATACCCCTCCCATCACAAACCAACTGATGATGATTAAGGTAAACAAAACTGGATGTTCTTTTAGCTCAATACGTTCAACAAAGAAGGCTTCTTTTGCGCGAAGATTTTCCCATCCCCAAAACCAGCAAAATAGCCCCCAAATCAGAAGTAGATCAAACTTAAGAGCAAACAAGGCCATGGTCAGAGCCAGCAATGTTTTCCACTTAGACATTACTTCAGGCACGTTCATCTTTATTAACTCCTAGTTATTAAACTAGGAATCATTGTAGATAGGTGTTGGTCAACTTTTGGTTAACTAATTTCAATTTGAACAATCGATTGCCAACAACATCGATGTTGAGCAATATTACCGACCCAAGATTGTTTATGAACACGCTACACTTAAAATCAATGCAGTACTCATAACCCATAAAGGTATCCGAACTATGACTGACACTAAGCAAAATACCCGAATTAGCCAGTTCCGTTTCGGTCAGCCAAAAGAATCTCTCAAGTTAGAACATGTCGCTTTAGGGGCACTAGACAAAGATAAAGTTCGCGTACACATTGAAGCCACTAACATCAACCCTAGTGATCTGTTGTCGATTTATGGTGTGGGCCAATACAAACATAGCCACCAGCCGCCGAGAGTACCGGGATTTGAAGCGGTAGGAAGGGTTATAGAATCCAGCAATGCTGAGTTTGCAGTAAACCAGCGTGTGCTTGTGGCAACCAGTGGAACATGGCAGAACTATGTCGATGTATCACCAGATGATCTGTTCCAAATTCCTCAGCATCTAGAAAATGGTTACGCCTGTCAGTTGTACATTAATGCGCTAACCGCATGGGTGCTAACGACAGAGGTAACCAAGCTGAACCAAGAAGATGTGTTGATCATCAACGCTGGCAGTTCAGCCATAGGTAAGATCTTTTCGCAATTATCAGTATCACTCGGCTTCAAAATCATTATCGTTACATCACAACCGAAACGATACCCAACTACCACCAACTGGATATTAGATACGAACGCTGATCTAGTTTCTCAAATTAAGGCGTTAGACTTGCCTATGCCAACCGTTGCCTTTGATGCGATTGGCGGCTCACCCGGAACCGATCTTATCCACACCCTTGGCAACAACGGGCGCTTTATCAACTATGGGACGCTGTCGTTGGATTTTTACGAGCCACGCTTCTTTGAGTACGCGAAAAGCCAACACATCGATTTCAGCACCTTCTTCTTACGTTATTGGGAAGAAGCGGAAGGTAAAGATGTTCGCCGTGAAAAGTTCACGACTATGCTAGATCACTTCATCACAAACGATATTCAGCTCGACGTTGACCGCTATCTGCCATTCGATGAAGTGCAAACCGCGATTGATCTCATTGAATCGAAAACCACACGCCTAGAGGGCAAGATCGTCTTACTGCCTGTGTAGTTTGGTGGAATTGAGCACACACTATTTACGCCAAACAAGATACAGAACGAATAACCCGCCAAGCGCTGCTGTCACAATACCTACTGGCAGTTCTTGTGGCGCTAATATGGTTCGGCTAATCACATCCCCAAACAGTAAAAGCACCGCGCCCCATAAGGCAACCAAAGGCAGAGCTCGCTTGTGAGTGACACCTGAAAATGGTCGTACTAAGTGGGGTACCATCAAGCCAATAAAGCCGACCACTCCGGTCATCGATACAATCGACGCTGTGCAAAACGCACAACAGAGAAAAATCTCGCTTTGTAGGCGGTGTACGTTGATCCCCAGTGAGCTTGTCGTCTGTTCACTCACTAACAAAGTATCAAGCTCGCGATAACGCTTGAAAATTAACGCAATCAGACATAACACGCCCGCCAAGGCAAAAATCAAATTATCCCAACGTGCGAGCCCTAAGCCTCCCATCGTCCAGAACAAAATCGAACTCGCCGCTCTCTGGTCGCCTGAATAGATCAAAAAACTCGTGATGGCGCCGAATAGAAATGAGATCGCCAAACCACACAAGATCAAGTTGTCATTGCCCTTTTTCTTCTGCATCGAAAACAGAATCAGAACAGCGGTCGCCGACACAATACCACCCGAGAATGCAGCCAGTGGCAGTGACCAAACACCCAGAGCGTCTCCCACTTTGGTGATCACCAACACCGCACCAGCAGACGCGCCAGATGACAAGCCAAACAGAAACGGATCCGCCAGATCATTTCGTGTCGAGGTTTGAAGCAACGCTCCAACCATCGCCAGCCCTGCACCCGCGATAACCGCTAACAATGCTCTAGGTAACCTTAGATCGATCAGTATTCGACTGGTCATATCCGGCGTTGGATCAGTGAAAGAGCTCAGCCCTACAATCACTTCCTTAAAAGACAAAGGGACCGAGCCAAATTGTAAACTCATCATGAAGGCGAGCAGCATGGCAGTGATACCTGTTAGCCATGCTGCTCGATATTTATCAAATAAAATCAAAGGACTACTACTCTTATCAATAACAAGCTTTCATCTAACAACTTTCCCGATCACTCAGAAACGAACGCCTCTGCAAGTTTCTCAATAGCATCGATATTGGCAGGCCCAGGGGTGAGTTGCTCATAACGCAGTTTGACATAACGACCAGAAGTGACCGCATTGGTGTATTTCATCAACGGATGGGCTTCTAAGAAACGTTGCAACGAATCGGCACCACTCGCCGATTGGTAATCCAGAAGAATAATCACATCTGGGTTTTCACGAGCGACATTCTCCCAAGAGGTTCGAGCCCAACTAGCTTCCATATTGCCTGTGATATTTTGACCACCAGCAGCTTCAATCATTGCGTTTGGCATTCCGTACTTACCTGCGGTGAAAGGCTTGTCTTCCCCCGAATCAAACAAGAACACTTTTGGGCTCGGCTTACCTGATGCTTTCTGCTTTTCTGCTACTTTTTCAACTCTCTCTTTCCAGCTGTTTACCAAAGCCTCGGCCTCTAGTTGCTTGTCAAAAATAACGCCTAACTTTTTCATATCGCCATAAAGCAGATCCATTGTCGCACCTTCTTTTTGGTCTTGGGTATGAATGCAACTCTCAGAGAGCACTAAGGTATCAATCCCATATGGCTTCAGTGTTTGAGGCGTCACTTCACCGCCCACTTTCATTCCGTAATTCCAGCCAGCGAAAAAGAAGTCAGCATCAGCAGCAATCAATGTTTCTAATGAAGGATACTTCGGTGCAAGCTCAGGAATATCTCCTAAACGTTCTTCAAACGAACTCGACATCTTGTACCACCCAGTAATGCCCGTAACGCCCACCATCTCCTTTTGAAGACCAAGAGCAAACGCCATCTCGGTCATATTGATGTCGTGTACAACCACACGCGAGGGCCGCTTTTCAATGGTCAGTGGGCTCCCACAGTTATCAACCGTCACTGGGTATTGAGTGCTTGTCGCATGCGCAAAAGAGAAAGGTAAAAGAAACAAAAGACTGGAAATTACAGGCCACTTCATTGGGCTGCTCCTATTAAAGAGTGATTAGAGAGAGTTAAGTGAGTTGAGTAAGTTGATGCAGCTTCAAAATGATGGATGGTGCTGCATAGATTAGGATGATTGAACGTGAGAACGCGCAATCCAAAAACAGGGATCATGTATCGGTCTTGCATCACGGTATCTGGGGCTGAGAACGCCACCATCTTTTGGTGTGACATCAACAAGACTTTGTCGGCGAATGGCGCTACCAAAGGTAAATCATGCAGCACCACAACAGACGCAATGCCGCGTTGTTTAATTAGGCTCAGAAGTTCAAGGCGAGCGAGAGGATCAAGGTGGTTTGTGGGTTCGTCTAAGAGTAAAAGCCTAGGCTCTTGTGCAAAGGCGCGAGCAATACTTGCACGTTGCTGTTCACCACCGGACAGCTCACCAAAGCACCGCTGGCTTTTGTGAACAAGCCCAACATCTTGCATCGCCTGCTGAACCGCTCGTTTGTGCTCTTTTGCACTACAACAAAATGTATGAGGAGTTCGGCCTAAGCCAACATACTCAGCAACACTCAAACGAGGATCAACATGCTCATGTTGAGTAACCACCGCGACTTGCTTGGCTATCTGCTGCCGCTCAAGGCTTCCAAGTGCAATGCCAGACAACATCAACTCACCTGCGACGGCTTTGTATTCGCCTGTAATGCCTTTCAGCAAACTGGACTTTCCACTTCCATTAGGCCCAATGATGGCAACGCATTCACCGTCGTTCACATCAAATGTCACATCGGAGACGGCCCTCCAGTTAGCCAAGCCATCAGCGCAGAGCCCGCGCACAGACAATACAGGTTTATTCAAATTCCCACCGAACATCCAAAAACAACATTTATTGTTACGTTATAACATAACAATAAATTAAAGACATAGTTAATAATAGAAATATTAAGACCGCGCTAAGAAGCATTGGAAATGGCGGGATAACCCAATCACCTTAAACAAAGACAGAAGTGCTTACGGAAATTGATTCACTGAGAAAGTTTGATTCAAGGAATTGAGTATTGAGAACGCAGTAAAGAGTTGTAATGCGTTTCTCCATAATTTAAGTGGTTACGAGATGGTCATGAATCACATTTATTTGAAACATCAGTAAGTTATATCACTATAAATATGACACTGATCACCCATAAGGTAATCTCGATTCTATATGGTAGCGTCATACTTAAAACCACGATGTGAACATACTTATGAAAAGACACATACTATCAAGCGCCATCCTACTCTCTCTAGCCTTTCCCACCTTTGCAGATGATGGCGACATACACGATGTCACGATACTGGGTACTTCAGATATCCACGGTCATTTTATGGCGTGGGATTACGCGGCAGATAAACTCAACACTCGTGGTAGCTTGAGCCAAATCGCGACCAAGGTTGGTGAGATCCGCAAAGAGCAATCTAACATTATCCTTGTCGATGCTGGCGACACCATCCAAGGCAACTTCGTGGAAACCTTCAAAGACGAGCCTGTTGATCCAATGATGCTTGGCTTTAATCACATGAAATACGATGTATGGGTTTTAGGTAACCACGAATTCGACTTTGGCCTTAAAACACTCAACAGAGCCGTTACCCAATTTAAAGGGCAGTCTCTCGGCGGCAACATCAAGAACAAAAACGGAAATCCATTCTTACCGGGTTACACCATTCTAGAACGCGGTGGCATTAAGATCGGCGTGATCGGAATGGATACCCCAATGACGGAGGTCTTTGCGCAAGGTACAAACCGTTTAGAAGGCGTCACTTTCACTAATCCAACCTTGGAAGTGAAGAAAATCGTCAAAGAGATTGATGATAAAGTGGATGCTATCGTATTGGTTGCCCATATGGGAATTGAGAACGAGAATGACATTGCCGACACCGGTGTCACCGACATTGCCAACGCAAACCCAGAGCTTGATGCCATTGTTGCTGGCCACATGCACACTCGTATAGATAAGGCTGTTGTGAATGGCGTTATTATTACTGAGCCCGACAAATATGGCCGAGCCCTATCTCGTATTGATCTTCAATTTGAAGAGCGCGATGGTAAATTCACTCTCGTCAACAAAGACAGCTTCACCTATAAAATTAAAGGTATAGATTCTGATGAGAATATGGACGAGTTATACCAGCCTTATCACAAACAACTCCGAGAAATGGCGAACAGACCTGTCGCTCAGCTTACCGGCGTTGATTTAGTCCCAGAAAACGAAATCCGCGGTATCCCTCAAGTCCACGTTCAAGACACCGGCATCAGTGCGCTATACCAAGAAGCGAGCTTCTTCTATGCACCCAAAGCCAATGTCATCGCACTTCAAATAGACAACGACAATGCAGAGCTCGATGTTGGCCCAATTAAAGCCAAAGACATCGCGTACAACTACCAATACGCGGGTGGCGAAATCACTGTCTACCAGATGACAGGCAAAGAGTTAAGAACCTACATGGAATGGTCTGCGGGCTACTTCAACTCAGTGCAACCTGGCGATGTAACCTACAGCTTTAACCCTGACCGTAGAGCATCAAAATACTCAACCAATGACTTCTTCGCAGGCGTAACTTATACCATAGACCTCACTCAACCTGCAGGTACACGCATCACCAACCTTGCGTTTGCAGATGGCACACCGGTTACTGATCAAACAGAAATCCGTATTGGTATGAATAGCTATCGAATGGGTCATCTAACCAAGAAAGGCGGCGTGCTAGAAGGTGAATCGTTCCCTGTACTCTTTGATACGGAAGCAGAGTATGGAGAAGAAGCAGGCACGATCCGTAACATGACTATCAAGTATCTTAAAGAAGAAAAGAGCGGTCAGTATGAAGGTAAAACTCAGCAGCGATGGGCACTTTCTGGTTTAGAGAGCCGTTACAATGAACAGCGAGAGATCGTAAAGTCATTGATTAATGATGAAACTATATCAATCCCGACCAGTGACGATGGCCGCTACACAAACATCGCTTCTATCAACGTAAAAGAACTGATGTTCAAATCTGACGAAGCCAAACAAGCAGCCATAACCACACGCGAAAAGAAACTGGCGCAGGCGACTGAGCAAGAGAGTAAGCAAATCAAACGCGAAATCACTCTGATCAAAGCGCTCAATTAAGCCCTGACCTCAAACCAATAACGACTTAACGATGCTTGGAGCGTGGTTAGGTCGTTTTTGTTCCCATTTTCCAACACCACATCTGTACTGAGTAAAACGGTTAATATTGGATGAATGATCTGCAAAGGCCAACTCATAGTTGGACAAAATCTTCTCAGCGAGTTTCCTAAATTAGTGATTTATGAATCACTTCAAGTATTGCAAACCTCCAATCAAGTGGCCAAATTCACTCAGCCACTACAGTACCACTACACGGTTGCTATAACGCCAACTCGTAAAGGTGATAAACGTCTTCACTGGTCAACGTTCTTGGGTTGCCTCCCATACAAACATCATCCATGGCTTTTTGAACCCAACCATCAATATCCGCATGCTTAACCCCAAGATGAGCCAGCCCAGAAGGGATACCCACTTCACGAGACAACGTGCAAATCAGGTCCACCGCTAATAGGGCTGCATTAGTGTCGTCTAACTGAGACGTATCCCCACCCATCGCTTCAGCTACTTCCCTAAACGCACTTGGAACCGTTTGAGCATTGAATGCGCTCACCACAGGCAGCAAGATAGCATTACAAACGCCATGCGCTAGGTTGTGTGTTGCCGAAGGCTGATGTGACAACGCATGAACCGCGCCTAATCCGGCTGAGTTGAACGACATCCCCGCTAAAAATTGCGCATCAGCAAGTGCCGACCGAGCTTCTATGTTCGCTCCATCCTTTACTGCCATAGGCAGCCATTTGGCAATTAGCTTAACCGCCTCGAGTGCGGTCGGAAGTGTTAAACGATGGGCGCCAGGAGTCACAACCGACTCAATGGCATGGGTCAGCGCATCCATACCCGTTGCAGCGGTAACAGAGGCAGGCAAACCAACCATCAATGATGGGTCGTTAACCGCAACATCTGGAATCTGTTTGGTGTCGACGATCACCATCTTAACGAGATTCTTCTCATCGGTAATCACCGAATTGGACGTCATCTCCGCCGCTGTTCCCGCCGTTGTATTAATAGCAATAAAGAACGCACCGCTATTCTTAACCAGGCCGACCCCATTATAATCGGTGATTTCGCCTTCATTTGATGTGACAATACGAATCGCTTTCGCACAATCAATAGGGCTACCGCCACCAACCGCAATCAAACAATCGCACCCGCTCTGTTGGTAAAACTCAGCACCTTGATTAACCAAACTAACGGTCGGGTTAGGGGTGACCTTATCAAAGGTGACATAATCGAACCCTTTATCATCGAGTGCACAATAAAGAGAATCTAATATCCCCAATTCAATAAGGTTTTTATCTGTCACTATCATTGCTTTTTTTACGGGTCGACAGTCCAACACTGCAACAGATTCTGCCACCGCACCTACGCCGGATAATGATAGTTTTGGTAAATTTAATGCAAACACCATAGTCATTCCTTTACGGTAAGAGCCCGACGGATCGGGCCGATATCAATTACTTCTCAACTCGCAATCCATACGTCTTGAACTTATCGAGTACATGATCCATCTCTTGGTTTGGAAGCACTGGAACGTCTGGCTGAATCGCTGCACACTTGAGATAAAGCTCAGCCAATACCTCGGTTTCATGTGCTAACCACAATGCTTTCTTCAGATTTTCACCAACGGTGATCATGCCATGGTGTTGAAGAAGAATAGATTTACTTTGACGAATGCCAGCATCTACATAATCAGCCAACTTAGGAGAGCCAAAGGTAGCATAAGGTACACAAGGTATTTCTGCCGCGCCCGATGCTGCAACCATATAGTGGATCGCCTGGATTGGACGATTGAGTATAGACACTGCTGTCGCGTTAATGGCGTGGTTGTGAACAACGGCATGGCAATCCTCTCTCGCTTGGTAGCAGGTTAGGTGGAAAGCCCATTCGCTTGATGGAATTTTGCCTTCCTCAAATTCTCCGGATTCGCTTACAAAAACGATCTTTTCCGGTGTCAGATTCTCATATTCAATACCCGTTGGAGTGATCAATAAACCACCTTCATAGCGCACCGAGACATTACCTGCGGTGCCTTGGTTTAATCCCAGCTTAGTCATCTCTAAGCATGTATCGATAATGTCTTGTGCTAGTTCATTTCTTGTTATTGTCATCGTATTACTTCCTTAAGCTGGCGTTACGCCTTTCTTTAAAATGATGTTTCCGTATTTAGCGGTTTCGCCCGTCAGTACAACTGCAAAGCATTTTTCGGCGCGGTCGTAAAAATCAAAACGATCCATGTGTTCTAATGCAGGCTTGTCTTTCGTGGTCTTTGTGATTGCCGTCATGTATTTCGATTCAACTGTTGGGTCGAGCTGGTCACCCTCTACTGCTTGCATCATGATCAGCGGGCTTTGGCAGTACACGTCGAGCTCAAATAGCGGTATTGTGCCCTCTAACAGCGTATCGATATTCACGCCATCGGCTCTTAGCACCACATGCGATCCAAACGTCTCCGCAGGAAAATGGGCGTCGGCAAACAGAATTTCATCGCCATGCCCCATTCGACTTAATACGGCAAGCAGTTCTGGGCTTATTGCCGGATGGATTCCTTTAAGCATTGTGTATTTCCTCCAATAACTGGGCGTATTGTTCACGGCTCTCAGACGGGGTGATGACTTGGTAAGCAGGCTTCATATTTTCTTGGGCATGATTGGCATCAATAAATACCCCAGCCCCTGCAAAGGCATACATCGCTGCCCCCGTCACTGTGGCTTCAGGCTGTTCAACCACATGGATAGGGATGCCAACAACGTCAGCTCTTATTTGGTTCCACAGTCTATTTTTAGACCCACCACCCACCACCATTAAACACTCGGTATTTAAGCGACAAGTCGTGGAAAGATAGTGCAGACTGCTCTTGAGTTTGAAGGCCAGTCCTTCTAGAGCGGCGCGGTATATCTCGCCCCTTGTGGCATTAATGGACAGGCCAGTAATCGCACCATTTCCTTTACCGTCACCACCAAGTAAAAAGGATGGATCGAACCTAACGCCATTTGCACCGATAGGGGCCGCTTCCCCTTCCGAAACCATCACCGCGTATTTACTGCTGCTCTCGGCAATATCCGTAAAGTAGGTGTTGGCGACCCATTCCATTACTGCACTAGAGAGCCATTGGATTGCTGGGTTAAACAAATCATTTTTAGCATCAAGCTCTGTTGTCATGCCCTCTTTGAGATAGTCAGGTTTTAACTGAGGACGTGGCGAACGAGCCATCAAGATCTCCCAAGTCCCTGAGCTTAAGAAAGACTGATTCTCTTTGGCACCAGAGCCGAACAAAGCAAACTGAGTGTCGTGACCTGCTGAAATCACTGGAACTCTGTTTGGAATGCCAAGCAGGAAGGCGACATCGTCTTTTAAACAACCCACTATTTCGCCCGCTTCAACCATGGGAGGAAAGTGCGCCTTCGTCAGCTCTAGGTACTGTAATACCCCTTCATTCCAGTCACCGCTGTCTAGGTCCGTCATCATCGACGTGCCAGCCATCGTTCGATCGGTTGTTAATTCGCCCGTCAGCTTTTGTGTCAACATCGACGAAATAAACACCCACTTATCCATATTGCTATAGACTTTTGGTTCGTTGTCTTTCAACCACTTAAGCTTGAATAAGGTATTGAACGAATAATCCCCGATGCCGTTGGTCAAATACAGTTCATCGCGGTCAATATCTTGCGAGATCTGGCTCATCACAGGCGCGGTACGAGCACATTTCCAAGAAATAATGGGATAGATCTGCTTTCCATCTTTATCGAAGGGCGCCCCGTCCACTCCAAAGGTAGTGACAGAAACGGCAACAATATCCGTCGAATTAATTTGAGCCGTTACCTGCTTTGAACACTCAACAAGCTTTTTCCAAATCTGTTGAAAATCCCAAACATGTTTAGTGCCATTCTGTAGCGTTTCATTAGCAATATAGTGCGACGCAACAATTTCACCTTGCTGGTTAATCGCAATAGAGCGGACGTTGGTGGCTCCGCAATCAAGAATAATAGCAATCGACATAACTCACCCCTTTAAGGCCTACCCCAAGTTGGGGCAGGCAAAATTAGTTACCTATTGAATTACTTATAGATAGGGCCGAAGTTCTGACAAGCGCGATAGTCCTGTCCCTCAACATCCTGACCAAATGCAGACCAAGTATGCGGACGAAAGATGTCTTGGCTATCCACGTTATGCATCGATACCGGAATACGCAGCATTGCAGCGAGAGAGATTAAATCGCCGCCAACGTGGCCTGAAGTGATAACACAGTGGTTAGCGCCCCAGTTTGCCATAACGTCATAAACCGATTTAAATGCGCCTTGGCCAGTCAAGCGAGGGACGAACCAGGTCGTTGGCCAAGTCGCGTTAGTGCGCTCATTTAGGGTGTTATGAACATCTTCTGGCAGTTCGATAGAGTGCCCCTCAGCAATTTGCAGCACTGGACCAATACCCGAGATAATGTTGATTCGATGCATAGTAAATGGCATGCCACCTTCAGTTAGGAACTGAGACGAGAAGCCGCCCCCACGGAAGTATTCTTCAATGGCTGGGCACCATTTCGTTGCATTTAGAGACGCTTCAACGTCGGCTTGTGTCAGTTCCCAGTGCGGTTTCATCGCCGGCTTACCATCAGCTGTTCTCGCTTTACCTGCCCCATCGAGCGCTGCTGAGCCAGAGTTAACCAGGTGCAAGAAACCGGAATCTGGGCGGGTCCCTGTCACACGCTCTACCGCATCTTCAGACCAGTAGGTACGAACATCATGGAAAACCTGAGCCTCACCCGTCAGTAGCTTACCAAACATCATATTTACGCCGTTCAACGCGTCGTTTTCTGTTGCCACACAGATTGGTTCACGAATGCCGTTCCAATCAAATGAGGAGTTCAAGATGGCCTCTGAAAAATCGCCATTGGGCAAATGATCGGTCCAATGACGCTGACCTTGGAAGCCAGCCAGAATAGCATTGTGTCCTAGCGATTCTTCACCAAAGCCTAGCTCTGCAAGTTTTGGGTTGCCTTGCATCAAATCGCGCATGATCATGGTCATCTTAATGACGGTATCCCAATCCTCTGCTTTACGCTCTTCGGTGAAAGGGGTGCCGTTATAATCTTTACCTTCTTTACACCAGTCTCGTACCCAAGCACGTGCCAGTTCAAACTCTTTCTTGTCATAGACTTCTCGATCCAAACGGCGTTTGATTTCTGTCATATCGACATATTCATTACGCATGCCCAGATACTTCTGGAAGAACTCAGGGTTAACCACAGAGCCCGCGATGCCCATAGATACAGAGCCCATCGAGAGATAAGATTTACCGCGCATTGACGCGACGGCTAAACCTGCACGGCAGAAGCGAAGAATCTTGTCCTGTACGTCACTTGGGATTGACTCGTCTCCTGCGTCTTGCACTTCTTTGCCGTAAATTGAGAATGCCGGTAAACCCACTTGTGAGTGGCCTGCCATCGCGGCGGCTAGGTATACTGCACCTGGACGCTCAGTACCATTGAAACCCCAGATGGCTTTTGGTGTATGCGGGTCCATATCAATGGTTTCTGTGCCATAACACCAACACGGTGTTACTGTCAGTACAAGGCCCACATTTTCACGTTTAAATTTGTCAGCCGTCGCAGCAGATTCTGCTACACCACCAATACAAGAGTCGGCAAGGACACACTCCACTTTCTCTCCGCTAGCATGGCGAATATTCTCTTGAATAAAATGAGCTGCGCGCTGAGCCATTCCCATAGTTTGATCTTCAAGAGATTCGCGTACACCCATTTGACGACCGTCGATGGTAGGACGAATACCGATTTTAACTAACTGTGACATCATTGATGTTCCTTATTATTTCTTTAATTCAGGGGGCAGGTTAATGCTGCCCCTGTGGATAATTCTTTACTTAACTTGGTAACCTTTTGCGCCGTAGTACACTAGGTAAACGAAGCCAATGAATGGGATAACAAATGCGGCACCAATGCCTGCTGCATCTGAGATTTGCCCCATGATGGCGGTTAGCAGTGCACCACCCAGGATTGCCATGATTAAGAAGCTTCCACCAAACTTTGAATCAGACCCTAAATCTCTCAGTGATAGCCCAAAAATAGTCGGGAACATCAGAGACATACATGCAGACACACCGACTAGTGCATAAGCTCCTGCTAACCCACCCACTACCATGATTACAGCGACTAAAATCGCAGCGATCGCAGCCAAAGCAGCAAGTAGTTTTTGTGGTTCAATGTGTTTCATCAGCGCGACACAAACCCAGCGCATGACAGAGAAAATCACAATAGATGTCAGTAGGTATGTTGATGCTTCTGCTTCTGTACCGCCGACTTCTTGCATCACGTAACGAATAGTCCATGACCAACAACCAATTTGCGCACCGACATAGAAAAACTGAGCTAACACGCCTTTGGTGAAGTGGCTTCGCTTGACAATACGGCGGTACGCCTGACCAAATGTAGACTCACCGGTAGTACTTGTGTCCTTTGCGGCCGGCATCTTAGTTTTAAGAATCAATAGCCAAATTAAAGCAATAACAACTGCTACGCCCATATAGGGCATCATTACTGCGTACAGTTCGTCAGATTGAATTTTCGCTAGTTCGTCAGCAGCCATGGCCGCACGTTCACTATCCGTTGCAGGGTTTAGTTGCGATAAGATGTAAAATTTGCCAATTAACACCCCAGTGATCGAACCAATAGGGTTACAAGCTTGAGCAATATTTAGACGTCGAGTTGCGGTTTCTTCAGGACCCATCGCTAATATGTATGGGTTGGCACTTGTTTCTAGAATGGAGAGACCGCCAGCTAGAACAAATAATGCCAGCAAGAAAGGTAAATATTCCATTGCTTGCGCGGCGGGATAAAATAGCAGTGCGCCGGTTGCAAACAATCCAAGGCCCAAAAGCACTCCGGCTTTATAACTGTATCGCTGTATGAAAAGCGCAGCGGGAAGAGCCAAACAAAAATAAGCGCCATAGAAAGCCGTTTGTACCAAACCGGATTGCATATCGGTTAAAGTAAATACTTTTCGAAACTGTGCAATAAGTACATCAGTCATGTTATTTGCCAAACCCCACATGGCAAAACAACAACATAGTAGCCAAAAAGCAAATTTAATTTCCTTTGGTATTACCTCTACTTTATTATTCCTCTGTGTTTCAGACGAACTTATATTGAGAGTATCAGTCATAAGATATCCTTATTTATTAATTAAATTATTTATTTTTATTTTAAAGTTTATTTTGTTTCACGTTATTACAAATCAGTTATTACTACATCTACCGATTCGTTATCACATATTTTAAGAAGACTTCTTTTTTTGTATTTAGATTTATCGGCAATTAGAATAACTTGATCAGATATATCGATAAAACTTCTTTTTATTTGATAGTTATATTCATTTGAATCCCAAACTCCTGAGTCATAATCAAACCCAACGCAGGAAAAGAAGCAGACGTCCAAAGACATATTAGCCAGTGTCTCCACTGCTAGTGGACCATAGAAACTACTGTACTTCTCGGAATAACTGCCACCAGTACAAATTACATTAATATTACTTTTACCTTCAAGGGCAATAACATTCTGAAGAGAATTGGTAATAATAGTGCAACTGATATTTGGAATCTCTCGAGCGAGACACCAACTCGATGAACTTGCATCTAAACCTATTACCATTTCTTCTTTAATATAATCTAACGCTTTGCTTACCAGTAATTCCTTTTCTTCTATATAGTCCTTAGAACGCGCATGAAAAGAAAGACCTTCATCAATTTCTTGAACACTAATAGCCCCACCATGAACTCTTTTAAGTGCGCCCGATTCATCAAGCTTTTTTAAATCTCGACGAATTGTTTCCACAGAAACATTAAAGGCTTCTGCTATTTCTTCGACGGTTGCACTTCTTTGATCATTTATTAGTTCAACAATTTGTAGGCTTCTCATAATGGTCTCCCGCTTGCTTGATTATTAATTTACCAATGAAAAAATGGCAAAACTGTGACGAAATCGCCATCAAGCCCGTTATTGACCGATTTGTGACTGATATTGTGGACTATTAAACACAAATGCCCGAAACTTATAAAAACAGTCATTCATTAATAAGGAATTATAATTGTTAGAACAGCTTGTAATCACCACTTACATAGATTGAATGATATTGCGAATACTTGCCTATTTAGACCAAAGCGTATAACTCAGGAGAGGGGAGGACACGAAATGTCTGCACAGAGACAGTAATAAGAATCCACCAAGTAAACATGAAATAATGATTAGTTGAACTTGGCTAACTAAAGTGGGTAAAAACAAGAGAATAAATACTCTAAGAAACTTGGGGGCATTAACAAGTTAGAGAAACAGCACTACCCCCCTCCTCCCCCAACACACTTTCATAAAGAAAACCTTTAACACGTTAAACCATGATTTATTGCACTTAAACGTGGTCACGAACCATCTAACGATAGGTTCGAAAGCCTCCGAGGTGGCTCAAAACTCCCACTAACAACTGTATTCCTCCTCACACTGATCTATTTCCCTCTTTTTGCAGTACAAGTTATTAATAATTCGATATAAATCGCTCTATTGTTTGAAATTGTTGTCTACAGTTTTATAGAACTTGTCGCTTCGGTAATTGCCACAAGTAACGACACCTTTTGATGGTAAGTTTTGGTTATAAGGAAAGGAAATGGAAAGCCCAATTGTCACACTTACACATGCCAGCAAAAGCTTTGTTGATGGCAACAATACCCATCACGTGTTGGACAATGTCGACTTCGCTTTGGCGACAGGGGCAAGCGTGGCTTTGACTGGGGCGAGTGGCAGTGGAAAGAGTACTCTGCTTAACATTATTGCGGGGTTTGAACCTCTATCCGGTGGAGAATTGTGGCTTGATGGCGAGAACACATCAAATTGGAAAGATCCACAGTGGAGCCGATTCCGCCATCAAAAACTAGGTGTGATCTTTCAACAGTTCAACTTACTAACCCCACTCAACGTAAAACAAAACATCGCCTTCCCGCTCCATTTAAATCAACAAAAATGGAGCGACTGGTGCGATTATTTAGTTGATGCATTGGGCATCAGTGAGCTACTCGAAAGACACGTATCTGCACTCTCTGGCGGTCAGCAACAACGAGTCGCTATTGCGCGCGCGCTAGCCCATAAACCTAAGCTACTACTTGCCGACGAACCCACAGGCAACCTCGACCAAAAAGCAGGGTTAGAGGTTATGAAGCTGCTGAGTGAAATCACTACACAAGGCAACACTGCCGTGCTTTTGGTTACGCACAGCCCAGAATGCGCCAGCTTTATGCAGACAAAATTGGTGCTAGATGATGGTTGTTTAAGGAACATAGATCTAACCCCAAGAGCAGCAGCGTTGTGAGTAATACAATGAAGCAAACTGGCTTTGCTCAGAACCAGCTCACCCATACCAAACTGACTCTGAATCTATTCGCGGCGCACTATCGTCAATCACCATTGCAAGCCGCAGCGATTCTGATCGGCATTGTGTTAGCGGTCTCCTTGTTTGTCGCAGTGCAAGCCATCAACCTCAATGCCAAGCGCAGTTATGCAGAATCGACCGAGCAACTTAGCGCTCAAGCGCAGAACCTTATCATTCCACCAGCAGGGCAAAACTATTTGCCGGAATCGCTCTACTTCAGCTTAAGACAAAGTGGATTAAGCGCAGCGCTACCTGTTATAGAAGGGCGAGTAAGAGACGAGCAAGGTCGACGTTGGTCAGTTCAAGGCAGTGAGTTGATCGCCGCCCTCACTTCAAGATCTCGTCACGCTCGCGTCGACGAACAAAGCAATACTCAAGCCAAAGAGCCAAACATTTCCCTGTTCGACAATGCCTTACCTTTGCCGCAACTCTTAGCGGGTGAACCCATTGTAATGATGAGCCAATCTCAGCACCAGAGTTGGGACGAAGTGGACACGCTCACTTTGGATGAAGTGCTCACTCAAGTGGTAGTGCTACCAGATGAATGGCAGCTAGGTAGCCGAATGTTGATGGATATTGGGTTCGCTCAGCAACTGCTTAACAAGCAAGGGCAACTGAGCTACATCGCTATTTTTGACACTAAGAGCGACACTAACAGCAATGCTCAGGATAAATGGCAAAGCCTTATTGGCGAGCAAGGGCAATGGATATCCAACAACCAAAGCACGGATCTCGGTTCAATTACCGATAGCTTTCACCTCAATCTCACCGCCATGAGTTTGTTGGCGTTTTTAGTTGGTCTGTTCATCGCTTACAACGGTGTGAAGTACAGTTTGCTGAAACGTAATCGGCTGTTGGTACAAATTCAACAAGCTGGGATTGCGCCAAGCATAGTATTTTCAGCTCTGTTAGTCGAGCTGACTGTTTTAGTCACACTGGGCGCGTCGCTTGGTTTCATTTTCGGCATTCAACTCAGCCATTGGCTACACCCAACCGTCGCGATAACGCTTGAGCAACTTTATGGTGCAACACTGCTTCCCGGCACATGGCAGTGGCAATGGTTAGTGCAGGCACTGCTACTCACGCTGGCCGCAACGCTTGTCGCGTGTTGGCAGCACTTTAAACAGCGCGTGCGACAACCCCTCTCTTCCCATGGCGGTTTCTATCAAGCGCCGGAAGCGTCTAACGAAAATCAGCTGTTTGTTATAGGATCAGCATTAACCATTGTCGCGTTAGCAGGGTTATGGCTGAGCGAACATCATCGCTTCACCATGGCATGGCTCGGTGTGTTAGTGGTGTCGATTCCTTTGTATTTGCCCAAAACACTCAGCGTGCTAGCGAACTGGAGCGAAAAACGCACCCAATCGGGGTTAATACAATATCTGTTCGCTGAGCTGCGTGAACTTATCTCCCCTCTCTCCCTTGCCATGATGGCGTTGCTTCTCGCCGTCACCGCCAATATCGGAATGAATACCTTAGTCGGCAGCTTTGAATCCACGTTAAAGCAATGGCTTGAACAGCGCTTACATGCCGATATTTACTTTAGCCCTGCCCAAGGTGAAATCGCGAATGTGGAACGTGCGTTAGAGCAGTTTGAAAATGTTGAAACCGTTTATAAGCAATATTATGTCGACGATAACTTGCAGGGCTTACCTACTTTGCTCGGCACCAAAGACAAAGACACACTTGAGCAAACCATGGTGTTCCAATCCTACCTTAATGACTTCTGGACGCGCTTTTACCAAGGTGAGTTCGTGGCAATCAGCGAACCTACGGCGGTGAAGCTCGGCTTGTCCCTTGGAAGCCAACTCAAGCTCGACGCGATCCAAGACAAAACACTCATCGTCGGGGCGATTTTCCACGATTACGGCTCACCGAATGGCGAAGTGTTGCTTGCACCTAATTTATGGCTCGAAAGTGGATTTACTGACTTACCCACCAGCTTGGGAATCAAAGTTTCTGGCGACCCACAAGTGGTGTACGAACAGCTACGCCAGCAACTCAATCTGCACCCAAGTCAGCTTTACGATCAAGCACAGATCAAATCGATCGCTTTAGATATCTTCTCACAAACCTTTGCCATCACTCGGGCGCTTAATGGCGTCACTTTAATGGTGGCGGTGATAGGGTTGTTCTGCGCCTGTTTCATGTTGCTCGATGCACGCAAAGCCGCCATTGCAAGGCTGTATGCGCTCGGTGTTAGTCAGAAAAAATTGATGGCGATGGTGGTCGGGCAAATCGTTGTTCTGGTCGCCTTCACTCTGGTTATCGCCTTACCACTCGGCGCTATGGTCGGTTATGTGTTGACGGACATCGTCACCCTGCGCGCCTTTGGTTGGAGCTTAAATTACGTATGGAATTGGAGTGACGCACTCAGCATCGCAGCCATCACCATTCTAGTGGCTGTGTTTGCGACCTTGATTCCACTGTGGCGTTTGGTCAGCAAACCCGTGGTATCCAGTTTGCAAAGTGAGGTGTTGTGATGAATCGATCAATGAGAGTTTTCGTTCTCACACTTGGCATCTTGCTCCTTTTAGGATGCGAGGAATCTGGACACGAGTCCACACAGCAAACAGCTCAAAATATGGGTTCGATACTTGGCGCAGAAACACAAACCGACGATGAAACACAAAAAGAGGCTGAGCAATTCACGCCGGTAGTAAAAGGTATCGACATCACCTTCCCTGCCGACCATCAAGCACACCCAGATTTTCGTCATGAATGGTGGTACTTAACCGCAAACTTAATTGATGAAGACGGTAACACTTTAGGCGTGCAGTGGACACAGTTCCGCTTTGCGGCTGCACCACAGGAAAGTGGCAATAGCACCAAGGAAACTACGTGGCAAAGTCAGCAAATCTACATGGCACACAGCGCTGTCACCACCGAAGACAAACACTATGCCGATGAAAAATGGTCACGTGACCAAGCTGAACTGGCGGGTGTAAGCGATTCGCCGTTTCGTGTTTATCTTGATGATTGGCAATGGACATCGACGACCGATGACCTGTTCCCAGCCACATTGGGCGCCAACTCGGATCAATTTGGATATTCGCTTAAGTTAACCAACAACGCGCCATATCAAAAGCAAGGCGAACAAGGTTACAGCACTAAAAGTAGCGATGGCAAAGTGGCTTCCTATTACTACAGCCAACCATTCATTGATGTATCGGGCGAGGTAACCATTGATGGCATCACGCATCAGGTTTCTGGCAAAGGTTGGATAGACAGAGAGTGGAGCTCGCAGTTTTTACTCGACTCGCAACAAGGCTGGGATTGGTTTGCGCTAAGGCTGAGTGATGAAACCAGCTTAGTGGTATTTCAGCTTCGAAACTCAACATCAGGCGAAGCCAGTTATGCTAACGCAAGATTAATGCAGCAAGACGGTTCTGGCATTGCCATTTCACAACAAGAGATAACCCTAACCGCCGTCAAGCAAACAGAAATCGACGGACGCGATTATCCAACAGAATGGCAAATTTCAATTCCAACTCAACAGATCGAACTGACCGTCTCGGCACTCAATCCAAATGCCAAAATGCCGCTGTCGGTTCCTTATTGGGAGGGGCCAATCATGATTAAAGGTTCTCATTCCGGATCTGGCTATATGGAGTTGACTGGGTATTAAGCCAACAGCATATTTCTGAAATGAGAAGCTTTAATTTTTAACAGACGAATAAGAATAAAATCAACCGTTACATCGGCTGCCATAAATATCGTTTACCCAGCTTGGGTTATCAATGAACGGGTTGCGGTTACCTTGCCACTGCACGGCTTTCTCGTGGCGTTGACGTTCCCAGTTGTCTACTGGGTCAGCGTTATGCCATTGAAGCAACGTACATAGCTTTCCAACTTTAGGTTTACCTGACGTACTCGAAGTGTCATCAACCAGATACAAGTCAGGCATGTTTGCGTTGTTGCCCTCATAGCGCACAGCCATGTAGAAAATTGAACGTGCGGTATCACCTTTCACTGCATCACGAGGTTCAAAGCTGTCGTAATCCGTTTTGTTCAGTGGCGACTTTTTCAATGGCGAACCGCCAAAATCAAAGTCTTTATTTGAACGGATGGAGTTAAGCTCTGCGTCGGTTGGTTGCAGGTGGTGGATATCGGTATAGCCCCATTGATCTTTGCGCTTAAAGCCAAAAGATTTAGGCCAAAGGTGTTCACGGTTCCAAGCATTTTTGTCGTTGTTACCCGATGAGGTAAAGTCTTTGGATTGTGAACGGCCGCTGTAATACAGAATCACGTTGTTCGGATTGTTCGGGTCTTCGTTGGTGTCTTTCAATGCAGACCAAACTTGAGTGTACGTTAATTGCTTTTGCCCACGAGCAGCAATCACACCGAGCATATCTTTTAACGCATTTCCGTTGAGTCCTTCAGCTTCGAGGTAGTAGCCATCAGGGTATGTAATATCAGCAAGCGCAACTGGACTAAGAGCTGTAGAAATTAGGAAAAGGCTTAGATTTAAACGCATTTTCATTGTTTTAAGTATCCTTGTTATTGTTTTAATGACCCATCATTAATGAGTGCCCTAATACTCTACAAAACAATATCCATATGCAATTGGTTTATTTACAAAAGGTGCTTCCTGATACTTTTCAATACCTCACGTTAATTATTGATGACTAGTATTCAGCTTTCGAAGCTAATTTTATGCCAAGACAAGTTGCTCTAGTTTGTCACTCCCCAACAAACTAGAGCAACTTAAAAATCAACGCCGTAGACAAACATATCAATAGGTTTTCTATTCAGTCGATAGCGCTAGTGCAGAAATCCCTTGGAATATTTCTTGTCCTTTATCTGTTTTAATTTCAAAATCATCGAGCCAATAGATGTCAGTTAATAACCGAACATCTCCGATTAATTCACAGCGATCCTTTTCGCACAGTGTGTCGATTTCTCCACTCCAACATGTTGATATATCGATGACTATCATTCTTTCTATCTCAAGAAACTGATGGCTAAAGTGCTCATGCAATGACTCTATACCTTCTGCGTAACTAAGCACTAGAGTGCATCTCCCTTCACCAATATCGCAAACTCTATATTTGCGATCGTTTAAATATATTGTGCAATCCACGTAGATTTATCCTCAATCATTAATTCAGATTACATTGTTTTAAATAAATCGAATCTCTGCGAGGAATTAGAGAAATTCATATATGCAAAGTCGAGCAAACCAAATATGAATTTCTCTAACCCATAGTTCTATTGAATCAAGAAACTAAGATAGCTCAGTAACCAACAGTTAGGTTTATCGATAAAACCGAAAGCGTCATCGATAACCTTTAGGATCCCTTAGTTTCAACTCATACATGATTAATACTGGTGCTTATTTAATAAATAAGCTTGGTGCTATTTACGTATGCGTTAATCAATAAGATGCAACCAAAATGAAGTTAAAGCGCTCAATCGCACCCATAAATTATTCAGCTAAATGGAAGGTCATCGTTCTCGTGTTGTCTGTAGTACTGATGCTTCTCAGTGCCCTACCCTCTGCATTTGGTGAACGTGAAGCTTTGCACATTTCAAACCAAACGCATTCGACACACGCTGATGATGTATATCGTTATCTTGTGGACAATAGCATTGATGTTCACAGTGTTAGCGAAAACAACGATAGGTTAGTTGTGACGTTTGCTTCAAGCGGGCAACAAGCCCCCGCACAAGCTTTGATGTCCGATTTTATCCAACCATCGGAGACCGTTGCCCTCACGCTCGAACCTTCAGCTCCTTCTTGGCTAACATCGCTGGGCTTTCAGCCGATTAAGTTTGGATTAGATCTGCGCGGTGGTGTGCAATTTCTGTTAGACGTTGACCTAGCCCCTGTCTTTAATGCTCACGCGCAATCGGTGATCGACGACCTTCGTCAGGAGTTTCGTGTACGCGGTCGTGTAGAAAGCGGTGAGGTGGTCATTGCTCGATATAACGAAGCATTACTTGGCGATATTCGAATCCACTTAAGAACACAGTATCCAAATTGGACTCTGAGCCAATCTGGTGAGCGCTTAATGATCTCAATGGATGAGGAAGAGAAACGCGCGATTCGAACTCTGACCGTGACACAAAATCTTCAAACAATGCGAGGCCGCATAGAAGAGCTAGGGATCACGGAAGCCGCAGTCCAACGCCAAGGTGAAAATCGAATTCGCATCGAACTGCCCGGAGTACAAGACCCGACATCCGCAAAAAACATTATCGGCGCCACTGCATCGTTAGCGTTTTACCATGTGGAGCCTAATGTCAGCGCACGAACAAAATCCATCAATGACCAAGATGGTAGACCTGTCATTCTGCATAGAAACAGTATCTTAGGGGGCGAGCATATTATCGATGCACGCGCCAGCCTAGGAGAAATGGGAACACCCGAAGTTAACATCACTCTTGATAGCACGGGGGGGCGGCTGATGACCAATCACTCGCGCAGCAATATCGGAAACCCGATGGCGACTCTGTACAGTGAATACAGTCAATCAGAGACAGGACAATCCATCGAGCAAAGCGAAGTTATCAGCGTAGCGACAATTCAATCAACGCTGGGTAACCGCTTTCGCATCACTGGCGCGGGGTCAATGGCAGACGCTCAAAACCTGGCTCTTCTATTGAGAGCTGGCTCACTCACCGCTCCTGTTACCATTGTTGAAGAACGCACAATCGGGCCAACTCTTGGTGCTGAAAACGTCAAAAATGGCTTTGCTGCACTCGCCTTGGGGCTTGGTTTTACATTGGTATTTATCGCTTGTTGGTATCGACGCCTTGGCTGGGTTGCGAATGCTGCACTGACTATCAACTTAGTGTGTCTGTTTGGCCTATTGGCGCTCATTCCTGGCGCTGTGCTAACGCTTCCGGGCATTGCTGGGCTTGTGCTAACCGTGGGGATGGCTGTCGATACCAACGTGCTTATCTTTGAACGCATCAAAGACAAAATGCGAGAAGGCAGAAACTTTTCCCAAGCCATAGATCGAGGGTTCGATAGTGCATTCTCTTCAATTTTCGATGCCAACCTCACCACTATGATCGTTGCCATCGCTTTGTATGCAATAGGTAACGGCCCAATTCAAGGCTTTGCTATCACACTCGGATTAGGCCTACTGACTAGCTTATTTACCGGCGTATTTGCGTCTCGAATTCTTATCAATTATTTGTGGGGAAGAGACACCTCACATGAGGTGAAACTGTAATGACCAAATCAATTAGCGTCACCAAAATACGTCAATTGATGACGATGATATCTCTGATTCTTTTGACGCTTTCCATTACATCAATCGTTGCAAGGGGGTTCAATTGGGGGCTCGACTTTACGGGAGGTGTTGTCGCCGATATTCAAACAAAACCAAACGTAACTCAAGTTCAGCTCAAATCTCACCTCGACTCAGCACTGAGCCAAGATGTTCAAGTGACGGCGGCAGGCAGTGAGGGAAATTGGCAACTGCGTTTCAATGATACAGACCTCGATTTGCGAGACGCACTTAACCAAGCGCTGTTGCCAATAGACAGCAATTTTCACATTGCTAACAGCAGCGTAATTGGCCCTCAGGTTGGGTTAGAAATGGTCGAACAAGGCGGCTTAGCGATTTTGGCTTGTTTCGTTCTTACCTTGCTGTACTTGAGCTACCGATTTGAATGGCGATTAGCGCTAGGTTCAATTGCGGCGTTGATTTACGACATTGTTATTGTGCTAGGGCTCTTTGCGGTGACTCAAATTGAATTCAACCTAACCGTGTTGGCCGCTTTACTGGCAGTGATGGGCTACTCCCTGAATGACTCGATCATCATTTCAGATCGAATTCGCGAGGTATTTCGTGCGAAGCCAGACGGTGAAACCGATGCCCTTCTCGATCAGTCCATAGTGTCAACGTTGTCACGAACGCTTGTCACATCAGGCACCACCTTAGTCACAGTCTCAGCATTGTGGTTGTTAGGAGGGAGCGCACTAGAAGGTTTCGCCATTGCACTGTGTGTCGGGATTTTAAGTGGGACATGGTCTTCTATCTCTATTGGCACACTCTTGCCAACTCGTGTGGGCTTGAAACCAACCCACTATAAACCGGAAGAAACTGAATCCCTTGAAAGCATGCCTTAGCTTTTACTTACTGCGCTCATTGCTTACTGCTTGCTTAGCACGCTATTAGGCGAATGTCGGTCGTCTGATAGCAACAAAGAATTTCTCTAATTCATAGTCTGAATCATCGGTTCACCTTAAGTTAGCAACATGGTTAGACGCATAGCTTTGTAGATATCGTTTTAGATGCAAAAGCTTAAACGCATAACTTGAAACGAACCGTTTGCTGCACAGGAAATTGCAGTATTCACCCGATTTACTCTCGTTAAAGGACATTAGCGAGCCTTCGGTTACTCAATAAAGGCTCAACATGCTCAACGTACTCAAACAAGAATACAAACTGCCACTTGGCATCGTTGCCGTTCTATTTTTCAAACTGATCGGCGACAACTTACTCACAGGAGAGCTGTCTCAGTTCGCCTACATAATGATTACTGCGGTGCTGTTTTACGCGGTGATGAGCGCCATTTTTTCGGTTGTTCGCCACTCAGATGCGCTGGCGATCAAGCTTGGCGACCCATACGGTACTCTTATATTAACGCTGTCTGTTGTCTTGCTCGAAGTCATTATGGTCTCGTCCGTTATGCTGACTGGAGAATCGAATCCCTTCCTAGCGCGTGACACCATGTTTGCTGTCGTGATGGCGGTGCTTAATGGCTTTGTCGGTATCACCTTGTTAATCGGTGGGATGAAATACCATACCCAAACCTACAACCTTGATGGAATAAAAGCGTACTTGGTGGCCATTATTCCACTCTCATTACTGTGCTTGGTACTGCCTAATTTCACCAGTATGGATTCGCTGGGTAACATGTCGACCAGCCTAACTTGGACATTAGTGCTCGCTTCGATCGCCTTGTATGCCGTATTCCTGTTCATCCAAACACGCAGCCATACCGACTACTTCATTGATGGTGATAATGAAGATCATCACGAACATCACGGCCCTCTGCACAGCAATATATTCCACACAATTATGCTGGTGAGCTATTTGATGGTGGTGATTTTGTTAGCAAAAAGCCTCGCGATTCCAATTAACGATGGCATCACGGAAATGGGCGCACCTGCGGCTCTAGGTGGTTTGATTGTTGCCTTGATTATTCTCGCACCTGAAGCGGTTGGTGCCGTTAAAGCCGCCGTGACCAATCAATTACAGCGTGCGATGAACCTCTTCTTTGGCTCAGTTCTCGCCACTATTGCACTAACCGTTCCCGCTGTTCTGCTGATTTCAGGGGTAATGAACGAACCCATCCAACTCGGCCTTGCCCCTGCAGAAATGGTGTTATTAGGTGCAACGCTATTAATGACAAGCGTGAGCTTTAGCAGCGGGAGAACTAACTCGCTCAATGGTGCAACCCACCTCATCCTGTTCTTTGCCTACATCATCTTGATGTTTGATTAAAACGCATTGTGGGCTCCGGCTATCAACAGCCAGAGCCCACGTTAACTTGGAGTTTCCATGCAAGAGATTATTTCCGCGATTTGGCTGCAAGACTTTGATGCCTTACTTGAATTGAATTCACTGCACGTTTTATTGCTTTTGCTTGGTGTCGTGCTTTTCCTTGAGTCGAGTTTTGTTTTCTTACCACTACCCGGTGACGGCCTAGTGCTGTTTGTCGGGGGTATGGTTGGTTTGGGCGCGATTGATTTTTCAAGTGCTCTAATGCTTCTAACCAGTGCCTCTTTTTTGGGCAGTATCATTGCCTACCTTCAAGGGCGATGGCTGCACAATACTCCGTTCATGCGTAAAGCTGAACAAACACTGCCAGATGAATCGTTACCCAAGGCAAAAAAACTGTTAAACCGATTCGGGTTTTTGTCCCTGTTCCTTTCGCGGTTTGTCCCATTTGTTCGCGTACTGACCCCAATGTTGATGGGCGTTGCACAACTCAGCGCAATAAGAACGCTGATTGTTAGCTTCACTAGCTCGATTACATGGGTCTTCAGTTTATTGCTGATAGGAAAGTGGATCATGCGACACCCATTCGTCTCTCAATATCAAGAGTTGATTACAAAGTGGTTCTTAATGGGCAGTTTAATCCTGATGGTTACTGCATTTATCGCCCTCTTTATTCGGCTTGCGACCAAGAAGCGACAACCACAAACATCCGAATAAAAATCGCTTCAATTGTATTCTCACTTATTGTCAAAGGTCTAACATATGACATTAATTACATTAGCTTTTTCATCAGAAGGGGCGGAAAAGCTGTACCTCAAAATACTGGAGTGTCTAACTCTAAGAAAGGCTAAACGACTGAATCAAACGCTTCTAGAGGCTGAACCCGTCGAACTGCCATCAGTCTTAAGGAAGCTCTCTGACCAGCAACGTATCGCCACTTGGACTCTATTAAGCGAAGTAAACCCAAGCCTTGCTGCCAACTTACTTGATCACTTATCTGATCCCGAGCTTCTATGGCTGATCAGTCAGCTATCTGAGAGTAGCACCATAGTGCTATTTCAATATTTGCATTCCGCAGACCGCCGGCTGCTACTCAATGAGCTGCCAAGCGACCTACAAAAACAGCTCAGGCAAGCCCTACCTTCAACATGGAAAGACGAAGAGCGTGCAGCCTTGAGCTACCCACAAGACTCTGCCGGAGGGATTTGTAAAAGCGAAGTCCTCAAACTGGCAGCAGACGCTACCATCGACAGTTTGAGCGCAATATTAAGCGCAGAAGAACACAATTTAGATCGACTAGAGTGGCGCTACGTTTACTTGCATGACACTGAAGGCAGCTATTTAGGTGGGCTGAAGATCCGTGATGTACTGCTGCTGCCACGTGGCACGCCATTAAGGGAATACATAGATACCACAGTGCCCGTTATCAGCCCTGACACGGATCTAAATACGATTAAAAGTATGCTGGACACCACTTTACACCCCGTTGTTCCCATCGTTGATGAACAAGGTTTCCAAATAGGCATCGTCGGTTTTAAACATCTCAATGAAGCCTTATACCAACGTTCGAAGCAGCAAATGCTGGAGCAATCCGGTGTATTTGGAGGTGATGAGTCTCGCACCATGCCAGTACTAAAACGTAACCTACGTCGACTCGCCTTTTTATTGCCCTCAGTCGCCTTAAGTTATGCCGCGATTTCAATCATTGCTATTTACGAACCCATCATTGAACAAATTGCCGTCTTAGCGGCCGTGTTGCCGCTTGTCGCCAATCTTTCTGGTGCGGCCGGGAATCAATCCGTTGCAGTGTCGATACGTGAATTATCTATGGGGCAGATCTCAGCCAAAGACCTGCTGTATGTGGTCGCGAAAGAGATTCCAATCGGCGCGATCAATGGAATACTAATTGGTGGTGTTCTGGCTCTGCTTACGCTGTTCACGCTTGGCGGGGAGCACTCTGGATTGCCATTGGTTATCGCCATTGCTTACACACTTTCTTCCACTCTTGCCGTCGTGATTGGAGGTACATTGCCCTTGCTACTAAAACGGCTCAACTTCGACCCAGCCATGCTATCAAGCCCAATGCTGACAACCTTAACCGACGCAATTTCGTTCTTCAGTGTTCTGTATCTAGCACACGCTTTTTTACTGTGATTTAACTTTTTCTTCCACCACAAAATGGGGATTCTTATGCATTTAGAAACATTGTTCACCTATATGACACTCACGGTTCTTGGCCTATTACCCATCATGAACCCACCCGCAGCAG
This sequence comes from Vibrio sp. SBT000027, assembly GCF_963894355.1. Taxonomy (NCBI): domain Bacteria; kingdom Pseudomonadati; phylum Pseudomonadota; class Gammaproteobacteria; order Vibrionales; family Vibrionaceae; genus Vibrio; species Vibrio sp. SBT000027. The sequence goes on along the minus strand of NZ_CAWQGD010000001.1, from coordinate 600,000 downwards.
CAACGGTTTTACTCGGTTTGAGTAAAGGACGAGATAAGAGCTATATTGTGTCGCAAGCCAAAACGACTGGAGTCTATCTTTTCATTGCCTTGTGCATCACCTTCTTCATTGGTGCATCGGTACTCGAACTCTTCAGTATTTCAATACCGAGCTTGCGTTTAGGTGGTGGCATCATCATTGTCGCGATTGGCTTCAATATGCTGTTTCCTCGCCCCGACAATGGAGCCGCCCCCTCTGGGCAAGATTCAATAGCACTAGTACCTTTAACCATTCCTTCACTGTGTGGCCCTGGTTCTATGGCGATGATCATCAGCCTGGCCGCTCAAATTGCTACTTATGAAAACCACACAAGTATGACTAGCGTCTATGGTGGTGTAGTCGCAGGGCTTGCTCTCGTTGCACTTATTGCGACCTTCACATTAACCATGGCGTACCCTCTGCTCAAGGCGCTTGGTCAAAATGGCATCAATGCATTTACCCGAATTATGGGCTTCCTATTGATCTGTATGGGAGTACAGTTTTTCACTCTCGGGATTCAAGAAATCGTTCTTGAGATCAATGAACTCTTATAAGTAAACAAACAGCCCAATTTTGAGCCTCAGCCATTTTTGGTTGGGGCTTTTTTATGTCTATACCCAAGTAACCTCAAGGTGCTTGGGTATATACGTTTAGCAAATATGAATCGCTGTAATTCATAGTCTATTCCCCGGTCAGTAAATAAAATAGCGGCATAAACAAACACAACTTGGATTTATATTTATGAAACTAACTAAAACATCTCTATTAATTGCATCACTTATTTCTTCACCTTTAGTCCTTGCAAATAACAATGTTGATTTCTCTGACTCTAAACAACATTATTCGGGGTTTGATATTGGTTACGGCAGCAACGATTTTGATATTGGTCTTCAATATGCCAAGTCACTAAATAACGATTGGAGTTTGCTAAGTTCATATAGCAGTGACGACAATTTTGATAACCACGAATTGGGATTTGATTTTCAAAGAAGCGATGGCTTAGGGCTTGTTTTTGAGTATGAACATGATACCAACTTCCAATCCGATAATTTGCGCGCGAATGACTATAGCTTCAGTCTCTACAAGGCCAATACGGTTAACGAACAGTTTTCTGTTGTACCTCAAGTAACGCTTGGCAACCTGAAGCATCAACAGATGAGCAGCAGTGTTTACTACACCAGTGCATCACTTGATATGACTTACAACCTGAACCCAAGCATGTGGGTAGGATTCACACCGGAATACACTTACAGCTTAGGTAAAGTGAAAGAAAAGAATGGCAACCAATCGACGCTTAGAGATTGGGATTACACGGCAGAACTTGGTTATCAATTAAATAGCACAAGCGCGTTCGTCTATAGCTATCAATATGATGATGGTAATAACCTTTCATTATTATCTTTTAAACATTCATTCTAAATCATTAGAGCTGCCGGTAATAGGCAGCTCATTTTTTAATACCTAATTTTTAAATATTTAAATAAGTGAGACACTTTGAAAACTAAACTAATATTACTGAGCTGTATTATCAGCGCTTATTCCATTGCTGATGAAAACACAATTGATTTTGAGTCCGCGGTAGAAGAGTTTACAGAAGCGACCATTGAAACAACACCCATTGATTTCACCGACCCGACTGCCGCTTATAGCTCCCTTCAATTAGGGTACAGCAATGAAGGCCTTGATGCCGGATTTGGATATGCTAGAGCAATCAATGACGATTGGGCGGGATTGATTTTTGCTCAGTCTCTAAACAGTTTTGACACATACAGAGTCAGAGCCGCGGCACTGAGCACCAATTTCGGTAGTGGCGTTATGGGAGACTATTTATATGATGACCGACATGACACACACACTTTCGTATTGAACGCGATGCAAGTCCTGCCGCTGCATGAACGATTACTGATTGCACCGACTCTTGGCGCGGGTGTCATATCCAGCGATAACCTTAATAAAGACGTACCTATTGCTATGGCGCAATTGTACGGTGTCGTTACCATTACAGAGCAAGTCTCTATGATGATAGCACCTATCTACACGACGTCCTTGAGTGACAAAACACTTAAAATCAACACATTAGACTGGGAAGGTAATTTTTCATACCAAATCGCAGATAACCAAAATATTTCATTTAAGTATAGTATCTACGATGAAACCGACAACAAGGTGGGCATCCACTACACCTATGCGCTGTAGCTACACTCATTCACTATAATGCCCTTGACTCTACCTAAAACGAGTACTCTAACTCGAAGCTCTTGTATCACATCAAGCCCTAAGCACCTTTAGTAACACGGATGTTGCTAGCCCTCCTTTTACTTACTCAAGATATTTAGAACGCCTTTCGTTGAAAGCTAACTTCTGCTCACAGCGCATTGCTGCGAACCGTATCAAACATTCTTTAACACATATCGTTCTTAAACTATTGAACAAAGGCTAATTTCCCTTATTCTTAGGTTACGCTTTCGAACTTCATTACGAAAAGGTAACCCATGAAAGAACTTCAAGACTTAGACCTAAATCTGCTCAAGTTACTTAAAGCGGTTGTTGAAACTCGTAATACCCATGCAGCAGCAGACAAGCTTGGTATATCGCAAACCAGTGTCAGCAGAGGGATGGCGAAGTTAAGAGAAACTTTTGGCGACCAGCTTTTTCTTCGTAAAGCACACGGCGTCGAGCCTTCAGAATTGGCAGAGAAACTCGCCGAAGCGGCCGATGAAATGTACTCCCCTTTGATAAAAGTGGTTGAGTCCTACCACAACTTTGACCCTAAAATATTTACCGGCGAAGTCACTATTGCATTAAACATATTTCTACTTGAACTGTATGGCGACGGGGTTTTTAAGGTTCTACAAGAAGCTTTACCACAAGCGAGCTTTAAATTGGTCTACTGGCAAGATAAAAGCTTGGTAGAAGTACTGAATGGACAAGTCGATTATTTACTACAACTTTCAGGTATTCCATTACCTCAAGATATCTACCAACATAAGCTCACCGAAGTAAAATTGAGCCTAATTGCGCGTAAAGATCACCCGGTGTTAAGTAAAAGCAGTGAATGGGAAGATATTCATCACCTACCAATAACAAGAATCTTAATTGATGGCATTAACACCAAGCGTGCTCCGATTGAAGACCTCTATATATCAAAAGGCTACAACGCGAATATTGTGCTGGCGACGCATAGCCTCACAGTATTACGAAGCAAGCTCAGAAATTCGGATGCCTTCTCTTTTGGCAGCAGTTTTATGACGGAAGATGATTCGGAACTCCGCTGTTACCCATTACCTAATTTACCAAAAGAAATGCGCCAAATTGGTGTAGAGGGCGGCTACCTGCAATCCAAACGAGGCTTCCCACTTCACCAACTATTGCATCAAACCATGCAGAGCTACTTTGATAGTATTGTTCAACCTGACGGTCGATAGCGAGCGGGATTTCTGGCCTCAATTAAAAAACTATTAACGATAAGCTCTGACCCCTAAAGCGATATATAGGTCGCTTTAGGGGTACGATGTCTTAGGGGCAAGGTGTCTTTAGGTTAATCGTGTATGAGGCTGCTTTAAGCAGAAGGTGGGCGCACAGCAGAGGTTGCCGCCGGATACATGATGGTATTTTTAATTTCGTACTTATATTCAAAGCTGAAATCAGGAAATGGGAAGGCTTGCTCTTCATGCCACTGCGCAACAACCTGTTCGGCTTTTCGTTTCTGTTCCTCATTGTCATTGGCATTTACATCCACAAGTTGATATTGCGTAGAGTGAGCTATATTCGCACCAATGCTCTCGACTTGGGTCAATACAGAAAACAAAATATCCTCTTGGACAGCCATGAACTCTTCATGGTCACGACAGCTAATGTAAGCCATCAGATTAATATTGATGGAGTATTCCCCAACCCCCATGAGCCTCACTCGAACTGGATCTTCTTCGATGATTGGATGTTGTAGCAACAGCCGGCGCAGATTAACGATCAGTACGCGTAATTGCTCAAGGGTGGTTTCGGAACGCAATCTCAACACATGATCCATGCGTCGCTTATCACGTCGCTCCAAGTTATCAATTTCCATGTTGGCAAATTCAGAGTTAGGAATGGTAATTAAAGAGCGCTCTAGCGTCCGGACTCGAGTCGAACGCAAACCAATACTCTCAATGGTTCCTAGTTTGTCTCCATAACGACAAAACTCACCAATCTTTACGCCCCCGTCAGCATAAAGCGTTAATCCGTTGATTACGTTCTCCAATATAGGGCGAATGGCCAGTGCAACCGCTAAGCCACCCACACCCAAACCTGCCAATATTGGGGAGATTGAGAACCCCATAAATTCGATGACATAAATGCCAAGAATCGCGATCGTCAACCCGCCAAATATACGTGCTAATACGGTAATCAGTGACGAATCTACGTGCTTTCCATTGTGCTTTTTGAATACATAAATATCAGCGAAATAATTGAAAATGGCCATAATAAGCCATGAGACGAAGAAGAACTGAGCCAGTAAGAAGAAGGTGGTGAACAGCTGATAAACACCACCTGTAATCCATATCCCATCATCAATCACCCATCTTGCTAAAAACAGCAAATTCACCACGCCCACTAGCGACAACAGTCGACCTGCCCGCCATTTCAAGCCTTTTCCTTCCCAGCGACGATTCCAGCGTTCACCAAGCAAAAAGCTAATTCTTATCATTATCTTACATAGTGACAAAACGCCAGTGAGTGCAAGCCATTGCCATAAAGGAAGCGGCCCATAAAGTTGATTAAAAGATGAAGGTAAAGAAAGAACAAATTGCTTAGAGAACATAGGTCCGGGGCTAATCAGAAATTCCTGATAATAGTCTGGACGAGCTTTGGCATAGTACGGAAGGACTGACATCGTTCTATACCACCGAGAAAGGCTTTGAATGGTGTTAGAACTAAATAGGAACTGATCGGTTCGATCGCCTAGAGTTTGGCGAGACAATACGATCTCAGTATTGCCTAAACGCCAGTGATCAATATCTTCTCCCCTTATTTGCTCGACATTTGGCACTAGCTGATGAGTACCTTGATCAATTCGATCCAACAACTCACGAAGAAGAATTATTTTCTCCATCACGACAACGGTTCGGCTTCGATTCGGAACCATAGACAAATCCATGGTTCGGATCACTTGTGAATAAGCATGCTGCGCTTCTTTAAGATGCAGTGTTTCATTTTTCCAATGCTCGATAACCACACTCGAATCCCTGATGAAGCTCGAAAGAGTATGTTTGGGGCTCGACGTGTCGGCGAGCTCCAAAGCAATACTTGGCATGGCTAGCGCATTAGGTATGGTTAGACATAAGGGTATGGTTAGAAAAACGGCTACTAACATCGAATAAAAACGTCTTATCACAACGATCTCCCGTCATCACTTTGTTCCAATGAAAACATAGGGGCTAGCGAATAAGAATGATCCATGACAGATTGATGTTGAGAGTAATGATAATTAGCTTGTAGTAACGTGGATATACATTTTAAAAGTGAAGTGAATAACGTTGTCATTATATCCTCCAAATAAAAATTCACATCCGTGTGATTCAATATTAGCTTGCTGAAATAAACTAGTTGATATGTTTATTAAAGAACTGGCCTAACTCATTAATAGCATCTTCAGACTCTGGCATATCGATTAAGATACCACTCATATAATCACCATGAGATTGGCCATCATATATATGCAGGTCAGTTTCTACGTCTGCACTACGTAATAATCGATGCATACGAACCGTATCACTTAACAAGAGATCTCGAGTACCTGAAATGAATATCGTTGGTGGGAATTCATCAATATCAGCGTATATTGGTGAAATAAGAGGATTATCAAGCGCTTCTCCACCAGCATAGACATCGAAAGTGCCCTCAATCAGCCCTTCTCGCTGACCTAGAGGGTCTAAGCCTTGCATCGTTAACCATGAATCCGATGTCTCTTTAAGGTCGACGGAAGGGGTCCCAACAAACAATGCGCCAGGTGCCGGAAGATCGAGCTCTTGCAGTTTAAGTGTCGTTGCTAACGTTAAGTTACCGCCTGCGGATGTGCCAAAAATCGCTGTTGATTCTGGTGATTGAGTTTTTATTAGCTCTTTCCATACTGCAACTGCATCATCAATTGCCGCTGGGAATGGATGCAGTGGCGGTTGACGATAGTCAACAGAGATCACCTGTGCACCAAGCCCGTTCGCAACCCAAATAGCTTCTCGTAAAGCTGATTCACCCCCACCGAAAACAAATGCACCACCATGGATATGTACTAGCCACTTATCTTTGTATTCAGGGGCGATATTCTTCGGCGTAACAAAGAACGTATCGACTCCGGCAAACTGCTTAGCTTCATAAGTAACGTCCAAGCGCTCTAGAGCTTGTTGAGCAATCTTAATACCTGGCGCATCGAATTGGGCTTGTAACGCCAACCACTCTGCCGTGTTGTTAGGAACAGGAATTGCCGGTGAGATAACTCTGTTCTCAAATAACTGAGCAAACTCTGTCGATATACCTGCTGGGGTCGGAACCTTTCGCTCTTGCAGTTCCATTCCAGCGAACGCCGCTGTGCTTGATAAGCTGAGTAGCAATGCAGGAATAACAGTGCGTAGTGATTTGGTTTTCATAGTAACTCCGGTAATGATTCTAAAAGCCGTGATTGGCGAACTGAGGCTATTATTCACGTCCGAACCCATTAGCACTATGAATTAGAGAAATTCAAATTTGATTATAGCTAAGTAGCAATAATGAATTTCTCTAATTCCTACTAAGTCTAAAAATCAAATGCGATATTAAATGAAGAAAAGATAAGGAGCTTACATGAAATACTTACCAGCAAGTATGGTATTAACAGGCTATTTAGTTTTCTTCTTTATATTGGTTATGCGTTTAAATAGCTAAACAATATAAAAAGACAACACTCAATCACTTATTTAACTTCTTACTAGTTTAATAAATAAAATAGTAAGAGGAACATTAAATTTAGTATCGGTCATCAGAATTAATTCGGACAGTATTAAACCATGAGAAAACCAATGAAACTTAATTCAACAACAAAATCAATCAAGCTATTCATTCTGACAGCTTCATTAAGCGCAACTGCCATCGCTCAAGACACGATGTTTACCTCTCCACAAAACGTATATAACGACAGTGAAGTAGTGCTGACTAAGTATAACAATGGCGGAGTAGTGAATGCTTCGGTGATAGAAAACGTAGCAAAGACTCAGCCTGAAGAGGCGTACATCAAACAAGTAACAGATGGAGTTTGGGCAATCACTGGCTATCATTTCGGCTACAAAACAGTTATTGAGGGCGAAACTGGCCTTATCATTTATGACTCTGGTGACGACATTGAAGAAGCAACGGAGATCTTGGAATTAGTACGCAAACACATTAGTGAAAAGCCGATCCACACCGTCATTTATAGCCATTCTCATTATGTATTTGGTGCACAAGCGATTCAACAAGCCTTTGATGGCGAGCTCAAAGTGATTGGTCATCCAGAGATCAACAAAAACGTTCTAGAAAGCGGCGGCTTAGGTGCGTCGATTCCTGAATTATCACCAACGCTAACAGCCCGTGCCTATGAGCAATTTTCGGTGCTTCTGCCTGCTGAGGGGCCTGACGCAAAATCACCAACACCGATAGGTAAAACACAAGGGTTTGTGCCAGTAAATACTCCTGTAGCACAAGGCCAAACAATGACGGTTGATGGTGTCGAGATGGTTTTCTACACCGACTTTGATAGTGATACCGACGATCAAGTGATCGTCTATCTGCCTGAGTCCAAAACGGTACTCAACAACCACCTATGGCCAACTTACCCGAACTTCTACACATTAAGAGGTTCAGTGTATCGTGATCCGACAGTTTGGGCTGAAGGTATCCGCCTTATCAGAGACTTAAATCCAGAACATCTTATCAACACGCACACTGAACCACTCAGTGGCCATTATGAGATCCAAACCACATTGAACGGTTACTATGATGGAATTATGTACCTCTATGACCAAACTATTCGAGGGATTCTACAAGGTAAAACACCTGAAGAGTTAACCTACTCGGTTCAGTTACCACAAGATCTCGCCGAATTACCCCATAACCAGATGACTTATGGTGAGTTTTCTTATTATCCGAAAAACATCTATTACCATGCGCTTGGTTGGTTTAACGGTGAAGCTGAAACCTTGAACCGTATTGAGCCGAACCTTCAAGCTAAGAAAATCATTGAAGGGTTTGGGGGAGTAGACGCGGTAAAACAAGAGCTAAACAAGACTATTGCCAACAATGAACTCGCATGGTCAGCAGAACTAGGCGGCTACTTAGTCCGTGTTGTCCCGAACGATGAAGAAGCTAAACAGCTTTTGGCAGACACATTAAGACAAATGGGCTACCAAACAGAGGCATCAATCCCCCGATCTTGGTATCTAACCAAGGCTCTTGAATTAGAAGGAAAAGTCCAAATACCAAGCGTGGTGTTTTCAGATGCTAATTCAATCATAGGATCCCCAGCCGAGACGTTGGTGGGCCAATTTCGAGTGCGTCTAGACCCAATCGCAAGCTATGGGGAAGACCAAATGATGGCAATTACGATAAAAGACTCGGATGCCCCAACAATGGGATTGCATGTACGTAGCACTGTCGCTGAGTTTATCTCAGACACCGAAGACTACAATCGCCAAGCTGACCTTGAAATCAGCGTATCTAAACGCACTTGGGCAGAGTACTTTGTTGGGGAGAAGAGCTTAGATCAAATGCTAGAAAGCGCTGACGTGAGCACTAACCACAAAGATGATGTGAGAGGATTCTTTAGCCTCTTTGACCAATTAAACGAATCGAAAACCCGGTTTGTATCGCCATCACAGTCTTAGACTTGAGCTTCGACATAGACTTAGTTTTTGGGCTTAAACATAGCGATAGCCATGGACTAAACCACTTTTAACCAAAGCCTCCACGACGGAGGCTTTTTGCTATTCATCGTGTTCTATTTATCTAAACGCTTGTTACAAAATATCTAATTTAACCAAACACTGAGCTCCCCTAAAATACCAATCAAATGATTAGGGGAGATAGAACATGATTAGCTCAGTACACAATGACGAACTCAACAGATACATAGAGAAACTAGACTTAAATCTTACAAAAGCTCAGGTTCGTGAACTTGGCTGGCAACAAAGTAATGAAGAGGTAGGAAAAGAAAAAACAGTATTAGGCTCGTGGTTTTTCTTTTCTTTCTTTGGCTTATGTACGTCTGCATGTCTTGCGCTGCTGATGTATATTTCATGAGGATAAACAAAACAATGACCACGTATAACCAGCATGGAACGTTCAATTGGTTCGAGGTCGATGGAGAAACGTACATGCTGTTCAAGGTCGGCAGCAACAGTGCTCTATTGAACCAACACTATGAGGATGTCACCGAACAACAGAGCGAAATATATGGGCTGTTAGGGGCGATTCCATAAGCTCATACTGCACGTATTCACTTATGGTCTATCTATTCACTTGTGGTCTATCTACGCACTAACTAGCGCAAACATCCGTTCTTTTGGCAACAAGACCGAGCTACAACAAACGGTTCTTATACTGCTCTGGCGTTTGGTTCGCGTAACGTTTGAACATGGTGATAAATGGACTTGCTTGGTTGTAACCCAATGTAAGAGCGACCTCTTTAACCGATTGGCCGTTTCTCAACAAGTCCATTGAGTAAAGGTAGCGTACTCGTAGCCGCCACTCGGTAAAGCTCATTCCGAGCTCCGTCTGGCAGTGGCGAGAAAGGGTTCTTTCCGTGGTGTGGACACGTTCAGCCCAATCTTTCAGTGTCACTTCGTCGGTTGGGTTTTCTTCAACAGAAGCCAATATGGGCGCGAGGTACTTATTGTCGGTCGAAGGTAAGAAGTGATGTTCAACCTCACGCTGCGCAAGTTGGTCAAGCAGTACCTGAACGAGCCTTTGATCTTGTTCTTTTTCCGCAACATTGATTCCACGCTCGCGAAAGTCATCGATGATAGAAGACACAATCGGCGTGATCTTTATAAGGCTGGTTTTATCTGGCAGGTGTTGCGTGAGTTCTGGGGCGATATTTAGCGAACAGTAGTCCAAAGGCTTACGGTTATAACTGCAATGCATCACCCCGGCCGGTACCCAAATCGCCAAATGTGGTGGTGCTAGAAATCGGGTGCTTTCCGCTTCCATCTCTAATATACCGCCACTGATCAATTGAACCTGTCCCCATGAGTGGCTATGAACTCGGGTTTCAGTGTTCGAAAGAAACGCTTCAAAATTCATAAATACGTTGGATGGTGCCTTATCAATTGATAAGGATGGATGAAGGTTTCTGGACTGTTTTTTCAAACTTGTCTTCCTATCGCGCCTGATGTCTTTCTAAAGATACTTGTAAATATAACGACCTGTCAAACTAGCCGCATCAACTCATTCGCCACGGAATTCACATGCATTATCTCTTACCATTTTTTACAGTCTGTATCTGGGGCGCCAATGCAATCGTCAACAAGCTTGCTGCAAGCACCATAGAACCTAGCGCGATGAGTTTTTACCGTTGGTTTTTTGCGATGTTAATTCTCACGCCTTTCTGTATTCGCCCGGTGATGAAGCAGTGGGCTGTCATTAAGCCAAACCTATCGAAATTAGCGTTCCTCGGCTTTTTGGGCATGGTGTTGAACCAATCTCTAGGCTACTACGCCGGCTTAACCACAACCGCTTCCAACATGGCATTGATCACGTCTTTAGTCCCGTTGATCAGTGTGTTTCTAAGCGTTCCTTTGTTGCACAAGTCGATTTCTAGTTTGAGTATTGTGGGTGGTGTGTTGTCACTGTCAGGCTTAGCTCTGATGTTAGGTAAAGGCGATCCTTTATTCTTCATGCATCAAGAGCTGACTCAAGGCGATGGCTATATGCTGATTGCGGCCTTTGTTTATGCGTCTTACTGTGTGCTATTGAAACGCTGGAAAATGCCCATCAGTAGCTGGGTGGTGATTTACATTCAGGGTCTGTTTGCTGTCGCGATGCTTACGCCACTTTGGCTTACCAGCGAACAGCTTTTACCACCGCAACAAGCGATCCCATTGATAGCTTACGCCGCGGTTGCCGCTTCAATCTTAGCGCCTTGGATGTGGGTGAAAGCGATTGACACCATTGGTGCTGACTCAAGCGCGATGTTCATGAACTTGCTTCCGGTTGTTGCGATCGTATTAGCCGCGACATGGCTTGGCGAAGAGATTAACCAGTTCCACATCATTGGTGGTGTTATGGTGATTTCAGGTGTCATTCTTGCTCAAATCAAAAGAAAACCAAGGCTTGAGGCTCCTCTCCCTCAACAAAGCTAAACGCATTACCCAACGCTCACATTAGGGTAAATATTCAAACTCACTTTTCTTACAGTGCCTACTTCCGAAGTAGGCACTGTTGTTTTATTCACAAGCCTTTCAAATGCTTTTAATACGCGTTCATTGTGGTTGCAACATGTTACCGACTCAGGTTTAATGTATTAAGTACTGTTTAAGTTGTAAAAGGAATTACAATGACTCAACCAACGCTCCCTGTGATCATCTCGTCCCTGCTTGCTTTGTCATCTGCTTCAAGTTTTTCTGCCACTGTTCCTGCTGATGTGCCATTAGCTGAAGAACTATTAGCTGAGGAACAACATTTTGTACGTGGTAATGGCGCAGAGCCCAACACACTAGACCCAAGCTTCGTAAATTCAGGTATGCCCGGTGACATTATCGTCAATGATATGTTTGAAGGCTTTGTGATTGAGGACAGTGATGGGCAAATCATCCCAGGGCAAGCCAAAGAGTGGTCTATCAGCAAAGACGGCAAAACCGTGACGTTTGTATTGAAAGAGAACCTCAAATGGTCGAATGGCGAGCCAGTCACAGCATCCGATTTTGTCTTTGGTTGGCAGCGCGCTGTGTCTCCTAAAACAGGTAACAACACGGGTTTTGTTTTTTCGACGGCTAACATCGTGAACGCTAGCGAGATTCTATCAGGAGACAAAGCTCCCTCTGAGCTTGGCATAAAAGCATTAGATGAGCGCACGGTTGAGATTTCACTTTCAAAACCTACGCCCTACTTTATGAGTCTAATGAGCATCAAGACCTTTTTCCCTCTGCCTGCTAAATTGGTGCAGGAGAAAGGCGACCAATGGACTCGCGCTGAAAATATCGCGACCAACGGTGCTTACACTTTGAGTAAATGGGTGCCTAACGAATACGTTGAAGTCGAGAGAAACCCAAACTATTGGGATGACACATCGACAGTCATCAATAAGGTAACCTATCTCGGTCTATCTTCTCAAAATGCCGAGCTGATTCGTTACCAAGCTGGTGAGATTGATATGACCAATCGTGTCCAGCTTGAGTACTACCAAAAATTAATCCAAGAAAGCCCTGAGCAAATCAAAGCGCAAGCTCTATTGGGCTCTTACGTTTATTCATTCAATACACGTCAAGCACCGTTTGATGACGTAAGAGTACGCCAAGCACTGAGCATGGCCGTCAATCGTGAGATTCTTGTCGAGAAAGTTACAGGTCAAGGTGAGCCAGAAGCATACAGCGTGACGCCGAATAATATTCCTGACTACACAGCGCCTTTATCCGAATTCAATTCTTTAGACAGCACGCAGCGTTTAACAAAAGCCAAAACACTACTTGCTGACGCTGGATACAACGAGAGCAACCCACTCAAATTCACACTGACTTATAACACCAGTGAAAATCACAAAAAGATAGCAATAGCGATTTCATCGATGTGGAAGCCGCTGGGTGTGAAGGTAGAATTGGAAAACATGGAGTGGAAAGCGTATGTTGCGGCAAAAGGCGCTGGTGACTATCAAGTTGCACGCTCATGGGCATTTGGAGACTACCCAGAGCCTTCTGCACTGTTAGAGGCGTTCACTTGTGATCACACAGCAAATGAGAGTGGCTACTGTAATCCCGATTACGATGAGCTCTTACAGCAAGCAAGTAAAACGGAAGATCAGTCTAAACGCTTTACTTTATACCAGCATGCTGAATCGCTACTTAACGAATCTGCAGCAGTTATGCCTTTATATCATTACAATCACACCCGATTAGTGCGAAATACTCTCAAAGGCTTCCCTAACAATAATCCGAAAGGAAATATCTACGCGAAGGATCTATACTTTATTCAAGAGTAAAAATGAGCTGAATAACAAATAGTTTTAACTACCACTTTAGTGGTAAAAAGACTAAAATAATTTAACTAAACCAGATAAACAGCGGTTAGTTGGCTAAAACAAAATAAGGTACCGCAATGAGTACCAAACGGCTTAGAAACACCTAGCATTACGCTAGGTGTTTTTTTTTGCAATCGATCTTTCTAGCTGTCAGCTCAACATTTATTGGTTCTTACTCAATATGGTTAGGCACCTGCTCAATCTTGCTTCATCCGCGTTTGCCACTCGCCTCTACCGCCTTTAAACATCAATATTCATCCGTTCGTCACCTGTTTGAAAAAATAGTCTTAATCGTGAGAAACACCGCTTTAATTTATGTCATCTTAAGTATATTGTTATTAGCAAGTAACAAGCATGTTATACAGCGCAATAATAATGAAGGAAGATAGATGAGCAGTAACAATAACCGACCAGATGGTAAACGAGACGTTACTCTGCGTTTTTTAGCTGAACCTGGGGATGTGAACTTTGGTGGTAAAGTTCATGGTGGTGCAGCAATGAAGTGGATCGATTTAGCAGCCTACGCTTGTTCTGCTGGGTGGAGTGGTAAATATTGTATTACCGCTTACGCAGGGGGGATTCGATTCGTAGCTCCGATCCATGTTGGCAACCTTGTAGAGGTAAGTGCGAAGGTCATCTATACCGGTTCATCTTCTATGCACATCGCTATCGACGTTCAAGCCAGCGACCCTAAAGAACTCAACAACCGCCTAACGACTCACTGTATCGTTATTATGGTCGCTGTTGATGAAAATGGTAACCCGACTAAGGTGCCGGAGTGGGTGCCAGAAACACCAGAAGACATCGAATTAAGAGATTCGGCTATTCGCCTAATGAACATGCGAAAACAGATCGGTGAAGAGATGGAAGCACACGTAAAGTACCTTAAGTAAACTTCACCAACCACTCTACACTACAAGACCTTATTACAATGCCAAGCACCTGCTTGGCATTGGTTGGTCTAATACCCTCGCTCTTTGCAAGCAAAGCCTCAGTAGATCTAATACAACCTATGAGACCGTGATGCCCAGCCAAAGGTTGAAATGAATCGACACTTGTTCGCGGATTTATTTTGACTGTAATAAAGTCGTCATTTTGCTCTGTTTAAATACCGCCAATCATAATGGATGTATTTGAATTTCCTGGAGCCACTCTTGAGCGTCACACGTCCCACTCTTAGCGAATCTACACTGAACAATTTAAAGGCGGTTGAGTACCAATGGGTTAGAACTTTGTACGTCGAAGGCTACGACAGCAACGAAATTAACCACTACATCCAAACTTGTTTTGGTGGTGACCAGACGTTTGCGGATCTATTTCGTCGTGTGGCACTCGATCAAGAAAGCATCTATGTGCTGTTGCAGCATCTTGGCTGTGCTCCTTCTAGTAGAGAATTCTAACCTCAACATCCGATTCCCTCTTATCTTTGAATCTAAAGATACTTCCAAGCAAACCAATAACTACGAGTGATAGCCATTCACAATGCATCAACAGTAGCCTGCCGTTATAGACATTTTCTGTGCAATCAGGCTAATCGTTGCATACAAATCATTGAAGTATCACGCATTGAAATATTAGCAATATATCAATAGAGCAACTGCCCCTTATACTGAGTGTCTGATTTGTGAGACTCGTTCATGCCATCCTGTAAAAGGAATGAGGCAGGAGAGGTTCGGGAGAGAAGTGACTCGAAACTTTAGTGGCTAAAGCAGATATGAGCACAAAAACTGACAGGTAAAACGAACATCCGGACAAAGTAGAAAGCAAAAAGTAGCAGGCATAAAAAAACCCAAGTAAATACCTGGGTTAGAGTTACAAAAACCACTAATCATTAATAGCGTAAGGAACCAGATTAGTAGCCAGCTATGCGTAACCTGAGGGTTATTTTTATTACTGATCGGCGGCCAAACCAAATGATGTAATAAAAATGCCAATACAGAGCGACCTATAAGGTCGCTCTTTGTCTTTCTTATAGGGTACAGCTTATCCTTTTACACCACCTGCCGTCAAACCGCCAACTAACCAACGTTGAGCAAGTAAGAACACGATAGTAATCGGAAGTGCTGAAAGTACAGCCGCTGCCGCAAAGTCACCCCATAGGTAGTTCTGAGGATATAGGTATTGCTGCATACCTACCGCTAGCGTGTAAGAGTTCACATCGGTTAGAAGGATAGACGCTACAGGCACTTCACCTACTGTTGCGATGAACGAAAGAATAAACACAACCGCTAGAATAGGCACAGAGAGTGGTAATAGAACCAATCTGAATGCTTGCCAAGGCGTTGCACCATCCAGTGCAGCAGCCTCTTCCAACGAGTTATCAATCGTCTCAAAGTAACCTTTAATCGTCCAAACGTGCAGTGCGATACCGCCTAAGTACGAGAAGATTAGACCACCGTGCGTGTTCAAGCCTAAGAACGGGATGTATTGACCAAGCTTGTCGAACAGCGCGTAAATAGCGACTAGAGCCAGTACTGCTGGGAACATTTGGAAAATCATCATCGCTTTCAGGATAGTTTCTTTACCTTTGAAGCGCATACGAGCAAATGCATAAGCCGATGTTGTAGACAATGCCACAATAAGAAGCGACGTCACACCCGCGACTTTAATTGAGTTCCATAACCACGTTAGTACTGGGAATGGAGGTGGTGTCACCGAGCCGTCAGCATTCGTTACCGACATACCAAGAGCCAATTTCCAGTGCTCCAGTGATGGGTTATCGGGAATCAAACTACCTGTTGCGAAGTTACCTTCACGGAACGAGATAGCGATGATCATCAGTAGTGGGAAGATAATCATTGCCAAGAAGCACCACAACACTGCATGCGTTGCCCACACTCGGTATTTAAGGCCTTTACCTTGTACCATAGCCATTGTCGTGCTCCTTAATCTTGAGACAGTTTAGTGAAACGAAGGTTTAGTAACGCAAGTCCACCAACCAATAGGAAAATAAGCGTTGCGATTGCACTTGCTAGACCAAAGTCTTGACCGCCGCCGCCTTCGAATGCAATTCGGTAGGTGTAGCTTACAAGCAAGTCTGTGTAACCCGCTGGCTCTGAGGTGCCAATCATGTTCGGGCCACCGTTCGTCAATAGTTGAATCATTACAAAGTTATTGAAGTTAAAGGCAAACGCTGCAATCAATAGCGGTGTAAGCGGCTTAATCATCAATGGGAATGTAATACGCTTGAAGTTATCAAGGAAGTTCGCACCATCAATCGCTGACGCTTCGTACAAATCATCAGGAATCGCTTTTAGTAGACCCATACATAGAATCATCATGTAAGGGAAACCTAGCCACGTGTTAACCATCAACACCATGGTTTTCGCAAGAATTGGGTCAGAGAACCAATTCGGGCTTAAGCCGAAGATATTCTCAAGCACCATGTTGATCTCACCAAAGCTCTGGTTGAATAGACCTTTAAAGATAAGAATCGAGATGAATGCTGGTACTGCGTAAGGCAGAATCAGTAGAACACGATAGATTGAACGACCTTTTAGCTCTTCCCATTGCACGATATTCGCAAGTACAAGCCCGATAACAAGCGTGAACGCTACGGTACATACCGAGAAGATCACCGTCCAAATAAAGATGCTGATGAATGGTTCTTTAATACCATCATCTTTCCAAACACGTTCAAAGTTATGTGTACCAATATTAACCACAAAGCCCGGGGAGATTGTGTTACCAGTAAACTCACCATTGGCATCAACAGGTTGATAGAAACCCTCTTCCATGTTCGGCTTGAGAACTTCACCCGTTTCATTGTTGATTAACGTTTGTTCATCGTCTTGTAGCGTGTAAAGCGGAGCAACAGAAGCAAACTTACGTAAGCCACTCATGCGGATGTCGTCGCCGTTAGGCAGATGGAAATCAACCGCATTAATCGCAGAACGGTTTTGGATGATCGCTTTGATCTTCTCTTTCTCACCTTGTGCAGACTCAATTGCAGATAGGTCCATCTCTGTTGCACTCATATCTTCAAAAGAAAATACGTCTGTTGCTAACAGCTGGTCGCCATCTTTCACAACGATCTGGTGACCGTCATCAGTCTTGTACAAAGTAAATGGGTAGCTATCACCGCTTTGGAATGAGCGATCTAAAAGAACGGTTTGAGTACGCTCTAGAGATAGTTGGTTTTTTGCGCTGTAGTTAGTGAACGCAAGCCCGACGGTATAAGCCAATGGGAAAAGAATGAACAAGATCATTCCGGCAATACCCGGATAAATATAACGGTGGGCGTAAGTTTTCTTACTGCCAAAAATGTAAAGTGCCAAAGCCGTTAAAATCACAGTAAGCAGCGCAAAAGCAAGCTCACCGCGTGAATACATTAGAATTGTAGCGTAGCCGTTAATTAAGCCAACACTACCAAGCAACCCCCATTTGATGAAGACGCTTTTACTGCCTAGAAGGCTTGATGGTGCTGGGATAGCATCTGTACCTTGAACTGACTGCATAGAGGAACCTGCTAGCGATATAGATAAAAAATAGAAAAGTAAGGAGAGGTTACCCTCTCCTTAAAAGGTAGTGCTTGGTTGTTACTTAGTCATACGACCTTCAGCAGCTTTTAGTGCTTGGTCTACTGTTTGACGACCGTCAACTACGTTACCGATCGCTTCTTCCATGCTGTACCAGAACGTTGTGAACTGAGGGATGTTAGGCATGATTTCGCCATTCATCGCGTTGTCCATTGTTGCTGCAATACGAGTGTCGCTGTCTAGTTGGCGTTGGAAAGAGTTAAGAGCAACAGCGCCTAGTGGCTTGTCGTCATTCAGGCTCTTCATACCTTCATCAGTTAGTAGGTAGTTTTCCATGAACTCAACAGCTAGGTCGCGGTTTGGAGAAGCAGTGCTGATACCACCAGCCCATACACCAACGAAAGGCTTAGACGCTTTACCGTTGAACTTAGGTAAAGTTGCTACGCCGTAATCTACGCCAGCTTTCTTGATGTTTTCCCAACCCCAAGGGCCGTTGATTGTCATTGCAACGTTACCCGCAACAAATTCAGACTCAGCAACTGAGTAATCCATGTCTGCAGAGATAACTTTGTCTTGTACCATCTTCTCGATGAAACCTAGAGACTTCTGAACACCTTCAGTCGCTACGCCCGCATCTTTAATGTCGTAACCTTCTGCAGTCTGTTTGAATGCGTAACCGCCGTCAGCTGCAAGTAGAGGCCATGTGAAGTAAGCGCCACCACGTAGAGGCCACATGATCGCTTTTTTGCCATCTTTTTTAAGTTCAGCATCAAGTGCTGGGATTTCTTCCCAAGACTTAGGTGGGTTAGGAACAAGCGCTTTGTTATAAATTAGAGAAACTGACTCAACCGCTACTGGGTAAGCGATTGTTTTACCTTCGTATGAAACAGCGTCCCATGCGAAGTCTACGATACCTTCTTTAATTTCTTTAGAAGGTTTGATATCAACAAGAAGCCCCGCTTCTGCATAGCCGCCAAAACGGTCGGGTGCGTAGAAGATCATGTCTGGGCCATCGCCAGCCGCTGCAACTTGAGAGAACTTCTCTTCTAGTTTGTCAGGGAAAGCCACTGTTACTTTAACACCAGTGTCTTCTTCGAAGCGTTTACCTACTTCAGCCATGCCTTCATAAGCTTTGTCACCACCTACCCAGATAGTTAGTTGTCCTTCTTCGATAGCAGCATTTGCACCAAAAGAACCCAGAGCAACTAATGTTCCTAGAGCTACAGCGCTTAGAGCGTTTTTCATGTGAATATCCTTTTTATATTTATACGTAGGGCACATCTACCAAGACGAGCCAGTTTTCAGGGCTTATGATCTGAGAAAATAGACTCTAACTCATCATCCTAGCCACTACGCCCTAGCTATTATGGCTTAATTTCGTGATCGCCATCCGGTCAGATTAGAGACTGAAATCACAAAATCCATACTCATCGTGATCAACATCACCGTTATGGGGTGGATTTATTTGAACTGGATCGCCAATTATTAATAACCCCATTTATCTACTCCTCCCCTACTACTCCCCCTCGTTAAATTTTCATTGGGAGGATGTACCATTGCGCCAATTCACCGAAACTGCATCCATCCAAGAGTGGATAGTAAGAACCCTTTACCAGCGAATGTCGTGTGTAACCGCACTGTTCATTTAGTTGGCTTCACTGCCCGCTGTTGTCTTTATTAAGCATCGAGCTAAATCTGTGATTGAATCACGGGGGAGATTTAGCTGGATGTGGGGGAAATAGGCACCAGTTTGGCTATGACGGGTGGGCTTGGTTAAAGAATCCAAGTCTCACCCACTTTTTTTCTTACTCATTCAATACTTACCAATTCCTACAGTTACTGCTGACCCAAAAATTTCTTATAATGATAAGCAGTAAAACTTAAAATTTGATCGATCGAGGACTAGCTAGATGGCGAGTGTCACGTTAAAAAACGTTTATAAATCATATGGTGATGTACAGATTTCTAAGGACGTAACCTTAGACATCAACGAAGGTGAGTTCGTAGTATTCGTTGGACCATCAGGTTGTGGTAAATCGACGCTATTACGCTGTATCGCAGGTCTAGAGGACATTACGTCTGGTGATTTGTACATTGGCGACCAACGCATGAATGACGTTGAGCCTTCAAAGCGTGGCGTAGGTATGGTATTCCAATCTTACGCGCTTTACCCTCACCTTAACCTTTACGACAACATGTCTTTCGGCCTGAAACTAGCGAACGCTAACAAAGCTGAAATTGATAAGCGTGTTGAACATGCTGCAGAAATCCTTCAGCTTGGTCACCTTCTTGAGCGTCAGCCTAAAGCCCTATCTGGTGGTCAACGTCAGCGTGTTGCTATCGGTCGTACTCTGGTTTCTCAACCAAACGTATTCTTACTTGATGAGCCTCTATCTAACCTAGATGCTGCGTTGCGTGTTCAAATGCGTTCGCAAATCACTAAACTACAACGTCAACTTGGATGCACCATGATCTACGTTACCCACGACCAAGTGGAAGCGATGACAATGGCCGATAAGATTGTTGTTCTTGATGGCGGTTATGTTTCTCAAGTGGGTAAACCTCTTGATCTTTACCACTACCCTAAAAACCGTTTCGTGGCAGGCTTTATTGGCTCGCCGAAGATGAACTTTATGTCGGTTCACATCGAGCAAGCTGAAGCAGAACGCGTACAAGTTCAACTTTCTAACGGTATGACTTTCTGGATCCCAGTTGATGGTACGACTGTCAATGCTGGTGACCGTATGTCTCTAGGTGTTCGTCCTGAACACTTGTTGTCTGCTGAAACAGGTGATGCGACGATTGAAGCTGAAGTGATGATGGTAGAGAAACTAGGTAACGAAACACAAGTGTACCTAAACCTCGAAAGTGCTGATGCTGACGTTATTTATCGCCAACCAGACACGTTGACGATTGAGTCTGGTGACAAGCTAGCGATTGGTATTCCTGCGCACCGTTGTCACTTGTTCCATAGCGATGGTCGCGCATGCCGTCGCTTGTACAAAGAGTACGGCACCGACTAATCGGTTCGCCTTTTTAAGATATAACTTGCCCATATCGAATCCCTCTTACCAAGTAAGAGGGATTTTTTGTTTAAAGGCGCCAACTACTTTCGCTTTGATGTTTTAGTCTTGCGCACCGCTCAGTTAGCTTTTTCGAGCGGCAATAAAAAAGGCCTAGCGGATGCTAGACCTTTATTTGTTTGAGCTAAAAAGCCACCCTATCTAAACGATATAGGTTGGCCCTGCAGAAACTTAGTGGATTGGCGTATCACTTGTTTTGTTGAACTGGCCAAAATGCTTTTCTAACACTTCTGGTGTTAGTTTGCCTTCCGCTTCTAGTCGCTTAAATTCAGCAACGATCGCTTTTTGCTCTTCAATTGATGGCAGTTTTACTTCTGGCTCATCGCCCATCTCTTGAGTCATCTGCTCTAGTTCTTTTTCAAAATCGCTCATGATACTTACCTAAATATTAAACCTAATCAGATTTTACTCATTTACGCTCTGTGATGCTAGAGCGATTAAGTGCAAAGCCCGAAACCAGATCAAGCTAAGGCCAGTTAGAAGAAAACAAGCCCGTAAATAAAAAGAGCTGGATTCACGATTAAATGAATCCAGCTCTTCGTCTGTGTCCCTTTCTAAGCCATGCTACAGCTTAAAGGAATCAAAGCTTAAAGAGATTAAAGCTTAAACGAGCCAACCATCTTATCCAGACGTGAAGAAAGGTCTCGGAGCTCTTGGCTCGCTTCAGCAAGCTGCTCAGCGGTACCCGTTGTCACTTCATTGATTGCGTTAATCTCTTCAATGTTCTGGTTGATGGTATGAACTACGGTTGATTGCTCTTCCGTTGCCGTTGCGACTTGCGTGTTACGATCGGTGATGTCTACGATGCGGTCCGAAATGCCACCCAGTACATCTACCGCTTCATCCGATGCTGCTACACCTTCAAGGGTAATGACTTTACCTGTACTCATTGCTGCTACTGCATCTTTAGCATCGCTTTGCAGTTGGTTGATCATCTTCTGAATCTCTTCCGTTGAGTCTGCTGTACGACTTGCGAGGTTACGAACTTCATCTGCTACCACGGCAAAGCCACGACCTTGCTCACCGGCACGCGCGGCTTCAATCGCTGCGTTCAATGCAAGTAAATTGGTTTGCTCTGAAATATCACGGATAACCCCCAGAATAGAACCAATGTCTTGAGTTGTAGAAGCCAGTTGCTCTACTACCTGACCCGTGCTCTCAATATCTTGAGCTAAGCGGCTAATTGCGTCTTTTGCTTTGTTCACCACAGAGCGACCGACTTCCGTATTGCCTGACGCTTGTGTTGCCGTTTCTGCTGCTGTTGCCGCGTTCGATGCAATCTCGCTGATGGTCATGCCCATTTGATTAATGGCAGCAACCACTTGAAGGGTTTGATCACGTTGCTCTTGGCTATTGTCGTGGGTGATGTGGGCTTTATTCGAAACACTCTCTGCTGCCACTTGAAGCGCTTGGCTTGTCGAGCATACTTCTTTCATAGACTCGTGAATCTTTTCAATAAATCCATTAAAGCCTTTTGAAAGCTGTGCAATTTCATCGTTGCCTTTCACTTCGATACGTTGCGCCAGATCGCCATCACCTTCGCCAAGGTCACCGAATCGCTTAGCCAAAAGTTTAATTGGTTGAGTAATGCTGTTTGCTAGCACTACGCCCATTAGGATAAAGACTAAAGCCACGATAGCAGTCATGATCAGCATCTTCTGCGCAGTCGCATCGAGCTCAGCAAACACTTCACCGGTTGGTACCACACCAATAACGAACCAGTCCATTGACGACACATACAAACTCGCCACAAACAGTTCTTGTCCTTGGCTCTCAGTGGTAATCAGATTGAAGCCCGACTTGTTCAATAGTTGGCTTGATTGAGTTCCGTAAAGTTGTTGAAGCGAAGAATCACTGCGAGAACGCTCACGGTGAATTTGTACATCACCTTGGCTATCGGTCAAAAATACAAAGCCTGTATTTTCAATCTTGAAACCGTTCAGCAGATTAACCATGTCGTCCATCGATTTTGATAGACCAGACATCGCTAAACCAGAAGGCTGCTGATAGTTAGCAAACATCTTCACTTCGCCATTCGCTTCTTGGAACATGCTCACCATGGTTGGCTGTCCAGATTGCGTAAAGCCAAAGAACCAACCGTCTTGTTGTTGGTTTAGCTGGCGTAAGAAACCATCTTGGTTCCAGTAGTAAGCTGTTTGACGGTTCGCCACCGAGGCATCGTTCAACTGATATTGGTTGCGAACATTGTTCAGTTGTTTAACCAGCTTATTCTCTAGCGCGGCATCGCGCTCGGTCGATTCGATAGCGTCAGAAATGAATTCATTTGAAGCAATTTGCTCCGCAGCTAACAATAACTGAGAGACTTCACGGTCAATTTCACCATTGATTCGCTCCAACATACCGGGAAGCTCAATATCAACCAAACGGTGACTCAATACATCTCTTGCTTGCTGTTGTGCCATCGCACCGACAATCACTGTCGATGCAAGAACCGCAAAGGTAATTCCAAGTACAACTTTTTGTTTGATACTCAGAGAGTTAGTTTTAAACATATTTGGACCTTTAAAAGAATCGCTCGTTATTGGTATACCCTGAACAGGACTTTTTTAGTGCACTCCAACAAGCAATGCACAATCTGAGTGATGTATCGGCCAAAACCAGTAAAACTAGAGACTTTTCTCTCAAAAAAACTGCAAATATGATGTAACAATAAAAAACCATTCAGATTAGATATGAATTAACTGAGCAAATATCGTACTTTCGAGAATCGATTTTAGCTCTCAGCCATGATATCTAACCGCACTCAAACAACGACCTCCCCCCGAGCTTTTGTATATAAAAACCAATTGATATGGTAATAATCACACCCTAACGATGTTTTTAGCTAAACACTTGTAAATCTTTCCAATTTTGAAAAAATAAATTCCGCAAATGTACTGGAACTTTTTCCTATTAATAAGTGACCAATACTCAAAATAAGAATCAAATGGCCCCCAGAGAGTCCAAAAATGCATAAAAATAACTTCGAAGTCCTTCAAAACTACTTAGAGTCTCAAATCATTGGTCAGCAAGAGCTCGTTAAGCAACTGATGATCGCCTTATTGGCAGATGGTCATATCCTAGTTGAAGGGCCTCCAGGGTTGGCAAAAACCCGTGCAGTAAAGTCATTGGCTGACTGTGTCGAGGGAGATTTTCACCGTATTCAATTTACCCCCGATCTATTGCCTGCCGACCTAACTGGTACCGACATCTTCCGTCCTGAGACTGGAGAGTTCACTTTCCAATCGGGCCCGATTTTTAACTCGCTTATTCTAGCGGATGAGATCAACCGTGCTCCGGCGAAAGTACAAGCCGCTATGTTAGAAGCGATGGCTGAGAAGCAAGTCACGGCTGGCCGAAAAACCTATGCTCTACCGGATCTGTTTTTGGTGATGGCAACGCAAAACCCGATTGAACAGGAAGGTACTTACCCGCTACCAGAAGCTCAATTAGACCGTTTCTTGCTGCATTTAGAAGTGGCTTATCCAGACATGGAAAGTGAACTTGAGATCTTGCGCCTAAACAGAGGCGAAGCTCAAGGTAACCAACCTATTCAACCAGAGCCTATTTCTCAACAAACTATCTTCGAAGCTCGCCAAGAAGTGCTCAACATTCACATGGCAGATACCATCGAGCAGTACATTATTCGACTGGTTATGGCGACTCGCCAACCTAAGCAATATAGCGACCAACTGGATCAATGGTTAGACATGGGTGTCAGCCCGCGTGCAACCATTGCCCTAGACAGATGTGCCCGCGCTCACGCTTGGCTTGCTGGCCGCGACTATGTTACGCCGCAAGATGTTCAAGCGATGGCATTCCCGGTATTACGTCACCGCCTGCTTCGTAGCTACCACGCACAAGCTGAAGGGGTCACTGCAAACCAAGTGATCGCACACCTTATCTCGTTGGTTGGTAGCGCATAGGGATACGCGCATGAATAATCAATTACCCAACCATAGTGACGGCGTCACGTTAAATCTGGATGAACTGCTGCAATACAAAGCGCAGTCTGTTCGCTGGTTACCTCCAGCCAAGAGCCTGTGGTCGCAACTAAACGGGCAACACGAGAGCAATCGTAAAGGTCGCGGCATGAATTTCTCTGAGGTTCGTCAATATCAGGCGGGCGACGACATCCGCAGCATTGATTGGCGCGTCACGGCGAGAACCGGCAAGGCGCACACCAAACTGTTTTCTGAAGAAAGAGAACAGCCTGTTATTTTGTTCTTAGATCTGTCGAGCAGTATGATTTTCGGCTCAACCTTGTTACTTAAATCGGTTCAACTCGCGCACTTTGCCAGCCAACTTTGCTGGTTAACCGTCGCTCAAAAAGACCGTATTGGCGCAGTAATAGATACTGGCCAAGAGATCATTGAGATTAAACCCAGTGCTAGCAACCACGCTCCGCTGCGTATTTTACAAAAAGTCATAAAAATCAATAACGCAGCACTGACCAACCCAGACAATCACAGCAACACAACCTTAGAGCATGGACTGAAATCTCTACACCAGCTTTGCCCGAAAGGCAGCGATATCATTATGCTCAGTGATTTTGTTCGTTATAGCGAAAGTAATTACTCACTTATCAATCAAATACGTCGACATAATCGAGTTCGCTTGGTGCATTTTTACGATCCATTAGAGCAAGGTGTCACTGCTTTCAAAGGTTCAAAACAGATCACCGACGGCAATAAAACGCAATGGTTTAACTTTTCATCAAGCAAGGAAAAGGTAAAGCTCAGTCACGCATTTGATCAGAAGCAGCAACAGCTTATGCAAATGAGCCTTTCTTTGGCGATCCCATACAGCTCATTGTCTTGTGCGCAATCGTTAATGAGCCAAGTATCAGGAGTTCAGTCATGAATCAACCTCTCGACTTGAGCCCTATTATTACGCCAAGCGCACCGTCATGGTGGCCTTTAGCATGGGGGTGGTGGCTAGTCATTATCACGGCCATCGTTCTGATCGCATTAGTATTTTTCATTATAAAACGCAGACAAAAGAACCAATACGCGAAGAACGAAGCACTTGCTTGCTTTCGTGATAGTCAGCCTTCAAATACCTTGTCTCCGAGTGCAGCTCAAGACATCGTTCGTCAGGCAGCACTAAGCTATTTCCCACGCGAAAAAGTGGCAGGCTTATCTGGTGATGATTGGCTGACGTTCTTAGATGCGCAATTGGCAAAACCTTTGTTCGCCGCAAAACAATCGCAATGGCAACAAGCGCTCTACCAAGATACAGCCTTAATGACCGACGAACAGAAAAAGGCTCAACAGCAATTGGTTAATGACTGCGAAACCTGGCTTCTTAAAGCCCTTCCTCCAAAGCGAGGTCGTTATGAGTGATTTTCTAAGCACTAACTTGTTAAACATCGAGTTCGTTTGGTGGTGGATGTTCTTCATCGCGCCACTGCCGTTGCTCGTTTACTTGTTCTCGCCAAGGTCAGAATCAAGCAGTGCCCTAAGGCTTCCATTTCTACCAGAAGACAGCAATACCAAAACGCCGAGCAGCCGCTTACCCAAAGCTTTGTCAGTCATCATCTGGCTTTTATTGGTAACGGCCATGGCACGCCCAGTTTGGTACGGTGAACCGGTTGAGTTTCAGCCAAAACACCGTGATTTGATGTTGGTTGTCGACCTCTCCTACTCAATGAGCCAAGAAGACATGCAGTTCAATGGCGAATACATCGACCGCTTATCTGCGGTAAAACATGTATTGAGTGACTTTATTGAGCGACGCAAAGGTGACCGAGTCGGACTGGTGTTATTTGCTGATCACGCCTATCTGCAGACGCCACTGACGTTAGATAGAGACACGCTTTCACAACAACTCAATCAAGCGGTGTTAAAGCTTATCGGTACTCAAACTGCGATTGGTGATGGTATTGGCCTTGCCACCAAGACCTTTGTCGACAGCGATGCCCCTCAGCGTGTAATGATTCTACTCAGTGACGGCAGTAATACTGCGGGCGTATTAGATCCACTTGAAGCGGCGGATATTGCTAAGAAGTACAACGCGACGATTTACACCGTGGGTGTCGGTGCGGGTGAAATGATGGTCAAAGAGTTCTTCATGACTCGTAAGGTCAATACTGCTCAAGACTTGGATGAACGTACTCTAATGGAAATAGCCAAACGCACTGGCGGTCAGTACTTCCGAGCGCGAGACAGCAAAGAGCTGGCAACGATTTACGACACCATCAACCAATTAGAACCCGTGAAGAACGCCACTAAGATCTGGCGACCACAACAAGAGTGGTTTGTCTGGCCACTGTCGACGGCAATGTTCTTCGCATTTATGCTGTTAGCCATTAGGAGAAACAATGTCTAACTTTACTTTTATCTACCCATATTGGTTCTTGGCTCTTGCCGTGCTGCCCGTTATTTGGTGGCTTAGCAAGAGACAATCCAAGCAAGGGTTATTGGCGTCACACATCGCCCGTTATTTGGCGCCAGAATCGAACAAACCCTCGAAAAATCGCAGTACTTACTTTGGTATTTGGTGGCTGGTCGGCGTTATTGCGTTAGCTGGGCCAAGCTTCGAGAAAAACGAACAACCAAGCTTTGAAAAAACGCAGGCACGAGTTGTGATCATGGATATGTCGATGTCTATGTATGCCACTGATATTAAGCCGAACCGTTTAACACAGGCGCGATACAAGGCTCTGGATCTGCTTTCGTTATGGAAAGAAGGCCTAACGGGAATGGTGGCCTACGCAGGTGATGCTTACACCATTAGTCCGCTAACGTCTGACATCAACACCATCAAGAACCTGGTACCCAACCTATCACCAGATATCATGCCCTTCCAAGGCGGCAATGCAGCATCGGCAGTTAAGCTTGCGATTGAGATGATGACTCGTGCTCATATCTATCAAGGCGATCTGGTACTGATTGGCGATGATATCGATGATCAAGAGAAGAAAGAGATCGACTCGCTACTCTCTGGCAGCAATTGGACATTATCAATCTTGGCTGTAGGCACGGAAAGTGGCGCGCCAATCTCTCTACCAAGCGGGTCGATGCTGCAAACAGATTCAGGGCAAACCGTGGTGGCAAAAACTAACTTAGACAATATGCGCGACCTGACTCGTCGCTCTGGTGGTACGTTCACTGAAGTTCAATTTGATAACTCAGACGTTGAACACATCGCAAGTTACCTCGACCGAGTTGCAACGACATCAGAAGTGACTAAAACCAATAACTCGCTCAACACCAGAGTGAACAACGGCTTCTGGCTATTGCCGTTTCTGTTACTTCCTGCCCTTGGGCTATTTCGAAAAGGGGTCATTTGGTGTGGCCTAGCAGTACTTGTCTCGTTCAGCCAACCGAATACTGCGTTTGCAAACCCTTGGAAAACCGATGACCAAGTGGGTTATCAGTTGTACCAAGATGAGCACTTTCAACAAGCTGCAGAACAGTTCGAGCAGCAAGAATGGAAAGGCATAGCGCAATACAAAGCTGGTGATTTCGAAGCGGCCGAACAGACGCTAAAAGGTCTTTCTAGCGAAGATGCTCGCTACAACCTCGCCAATGCACAAGCAAAGCAAGGCAAATACGACCAAGCGATAAAAGAGTATCAACGTATTCTCGAAAGCGACCCTGAACATGCTTATGCAAAGAAGAACCTAGAGATTGTCGAACAGGCTCAGAAGCAACAGCAACAGCAACAGCAACAGCAACAGCAACAGCAACAGCAACAGCAACAGCAAGACGATTCTGAGTCCAAAGACCAAAACGAACAAGATCAGCAAGGTCAGCAAGGTCAGCAAGGTCAGCAAGGTCAGCAAGGTCAGCAAGGTCAGCAAAATGATTCTTCGCAAAGCTCGCAGGATCAACAACAAAGCTCAGCTGACAATGGGAAGTCGCAAGATCAAAGCGGCAGCCAAAATCAAAATGAAAGCCAAGCTCAGAATACCGATCAAAGCCAAGCTGATAATCGCTCTGATTCCAAAACGGATGAAGAAAATGACAAGCAAGCTGAGCAACAAAACAAAGCGGGTCAAGCAGATAAGCAGCCACAAGATAAAGATGACTCAGCATCTCAAATTGCCCAAGCACAAGAGGCAGCTAAGAACGACAGTGATAGCAATGCTCAACAAGCCGCAGCACAAGTATCAGGTCAACCCATGTCGAGCGATCCTGATATGCGAAAACTTGAGCAAGTAGAAAGCGCTCGTGATCCGAGCCAACTGCTTAAAGCGCAAATGATTTTACAAGCACGACAAAAAAGTGCTCCTAACAACCAAAACAAAAAGTGGTAACCATGCGATTTTTAAACAAGCCATTTTTATCAATGCTACTGACACTGCTAATCGGTGTTTTCTCGTCACATTCTGTATTCGCAGCGACCGCTGTTGCGAGTGTTTCCCAAAACAGTGTGACCAAAGATGAAGTCTTCCTACTTAGAGTGGCGACCGATGAAAAAGTATCGTCCGGTGCTTTAGACCTAACCCCCCTTCAGAAGGATTTCTACGTCAGCACCCCAAGCTTTGGGTCGTCGATGCGAATCGTCAATGGCAGCCGCACTGTGTCTAGCGAGTGGAATATTACCCTTGCCCCGCTTCGACTAGGCCGATTAGAAATTCCTAGCTTTGATATTGAAGGCGCAAAAACCCAACCGATCACCATCAACGTTGCGGTTAATAAAGCCGCTCCAAAGCAGAGTGATATGGCCGAGTTTCAACTTAATCTGAGTAAAGATTCGCTGTACCCTCAAGAGGTCGCAGAGCTTGATGTAAAACTCATCATTAAGGCTGATCCTAGAAGACTGCAAGATCCTAAAATCGCACCACCAAGTTCAGCGAAATTAGACGTAGAACCTATTGGAGAGTCTAAGCAATTTCAAGATGTTATCAACGGACAAGAAGTCACCGTTGTTCAGCAATCTTTCCATATATCGTCACAGCAAGCAGGACAATTTCAGCTTCAAGGGCCAAAGTTAACCGGTGCTGTTGTTTACTCAACCAACAACTCAAGCACAACGCGCCTTTTCCAGCTCGACACGCCTGTTGAAACCTTAGATGTCACAGTGAATCCTGTACCAAAAGGCTATCAAGGTGAGTGGTTACCAACATCGGACTTCAAGTTGATTCAGAAATGGTCAGATAGCCAAGGCAACGAGCTGACAGGTAATAATACTTTAGGTGGCGACAAGCAGAATATTGAAATGGAAGCCGGTGATTCGTTAACTCGTACCATCACAATGACAGCCAGCAACTTGACCCAACACCAGTTACCAAAACTGAACATCACCTACCCTAAATCGGTGCGCGTGTATGAAGAGAAACCGCAATTTGGCACTACCCAATCCGGTAATGCTATCGTTGTTTATAAGCAGGTTCTCATCCCTAAGGAATCTGGAAGCATCTCCCTACCTGATGTTTCTCAAACTTGGTTTAACACCGATTCGCAATCACAAGAGACCAATAAAGCTCTTGGGCTTGAGTTGTCAGTTCAGGCAAGTGATCGCGTAACCTCAAGCACGCCGCCTCCTGTTATAGAAACACCCACCAAACAAACCAGCCCAACGATTGTTACCGTTGATAACCCTGGAATATGGCCTTATCTAACCGCGCTGTTTGCAGCATTATGGTTAATCAGCTCGGCGTTTGCTTTCTACTTCTGGTCACGCCGCGGTACAGCAGTAAAACCAAAGCAGAAAGATGAACGTCAATCAGATACAGCAGAAGCGCTTATTGAAGCGCTGAAAGCGAAAGATGGCGTGATGACCAGAACCTTGTTTGAACAGTGGCAAGCTGAAAACCCAGACTTGTGTGACGAGACAATAGAAGTGATTGAAACTGAGCTAACCAAGCTAAATCAGAGCCTCTATGCTGAAGCTGGTTCACCAAGTCAATCATGGGACCCGGCTCAAGCAATCAAAGCAGTTAAGAAGCCAAAGCGAGTCACAAGCAAAGCACGCAAGAGCACATTGGAAAAGCTTTAGTTAACCAGCAACCTAAGTAAACAAAAAAGAACGAAGCTGTGATGACCACATTGTGATCATCACGGCTTCATTCGTTTTACGATAGGAAAAAACAGATACCACACTAAGAAATTGAAACTGCGACCTTTTTACGTTTCAACGCAGAAACGATTCGATTTCTTCCCGAATCTTTGGCTTGATACAAGGCTTTATCCGCCTTGCCATACAGTAGGTCGAAGTCAAACTGGTGCTGATCAGAAGTTATCGAGGCATACCCGACAGACGCGGTTAAATACTGGCTGGTACTGCTTTCACAATGGAGGATCTTAGCCTCTTCAATGCATTTTCTGATCGACTCTGCTCGCCGCTTGGTCTCAGAATGGTTGGTGCCGATCATCAACAACATAAACTCTTCACCACCAATACGGCAGAAGGTTTCTTTATCGCTATGAACATGAGCATTAAGTATCTTGCCTATAGTGCGCAGAGCAGCGTCACCTTCCGTATGCCCGTAAACCGTGTTGTACAAACCAAAGTGATCAAGGTCAACAAGAATGAGTCCAAACGTGACTTCGTGGTCTGTGGCAAATGCCCCTTGATCATCACAATTGAGATCATCTAAAACCTGCGACAACATACGACGATTTCCAAGGCGAGTCAGAGGGTCAAGCTTAGAGATGATATCCAACTGCTCATTGGCTCGTTCAAGCTCTTGAGTGCGCTTACTGACCTCTTGCTCTAGCGTCTCATTGAGCTTTTTGAGCTCCTCTTGCGCCATAGTTCTCTGTAGCACCTCCGCTAAACTCGAAGCGAAGATACGTATCACTTCACGCAGTTGTGAGGTTAAAGGGCTGCGAGTTAGCAAATTATCCGCGGCAATAAACGCAATCGGCTCACCCGTATTGGTGGTGAGCATTGTCATTGCCGTCCAACCGACACCCACAATATTGAAATCGTGATAGATAGGCACCGATTCTTCAAAGGCAACTTGATTAGGGCAAGCGCGAGCGGCGGCTACAATGTCACGCTCCACCAGCTCTGAGCGATAATAAGATTCATCGACAATATCGCCTTTTATGTCCGTGCCCCACGTGCCTTGCATGTAACTGCAATTTTTATCGGTGAGAAAAACGGCCAGTCGGTCGATGCCTAAATGCTGAATCGCAAAGCTCACCGCCGATTTACACACTTCACTGACGGTATCGCAGCGAGACAACTCCACCATACTTGAGTGCAACATCCGTATATTCTGTTCTTGGCGCTTACGGATGTAGATCTGAGAAAGCAGAGAACCAAAGGATTCAAGCATCTGCTTTTGATAATTAGTGATGGGTGAACGGTGAATGTAATTGTCCATTGCGATCCAACCGACGGGTTTATCCCCTTCACGTAAGATCAACATGCCATTCCAACCTTGCCCTACGACCTTACCTTCGGTGTATAGCGGCGCTTTCTCAATAATAACTAGGTTGATGTGATTGTCAGACAACGCCTCAATGTATTCGGCTTCAAGTTGATGTAAATCGTACTGAGTATGATGCTCGCTGTTAGTTTTTCCCCGCTCATCGGTGCCGTAAGTGCCACTAAAGCAGCGCTTTTTCATATCGAGTAACATGAAGATCGCACGGTCAAAGCCTAGACGGTCGCGCACTGCCTCAACAGAAGCCTTATACAAAGCATCCAAAGAGTCAGGATTAGAAAGCTCTAACGCGACCTGATGGACTAGTTTCATGTTCTCAACAAATAGCTCTCGCAGCTTAATTTCATCAAGGTACTGCGCTTCACGTGTGTCTCTGTGTTTGATCTCAAGTGCCGCGTTCTTTTCCGCACGAATACACTGCCAGCGAGCTGCGGCTAGTTGAAGGACATCAAGATCTTGGTCGAACGTTTGGTTGATCTGCTGAGCATTGCAATTTTGAACAATTAAATAAGTTCTGCAGGCAGGCGCGTTGTCTAGCATCATGATGAACGACTCACCACCCAGCACCTCCATGTGTTCCCACTTACAAGTATTGATAGACATTGGAAGCACACCATCTGCGGTATCAAACTGGGAAACCCAAGGCCAAAAGGTTGAGGGATACTTGCCGAGGGAGGTTAGCTCACCGCAAGAAAACAAGGGTAACGAATCACCTTCTGGTGTTGGCTCGGCAAATACTCCGATCCCTTTTGGCGCGAGCACCTCAACAAGGTAACCAAAAAGAGATTCTGCCAACAGACGGTGGTCGCGAGTAGCAGATATTTGTTTTGCAAAGGCTTTAACAGGCACAGCTTCCGTCCATTGGCTAATGAGATTGAAGCAAAAATACCGAAGCCTTGATATGCAATCAATGTAACTAAAAATGAGATGTTAAGCGGGTCGCAATTTCACTTTTTACATTATCACAAGCATGAGAAGGACGACAAAAATGGGATTTCCTGCCCAAAATTTCATCGACATTAATACTTTTTTAGCGACATAAAAAAGCCCCACATTAGAGTGGGGCAAAACTTCCATCGCTTATAGTTATAGTGATAATTCTGTCGATCTATTCGATTATCTAACCTGCGTTTCAGTTAGCGTGCTGCACTTTAAAAAACTAAAACAGCACTGAGTTAATCGAATTAACCAAAGTCACCGTTTACGTAACCTTTAGTACGATCATCTTTTGGTTCGCTGAAGATAACACTCGTTTCGTTGTGCTCTACAAGCTCTCCCATTAGGAAGAAAGCCGTGCGGTCTGAAATACGACGCGCTTGCTGCATTGAGTGCGTTACGATAACGATAGTGAAGTCTTTCTTCAGGTCTTCCATCAATTCTTCAATCTTGTGTGTCGCGATTGGATCAAGTGCCGATGTAGGCTCATCCATCAGGATTACATCCGGTTCCATAGCAATCGTACGAGCGATACATAGACGTTGTTGCTGACCACCAGACAAACCAAATGCGTGTGCTTTAAGACGGTCTTTCACTTCATCCCAAAGTGCCGCACTGCGTAGTGAACTTTCTACTACTTCATCAATGTGTTTCTTATCTTTGATACCTTGAGCGCGTAAGCCGTAAGCGACATTCTCGTAGATGCTCATTGGGAATGGGTTTGGCTTTTGGAATACCATGCCTACACGAATACGTAGGTCAGCCACATCAATATTGCCGTAGATGTTTGTGCCATCCATATCCAGCTTACCTTTGATAGTAACGCCTTCAATTAGGTCATTCATACGGTTCAAACAACGTAGCAGCGTCGATTTGCCACAACCAGATGGGCCAATCAGTGCCGTTACCTGACGCGTTGGAATTGGCAGGTTGATAGATTTAAGCGCTTGGTTGTCGCCGTAAAACAGATCTAGGTTCTCAATATCAAATTTGTTCATATTCGTAATCTCTAAATTCTTAAATTCGTGTCTAACTTGATGCTTTCTTTATCACGGTGGCTCTCTTTATTGTTGAGCCAGCTAATGAGCTTAGTAAGTTGCCGTGTTGAAGCGTCTCGCAATCAGTTTTGTAACCATGTTGATCAAGAGAACCAATACGATTAGGACTGTCGCCGTGCCGTAGGCTTGGTTCCACTCATCGATAGTAAATAGCTCTGTTGTCAGCTTATATAGGTGAACCGTTAGTGTACGGCCAGAATCGAATACCGACTCAGGAACACGTGCCACCATACCTGCTGTTAAAAATACAGGTGCTGATTCGCCAATTACACGACCAATACTAAGAATGACCGAAGTTAAGATACCTGGCATTGCGCTTGGTAAGATCAAACGCCAGATAGTGTAGATTTTTGAAGCGCCAAGGCCGTATGAACCTTCACGATAAGTTTGTGGTACTGACATCAATGCTTCTTCTGTAGTACGAATGATTACAGGAAGAATCAGGATACTTAGTGTTAGTGCACCCGACAGAATCGAGAAGCCAAGACCAAGAATCGAAACAAAGAAGGTCATACCGAACAGACCAAAGATAATCGATGGAATACCCG
The DNA here is from genome assembly GCF_963894355.1 of Vibrio sp. SBT000027. NCBI lineage: Bacteria > Pseudomonadati > Pseudomonadota > Gammaproteobacteria > Vibrionales > Vibrionaceae > Vibrio > Vibrio sp. SBT000027. The sequence goes on along the minus strand of NZ_CAWQGD010000001.1, from coordinate 565,316 downwards.
CTAAAGATTCTGTACAGAAACGAATCACTTTAACCAGTTTACTGCCCACTTTTGCGTATTCGGTTAGGTATATTGCCGTCATAATGCCGAGTGGCGCCGCCACTGCAATCGATGCGATTACCATGTAGATCGTGGCAATGATCATTGGGAAAATACCACGTTCTTCACCGGTTCGAGTGTAGTCGTCGGTGATGAAGTTCCAGTCTACGTATTGCAGGCCATTCGATAGGATGTACCAAATGATCCAGAATAAGAAACCAACGGTGACTGCTGCTGCCGCCCAGATAAAACCTTTCAAGATATTATCTTTCGTTTGACGTGCTTGTTTTAGTTTTACGCGATCCATATTACTAATCCTCGCCTACTTCGTTTTTTCACGATTAAGATAAAGCAGAGCACCATTTAACATCATGATGAATACCAGAAGCACAACGCCGGTTGCGTACAGTGCACTCGCGTGGATACCACTTGCGTAAGACATCTCAATAGCAATGTTTGCTGTTAACGTACGAGCTGAGTCCAGAATGCCTTCTGGCATTGCTGGCGCGTTACCCATCACCATGATGATTGCCATCGTTTCGCCCAGTGCACGACCGATACCCAGAATCACACCAGTCATAATGCCTGAACGTGCAGCAGGAACGAGTAACTTAAAAATCGTGTAGATTTTCGAAGCACCCAGTGCAAGTGAGCCTTCTTTGTACGTACGAGGTACAGCGCGGATCGAAGTTTCAGAAACCGTAATAACGGTAGGAAGAATCATGATACCCAGAACAATGATACCCGCGAAGATAGTGTTACCCGCTGGTACTTGGAAGATGTTCTGAATCATAGGAACGATGATTACTAGACCAAAGAAGCCGTAAACTACCGACGGGATACCCGCTAGAAGCTCAACTGCTGGTCGAATAATATCGGCAAGACGCTTAGGAGCAATCTCAGCAATAAAAATAGCGGTTAATACACCGACGGGGACACCAACAACTACAGCGCCAAGTGTCGAGACAATCGATGCAACAATCATGGTTGCAACGCCGAATAGAGCTGGCGGTAACCAATCCACACCCAGAACGATGCCAGAAACACCAGCCTCTTGGAATGCAGGGATACTCTCTGCAACGATAAAGTAAGCGATAACGGCTAGTGATACGATGCCGATTACAGCACTCGATAAGAACAAGCCGTGGAAGATTCTTTCTCTCCAGTCGATGCGCTTCTTAGCACGTAGACTTGGCTTGTTTATTTGAGTCGCTTCAGTATTCATAAGCTTTTCACTATTTGCGATGGTCATATATAAAATCTCAAACTTTGTGGCTCAACAAGAGCTCGAAATAGACAAAGTTGAAAGAAAAGGCTCAGCCTAAGTTAGGCTGAGCAATAATTAAGTGTTGGTCAGTTAAGATTAGTTAACTGTGATGTAGCCTTTCTTGTCAGCGATAGCTTGAGCTTCATCTGCAACCATCCAATCTAGGAATTGTTGAGTTTCAGCTGTTGGAGCGCCGGCTTTGTAAAGAACTAGGAAAGGACGAGCAACTTTGTAAGAACCGTTCTTTACGTTCTCAACTGATGCTGCTGCGCCATCGATAGTTAGAGCTTGAACTGTGTTATCTACAGTACCAAGAGAGATGAAGCCGATAGCGTATGGGTTGCTTGCTACAGAAACTTTAAGTGCGCCGTTACCGTTTGCAACTTGTGCACGTTGAGAGATAGCCGATACTTTCTTGTCGCCAATCTTCTTCTTAAGTTTCATGATGTCTTCGAATGCACCACGTGTACCAGATGCAGTATCACGAGTGATTGCTACGATTGGCTTGTCAGCACCACCAACATCTTTCCAGTTAGTGATGTCGCCTTTGTAGATTGAAGTGATTTGCTCAGCTGTAAGAGCAGATACTTCGTTATTTGGGTTAACAACAACTGCGATACCGTCACGAGCGATAACGAGCTCTTTCAGGTCAGCTGTTTTCTCTTCTTCTTTTAGGTCACGAGAAGAGATACCAAGGTCAGCACTTCCATTTTTTGCTGCTTTGATGCCTGCAGAAGAACCTGGTGCTTGAATTTCGATGAACACTGGTTCGCCTTTATTCATGTAGGTTTCTGCAAAAACTTCAACCAGTGGAGAAGCACTGTTAGAGCCAACTACAGAGATAGTTTCTTTAGCTGAAGCTGTATTCACTGTTAGAGCGCCTAGTAGTGCAATTGCACCGATAACTGTCTTTTTCATCACAAATTTCCTTTAGTGGCGTTATTGCCGTAATGTTTTGCTTGAACGAGGCCTACTTTAGAATCCGAATGTGACAGTTGTGTTTCACTTAATTGAAGCCTATATGACAACTACAATTTATTTTCTTGTTTTTCCCCTACCAAATAGCCTTGAAGTAATAAATTAGCCTCACTCATAGGCGCTGAATATTCATTCCAACCTATTTAAGCCAAACCGCTCAATATCTCGCCCCCTGTCATTACCTAATACCGCACAAGGTTCCTCGTTAAATAACCCTATCTTAAAAATGGCTAAAGCCTTGTTTGTACGATAAATAATCAGAATTTATGAAATATCTATCGCATATATAAAAATAGCATCTATTACTGATTGAATTGTCATTCTCAGAAGTTAGAATCACTGGCTAATAACAATAATAACAATTGCTTCTGCTCATTTACTTATTCAAAGAAGGACAATACATGCGACAACTTCTCAGTGGCTTATCTATAAAAATACAAATTCTTATTCCAGTACTCTTTTCCGTCGTACTACTTTTGACGGGTGTCATTATCGGTGGTGACAAACTGGAAAATGCTTTTAAAGATGTATCAACAGCAACAGATCAGCTGATTCTACATAAAGAAGAGCTTAGCGAAATCGTCGACAACAGCTACGGCATGCGCATCAAAGCAATCTATAGCTTATTTAATCCTGACGACGTCAAAACGCTTGTCGAAACGCTAAATCAAAAACGCGACCAAAATACCCGCCTACTGAACTCGCTTGATACCGTACCAGGCATGCAAGATGAAGTAGCCGCAATGAGCAAGGCGATGAATCACTACGTTGACTTTTCTCGCACCACCATGCTTCCTCTATTAAGAGCGAAACACGGCGATGCATCACTCGCTTCAGATTTTGATAACCGCTACCAGATTGCAATCGACCAATACCGTCACGCGGGTAATGAAATGGTGCAAGCAATCAACACGCTTTCTAAAAAGCTCAACTTACTTGCCACCCAAGAAGTCGACACCAATGGCCAACAGCACACCAGCACACTCAATACCGCGACTATTGCGCTGTTAGTGATTCTTTCAATCGCATTAGTCATCAGTTGGACGCTGGCTGGCATCATTGTTAAGCCGCTTAGCAATATCCAAGAAACCATGCGCGAAGTAGCAAAAGGTAACCTGCTAGTAAAAGCCGAAGAACATGGCGACAACGAAATATCTCGCCTTGCCCAAGACGTAAACAAATCTGTTGAGCAATTGCGTGACACGGTAAGCTCACTGTCTCGAATCAGCATCGAAGTGGCTTCTGCGTCTACAGAACTAGCCGCAGTGATGACGCAATCAAGTGCTAACTCAGATCAAGAGAAGCAAGAAGTGGAGCAAGTTGCTTCCGCCGTGAACCAACTTGAGAGCACAGCAGCACACGTTAACGAGAATGCGGTACAAGCCGATTCAGCTTCCAAGCAAGCCGACGAAATGGCAACACACAGCATGAGCTTGTTTAACGAGAGCAACCAAGCTAATGAGCAAATGGCGATTCAGCTGAGCGAAGCGGCAAACGTTGTAGGCACGCTAAAAGAGCACTCTGAACAGATTGGTAAAGTGATTGAGGTGATTCAAAGTATCTCTGAACAAACTAACCTACTTGCGCTTAACGCAGCAATTGAAGCCGCTCGTGCAGGTGAAAGCGGTCGTGGTTTCGCAGTTGTTGCCGATGAAGTTCGAATGCTGGCGGCACGTACCCAAGATTCAACCAAAGAAATCCAAGCAATTATCGAAGGTTTGCAGGTTCAATCGGGTAACGCCAATGAGAGCATGAGCAGTTCACTGTCTATGTTAGAGCACAACCAAACGCTCTCGGGCGAGGTAAGCGCAGCCCTTTCTGGTATTGCGAACTCGGTAACCGACATGACTGAGATTAACACTCAGGTTGCCTCTGCCGCAGAAGAGCAAAGCCAAGTGACTGCAGACATCAACCGCAATATCTCCAACATATACAGCCTAGTAAGCCAAAACGTAACCGGCATTACCCAAGCTGCAGCAGCAAGCCACGAGCTATCTAACCTAGCAGAGCAACAGAAGCAGCAGTTGGATTACTTTAAGGTATAGAGTTTAAGGTGTAGGCTTGAAGGTCTAAGGTCTAAGGTCTAAGGTCTAAGGTCTAAGGTCTAAGACTTAAGTTAAGACTTATATACCAGAACCTAAAAGGCCGTGGAAAACCACGGCCTTTTTATTTACGCATTAAGAACTAAATCATTCTGCAACTAATAAGACGCTAAATTTATATTGTGCGGCGTTGTACTGGTAAACCTCGCCATTAATCGAATCAAACGTCATCACGCTCTGTCCATCACTTGCAGGAGTTGAACTCCATATATAAACGGCTAAGTTTCCAGCTTCAACGTTAAAAGTATCACCAAACACCTTGTGACTCATTGCTGGAGAGTGGCAAGCCACTTCTTTTAGTGACACTAACTCTTTGATGTTTGGCATGCGCCACTCTTTTTCACCACCGAACTGATGCAACGCATGACTGCCACTTTGATCATTGATTGATTCAACCATAGAGAGAGCACTCTGCCAGTGATACGTTTCAGCAGGCCCACTACAAGCTAATGTCTTCGTATCCCAAGTTTTACCCAGTTGGCAACGCATCCAAGTTAACCCTGTCAGTTCATCGCTAAACGTCCCATTATCATTCGCAACATAACGCGTGCTCGGAGCCGATTTTTCCATATCTAAACTGCACTCTTGTGCCATTGCACCCGCAGAAAACAGAGCCATTAAAGTGATGGAGAGTAAATTTTTCATGTCTATTTACCTTGTAGTGAAACTAAGCGAACTGGGAATTGGTACGAGTCATAATTATCTGAAGAATCGACATCACCTGAATAGATCTCTATAGAACCAACAACCCCTCTATCTGAGCCCTGGGTTCCAATCTCGTTATAATAGAAGCCACCTTCAACAGCAGTGTTTGTATATTGACTATAAGTAATGGATTGTGTCCATACCGAGCCAGTGTAAGTCGTATAGTCAATACCAAGGGTTTGATGTGGGAAGTACTTATAAGTTAAACCATAAACTTCACCATCCGAGTTGGTTTCGGTCTCACCGAAGTCGAGCACGTTGTAGAATTCATTGAACGTTGGCAAGCGCCAATCTGACTTGCCGCATAAGTTCATTGCATTGATATGTTCAACGTAATCTTGAGTGGTACATATCGCATCACCTTTCGTTTTACACGTCGCTAAATCAACATCTTGATCGTAAGGCGTTACTCGTCCAGGTAGCTCAAGCGCTAATATGCGATCTTTATGTTGAATAGAGCTTTCATCATCCGTTTTCGATTCCCAAATCAAGCCACTGCGTTGATCCAAAACACAAGACCACTCCGCTGCATCATCAGCAAGCACCTGACCACTTGAATCTAACTTTGCGAACTGGAAACCATTACCGGTATTGGCATTCAGCTCTGTTTTATCAAAGCCGTATTCTGCATCTTGACCTGGGAATGAACTCTGTGGATCAACGACATTTTGTGTGTCATCAATATCTGAGAAATAGCGTAAAACACCCGTATCATTCAATGCTGTCGCAGCTTTTAGCTCTCCTTCAAGGAAATTTGCAAAAGCAGTAACTTGGTCATTATCTAGTACTCCTCCCACATAATCGGCCGCACTCTTATCAAATTTCGCACTCAATTGAGCCAGCATGAACGCACGATTAGAGTGCTTAAACGCCTTAATTGTTGATACGATATTTTGTTCCAGACTCGCGAGCTCAGACGCAGATAAATCGTCTTGAATATCGCCAGAGATCGTGATGCCACTTTTCGCCAACTGCGCTTTTAATTTGTTGTTTGCTTCAGCTACCGTCAACCCATCCGCGACATAACCTGCCAATAGTGAACTGATACCATTAATCTCATTTCCCGTATTTTTTTGAAGACCGGGAGCGGCAATATAAGCGTAAGAAGAGGCAGAGCTGCTCGTGCTATTGGCTGCAATCCCCGCATCCATCTGAGCTAACAAAGGAACCGATAAAATCGACTTCTTAGTACTGGTAATACTAAATTCGCCATTCGCGTTAGCCGTCGAACTTGGCTCTCCACTATCACACATGTAGTTTTGATTTATGTCTGCACAGACCTTACTTTGTAAATCTATATTCTGTGCTGTCACTGTACCTGACACGGTATAGGTTGGTGCAGCTGATGCAGAAGTATCGGAACCGCCCGAACCACCGCAGCCAGCAAGAGCCAAAGAGATGGCCAAAATTGTCAATTGAGGTTTCATAGAGTTATCTTCTTGTTTTGTTTTTAAAGAGCCTTGCCATTAGAGACAAGTAACGCGTACTAAATGACCTGCTGAACGAGAGCAAGGACATGAATAGAATCAATATGGGTGAAGCTGAGCCACCGGAAGAGCCACTGGTAACGGTGGGTTCTTGAGGTGAAGTCGTTGTTTCTCCACATTCATATTTCGAAATCGTGCCAAGCCCCCACCGCTTTAAGTGCCCAGTTTCACCATTCACATAATCAGCGATTTCCAAACGCCATGACCCGTTAATAGGCTCACCCTTAAACGAATCGAGAATCGAGTCATGCTTAAGTGTGAAGTAACCATTAAAGCCAGAAAATCGAGTCGATTTATGGTTAAGTAAATCGACTCGTGTTCCCTTCGGTGAAATCAGGGTGGCCACTAAATCACTCAATCGAGGATGCTCGATCTCTAGGTACACTCCGAAATTGTCGTCTGCAGTTTGAGCCGTTCCATTTAGAGTGAAATTGAATGTCTTAAAGCCAACGATCGGCTGATTGGTCGAGCTAAACCGGCTATCGGGAAGATAACTGTTTACTTCTTTGATATCAGATTCAAGTACAGGTAAGCCATATACAAGGGACAAATCATGCTGCCAATTTTGTAATTTCAGTTCGTCGCTGTATCGATAGTCAACACTCGTATTCATGGTGACTGAAGAACCACACATCTCGCCTGTCGGAAGTGTCGCCTCAATCGTTAGTTGATTAACCGGAGGACTAACGAACGGCTTAACTAATTCAGAAATATTGATTTGGCCATCCACTTGAGCCTGTCTTAATGTCGGGTACAACTCAATCGTCAACGGCTTCTTTGGATTAACATAACGATCAGGAACCTCTACTTTAAATGGCTCGATGATCAATCCATGCACATCAAATTTTTGCTTCAATATTTCGACATAAGCTCGATTTGGATACAGCTGTTGAGCCACAAACAGTGTGCTCTCGGCTAAATCGTGCATTTTCAAGCCACGACCTAGCCCGTACATAGACTCAAGTATGATGGAGTCAAACTCTTTAAAAGCGAGCTCACCATATTGTTCAACCGATGCTTTCAGAGCTTGGAACAAAGGCGTTGACCAAAGCTCATCACCTAACTCACCAGCAACACTTTCATGAGGGCGATATTCCGCTTGTCTAAAGTAACGTGCTCTTTGATTCCATAGGCTACGCGTGGTATTCCTTACCCCGAAGTAACCATCCCAGTTAAAGACAGTATCTATCTCGAACTCTCGTCCACGAGTCTGTGCATTTTCATATTGAGTACGAAAACTAAAGCTGCCCGCCCAGTAATCACCAAACCCTTCACCGATTGCACCTGTATGACCGTAAGCCCAATCTTTTACTATGTGATAATGAATCCCGTGTCCAAGCTCATGCAGAATCACGTCACCATCTAACGCATCTGGAGAGCCACCGCCGATACCAAACAAAACCGCTTTGGGACCATAATAATACGTCGAGTTATCTGCAGATAAGCCTCTGCCATCGAACTCAAGAGGGGCATCAAACAGGTCAAAGCCCAAGCTGCTGATATAGCGTACAGACTGGTCTAGATGAGCAAATACCATCAATTGCGAGAATCGCACGTCTTGCCAATCCACATTTTGCAGCTCGTTCAGATCGGCAAACTTTGTAACACCTTCAGCTGCGAGAAAGTTTGAAGTGTCACGGTTCGTTGTCGCGCCGGAATCAGGGTCGAGCGAATATAGAGCCGTTGCATCAACCTGTGAGACACGATCATTGGTAAGGTAGATACCATCGCTGTGGTTCAACACCTCCACATCAGTTTGTACATAATGTGGAAGACTCGGGTATTGGCTGACATCGGTTAATAAAGTTTCTGGTGGTGCAGCTCTGTCCATAGTTCTCAAATCTGGACTGAATACGTTCACATGCGTCGCAACGACTTGACCACTGCTTAAGCTCGGCGCTCGCTCTGCTTCTAATAAACGAGGAACTTCCAGCTCAGCAGCCGTTGTCGGATTTCCGTTGAGTAACACGGTATTTTCTAAGCTTCTGAAAACGCGTGAAACCTGCTCGTCAGAGTTAGTGGATAGAACCACAGATTTCTGTTGTTGGTACTCACCTTCAATCAATACATCGAAGTTGTAGTGGCGCCCCAACTTAGACTGTGTTTCATAGCGAAACCTTAACGTACCAACCTCAGGATAAGCTTCTTCTAGATAAGTCTTAGCTTCTTGCTGCGTTGTCACAACGGTGTTACCAATTGGGTAATCCCACTCGGCAGCACTGCTTGTTGCTGAAACCAAGAACAAAGCGAGGTATAGAGGGCTCTTTTTCATATGTCCTCCTTAAAACGCATACTTGGCGTTAACGGTGAAGTAGCGGCCAGGTTCTGTGGAGTAGATTTTATTGCTGTTCGCAATACCCGCAACGTCTTGGTATCGGATGTATTCTTTGTCAAATAGATTCATCACATTGGCACTGACATCCAAGCCAAAGTTCCAAGAGTAACTTACCCCCAAGTCGACACTCGCCCAGCCAGAGGTGGTCGCACAGTCAGTAACGATACCTAAATCATCTTCACATTGAGGTACGTTATCCATCGCTTGCGCCCAATTAACCTGCGCATAAGCGGAGAAGGCGCTATCGTCATAAGCCACCTCGGCATTGCCTTCCCAAGGAGTTAGTGTGCGAACTTTTTCTCCATCCTCATCTTCTCCATCAACGTAGCCGACTTTAGTACTCACACTCCAAAAATCACTCAAACGATGCGCAATTGAAGCTTCAATGCCGTACGTCTCGACTCCATTTACGTTTTGATACTGCTTGTAGTAGTTACCTGTGTTTGAATCCGGCACAAATGTGATCTGTTTAACGTCGATAAAATTATCGAACTTCTGATAGAAAACGGCCGCATATAGCTGTGTTTGTCCATTATCAAACTTACTGCCTAATTCAAACGAATCACTGGTTTCGGCCTCTAGGTCCATATTCGGCACAATGACAAATGGGGTAATTGGGACAAAATCATGGTTCTGATAACCATAAATTTTGTCATAACCCGGTGCTCTAAAGCCGTGGTTGTACGAAAGGTATGTGTTGAGTGATTCTGTTAACTGATAACTCACCGATAAGCTAGGTGAGAACTCGCTAGAGCTTTGTTCCTTCACTTCGTAGCCATTGATCGTGCTCTGTGACTCAGGTTTCAACTGGTGTAAATCAAAACGGGCTCCTGCCGTCACAGTCCAATGGTCAATTTCAATCGCGTCACGAATAAAAGCAGCAAAGTTGTACGAGCGAGCCGGAGCAAAAGGAACATCTGCGTTAAGTGATACTCCGTTCCAGTCTAAAACAGAAGATTGACTTGGGCGCTCATGGAGGTTGGTTTCCATATTCACACCATATGACAAGGTATGGCTCATATTTTTATGTTGAAACGCACTAATAAAATCGGCGTTAGCACCAAGAAGCTGATCGGTGAAACCACGAACATCAATCGTTCTACGTAACTCGGAAACGTTGTTGTTGGTTCGAGACATCAAGCGATTTGTAGTGTCCTCATTAGTCATATCACGCCAATATATCTTGGCATCTAATTCCTCAAACCAAGTATTGGCAGGTAGGTACTCAAACCCCGCATACGCAGAAAACGTCTCGGTATAAGACTGTTGGTCAAAATCTTCAGTGTCCCATTTTCCGTCTTTTTGGATCTTAGAGGATCCTTCTTTTCGACTTAGATTATCTTTGTAGTACTCAACATTGCCTTTGAGCATCAAGGCATCACTTGACCAATAATTTAGAGTGTAACCACCACCGACGCCATCTATGTCTCGGCTATAGAGGTCCTCATCAAAGTTACGTGTTTCTTCACCTTCCCAATAAGAAAGGTTGACTAAGCTTTCGAATTTTCCTGAACGGAAAGCAAGGTTTGTCGCACCTTTGTATTTATTACTGATACCGGTATAGGTTGCAGATACGTCGCTGTAGAAATCTTTATCTCCGAGGTAATCTCCCGGTTTTTTTGTCCTAACAACCACCACGCCACCAATAGCGCCTGAACCATATACGGATGAACTCGCCCCTTTTATAACCTCAATACTTTCCAAGTTAGACATATCAAACGAGTTACGCCCTACCTTGTCATTGATGTCGTTGGCGCCAAAGCCATCAGCAGACTTTATTCCGTCTTTCACAATCAAAATCCGGTTGCCTGTCATCCCACGGATCGTAATGTTTTGAGGTCGACCAGCTCCCCCAGAAACACTGACTCCAGGCTCGCTCTTTATTGCGTCATAAAGCTCCGTTGCGCCTTTTCTTTCTAGATCTTCACCAGTAATCACGGCAACTGAGCCCGCGACTTCAGATAATGGTTGCTCTATTTTATTGGCTGTTACAATCACTTCTTCAAAGTGATAAACCTCAGATTCAGCGTGCACGAGGTTGGCAGCAAGTACACTCAGTACTGCCGCTGATAGGGGGGAAAGCTTCATTTACTGCTCCGCTTTAATGTCTTTCAGGGTAAGTGATAAAAGAAATGCGTACTCAAACGCTTGTTGCGATTGGGACTGTCGCCTGTCTGTCGAGTGTCCTTGAGTAAAATTTGTCGATAATAGGTAAGGGCCGCTTCCAGTCGTAAGTTCACTGAGTTTTGCGTAATACTTAGCCCCTTCCCAATAAGGTACGCGGCGGTCATTCAGGCCAACCTGAATCAATATTGGTGGGTAGTTTTGCTCGCTAAGATTCAGATAAGGGTCATATTGCTGCATTACCTTCAATTCATCGGCGATATTTGGGTTGCCCCACTCACCGTACTGCTGAGCCGTTAGAGGTAATGCAGAATCAGACATGCTGTTCACAACATCGACAAAGGGCACTTTAAGGACAGCACCGTCAAACAAGTCAGGAGCCTGATTTAAAGCTGCAGCAACAAGAGTGCCACCAGCACTTCCACCCATAGCATAAATAGGGCGCTTACCGAGATTGTATGCAGTCAAATCACGAGCAGCGGCGATGAAATCCAAGATGGCATTTTCTTTTTTAATTCCCTTACCTGCTTGATACCAAGCGTCACCATAGAAGCCACCACCTCGAACATGTGCAATCGCATAAATTACACCCTCATCAAGTAGGCTAATGGTTTGGGACATAAAGTAGGGCTTCATCGTCATGCCATAAGCACCGTATCCATACAAAAATACTGGAGAGGTCTTAGTCAATTTGTCTTTGCGATAAGCCAGTGTGACTGGAATCGTTACCCCACCAGAATTCACCATAACTTGCTCGGTTTGATACGCTGATTGTTGGTATTGAGGGTAATAGTCTTGAGAAAAGCGTTCTCGTTGTAAAGTATCAGTATTCAACCGGTCCCACTTCGCAGGCTGAGTCAAAGACATGCTGCGAATGTGCAATTTGTTACTTTGATAGTCGCCAACTTGGCTTACCCAAGCAACTTGGCCTGCGTCAGCCAATAACTGGCTTGAACGATAGCGATTGTCATTATCGAAGAAGTGCAAAGATTGAGACGCGCCACTCTGACTCACAACAACAGCGCCAGACTCAAACAAATAGAAGTTACTGATTCTAGATTCGTCCGTTGGTTCAAAAACCGTTCGCCAAAGGTTGATATGTGTAGCCTGAGTAAGTGGTGCAGAGTAAAAAGCAAAATCATTGCGCTCGTGATTACTGTTGGCAAACAACATAGAACCCGCAACATCAACGTAGTATTCCACTCCCGCTTTGCGTGGTAAAAGTGGTTCAGAAACTTCGCCGCTATCAAGGTTTAACAAACGTTGCTCGCTCGAGTTTTCACTGTTTGCCTGAACCACAGCAAATTGCGTATCACTAGAAAGGTAATACGAAAGCAACCAAGCGGAATCCAGCTCTTCCGTTAATTGAATCGGCTTTGACTCATTTAAGAAGTATTTTGTTAACGCATATGGTCTCGAAGTTTGTTGTTCGAGTTGAATCAAATATAGGGATTGACCGTCTTTCGACCACGCAAGCGAACTGTCTACATTTTGAGCTACTGATGTGACTTGCTGAGTTTTAAGATCAACAACACTCACTCGATACTGTTCAGTGCCCGTAATATCTTCTGCTATCGCGAGCTTGGTTTTAGTTGAGTCGAGCGCCCAATCACCTAACTGATAGTAATCATGTTCGGCAGAACGAGCATCAATGTTAAGCAACTCGGTCAAATCCTCACTCCCAACTAATCGGGACAACAAGGCTCTTTTGCCCTTGTGATTTAGGATCGCATACTCGTAACCACCGATTTCCTGCCATGGTTTATCGGCTCGTTCAGGGCGATTGTCTTGCCATTTCTGTTGTAGGGATTCACTCAGAGATCGAATACGTTCTTGATATAACTGAGTTTTATCATTCTGTTGATTAAGATAATTGAGTACTTTACTTGCACTACGAGAATCATCTCTGAGCCAAGAGAACTGATCAGATGCGCTAACCGCTCCCGTCAGTAAGAGCGCAAAAGCTAACAACACACACGCTTTCATAAATACAACAAATCCATACGCTAATTTAATAAATTTCGCGTATACTGCACCCAAACGATAATGAGATCAATTATCATTTACATAATTATGTGAGATTAATCACGAGAAGGGCATCAATTAATGATGGATTACTATTGTAATCATGGAAGGGATTTATATTTAGGTAAGCCAGATAAATCAGTCGATAGTGTTTAGTTCAATCACAAAATCCTCAATTAACAGAATAAGCAAACGTTTACTAAGTTTGTGAAGCGACTATCTCCACTAAGGCAATTTTGAAAATTTGGCTAACGTCGTTAGCTCAGCAAACCTTACCGACCGTTCTCAGCAGCTCTGATTCTTTCAATCGCTTCTACCCTTCTTAGCTGTTGTGGCTGGAAATGAGCTTCTCTAAGCTGGGCGATCGTCTCTTTTTGTTCAATTTCTGAGAGTGCTGAGTCATTCAAAATGTCATTTCGTTCAACAAAGTAAATTTCTAAAGCTCCTTCAAAGCTCTCTCTTTGTTGATCAAGCGCTTCGAGCCGCTGTGTCGCTTCTTCGCCGACCAGCTCATTTCTCTTCAAGTATTTGCCTTGTTCATCTAGACCTTCTGAACTGGATAGCTGTGGGAGTAATACCTGATTTTGATGGCTCGTTTGAACGTAATCTGGCTGTTCAGATAGATAATACTCAAGCCTTTGCTGATATTCCGGCTCGTCTAGCCCTTCTTGTTTCAGAAGTAACTTTTCTAAAGCGATTTCCCTCATTTTATTGTCATGGGTAAACAGGATACTTATCTCGCTCTCATTGAAAAATTGAGTTTGAAGGTCAAGCAGAGCTTGATTCAGTGCGCGTAAGTCCTCTGCGGATATTGATGTGGTGTCGAATTGCACGTCCAATGATGTCAGTGCCAATTTGTACTCAAGATATTTAGCGAACAATGCTTCATCGACCACCGCGGCTTGTGATTGCTCATGGTGTTTTGCCACATTGTCGCGAATATCTTCGAGGGTTAATTCGGTATTGCCGGAGACGAAATATTCCATCATGTCTTTGGCTGATGCGTTATCGATTTCGGTATCTTGTTGAGAGGCCACCTTCAATGAAGAAGCGCTTTGTTCGTTGTCACTATATGAATTTGGATCTTCCTTTTGTAGATACAAAAAGACCGCCGCTGTGCTCATCAGGGCTATCGTAGTTATCGACAAAATGGCGGTCTTTTTCATTATATTTTCCTTATGATCTTAACTTTTTGGCAGTGCGACTACAGGCCAGCCAACTTCAATCGATTGGCGTGTTGACGATATAACGTCACTGGATCGGTCTCAAAGAGGTGGTGGATACCCAACAAACCATTAATCTCGTCTAGGTGATTCATTTTGTAATCATCACCAATCACTTTGCCCAAATGCGCGCTGCATGCTCCCACTAAACCATCATTAGGTTCATTGAATGCTAAGCCAAGGATTGTCATCGCTCCGTCGGTAGGATCGAGAAGATTGGTGAAAGTGGAGGATCCTGTCCATGAATAATAATAAACACCGTTATTGGCTTGCCATTCACCATCACCACACTCAGACGTCGGAACGCCTTCAGGGTAAAACTGATTGAATGCAAGCGAACCTTCGGTGGTCAACGCTTCAAGGGAAGCAAGGCCATCTTGATCAAGATCCGTTCCGCCAGATAATAGGTTGATAAGCGTCGTCAATCCACCAGCCAACTTAACCGCAATGCCTTCCGCGGCTGAGCCTTCTGATACGGTTCCACGCACGAGGTCGGCGACTTTCGAGCCTTTATGAACACCACCAATGCTCGTCACCGAAGCAACCAAATCAGGACGTACTGATGCCACATAGCGCGCTGTTGGTCCGCCGTGGCTGTGACCAACTAGGTTCACCTTACTTGCCCCTGTCGCGGCTAACAGTGTTTCAACTTGAGCCAACAATTGCTCGCCACGTACTTCAGAGCTATTGGTCGCTGATACTTGCGCTACATAGACGCTCGCACCATCTTTGGTTAGGGATTCAGGTACGCCATAGAAGTAATCGACACCCGCTAATGTATCGAAACCAAACAGACCATGTACCAACATAATGGGGTATTTCGTTTGTGTGTATCCACTGACTTCTAATGCCGATGCGCTTGTTCCGGCATAAGCGCCAAAACTGGATAGACAGGCTATCGTCCAAATTAATATCTTTTTCAATGCTCTTTCCTTAAACAGATTAGACCTCTGATGAGTAAAAGAACCGTAGTTGATGATTTTATAAAACAGAAAATAGCAACTTGATATTTGTGATGTTGAACTTGAATTAAACAGTTGTGATGAACATTAGAAAAATAGAATCAGACCAAACGCCGAACCACAATAAGCTATTGATTAAATTAATATTTAACAAAAAACCATAAAGCTATAACTTCAATTATCTTGACCAAATAAAAACCAACATTCCCAAAATAATTTATCTCATTTAGATCTGCGGCGACAAACTGGCAGGTATCGCTCACTGAAATTAAATATTAATGATAAATCCCTCGCTTCGACTTGATTGTTTTTCAACCAGAAAGTCGTTGGAAATTTGATACTTATACCAATTATGAAACGCCAACAACCTGAATGTATTGACGAGAATTATTGATTCTAGATATAGGTCGTACCAGTTATTTACTTATCCACTTATCAACAAGCAAGAGGCAAGAGGCAACAAGAAATAGACAACAAGCAACAACGTTTTGTTTGGCTCACTAAATATCAAAGAGAATACAGTGATGAAAAATACGGCTTTAATACTCGCGTTAACCATACCATTTGGGGCTTATGCTGCAGATGACTCCATACCGACACCAGAATCGATGACATCCGCACAAGTGCTCAGTACACAAGGTTCTGAGACCTATTCTTATGTTCGATGTTGGTATCGAACCGATGCATCGCACGACTCTGCAGCCACCGACTGGAAGTGGGCGAAAAAAGAAAACGGCGACGATTACACGATCAACGGATATTGGTGGTCTTCTGTTTCTTTCAAGAACATGTTCTACAGTGATACCCCACAGTCTGAAATCAAACAGCGTTGCGAACAGACTCTCGGCATCCAACATGACGCCGCTGACATTACCTACTTTGCCGCAGACAACCGCTTCTCTTACAATCACTCCATCTGGACCAACGATAACGCTGTGCAAGCCAATTCCATTAATCGCATTGTCACTTTTGGTGATAGCCTCTCTGACACTGGGAACCTATTTAATGGCTCTCAATGGGTTTTCCCAAATGCAAACTCATGGTTTCTAGGGCACTTTTCAAACGGTTTGGTTTGGACCGAATATTTAGCAAAAGCCAAAGACGTTCCTCTTTATAACTGGGCCGTCGGTGGCGCAGCAGGTACCAATCAATACGTCGCACTGACTGGCGTCTATGATCAAGTCACCTCTTACCTAACCTACATGGAAGTCGCTAAAAACTACCGCCCAGACAACTCACTATTTACTCTAGAATTTGGCCTCAATGATTTTATGAATTACGACCGAGAAATCGCTGATGTGAAAGCTGATTTCAGTAGCGCTTTAATCCGATTAACGGAATCTGGTGCGAGTAATATCCTACTGTTTACATTGCCCGATGCGACCAAAGCGCCGCAATTCAAATACTCTACTGAGCAAGAGATCATTAAAGTTCGTGGCAAGATCTTAGAGTTCAACCAATTCATCAAAGCGCAGGCCGAGTATTACCAAAGCCAGGGGAAAAACGTGGTGTTGTTCGATGCAAGTGCGTTGTTCGCCAGCATTACCGATGACCCAAAACAACATGGCTTTCGAAACGCAAGTGACGCCTGTCTTGATATCAATAGAAGCTCAGCAGCAGACTACTTACGAAGCCATAGCTTGACTAATGATTGCGCAACCTATGGTTCAGACAGCTATGTATTCTGGGGCGTGACACACCCAACGACGGCTACTCACAAATATATTGCCGGTCATATTTTGGCGTACTCGTTCTCTACCTTTGATTTCTAACGAGGGAAACCTTGTCGAGTATCATCAAATGCCGTCTGTAAGTACCAGAAGCTAAGGGCTTACACGAAGTACAGGTACAAAAAAACCGCCATCATCGGCGGTTTTTATTTGCATCAACCTTTCAAAGCTAAGCTTTTAGGTCACGCATGTTGGTTACTCGTCGTCCACTTTTGGTGCGACTTTCTTCTTAGGGATAAACACGGTATCACCCACAGCCACATTTTGGTGGAAGCTCTTATCACGCTTAACCGGTTTCTTCGGCGTTTTCTTAACTTGGGTGCTGGTCTTCTTCTTCGCAGGTCCGCCTTTAGCAAAAGCAGGTTTACGAGGCTTAATACCTTTGAATTTACCTTTTAGACCTTCAAGCACAGAGAAAGTAAGATCTTGTTGAAGGTAAAGCTCAACACGCTTAAAGCTGTCCCAGTCTTTTGGACCAACCAAAGAGATTGCATCACCTTTGTTACCCGCACGACCAGTACGACCAACGCGGTGCACGTACTCTTCTGTATGCTTAGGCATATCAAAGTTGATAACGTGGCTTACGTTTGGAATATCGATACCACGCGAAGCAACATCGGTTGTTACCAAGATCTTGTAAACCGCACGCTCGAACTGGCTCATGATGGCATTACGTTGCGTTTGGTTTAGGTTGCCACTCAATGCAACGGCTTTAAGCTTCTTCTCGTTTAACTTATCCGTTAAACGATCAGTATCGGCACGAGTTGCAGTGAAGATCATCACCTGACGGTATTCAGCTTCTTCAATCACACGATCCAAGATCGCTTCTTTGTGATCGAGGTGGTCACACAGGTAGAACTTCTGAGTGATATCAAGGTGCTGCTCGTTAGAAACACCAACAGAGATACGCTTAGGTGCGTCTAGCATTTCATTTGCAATGCCATTCACTTCCGCGTGATCAAGCGTCGCAGAGAACATCAACGTTTGACGACGACGGTGCTTAGCTGCATTCGCAATGCGACGTAATTCAGGTGCGAAACCTAAATCCAACATACGGTCAGCTTCATCAAGGATTAGCGTTTCAACACCATCTAAAAACAGTGAGCGGTGCTCAAGGTGATCGGCCAGACGACCTGGAGTCGCAACAATAAAACGAGGGTACTTACGCAGGGCTTTAACCTGGTCGTTAAAGTTTTCACCACCCAAGATAAGTGTGGCTTCGTAAGACAGACCGCCAAGCATGCTACGCAGCTCGCCGTAAACTTGTTTTGCTAGCTCACGAGTAGGAGCCAAAATTACACCACGAGGATCTTTAGCAGAAAACGCTTTTGTTTTTAATGCTTTATGTATCATCGGCAACACAAACGCCAATGTTTTACCTGATCCCGTTTTTGATGAAGCCAATAGATCCTTACCAGCAATAGCAACAGGGATCGCTTTTGATTGGATCTCTGTCGCTTTCTTGAAGTCGTAATGTTTTAAGTTCTTCAGTAAGCGGTTATCTAAGCCTAAATCTTTAAAGTGCAAAGGACTCTCCAGTCATGATGGTATTGAATAAAATTAATTTAACGTGACATGATACCGCGAAAGTACTTTATAAGGATAGAGATCACAGTAAATTTATCCTTTTATCTGATGTTAACTAGAACATTGTATGCGTTGCTAACAAAGGGACCACTCTCCAAAGTAGTATCAAAACGACCTCGAAACCCCTCATCTCAGAATTGAGACAGAACGTGATGCTTAGCTAATTACCTCAAAAATTTAGCAATTTCTTTAGTTATTGTTTTTGCAGTTAAAAAATTAGTCGCTACAATCATTAATGAAGCGACTATATGATAAAAAATGTATAGCGCATCTTTTGATGATAAATAAGCAAGGAGTTCTTATGAATAAGACGTTAATCGCAGCTGCAGCCTCAGTATTTATTTTAGCTGGTTGTTCTTCAGAACCTGAAGAAGCAGCAGTATCAGAAATGGACCAACTAACTAACCAAGTTGCTGAGCTAAGCAGCGAAGTAGAAGCACTTAAGAGTGACAAAGCGGCTGCTGAAATGAAAGCTCAAGAAGCATCAGCTGCGGCTATGGCAGCAAAAGAAGAAGCGGATCGTGCTAACGACCGTATCGACAACATTGCTGAGTCTTACACTAAGTAATTGAGATAGAAACTCAATGAAGCTGTAGATTTCAAAAGACGTATATACATGCAGTAAATTGACAACACCACCTCTTTTAGAGGTGGTGTTTTTTTATTGAGGGGAAAGAAAAAGAAGGCTATTGGGCTTTACTCACAACCGATCAAATTAGAACTCAATCACAGGCGGTGCAATTTCAACAGGCACACCATTTTGAGCAAAGATGACTGCTTTGGCTTTTGAATTAGGAAGATCAGCGTCTTCAAGCCACCATTTTAGTTCAACAGGGATTTGCAGTAATTTCTTAGAGCCATCACTTCGCGTCAAAGGTTCGTGAGCTTCAACAAATACACTTCTATCGGGCTCTAGAGACACCTTAATCGGCTCATCGATTATTGTGACTTGTTCACCACGACTCACCTGTTCAAAAAGCCACTCAATATCTTTAGGTTCCATACGGATACACCCAGAACTGACTCTCAAACCTATCCCGAAATCTTTATTTGTACCATGTATCAGATAATCACCAGCACCATAAGCAAGTCGCAATGCATATTCACCTAAAGGGTTTTCAGGCCCAGCAGGAACCACTCTTGGTAACTCTATGCCTTTCTCTAAGTACTCTTTGCGAATTGAGTTTGGAGGAGTCCAAGTCGGGTTTGGACGTTTTTGGCTTATCTTTGTGATCATCTCGGGAGTATCACGCCCTACTCGACCGATACCGACAGGGAAGACATGCACCTGATTTTTCTCAGGCTCAAAGTAGTACAACCTTAATTCGGCAAGGTTAATCACAATGCCTTTTCTCGGAGTATCCGGCAGAATCAAACGGCTAGGAATGCTTAACACATAGCCTTCAGCAGGAAGAAAAGGATCGACCCCTTTGTTTGCCGCCATTAAAGAGAGAAAGCCAATATCGTATTGCTTTGCAATGATCGCCAAAGTTTCACCCGCCGCAACTTCGTGTTGCTGTATTCTGCCCACGATACGGCTTTCTGTTGGTGGCAACTCAAAAGTTGCAGCAGACACCCACGACGAAGTCATCGCGCCAGCAAGCAAAATGATTACCCGAGCAAGTAAAGCTGTTCTCACAGCAAACAAAGTCGTTCTAATCGTAATCAATGTGGATTTAACAGCAATCAATGCGGACTTAACAGCAATCAATGTGGATTTAACAGCGACCAACACTAGCTTATGTAACCTTGTTTTCGTCTGTAACTGTGTTTTCATCGAGTGCGAAGGCGTCGAGTTAGCGCAATACGACATACAATTCCTTGGTTTGTCTCTTTATCAAAGTTTAGATTATCGCTGATCAAACGTCTCTACAACGTATTGTTGTCTCCAAGGCAATATGCAACAGATTTAAATTTCGAGCTTTATCTTTAAATATCGAGCAATTTACCCATACAAAATCGATTGCCTTTACGCTTTCAACATATTTGGTTATCAATATTAATAAAACTATAATGGCAAAGCGGTTTTGTGACTAAAGTCTCATGGAGCCTCGTTTTAACTCGCTAATATTGCCTCAACAAAACGAATTCAATTCAACAGAATCGGTAATTGATTAAATCCTGTTCCTATCATTACCGTTTAAACTTTGGAGAACGACCATGGCTACACCTCATATTAATGCTCAAGCTGGTGATTTCGCAGAAACAGTACTTATGCCGGGCGACCCGCTTCGCGCAAAATACATTGCAGAAACATTCCTTGATGACGTGAAGCAAGTTTGTGACGTTCGCAACATGTTTGGTTACACAGGCACTTACAAAGGTAAGAAAGTTTCTGTAATGGGCCACGGTATGGGTATCCCATCATGCTGCATCTACGTACACGAGCTTATCGCTGAATACGGCGTGAAAAACGTTATTCGCGTAGGTAGCTGTGGTGCGGTACGTGACGACGTTAAACTAATGGACGTTGTTATCGGTATGGGTGCTTCTACAGACTCAAAAGTAAACCGCATTCGTTTCAACAACCACGACTTCGCTGCAATCGCTGATTTCGGTCTTCTAGAAGAAGCTGTAAACCAAGCACGTGCACAAGAAGTTCCAGTTAAAGTTGGTAACGTATTCTCTGCAGACCTTTTCTACACTCCAGAAGCTGACCTTTTCGAGAAAATGGAAAAGCTAGGCATCCTTGGTGTTGATATGGAAGCGGCTGGTATCTACGGTGTTGCTGCGGATCTTGGTGCTAAAGCACTAACCATCCTAACAGTGTCTGACCACATCATCCGTGGTGAGAAATTAAGCTCTGAAGATCGTCAAAAATCTTTCAACGACATGATGAAAGTTGCTCTAGAGACTGCAATCAACATCTAACGACTTGAATAAGATACATTGAAAAGCGTTACCCCGCAGCCAAGCTTACTTGGCTGCTCAAATAATCCCGAGGGGGAGATCGTGTCTAACGACAAGCTGCCAAAAGATGCGGATGGTTTGCAACTCAACTTTTGTAAAACATTGGCGTGTGACAACTTTGGCTTGAGCGATGCAAAACGGTATGTTTTGCAACACGCAAACCCTAAGCGTCCGGCGATGGTTTGTCGTGAATGTGGAGCTTTCCCCCCCTTACTTAACAATCGTGAAGTGTTAAGCGAACTTCATCGCCTAAGACAACTTCACAGCGATGGCCTTCCTGCTTGCCGCAATGATGATTGCGATAACTTTGGCCTATCGGTTCACACCCACAAACATCTTTATCATGCCTTCGGTTACAGCGGTGACAGGCAGCGTTATCGATGCAAAGACTGCCAATCAACCTTCGTTGACAAGTGGTCTGGATCCAATAAAAAACTTCAGTTTCAAGAGAACCTCATGGGCTTGTTGTTCATGGGCTATTCCGTACGTGAAATCTGCAGAAAACTAGAGATCAACCCAAAGACTTTCTATGATCATGTTGACCACATCGCGAGCCGTTGCCGTCGTAAATTAGCGATGATCGATGCACGATGGGTTAATCATGCCAAAGATTATCAATTCGCTTCTCACTATCAACGTCTACAACCGCAAAGCAACAATGGTGTGGTTTGGATAGCGACGGGTGAGGCGCATTCTGGCTATATCCTTTGCCAACACGTCAACTATTCTCAAAATGAAGAGCCTTCAGGGAATGTTGATCACAATCCTTACGATGACGTTGCGCGTTTTGTATCCAAAGATCACTCATCAGAAGCGAACCTCGAACAACCTCAGCCATCTGACAAGTTGAAAGAGCGTATTGAACAGCAGTACCAAGTGATTTTAGCGAGAGGTAACGTTGAGGATCCTATGGGTAACCTCACCACATTTAGCTACCCTTCGAAAGGCGCGCTGATTCGACCGCCTTATACCTCTTATGCTCACTTCCTACATGTGCTTGATATGTGTAATGAAGATAAGCATGTCGCTATCTATATGCCACAAGATCCATTACTAAGATCTGCCGCTTTAAGTGTATGTTTGCCGCGCATTCAGAGTCAAAATATTGACCTTATGTATGTAGAGGAAGATCCCGGCTGGCAAGACGATCAAAGTTTCGAAAAGATCGACATCGTTCACATGAGTTGGTGGCGCGATCGTTGGGCTATCGCAAATCAAGGTGATAACCAGAAAGGTATTTGCTACCTAACGGGTAACAATCCAGAACCAAAACAGTGGTTTAACACTGCCTCAATTCAGCAAACCAAGTTCTATCAACAACGCTTCCAGCTGTTATTTGATAGCTTCATCAATGAGCCCAGACGTAAGCTTCGTCCTGGGGGCATTCTTCCATTGCTCGACATATTTAGAGCTTGGCACAATCTGTGCTACCAAGATAAGCAAGGGCTCACGGCAGCGCAGCGCTTAGGTGTAGCAGAGCAGCCATTGACCCTAAAGCAACTACTTTCATAGAAACAGACCTCTAGATAATTATTCGGGAACTCATTGATTTTAAAGCAACAACATGAGGTAACACCCATAATTGGAAAAGATACATGTTCCTTTAAGGCCCTAAGAAAGATAATTGGTGCTTATCTCAAATCACACTCTTATAATGATTGTGTTATCAATATGTTCGATAATTATGGATCTAACTCTTGGACAAAAATCAGTACCTTCTTGAAACAGAACTAGAACAACTCAAAACTCGTGTCGACTCTGAGCCATCGGTGATCCTAGAGATTGCTCAACAGTGCCTAGTCCGATCGGAGCAAGTTCTGTTTGAAGAGGGTGCCATCCAGTCATTAATGTTAATGGCAAGGTGTAGCTGGAACCTGATGGATTACCAAAAAGGTTTGAAGTACATCAAGGAAGCCTACAAGCGCCAGAACCGATTAGATACCGACCTTTTCCTCCCTGAAATCCTCCATTTACACGCGCTCCAGTACTGGGGACAAGCCAAGTACTATTCCGCCCAACAGTTTTGGATCAATGCCTTAGAGCAATCTGCACTGGTTGATGAAGTCGAGATTCAAATTGAATGTCTCATTGGGCTTGGCAACATTTGGAGAATGACTCATGAATATAAGCTTGCACGTTCTACCCATCAGCTTGCCGTTAAAGTGGCTAACAACAGCCGCATTGGTTGGCTAGAGGGCAAAGCAAGAATACTGCTCGCTTGGGATTACTACCTGCTTAACAACTATGTTGAAATGCTGTCGGTACTCGACGGTGCAGAAGAAGCGTTAAAAGAGCATAAAGATAACACTTGGCATGCCGAAGTATGGGACTTTCGAGGCCTTGCTCTGCTTGGGCTTGAACGCCTAGATGATGCAGAGCGCGCGACAGCCAAAGCGCACAATCTAGCCGTAGAACATAACCTCGTTTGGATGAAAGCGCACTCTTACATCAGTCGAGCTCGATTGGAGCTCCTGAGAAAAAGACCAGAACATGCGGCAGAATTGCTGAAACTCGCTGAACACTCTGCAAATGAATTCGATAATGGTGAGTTGCTTAGCCAGATTTGTTACCAACAATCCTTGGTTGCAGAAGAAAACCAAGATTTCAAAGCTGCGTTGGTCGCCTTTAAAAAGTACCGTCAATATTCCATCGGTATGCTTAAAGAGCAAACTAATCGTGTCGGTTTAGACAAAGCGCGCAGTTCCAAGCGCCAGCTTGAACAGAGAGCACGAAAACTGATTAACCGTATTCGTGGCCAGCATGAGTACGATCCTGAAAAGCACCTCTCTTATGTCGTATCTGAAACCTTTTGGTGGGAGAAGTTGGTCTTATTTAAGACAGAACTTAAGCGTTCGAACCACAGCATCATTATGTTCCATCATGTCGATACCGATTACTTAGATGTCTGTACCGAGATTGCTCATACCTTGTGTAATCAAAACGACTTCATCGCTAGGCTGAGTTCAGAGCGTGTTGCTATGATGCTTTCAGAGAAAGGCGAAGCCGCAGAACAAACCTTCCAAACTCTCAGCACCATGCTAGAAATATATCCATGGCATAGAAAAGGATTAAAAGGTTCGAGACCTACCGTCAGCCTCAATGATATTTTGACGTTCCCGTTCACTCTTGAACAATTAGAAGAAGACGATGCTGAGGTAATAGAATAATGGAAACCCTATTACGCAAGATCACAGATGCTGGTTTAGACCCTTCATCGGTATCGGGTGAAGAAGCGATCATATTCTGGAACCACATTCGCCAGCACGTTTCGACCACGCAAACTGAGCAAGCGCACTGCTATATCATCAGCTCTGAGTACCGTGCCGAGTTACAACAAAATCAAACCAGTATCGAAGAACTCAGGTTTGCACTCGACCTACTCCACCTTCCTGTAGATATCGAAGACATTCTCACAGTAAAGACCAGCCTAAGCGACCGCTTAGTTGAAATTGGTGATTACACATCGGCACTGAATGAATTCGTCAGCTCATCGACAATTGCGGTTGAACACGGCCATATCGATGAATATGTATTGGCTATCTTAGGCATGGGCAACCTGTGTGATGCCTATGGTGATCACAACAGAGCTCTTCGCTATTACCAAAAAATCAGCAGTATAGACCACGCGATAAGCAGTCGCTCACTTCGCCTCAAATTCAAGCTGCATATGGTAGCAAGCCTACTTCTGCTCAACCGCATTACCGCGGCCAGCGATTTACTGAATGAGTGCGAAGAATTAAGTATTCTAGTGAGTGACAAGCTGCTCACAGCTCAAATATTGCTTTACCAGGCGAAAGTACTTCGTGCTAAGAAGAAATACCATGAAGCCTTACGTTGCCTATCAAAAGTTCAATACCCAGCCAACACCACTCAAGCAAGCTGGCTCGCGACCATGACTCGTCTCGAGTTAGCACATTGCCTAAGTGCAACCGGAAAGCAAGACTATGCGAGCATGATTTTGTCGAGCACAGACAAACGTGTAAAAGCCTACTCATCGCCAGTACTTGCAAAGCGTTTCTATGACTCTTTGAGTGACGTATGTATGAATCAGGGCCGTTTTCAAGAAGCTCTAAGCTATGAGAAAAAAGGTTACCGAATTGAAACGGATCTGATGAAGCAGATCCCGATCAGCGAACTTGGTGCAAGCCAACTACGCCGCCTATCGCGTTTTGAGTTACAACTCAAACTCATTCTCTCTGAACAAGAAAATAGAGAACTCAAAGAGACGACTGAACAACACAAGAATACAGTTGCTCAACTACAACAAGATGTTTTCACCGACCCACTGACCGGGTTACACAACCGTCGATGGTTAGATGTAAAACTAAAAGACCTGTTGCTTCACGAAGCACCTTTCGCCTTGATGGTTGTTGATATCGACCACTTTAAGTCTATCAATGATGAACTAAGCCACTTAGTGGGTGATAAAGCGATTGTCAGCGTTTCTCAAGAGCTGCGCTCATACTTTAAGTTTAGAGGCGCGTCATGTGTCAGATTTGGTGGAGAAGAGTTCCTCGTCATCCTTGAAAACACTGACCTTGCGAAAGCAGAAATGCACTCTGAAAATTATCGAGAGCGCATCTTCCAATTCGGATGGCATGAAATACTCGGAGAACGCGGTTTAACCGTGAGTATCGGTATCACTTTACATCGTGACGGAGAGAATACTCAGCGTACCTTCTACCGTGCCGATAAAGCGCTATACCGAGCTAAAGCCAACGGCCGTAATCAAGTGTGTACAGAGTAGTGGCATGTGACTCTATAGATCTGTAGGTCTGTAGGTCTGTAGGTCTGTAGGTCTGTAGCTAAGCCTGCATCTTATTGATAAAAGAACAGAGATATTCCAGCAAGGGCAGCAAGCGTCCCTATGACGCTTTGCTTTGACACCTTCTCCCCTTTCAGCGCATAAATCACCAAAATAAAGACCGGACTGGTCGCTATCAATGTTTGTGCAATCGCAGGATTGGCATTCTTCAATGCAACTTGCTGAAGCCACAATGCCAAAAAGGTTCCGACAAAGATTGCCCCTAATAACCAAAGTTTATCGAACTTGGTCATTTCCCATAAATCTCTTTTTATCGATGAATACGGCTTCTTTTCAACAAAAGGGATAATCAGCATTACTGCAAACACACCTATCGTGAGACGAATCAGTGCACCTAATAATGGTGGGATATCACCCGCCACTAACGCGTAATGAGAAATCACCACACCGGATGCCTGACAAACACTCGCCACAAGCCCATAACCAATGCCACCCCACTGCGCTTTGTCTTTAGAATCACCGCTCGTCGATTGTGATGGCTGGAAGACGACAAAAGTCACCGCTAGTGTTGTAATCACGACACCGAGCCAACTTTGTACTGTCAATACAGCGCCAAGAAACATGAGTGCCAGCACACCAGAAAGAGGTGGTGCTAAAGATTCCAGTAACAGCGTCTTATTGGCACCGATTCTTTTCAACGCCGCAAAATAGGCGCTGTCTCCAATCGCAATACCAATCACACCTGAAATTGCCAATATCAGAAAATGGTTGGTACTCAATTCAAATTCAGGCATCGGTATTAACGGCATGACCAACAGCATCATGCCAGAGGCTACTACACCCTTAACAATGTTCAATTGCATCGCAGAGAAGCGATGTCCAAATTGCCCATAGATCCATGTCGCACATGCCCACACAATTGCAGCGCCAATGGCCGCCAATTCACCTATATACATCCGTATTTATCCCTTGTGGTTATGCACGTCATTTAGAATCGTAGCTGTCATCATTTCAGCTGAAATACCAACCAGAAAGCCGAAATAGCCTCTTCAAACGCGATGAGATTTTATAAGATTCATCAATGCTTTTATTCGCATTAGAAGCGACAACACATTATTTTCAACTCGGTAAATCATTTTTATAACAATTACTTGGATGATAGCGTAGTATATTTATAACTAATATCTAACATTACAAGGATCTGTTATGTTTTTAGACTACTTTGCGCTCGGCTTACTTATTTTCGTAGCATTAGTAATCTTTTACGGCATCATCGTTATTCACGATATTCCCTATGAAATTGCGAAAGAACGCAATCACCCTCATCAAGATGCTATTCACGTCTCAGGCTGGGTTAGCCTATTCACCTTACATACTATTTGGCCATTTCTTTGGATTTGGGCAACATTATGGCGCAAAGATCGTGGTTGGGGCTTCGCTAAATTAGAAGAAGAACAACACGATATTCATCATCGCGTCGATATTCTCATCGATCAAGTGAGTACTCTTCAGGAAGAAATCGCACAGCTCAAGCAAGCAGGTGCTGAGCAAAGCAGGCCAGAGAAAGAGACAAACAACGTTCAAGATCAGGAGGCTAAGTAATGGATTTACTGCTGATAATGACCTATGCGGCGCTTTGTATCACCATTTTCAAGGTGTTCAATATACCGCTAAATAAATGGACAGTACCTACTGCCGTACTTGGAGGTGTGATCATAGTAGGTACCCTAATTCTACTAATGAACTACAACCATCCATTTACACAAATCGGTAACCAAGTTTACTCAACAACGCCAGTCGTTTCAGGCGTTAGGGGTAAAGTTATCGAAGTGCCAGTAGAAGCAAACAAACCTCTGAAGCAAGGGGATATTCTTTTCAAAATAGACCCAGTTCCATTCGAAGCTGAAGTCGCAAGGTTAGAAGCCAAGGTAAAAGAAGCAAGCCAAGGTGCTCTTGGAATGGAATCTGAAGTGGTTGAAGCAGAGGCTGCAAAAATCAAAGCCATCGCAGAAAGAGATAAAGCGCAACGTGAGTTTTCTCGTTACAAGCGCGGTTACGACAGTGGCGCTTTTACCGAGCAGCAATTGGATACCCGCAGACAAGCTTACAAAGCATCGGAAGCGGCCGTGAAAGTGGCAGATGCAAACCTAGAACAAACAAAGATCGCCTTGAACTCTGAAATAGGTGGCGAGAATACAGCGGTTTTAAGCTTATTGGCTGAATTACGTAAAGCTCAGTTTGATTTAGAACAAACCGTGGTTCGAGCTCCCACTGACGGATACGTTACGCAACTAGCATTACGCCCAGGTGTAATGGCAGTTCCACTTCCTTTAGCTCCCGTGATGACGTTTGTTCACACAGAGGAGCAGTTCTATACCGCTGCATTTAGACAGAACTCCTTACAACGCCTACAACCGGGTTACGAAGCTGAGTTCCTGTTTAGAGCATTGCCAGGAAAAATATTTAAAGGACGTATTGATGAAGTGATTCCAGCTATTGGTGAGAGCCAATTCCAAGCTAGAGGCGCGCTTCTAGGTACTGACGCATTACGTACCAGTGGTCGTGTGTTTGTTAAATTAAGCATCACTGATGATCTGTCTGACTACCATTTACCTATGGGTACCGCGGTTGAAGTTGCCGTTTATTCTGACAGCTTCACTCACGTGTCTATCATGCGTAAGGTCCTTATTCGCATGAAGAGTTGGCAAAACTATCTATATCTGGACCACTAAATGGTCGTAGATATGCGACGAACCCACTTAACACATTGTTAAGACGAATGAAAAAGCCAGACCCGCTCTGGCTTTTTTGTTGCTTGATTAACCGTAAAATTGCGCTTTTTACACGATATTTAGGTGTTCAGATGGAATTTTAGACATCTAGACACTTACCTTCCCTTATGGAAGGGTTCTACTGTATAATGCGCGCCTTATTTTTTATATTTGCCCAAAAAACGTTCTCATTGAGACGCATATTAATAATGGTGAATATTCGTTCTTTATTAAGCTTTATCTTTCAGTATTCGAGGTTATCTATGAACTTTTCAGCTAAAACAGTGGTCGTTATCGCCATTGGCGCGGCACTGTACGGCATTGGTGGTTTACCTATGTTTGGTGTCCCAGTGTTTGCGAACACGACATTGAAACCAGCGATGGCAGTCCTAGCACTTTTTTCTGTTTTGTTCGGCCCAATTGTTGGTTTCTTAGTTGGCTTTATCGGTCACTGGGTAACGGATCTGTTCGCAGGCTGGGGCGTGTGGTTAACCTGGGTTTTAGGCTCAGGTATCGTAGGTATGGTTATCGGCTTATTCCCTATGATGACTAAGAACCGTCTTCAACAAGGCGAACTGCCAATGAAAGATTTTGTATTGTTCGTGATACTGGCCCTTGCAGGTAACGTTGTAGGCTATGGCTGCTCTGCGTTCCTAGATACTATCTTATATGCAGAACCGTTTACTAAAGTCTTCACTCAACTGTCTATCATCGCAGCGGGTAACACCGTTCTGATCGCTGTTGTGGGCTTCCTGATCCTAAAATCAGTCGCTAAACGCAACAAACAAAGCCGCAACCTGACTGAGGCATAAGCGATAATGACTATAGCATTTTCGAACTTCTCTTTTAGATATGAGTCGCTGGATAAACCGACGCTAAAAAATATCAATCTAAGGATAGAGAAAGGAGAGAAAATCGTCATTATTGGACCAAGTGGCAGTGGTAAATCTACCCTAGGTCAATGTCTCAATGGCCTAATACCTCATGCAATTAAAGGTGAGGTAACTGGCTCTTTAGAGATCAACGGCAAGAATATCTCTGAATTTTCGATGCACGATTATACCGAACAAGTCGGCACGGTATTGCAAGATACTGACAGCCAGTTTGTGGGTTTGAGTATCGGTGAAGATATTGCTTTCGCATTAGAAAACCAGTTGATGTCGAACATTGACATGTACCCGTTAGTTAAGTCGACTGCAAAAATGGTTGACCTAGCGGACATGCTTGAGCGCTCTCCTCATGATCTATCTGGTGGTCAAAAACAGCGAGTATCGTTAGCGGGTATCTTAGTTGATGACGTTGATATCTTGCTGTTTGATGAGCCTTTAGCAAGTCTTGACCCTAAGACAGGCAAGGCGACCATCGAGATCATTGACCAACTGCATAAAGAAACCAACAAAACCATCGTGATTATCGAGCATCGCCTCGAGGATGTCCTACATCGTGATATCGATCGTGTGATCTTAATGGAGCGCGGTGAAATCGTCGCGGATATGACTCCCGATGAAATTTTAGCGTCTAAGTTACTTGATACGCACGGTATTCGTGAGCCTCTTTACTTATCTGCGCTTAAAGCGGCGAAAGCCCCACTAACCTGCGAAGATAAGCTGTCAAACCTCAAAGCTTTGGATTACAAAAGGTTCCGCCCAGCAGTTCAAGCTTGGTTTGCTGACCGCCCTGCCCCAGCTGCAGAAAAGCAGTATCAGCCTTTACTCGAAGTTCATGGTCTGACTTATTCTTACGACGGCGAGAAGAACGCACTCGAAGATGTGAGCTTCAAGATTGGCAAAGGCGAGTTTGTTTCGATTCTGGGCAAGAACGGTTCGGGTAAATCTACCATCACCAAACTCATCATGGGTGTGATCGATGCCGATTCAGGCTCTTCCTATCTAAATGGTGAAGACTTATCTGAGCTTTCTATCTTCGAAAGAAGCCAAAAGGTCGGTGTAGTAATGCAGAACCCAAATCATATGATTTCGCATCATATGATTTTTGACGAGATTGCTTTTGGTCTTCGTAACCGTGGCGTTGCAGAAGATGAGGTCAAAGAAAAAGTTGAAAACGTTCTTGAGCTGTGTGGGCTGAGTAAGTTCCGTCACTGGCCTATCGAAGCTTTGAGCTACGGTCAGAAAAAGCGTGTAACCATCGCTTCTATCTTAGTGTTGGAACCTGAACTCCTCATCTTGGATGAACCAACAGCAGGCCAAGATTACCGAAACTACACGTCAATGTTGGCGTTTATCCAAAAGCTTAACCGTGATTTAGGTATTACTGTGGTGATCATCTCACACGACATGCATCTCGTTCTAGAGTACACCACACGTTCAATCGTAATCGCAGACAGCAAGTTGATTGCCAATGCCGCCATGACGGAAGTGTTTAGTCAGCCATCGCTTCTAGAACGTGCAAACCTCTGTACCACCAGTATTTATGAACTCGCGACTATGATGAAAATCGACGATACCAATGCGTTTATGCAGTACTTCATCGACTACGAGAGAAGTTCTCTATGAACGCATCAAAAGTAAAATTCGGCATCAACTACATTGATACCAAATCCCCTCTGCACGCATTGAATGGCATCACGAAATTTGCACTCTTCTTAGCTTGGGTAACCGTGGTATTGACTACGTTCGACCTGAGATTGATTACGCTGCTTATTATGACTGGTTTATACCTATTAAAGCTCACCAATGTGCCTATACGCGTGTATAAACCTTTGTTATTAGGTACGGCGAGTGTCTTAAGTCTAAATGCTTTATTCATGTTCCTGCTTGCTCCGCAGCAAGGCACTGAGCTCATCGGTGGCGAAACTGTATTACTGACATTGCCGGGTAACTACTCGTTGAGCCAAGAGACTCTATTTTACTTAGTCACGGTCACGCTCAAGTACATGAGTATGTTCCCGATAGCGTTAATATTCGTATTCACTACGCACCCGACTGAGTTTGCCGCGAGCCTCAACCGTATCGGCGTTCCGTACAAGATCGCCTATGCGGTAAGCTTGACGCTGCGTTACTTGCCAGAAGTTAAGAAGGACTTCATCAATATCATGCATGCTCAGCAAGCTCGTGGTGTAGAACTCTCGAAGAAAGCGCCCCTAATAACTCGAATCAAAAACGTGGCTAAGGTTCTAGGGCCGCTCATTTTCTCTAGCTTAGACCGCGCAGACGAGATCTCTAACGCAATGACGTTACGAGGTTTTGGCCGACACAAAGCGCGCACTTGGTATAGCTATGCACCTTTGAAACGTATCGACTTTGTTTGTTTGAGTGTCATTGCTTTTATTGTGGTGTTGGCCATAGCGAAACGCATTCTTGAACCTGAATTGTTTTGGTATCCATTCTAAGTTTTAATTTACCACATACAAACAACGACTTAAAATAACACACCGCTCAATAGGGCGGTGTTTTTATGTGTGCCAAGATCTGATTAACAATTGAACCAATAACTCAATACTGACTATTTTTGACGATAAACTGACCGTTTACTTACGTCTTTGGTTTGAAATCTAATTTAGAAACTCTTAATATACACGTTTACAGAATGTTACACTCAATAGAGATTTGTAATGGCTCGAATTACTCAAGTACAGAAACTAGAAAATCAAAAGCACTACGATGAGATCGTACTAAACCTTTTTCTGGCTGAAGGACATGAAGCACTAACTTATGCAAGGATTGCTCAAGAAATTGGCATTAGTTTGACGACGCTTCAGGGCTATTATCCATCGACCCGCGCTATCCGATCAGCGTTACACCAACACATGCTATCAATTGTTATAGAGAATCTAGAGTTCTCATCGGAAGAAGTATTCATTCAATCTTGGCAAAACGCTCTAGATAATGATCAATTTCGATTCGTGATCAAATTGATGTTTTTCCATGCCTCCCAGGTCAAGAGCCCTGAACAGTTTAACATCAGTTCAGATGGTCAATTCCGCGAGATAATGTTTAATAGCTTTGGGCTTGATACCGTTCGAATCCTTGAGACTGTCGTAGGACGTTCAATGTTCTATCTCACGAACTTCAAGCAGCATTAAACCAAGCGTTAGAAATACAAAAATGGGAGCCTTTCGGCTCCCATTTTCTTTTTAGTTATCGCTTATTTCAACTTATAGACCTAATTTAGCTTGTAAAAAACGGTCGATAACGGTGGTAAACGCAGCTCAATCGATGTGTCTAAGCCTTCGCTTGCTATTGATTCAACCTCAGCAACCTGCTTTACTTCAAAACCGCTGCCTGCGTAATCAGCCGAGTCAGTATTCAGCAATAGCGAGTACTGGCCTTGGGCTGGAACACCTAAGCGGAAACGCTCATGAGGAACAGGCGTAAAGTTAGAAACAACCAACACGCGTTCACCCGACTCACTAATACGTTCATGAGCTAAGATACTCGCTTCAGCTGAATCCTGTAGACGCCATTCAAAACCTTTCGGGTCGAAATCAAGATCATGCATTGCAGCTTCAGAACGGTACAGGTTGTTCAAATCTTTCGTTAAGCGCTGAACGCCTTGATGACGTTCATAATCTAGCAAGAACCATTGCAGTTGATCATCATGGTTCCATTCCGCCGTCTGACCAAATTCAGCACCCATGAAGTTCAGCTTCTTACCTGGCTGCGCGTACATGTAACCCATGTAAGCACGTAGATTTGCCGTTTGCTGCCACTCATCACCAGGCATTTTTTCGTGAATAGATCCTTTACCATAAACCACCTCATCGTGAGATAGAGACAATACATAGTTCTCACTGTGTGCATAAACTAATGGGAAGGTAATTGTATCGTGGTGATATTTACGATTGATTGGATCTTCTTGGATGTAAGACAAACTATCGTGCATCCAACCCATGTTCCACTTAAATCCGAAGCCTAAACCACCCATAAAGGTTGGGGCTGAAACACCAGGGAAAGCCGTCGATTCTTCAGCAATCGTCATCGCATTCGGGAAGTGCTTGTAAACTTCTTCGTTCATCCACTTAAGGGTTGCGATGGCATCGTAGTTTTCGTTACCGCCGTCTGCGTTCGGAATCCATTGATCATGGCTACGCGAATAATCGAGGTACAACATCGAAGCAACCGCATCAACACGAATGCCGTCGATATGGAATTGTTCGAACCAGTACAGTGCGTTTGCAACCAAGAAACGACGCACATGCTCTTTGCCTAAATCGTAAATGTACGAATTCCAATCTTGATGCCAACCACGACGTGGATCTGGGTCATGGAACAAAGGTGTTCCATCAAAATTGGCTAAGCCGTGATCATCACTAGGGAAGTGCGCTGGAACCCAATCCAGAACAACACCTAAACCAGCTTGGTGACATTGATCGACGAAGAATTTGAAGTCATCAGGAGAGCCAAAACGACTCGTTGGTGCGAACAAGCCTATTGGCTGATAGCCCCAAGAACCGTAAAACGGATGCTCTGAAACCGGCATCAACTCTACATGCGTGTAACCCAAGTCCGTTAAGTATGGGATCAATTCAGCAGCAAGTTCACGGTAGTTTAAGAATTCCCCTTCAGCGTTACGCTTCCAAGAACCAGCGTGCAGTTCATAGAACGAAAGTGCTTCTTTACGCTTTTGCGTTACTGGGCGATTCTGCCACTGAGTATCTTGCCATTCGTAACGAGCGTGATCGTAAGTCACAGAAGAAAATGAAGGGTACTGCTCAGAGTAAAAACCCCATGGGTCAGCTTTGTGTGGTAAGCCTTCGCCATCAGGTCCTTTTAATTCAAACTTGTATTGAGCGCCTTCTTCCAGTTCAGGAATGAATAGGCCCCACATGCCATAATCTAAGCGTTGCATTGGATGACGACGACCATCCCAAGCGTTGAAGTTGCCCACTAAGCTTGCCGCTGTTGCATGCGGTGCATACACCAAGAAACGCGTACCTGAAATCGTCTGTCCATCACGCTCTAGCGTAATAAACTGAGCCCCCATGTGATGATACATATCTTTAGGTGTATGGAGATCTTCATAACTCGCGTACAGATCGTGGTACTGGTATGGATCATCGATGATCTGCTCGACTCCAGCCCAATCAACCGCGAGCTTGTAGTGAGTAAAACGTAAATCTCTCTCTTGCTTAAGAATGAAACCACTTTCACCCTCTCGCGCTAACTCAATACGAGGTTCCTTTCCAACAATCAACTCGACTTTATTTGCCCCAGGAATCCACACACGTAATGCACCTTGCTCAGAAGGTAGGTATGGCCCTAAAAACGCAAATGGGTCAGTGAAACAAGCCTGTGATAGTTGGGTATATATTTGTTTTTGCTTTGAAATCGAACTTAGTTCCAAAACGCTTCTCCCTAACCAAACATCCAAAAAATATAATACAAAAATGCCCGCTATTAGTGCGGGCAATATAACGACGGTTTATTCTACCAGATGAGCATTCATTATTGAGTGACCGAGGTTGTATTTTCGTACGGCGTAAGCAAAAAACCACCTATTTTCAAGCCACTCAACATCATTATTTAGCTGCTTTTTCTCGAACGTCAGTCAGCTTAGAAGCGATACGATTTACCCCTTCGTGAGCAAATATTTCGTCCAAGTTCATTGATAGTTTACGACGCCAGTTAGGGTATTCATCAACAGTGCCCGGAATGTTTACTGGCTTGTCCATCTCTAACCAATCTTCCAGTTGAACACTAAGAAGTGTCGAACCACCAGCCGCAACGTGCAGCTGAAGTGCTTCGGCAAGATAAGAGTCCATCGGTACTTGGCTTGCATCACGACCAACACCTTCAGGTAAGAAGCCATGCCATGCTACTGAATCTAAGATACCTTGTTTGCACTCCAGACGGTCGTCGAACAAGGTTTCTAGCTGTTCTGCATCTGGGTATAAACCAATCTCTTGACCCATTTTCAAGTCATCACAATGCCAGAAGCCGCGAAGCGTTGGCATATCATGAGTACAAAGTGCCGCCATCGATTGTGGTGCATAATGTTTCGGTGAGATAAAGCCACCGTCATCTTCTGATGTTTCGAAGAAGAATACTTTGTAAGAATGCACGCCCGCATCCGCTAGGATATCGACGATTTCATCCGGCACCGTACCTAAGTCTTCACCGATAACGCTGCATTGGTAACGGTGAGATTCAAGCGCCAGAATTGACAACATGTCTTGTACTGGGTAGTAGATGTACGCACCCTTGGTTGCGTTTTCACCTTTTGGAATCCACCACAAACGCAGTAGGCCTAATACGTGGTCAATACGAAGGGCACCACAGTGCTTCATATTGGCACGGAGTAGCTTGATATATGCGTCGTAGCTTGTTTCTTGAAGCATTTCAGGATTAAGCGGTGGTAAACCCCAGTTTTGACCTAGAGGACCAAGCACATCCGGTGGAGCACCGATGCTCGCATCCATCACTAGGTTGCCTTCATCGGCCCATGTTTCGCTGCCTGAATCCGCAACACCAACGGCTAGGTCACGGTACAAACCAACGGCCATGCCTTTCTCTTCAGCAAGAGACTGTGCATCGTTGATTTGGCAATCCGCTAACCACTGCAGGTACATGTAAAGATGAACATTCTCTAGGTTCTCTTTAATGTATTTCTGTGTCGCTGGGCTTTCGAATGTACGGTACTTCTCAGGGAATACAGGCCAGCCCCACATACCTGAATCTTCAGCATGTAACTCACCGTGCAGAGCATCAAACGCCGCTTGATGCATCAGGCTTTCACCGCCTTCTTCAACAAACGCTAAGAACGCTTGTGCACGATCGCTGTTCTTGTCTAGATGACGAGTCTTAAATTCTGCGAATAACAGAGGCAAGATGCTCATCTTAAGCTCAGACACTTCGGTGTAGTTTACCCAGTGCGCTTCACGAGCTTTTTGTAGACGCTGTTGGAATTCAGCGCTGCCTACCGTTTGTTGTGCTTCAGCACTTAATGCGAATTCAGGTACTGAGCTCACATCAATGTATAAGATGTTCAACCAACGACGTGACGACGGGCTGTATGGGCTCGCGCCTTCTGGGTTCGCTGGGAACAATGAGTGAATTGGGTTTAGGCCAACAAAATCACCACCACGAGAAGCGATATCAGCAACAAGCTGTTTAAGGTCACCAAAATCACCAATACCCCAGTTGTGCTGAGTTCTTAGTGTGTACAGTTGAACACTTGGTCCCCAAAGCTTTTTGCCTTGCTCGATTGGTGACTGCTTGAAACACGCTTTTGGCGTAATGATCAATGTCATCTCGTAAGGCTTCTTACGGCGCTTACGGCTCACAATCAGCTTGTGATAACCCCATGCCAAATCACTTGGCAATGCAAACACTAAAGGGCCACCCTCGGCACGCTCGTCACGAACGACTTGAGATTGAAGATAGCCTTCAAGTACCTCTCCTTGCTCGGTTTCTAAGCGCCAGCTGAACTCACTTTCACGAGCACTTACACCTAGATTAAGCGCCACTTCTACTGGCTCACCGTCACGCAAGACAAGAACTGGGTCTAGTACATCTTTTTTGTGTTTTCTTTCTGCAGATTTAAGCAGTGCATCATCGCTGCTTGTATCGTAGCCCAATGAAGCCAATAGAGACGTAATCGTCTCTTCTGATACTTGTGCTTCATCGCCCCACGCACTAACGTAACTGTCGGCAATGTTTGCCATTTCTGCGACTTGTTTTAATACGGTCTGTTCTTTCATCGCTCTCTCCGAAAACGTTCTGACGCTTTCTATTTTGTAGGGTTGTTAATTTAATTTTTTACTAATCAATTAGCTTGTGACAATCGGTTTGTAAGCAGCTTGTTTATAAACGACAAACCTTTAAGCCTTTCGTTTGCTCACAAGCTAATTGAGCCAAGGCAGAAACTGCCTTGGCTACTTTGGAAGTATTAACGGTTAACCGCTTCAAGTTTCCAAATGTTGTTCACGTAATCGCGAATAGAGCGGTCTGATGTGAACTTACCAACCAATGCTGTGTTAAGAATCGCTTTCTTAGCCCAACCTGCTTGGTCTTTGTACTGCTTGCCCATGTCCTCATGTGCTTTCACATAAGATGCGAAGTCAGCAAGACATAGGTACGGGTCGCCACCGTCTAGTAGGCTATCAAACGTTGCACGTAGAAGGCCTGGTTGACCTGGAGAGAACTCATCGCCAGTCAGTAGGTCTAGAGATGCTTTCAGCAGTGGGTCTGCGTTGTAGTAATCGTATGGGTTGTAACCCTGAGCTTGCAATGCCACTACACCATCAACGTCTAGGCCAAAGATGTAGATGTTTTCATCGCCAACTTCTTCGCGAATCTCAACGTTTGCACCATCCATCGTACCGATAGTTAGCGCGCCGTTTAGCGCCATCTTCATGTTGCCCGTACCCGATGCTTCTTTACCAGCGAGTGAGATTTGCTGAGAAACGTCTGCCGCAGGAATAATGATTTCAGCCATGCTTACACGGTAGTCAGGGATGAATACCACTTTCAGCTTGTTGCCAATGCGAGGGTCGTTGTTGATCTTCTCTGCAATCTTGTTAACCGCGAAGATGATCTCTTTCGCTAGGTGGTAACCCGGTGCTGCTTTTGCTGCGAAGAAACATACGCGTGGCTCACACTCGAAACCAGGTTCGTTAAGAATACGGTGGTACAGAGATAGAATGTGTAGCAAATCTAGGTGCTGACGCTTGTATTCGTGAAGACGCTTGATTTGCACGTCGAAGATAGCGTTCGTATCTAGCTCGATACCCATGTTCTCTTGAACCCAATCAGCAAGACGCTGTTTGTTTTCTTTCTTAACAGCCATGAATTCTTTTTGGAATTTCGCGTCTGTTGCAAACTTAGCGATGCCTTCAAGCTGCTCTAGTTTTGCTGGCCACTCAGTGCCGATCTTGCCAGTAATTAGCGTAGATAGGCCTGGGTT
This sequence comes from Vibrio sp. SBT000027, assembly GCF_963894355.1. NCBI lineage: Bacteria > Pseudomonadati > Pseudomonadota > Gammaproteobacteria > Vibrionales > Vibrionaceae > Vibrio > Vibrio sp. SBT000027. The sequence goes on along the minus strand of NZ_CAWQGD010000001.1, from coordinate 526,442 downwards.
ACAGAACTTCAACCAACGACGTGGCGTGATGCCGTTCGTTACGTTAGTCAGTTTGCCAGGGAAGATTTCGTTGAACTCTGGGAACAAGTCTTTCTTAACCAGTTGAGAGTGAAGCGCAGCTACACCGTTTACTTTGTAAGAGCCAATAACACATAGGTTTGCCATGCGAACCATGCGGTGGAAACCTTCTTGGATGATAGAAAGCTTCGCTTGCTTCTCACCGTCACCAGGCCACATCTTGCGAACTTCTTGCATGAAGCGGTGGTTGATTTCAAAAATGATTTCCATGTGACGTGGAAGAAGACGGTTGATCAGTGATTCAGACCAAGTCTCTAGCGCTTCAGGAAGTAGTGTGTGGTTCGTGTATGCGAACGTATGAGCACTGATTTCCCAAGCTTGATCCCAAGTTAAACCTTTCTCATCAATCAGGATGCGCATCAATTCAGGGATAGCGATCGTTGGGTGCGTATCGTTAAGCTGAATTGTTTCTTGCTTAGGCAGATCTTCTAGAGAGAAACCTGCTGCTTCGTGACGACGTAGAATATCGCGAACAGACGCTGCTGAGTGGAAGTACTGCTGCATTAGACGCAGAGTTTTACCTTTCTCGTGGTTGTCATTCGGGTAAAGTACTTTAGTGATGTTACCTGCATCGATTAGCGAGTGTTGCGCTTCGAAGTAATCACCGTTGTTAAAGCTCGCTAGTGAGAATGGTGCGATTGCCTGACATTCCCAAAGGCGCAGTGGGTAAACCGTGTTTGACTCGTAACCTACGATAGGTAGATCCCAAGGCATTGCTTTCACTTCCATACCCGGAACCCAAGTACGAACTTCTTTACCGTCGATGTATTCAACTTCTACATGACCATAAAAACCAATGTGTTGTGCTAGTTCTGGACGAGCCACTTCCCATGGGTAACCTTCAACACCACGCCATGCGTCAGGTGCTTCTTGTTGACGACCGTCTTGGAAAGACTGTTTGAATAGACCGTATTCGTAGTGAAGACCGTAGCCCACTGTTGGATATTCTTGAGCGGCACAAGAATCCATGAAACAAGCGGCTAGACGACCAAGACCACCATTACCTAGTGATGGGTCGCGTTCTTCTTCTAGAAGATCAGTTAGGTTTTGACCTAGCTCTTCCATTGCATGAGTGATCTGTTCATACAGACCCATGCTGATCAGGTTATTACCTGTTAAACGACCAATCAAAAACTCTAATGAAAGGTAGTTAACGCTTTTCGCGTTCTTAATTTTTTCATCGTTTTCAGTTTCTAACAGATCAAATGTTGTGAGTTCTGCTAGCGCACGCCCCATTGCTAGGTACCATGCGCGGCTATCTGCGTTTTCAATCGTTGTTGCGTAGGTTGCAGATAAATGCTTCTTAACGCTTTCTTGGAACGACACTTTATCGAAAGTTTTTTGCTGAGTTGGTTTCATTTCAGAAATCTCGCTTTTAATAGTTCTAATTCATCTGTGACATATCGTGCATGGTCACCATTAACTAAACATCCTCCCGCTAACGCGACAAACTAGGAGTAGATGGGAGGGCGTAGGGGGCGTACCGACATAGGGTTAGTGATCTGACTCTCATGTTCTGACTTCGAACAAAAACTTGGAGTGACTAAGATCACAAGCTCCCGTTCGATAACTTACCTTCAATTGATGTGACTTTTATTTAACCGGATTAAAGTCATTATCAAATTTGATATTCAGATCACGAAAATAATTTCGTCCTCTCATCTTTTGCATAGATTCACGTGTTGGAATGAAGGAAGTCACATTCACAAACCAACCCGCTATGTGAGCAAAGTCTCAAATAAAGGGCGTAGAAGCCTAAAAACATGCAGGAGTGCAAGGTTTCTGAGGAGGATCATAGTCGGTGCCGTTTTGCTTCACGTAATATGATTGAAGACTTAAGTAATTAGGCTGATGTCATTCGATTACACTCAACGATAGATTGAGGTAATCCAGAACATAAGCCACGGAATAGGTGAAAAACTTCGACATGTGGATCCCTTCGAAACTGACTCGTCCCGGCCGCTTACATAATGCAATCCTACGACCTAGGGTTCTCGATCTGCTCCAACACGCAGATTGCTATAAGCTTGTATTATTCCGCTCTCCAGCGGGGTACGGCAAAACCACAATGGCAGCACAATGGCTGGTAGATAAACCCAATGTGGGTTGGTACAGCATTGATGACAGTGACAACGATGCTTTTCGCTTTATCAACTACCTAATGCAATCACTCAATAAAGCAACTCAAAATGCCTGCCCTAATGCCCAAAAGCTGGCAGAAAAACGACAGTTTTCATCGTTGCATTCTTTGTTAAGTGAAGTATTTGCTGAGATGTCTGAATTCCACCAAGAATGTTTCCTGGTGCTGGATGACTACCACTTGGTCAACAATGACGACATCCACGAAGCAATGCGTTTCTTCCTTAAACACATGCCTGACAACCTGACGCTTGTTGTGACTAGCCGTGGGACACCACCACTTGGCACTGCAAACCTTCGCGTTCGTGATTTGATGATTGAAATTGGCAACGATTCGCTGGCTTTCGATACTGAAGAGACAACGCGCTTCTTCAACCAACGTGTCGCTGATGGCGTAGATGACACCACCGCTGGCAGTATCTGTACTTATGTTGAGGGGTGGCCTTCGGCGTTACAGCTTATTGCCCTTCAAGCTCAGCATCAAAAACGTACCCTTGCGCAATCTGCAGAATCGTTCTCTCACTTTAACCATGCCCACCTTTGGGATTACTTGGTTGAAGAAGTATTCGATCTACTGGATAAAGAAACCCGACAGTTCTTAATGCAGTGTTCAGTACTTGATCATTTCAATGACGAATTAGTCTGCGCGCTTACACAGCGTGAAGACGCACTGGGTATGATCGAATCACTCAACCGATTTGGCTTGTTCATCTACCCTCTTGAAGGCGAGAAGAACTGGTACCGATTCCACAATCTATTCGGCGAATTTCTTGCCCACGAGCGCCAAGCTCGAATTCCACAGCAAGAAGCCGAGTTGCACCGAAGTGCGGCTAAGGCGTGGATCAAACAGAAAACACCTCATCAAGCACTGCGACATGCACAACGTGCTGAAGATCCAGAACTGATCATTCAAATTCTGACGGAACACGGTTGGCCGATGTTCAATCAAGGCGAGCTTTCATCGCTAGAGATGGCGATCAAGCAACTGACTACGGATCAACTATACAGTGAGCCGAAGCTATCAATGCTGCGCGCTTGGCTTGCACAAAGTCAGCACCGCTATGATCAAGTGGGGACTTTGTTGGAAGAAGCTGAAACTCAATATCAAGCTCGAAACATCGAACTCGATACCCAGCAGCAAGGCCAATACAATGCCTTGCGCGCGCAAGTTGCCATCAACAGCAATGAACCAGAAAAGGCACTGGAACTCGCCGAGCTTTCGTTGAGTCAGTTGAACACCACCGTTTATCGTAGCCGCATTGTCGCAACCTCGGTTGTAGGCGAAGTGAATCACGTAATGGGTAACCTAAGCCGTGCGCTACCAATGATGCAGCAAACAGAAAAACTGGCACGTCAGTATCAGGTTTATCATCAGGCTCTGTGGGCGATTCTGCAACAAAGCGAAATCTTGATTGCTCAAGGTTATGTTCAAGCTGCGTTTGAGCTACAAGACAGCGCATTCAAATTGATCGAAGAGCATCAGCTTCAATACGTGCCTCTACATGAATTTTTGCTGCGTGTTCGCGCTCAGATCTTCTGGTGCTGGAACCGACTAGATGAAGCGGAAGAGTGTTGCTACAAAGGCTTAGATATCCTTGGTCACCACTCTCCGAGTAAACACCTGCACAGCTATTCTATGCTGGCTCGTATTTCATTGAGCCGCGGCGAGATTGATAAAGCGTCGAAGTTTATCGACCAAATTCAACACCTGCTACGTCAATCAACTTACCACGTGGATTGGACCGCAAATGCTTCTTTGTCTTTGATTCTTTTCTGGCAAGTAAAAGGCAATAAAGAGGCAATCCGTGATTGGCTAAGCGTGGCGGTTCGACCTGAATCGGCAAGTAACCACTTCTGCCAGCTTCAATGGAGAAACATCGTACGTGCTCACATCATCCTTGAGCAGTATGAAGATGCGGAAGAAGCGCTGACTTTCCTTAAGAGTGAAGCGCAGCGTTCACATCTGATTACAGACACCAACCGAAACTTGATCGTTGAAGCGGTGTTGCGTACACAAATTAACGATGAAGACAGCGCACGCGTGCTACTTGAAGAAGCGCTTCATATGACCAACCAAACCGGTATGGTTGGTAACTTCTTGGTCGACGGTGGAACTATCGGGCATATCTTGGATAAATTGAGCAACAAACCAGGCTTAGGTGACTTAGAACGCCATCGCGCTCAGCAGATCATGAAAGATATCTCAACCACCCAACGCAGCCGCTCGGTTCACTTCGATGAAGACTTTGTTGAGAACTTGGTTAATCACCCGAATATTCCTGAGCTTGTGCGCACTAGCCCACTCACCCAGCGTGAATGGCAAGTACTTGGTCTTATCTATTCAGGGTTCAGCAATGAGCAGATAGCTCAAGAGCTCGATGTAGCGGGGACCACGATCAAAACTCACATCCGTAACCTTTATCAAAAGCTGAACATTGCTAACCGCAAAGAAGCAATCAGCACGGCAGAGAATTTGCTGCAGTTAATGGGGTACTAAAACGGATTCGAGATTGATTCGAGATTGATTCGAGATTGATTCGAGATTGATTCGAGAAAAGCTTAAGCTAGTCACTAATGGTGGCTGGCTTTTTTTTCATCTGAAGTTAGAGCTTAAAAATGTAGGAACTGGAAAAGAAAAAAGACAATCACCAAACGACAGGCAAAAAAATAGCCAACCGCAATAATCGCGATTGGCTCTATATATTTGTGAACAAATCATAAGTTCACTAACAACGTCAGTTGGCTAGGTGACCCTCGGCTTAAGAAGGGTCAATGTATATAATGCAGTTAGCGTGCCAACTTTAATTCGGCGTTTTATAAGCCCTGCATCGCATAAAAACCATGAATTTGTCATGCGAATTGCAAAGTGCATTTGCATAATGCAACCAAGATGCAATATTGATAAGAGATCAGTTTCATCTCTGCTCTTAATGACAAATTACTAAGTGGTTGTATTTTAAATGTTAGGCAAATGTTCACTTCAACTTATTGCCTTACAATTAAGAGAGTAATAAAAGCCCCTCCCCAATGGCATATTCATACTTTTTTTACACTAAAGTTTGTATACTGCACAAAATCACCCTCAACTCTATGAAGCAATGAACTACTTAAGTACTTTTTTCAAAGGCATGGCAATGGGAGCAGCAGACGTTGTTCCTGGCGTGTCGGGCGGAACCATCGCATTCATCACTGGTATCTACGATACACTGCTAGAAAGCATTCGCAGGATTAACCCTAGCGTACTTGGCTTATGGAAACGCGAAGGCTTCAAAGCCGCGTTTAACCACATCAATGGTTTCTTCCTGATTTCACTGTTCGCAGGCGTATTCACGAGCATTGCGACATTTGCAAAGCTGATTTCTTGGTTATTGGTCACTCACCCGGTGCCTCTTTGGTCTTTCTTCTTTGGCCTGATATTGGTGTCGGTTTTCCACATTCTTAAGCAAGTAGAAAAGCGCGATATGATTCGATTCGTATTTTTGCTGCTTGGCGTTGCTTTCGCTTATAGCATTACCGTGCTTAAGCCGCTGCAAATGGAGCCTACCAGTATCAATATCCTCATTGCGGGTGCGATTGCGATCTGTGCGATGATTTTACCGGGTATCTCGGGTAGCTTCATTCTGCTATTGATTGGTATGTATGGTCCGGTTCTTGGTGCGGTTAAAGAGTTCCAAATCGATGTGCTTGCGCTATTCCTTAGTGGCTGTGTGATTGGCCTACTGACTTTCTCGCACGTACTTTCTTGGTTACTGCGCTCATTCCGCGATTTCACATTAGTGTTCTTAACTGGTTTGATGATCGGTACGCTGCCTAAGATTTGGCCGTGGAAAGAGACCATCAGCTGGCGCACAAACTCAAAAGGCGAACAAGTTCCTCTGATTCAAGAAAACCTATCACCGTTTGATTTTGAAGCCGTAACTTCTCAGCCTTCTCAGCTGGTAATGGCTATTGTGATGATGTTTGTTGCGATTGCCTTGGTTCTAGGACTAGAGAAATTTGCAGAGCGCAACGCTGATTAATCATTCAGCCTACTTCTGGAAAGCGTTTAGAACGGATAATGCTTAGAAATACTAAGCTCACTTCTCGATTGAACAGACAAAAGCGAAGCCAATGGCTTCGCTTTTTTAGTTCTACCATACGCACAAAATTGCTTTTTGATACAAGCACGTATTGAGGGGTATGATAACATCGCCGCTCTTATAAAATTAGATGAGAACACGACATGCACCCAGCATTAAAGGTGGTGGCTCTTGGCATTGCTCTCGTGGCAGGTTTTTATGGACCGCAAGTATTTCAAAAATTTAAGTCGGTCATTGAGCACTCAACTGCCGAAGTCAACTTGGATGACTACTGCATGCTTTCAACCACATCGTGTGAGCAGGAATCCATTTCAATGTCGCTTGACCGAGAAACCGCGCAACCTCTTCTACCCACAAAGATAAAGGTAGTTTGGGAAGGTGCTGCATCTGAGACACTGATGTTATCGCTCACAGGTTTAGAAATGGAAATGGGATCAGCGCGTTTTCAATTGAAGAGCATTGGCAATAATACCTATGAAGGTGAAGTGATTTTACCTGTATGTACTTTAGATAAAATGACATGGGTCGGTGAACTCACTGATGGTGTCGATACTGTAAACCCTGCAATAAGGATGGCAAGATGAGTAGAAATTGGTCGTTAGCATTGGTTGTCGCTTTTGTACTTGGCTTTGGTGTCAAAAGCTATCTTGATGGGCAAAACGAAGTTCAAGAACAACACGCTGCAAAACAAGAGTTCTCCGCAACGACTCTTTTCGGCAAAGACAACCAACCAACGGAAATCTTTGACCAAACCGATGACAGAATTCGTATCGTTTACTTCGGTTTCACACGTTGCCCGGATGTATGCCCTACTTCTTTGGCTATGTTGGCCGGAGCACTTAACCAAGTTTCTGATGAAGCAAAAGCCAAGATTCGCCCAATGTTTGTTTCTCTCGATCCTGAACGTGATGCCGCTGAAGCCTCGTATGAATACGCGCAATACTTCCACCCGATGATGGAAGGACTAAGTGGTCCATTGGATGTCACAACGACTCTGGCTCATAACTACGGCGTTATTTTCAGAAAGACCAAGCTTGAAGGTTCAGAGTTGGAATACACCCTAGACCACAGCTCATATTTTTATTTTTTAAAGCCCGACGGTACCTTGATTACCAAAGTACCGCACACGTTGACGCCAGCGCCAATTGTTGAGGCTATCAACAAGCTGACGCAGTAAAACGTAAAAACAAAGAACTTACTCAATAAAGTTCAAAAAAAGTCAGGTCCCAGACCAAAAACATAAAAATTAAGGACAACAACATGAAGTTAAAAGCACTTGCTCTAGCAGGCTTATTGCTCACCCCTTTTGCTCAGGCTAGTAGCGATATTATGGTTCATGACGCGTATGCTCGTGCAACCCCGCCTTCAGCAGTGAACAGCGCGGTGTTCACGACTCTGATGAACCACAGCGATAAAGATCGCGCTATTGTTTCTGCAACAACACCTGCAGCAGGTAAAGTAGAACTTCATGATGTAATCATGGATGGCGATGTTATGAAAATGCGCCAAGTTCAAGAGATCACCATTCCTGCGAACGGTGAAGCGGTACTTAAACCAGGTAGCCTACACATCATGTTGTTCGACCTAGCAAGCAGCCTAAAAGAAGGTGAGCAAATCGAGATGACACTGACTTTCGCCAATGGTGAAACGCAGACCTTCGATGCGCCGGTTAAGAAAGTAATGAGCGGCATGAAAAAGATGGATCACGATCATCATTAATCGTATTCACAATTGATAAAATAATTTAAGCCACGCTGACTTCTCGCCATCGTGGCTTTTTGTTAAACTGAGTTCGCTTTTTATTCAAAGCCTGAACACATAAATAACCCAAGGAGAATAGAAGATGATTGTAATGAAAACACTAAAACTGGCAGTAAAAGTAGCGCGTTAATTTGTTTGGTTAATCAAACTTAAATACCGATCGACCAACATCTCGTCACCCGTGACGACCGTACACTTTTACCCGGTTTACTATTGATCGTAAGTGATCAATACCTGCATGCCCATTAGCGCATGACTCAATCCGGGGTCCTATCTATTTGAATTCGACCCAAGCTCAAAACATTTTTGACGTCTCGACGCTTTTTAATCTCAGCAACTCTTTTTGGTCTCATTAACTCTTTTGATCTCATCAACAAATTGAAGTCTCACAAGAAGTTAATGCTCTCATAAGAAAAGAAAGCTCGCACGTCTGGGTAAATAGACATGAATTCACAAAACGCATTTTCTCATCCAATGTCGCTTCAACAGCTTGGATGGCAACCTGTATTCCAACAACAACTGACACTCGAAGACTATGACCATTCCGTCATTGCTCGCATTACCGCGCACCATCGCAGCGGTTATACGCTTGCGTCAGAACAAGGCGAAATCGTTCTACCCGTTCATCAAAACCAACCCGCAATGACGGTTGGCGACTGGGTGATATTAAACGTTGATTTACAATTCGACCGCTTACTTGAGCGTCAGTCTCTCTTCAGCCGTAAAGCAGCAGGCAGTCGTGTGGCAGAACAGTACATTTCAGCCAATATCGACACCGTGTTTATCGTGGTCTCGCTAAATAATGACTTTAATCTGAGCCGCATCGAACGCTATCTAGCACTCGCCAATGAAGCACAGGTTGAAGCGGTTATCGTACTTACCAAGAAAGACTTGTGTGACGACTACCAAGACAAAGTACAACAAGTGCAAAGCTTAGATCCAATGCTGATGATCGAAGCCGTTAATAGCCTAGATCAAGACTCTACTCAAGTATTGTCGCCTTGGTGTAAAACGGGCAAAACGGTGGCTTTGATGGGTTCGTCTGGTGTCGGAAAATCGACGCTGGTTAACTCGCTGCTTGGAGAAACTCAACAAGAAACGGGCGGTATTCGTGAAGACGACAGCAAAGGCCGTCATACAACCACGTCACGATCGCTCCACTTGCTAACATCGGGTGGTTTATTGCTCGATACTCCTGGTATGCGAGAGTTACAACTCGCCGATTGTGCTGAAGGAGTAAGTGAAACCTTTTCTGATGTGGAAGAGTTAGCGATGCATTGTCGCTTTTCTGATTGCAGCCATGAGTCAGAACCAGGATGCACAATACGCAAGGCCATTGAAAGCGGTGAGCTTTCTGAAAGACGATTCTCTAACTATGAGAAGTTACTCAGAGAGCAAGCAAGAAATGGAGCCTCATTGGCAGAGCAGAGAGCGAACAGTAAACAGCTTTCTAAAATGTACAAAACCGTGCAGTCAGAGAGCCGTAATATCAAGAAATCGTCTAAATAGCCGATTATTGGATTAGGTTTACAACACGTAAATAAGCCCTATGTCCCTATCGCGTATTAGCTCATTAATTCATGAGCTCTTTAATGCATTGGGCTGGGGCTTTTTTGTATCAGCGAGGCTTCTTTGTATTAACAGGTCTTCTTTATATCAATAGGAATTCGATGAGATCATTTCTGCACACAATGATCTTGCTAATCGACTCTGACGACACCAGAGCCAGAACATTGACCCGAATGAGTATTATCATGCAGATTTATATCTCAACAAGAGTACAAAAATTTAACATTTAGCTCTAAAAACACCACGTAGCGCAAACAATCACCCTAAAAGTAAACTATTCCTAGACACCCTCTTAGATCCCGCTAATATGACCGCCCATTCCACTAGTGTATAGTTGGATTTGGTACAACTTTATAAAAAAATACATCACTATAATAAATTAACAATTGCAGGTATTTTATGCAAAATCACAACATGCTCGCCCGCATCGCTCGTGGAAATCTCGTTCTACAGATCCTTGCTGGTATTGTTTTCGGTGTCGTTCTCGCCATGGTTTCTCCTTCAGCAGCTCAAGATGCAGGCCTATTAGGTAGTCTGTTTGTTGGTGCTCTGAAAGCTGTTGCCCCAATTTTAGTATTCATTCTTGTTGCAGCTTCTATCGCAAACCAAAAGAAAGGTCAGCATACTCATATGCGTCCAATCATTGTGCTTTACCTGATTGGTACGTTCTCTGCAGCACTGACTGCTGTAGTACTGAGCTTCATGTTCCCAACCACTTTGACACTGGTTGCTGGCGCTGAAGGTGCTAACCCTCCTCAAGGTATTGCAGAAGTTCTTCATACGCTTCTATTCAAGCTTGTAGATAACCCAGTTAGCGCACTAATGAACGCTAACTACATCGGTATTCTTGCTTGGGCTATCGGTCTTGGTCTTGCACTGCACCACGCATCTGCAACAACCAAAGCGGTTTTCGAAGACCTTAGCCACAGTGTTTCACACATTGTTCGCTTCATTATTCGTCTTGCGCCATTCGGTATCTTCGGCCTTGTTTCGACTACATTCGCAACAACGGGCTTCGATGCACTAGCAAGCTACGGTCAACTGCTAGCGGTTCTACTAAGCTCAATGCTGATCATTGCTCTTGTCGTTAACCCACTGCTTGTCTTTGTAAAGACAAAACAGAACCCATACCCACTTGTACTGCAATGTATTCGTGAATCTGGTGTAACGGCATTCTTCACTCGTTCAAGCGCTGCAAACATCCCAGTGAACATGAACCTTTGTAAGAAGCTAGAGCTAGATGAAGATACTTACTCTGTATCAATCCCTCTAGGCGCAACCATCAACATGGCGGGTGCTGCAATCACCATCACTGTGTTAACGCTTGCAGCTGTACACACAATGGGTATTGAGATTGATATCTTCACTGCGATTCTACTAAGCCTTGTTGCTGCAATTTCAGCATGTGGCGCATCAGGCGTTGCCGGTGGTTCACTGCTACTGATTCCTCTAGCTTGTGGCCTATTCGGTATCTCAAACGATGTAGCGATGCAGGTTGTAGCGGTTGGTTTCATCATTGGTGTGATTCAAGATTCTGCTGAAACAGCGCTTAACAGCTCAACTGACGTAGTGTTCACTGCGGCTGTATGTAAAGCTGAGCAAAACAAAGCTTAACAGCTCTTGGTATTAGGCTTTAGCTCTAAGCTCTAAGCTCTAAGCTCTAAAAGCAAATAGCACACAAATAAAAAGGGAAGCATTCGCTTCCCTTTTTTGTTGTCTTGGTTTTCTAGATTACGGTTAGAAGCTATATAGATTTATAGATTTATAGCTTCAGTCATTTTTGTCTAACTCATCAAAGCTAACCAACACGTTTTAGTGGTTGCTTTTCCAGCTTGGATCCACAGCTGCCTGACTGAAGTCTAGAGAGTTAGGGCTTGCTTCTTTGTTATGCGTTGCTTGATCGCTGGGTGACCCTTGATTCGCAGCACCGCTATCATGGTTTGGCGTCGCCTGCTGGCTGTAATCAACGTTAGCACCTTGCTCACTCGACGCTTTGGTCTCTAAATGACTACCATCGACATTTAACTCTTCGCCTTCTTCATCGTGCACTTCTTTTACTTTCTTAGGAACAGGTATATTGCGTTTGTAGAGCTTGTTGAGCGCCTTAATGATTGAGTGCTTAGTGATTGCTTCTTGTGTCAGCTTAGTCATTATCGGTTTAGTTAGGGCCTGTAAGCCCACGACGGCATCGACACCAAGTTCCCCGCCGACTTTATCCCTCAAATGCTTCGCTTCTGCGTAGCCAAAATGAGCTGAGAGGAATAACCAGATATAAGCAATGGCATTGCCGTGTTCACCATGGTCAATCCAAGCTTCACCTGCTCTAAACATGGCTTCTGCACTGTTCTTTTCTGCGGCCGTCTCAAACCAGTAAACAGCCTCACCATGGTTAGGCTCAACACCCACACCGTTCAAATAACTCATACCAAGTTTGATCTTGCCGTCTAAGCTATTCTTTTCCGCAGCCTTTTGGTACCACTCGACAGAACTTTCGGCAGAGTAATCTGGGTTTTCTTTATCTAGACACCAGTCACCGATGAACAGCATCGCTTCGGTATTACCACCAGCCGCAGACTCTTCAATATAGGTATAACCCTTAGGGATGTTCTTATCGGTTCCGCGACCAAAGACGAGCGCTTTACCCATCTCGAATTTCGCAGACACGTCATTGTCCAATGCGGATATCGCAAGCTGCCAAAAGTTGGCTTTCTCTCTTAAAATCAGGTCTTCTTTACGCTTCATGCTTAGGCGCACAATGCCGTACATGCCATTGATATTATCGAGTTGCGCCGCTTTGTCGTACCAATACAGAGCTTCCTTAATATTGTTACGTTCCGCTTCTTTTGCCAAATACAGAATCGACGGTACATGCCCGGTTTCGGCTTTGAAGTGACGCTCTTTTTGCTCTTGTATGCGCGCTTTTTCAATCGCTTTTCGGTAAGCGACAGCGCGAGCCTTACGTTCTTGTTCCAAGCGCTGCTTTCTTAACGATAAAGAGATCAGCCACACGGCGACAAGTATTAACGAAAGAGCCGTCGCACCAATTGCGATTCCCATTGTACTCATAAAATATTTTAACCTAACTCGGCTGATACTAGCCCCGATATCGGGAAAGTGATCAACCCATAGTGAATGGTATGTTTCTAATTACAGGGAAAAGCGCCGTTATTAAAACGTTCCGCCCTAAAATGAACTCAGTTCAGTATCTCAGGAATACATAGCGATAAAAAGTCTACTTAGACCTATCCTTATGCACTCCATAAATGGTGTGATCTTGCTTCAATAGAGTTCGATAATGAAGACCACCTTTGAGCAAAATAATCTTAAAAAACGACAACGAAATTGATGAATACCTATCAGCAATTTCGTGTCGCTGTAGTTAGTTCAGTTGACCGTATATGTAAGCCAACTCGGCAACTGTCTTCGCTGAGAATTTCTTCATTAAACTCGCTCGGTGTACTTCTACCGTTCTCATCGCGATACATAATTCATCAGCGATTTTCTGGTTACGTTTGCCATCGATAATCTGCTTAAGAATATCGATTTCTCGCTCAGTTAACGACGCATACGCTTGGCGATACACATTCATGTGTAAATGCTTTTCAGAAGCCTCTAGCCCTTGCTTGATCGCCTCAGCCAATTCGCTGCCTTTAACCGGTTTTTGAAAGAAGTTCACCGCGCCGGCTTGTAAGGCTTCAACCGCCATTGGCACATCACCGTGACCCGTCAGATAGATCACCGACAGTGGGCTCTGCGCTTTCACCATTAACTCATGAACTTGTTGCCCTCTCATTTCAGGCATTCGGCTGTCTAACACCACGCAACCTGGCGCACTCAAATCCACTGAGTCCAGAAAGCTCGGGCCATCTTCATAGGCTGACACCGTAAAATCATGCTCTTCCAATAAGAACACCAATGAGTCACGCATCGACTCATCGTCATCAACCACATAGACCGGCAACGTTTGATGAAGTTCAGACATAACAAGATTCCTTATGAATCATTTGAAATAGAGGAAGGTAGTGTCACCGCGACATGACAACCATAAGGAGTCAGTGAAGTAATGCTCATTTTGCCACTGTGGTCTTCAATCACATCTTGGCAAATCGCAAGCCCTAATCCCAAGCCGTTTTCTTTGCTGCTCACAAAGGCTTGAGTGACTTGTTGCTCGGTAAAATCTAAGCCCGTGCCGTTATCGATAACCGACAGCATCATTTTATCCGGTTGATACTCGGTAATCACTTTAATTGTCGATGGTTCGTTATTTTTGTTACCAATATCAGACGTAGCGCTTTGTTCGCGATGCATCTGAGCATTACACGCATCAGTCGCATTGTTGATCAAATTTACAACTACCTGCTGCAATCCGACAGGGTCAACATATAGCGTGATAGGTTTACCCACAACATAACGTTCAATGGTTATCTTGTGTTTCTCTAATCTAAACTGCAGTAGCTCGATGGTATCTGTAAGAAGCACTTCTATATCAATTTGAGATTTATCTGATGAGCGTTTTTTGATCATGTTTCTTAGGCGCTGGATGATCGCATCAGCACGGTCCACTTGCGACTGGATCTTCTCAAATACAGGCTCTATGTCAGTCAGCGGTTTGTTCTTCGAAATCCGCAGTAAACCACCTTCGCTATAATTCCGAATTGCTGCCAGAGGCTGATTAATCTCGTGTGCCAAGCTACTTCCCAGTTCACCAACTACCGCGATACGTTGTGAGTGCTCTAGTTGTTCACTCTTACTTTTCAGCTTATACAGCGTCGCTTCTAGTTGCTTTTTGCTGCGACTGAATTTGTATTCTAGCCAGAAGTGGTAAGCATTCAGAGACACGACAAGAATAAAGAACGCCCATGCCCACTGTTGATTGTACTTGAGCCAGATTAACGCTTCTTTCCACCAAGGTTGTTGCAGTGGATGCATGTCGAGTTGTTGATATAGCTTGTCGATCGACAGCAAGCTTGTCGGTGAAGTCCAGCCCGATGCATTCGCTGCAATGGCTGGCGCACTGCTTTTTGGCATCGCAAATAACACCTGACTCATTTGTTTCGCCAGTGCCGAAGACGCTCGCTCTGTTTTGGCAAACGACCAGTTAGGGTACAACGGTGTAGACACCTGACATCGGAACCCTTCTGGTGCTTGATTCTCGATAACACGATATTGACCCGCCACCAGCAAACCTTCGCTGATCATGCTCTCGACCAAACACGCAGGCACCACCGCAGCTTCAATGTACCCTTCACGCAGTTGATACAAGCTAGCATCAATAGGGAAACCTAAGAACTGAGTATTAGAGAAAAAGTGATTGGGGTTGAGCCCTTGTTGCATCACTTGGTAACGCATAGTGAGGTAACCACCAAAAGCATTTTCAGAGACTGCCGCAATCGGCTTACCGCTAAGTTGTTCGAGAGAGATATAAGGCGACATTCTTCTCACCACCAAGGCGGAACCAATGCTGCGTGTATTACTGGTGCCTTGAGCTTCAAAGTTATGACTGGTCATGGTTGCCATCCAAGAAAGCGCATACTGGCGTCCTAATCGAACCGCCTGACCGGGGTTGGTGATAACAAAATCAACAGTCACATCTTTTACCGCTTCGGCCATCTCTTCCAAGTTGAAAGGCTTAAGAACAAAGTGTTTTCCGGGAATGCGCTCAGACAACCAATCCATTGTCGGCTGCCAACGCTGCTGTGCGGAAAGCTTACCTCGAGTCGCCAACACGCCAACTTCTATGATTTGCTCAGACTCAACAGTGCTTGTCGTTGCAATATCTTGCTCCGATTGAGCCGCTAAACACGCGCCTGCAGTTAGGCTCAACCAACAAAGGCCAACGATTGTCATTAGGTTTCTGACTGTCACTGAAATCTCTTTCTCCAAACGGACTGTTTATTCAATTTATTCTCGATTCATTTTATGTCAGCGGCGTGTTTCGCGCTTAGCTCATGCTTGAGCGCCTTAAATAAGCCCCTAAAACAAAGCATAACAGCTAGATAGCGAAAACCACATTTGTTCTAGATCAACTTTGATCTGGGTATGTGGAAATCCACAATACCCCGCGTACGCCCAAAATCTGACAATGAGCCCAACAGATCGAATACCCATTTATAGGTACCTCCATGGACTCATTGAAAAGACGGTTTCTCAGCCAATTCGGCAAGGTTTCCGCTGGTGCTGCGCTCATTCCCATTGCCGGAATCAACACCGCAGTCGCAAGCACAGCCATTCGCAATAACAACCAACCTGACCGCAAAGGCGAAATAGGCAAACGCTACGCCATGGCGATTGATTTACGTAAGTGCGTTGGCTGTCAGGCGTGCACTGTTGGCTGTAGCGTTGAAAACCAAGCGCCAATTGGCCAGTTCAGAACCACCGTAAAACAGTATGAAGTCTCCCTTGATGATGGTTCGACGGCTCAACAAGACGTGAAATCATTCATGTTACCTCGCCTATGTAATCACTGTGACAACGCTCCCTGCATCAAGGTTTGTCCTGTTCAAGCGACCTTCCAGCGTGAAGATGGGATAGTGATGGTCGACAACGAACGCTGCGTAGCCTGTGCTTATTGTGTTCAAGCCTGTCCTTACGATGCTCGCTTCATTAATAACGACACCCTTACCGCTGACAAATGTACTTTCTGTGCACACCGCCTTGAAGACGGCTTACTGCCTGCTTGTGTAGAAACCTGTGTCGGTGGCGCGCGTGTCATTGGCGACCTTAAAGATCCAAACAGCGAGATCAACCGTCTGCTCAATGAAAACCAAGACGACATCAAGGTGCTTAAGCCAGAGCAGAATACCAACCCCCATGTTTTCTATATCGGCATGAACGAGCGTTTCGTTAGCCATATCGAAGGTCAGCCTGCGATTTATGATCCCGCCGCCATCGATAACTCATCCTCTAGCGAACAAGGAGAGACAGCATGAATATCACTGAGGTGTTAGTCCCCGCTCAAGAGATCGCTTGGCTACCGTGGGCGGTTCAGTATTTCTTCTACATAGGTTCGGCTTACGCGGCGGCGATTCTGTTTTTGATTGCCCTGATATTTAAAAATTCAACCAGTCATCAATTTCGTGCAGCCCTTGTGCTTGTGATGGCCATCGGCGCGATTGTTGGGCCATTAGCGCTTACTGGTGACTTGCATCAACCCGGACGTGCGTGGCATTTCTATGCTCACATCACGCCTTGGTCATGGATGTCATTAGGCTCTTTGTTTCTACCTCTATTCTCTGGTCTGGCTGTCACGACTGCTTGGGTTTACCTGCGTGACGACATCGCACAGCTTAAACAAAGTGAAAACCCATTTCTAAAACGTTTGTCTTGGCTGACGCTAGGTAAATGGCAAATATCATCAAAGCTAATGATTGCACTCGCTGCTGTGACGGCTATTTCGGGCCTAAGCATCGCGCTTTATACAGGCGCAGAGATTGCGATTTTGGCGAGCCGACCGCTTTGGCATCAACCGGCTTCTCCACTACTTTGGTTCACGACCGCATTCTTTGCTGCTACGGGTTTAACGCTGTTGATTTGGGCTCTGCTGCCTTCAAGCAAACCAAGCTTAAAACCAACAGACCTCGCTCTGATACAAAGAACCATTACCTTAACTGGTGGCCTTGCCATCATTCTCACGTCGATTTGGGCATCTAACCATGGTCACTTCAGCCTGTATGAGAACGACGCTTGGGGCATCAATTTAGGCATCATGACCACCAGCATTTTGCTGTGCATGATCTTGGTTCTACCACTGCAACGCCTATCGCAAAGTAAGCTAGGAATTGTCTGTGTTGCGCTTGCGACCATAGTTTCTGCATGGGCGGTACGTTGGGTCACCATGATGGAAGTTCAAACCATTCCCCGTTTTGATGTGGGTCCATTCCCTTATGAATTACCAATGGGTAGTGCTGGGTTACTTGGCATCGTTGGCATGTGCGGCCTTTGGCTAGCACTTGCGTTGTTCGCCTCTGAAATCGTGTCTGCTGGATCGTCAAGAACAACTGGCTCTGCGACAAAGACAGCATCTAAGCCAAACCAAAATACATCATCGTCACCACTTAACCGCTCACATAGCTTGTAGTCTGAGGAATCATCATGGATAACAAACGTCGTCAATTTTTGAAAACAGGCCTTGCTGCCGGTGGTGTTGGAGCTTTTGCTGCAGGTTATGCGACAACCACAAAGCACATGGTTCACGGTGCTATCGATGGCACCGCAGGTAAGAAAACCAATCACATCCATCACGGTAATTCGTTAGAGACGGAATACAGTGTCGATGAGCAGGGTAAGATCTCGCCAAATCCAAACCAACGCGTAGCACCGTCAATGTGTTTTGGCTGCTGGACACTGTGTGGCTTGCGTGTACGTATCGATAATCGCAATGATGAGATTTTACGTATCTCAGGTAACCCATATCACCCGCTTTCAAGTGATCAGCAGATCCCGTTCAAAACACCGATAAAAGATGCCTACATTGGCTTGTCTGGCGAATCCGGTATCAATAACCGCTCGACAGCCTGCGCTCGTGGTAATGGCATGTTGGAGATTCAAAACAGCCCTTACCGAATCACTCAACCGCTAAAACGTGTTGGTAAGCGTGGTGAAGGCAAGTGGGAACCAATCAGCTACGAACAGCTTATCTCTGAGATCACTGAGGGTGGTGACTTGTTTGGAGAAGGCGAAGTTGAAGGCTTGCGATCGATTCGCGACATCGAAACACCACTTGATCCAAATAACCCTGAATACGGTCCAAAAGCCAACCAACTGCTTGTGACCAATGCCGGTAATGAAGGTCGTGACGATATCTTGAAGCGCTTTGCATTTAACAGCTACGGCACACGTAACTTTGGTCATCATGGATCTTACTGTGGTTACGCGTTCCGTGCAGGTTCAGGCGCTATCATGAACGATCTAGACAAGTTCTCGCACTTAAAGCCAGATTTCAACAATGCAGAGTTCATTCTTTTCATCGGTATGTCTCCAGCTCAAGCGGGTAACCCGTTCAAGCGCCAGGCGAGACAACTGGCTGAGGCTCGTACCAACGGAAAGCTGAGCTACACCATTGTCACTCCAAGCCTTCCGGCAGGATCGTCAAGCCTTGCGGCGGGCGATCGTAACAACTGGCTTCCGATCAAACCGGGCACTGACTCAGCATTAGTTCTGGGTATGATCCAGTGGATCATCGAAAACCAGCGCTACAATCACGACTTCTTGTCTCGCCCAAATGCGCAAGCGATGCAAAAAGCAGGCACCACACACTGGTGTAATGCATCTCACCTTGTGATCAGTGACGAATCGCACCCACAAAATGGGCGTATGCTTCGTGCATCGGATATGGGTTTGCTAGAAACAGGCGAACCGATGTCTGACGATGACGGATTTATCGCACTTGATGTGACAACGTCACTGTTAGCATCACATATTCAGGTGAATGAAGCGGCGCTGTTCGTCGATCAAGACGTAGAAATCGATGGTCAGACTGTTCGCGTGAAATCTTCTCTACAAAGATTGAAAGAAGAAGCCTTCAAATATGACCTTGCTTACTACAGTGAGCAGTGTGAAATCCCTCAAGATCAAATTATTGCACTTGCGAAACGCTTCACGAGTTACGGGACAAAAGCCGTCGTCGATACTCACGGTGGCAACATGCACACCAACGGCTTCTACAACTCGTTCTCTATCCTAATGCTGAACGCGCTGATCGGTAACATCAATGCAAAAGGCGGGGCGATGGCGAAAGCAGGCGGCTACCCGACTTCGGTTGCAGGCCCACGCTACGACTTTACTAAGTTTAAAGGTAAGACTAAGCCGCAAGGTGTATTCTTGTCCCGCAGCAAGTTCCCGTACCAAAAAACCAGCGAATACAAACGTCGCGTTGCCGCAGGCGAGTCACCTTACCCGACACGCGCGCCGTGGTACCCAATCTCAGCACCGCTTTTAACCGAGCACTTATCAGCTGCAATTGATGGCTATCCTTACCGAGCAAAGGCATGGATCAACCACATGGCGAACCCACTTTATGGTGTTCCGGGTTTAGATAACTTGCTGGGTGAAAAGCTTAAAGATCCAAAACAGCTTGGCTTGATCGTGTCTATCGATGCCTTCATCAATGAGACCACAGCATTATCGGATTACCTCGTGCCAGACACAGTGACCTACGAAAGCTGGGGCATGGCAACACCTTGGCATGGCGTCGCGACTAAAGCGATAACCGCTCGTTGGCCGATTGTTGAGCCTAAAACCTCACGCACTCAAGACGGGCGCGCCATCAACCTAGAGAACTTCTTTATTGATCTGGCGAAAACACTGGGCTTAGGTGGCTTTGGCGATAACGTAATCAAAGACAACCAAGGTAACTGGCACGGTATTCATAGCGCTGAAGACTTCTACCTGCGCTCAGCGGCTAACTTAGCATTTGTAAAAGGCGGCGTGCCGAATGTAGACGCTGAAGATATCGTTTGGTCTGGTCTAGAGCGCCTTATACCTGTAATGAACAAAACGCTTAAACCAGAAGAGATGCTCAAAGTGGCGTATATCTTTGCGCGTGGCGGTCGTTTTGAAGACGCAACCAATGCCTACACCAATGAAACTATGAAGTACAAATGGACCAAACCTTTGGCTATCTGGAATGAAAAGCTGGGTACCTCTCGCAACACCATCAGTGGCGAACAGTACATGGGTTGCCCGACATGGTATCCACAAAAACTGGCAGACGGCACACCTTTGGCAGAGCAGTTCCCAGCAAAAGAGTGGCCGTTCACCCTAACCAACTTTAAGTCCAACATTCACAGTGCGGTCTCTAATTTGTCACCACGCTTGGAATCTATTAAAGGAGTGAACCCTGTTTACATCCACCCGCAAGATGCTTCTTCTGCGGGTATCAAAACTGGTGACGT
This sequence comes from Vibrio sp. SBT000027, assembly GCF_963894355.1. Classification (NCBI taxonomy): domain Bacteria; kingdom Pseudomonadati; phylum Pseudomonadota; class Gammaproteobacteria; order Vibrionales; family Vibrionaceae; genus Vibrio; species Vibrio sp. SBT000027. The sequence goes on along the minus strand of NZ_CAWQGD010000001.1, from coordinate 505,924 downwards.
ATTTGCCATTGAAACACCGAGTTCAACCACACACGCGTTGGCGATGGTGATTGATGGCATCAAACAAGGCACATTAGGCTTTGAACACGGCTTTGGTCATAAAGAACTCGGCGAACGTGCCCACTGGATTGGTGACACACAACAACCAGTGAAGATGAAGTCGAACGATGGCGTTAACATCAATGATATAGGCTTGATCGACCCGACGAGAGAAGGCAAAGGTGTAATGCTGGATTGGGTTGTGGGTGCAGCAGCAAGACAAGCGCTTCCAGCTAAGATCTACAAAGTCTAGCTTAAACTCAGCAAGCTATAACTTAATCACTGAGTCAAAACACTTCCTTATCTGATTTGCAGATGAGAACACAACAGGGCAACTTCGTCATTCGAGGTTGCTCTGCTTTTTCGTCCCCTTGATCTAGAAAAGCACCCTATTTGGATAAACGTCCAATCTACATAAAGCACCCAATCTAGATAAAGCATCTGCTCTAGATAGAGTAATCAACCCAAAGCCATTAGGTAATCTTCATTTCACCACAACTTTTTTAGCCCGCCTCCATAAAGCAGCTATGCTTATACAATCGGTGCCATAAAAGAGCCTTAACAAGCAGTTATACCGAGGCGAACATGGCAGTTCCCTTGTTGCATTTCATAAACGGCAGTTGGATCAGCCTATCGAAGTTCACATCAATATCATTATGGTAAATGAGGTTATTAATGTGAGACTCACCTCAAGTTCCAAGTGAATTAATGTGGAAATCCACAATAGCGCGAACAACCAATTATGTCGAAAATGCGTGCATTACAACCAATAGCGACGCCTCATGACTAAGCTGACAATTAAAACTCAAACTCTAACGCTTTGCATCGCTGCTCTAGGAAGCCTTTCTTTATCCGCTTTTGCACAAGCAGCACCTAATCCAATGCCAGAAGCCGCAGAAACTTGTAGCGGCTGCCATCAAGCCGACGGTAAAGGCATGCCCAACATTGCCCCTATGCTTGCAGGGCTCAATGCTGACTATCTAGAACATCAACTGGTTCTGTTCTCAAGTGGTGAGCGTCAAAGCGCGATCATGAAGGGAATGGCTGACGGTGTATCTGATCCCGCTGTTCGTCGTGAGGTCGCAGAATACTTTGCATCACTGCCTTCATACGAATTTACCGATTTAGAGCAGCGCGGCTCACAGGCTGATATCGATAACCCCTATCGTAAACTTGTATTCCAAGGCGATTGGGATAGAAACATTCCAGCCTGTGCAACCTGTCATGGGCCAAGCGGGATGGGCGTAGACAAATTCCCGCGCCTAGCAAGCCAGCATGCCGACTACATTCAAACTCAGCTCAACGCTTGGAAAAATGGCACTCGTAAGGGTGATGATTTGAACATGATGGGCAACATCGCAGGCAAGTTGACCGACGATGAGATCAAAAACCTGTCTTACTACTTCGCCTCTTTCCGATACTAAAGGGCTCGCATGAAAACATTACTTTTAATTACCGCAACCCTTGCCTCTGGAATCGCTTATGCCGAAGCTGAGTTGCCCGATCGCCAAACCGAACTGCCAGCCGTTGAGAAGCCTCAAGATAACAAATATCTGGTGCCACGAGACTTGGTTGATATCCCTGCTGGGGAATTTGGCGACAAAGTAAAATTGGGTTATTCGCTGTTTGTCGATTCACAACAGATGCGTGGTACGTTCGTAGGCAATGAACAAAACTGTGTAAACTGCCACATGCAAGCGGGCATGAAGCCTAACGCTGCCCCTCTTTGGGGTGCGTACATGGCCTACCCTGCGTATCGTTCCAAGAACGACAAGGTAAACAGCTACGCAGAACGTATCCAAGGTTGCTTCACCTACTCAATGAATGGCCTGCCACCGGCTGAGGGTTCAAAAGAAATGGTCGCACTCACGGCTTACTCATACTGGCTGGCGATGGGTGGAATCCTAGATAAGAACGGCATGCAAGACACGCCTGTCCCTGAGATCAGCGATGCTGATTTACAAGTTGGTGGCAAAGCTGAAAGCTTCCCTCTTCCTGAAGAGCTGTTAAGCAAATACCCAATCGATGACCGCAGTAAACTGGCCGGCCGTGGCTACCCTAAGATTGCAAACCCTGAACAAGAGCCATCGATAGCCCGTGGCGAAAAGGTTTACCAAACCAGCTGCCAAACCTGCCATGGTCAAAATGGTGAAGGCATTAAAGGGGCTGATGGCCGCTCATACCTACCACCTCTTTGGGGCGAGAATTCGTTCAACTGGGGCGCAGGTATGCACCGTGTAAATACAGCAGCTTACTTCATCTACGAAAACATGCCGCTTGGAAAGAGCCAACAGCTTTCAATTCAGGATGCATGGGATGTAGCCGCATTTGTGAACAGTCATGAACGCCCACAAGACCCACGATACAAGGGTGATGTTGCCGGCAATGCTAAGCGTTACCACAACCACCAAGGTTACTATGGTAAAGAAGTCGACGGTAATGTTCTGGGTTCAAAAGCCTACCCAAGTGGTAAAGAAGTGATTCATGAGCATTGATAGGCATTAGTAAAAAGAGCCGCTCACGCCAGCTATAACTAAGCTTTACATTGTAAATCAGTTATAGCTGGAAGAATAAAAAGGAGCCAGATCGTTCGACGTTCTGGCTCCTTTTTTATGTTTGAACGATTAGAAAAACAACTAACCTTGCTGCATCTTCTCCCAAATCGTCGGAGAGCCAATATAGTCTTGAACCGTGGTAATGAACTCTTTGACCAGTTTGGTCTGTTTACGGTGTGGATACACAGCGTAGATTGCGGTATCAATCGTCGAGATCGGATAATCCGGAAGCAAAGTAACCAAGCCAAGCTCTTTCATTGAGGCATACAGGTTTGATTGATCAAGGAAGCCATAACCTAGACCATCTTTCACACAAGACACCATGGTACGAACATCACTCACCTTATAGTTGCCACGAATCGTTAGGCTCTGGAAGGTATTACCTCTCGGCTCTTCACTAATGCGCAGATGGTCGACCGTCATATCACCATTGGTATAAATCACCGCAGGCAGCGCGAGCAGATCTTGTGGCGTCTTAGGCTCACCATGCTCCTTAACAAAATCGTTTGACGCGACCAACATAAAGTTACTGTCGGCAATCTTCTTCGCAATCAAATTCGATTCCACGAGCTTACTGAAGCGAAACGCAATATCAAACTGCCCAGCAATAATATTGGCGATCTTATCGTCCAACGACAGTACGATCTGAACATCCGGGTACTTTCTCATGAACTGAGTGATGATAGGTTGCAGATATTGCTGCCCAAAATAGATCGGTGAAGTAATTCGCAGTACACCTTTGGGTTCAGACTGGTATGAATCTGCAATGCCTTGGATCTGATTGATGGTGTCTTTCAGCACATAGGTTTGCGCAAGAATATCTTCCCCTGCCGACGTCAACGAGAACGAACGCGTAGAACGGTTGAGCAACTGAACACCTAAATCTTGCTCGAGTTTTTTTATCTGTTTAGAGAGCGATGAGTTGTCCATATCGTGCAAGGTTGCCGCTTTGGTAAACGACCCTTGTTGAACCACATCTAAGAACAATAACAATTGATTGGTATTTGGCACAGTGCCTCTCCTGAAATAAAACTCGACTAGCGTTCGTCTTTGGGTGTATCCATCACAACCATGGTCGTAATAGATTGCACCTGAGCACATTCCCCAAGCACATCGGCATGAAACTTCTTATAGCCCGGTAGATCTTTGGTTTCTACCCTTAGCAAGTATTCGTTGGCACCGGTAATATTGTGACACTCCACTACCTCTTTTTCCATACTGACGTGCTGTTCAAACTCCAGTTGGGCGGCTTTGCTGTGGCTCGATAAACCAATCGAAACGTAAGCAATAAAACCAACGCCCATCAGACCATTATCCAGAACTGCGCGGTAACCTTGAATGATACCTTTACGCTCAAGATCTTGTACGCGCCTTAAGGTCGCAGAAGCCGACAAACCAATTCGTTCTGAAAGCTCAATGTTGGAGATTCTGCCGTCCAATTTAAGCTCTTGCAATATCCTTTCGTCAAATCTATCCATAGGTACTTATTATTGTGCATTTAGTGATAATAGAGGAAATAAAAGCACATAATTGCCTCACTTTCCACCTACTATGTTTCTCAACACGTGAAAGTCATGACTGGTCAGTCACTTCGTTCATTTTTTGCTGGAGAACCATAATGCCTTTAGAACAACTTAGCGCACTTGCCTTGTTTGCGTTTGTCTCGACCTTCACACCAGGTCCAAATAACATCATGCTCATGACATCAGGAGCAAATGTTGGCTTCGCCCGCACTATTCCGCACATGCTTGGCATTGCTCTAGGGTTTGCTGCCATGTTGCTGCTGGTTGGCTTCGGTTTAATGGGCATTTTCAACGCGTACCCAGTTACTCACCAAATACTGAAATACCTGAGCCTTGCTTACCTCGTGTACCTTGCAATCAAGATAGCATTGAGCGGCAAAGCAAAAAGTACTGAAGCTTTTAAACCAATGACCTTCCTCGGCGCTGCCAGTTTTCAATGGGTAAACCCTAAAGGTTGGTCGATGGCGCTGACGGCGATTTCAGTCTATAGCAGTGGCAGTTCATGGTGGGAGCTTGCGATCATCGCAGGTATCTTCACGCTAGCGAACTTACCATCAGTCACATTCTGGACGGCAGCAGGTAAACAGCTGCAGCACTGGTTAACAACACCCGTTCGCATCAAAAGCTTCAACTACGGTATGGCCGGCTTGCTGCTAGCCTCAACGATTCCGATGCTCTAATCAAATAACGTCCTATATTGTGATGGTTAGTGCACGACTACTAGCCATCATTCTCGTTAAAGATATCCAATAATCTCGCTAAGCCAACGACCAAAAATTGCCTGCCCGCTTGGGGTTAACGTCCACGCAAACGCCGCTACATTAATTACCACTGTCAGCCAATAGATGGATCTGAACGGCTGCTTCTGCGTTTTATGACGCAGCTTATCTTGAGCTATCAACGCCCCTAACCAGCCACCAGCAACAGAAAAAGTATGCAGGGTTTTCTCTGGCACGCGCCAATTGCCATTGATCGCAGCTCGCTTGTCCTTCGCGTACACAAAAAACGTCACCACACCGATAACCAAATACCACACCAACAGCGCTTTAGAACTTTCCGCAAACAACACAGATACCGCAACCAGAACAAGATAAGTGATAACGATTTGAATAGATGAAGACAACATCAACTCCTTTTGGGCAACAGCTCACATACTGTAGCAATTACGCCCTGTAGATTTTGATAAGGATGAGTAAGGCATATTGTAATTCGGTTAGCCTGCAAAGAATAAACAAGCCCATTCATCCCTACATAACATGATGGAAGTTAAAGGAATTATAAATATGTACAACCAAAAGTACGCCATCTACCAAGTTTTTACGCGTTTATTTGGTAATAAGAACACCCAACATGTTCCATGGGGCACAATCGAACAAAATGGCGTCGGTAAGTTCAGTGATTTTACCGATAAAGCGCTGTCTGAAATCCGCAAACTCGGTATGACTCATATTTGGTATACCGGAGTGCCACATCACGCCATCATCAATGATTACAAGCACATCGGGATTTCAGACGATCACCCAAGCGTGGTAAAAGGCCGAGCAGGCTCCCCTTATGCAATTAAAGATTACTACTCCGTCAATCCGGACCTCGCCAATAATCCTGACCATCGGTTAGAAGAGTTTGAGGCATTGATAAAAAGAAGCCACAACAACGGTTTAAAAGTGATCATCGATATCGTACCGAATCACGTTGCGCGTCATTATCAAGGCTTAAACAACCCACAAGGCGTCAGTGACTTCGGCGCTCACGATGACACAACGCTGGAATACCACAGAGACAATAACTTTTACTACATCCCCAACAGCACCTTTGAACTGCCAGATATCGAGCCCGCCTTTACGCCGCTTGGTGGTGAACAGCACCCTAACCTAAGCTCCCCGTTTATAGAGACGCCCGCCAAATGGACGGGTAACGGCTCTCGTTTAGCCAAGCCTAGTTTCGATGATTGGTATGAAACGGCGAAAATCAATTATGGCGTGCGACCAGACGGTTCAAAAGACTTCCCTGAACTACCGAGTGACTATGCCCAGCGAGATTACCGAGAGCATCATCATTTCTGGGAATCGGCTGCTGTGCCTAGCTCTTGGGTGAAATTTCGAGGTATAACATTGTTTTGGTTAGAAAAAGGTGTTGATGGGTTCCGCTACGACATGGCTGAGATGGTGCCTGTTGAGTTCTGGAGTTACCTTAATTCATCTATAAAGATGAAAAACCAAGATGCCTTTTTAATGGCTGAGGTGTACCAACCGGACTTATATCGCGACTATATCCACTTAGGAAAAATGGACTACCTCTATGACAAGGTTGATCTATACGATGGCCTCAAAGACATCATGCAAGGCAAGGCTTCAACGGCTATCATCCCCGAAATCCAGCATCAGATGATGGATATTGAACACCACATGCTGCACTTCTTGGACAATCACGATGAGCAACGCATCGCTTCTCCCGAGTTTGTTGGCAATCCAAATATCGCGAAACCTGCAATGCTAGTCAGTGCGTTATTGAGCAGTTCACCAACCATGATCTATTTTGGACAAGAAGTTGGTGAACCTGGAGCGGAAAACGCAGGGTTTGGACAGCCCTCTCGTACCTCTATATTCGATTACGTCGGAGTCCCACAACACCAAAAATGGATGAATCACGGTGCATTCGATGCCGGATTATTAAACGACAACGAAAAGCAACTACGTCACTTCTATCAGAAGGTAATGAACTTTTCGCTTGAGCACTCTTCAATGACTGGTGATTACCAAGACTTACACAAGTGTAGTAGTTTGAGTGATTCAGTCTACGCATTTCTGCGCTATGACCACCAAGAGCTAACCATTGCTGCCGCAAATTTCAGCCAACACGCCACAGAGAGTATTCACTTAAAGGTTCCAAACGATGTCATCCAAAAGCTCAAAATAGCGAATGGAAATTACTTGCTAGATGAACATATTGAAGGCGTTCAACAACAGGTATTAAACGTTGAGGAAAGTATTGGCAGTTTTAGTCTTGAACTAAAGCCACTGGCTTCGTTGGTTTGGGTATTTTCCTTATCTGAACAGGATATTTATCATTATTAACTCCCAAACAATCTGAGTTTTAATTAATTGACAAATAACTTAATTCCCACATTAAATTAACTTCACCTCAATTCGATACATTCCTCACATTAATAAGGATGAGCTCTCATCCTTATTATCTACTCCTAGCTTCTACGCCTTAGGTTATTAATATCGAACATATTAGCTATTGATCCAATTAATTTCACTTAAACCAAATACAAAGCGTGATATTGACACTAGGTTTCCTATTTTTACGTATTAAAAATAACTTTACATATAGCCATCACAAATAGTTGGCCATCATTCGGACTAGGATATTCATCTTCATAAAAAGTGAAATATGGATATCAAACGTGAACAACATAAATATTAATAAGAACATCACTCTACAACGCACCTTCAACATTACAAAAAAGAGAAGCTTCAAACGATCAACGCTAGCCAAAGCGATTCTGCCTCTCTTCACTGCCACCCTTATCGCAGGCTGTGGTAGCGATAACGACAGCGACACGGATGCTGGCAACAGTGGCTTATACAAAGCTGGCGAAAACGAAGTCGTTGTTTACTACAAACGTGATGTCGCGGCTGCTAGCACGTCTAGCTCGACCTATGATGGCTGGGGATTGCACCTTTGGAATGGCGAAGGCTGTACCAGCACAGACTTAGTAGCCATGGGGTTAAGTGAAACAGGGACTAACTGGGAAGCACCTTATGAATTTGATGGTATCAGCGATACCTACGGTGCCTACTATGTGTTGAAAGTCGATCCTGATGCTTCTGACCCGCATAAATGCATGAACTTCATCTTACACAATGGCGACGAAAAAGCGTTTGGTAGTGCCAATTCGAAAGTCGAATTAACCAAGCTTGGTGATTCGCAAGGTGTATTCGGATTCCATGGCAGCAGCGAGTTGTACTACGACCCAATCTCAGAAAGACCAGTCAATATTGATGGCCAAAAAGCACATTGGTTAGATGCAACCACCATCGCTTGGGAAGCAGCTAGTAATGCCGATTCTGTAAAACTCTTCTATGCATTAGATAACAGCATCACGATGAACGACGACAAAGAAATTGTCGGCGGAACTGCAATTGAACTAAGCAAAGACGGGGAGCTGTCCTCTGAATTGAAAGAGCGTTTCCGCCACCTTGCAAGCTTACCAGCCCTGGCTATCGATGTTGACGACAGCACACTTCGCACTATTTTAAAATCTCAGATAATTTTTGTTGCCTACAATGCCAATGGCGATGTTATCTCTTCAACTGAGGTTCAAAAACCTGGTGTGCTTGATGCAGTATTTGCTAGCGAAGACGCTGGTAATGCAATGGCTGAAGAACTAGGCGCAATTGTTGAAGGCAGTGCGGCTACCTTCAAGCTTTGGGCACCAACAGCGCAAGATGTAGAACTCGTCCTATACAGCGAAGATCTGCAAAGTTCACAAGTGTTCCCAATGACAGAAAGCACTGAGACGGGTATTTGGGCGACTGATGCGGTACCTAACGCTGTCAACAGTTACTATCGCTACCAAGTGAAGGTTTACCACCCAACCACAGGCAACATTGAGACTCGCTTAGTAACCGACCCTTACTCACTCAGCTTATCGAAAAACTCTGCATACTCTCAAGTCATCGATCTTGATGATTCAGCATTAATGCCTGAAGGTTGGGTTGGATATAAACGCCCAACCGTAGAGAAAGACGAAGACCACGTACTCTACGAATCACATCTTCGTGATTTTAGCTTCAGCGATAAGCTCGGAACAAAAAGCCTAAACGGCAAGTACCTCGCTCTCACAGAAGCAGATCGTGAGTCGGTTAAACACCTTCAAGAATTGAAAGATGCGGGCTTAACGACACTACATATCTTACCGGCATTCGATATCGCTACCGTCGATGAAGATGAAGCGAGCCGTGTCGATATTACTGACACCGTTGGTAAGCTATGTGATGTAAAACCGACTGCCGCCTTATGTGGAAACGAAGACGAAAACAAAGTCATCGAAGAAGTACTCGATGGTTATGATCCTTCAACAGGCGATGCACAAGCGCTAATGAACGACCTGCGTATGCTCGACAGCTTCAACTGGGGCTACGACCCATTCCATTACACGGTTCCAGAGGGCAGCTACGCGACAGATCCTAATGGTTCTAAGCGTATTCTAGAGTTCCGTCAAATGGTGAAAGCAACGCACGACATGGATCTTAAGCTGATCATGGACGTTGTATACAACCATACCAATGCGTCTGGCGTGAACGATAAGTCAGTGCTGGATAAGATTGTCCCTGGGTACTACCACCGTCTTAACGTCAACACAGGTGGCGTCGAAAACTCAACCTGTTGTGACAACACTGCGACTGAAAACCTAATGATGGGTAAATTGATGGTCGACTCACTTAAGGTGTGGGCTGACGATTATAAAGTGGATGGTTTCCGTTTTGACTTAATGGGCCACCAACCAAAAGATGTGATGGTAGAAGCTCTTGCTGAAGTACGTAAAATCGACGAAAACACACTGTTCTACGGTGAAGGTTGGGATTTCGGTGAAGTAGCGGATAACGCACGCTTCGATCAAGCGAACCAAATCAACATGGCAGGCACTGAGATCGGTACCTTCTCGGACCGTCTGCGTGACGCCGTACGTGGCGGTAGCCCGTTTGATGGTGGCGTCGATTCAGAAGGCAACCACCCACTTCGCTTTAACCAAGGCTTTGGTAACGCAGCGATTGCCAACGAAGAGACCAAAGTTGATCAAGATTCAATCAACGGTCGCTTACACAACCAAGATCTTGTTCGTTTAGGCATGGCAGGTAACCTCGCAGAATACGTGTTGATTGATTACAAAGGCGACACCAAACTGGGTAAAAACGTCGATTACAACGGTGCGCCCGCTGGCTACACCAAAATGCCTTCAGAGAACATCTCTTACGTTTCAAAACACGATAACCAAACGCTTTGGGACAACAACGCTTACAAGATCGCTGCAGGTACTAGTTCTGCAGAGCGTGCTCGCATGCAGTCTGTATCGCTTTCTACCGTGATGTTAGGCCAAGGTATACCATTCATCCATATGGGTTCTGAACTGTTGCGCTCTAAGTCTATGCAGCGCGATTCTTACGATTCAGGTGACTGGTACAACCGCGTAATGTTTAATGGCACTGACAACAACTGGAATGTTGGCTTACCACGTGAAGATAAAGATGGTGCTAACTGGGATTTGATCAAAACCATCATTGCTGACAGCACGGCTAAACCAGACGCAGACGACATTGAGCTGACTAAGCAGCAATTCCTAGAGCTATTGAAAATCCGTAGCTCAAGCGAACTGTTCCGCTTAGACACAGCAGACGAAGTCATGAAGCGTGTCGACTTCCGCAATGTTGGTGAGGAGCAAGTCGAAGGCCTAATCGTGATGTCTATCGATGATGGTATCTCAACAGGTAAAGACCTTGACCCAGCCAACGATGCAATTGTTGCTGTTGTAAACTCAACCAACGAGTCTCAATCATTCAAAATCACAGGAGCTACAGGTTTCGCACTGCACACAGTTCAACAAAGTTCAGCTGATGACACAGTGAAAGGCGTAAGCTTTGCCGCTGAAACCTTCACAGTACCTGCATTAACCACCGCTGTATTTGTACAAGCTCAAGGCGATGCACAAGGTGCTGGCTTGCCGGTTGATAACTCAGACAAGGATGTATCTAGCATCCCACCATACGGCCAAACAACCGTGTATGTTCGTGGTGATATGAATGGATGGGGCGCAAGTGATGATTGGGCGATGAGCTTTGTTGCTAATGGTGTTTACTCTTTGACAGTGCAAGTACCTAAGCCTAAAGACGATAAGGATGGACACGGCTTTAAGTTTGCAGATGCTGATTGGGTATCACCTAACTTTGGTTGTGAATCTGTCGAATTTGCCGATGGCTCGATCAACCTTGGTACTGATGGTAACTGCCAACTGAGCATAACTGAAGCAGGCAGCTACACATTCACTCTGAATGCGATTCATGAATTAGATGACAATGTGGAGAAAGCCGTAGTTTCAGTAACCAAGAATTAAGCCTTAAAGCTAATGATTCGAATAAACAGATAATAAAACCAGCGAAAGCTAGCCTTTGGGAGACGTCAGTCTCCCTTTTTTTATTCTCAACAAATACCAGTCCAAATACACCATTTCCTTTGCCTCCCATCGAACAATACGCAATGTTAAGTGATAGACGAATCGCCTAGTTCTTAGTTCTCAGTTCTTAGTTCTTAGTTCTTAGTAGTAGAAAGCATAACGACTTCGTGTGAGCGTCTAATTTAAGTGTATGAGAAATTTAGGAAGCCGAGTTTAGGTTGATAAATGAAATGGCTATTCGTCAATAGAGTTCGTATTCAGCTGTCTGAGAAGAGTAAAATAAGCGGAAGTGTTTTAATTGGCAGTTAGTCAATCAAAACCATAAACGACCAATAACGTCTATTTATATTAGCCATTAATTATTATGTGTAAGCCAGTGGTTATTTAAAACCCAAGTATTCAGTGAATATAAATGTTCCTTTTCACTTATCTCTTATCTCTTATCTCTTATCTCTTATCTCTTATCTCTTATCAAAAACAATAAAAAAGGCCCCTAACTAGGAGCCCTTATTTTCATATCATTCAGTATATACAAACCGTTTGATTACTTTTTATTGACGGCTTTTACAAATACTTCTTGTGCGCCTTCAATACCGAGTGCTTTTGCTTCATCTAATAAGCTCAGAGCTTTCGGAATATTATCTTCACTTACTGCCGTTTGAATTGCATTATGGTAGTAAGTTTGCGTCTCTGGTTGAATGGTATCAAGCTTAGCTGTCGCTGCTGGCTTAACGTTAGAATCACTGCTAGAACCAAACGAGAAGAAACTTACTCTATCAAGAGTCACTTCAATCTTACCTACGTTTGCGTTCGGAACTGGGATATCTTCCATTTCTGGCAAGTAGTTACCGCGGCCTTCTGCATCTAAACGAGCAGGATGAATGACATCAGTAAAACCATCCAGATCTTGCTGCTCAGTATAGATAACTAAATAAACCGATTCAGACGTCGTCGGTGGGTAAAAATCGTTGTCAGCAACTAAGCGATTCCCCAAGTGCAATCTTGGTTTCGCGTATTCGAAACTCTCTTTACCATAACGCTCTAGCTCACGACCATTTTTATCGTAAATGACGGCATTTGGTACAAATGCTGTATCGCCGATCATGCTCGTGATCTTAATAGAATACTCACCACGGTCTGCAGGGAGCTCTATCGCGACCACAGGGCTGTTGATGCCTTGGTAATTTAATATTTGACTATCTGGTGTTACATCAAAAATTGCTGAGCTTGGCAGCTTCATTGAAGCAAATTGAAGACCAGCAATAGAGTTAACTTGTTCAGCTTGCGCAACTTGCACTTGCTCGACTACTTGCGCAGATTGACAACCGGCTAACGCAACACAGCCACTTAGCATAAGAGCTTTAAAATACATAACCCTTCCTTTTTGTTATTTTTTTAAGAAATTTACTAACTTTAATTACCACAAAGAGAACTATTCACCTAGGGAACGATCAACTTAATCGTACATTCCTTAAAAAAATAGCCGACGCAAGCCGGCTATGAATTAGGACAGTTTAGGATTTAAGCTAAGTGGCTTACCACCAAGCTTCAGCTTGGATACCGAATACGTATTCAGTATCGTCACCGTTGAATGCTTCTTTATTTTCAGTATCTAGGATGTAAGAACCGTAAACACGGATTTCAGGACGAGCCCAGAAGCTGTCACCCATAGCCCAAGCTTGAGCTACTGTGAATTTAGCGTTACCGAAGTCTTCTGTTGCTAGACCGCCGTCAGCAATGCGCTCACCAGCGTTGTAACCAGCTTCAAATACTGTACGCATAGTGTCGTTCCACTTGTACATTGGACGAACTACAGCAGAATACTGGTCGATATCGAAAGTTTTGTTTGTGTAGTTACCATCTTTGTCAGCACCACCGATATCGCTACCCGCTAGGTAAGCTAGTTGGTGACCCATTTCCCAAGATTCGCCAAGGTTCATTACACCCCAGTTAATTAGACGGAAACCAGATGCTTCGTTGAATGCTTCAGTACCACGAGAGTAGTAAGAACCTGAACCCCAGAAGTTTGCAGCTTGTACGCCGTAACCATTAGTACCGTACTGAAGTACAGTTTGGTGGAAGCCGTTGCTCGTTCCTTGGTGTAAAATTGCAGAAGCTAGTAGGCCATCATCAGCAGACTCACTTGCGTCATTTGAATCAGTTGCGAAGTTGTATGCTAGTGCAAATTCTAGAGAAGCATCTTGCCATAGACCAATGTTCGCTAGACGAGCATCAAAGATGTAACCCGTTGAATCGTCAGTGTCACCATCTTGAATAAGCGCTACAGAAAGTTTTTGGTCACCAATAGAGATGTTCTCAACACCACCACCAGTACCTGATGTATTTAGGTAGTAGAAGTCAGTGATGTGGATGTCTTTACGTTGGTAGTATGTTTTACCAGCCCAAAGAGTCGCTTCTTGGTCAAAAGATAGAACGCCTTTCGCTTTAACTGCGAACTGAGCAACGTTAAAGTCAGAATCTTCCCAACCATTTGCGCCAGGAGCACCAGAAGCAATCATTGACTCAACGCGCCACGTTTGCTCACCAGTTTTCAGCTCTTCAGCTAAACCAAACTCAGAATAGTTGTCATTTTCGTTACCTAGACGACCAATACCGTTTTTATTTACTGATACATCACCGTTACCGTTACCGCTAATACCAGTACCAGCACGCATGTAACCATTAAAATCTACAGCGAACGCAGAGCCAGCAGCTAATGTAGTTGCCACTGCAGCAGCAATCAAACTTACTTTTTTCATTCTTAACTCCATTAAGGACGATTTATTTTAGGTTTTTATATTTTTGCTCTCTTGCGACAACCAAAGGCAGTAATGGCGGACGTAAGATAGAGAGGTTTAGGGTTGCCCCTGATTCGTTTCAACGGAGTCAATATTAAGAGGGGATGACAAGTTTGACTTCCTCCACCCCTAAGTTAATTAAGGGGGACTAGAGGGGAGTAGAAAATATACAGAACGGTGTTTTAAAGAGATAGATCACTTAATCTAGGAGGAGTAGACAGCACACAGATCTAATTATTCGATATAAGTGCGATCTAGTTCAAATATATAATTTGAACCTAATCGGTAAATTATTTTTTTAACAATAATTATTCTGTGAAGTTGCTTGACCTTACTGTGACAAAGCTTTTTACTTATAGTTCACTGATGTCGATAAACGAACAAGAAATCAAGCAATGACTAGAACGCTCGCTCGCCCTTATCCACTAGGCGCAACGCTAGGTAACACTGGCTGCAACTTCTCAATTTATTCTCCTGACTGTAAATCCCTTTCCCTCGCTCTCTTTGACGAGAACGATGAGTTCACCACTTATAAATTGGAAAATGAATACGCTGATATTCGATATGTGTTCATCGACGGAATAAAAGCAGGACAAGAATACGGCTTCATTGCTGAAACTGAAAATGGTCCAATCTTACTTTCAGACCCTTACGCTAAAGCAATCAGCGAACCGCTCGATTACGCCACGCCATATACCAATGAAAAAAGCTTTTCGATGGCGAAATGTGTTGTTATTGATGACACTTTCGACTGGCAAGATGTAGGCAAGCCGCGTATTAGCCGAGAAGAGACCGTTCTTTTCGAAACCCATGTAAAAGGCCTATCTAAGCTTCACCCTGAAGTCGCGACCCATACTAAAGGCCGTTACTTAGGGTTAGTTAGCCCTGAAATGCTCGCGTTCTACAAACAGCAAAATATCAACTCTCTACAACTTTTACCTATTGCTGCATGCATGCATGAGCCTCACCTATTAGATATGGGGAAAGTGAACTATTGGGGTTACAACCCATACTTATTCATGGTGCCGGACCCACGCTACGCAGAAAAGGACGCCGTGAATGAGCTCAAAACTGCGATTCGCGAACTGCACCGCAATGGCATCGAGGTCATTCTAGACGTCGTGTACAACCACACGGCTGAAGGCGGTGAAGGTGGAACTACCTTCAACCTAAAAGCACTGGATAGTCGCTACTACATTAAACATGGTTGTCATTACGCGAACTTTACTGGTTGCGGTAATACAGTCGACCTAACCCACCAGCCAGCACTCAACTTAGTGATGGATACGCTTCGCTATTGGGTTAATGAGTTTAAAGTTGATGGTTTCCGCTTTGATTTAGCAGCAACGCTAGGCCGTGAAGGCGATAATTACAATCCTGAGGCCGCTTTCTTCAAAGCCGTTGCTCAAGATCCGATACTTAAAGAAACAAAGTTGATTGCAGAACCTTGGGACATCGGCCCGAATGGCTACCAAGTCGGTAATTTTCCGTTAGGTTGGAATGAGTGTAACGACAAGCTCAGAGACATTACACGCAGCTTCTGGCGCGGTGATCAAGGTTATCTGAAAGAGTTTGCAACTCGCTTGATGGGATCGCGTGACATCTACAGTGCAGCGCACTGGCCGTACAAATTAACCGTCAACTACATCACTTATCACGATGGCTTCACCATGCAGGACCTTGTTTCTTACAAGCATAAGCACAACGAAGAGAATGGTGAGAACAACCGCGATGGGCACGGCGACAATCGCTCTGAAAACTATGGCGTTGAAGGCGAGACTGAAAACCTCTTGGTCGTCGCAACACGTGAAAAACAGAAGCGTAACTTCATGGCAAGCCTGCTGTTCGCCTTTGGTATTCCGCATATTCTGACGGCTGATGTGTTATCTCATACTCAAAAGGGTAACAACAATGCTTACTGCCAAGACGGCGTAACCAGCTGGCTGAACTGGGAAGATTCAGAGCGTAAGACTTACTTCAAGACTTGGCTGTCTGAGATGATCTCCGCACGTCAGCAATACATGGTGCCTTTTATTAAGGCATTCAGTGGCGAAAAGCGTAACTCTAACCGCATCTTCTGGAGCCGTGTCGATGGCACGCTCATGGAACATGATGATTGGAACCGTTTAAGCTCGGTTGCGTTGCATTTAGGTATTGGTAAAGATGGTGATGAGTTGATTTATCTGATCAACCAAACCAACGCACCAGCGCGCTTTTCTTTGCCTAGTGACCGCGAACAAAACTGGGTGACTATTTGCGATACTAACCTACGAAATGTAAAACCAGGTCATGCTGAAGGTGAAATGCTGTTATCTCCAGCTTCAATGGCGATTCTACACTATTCGCCAGACAAGACTGATTTAAGTTAAGTTAAAAGCTAAGTCAGCTTAATAAATCACCAGAAACCATAGGAGCCAGTTATATTTATAACTGGCTTTTTTGTCAGCCGAATATCACAGAAGTCATTCATTTATATGGAATCATTTGCATTGATGTGATTACGAAAACTGTTTAGTATGGCCGTACTATAAAAATGAATCTATAACGTCTTTGGATATCATGGCTTTACCTAAAACATTAATTCGGCTTTTTAAACCATACATTATTTTATTAACTGGAGGGATGCTCTATCTTGCTGTGGCTCAGCTTGAAAAAGTAGAAACAGCAGCAACCGAACAATCATCATCAAATATTCGAATCGCAAGCTCCACGATTCGTTCCAACATCGAAGCCACATTTGGCAAGCTCTATTTTTTAGAAACCAGTCTAGGCTTACCTCAAACGGCTCCAATCGGTGATCGAAAATTCAGAGAACTGAGTGATAACATTCTAAAAAGAACACCTAACTTCTCCGATATCATTCGATACCAACCTCAAACTCAACAATATATATCAAGTCGTGGCTTACCTCTTTCCAACGAACAAGTTGGCTCCATCAAATGGAACCCAATAGACAGTGTTGTTGACGATTTTTATATCTCTTCTATTTATCAAAAGCCCGATGGTCGTTGGGTGTTCGCGGTGAAACATACAGCAGAAAGATTGAACGAAGAGATATGGATTGAGTTTGATCTATTGCACACAACCCAAGGGTTAAGAGACTTAAAAACGCTTAATCACGGCTATGTGTTTGTGGTTGATCGAGCAACAGAACGACTTGTCTTTCACCCTAATCCGAAACGTATCGGCTCTAAATCTATCAGCTACCACGCTGGAATAAGCCACCAACTCTCGCAAGGCGAAACCGTCGGTAAACACGAATACTACTATCAAGATAACTTCAAAATATCGGTATTCGATGCTGACAACAGCTTGAACTGGGTGTTCATCGCAGGTACTGATCGTCACGATATCCTAACCAGCTCATATCAATTCACATTAACTGGTGTCGTACTTGGTTCTCTGATTCTTTTGTGGGTTGGGGCAAACTATTTGTCTTATCGCTTGAACGTATCTTTATCTCAACTGAATAAGGTCGATGACCTCGTAAGCTTTAAACGAGAGTTGAAATCCATACTGGCTAGCTTTACCTACCAAAAAGGCATTCAATTCTGTCTCTATCAGCCTGAAAACCACACATTCAGTACCATCGACTATCACGGAAACAAATCAACGGTACATTGTGACAAGGCCCTTGCAGAACGGTTTACACCAGACACCATGGCTTATCGAAGTGGTAAGTACGCCGATCCTCTGGCATGTAAACTCAAAATACACCAACGTCACTACTGCATTCCTTTGCACTCTCGCAAACAGTTGGTCGCAGTACTTTATGTGAACGCGAACTTACCGATCAGCCAGAGTATTCTGCGTATGATCAGAGATTACACCGAGGTCTCGCTGTCTAACTTACTGCTCCACCATCAATTGAGCAGTAAGGACCTGATGACTCAGTTGGACAACAAAAGCAGTTTCAACATCGCACTGGAAAACTACGCCGACGAGCCAGATACCTATGTCGCTCTGCTCGACATCGATAACTTTGACCACGTTAATCGCGCCTATGGTGAAGCGGTCGGTGACAAAATGATCAAGCTGACTGCAGAAGCGATACGCTCATACTTCCCTAAACCTAAAGGGCTTTGTCTAGCACGTATTGGAGGCAAAGAGTTCGCTGTATTGTTCAAAGCAAATGATGTAAAGGATGCCAAATTCCAGCTAGACCAATGTCGAATTGAAGTTAGTCAGCAAGCCGTTGCCACGCCAGATATCACGTTATCATTAGGTGTCAGCGTCGGATTCTCACAAATAGAAGGTGAAACAGATTCGGCTTTAGCGCTTGCCGAACAGGCGAAACTCATCGCTCAGCAGCTCGGAAAAAACCGAGTGGAAGGGCATATTAGAGCTATCGCGCAAGCTTCATAACACGCCACAGATTCGTATGTGCACACAAAGCACCTAGGATTCACACCCTAGGTGCTTTTGTTTTTATGGAAAGTCATTACAATGCGCCTTCGACACGACAATATTCCCTTTCTAACGACACGAACCTTATGAAGCTAAGTAACCGACTGCAAACTCTCCACTCCCTTGTCAGCAATGACTACCAACATATTTGGGACTGCTGCTGCGATCATGGATTTTTGGGTGTTCAACTGTTGTCGGATAATAAAGCGCCTCAGATTCATTTTGTCGATATTGTCCCGTCTCTGATGAATGGACTAGAAGACAAGCTAACTCGTTACTTTCCCCAAGATAATTCAGACCAACAAACGGTTACCAGCCAATGGCAAGTTTACTGCATGGATGTCGCCGCTATTCCGCTCCAGAAACATACTGGTAAACACCTGGTTATTATTGCGGGCGTCGGTGGCGATCTCACTCAGAAGCTCGTCGACGACATTCATCGCCAACATCCAGACAAAGATATCGATTTTTTGCTTTGCCCAGTCCATCAGCAGTTCGAGCTAAGAAGCCATTTAAAAGCGCTCAAGTTCGGTCTTATTGATGAAGTGCTGATCGAAGAAAACCGTCGTTATTACGAAATTTTATTGGTCAGCAATAACCAAGGCGAAGCTGAAAAGAACCAAAACGTTAACGAGATATCAAGCGTCGGCGACAAGATCTGGACGCCAAGTTGTGATGAGCAAATGAAGATATCACAGCAATACAAAGCCAAAACATTGCAGCACTACTTACGCATCCATCAAGGGCAAGAGAAGCAAGGCAAACCGAGCCAAGTGAAGCACATCATTGATGCTTACCAAGCGATTTAGCTTTGCATTCTCTTTGAGTATCTTCACTTTAAAGAATTAAGAACATAGTAAGCACTAACTTCACTGTTCAAGCCGATCAAACCGATTCAATAAAAAAGCCGACAGTTCAATGAACTATCGGCTTTTTTGATGCTATTTGTTTGGTTTGATCTTACTGCTCTTGCTTCTTATGAACCGTATCAAGCCCATCAATCGTTTCAACCTCACAGAGCGTATCAAGAGCATAAACCGTATCGAGATACTCGTCTTTCTCTTTCCACGTGTTATTCAACCAACTGTGGAAACGGCGCTTAAACGCTTTGTCTTCAAAGTAATTGCCGTTCACGTTCTCATCCATCGGATGCAATTTAATACGCACGACCACCTTTTTCATCTTACCTTTTAGCATGTCTTCAAACGGAGAAGTCTGATTCTCTGGATAAGCCAAAGTAACATCGACGATACCATCTAAGATTGGGCCCATCGCAGACAGAGCAAACGCCACACCGCCGGTTTTTGGCTTGAGTAGATGTCGATACGGTGTTTTCGCTGTTGCCAGCTTCTCGTGATTTGCACGTGTCCCTTCGACAAAATTGACCAATGTCGTTGGTGCCCATTTGAACTTAGTGCATGCCTTGTTGATTGCGTCGAAGTCATCATTACGACGCTCAGGGTTACGAATCAAAAACTCACGCGAATGACGTCTCATGAACGGCATATCCAAGCCCCAACAGGCCAATCCAACAAAGGGAACATACAACAGTTCGTGCTTGAGGAAGAACTTAGTCATCGGCATCTTGTCTTTCAAGATTGAAGACAAAATCACGATATCCGCCCAGCTCAGGTGATTCGACATCATCAGATACCACTGCTTGATCGAGATATCTTCCCCTCCTTCGACTTGCCACTCGATATCGTTATTCACATTCAACATCCAAAGGTTAAGCGAAGCCCAACACCAAAATGTGAAGTTCGCTAAACGAGTACATGACTTTTGAACAATAGAGATTGGAAGAATCAGTTTGATGAGGCCAAAGAAGCTCACGGTAAACGCAGTCATTGCGGTATTGATAGTCACGAACAATACGTTCAAAACCATACGAAGATTATCAAGCATAAAACACGGCTATATTGAGATCGAAAGCCGACATTATACTCATCTGTAAAATATTCTCTTTAGTAATTGGTTGAATACCCTGGGGGTCAAACCACTGTATCAATTTTGGTCTGTGTCCATAGAGCAACTCATCGTTCTTAATCACAAGGAATCACATCAAAAAACAATAAAGATGTCATTTAGACACAGTAAATACAAAGTCTATTTGACATCATTCAAGTTCATTTTCACCGAATTGTCAGTATTGATAAGCATTCTCACTAATGGCATGGTACATGCAACTCCAAAGTGTAAATAGTTGAGTATCCTTAATGAGATAACTTCTCTAAGTAAAGGTGATGATATGACAGATATTCCTCATGGTTTGGTAACTGGCAAAGTCTTACATAAAACACAATGGACAGATCAACTGTTCTCGCTCCAAGTCAGTGCTCCCGTCTCTCCCTATCAGGCGGGTCAGTTCACGAAACTTGGCTTGCTTAACAGAGAGGATGAGTTCGTAAGGCGAGCCTATTCAATGGTGAATGCGCCAGAGCACGAACAAGGTCACCAACACCTGGAGTTTTTGATTATTAAGGATCAGAACGGTCAGCTTTCACCTCAACTTCATGAGTTGAAGGTAGGTGATGACATCTTCGTCGGCAAAGACCCAAGTGGCTTTATGACCTTAGATGAGATCCCAGAGATCGCCGACGATCTATGGATGCTTTCAACCGGAACCGCGGTTGGGCCTTTTATCTCAATGCTCGAAAGCATGCAGATACAGCAGCAAAACGGCTCAGATGTCGAAAAAGTAATGTCATTCAAAAACCTTGTACTGGTTCATGCCGTAAGAACAGAGCAAGACCTGACTTATCGAGACCGTATCGCTCAACTCGTTAATCACTTCCAAGGGAAACTACAATATGTGCCAATTATTTCTAGAGAATCAGTCACCGGAACTTTGCGCGGACGAATCCCAAGCTTGTTACTTGGAGGCGACCTTGAGCAAACCACGTCTGTCGCTTTCAATCAAACCCGCAGTTTTTTCTACCTTTGTGGCAATCCGCAAATGGTTCGCGACACAAGTGAAGCACTAACCAGCTTAGGTTTCGAGAAGCACTTACGCCGAAAACCCGGCCAATTCAGCAGTGAAAACTACTGGTAATCACAGTCACCAATTCCATCAAAGCTAAAGCTTATATTCAAAATACAGACAGATAAGAGGTTTTATATGAGTCATTTACGTATTCCGTCACACTGGAAAATTCAACGTTCAACGCCATTTTTCACCAAAGACAACATACCGGCTGCATTGCTTAATCACCATAACACCGCAGAAGGCGTATTCGGCCAGATCTGCGTAATGGAAGGGACGGTCACCTTCTATGGTTTTGCCGATGCCGACGCGACAGAACCAGAAAGTGTTATCACGATCCAAGCAGGGCAATTTGCCACAAGTCCACCTCAATATTGGCATCGAGTAGAGCTGAGTGACGACGCGCAATTCAACATTAACTTCTGGTCAGAAAAAGAGACCAAGAAGATGTTCAACACCCGAAAGTAAGATCCATTCAATATTGATGAACTTATAAGCAAGCTACTTCGTAGTGTGATTTCCGATGTTCAAAAAGTGATGATAGAAGATCAAATAACCATAGTAATTACAGTGACTAATGGTGATAGACAAGACAAAAAAACTCTAGCACACTGGACAAAGTTATTAGTTTTAATCCCGTTTCAGATAATGAATCAGTGGATTATTTATATGTTAGGTAAGAGAGGAAGCCATGCTCAACATTGCTTTTTTTAGCTCAAAATCATACGACGAAAAATCATTTGAACTTGCAAAAGGCGAACTCAACGCCGAGTTCCATTTTCACGATTTTCGACTCACTACAACAACAGCAAAAATGGCGCACGACAACGAAGTCGTTTGTGCGTTTGTAAACGATGACCTATCGCGAGATGTGCTAGAGATTCTAGCGAAAGGCGGCACTAAGCTGATTGCGATGCGCTGTGCAGGTTTTGATAAAGTCGATTTAGATGCAGCCAAAGAGTTTGGTCTGCAAGTGGTTCGCGTTCCTGCTTATTCACCAGAATCGGTAGCAGAACACACGGTCGGCATGATGATGTGTTTGAACCGTAAACTGCACAAGGCATACCAACGTACTCGTGATGCGAACTTCTCTCTTGAGGGACTAGTTGGCTTCAACTTCCACGGTAAAACCGTTGGTGTAATTGGTTCAGGAAAGATTGGCTTAGCGACGATGCGTATTCTGAAAGGTTTAGGCATGAACATCTTGTGCTACGACCCGTACCCGAACCCATTGGCAAAAGAGCTGAGGGCTAAATACGTAGAACTCGACGAGCTTTACCAAGAATCTGACGTGATTTCTTTGCATTGCCCAATGAGTAAAGAGAACTACCATCTGTTGGATGCAACGGCATTTGGCAAAATGAAAGATGGCGTGATGATCGTCAACACCAGTCGTGGTGAACTGCTGGATTCAACTGCTGCAATTGAAGCACTCAAACAAAGCAAAATCGGCGCGCTTGGTCTTGATGTTTACGACAATGAGAAAGAGTTGTTCTTCCAAGACAAATCTAACGACGTGATTGTCGATGACGTATTCCGTCGCCTATCCGCTTGTCACAACGTATTGTTCACTGGTCACCAAGCCTTCTTGACTAAAGATGCATTGTTCAACATCGCCAATACAACGCTCACCAGTGTTGATGCCTTCTTTACTGGCAACACCAGCGGCAACGAACTCGTTTAATAACAGATTGAGTTAATAGCTGGCTGAGTTAATAACAGACCAGATCTACAAACACAAAGCCACGCTATTCCTAAGGGAACAGCGTGGCTTTTTCGTTTATCCAGTATTCTAAAACAGTTCTTAGACGCAGAAGTGACAATCCTCGGTATCCAAACCATAAACGCCTTTGCGAATAGCAAGGTGCTCTTCCCCTGCTTTAACACCCATCTCATAACCGGCATCAAGCGTTGATTGATCCATAGTCAAGCGCTTCACCGCGAAGGCTTCTGGCGGCGCTATCACTTTAATGGTCGCATCTTTGGGTGGGTTACGAATGAACTCCAGAGACTGGTTGTAGTTTTCAGCACGCACTGCCATCGATTCTGCAATGTTAGGGAATTTCTTTAATAGTTTTTTCAGCATCCATTGGTGCTTTTGAGGCTTCATTCGGTAGCTTAATGGGTGAGAAAGAATCACGGTAATGTCTCGTGCACCACGACGGTATGCTTCGCGAACCGGAATTGAATCCGCTACGCCACCATCGGTATAACAACCACCAGAGAAGCACGGAGTTTCGCGGTAAGCAATAGGTAAAGCAGTTGTCGCTTCCACCACGTTAGAGAGGTTTTCTGGCTTGATATGGTAGTAGTCTGCACTGCCTGTATCGACGTTTGTTACAGCTGCAATGAGTGGGATACTTGAAAACAGCTCACCACAATCGAGTGGGTAACGTTGGTTAGACTCATCCCACAACCACTTCACGTCCACCAAGTTACCGCCTTTAGCAAAGCGAGTTGGATTAAAGAAGGTTTTGTCGGTCGCCATGGTAGTAATCACGTTATAACTGCGCTTTGGCGCTTGAGATAAGTAACCAACAAGGTTCGACACGCCCGCAGATACGCCAATAGCAAAATCATAGGGACGGAAATCGTCTTGCATAAAGGCGTCCAACACTCCGGCTGCGAAGATGCCTCTCATTGCCCCACCTTCAACAATTAATGCGCTTTTACTCATCTCAAACTCTATTACTTTATAAACTGATAGCCGTAGGATAATCCCGTCCATCTTATAAAGATAATGGGATATGTTTATCAATTCGATAGGTAAAAACTATCAGTAGAAATGGTACTGAACTTCAGGGAATTCGCACTACTCACATGGATCGCGAATAGAGGCCAACTAATACTCGCATGATCAATAAAGGCCGCTGAGTGATTAACTCAGCGGCCTTCTGACTATTTAAACGAGTTTATTGATTACGACTTAAATTCGCTCACATCGATTTCAAGCAGTTTACCAATGCCTTCACCGTAAGCTGGATCGGCTTTGTAACAGTGTCTTAGGTGACGCAGTTGAATCTCTTTTGGTACGCCGCCTAGGTTACGAGCAGTGTTATCAAACAGAATCGCTTGTTTCTCTGGTGTCATTAGACGGAACAAGTCACCCGGTTGCGAGAAGTAATCTTCATCTTCGCGGTGATCCCAGTGTGCCGCTGCGCCATCTAAGCTCAATGCTGGTTCAGCGAAATCTGGTTGCTCAGCCCATTGACCTTCGTTGTTTGGCTCATAACCCAATGTGCTACCAAAGTTACCATCAACACGCATCGCACCATCACGGTGATAGCTGTGAACTGGGCAACGAGGTGCGTTCACTGGGATATGCTGATGGTTAACGCCCAAACGGTAGCGCTGTGCATCACCATAAGCAAACAAACGACCTTGCAGCATCTTGTCTGGTGAGAAGCTGATACCCGGAACCACGTTTGCAGGGTTGAATGCAGACTGCTCAACTTCAGCGAAGAAGTTTTGTGGGTTACGGTTCAATTCAAACTCACCCACTTCAATCAATGGGTAATCTGCGTGTGGCCAGATCTTGGTAAGGTCGAACGGGTTGTAAGACACTTTCGCTGCGTCCGCTTCTGGCATCACTTGTACTTTCAACGTCCATTTAGGGAAGTCTTGGTTGTCGATGCTGTCTAGTAAATCACGTTGGTGGCTTTCACGGTCATCACCGATCACTTGTGCCGCTTCTGCATCAGACAAGTTCTTAATACCTTGCTGAGATTTGAAGTGGAATTTCACCCAGAAACGCTCGTTGTCTGCGTTAATAAAGCTGAACGTGTGGCTACCAAAGCCGTGCATGTGACGGTAAGTAGCAGGAATACCACGGTCACTCATTACGATGGTGACTTGGTGAAGCGCTTCAGGTAGAGAAGTCCAGAAATCCCAGTTATTCTTCGCACTACGCATGTTGGTGCGCGGGTCACGCTTAACCGCATGGTTTAGATCTGGGAACTTAAGAGGATCACGAAGGAAGAATACCGGCGTGTTGTTACCCACCATATCCCAGTTGCCTTCTTCGGTATAAAACTTCAATGCAAAGCCGCGGATATCACGCTCAGCATCAGCGGCACCACGCTCACCCGCAACTGTTGTAAAACGTGCAAACAGGTCGGTCTGTTTACCTATTTCAGAAAACAGTTTTGCCTTGGTGTATTTTGTGATGTCGTGTGTCACGGTAAATGTGCCGTAAGCGCCTGAACCTTTCGCGTGCATACGACGCTCTGGAATGACTTCGCGGTCAAAATGCGCCATCTTTTCTAAAAACCAAACATCTTGAAGAAGTTGAGGACCGCGTTTACCCGCAGTTTGAACATTCTGGTTATGAGCAACAGGACAACCCGCAGCTGTAGTTAGTTTTTTACTCATGATCTATTCCTTAAGGTCCAAAGGTGCAGCAATAGTAAGTGCACCTTGATATTTATACTGGCTCCCTTTCAAAAGCCCCTAAAATACTATGGATATAGAATAGACCTCTAATGGCATAAAATATAATCGTTTGTATTTATCGTTATAATCTATAAAACCTATTAATCGGCCAACTTAGAAACCACGATGTGACACACTGATTAGCTCAGTATCTTTCTTCCTAGCTTGAGCGTCGCTGCTATATTTCTTGCCGTTCTGGTTAGATTCATTTCAGCCTCTTTCAGTACCTGATTGAGTGGTTGAGGAGAACGTACCGTTCCAAACAAGCTGCTCATTTCACCATATAAAGCTTCGACTTCAGTACCTAAAGATCCTGCAATTCCTATGGTGGGAATACCTTGTAAGCTCGCACGTTTAGCAATGCCATAAGGTGTTTTTCCCTGTAGCGTTTGGTTGTCCATTTGCCCTTCGCCAGTAATCACAAGGTCAGCACCTTTCAGTACTTCATCGGCTTGAAGAACATCAAGCACCATCTCAATCCCCGGTTTAATCTGCATATTAAATAGCAGACCAAGTCCCATCGGCGTGCCACCAGCCGCGCCATAACCAGCACGCTCTTGAACGGGTTCACCACCAACACAACCTTGCGATTCAGCGATTTGAGCAAAATTCGCTAGCGCCTTATCAAGCATCAAGACTTGGTCAGGTGTCGCCCCTTTTTGTGGGCCGAATATATGGCTAGCGCCGTTATCACCACACAATGGATTATCAACATCGCACGCCACAATCAATTCGACATCTGCACAGCGCGAATCTAAGCCGGTAAGATCTATTGATTCGAGTTCTGCAAGTGCAGCACCACCTCGGTTAAGCTCTTGTCCATCATCATCTTGCACTTTGCTATCTAACAAGCGCCCACCTAGAGCTTGAACGATACCCGCGCCGCCATCGTTGGTCGCACTGCCACCCAATCCAAGAATGATGGTTTGAGCACCCCGCTCTATCGCTTCGAGTATCAGTTGCCCAGTACCAAAAGAAGAAGCAACCAAAGGATCACGCTGCTCTGGTTTCAACAAGTCCAAACCCGATGCAGCAGCTATTTCAATCAATGCCGTTTTGTTCGGGTTGCTATCGGATGGCTCAAGCATCGCCCATTCAGCATTGATCAATGCTCCCAACGGCCCTTCAACTTGATGCGTTCGCTTTTGCCCTGCTAAGCCTTGCTGTAATACATCTACCGTACCTTCACCGCCATCAGCCAAAGGTAAGGTCACATAGTCAGCGTCTGGGAAGATTTCACGAAAGCCCTTTTCAATACACGCCGCCACCGATACAGCCGATAAAGATTCTTTAAACGAGTCTGGTGCAATAACAATTTTCATAGAAGCTGGCTCCAATACTTCACAAATATCTACCAAGAAATAGTCTAAAAACAACAAAACCACTATATAGAAGAGGGGGCAATTGTGCGTATTTCCCTTTCCGAATTTGACCAAAACCTCAGATTTCAACGCCACTATTTTATATTCAGTAAAGTTACTGTTTGCTCATAACCCATATTTTGACAAGTTTGATCCCGCCAAATTATCGAATTCCGACTTAATTAGTCGTAGAAACCAGATCCTGAACACGCTTTTTGTTTCGTATTGCGGAATTGTGGAATCTTTTTGTTCCATTTTTTAACCTACCAACAGTTATTAGAGAAAAACTTAATAAGGAAATATTTCGTAACTTTGCTCACAGAATATTTTCGGAATAACAACAATAATTCATTCCGTATTATGGAATTCAACTTATCGGAGAACACAGATGCCTTTAGTATCAACAGAAAAACTACAACAAGAATACGAACGAATCCTTTTGGCTCGCGACATGAAACCAGAGATGGCAACCAAGCTTGCAGCCGGCTTTGTTGAAATGGCAAACGAGGGTACTTACTCACATGGCATCAACCGTTTTCCAGTGTTCATTGACCAAGTAGATAAAGGTCAGATCAAATTAAATGCTGAACCTGAATGCGTTAACAGCATGGGTGCTCTAGAGCAATGGGATTGTAACTACGGTCCTGGCGTTCTTAACGGCCTTATCTGTGCAGAACGTGCAATGGAATTGGCTCGTGATTACGGCATTGGCATGGTCGGTATGCGTAACTCAAACCACTGGATGCGTGGCGGTGCTTACGTATTAAAAATGGCACGTGAAGGTTTTGCAGGAATTGCGTCAACAAACTCAATCGCAGTAATGCCTGCTTGGGGTGGTAAAGATCACCGTATTGGTTCAAACCCTCTCATCATGGCAGTTGCGGGCGATCCACCCGTAGTTGTTGACTGTTCAATGAGCCAATTTTCTTACGGCCAGCTACAAAACTTCGTGCTTGCTGACAAAGAACTACCTGTTGTTGGTGGCTTTGACAACGAAGGTGAACTCACTAAAGACCCACATGTACTTTGGGAAAACAAACGCCTACTTCCAATGGGTTTCTGGAAAGGTTCATCAATGGCAATCGTACTGGACATGATGCTAACGGCAATCACTGGCGGCCACTCAGTACCAGCGCTGACTGAAGATATGGGTGGTGAGTTTGGTGTATCTCAATTCCTTATCGCTATCGACCTAAGCAAAACAATGGATCAAAGCACTTACGCACAAGAGATGAAGCGCATCCGTGATTACGTGCTTGAGTCAGAGCCTGCAGAAAGTGGCTCAGTGATGATTGCTGGTTCTGAAATTGAAAACTTCATCAAGAAACACGAAGCAGCTGGCGGCATTGAAATTAACGATGGGATTTGGGAACAAATTACGTCTCTGTAATTAGCCAAAGGTAGGGAAAGCGTTATGCAAAGTGTATTAAAGAGTATTTGGAAAAGTATCGATGTCATCATGGCGGTCATTCTGACCTGTATGGTTGCGCTCGTATTTACTAACGTAGTTTTACGTTATGGCTTTTCCTCTGGTCTTCGTCCCTCTGTAGAACTATCTCGCCTTGGTCTTGTATGGGTTGTCATGCTCGGTGCTGCCGTTGTACTGCGCCGAGGTGAACACCTCGCTGTTGCGGAATTTTCTGAACGACTTTTCCCAAAAGCAGTACCCGTATTAAGACGTATCTGCTGGGTAATAGTACTGATTTCTGTAGGCATGCTTTACGTCGGTTCATACCGTCAAATGATGTCTAACTGGTCAGATATTTCTCAGCTTACAGGGCTTCCTTCAGCATTGTTTTACTTAGCCGGTGTGGTGTCAGGTTTGTTAATGGGCGTGATTGCCTTTATGCGAATCTTCAAGCCCGACTGGCAGCTAGATAGCTTAGATGAGGAGAAAGAATAATGACGTTAGCCATTTTCTTATCGGTATTGATTGTCTCAATCTTACTTGGTCTTCCTGTTGCGTTTGCATTGTTATTATCTTCAATGGCGCTGATGCTTCACATGGACTTCTTTAGTGCAGACATTCTTGCGCAGTCTTTAATTAATGGTGTCGACAGCTTCACTCTGCTTGCCATTCCATTCTTCCTCATTGCGGGTGAAGTAATGGCGTCGGGTGGTTTGTCGCAGCGTATTGTTCGCCTAGCAACCACTTACGTGGGACACCGTCAAGGTGGCTTAGGTTACGTTGCTATCATGACTTCGGTACTGCTTGCTGGCCTTTCTGGTTCAGCTGTAGCAGATGCAGCAGCCTTGGTCAGTATTCTTTACCCAATGATGAAAGCAGCGAAATACCCAGAAGCACCTTCAATGGGCTTACTTGCTTCAGGCGGTATCATCGCACCCGTTATTCCACCTTCAATCCCTCTGATCCTTGTAGGTGTTGCTGGCGGTATCTCGATCAAAAACCTATTCCTAGGCGGCATCGTTCCTGGCTTGTTAATGGGTATGACATTGATGTTTGTGTGGCGCTGGACAGTTCGCAAAGAAAACCTAGCGACATCAGAAAAAGCGACAAAAGCAGAAAAACGCGCAGCACTTAGAGAAGGTGTATGGGCCTTAATGCTGCCAGTCATCATTATTGTGGGTATTCGTTTCGGCATCTTTACGCCAACAGAAGCCGCTGTAGTAGCCGCAACTTACGCAATCTTCATCTCTACGTTTGTGTACAAAGAGCTCTCGATTAAGAAGTTCTACCACATCGTATTGAACGCAGGTCGCTCGACAGCAATGGTTATGTTCTTGGTGGGTTGTGCAATGGTTGCAGCTTGGCTAATTACTGTTGCTCAGCTTCCTCAACAACTCGCAGAAATGTTAGGTCCACTGGTGGATAGCCCACGCCTATTAATGGCAGTAATTATGTTGCTCGTACTTTGTGTCGGCATGGTTATGGACTTGAGCCCAACGATTCTAATCCTTGTACCCCTTTTAATGCCTGTCATCAAGATGGCTGGAATTGACCCAACGTACTTCGGCCTACTGTTCGTTATTAACTGTTCAATTGGCTTGATTACGCCTCCTGTAGGCACCGTACTAAACGTAGTGTGTGGTGTAGCGAGAGTACCAATGTCGACCGCAGTGAAAGGTGTATTGCCCTTCATCGCAGCTTACATGGCTCTGCTCACACTGTTTGTCATCTTCCCAAGCATTATCACTGTGCCAATGTCGTTTGTCATTGGTTAATCCTCGACGGAGAAAATAATAATGAAAACCCTACTAAAACTTACTCTACTCGCTTCGACTATCGCAATGAGCTCTAGCGCTTTTGCCGCTACGACTCTAAAACTGGCGCACGCTGCACCAGAGTCGGATTTGCAACAAGACCTATCTTTGTTCTTTAAGAAAGAAGTAGAAGCTCGTTCAAACGGCGAAATCAAAGTAAACATCTACCCACAAGGTCAATTGGGCAGTGATAAGCAAATGATCGATGGTTCACGTGCTGGCATCGTTGATTTAGCGATGGTTGGTTTGAACAACTACAACGGCCTAATGCCTGAATCAGCGGCCTTCACTCTGCCGTTCATGTTCCCAGATCGTCAAACAGCATACAAAGTACTGGACGGCGAGCCGGGTAAAGAAGTGTTAGCGAACTTTGAAAAATTCGGTCTTAAAGGTCTTGGTTTCCCTGAAAATGGTTACCGCAACATGACCAACAACGAAAAACCTATTCGTGTTCCTTCTGATGTTGAAGGCCTACAAATGCGTGTTAATGGCTCGAAAGCTCTAAACGACATGTTCAACGAGCTAGGTGCTAACCCGCAGCAGCTTCCAGTATCTGAGCTTTATACTGCACTTGAAACAGGCGTTGTTGACTCTCAAGACCACCCAATTTCTGTAACGCTATCTTTCAAGTTTGACGAAGTACAAAAATACCTAAGCCTTACACAACACGCTTACTCACCACTAGTTTTAACAATGAACCTACGTAAGTTCGACAAGCTAACGGAAGACGAGCAAAAAATCATTGAAGAAGTCTCTGCTGAAGCGGTTGCAATGCAACGTAAGCTAAGCATTGAAAAAGAAGACAAGATGATTGCTCAACTAGAAGCGAACGGAATGCAAGTAAACCGTGACGTTGATGGTGCTGCTTTCCAACAAGCTATCCAGCCTGTTTGGAGCGCATACATCGAGAAAAATGGCGATGTGATGATCAACAAGATCAAGCTAGCAGCTAAGTAACGCGATTGAGTGCGATTGCCTAGTCCTCTTTTTAGCTAGGAAATTTAGCTAGGCAATCCGCTCGTCATTCACTCAATACAACATGGGCAAACACAATGTCTCAAGAACAAAAAAAATACCAAGAATTAAAAGAACGCGTGTTCGCAGCAAACTTGCAACTTCCTAAATATGGCTTAGTGACTTTCACTTGGGGCAATGTCTCTGAAATCGATCGTGAACGTGGCGTGATTGCAATCAAACCGTCAGGTGTTGAATACGATGTAATGACGGCAGATGACATCGTTATTCTCGATTTAGAAGGCAACCGCATTGAAGGCAAGCTAAATCCTTCGAGCGACACAGCAACGCACGTTGAGCTTTATAAAGCCTTCCCAACCATTGGCGGCATTGTTCACACACACTCTCGCAATGCAACAATCTGGGCGCAAGCCGGCCGAGACATTCCAGCGCTTGGAACCACACACGCCGATTACTTCTACGGTGATGTGCCTTGTACTCGCCTACTAACGAAATCTGAAATCGAATCTGATTACGAGAAAAACACTGGCTTAGTGATTATCGAAGAATTCAACCAACGCGATATCGATCCACAGGCAATGCCAGGTGTCATCATCGCAGGCCACGCACCATTTACATGGGGCAAGGATGGTTCAGACGCAGTGCACAATGCAGTCGTAATGGAAGAGATTGCAGCCATGGCAACAGCTACTCGTGCCATCAGTCCAGAAGCAGCAATTCAACCAGAGCTACTCGACAAGCATTACAACCGTAAACACGGTAAGAATTCATACTACGGACAGAAGTAAGGCCTCGCACATGCATAAGTCATCACCGCATAAGTCCTATAAACATAAATTGGATAAGCACAAGCTATTGGCGTTAGATCTCGATGGTACCGTTCTCAGTTCGCAGCACACGATTAGTCAAGAGTTAGTCGAAGCCATCAAGCAAGTCGCTCAACACACTCATGTGGTTATCGTTACGGGTCGCCATCATGTCGCGGCAAAACCTTATTACGATCAGCTTGGTTTATCGACTCCAATAATTTGTTGCAATGGCACTTACATCTTTGATTACCAGAACGATACGGTCATTCAAGAAAACGCAATCGACAAAGAAATTGCGGCTGAGTTTATCACCCTATCTCAAGCTCATGATCTAAAGATGGTGATGTATGTGCGTGATGCAATGCTCTACTCGAGAGCACGCCCTATTGAATACATGGAAGCGCTACTGACGTGGTCTCAAACCTTTCCAGAAAGCCAGCGACCAAACATTCAAAAGGTCGACGACTTCCAACATGAAGCACTAATTTCAGAGTATGTGTGGAAGTTTGTCGTTGAAGGTGAAGTAAACACATTCGCAGAGATGCCTTTTGTGAAAGAGAACTTCAACGGCGAACGATCTTGGATTGATCGTGTCGATTTCGCAGCAACAGGTAATAGCAAAGGCAATGCATTGACTCGCTACATTGAGCCGCTCGGTATCAGCCTAGAGCAGTGTGTCGCGATTGGTGATAACCACAACGACATTTCGATGCTTAAAGCAGCAGGACTTGGCATCGCAATGCAAAATGCAGATGACACCGTAAAAAGCTCAGCCAACCTGATCACGCCTAAAAACAATGACGATAAGACAGGGTTAGCGACGCTTTTACAAGACCTATTTAGTGCCCATTAATTTAAAGCATCGGCTTTATTAAGCTGTTTATATTTAAAGAGAATTTTTATGTTAGTCGGAAATACTCAACCTACGCAGATCAGTAAGTCGTACCCTGTCGTTATTCAAAACGTGCTTGAGTACTTGAACAGTCTCGACCAAGAAAAACTCGCATTAGGTCGCCATGAACTCCCTGGTTTTGATTCAAAACAGGCATGGTTTGTTGTATTGGAATATGACAAAGAGCCTCTAGGAAACTTCCAACCTGAAGTCCATAAATACCATTCTGACTTGCAGATCATTCTCGAAGGTTCTGAAGTGATGGCATGGGCGATCGACACTGGCGAACACAGCAACGCGCAACCTTATAACCAAGAACGTGACCTTCAGTTTTACGAATACCCAGGAATTGAACTCAGCTTCATTCATGCAAAACGCAATCAATTTTATTTATTCACACCAAATATCGTGCATATCACCAATATTGAAAATGATGACAGCCAACCCGTTAGAAAACTGGTGGTGAAAATTCACAACGATTTACTGGAAGCCAAATAATGAATTACTACATTGGAATTGATTCTGGCGGCACTTTTATGAAAGCCGCGTTGTTTAACGCAAAAGGTGAACAACAAGGTCTTGCCCGCGTATCGGCGAGCGTCATCAACGAAAAACAAGGTTGGGTAGAACGCGACCTAAACGCACTATGGGGTAACGCTGTCGATGTCATTAAGCAGCTTTTAGAGACCACAAAAGTAGAACCGACCTCTATCAAAGGCTTGAGCATTTCAGCCCAAGGCAAAGGCGTTTACCTTCTTGATAAAGAGGGACAAAACCTCGGCCACGGCATTATGTCTTCTGACTCTCGTTCACTGCCTATCGTTAAAGAGTGGCTAGAACAGGATAAAGCACAAGAGATCTATCCAACCACACTGCAAACACTGTGGACAGGTCACCCTGTATCGATTATTCGCTGGATCAAAGAGAACGATGCCGAACGATACAACAACATTGGCGCAGTGATGATGTCTCACGACTACCTTCGTTATCGCTTAACGGGCGAAGTCGCAGCAGAACTGACCAATATTTCAGAAAGTAATTTTTTCAACTCCATCACTGGTGAGTATGACAAAGCCCTTCTGGAAACCTTTGGCATCGAAGAAATTTGGGATGCGCTACCACCCGTTGTAAAACCTCAACAGCAAGCAGGGAAAATCACTGCGGCCGTTGCTAATGAAACCGGACTAGCAATAGGTACACCTGTGTTCGGCGGTTTGTTTGATGTTGTGTCTACCGCGATCTGTTCTGGAATCAACTCTTCAGAAGATACCCTGAATTACGTGATGGGAACATGGGCGGTAACGTCCGGCATATCAAAGAAAGTAACGCAAGAAAGCCACAACTTTGTTTACGGCCATTACGCCGTCGATAACGAATACATCATTCACGAAGCGAGCCCAACCTCTGCGGGTAATTATGAATGGTTCGCCGACTACCTTGGTGAAAATGGCCAGATTAACCACCAGCAAAATCAAGCGTTAGTGGAAGCATTAGATCCGGCATCAAGCAGTATCTACTTTGTGCCATTCCTTTACGGTTCTAACCAAGGGCTTGGCCTAAAGTCAGGCTTCTATGGCCTGCAATCGCACCATACTAAAGGGCACCTAATTCAAGCCATTTGGGAAGGTATCTTATTCTGCCACAACATTCACCTAGAACGTATGCGTCAGCGTTTTCCAAAAGCCAACATACTAAAAGTGACAGGCGGCCCTGCATCTAGCCCTGTATGGATGCAAATGCTGGCTGACCTTACCGGCATGACCGTTGAAATATCAGACGTGGATGAAACCGGCTCATTAGGTGCCGCAATGATGGCAATGGTCGGCGCAGGTGAGTTCGCTTCATTAGCAGAATGTACTCAAGCGATCACTAATTCTACGTCACGTGTCGAGCCGAATCCTAAACACTACGATATATACCAAAAGAAATATAAGCACTATCAAAGACTGGTGCAGTTGTTTAAACAATTTGAGGATGAAATAGATGTCTAAGCCCTTGCTACAAATGGCACTTGATGCCACTGATATCGACACGGCATTAGCCTCAATAGAGCATGTTGCAGATAAGTTAGATGTAATTGAAATCGGAACGATTTTAGCCTTCGCCCACGGCGTAGATAGCGTAAGAATCCTACGAGAAAAATACCCAAATCACATCATTGTCTGTGACATGAAAATCACCGATGCCAGCGCCATTTTAACGCGTCTGGCGATGGATGCCGGCGCTAACTGGGTAACAGTAAGTGCAGCCGCACACATCGAAACTATTCGTTCAGCGAAGAAAGTAACGGATGAATTCGACGGCGAAGTGCAAATTGAGCTGTATGGACACTGGACAATGGAAGATGCGCAAGCTTGGGTCGACATGGGCATTAAACAAGCAATTTATCACCGTTCACGTGATGCGGAGCTTGCTGGTGTGAGCTGGACCGAAGAAGATTTGATAAAAATGCAGAAATTATCGGATATTGGAATTGAACTATCCATTACTGGTGGTATTGTTCCTGACGATCTGCATTTGTTTAAGAATCTGTCTGCAAAGTCATTTATTGCTGGCCGAGCGTTAGCTGGTAGCAATGGACGTGACATCGCAGAAAACTTCCATACTGAAATAGGTAAACACTGGTAGCACATATATGAGCGAGCAAATTAAATCGTTGTCTAAAGCACTGACCGTATTGGAATTCCTTGGGAATTATCCTAATGGCGTTTCGCTACAAAAAGTGTCTGAAGGGACTGGCTTCAACAAGTCATCTGTCCATCGTATTTTAGCAACGTTTGAAGCCTCTGGTTATGTTGCTCAAATGTGTTCAGGTAAAGAATATCGCTTAACAATGAAGTTGGTTCAGCTTGGACACGCTGCTATCAACTCTGATGTCACTGGCACCGTTAAGCCATACCTATCTGAGCTACTCGACGATGTGAAT
This sequence comes from Vibrio sp. SBT000027, assembly GCF_963894355.1. NCBI lineage: Bacteria > Pseudomonadati > Pseudomonadota > Gammaproteobacteria > Vibrionales > Vibrionaceae > Vibrio > Vibrio sp. SBT000027. The sequence continues at coordinate 469,826 of NZ_CAWQGD010000001.1, read as the reverse complement.
GAAACGGTTAACTTCCTCTCTTTTGATGCTGACAACATCATTTTTAAAGACAAGTTTGAACCCGTTAATTCTTCCTTTAGAACTCGAACCTACGTAGGGCTGCATTCTCCAATGTACTGCTCAGCGGCAGGAAAATGTTACTTAGCATTTAGCTCTGACAGCGTTCGAGAAACCTATTGGAAACGCAATGTCAGCACAATGAAGCCGTTAACTGAAAACACGATTCTCGACAAGTCTCAATTTTTTGGTGTTCTCGATAAAATTAAGAGCCGTGGTTATGCGCTCGATGATGAAGAGAACGAAGCAGGTATTTCTTGTGTTGCTGTCCCTATTTTTGACAAGAACAATTCTCCTGTATACGCGGTTAGCGTCTCTTCGCTTACGCCAAAAATGAAAGCTCTCGGCTACGAAGAAATTGCTAGCAGAATTCAAGACATAACAACGCGTATAGAACAACAACTCTTTTAAGGAAAAAGAATGTTTGATTCTAAAAACAAATTCAGATTAGGTATTTACGAAAAAGCGATGCCAACCACCCTTACATGGGAAGAGCGTTTGATTCACGCCAAAGAAGCTGGCTTCGACTTTGTAGAAATTTCAGTCGATGAGACCGACGAGCGACGTGCTCGTTTAGATTGGTCAGACGAAGAAATTTATGAGCTTCGCCGTCTATGTGAAAAGCACCAAATGCCTTTCCAATCAATGTGCCTAAGCGCACACCGTAAGTTTCCGTTTGGCTCAATGGATGATGCTATTCGCACTGAATCGCTGATCATCATGGAAAAAGCGATTTCATTGGCTTACAAGCTTGGTATTCGCTGTATTCAAATGGCAGGCTATGACGTTTACTACGAGCCACAATCGGCTGAAACTCACGCTCGCTTCATTGAAGGTATGCAGCAAGCCACCAAAATGGCAGAGCGCGCAGGCATCATGTTAGGTGTAGAGATCATGGATACGCCTTACCTGAACTCACTGAGCAAGTTTGAAGTGTTAAAGCGTGAGATCCCATCGCCTTACTTCATGGCTTACCCAGATGTCGGTAACATCTCAGGTTGGAATTACGATGTGTGTACCGAGCTAAAACTGAGCCGTGACCACCTAGTACAAGTCCACCTTAAAGACACACTACGAGTTTCAGAAACCTGTAAAGGTCAGTTCCGAGATCTTGTTATCGGTGAAGGCCAAGTCGACTTCCCTGCTATTTTCAAAACACTCGCTGAAATTGATTACAGCGCACCATTAGTGATTGAAATGTGGGCTCAAAATGACAACTGGTTCGAAGATATCAAACAAGCGAAAGCAACATTGAAATCTATCGCAAACCAATCTGGCTTTGAATTGTAAGGAAACGACCATGACTATTTTTCGCACCGCTTTTTTTGAAGCTGATTTAACTGAAGAACAAAAGCAAGACTTCTATCAATACATGGAAAATGAAGTCGCTCCGATCATTCGTACATTCCCGAATAACCAAGGGTTAACGCTGAATAAGCCTGAAGCGATTGAAGCTGACAGCCATAAAAACCTACTGCTTATGATGCAGCACAGTTATGAGAACGAGTCAGCCATGGCAGCGGCTTTAGATTCTGAACAACGAATCAAAAGTATGCATGCGACCAAAGTGATTATTGAGAAATACGATATCCATGTTCATCACATCAATTTTGTGCGTGATTAATGGTTTAAAAGGTAATACACCGTAAAGTCTCAATCGAAAAGCAGAAGATCATCTTCTGCTTTTTTTATCGCGATTAATAAGGAATCACTATGAGAGTATTCCCGTTAAAAGATGCCCCACTGGTCTTACTGTCTCTGATCTTTTTTATCTGGGGTTTAATTACCGTTTCAAGTAACTCGCTAATTCCACATTACAAAGAAGCTTTCTCTCTCGATTATAAAATGGCGATGCTATTTCCCATGGCCTTTTTTATCACCCGAATTACGGTGTCTCTTCCAACGTCATTTGTCATGGCAAAAATTGGCTATAGAACTACGCTGAAGTTCTGCTTGATCTGGTGCCTTCTGGGCTGTCTAGCGATGGCATATTTAGTACGAGGAGAAGAGCTTGTTCCAACACTCATCGGGATCTTATTGATGGCCTCAGGTGTGTCAGCAATTCAAGTAGTGAGTTCACCTTACGTATCACTTCTCTCGACACCCGATAAGAGTGTTATACGTCAAAGTGTAGCAACAGCATCTAACTCCGTTGGCACTGTGCTTGGTCCGCTAGTGCTTACCGCTGTCATTCTTGTGGCTGCTACCTTTAACGTAAATAGTACAGCTCACCAAGTCTCATTTCTGTTCCTATTTATTGCACTGTTCTTTTTAGGCTTGTTGGTATTTTTAAGTAAAATATCTCTTCCAGATATTAAACCGAAACAAATGACAGGCTTTTGGCGAGGACTAACTCTTCTTGTTAAGAATCGGCAGTTCATGAAGTTAGCGTTGGTACTGCTGCTGTATATCGGAGTGGAAGTCAGTTTTGGCACGTTTACTATTACTTACCTTGCGGACCAGCAATATGGCGACCTTGGATTGGTATCCGCAACACAAATCATCGCTCTTTATTGGGTATTAATGTTTATGGGGAGGCTGCTGTTCGCCAAATTCGGAAATACAATTAACAAACATGCTCTCTTCTCACTGTCTTGCGTGGTTGCCGCTTTGATTAGTGCCTTAGCGATCTATCAAAATCATGTCTGGGTCGGTTATTTGATGCTTGTCGTAGGGCTATGTAATTCTACGCTCTACCCCATCATTTACGCACAAGCGCTACATGCATCAGGTAAGCAAAACTCACAAGGGGCAGCAATTCTCATTATGTGTTCAATTGGAGGGGTTGTTTTACCATTCGTACAGGCGAGTTTGATTGATGAGCTTTCGCTGAGTACGAGTTATATTGCGCCCGCATTAGCGTATGTATTAATGATAGTTTTGTACTGGTCTAGTTTAAAGCATCGTGCTTAAACCGTTGATTTAGAAAAGTAACTTGGTTTAGTCAATCACTTGATTCAGTAACTAAGTCGATGACTAAAAAGTCGGCCTGATTGGCCTAGAAGATAGAGAAAGTGAACTGGAGAAAGATAAGGAAATGAATTTGGTGCTTCTGACGTTAGTTTGAATCAGTGAGTGGCTAATCACCACCACTGATCACACTTAACGCGGGTTATTTAAGAAATTAAACCCAAGCAGAAGCAACAAGTAGGATAATTGCACCCATGATAACGGTAGACTTAGCAAAAAATAGAACTTCATTCATTACTGAAGGTTTTGCTAGTGATACGTTGTTTTCATTCGTGATTACTGTAGCGTTCATACTGTGTTCTCATCGTTATGTGATCTGAGGTCAATTTTGCGCCGTTATGTGACCAAAGTCAATATTAACTGTAGTTTTATTACACAATGAAAAAGATATAACTGAAGAGAACTCCAACAACGCAACCTCCCCTGACTCCACGTAGTTTTCCATTAAATCAACATCTATTAGATACAAAAAAGCCCGAAGCCTGATACACAGAACACTTCGAGCCTTTATACAGCAGTAGATACACTACTTAATTCAATTGAGCTAACTCCGCTCGCATTGAATCGATAGCTTGTTGATAATCTTCACTATCAAAAATAGCAGAGCCCGCAACGAACATATCGGCACCCGCTTCAGCAATCTCTTTTATGTTGTTAACTTTCACACCACCGTCGACTTCTAAACGAATATTTCGACCTGATTCATTAATGCGCGTTCTGATTGAACGCAGCTTAGTTTCAGAGCTCAGGTCCGCTACCCACTTCCAAACCATTCGCTGGAACAAATTTAGTTATCTGCCCGTTTTCAACCATGTAGCAATCCATGCCTGCCGATGTCGCTGCGTGCTGGCCTATAATCGTATCTTCAAACACCACACAATCGCTCGGTTCAAGCTCTAACTGGCTAGCGACTTTCAGAAAAGTATCCGGGTTAGGTTTGTGATTTTCTACGTCATCTGAAGTCACAATCGTACGTATCATTAATGGGATATCGGTTGTCTTTAAAATCGCCCTTGCATGCTTGGCTTGAGCACCAGTGCCGATACCTATCTTTTTTAACTGATACTGTTGCTGTAAGAGTGCGTATGTCTCCGGGATAACATCCCCTTTGTGCTCAATAGCCTCAAAGTTAGCGATTTTGTCCGAAGTAATTTGTTGAGCATCAAGAGTTAGATCGTAACGCTTAAGGATCTCTTGAGTCACTTTTCGCGATGGCATCCCACCAAGTTGATCGAGCCACTCTTTGTCGTAGGGAATACCAAACTTCTGACAAGTTTGTTCCCATGCATGAGCGTGTGCCACCATAGAATTGACCAGAGTCCCATCGAGATCAAAAATAATTCCTTTATATTTATCTAACTTTGGCATCGTCAATCTCTCATATTGTTTTGAGACTCATACTACTAATCACCATACATAAAACCTATTCATGATCGCCTTAATATGATCTTATTCAACAATCCGACAATTAAACGAATTGATGTAATAAAAGCCGTTGTTTTACTATTGAAATCATATTTTGAGCACATCTCACCCATTTTTACTTAAACCAAGTAGAGTTGCATAAATTGAAGATGATATAGTCCACGAAAATCAAATACCTTGGACACGACCATGCATTCTAGCGACATCATCAAATTGGCAAATTTAGGCGTTAATATCGAAATTTCAAAAGACTCTTCATTGCATCCTTCTGATGCGTTGGAAGTAGTAAAGATTGTTGCTGAAATCGGTAGCCAAATCACCATCAAGAAAAAGTACCACACAGACTACCTAGTTCAGATGGCTGAAGTAGGCCGTGACCATGTGACGATTGCTGTTTAAACATCGCTTTTTCTAAACACGATTTGTTGGGAAGTAACAAACTATTTAGAAGAAAAAACAAAGCACCACATAGCTATAAAAAATGCAGCATATTGGGGGCAATATGCTGCATTTTCTCTTTTCGTTAGGAGCATGAAGAACGCAAAGAGAAACTGGTTAATAATTCTAGGTAGAGTTAGTGGTCAAACAATCTCGGAACACCCGTTTGCACACAAACATCATTCAGTCGTTTTTGTGCCGTGAGAATGTTCTCTTTCCAACGTTCATCTTGAGCCCACATCTCGATCACGAGTGGTACAACGCACTCAGTCTCTTTCAACGTTTCAAAAATGGCATTGAAGTCAACTTCACCATCACCAATCACTAAGTCTCGAAACTGCCCTTTGTACTCGTCAGTCACTTTATAAGTGTCTTTGAGGTGGATCTGAGTGATATGAGGCTTACTCAGTTTTAGCTCAGTCACTATGTCGTAATTCCAACCAGAAATATTACCCACATCCGGATACGCCGTGAAATACGGTGAATTGACTTCGCGACTCAGCACTTCGAACTTACTCAAAGAGTTCAAGTAATCTGTATCCATGATTTCCACAGCGAGCATTACGCCCGATCTTTCCGCCAACCGTGCTGAAAGCTTCATGCCTTCAATGAACCTCTGATGGGTCACCTTATCCGCAGGCTCGTAGTAAACGTCATACCCAGCCAGTTGGATGGTACGAATACCCAACTTATAAGCCAACGAGATCGCTTTCTCCATATGGATAACCGCTTGTTCTCGAATCGCAGGGTCAGCAGATCCAAATGGGAACTTACGATGCGCGCTTAAACACATGGATTGCAGCGGTACGCCGTGCTTTTCACAAAGACGACGCAAGGCATACACTTCTTCGTCATTCCAATCTAGTCGGCTGCGACGCTCGTCTGATTCGTCTACCGATATCTCAAGAAAATCAAAGCCGAGCTCTTTGGTTTGCTTAAGTTTATCTTCCCAGCTGAGTTCGTTAGGTAGAGCCTTCTCATAAAGCCCTACACGGTGGCGTAACAGGTTTTGATACATAACGCCTCCTAGTTCCAGTAGCGATCGATCTGAGCTTTTAGCGCTTCTGCTGTTTCTTTACCTTTGTCACCCGCAAGTGCTCGACCTGCGATAAAGGTTTTCGCTTTAATGCCTTCAAATAGGTAAAGGTCTTCAGGCACGATACCGCCCGTGATAGAAAGCTCGATGCCCATTTCAGACAAGGCACGCATCTTCACGAGATCTTCTTCTGTCCAACCCACACCGGCTAATTCAGCGTCACGAGAACGGTGGTAAATCGCTTGTGAAATACCTAAGTCGACCCAAGATTGAGCATCGTCCATTGTCCAGTTACCATAAATTTCGATTTGGATTTCACCGTTAAATTCATCTGCGACTTTCTTACATGCACCAATAGTCGCAATGTGTGCGGCTGCAGAAACGGTAATCCAGTCGGAGCCTGCTTCAAATGCCATACGCGCTAGAATTGCGCCGCCATCTGTGGTTTTCATGTCGCACACTAGGATATGGTCTGGGTGATTTTTACGAAGCGTAGAAACCGCCGTCATTCCCTCTGCAAACGCCAAAATAGTACCCACCTCAATCACATCAACAAAGCTTTCAACGTTATTTGCCACTTCAATTGCTGCAGGAAGGTTTGTTTGATCTAGGGCGATCTGAATCATTGGTTTAGTCATGTTGTTATCCTTTAATTTGTTCACGTATTAGACGGGCTAAGCCATCATGGTTGTTATCTGTTGAGCACACGCGTTGAACGTGTGACTTGACGATGTCATCAGCATTGAGCATCGCTACACCTAATCCGGCGTACTTGAGCATGGATATATCGTTATGGTTATCACCGACGGCAATAACGTCATCGGCGTGATAACCGAGCTCTGCAATGTATTCAGCAAGGCGTAGGCCCTTACTGTTACCTTTCGCTGCAAAATCGATTCGGTTTGACCAAGAACGCTCACCGTTGAAGTTCTCTTCTATCCATGGGTGTTGCATTAAACGGTCGACTGAATCTTGACTACCTTCCACCACAAACTTCCAAACGTGTTCGGCTTGCTGAGCCGTTTCAATGAATGATTCCACTTGGTAAATTTGAGGGCGATGCTGCTCTGGTGCCGTTTCTGCCCAACTTTCCAATGCCAACATGTAGGCAAATGGGTTGTAGTGTGAGTACGTCATGGCATGCGTGATGTACATGACCATTTTGAGCTGAAACTCGTCTGCCATATCGATGAAGGTCAGCGCTTTGTCTTTACCTATGGAATTTTGAGTCAGTACCGTTTCAGTTTGATAGTCATAAACATAAGTGCCGTTACAGCAAATGATTGGCGTATCTAACCCCAATTCGTAGTAATAAGGTCGTGCTGCTGTGTGGTGTCGACCAGTCACAATCACGACATGACAACTTTGTTTGGCTTCTTGGATCGCCTTTTTCACTTCTGGATGAATCGTGTGATCATCCTTTAACACGGTTCCATCGAGATCTAACGCCAGCACTTTATACATAGAGTCCTCTCACTTATTCCCTGAAGTCGGGCCTAGTCAATATTGAAACTACTTAGAGTCGAAGCTCGTTAAACGGCTTACTTAAACAGCCTACTTAAACGAACAGTCGATTTACTGTTGGCCGTAATAAGCATTTTCACCGTGCTTACGTAAGTAGTGTTTGTCGGATAGTTCTGGCTGAATTTTGATGCCGCTGTTCAAGGTGCGCGTTGCCAACGCCATTGCAGAAACTTCTTCTAATACCACCGCGTTGTGAACCGCACCGTTGGCGTCTTTGCCCCAAGAGAAAGGCGCATGTCCTGCAACAATCACGCTGGGAACGGCCATTGGATCAATTCGGCGTTGCTTGAACTCTTCAATGATCACCAAGCCAGTATTTTTCTCGTACTCTTCAGCAATTTCAGAGTGAGACAATCGACGTGTACATGGGATGTCACCGTAGAAATAGTCCGCATGAGTAGTGCCCAATGCTGGAATATCGATACCCGCTTGCGCCCAAATTGTGGCACTGCGTGAATGTGTGTGAACAATGCCACTGACCTCAGGGAAAGCTTTGTAAAGCTCTAAGTGAGTTGCGGTATCACTTGAAGGATTAAGTTTCCCTTCAACAATGTTGCCTTCTAGATCGACGACCACCATGTCTTCAGCCGTCATATCACTGTATTCAACACCCGATGGTTTAATCGCTATCACGCCATTAGTACGGTCAAACTCAGAGACATTTCCCCAAGTGAATGTCACCAAACCGTACTTCGGAAGCTGCAAATTCGCTTCTAAGACACGTTGTTTCAATTGACTATATTTAGACATATCGACTCCTTAAGCCGCTTCCGCTTGCAACAAAGCAGCATCAATTAAACGCGCGACTTCTTCTGGGCTTTTGCAGGCACGAAGTTTCGAGAAATCTTCGTCAAATTCAATCAAGTTCGCCACTTGCATCGTCCCTTCGATGTGCTCTTCTGAATCCTTACCCGCAAGCGTGATCAGCACATCAACAGGCTCATCAACACCTTCAAAGATGATCGGCGTTTCAAGAACCGTTAACGCAAAGCCGGTACGAATCACGCCATCTTCAGGACGGCAATGAGGCAGTGCGAACGCATCATGAATGCAGATGTAAGGGCCCTCTTCACCAATCGCTTTAGTAATCGCATCGTAGTAACGCTCTTCAGTAATGCCAGCTTTAACCAATGCATCAGTACCAAGCTTAATTGCGGCTTTCCAGTCAGATGCTTTTGCGTTCAGTAGGATAGAGTTATTCCTGATAAGAGATTCTTTTAAGTTCATGTTATTGCTCACTTATATAATTGTTTTTATTGGCTCAGCAGTGCGAGACCACTGAGCCGTTTTTAATTATTTGTGGAAGTTGTTCTCGATGATGGAAACCAGTTCGTCGCCGAAAGTTTTCACCATAATCATGTTCTTAACCGCTAATTGTTGCTTACCTTCCGGCAGGCCAGTGATCTTCGCAGCAAGCGCAACCGACGTAACGATGATGTCGAATGAACCAAGGTGCGATTTGTAATCAGTAATGGCGCTGTTAAAGGTCGAGCTTGGGATGCCTTTCTTGTCCAAGTACTCTTTGATTTTCTTAGAACACATCATTGAAGAACCTTGACCTGAACCACAGCACACTAAGACACGAACCGGTTTCTGGTCAGCTGCTGGTGAGACGCGAATTTCTGACGTTGCAGAAGCTGACGTCGTAGAAGCTGATGGCGCTTCAGCGGTTGCTGTCGATTGTTGTGGTACTGCGATTTCAACCTCGATGCCTTCAGGCGTTACTGCGGTCATTGTTTCAGCAGCAGCTTCTGCGTCTTCTTCAGCTCGTAGTTGCTTAGAAGCGAAGTACATGTAGACACCAGCTAAAGCCAGAATCCCGAAGAAGAACATATTAGAACTCGAGAGACCTTGCATGATAGGTGGGAAGACAAGCGCCCAGTCAGCCATACCCATCCAGCCATTAAACTCTGCACCCGATTGAGCAAAGATATGAATTGCCCAAGCAGAACCAACCACTTCGATGATGCCCATCACGAAACAGATCTTCATTACCGCTTTCCAACCACCAAAGTGGTTAGCAAACACACCGATAGTTGCGTTCGAGAAGAACATAGGGATAAAGCCAGGAATAATCATGATAGGAGAATCAAAGGCTAACATTGCAAGAACGGCTGTGAATTGGCCAACAGCGCCCCACATGAAACCGAATACCATTGCATTTGGAGAATATGCGTAGATAGCTGCACAATCGATTGCTAAAACAGCATTAGGAATAAGACGTTGAGAAATACCGTTAAAGGCTTCTGATAACTCCGCTACGAACATACGGACGCCCGTTACAATAACTTGAATAGCGACTGCGAATTTCAGACCAGTTTCGAAAATATAGATAAACCAGTGTGTTTTTCCTGCCATGTCTTGAAGGTTATCAAGACCAAATGAAAGAAGAATAATGCCGAAGAAAGCAGTCATGACTAACGTTGTCGCTGCGATGCTATCGTGGAAAATGTGTAACCATTTAGGCAGTTTGATGTGGTCAACGCTGTCATTTTTGTCGCCAAGCTTAGGAGCAACCTTTGTCGCTACCCATGACGCAAACTGTTGTTGGTGACCAATAGAGAAACCCGCCCCGCCAGTCACTTCTTGAGTCGGCTTGAACATGATATTTGACGAGATACCCCAGTACAACGCCATCAATATTGCTGAATAGATGATGGTTTCCCACATACCTGCGCCAAGCACGAAGTAGAAAACAGCAATGAGACCAGCTTGTTGGAACATAATATGCCCCGTCAGCATGATGGTTCTGATACCAGTAATGCGGCGGAAGGCAACAAGAAGAATGTTCAGTCCCAGTGCCAACAATACTGCATACCCGACCCAAGAGTAATTGTCGCCCATGGTTTCCATGGTAGACATCATGGTTGTGTAAGGGTCTATCACTGACCCCGTCAATCCATGAATCTCACTCATTTTCAAAATCACCGGTTTGAAACCCGCTACCAATGTTCCTGCACCTACCTGAACTATCATGAAACCAACGATGGTTTTAATAGATCCGGAGATAATAGTTGTTGCGTCACGCTTGAGTAGAATGTAACCCAGACAAGTAACAAGACCGAGTAGCAATGGTGCTTTGGTCATTACCTGACTGTAAAAAATATAGAAAATATCGTATAAGAATTCCATATCTTTACCCCTGATTAATTTTTAATTTTAATGGTTTGTAGGATGTGATGATGTCTAGTTTTGCTCACGAACTAAACTTTACCAATCAAAAGTAATCATTCAATGCTCACTTGTGATTACTTTGATTTATATCAATTAACCACACCCAGAATGTGCCTAATTGAGCTTCGGATCACACCGGAAAACAACAAAATGAATAAAATCAATAGCTTAAAAATGATTGTGATTAAGATCTGGTTTTTATAGCGATGTAGTTTGACAATCATGACGGTGATTATTAGAATCAAAACAAATCAAAAGTAATCATAAAATTGTCACAACGACATAAAGAGTGATAAATATGAATGAAGTACAAAGACATAACGGCATTGTGTCGCTGTTAGAAGATATGCAGACAATAAACGTCTCACATATCATTGATAAATTTAGCGTTTCACCAGCTACAGCAAGACGCGACATCGCTAAACTGGATGAAGTTGGTAGGCTTAGAAAAATTCGAAACGGTGCAGAACGAGTAGAGACTCAGAAGAGAAAGTGGTCACCACTCAATATAAACAGCACTGATTTCTATGAAGAGAAAGCTGAGATTGCACAAGCAGCAGCTGGACTTTGCGAGGCTGGCGATACAGTCGTTATCAACTGTGGTTCTACTGCGTTCCTACTTGGACAACAGTTATGTGGGGAAGATGTTCAGATCGTAACGAACTACTTCCCACTCGCAAGCTACTTGATCAACGAAGATCATGACGATGTCATCATCATTGGTGGTCAATACAACAAAGCACAGAACATCTTTTTAAATCCCGCGCCCAATTCACTGGGAGGCTATGCCGGAAACTGGATGTTTACTTCAGGTAAAGGCTTAACCGATGCTGGCCTCTATAAAGCAGACATGTTAACCGCTGTCGCAGAACAGCAAATGCTTGAACAAGTCGACAAGCTTGTCGTTGTAGTCGACAGCTCAAAAGTTGGGCAACGTACTGGAATGCTATTTTGCAGCGCTAAGCAAATTGACATAGTCATCACCGGTAAAGAAGCCAACCCAGACGTCGTTAAGCGGATTGAAGCACAAGGGACGCAAGTCATCCTAGTTTAAATCCAGGGCGAGCAAGCCCACCAAATAATAATAAATTTAGCTCAGTGCCTTAATCAAAATTAGGGCGCTCGGTTCCCTACATCCAAAATTAATCAAATTATTGAAATAAAAGGTATTATCATGAGCAACGTAAACGAAATTACTCGCGAGTCTTGGATCCTAAATACATTCCCTGAGTGGGGCACATGGTTAAATGAAGAGATCGAGCAAACTGTCGTGCAACCGAATACATTTTCTATGTGGTGGCTTGGCTGTACAGGTATTTGGCTAAAATCAGAAGGTGGTGCAAACCTATCAATGGACTTCTGGTGTGGTACTGGTAAAAAAACACAAGCTGTTCAAAAAATGAAAAACCAGCACCAAATGATGCGTATGGGTGGTGTTGAAGCACTTCAACCAAACCTACGTACTGCAATCTTCCCACTGGACCCTTTCGCTATTAAAGAGATCGATGCGGTTATGGCATCTCATGACCATGGCGACCACATTGACATCAACGTTGCTGCAGCCGTTCTACAAAACTGTGGCGAGCACGTTAAATTCATTGGTCCTAAAGCGTGTGTTGATTTATGGATGAAATGGGGTGTGCCAGAAGATCGTTGTGTTATCGCGAAAGTTGGCGACGAGATTAAGATCAAAGACGTCAATATTAAGGTTCTTGATGCATTCGACCGTACTGCTCTAGTGACACTTCCTGAAGGCACTTCTTCTTTAGACACTGATATCTTAGGTGGCATGGACGATCGTGCAGTGAACTACCTAGTAGAAACGACAGGCGGTTCAGTTTACCACTCTGGTGACTCTCACTACTCAAACTACTACGCAAAGCACGGTAATGACCACAAGATCGACGTTGCACTGCTTTCTTACGGTGAAAACCCACGTGGCGTGACTGACAAAATGACATCTTCAGACATTTTACGTGCCGCTGAATCTTTGGATTGTGAAGTCGTTGTTCCTTTCCACCACGATATCTGGGCTAACTTCCAAAATGACCCACGTGAAATTGAAATGCTGTGGAACATGAAGAAAGAACGTCTGCAATACGGCTTCGCACCTTTCTTCTGGCAAGTCGGTGGTCGATACACTTACCCAACAGATAAAGGTCGTATGCACTACCAACACTTCCGTGGTTTTGCAGATATCTTCAAAAACGACCCAGAACTGCCATACCGTGCATTCTTGTAATTAGAAAATCAACCAAAGAGGGAGCATGAGCTCCCTTTTCTTTATCTACTAAAATGGAATTTTTATGTTGTTGCGCGAATTTAAACATCACTTCAAGCGTGGTGATCTAGAATCAGCCGTCGCCGTTAACTCTCCAAATAATGATGGTTATTATCTAATGGTTCGAAGCAATAAATGGGGAGTAAATAGTTTCTTAGAGTCTGACAGAAAGCTGAAACCAAGAGTGTTCAAAACCCAACAAGCTCTGCTTAATGCTGCAAGATCAATTGGCTTCAATCATCAATCAGTCGATATGCAAAACCTCTAGAGCCTTCTGTCCCCCCAGTTCATCACATGATCCCCTTTGTCCATCTCACCTTTACACTGTGAATATTGCAACTCTGTTTGGATAGGTTAGGCTCTCTGTCTAACATCAAAACAAGGCCAGACAGGCGAGAAAAACAATGAAAGTTGACTATCACAAACGGCTGATTCCCGTTATCCGTTATCTAGAAAAACGCTTTAATGAGCCATTAAACCTGCCAGAGGTAGCGGCGTTAGCCAACTTTTCACCCTACCATTTTCATCGTACTTTTAAGGCCGTTCAAGGCGAGACGCTTGCTGATTTCATCAGACGATTGAGACTCGAAGCGGCAGCCAATGATCTCTTCAAATCCAAACAACCTATTATTAACGTCGCATTGGATTATGGCTTTTCATCGTCTCAGAGCTTTGCCAAGGCATTCAAACAACATTTCGGTGTAACACCGAGTGCATTTCGCGATTGCGAAGATTACCAAGCGTTCAGCGAGCTAACTCGAAATAGCAAGATTGGACACTCATTGCGCAAGAATGGAAACGATGCAACTGACGGCAATTCATATACTAACTCCGAACTTTCAACATGGAGTATGACAATGAAAACACAACAATTTGAAGCATCAAAACTGGCGTATGTACGAGTGACAGGCCCCTATGGGCAAGGCTATGAAGAGCCAAGCGGTCGTCTTTATCAATGGGCAGAAATGAAAGGACTAGCGAGTAATAGTTGCATCTTTATCTATCATGACAATCCAGAAATCACTCCAACAGATAAGTGCCGAACAGACATCTGCTTGATGGTTTCAGACGACACTGAAGTGCCAAGTGGGATCGAATTAAAAGATTTTCCCGGTGGGCAATATGCAGTAATGCGACAAAAAATCACAGAGCCAAGCCAATACGCTAAAGCGTGGGATGACCTGATGAGTAAGGTCATAGAGTCCGGTATCGAAACCGAAGACCGTCCTTGCTTTGAGCTCTACCACAGCTACAATCCACAAACTCAGCATTCAGACGTTAGCTTCTGCACCGCAATTAAATAACAAACAAAATTCAGTAACAAAGCCTACCTCGCGTAGGCTTTCGTTCTTTAGTTAACGAACCAATAAGGACTCTTACGAAAGCTTCTTAAAGTCTATGGTTCCATTTCCCTTGATGGTCGCGGTCGCAATTTTCTTGTGTATCGTAACTGACGTGCTTATCGATATTCTTCAATGTAATCCCAACCTGACTAAACGCCTTTTGGATAACAACAGAGACCTCCTGCTGCCCTCCTCCCTCTAAGAAGTTCGTTCTATCCTGATTGGTATCGAATACACAGACGATTTTCAAACTTTGCGGGAATGAAGAGAAATTGACCGTATGAGTCACCCAAAGAAAACCATCGTAGCTTTTCAACGTATCTTCACACACGTCAGTTAACACGTCTCTGATTTGATTCTCGATTTTCTTATCTGATTTACGCATGCGGCAAAGGTCCTATTTAACACCTTAAAAAATAAGGTTTTTCGGTCAGTTTTGTACTACCTGATATTGGACACTGTGGCGGTTTCAAATGCAAAGTATTTATTGGGAGAGTCGACTAGAAGATATAGGGAAAAACCTCATGTTGATCACTGACGGGGCAATCAAACATGAGGCGAATATAGAATTTACGAAGATCTTAGCTCGCCGCTTGTTCCCAATCAGTCAGTAACTTCATGATTACGCGAGAGTCTTGATGAGTCGCCATTGGCGCAGCAAGTTGTGTGTCACCTTGCTCAACCGCTTGGCGGATATTACGCACTTGATAATGGAAACCATCGCCTTGCGCTTCGACTTTCACTTCACGTGTCGACGTCTCATAGATCTCTACCGTAAACGTATTTTCTGCCGTCGGTAGCCATGGGTTGGTGTCGAGTGTGATACAGCCTTTGCTGCCTAGAATCGTGAAGCCATGCTTTAAGCCGTGGTCTTCTGCAGTATGGATTTGAGCAGTGAAGTGGTCGTTGAAGCGCATCATCGCCGACGATTCACAGATATTGCCATCTTGGCCACGTCGGCCGATTGCCGAGATCTGCACATCATCGAACACACTCTCGCCAGATTGCTGCTGCGCAACAGAATGAATCAGCGACATTGGATAGCAACCCAGGTTGTACAACGCGCCTTTACTTGCAGGATTTACGAACTGATCAATCGCCGCAACGTAGGAACCTTGGATTGAGCGCACTTCGCCAATCTCACCGGTTGCCAACTCTTGATGAAGCTTAGCGATAAGCGGGTGATTTAGATACATCAAACCTTCTGCGAAGAACACGCCAGATGCTTTCACCGCTTGTAGAGCTTGCTCGGTTTTTTCCATATCTACCGACAGAGACTTCTCACACAAGATCGCTTTGCCTTTTTGAGCGGCTTTAATCATGTATTCGTGGTGAACGTGGTTTGGTAGGGCAATGTAGATGATGTCGACCGACTCATCTTCAATCAAGGCGTCATAGCTGTTGAAGGTTCGTGTTGGTTGGTATTGGGCAGCAAACTCGTTAAATGTTTTTTCAGTACGACCAGCGACGGCATACAGTTCACTTTGAGCATCGCCTTTAATCGCATCCGCCATTACGCCTGAGATAAAGCTGGTTCCTAGGATTCCCCATTTCATGTCTTAGATCTCCTGCTCTTGTGCTTTGATAGGTCCACGTTGCGTTTCGAATGCTTGAACCAACTCGGTAATGCCACGCTCAATAAACGCTTTGGTATGAGGCATCACAAAGTGCTGATTGATCGCTGCACGGTTAGCGTATTGCTCAAGCAAAATCACACGATCGCTTTGGCTTTGATCATAGGTTGCAATCGCTTGTAGGCAGCCCGGTTCGCTTTGCATGTCTAAACAAAACTGTTCGATAGCTTCGATCGCAGCAGCTCGCTCTATGTTGGTTTTGATCTTAAGTTCGGCAGTAACAAAGATGGTTTCATTCGTTTGAGGCATTTCACGCTCTTATTTTAGTTAATTATCGGTTTGCCATTAATATAATTAACCCCTAATAATTGATAAACTCACCTTTTGTTTATTGTTTATCAACCAAGAGTGTTCAATGGATAAGTTAACCAGCATGAAAGTCTTCGTCTACGTAGTGGAACAAGGCAGCTTTCGTAGCGCCGCAAACCACTTCAACTTGTCGGCGACCATGATCAGTAAGCATGTCCATTCCTTAGAAACCAGTTTGAACTCTCAGCTGATCCACCGCACCACGCGTAAGCAATCGTTAACCGATTCAGGGCAGCTTTATTACCGAGAATGTAAGCGAATTCTCGAAGACATCAGCAATGCTGAAAACCTCATTCAAACCTTGGAAAATCAACCGCAAGGCACAGTAAAAATAAACTGCCCTGTCACCTATGGGAACAAAGTACTCGCTCCAATAGTAGCTAAGTTTCTCGCACATCACCCAACCATTAACGTTGATTTGATGTTGAATAATGACCTTGTTGATCCTTACTCTTCAGATATTGATTTGATTGTACGTATTGGTGAGCTGTCCGATTCAAGTTTGGTCGCCAGATACTTAGGGGATTATGAGATGTGTTATTGCGCCGCGCCCGCTTACCTAAACCAACATGCTGAAATCAGAGTACTAGAAGACTTGGCGCAGCACCCATCGCTTGGATTCAGTTACAGCAGCCAAGCCCCTCACGCCACACCGAATAAAGAGCGTGTGCGCTTGATGTCGAATAATGGTGATGTGTTGCGATATGCTGCTCTACAAGGCGTAGGTGTGTTGTTACAGCCGACTATCTTAGTTGCCGAAGAAATTGAGCGTGGGATGCTATTGGAGATCTTGCCCGGCATGGCGCCGTTACCAAAGCCGATTCACTTGCTCTACAAAACTAAGCAACTTTCTTTAAAGAACCGAACTTTTGTCGAATTTTTATTAGCCGCTCTTTCTGAGTAACTAACCGCTTTCTAAACAACAAAGACCGCTAGACTGTTTGCCAATGGCTCATCAAGCGTTTACCAAGCTCAGAAGGTGTGGTGTTATGGACGATCATCTCATCACATTGGTTGAACACCATGAAGTGTTTAAGTTCTTCGCACAAAGCGTGAATCAATGACTCATGACTTTTAACTTTGTCTTCAACAACCAAGTTACGAATATTGAGTAAACGGGTCTTCCTATCGACCTTACAATCCATTCGCGCCACCAGCTTACCTTGCCACAGAATCGGCAAACTAAAGTAACCAAACTGACGCTTGGCCTCTGGCACATAGCACTCAAGGAGGTAGTCAAAGTTGAACAATGATTGCATTCGCTTTCGTTGAATCAACAGATTATCAAACGGAGACAGTATCTTTAGCTTGGTTCTGGAAAGGGGTTGATTCAACAACTCAAACGCATCAGGCTGGACATAGTAATCAGAGCCTTGAATCTCTACTTTCAGAACCTGCTTATCTTCAAGCATCTGTTGGAGTGTTTTCTGAATCAGAGACTTAGTGTTCTTGAGCAGGTAGCTCATTTCCGACGCTATTCCGACACCATTAGCTTCTAAATAACGCGTAATTAGATGCTCGATGTACTCTTGTTCTGTCGGTTCAGAGGTATCAATTCCGCTCGGTAAAACTCGCTCGGTTAGGTCATACACCTTATGAAAATTCACTCGGCTTGGCACCATTAAGTCGCCTTGCATGAACAATGTTTCTAACGCTTGCTTGGCCGGTTTACCGCCCCAACCGCCGGGGTTTGGCCTATCCCCTTCAAAATCTTTCGCCATCAACGGCCCTTCATTCTCAATACGTTTGAGAACATGAGCCATCAGTGCGTCATCCTTTTTATACCAATGCTTGAGCTTACCGATCGCAAAGCCATTCTTGCGATGTAGGCTGAATCGAAAGTCACGCATGGGTAAATACGCGGCGGCATGAGACCAATACTCAAACACTTCTCGACGCTCTAACAACTTATCAAGATGGTTCGATTGGTAGTCTTGATTGCGATTCCACAACGTATGATGGTGGGCACGCTGAATCACAGAGATGGTATCAATTTGCACATATCCAAGGTTTTCAATCGCAGACAGCGTATTCGCCAAAGCGCCCCCATTACGTTGCTTTTTAGGTGGTAACTTTTTGGGTGGCAACTTTTGCGAAAGCAGTACAATTTTTTGCGCTTGAGCTAGTGACAGTGATTCCATGAAATTCAGACTCTAATTGATACTAATGATCCGTTTATGACTCAGCAACAAGCTCTTGAAGAATCTGCTTGTAGGTTTCTACCGTCTGCGCGCCCGTCACTGCACTCTTACGATTGAACACCACAGTAGGAACAGCTGAGATCCCCATGCGTTGCCATTCAAACTCTTGCGCTTCAATTTGCTTCAAGTTGTCGGTGTTCTTTAGGCGCTTCAATGCCTTCGTTGAATCTAGCCCAACCGCTTCAAGTTCTTGCGCGATGACCTCAAGATCAGACAGATCTTTTTGCTCTGTGAAGTGAGCGGTAAAGAAGCGTAGCTTTAACTTAGTCTGTTTACCATGCGCCAGTGCGAAATCGAGAAGCACATGCAGATGACGGGAATTGACCATTCTCATGCTGTCATAGAAATTGAAATCGAAACCAACCGCTTTGCCACGAGCCGCAAGTTGCTCACGCGAACTTTGGCTCTCTTCCGCACTAGAGCCGTATTTTCTCATGATGTGATCGCGCAGGTTTTCACCCTCTTGCAGCATATCAGGATTGAGCTCAAACGGCTGCCATTCAAGTTCAATTTGCTCTGCTAAGCCAAGCTCAGCAATAGCTTGCTCTAAGTTTTTGTAACCGACCACGCACCACGGGCACATTACGTCAGAAATAATATCGAGTTGAAGTTTCTTGCTCATCGTCATTCCAAATGATCATTGATAAGGCATGTCCGCTGTATAAGCAGGCATCCAATTTATCTTCAGACTACAACAACCTGAACAATCGTTCAAATTTAACTAACAGGATCTGTAGCCAACAAAAAAGCCAACTCATATTACCGAGCTGGCTTTAATAAAAATCTGTTGGAGCTTAACCGCGTTACGCTAGCAGCTTCTCTAGCACTTGGAACACACCTGCATCCACGTTACTTGGCGCAGCAAAACGAGCGATCTCTTTCAGCTTTGGATGTGCGTTTTCCATCGCGTAAGAGTGGTAGCTCTCCTTAAGCATTTCCAAGTCATTAAGGTAGTCACCAAAACTCATGGTCTGCTCGTAAGTGAAACCTAATGTGTTTTGTAGATGTTTAATCGCCGCACCTTTTGACGCTTCAGCGTTCATCACATCCAACCAAATTTTTGCACTTACCACCACTTGGTAGTTCTCACCGAATTTGGCATCAATAGTTGGGTTCACTTTCTCTTGTGAACCGTCGAAGTGACAAATAGCCACCTTAATAAATTCATCTTCTACCGTCAGTAAGTCTTCTACTTGCTCACGGCGATGGTAGTACTTAGAGATCTCCGCTAGAGCGAGTTCGTCTTTGGTTTCGATGTACGCCGATTTCTTACCACATAGCACCACATGCGCGCCTTCAATAGCACGAGCTTCTTTAATGATCTCTTTGATGGCATCAGTATCAAGTAAGCAGCTGTAAAGCTCTTGGCCTTTGTGCATCACCAATGTGCCGTTTTCAGCAACGAACATCATGCGATCTTTTAGCGGGGCAAAGGTTTCCATCAAGCTGTAGTACTGGCGACCCGATGCCGCAGCAAAAATAATATCTTGAGCTTCTAAGCGCTCGTAAAGGTTGAAAAATTCTGGGTCTAACTTTCCGTGTTCATTAAGCAGAGTACCGTCCATATCAGCAGCGATAAATTTGATGTTCTGTTGTGGCATTTCAGGGCTTACCTATTAGTAAAAATTAAAGTGCAAATTATGATTTTTCGTTATCTTGTGTAACGGTTCTACGTTCGATTATATCGCTAGAGTAGCCAGTGAATGCAATGCTTTTCGATAGGCTTTTTTCTTCGAATGATGGCTTGAGTCTGACTTTGAATCAAGCTGACCAAACTCACTTCTTACAATAAGTCCTTCGATAAAAGTCATAACCGATTCACTGCGTAATTCGAGTATTGCAGTGTCTACTTCTTCATTACCTCTTACCACATCACGAATGCTGTTTTTGAGCCAAACCTTGTGCTGTCGTGAGAGCATCGCAATGTCATCTTCCGACTCTTTAAATTCGGCTAGTGCGTGCATGAACATGCAGCCTTTGAAGTCAGGTTGTTCAAACCACGCAAGATGCCAATCTAACAGCGCATCGAGTTGATTTTGTATCCCAGAAGTTGATGATAGCACCGCTTCTAAACTCGACTCGAAACGCTGATGACGCCTCTCTAACACCGCTTCAATCAGTTTGGTTTTCGAGCCAAAATGGCGGTACATGGAGGTTTTAGATACCACCGCCTCGTCTCGGATCATATCCACTCCAACTGCGGTATAGCCATACTGATTAAATAGCGACTCCGCTACATCCAGAATCAAATCTTTTTTACTCATCGTTCATCAACCTCAAATCGCTCTGAAATCGTAGAGCTCAATTTCTCGTTGCAAGAAGTGTACAGATCTGTATCATCCAGATCAAATGGTACAGATCTGTACACTTTCAATAAAAAGAGATAACAAGAGGAAATGATTATGATCGATAAACTATCTGGTGGTGGAGCTCTTCCTCCGAAAGCAAGCATAAGCCAACTGATTAAAGGTTTTATTGGCGGTACGCTGGGTATCTTAATCTTGTGTTTATTAGCAGAAAGTTCTGGGGTTGCGTGGCTAATGGCTCCATTTGGTGCGACGTGCGTACTGCTGTTTGCGGTGCCTACATCGCCGTTAGCTCAACCTAGAAACGTCATTGCAGGCCACTTTATTTCGGCTGCTGTTGGTCTAATCGCGTTATATGGCTTTGGGGATGCCTATTTAACCATGGCAATCGCCGTCGGCTCATCCATCATGCTAATGCAATACTTTCGAGCGGTTCACCCACCTGCTGGCGCTAATCCTATTGTGATAGCTTTAGCAGGTACTACGCATGTGGATTGGACGTTCTTATTTACTCCAGTATTAATCGGCAGCATCGCTTTGGTCGGTATTGGTGCGTTATTGAATAACAGCAATTCACAACAAAAATGGCCGTTATACTGGTTTGGTTCATCTAAGTCTTAGTCCGTTGAATTTCAATAGTAAGTAACGATTTTCGTATCCAACTTAAGAGCAAATTGAAAGATCACATTGACCCTTGTATAAAATGGGCTTACTATTAATCGTCTTTTAACGATTATGGAAAGCGAAACATCAATATGAACGAAACTTGCCCTACAACTGGTGGCTGCGCTCTACCAATCGGACATGGTGATACCGAAGCTGAAACGCAAATGGCAGCTCTGGCCAAAGCGCTCGCTCACCCGGCAAGAGTTCGTATATTGAGTATCCTTTCAACGCTAGAAAAATCGGGGGGCTGTTTGAACAGTGACTTGGTTAGCGAATTAGGTTTGGCGCAATCGACAGTATCAGAGCACCTAAGAATCTTGAAAACCTCTGGTTTCATCACTGCTGAATCGATACCACCGAAGATGTGCTACCGCATTAATCGAGATAATATTCAGCAATTTGAATCGCTAATCGACACCATTTTGAAATAGATTTATCGCGCTTAGTTTGTCGAATACAATAAACTAAGCGTATTTTTTGCCTTTAAATATCGTTTTTCGACGATTAACGATATCAACAAAGAGAGATTATCATGAAACCAAAGTTAGGTTTTCTAGATCGCTACTTAACACTGTGGATCTTTATTGCCATGGGCCTTGGTGTATTGCTTGGCACCCTATTCCCACAGATCGAACAGTGGAATGAATCGATGTCGGTTGGTACCACCAACATTCCGCTTGCGATTGGCCTTATCTTAATGATGTATCCGCCTCTTGCTAAGGTTAACTACAACCTATTAGGCACCGTGGTCAAAGATAAGAAAGCCATCAAACTATCTCTGATCATGAACTGGCTTGTTGGCCCTATTCTGATGTTCGTGTTGGCGCTAACATTCTTAGGTGACCACCCAGGTTACATGGTCGGCGTAATTCTGATTGGTCTTGCTCGTTGTGTGGCGATGGTTCTGGTTTGGAACGACATCGGTGGTGGTAACAAAGAGTACGGCGCGGCATTGGTTGCTCTAAACAGTGCATTCCAGGTAGTGAGCTACAGCTTTATGGCGTGGTTATTTATCAGCGTTCTACCACCGGTATTCGGTTACGAAGGCATGATGGTTGATATCTCGATGATCGACATTGCACACAGTGTACTTATCTACCTAGGTATTCCATTCCTAGCGGGCTTCTTGAGCCGTAAGATCCTTGTGTCAATGAAAGGCGAGCAGTGGTACAACGACGTGTTTATTCCACGTATCTCTCCAATCACACTGATTGCGCTACTTGCGACTATCGTTCTGATGTTCAGCCTAAAAGGCGAGATGATTGTTGAGTTGCCAATGGACGTATTGTTGATTGCGGTTCCACTGACTATCTACTTCACAGCGATGTTCTTCATCAGCTTCTTCATTGGTAAGAAGATGGGTATTGAATACGACAAGAACGCATCAATTGCATTCACAGCGACAGGTAACAACTTCGAGCTAGCGATTGCTGTTGCTATCTCAGTATTCGGTATCAACTCAGACCAAGCGTTTGCAGGTGTTATCGGTCCACTGATTGAAGTACCTGTGCTGATTTACCTAGTGAACGTGGCGCTTAAGATGAAAGACAAGTACTACAACGGTCAGACGGTTAAACCTAGCGTCTAGCATCTACATCTAGCTCTTACAAAAATCAGTATCACTTTGAACAGAAAGGCTCACACGCTAAGCGGTGAGCCTTTTCTTTATTCAGTTTCGTCTAATAAGCCTTTCAAAGCTTGTTCAAGCCAAAGTAACGCAGGACCTTTTGAGCGTGTTTTAGACAGAACAAGATCAACGGGTGGCGACCATGTTTTGTGATCGAATGAGACATTAATTTCCACTAAACGCTGTTTATTCAGCTCCTCTTCGACAAGGTGCTTGGGTAAGTATGCCCAGCCAATATCACTGCCGAGTACCATCTCTTTGATCACAATAAAGCTGTTTGACCACCACACCTTACCGGCAATCATCGGAAACTGATCCATCACCTTACCTTTGTCTCCCCTCAACATTAACTGACGATGCGGGAGTAAGTCAGTGAGTTTCGCCACACCTGTTTTTGCGAGCGCATGACTTGGATGACACACAGCAATAAACGGTAAGTGACCGATAAAGCATGGCTCAGAACCGACATCAAAAGCCAAGTTGGTAAACATCAATCCAATGTCGGCTCTCTCTTCGATAATTAACGGATTGACCTCTGTTGTGGTACACGCAACCAGTTCAACTTCAGTAGCAGGGAATTGTTGACTGAACTGACTAAGGATCTTAGATAAGTTCGGAACCAGTAATGAATCATCTAATGCAATTTTGATGAGCCCCTCTTCACCGCTACCCATCGCACTAACCGTCACATTCAGATCTTCAACCTGAAGCACGATCGCTTTCACCTGTTTAAATAACTGCTCGCCTGCTTTGGTTAGTGAAGGCTTTCGAGTCGAACGATCAAAAAGCTCAACATTAAAATCTATTTCAAGATTACTGATGCCTTGGCTTACCGCCGACTGCACCTTCCCTAAATGACGAGCACTGGCAGAAAATGACCCTAATTCAACGGCATACACAAACATTTTCAGCTGTTCAATGTTGTACATTCGGTTTCTCCCAAAACTTATTATCACTAAATGTGATAATAACTATCTTTATATTATCACTTAAATAGATATTATCTAGCCAAGTCATTAGCCCATCGGCGGCTATTTAATCGTAAAGAGAGTTAGAAAAATGTCACATAAAGAACGCATGTTGCACATGGTGCTATTTGAATTGGTTGCTTTGGTTTTGATGGCAGGGCTTGCAACCTATATTACAGGAAACGGCGCAGGCGAAATGGCAGGCTTAGCGCTCGTAATATCATTGATAGCAATGGCTTGGAACTACGCTTACAACTATGGCTACGACAAAATTTACGGAGCTGACCGAAGCAAAAGAACCAAGAAAACACGTGTTCTGCACGGATTAGGTTTTGAGCTTGGGTTGATGACAGTGACTCTACCTGTCTTGATGTGGGTTCTACAACTCGACTTCCTTACCGTACTGATCATGGACATCGGCCTAGTTATTTTCTTCGTACTTTACGCGATAGCGTTCAACTGGGCGTATGACTCAGTTCGAGATCAATTGGTAGCGAAAGGAAAAGTAAGTGTGCTGAATTAATAAAGCCGTCTTCAAAAGAAGACGGCTCATATTATTTACCTAAAGTAGGGATTATTTGCTACGAGATAGCACTGTTCCCTTTAGATACATCGGACCATGCTGTTGTAATCGCAACGCGAGATTTACTATCAAGGTTATCGATAAAGCCATTATCACCAGCCTGAGGCTCAAAAGCGCTCATAGCTTGAACTAATGCATCAACCGCATTATTGGACAACACAGTATCATCTTGGGATGTGCCTTGCTCTCCCATCGCCACAACAACTTGCGCACGGTTACCATTGAAGTAATCATTGAAAGTGACAGAACCAATGTGTTCAAACTTGGCTTGGTCAGTATCACTTTCAGGATCGCGCAGTATCGACAATTTAAGATCATAGCCACTACGTTCTAACCACAATTTCTGCCAGTCAATCCCATTGAAAACAATGTTGTCTTCGCTGCGAATGTCTTCAACGAGGTTGTCAATGACGTCACCACTTACAACAAAGCTATCTACGCCAGTGCCGCCCTTGAAGGTATTTTGGAATCCACCAAGTACCATCACGTCACTTCCTTCGCCACCATTGAGCTGGCTGAACTTAGAAAGCGCAGCAGCAATTAGGTGATCATCACCTTCGCCACCGTTGAGCACCGCGTTATAACCCATTAACTTAACAACATCATTGCCGCCACTAGCATTGATACGGTTGTAATTGCCAAAGACATTGGCGAAGTCATTACCAGCCCCCAACTCAACTTGGTTATTATTACCAATCGTAACTGAGTAGTCTTGGTCGCCGCCTGTATCAACACGGTTATAGTTACCAGATGTGACGACATAATCACGGCCAGTTCCAGTGTCAATTTCGCCACCTTCACCAAAGACAAACGACTCATCATCACCCGCGCCCAAGAACACGTGATTGATTCGTCCAGCAACGACGGCTGTATCATTGCCTTCGCCACCGAACATCATATTTTCACGTCCCATTAGCACACCCATATCATTGCCTTCACCGCCGGTAAAGATATTAGATGTTCCTGTCGCATAGTAGACATCATCACCTCTACCACCCCAGAAGTTATTGTTATCTCCTAGGTACGCGCCGAGATCTTTACCATCACCACCCCAGTTGAAGTTGTAATTGCCTAAAGAAACGTTGATGTCTCCATCACCTTGCAAGTGACCGCTATTACGAAGGAAATCAAATGTTTTCTCCTTCATATTCAGTAGATCAGCCGTCAGGTTTTCTTTTAAGTTTTCCACCAGCGACTTCATTTCTGTTTGCTTATTTTCACTGAAAATAGTCGCAAACAAATTAGGTAGATTTAGCGAATTAAAACCAAATGCACGATCTTCTTTAGCGGAGCTATCTGCCGTTATTGCATCGCCGTTATCCTGATCTCCAGCGACATTAGTGCCATTAACAGAAACGGATGAATTATCTTCTTCCTCTTCCGGTGCTTTTTCTTTCAAGCCGTGTGTTTCTGCGAACGTCTTAATGCCGTCAGCACCCATATTGACGCCCGACTCTAGGTTGTCTAGCAACTTAGCTGGGTCAACGAAGGCTTGTAATTGATCGCCACTAAACTCACCAACAACTTCCAGCATTTCTTTTAGGATTGCGACACCATCTACTGATTCGCCAGTACGAGACACAATATGCCCTGCAGCTGTGTAATCCACACCGAAGATATCACCTAGCGTCGTCTCTGCACCTACACCGGCAAGTTGGCCTAGAAGCTTGTTTTTTAACTGACGAGGAAGATCCTCGGGGCTGTAAGTAAACGTTGTTTTAGCTTGCCCCGTTGTGGAAAATTGTTGAGTCATAAGACCAAACAACGAACCCAAATTGGTATCAAGAATCGACTGAATATTATCACCGAACATAAAGTTCCAGTTACCCGTCGTCATTTGAATATCAGCACCTTGGCCACCAACAGCAAAGTTAAACGCTAGCTTCTCATTCGCTTGACGGAACTTATCTGCACGACTCATTTTACTTGAGTCAGAGTTATCATTTCCGCCTAACCACTGGTTGTATTGCTTGTTTAACGTCGCTTCAGCGTCATTTTTCAAGCCGCGGCTACTGCGTTCATTTTGAGAATCCAAGTCAACCAAGCTTGTGTAATCAACACTGCTACTCTGATCTAAGCCAGACATATCTTTAACGAACTTTTTAGCCCCAGATAATGTCCACTGCTGCTCTTGAGCAGCTAACCAATCTTGACCTTCACCTGAACTCGCTATGCTTTTTAACACACCAGAGATTCGAGAGGCGCCGTCAAACGGATTAACCAGAGGAGGCGTAGGAATTGATTTATCCATCATCACAATAAGATCGTTGCTTTGCCCCAAATTGAAGCTCACATTACGATTACCGATGAACATCTGTGCGCCTTCTAGAGCTTGATATCCGCCAATATCAAAGCTGTGTTTACTTTCCCCGTCACCAACGTGAACCATCACGTTGTTGTCACCAAAAGCGAGAGATTTAAAGCCACCAGTGCCGACTTTAATGCTAACGTTCGAAGTGCCCCAGTTAACTGCAGTAAACTCACCATCACCGACATTAACTTGGATATTGCCAGAATAACTGAGCTTGCTCTTACTGCTACCAGATGATGAGGACTCTGTATCATTCTTGCGTTTTTCTGGTGCATTGAACACATCACTGTTTTCAGCAATTGCGCCGCGAGCGGTCTCATCAACGTCGCTGGTACCTACGCGAGAAAGATCGATGTCTCCTTCTGCGATACCATTTCTTATACGTTCATGTTTTTCGGTCACTTCGCCTTGTTCATCCCAGCTAAGTGTCACTTTGTTGCTTTTCTCTTTTTGTACCCAATGACCATTTTCGTCATGGGTATGTTTACGACCATTCGAGTCAACAGCAACTTCTGAGCTACGGACAGAAACATCGCTACGGATATCGTTGTCACCCATCGATTGAATAAGAAGTCTTCCGAAGCCATTTTGTTTGTCATCACTGATTAACGAACAACCGACTACACTAATATAATCAGGGCTAGCCTTGACATTTTCAGCCTCACTAAACGCTTGATTGAACGCTGCTAGTTTCACGGCTAACTCATCTGCGCTGTAACCGCTTAGATGAGTATTATTGTTTTCAGATTCATCACGACCATGACCAACTAGTTGCCAACGTAATTGTCCAGTTGACTTGTCTTTAGGTAACTTAGACGGGTCACCGTAAACCACACGATAATTACCGTCTGAGTCTAGCTGAACAACCACGGTACTATCTGGATGTTTGCCTGCTAAATTTTCAGCTGCTTTGGAAACCGAAGAATCATTCTCCATTTGAATAATGATTTGACCGTCAAAACGCGTTTCACCACCGTCAGATTGAGGGGATACTATGAGGCGTTCCCAACTGTTAACGTCTTTGTTTTTAACCGTGTCATCCGAGCCATTTAAGCTTGCTCGGAAATCAATCTTAGGTTTGTTCGCCACATCATCGTAGACAGTACGTAAAGTCTTATCATCTTGTTCGATGACAAACTGATCCGAGGCACTCACTTTAAGTGCAGGCAACCCTAAACGATGGGTAATACCTGGAACAAAGCTTTCGATGCCTTTATGTGACTGCAAGTGCGCTTTCCCGTAGATAGCGACAAACTTTTCGCCATCAGGAAGAGCTTGCAATGCATCGACGGCAACGTTGTTCGCAGCACCAGCACGGTACATCAAGCCATGCTCTGTACCTTGAACTGTAGGTCGCGCTGTACTATTTGCATCTAGAGCAAGAATACGCATCCCGTTAGCACGGGCGTTTTCAAACAACGTAATATCTAAATGCTTAGTTTTGATCATTGCACTCAACTCACTAGACATAATGCCTGTGGACAAATAGTTGTCGATCAGTGGTTGGGAAAGGTCGGAACGAAGATGCTCTAAGCCGATGACTGTCACACCTTGCTTTTTGAGCGCGTCCATTTGTTCATTAACAAAGCGCAGACCATTCACATCGCTTCCATGAACTTCCCCAATTAAGAGGCCTTTGCGCTCATTGAGAAGTACTGACAATTGTTCTTCAACACCGCCGTTCGCACCCGCAAGCTTGTCGCTTAACTCATCATAACCAGCACCAGAATAACGGCGATCCCAATTGTCAACGTCGGTCTCATGACTGCTGCGATATATACCCTCAATGTGATCCATACGATCTGTCTCAAGCTGAGATATATAGCCTTGATCAGCGAATTTTTTCAGCAATATCATTTCAGCGGAATCACTGGTCGTTGAGTCAGACTTTTTAGCGGCTTCTTTCAAGAAGTAGAAAGCCATTTGTACCGACTCAACCCCCGTCAAATCCTGAAGCTCCTGATAGCTATAGCCAAGGTGAACGGTTTGTGTTGCCTCATCCAAAACAGCTTTACTAAGCAAGTCAGCAGACTGTGACTTTTCTAACCATAGTTTAAAGTCAGAATACTGTTCACCAAGCTCGATGTGATACTTCGCGTCAAAGCCCAAGTCACTCGGAGTTTCTCCTGCATAACCTTGTTTTGGCGATAAGTATGGGTCTTCATTAGCCCAGCGCACCATCATGTCCGTTAGGCCAACATGCTCGCCATTTGCTTCTTCCATAGCAACAACATAAATACGAGCGGCCACATCAGTTCGCGTCTGTGCAATAGCATCAATGCTCTCTTGGGTTACTTTCATCTTGCCACTGAACAGCGCCGTGCTTACTTGCTCTTTCAATGTCGTCAACGCAAGGTTACGTCCAGAGGTTGGATGTTCGGCCAAATAATTATTGATCTGCTTGTTCAGTTCAAAACTCGCCCCCACCTGATCTCGACCAATAGAACTATGCACTAATTCAACTTGATCCAAGATGGCTTGATAAGAAGCACCAATCGGTTTAGCAAAGACTTTACCGCCATCTTTCAACTCTTGCTTCGTCATAATGGTAGACAAATCAACGACTAATTTTGTCTTGTTTCCTAACGATTCAAGGTCCGTTACTTTTACTTCTGTTGACTTCTTAATTGGTGTTGCGTCAAAGACAGGTAAATCAAGAATTCCCTGCAATGTCGTCTTGTCACCTAATGTAGGCTTGTAAGTAGCTAACGTATTGCCGTCCATCACCACAACACGGTTGAAAATAGCTTCTCCAACATCATTTTTTGGTAGTCTGTAACGTTGAGCCATATCCAAATCAGACTTACCAAAGAAGCGAGTTAAATAAGTGCTAAACTTGTCTTTTGATGAAAACTCTACAACACCTGCATTCGGATCATAGAAACCGTAAACACGATTTTCTCCATCACCTTTTGCCCAAGCAGCCATTGCATGACCAGGAGCATCTAGCTCTAATAAGACAGGCTTGTTGTCAACTGAAACGTCTGTGATCTTTTCAATTACACCCGTAACCGTTAGAGCTTTCTTACCCTCAAGCTTCTCTTGCCATACTTTCATAGAAGTATCATGCATTGGGTTTTTAGTATGGATCGCTGCAAGGCTATCCATTAGCTTACTGGCGTTTGCCCTCTCCGTTTCCGAATAGAGCGTAGGGTTACTTAAGACTGCAGCTGTTGAATACATCTTTTCTAACAGCTTTCTCGCCACGCCAACCTGACCATCGCTTTCTAGCTGTTTAGCGACAAGTATCAGCTTAGATAGCGGATCACAACGGCCACCAAATCCATCGTTTGATAAATTCAATAACAACAATTGAGGAGCAAGTTGTTCACTGGCTTTAGCGTCAGTGACTCCTGAAGACGCCACGTCACGGAATAAGCGATTATGCTTCTCCGATTTAGCTTGGAACGTTGCCTTCAAACCTCGGCTTTCGACTTCCCAAGCAAGCGCACCTTTCTGTTCTGCACTCCAGTTACCTTCGACCAATAGGTCCACTAACTGCTTGATATTCATATCAGGTCTAAAACCTTCCACAATATCTTTCGCATGGTCAATTTTGTAACCATTCAAGAAATCTTTGGTAGTGCGAATGTCTTTTGATTTACCTGGCACCTTTGTGTCTGGTTTTAGTGCTTCACCGTAGCGAGAAAGGTCGTTTTTGATGCCTTTTAGTACGTCGCTTGCATCCGCTGATACGCGGTCTGCGTCAAACAAACCAGATACGATTTGCTCAGCGTATTGGCTCATCAAGCGATTACTCGCCTCGTGGCCATAGAAGGTTTGCTCACCGGTCACATTAAAGCCAGATACCGCTAGCTTGGCACGAAGCTTCTCACCTTCACCGCCTAAACCTTCATTATCAGTTAACAGCATGATCGGCGTATCTTTCGGTAAACCTTTCAAGTTTTTCTCTACGGAAAACTGGCCATTGACCGCTTTAGACAAAGCTCCAACAATTCCTGCCGGATTCGCCACTTCATGCGCAGTGATCGCTTTGGTCATGCTCGGCATTGGTCTATCCAATAACAAGCCCGAAACAGCTTGACCATTTTGAGCAGCGAAACGCGCGAGATCAGCCGCAATCGGACCGCCCATAGAGTACCCGTGAATAATAATGTTACTTGGGTCTATACCCTTATCATTCACGAGATACTTGAACATAGTACGGGCATCTTGATAGAGACCTTTTTCACTCGGCCCACCGTCGCTTTCGCCATAACCACGCATGTTAACAGCCAACATATCAATATTTTGCTTGTGATAATGACTGCGAATTGCGCTCGCTTGTTCTTCTGAGGATGAACCAGAACCGTGTAGGAACAGCACTACTTTACCGTTCCCAACACTCTCTTCGCCTTCAGATGCTTTAGCCCCCTTATGGAAGTATCCTGACAAACGACCAGCTTCACCTTTCAGAGTCACTTTTTGAGACTCGCCTTTTTCGACAGCAAACCCTAGCAATGTTTCGGTGATATCATCAACCTTACGACGAGCATCTTTAGTTCCGAACAACTCATTGTTTAGGAATCGAGTTAACGGGCTAAGAGACTCTTTGTCGCGCGGTGGCGTACCATCATTTTCAATCGCTACGTTTTCTTTGTTCCGTTCTGAAATAGGTTTACGCTTACCACCAAGAGCTTCTAACTCGTTTGATGCGGAGTTTGCGTGCTCTTTGTAGAACTCAAGAGTTTTACCCAAGGCGTTGTCCAACGCATCACGCACTGTGCCCTTCGAGCTATCATCAACTAGATCTATCAGATCCTGATAATTAGCGGTATAGCTTTCCAGTACAGCTTTGCGATCATCTCCCGTTTCCTGAAGAGCCTTGTACACAGCAAGACTCTCGTTGACTGAGTGACCGCCGTCAAAGACTAGGAAAGACAATGTATTCAGATACGCTTGATCAACAGAGAATCCTGGATTCTTACTCGCAATATATTGGTTCAAGTGGGTCATGATATTGGTTGAACCCGACGCGCCCGTCACTACCGAGAGACCATTATTCAACGCATTGCTTTCAAAGGTTGTCTTTTTGCCCGGGTTAAGAATTCGACCATCCGCAACACTACGACCTTCTTTAAAGTCATCGTAAGTATCGCCCTTCGGCTGGTAATGAAGCGCTGTACCATAATCACTGGTTTTCTTTTCAATAAGGTTAACTTGGTTTTCACCATCAACCCCTGATGAGATTACTGTATTGGTTGAGCGAGCTTTGGTGATCACATTTTGATAAAAACGATCGCCTTCAGCTTTCCACGGAGCCATTTCCATCCCCAAGCCAGGGGTAATTGCCATTTTTACAGCAAGGAAAGGAACTTTAATCACTCCGAAACCATCATCAACCTGTGTCATCATGGTCTTGAAGTTGGCATGGCTCGGTGTATCTAAGAATTGAGTTAAGGTAGGTACTCGGCTAAACCATGGTCGCTCATCTTGAGCTATCGCTTGGGCAAATTCTTCCATTTTTGTCTGGATTCGCTCAGCTCTCAGGGCGTCATCCGCCGCGTCCGGTAACAGGCTATGCATCCACTCGTCGAAATCATTAACTAAGCTATTCCCGATTTGAGCTGAAGTATTAATCGCTTTATCTGTCGGTGTTTTTACCAACTCATGAGCTATTTCAGAATCAAAACGGCGTCCAAACAAGTTATCAAAGTACTGACCTATTTCTTTTTCTTTCTTTGCATCAAAAAGCAACTTGCTTGCCAAAACTTGAAGTTTAGGGTGCGCAGCAAGCTTGTCATTAGCTTCCGTAAACAGCTTAACGGCGCTGTCTTGAGTCACATTACCGCTCATCCATAGCGTCTTAGCTTGATCTGCTAACTTGTTTATTTCACTCGTAGAGGTTTCTGTACTCTCTACCTGACCTAATTTATAAATAAACTCAACAATACTCTCACTTTCAGTTTTTGCCGTTTCTCTGTCCGATGTTGAATTCGTCAGAGTCGGAGAAACCACTTCAAGAGACTTTAAGCTATTAATTTGGGCATCAGCTAGAGGTTCAACTAAACCAATTACACGGCCAACACCATCAAACACGACCTTAGACTCAAACGCTTCGACAGATTTTGGATCGATTGCAATACCAAAGATACCTGCATCCTTCGAACGGTTTTTCTGAATATGGCTTTGCAACGACACAATTTCAAACTGAAGTGTCTTAACCATCTCACCGCGTTGAGCAAATTCTTTCGGATTATTTTGCTGCCATTGTTCAACAGCTAGCTCTAATACAGCAAGGTTACTTTCAGATGGAATACGCTGAATTGACTGAATGTGACTTCTTACAGCTTTCAGCTCTTTGCTAGGTAAATCAGTTGAAAGTTTGCCAAGATGTCTCTTAGTCGAGTCGACAAATCTCACATCGTCAGGACCAAGTAATGAGAATTTAAAACCGTCTACGTTTTTCGTTATCGAAGCTGAAACATCAGCCGTTTCGCCCAACCCGTAAAGATTAACCCCTGAAATACGGATCTCTTTTCGAGCCACATCCTGAGAGTGCGTAGTCGGCAGCACAATGCTATCGGCATTGCTCTCAGTGAACAGAGAAGTGACTGAGCTTCCGGTATTTTTAGAACGAATGCCTGCGTTGATTTGTAGTCGATTTACGGCTTGTACCGCACCGTCTAACGCTTCTTGTTCTTGGTCGGTTAATCCTTCACTGAATCGACCGTCGGCACTCTGTGGATTTACCGTGTCGACATCGCTACTGGTTGTCTCTTCACTTTGAGTAAAGTGACTTTCATTAGATAAGCCGCTGCCAGAGGCACCTTGACGATCAGGACGGTCACTTTCATTTTGCTTAGAACCTTTCGCGTCCGCTTGTGCTTGATTTGCTTTATTTTCAGCATTTCTTGCATCACTATTACCACGTTCTTCAGCGTCTCTAGCTGAATTATTGGCATTCGATTCAGCTTGTTTAGCTTCATTGGTTTTCGTGGTCGCTTCTGCTTTACGTGCATCAGCATCGGCTTTAGCGTCCGCAATATCTTGCTCTGCACTAGAACGATTATCTTCGCCTTTCGCAACGCCTGCTTCTGATTTAGCCACCGAATCGTTGACGTTCTTTTGGTTGTCTTTATGAGCCTGTTTCGCATCGGCGATCTGCTCACCAGACACATCTTTGGCATTGTCTAATTGGGTTTGTACATCCTTTAGAAGACCACCAGCAAAACGATCGCGCCAATGATCACCAGACACTCCCGTATACTCAGCTTTGTTGTCAAGTACATCAAGGCCTTGAGCCATTGCCGTTAAATCTTTAGTTACCGCTTCAGACTCTTCGTTCACAGCGTCGCGCTGCGCTTGACCATTACTCTCTAATGCTTCTTGATCGGTTGATTCTAATTGAGCCTGAGAACCTGATACAGCTTCAAGTTGTTTCTGCTTTTCTTGCTCTAAACGCTGGCGATCGGCTTCCGCTCGTTCTTTGTCAGACATTGCATTTTTTGCAGCTTGATTTTGTTCCGCATTATCGGCAACAGCATTAGCTTGGTGTGACGTTTCAGATTTCGCCACCACATTATCTAAAACATAGCCCAACCCATCATTATGGCCTGTGCCTTTGAATTCTATTCGGTTGCTGCCAGAATTTGCAGTCAACTTAAGTGTTTTTTGTTGCCAAGCTGCTTCATCGCCAGAGGTTGAGAATACAACATCACCGTTCCAGAGAACCTCTATGCCTTCATTGCTTGAAATGCCTGCACGCTTCGCAAAATCAAAGCTAACCGCAATGACTTCACCTTCCGCTAAATCCGTTAAATCTTGAGAAAGACTTGTATTAGTATAAGTATCTAGCTCTGTTACACGTGAGCCATGGCCTTCGCCACTTACGCCATAAGCGCTACTTGAATATGATGCTTCTACGCCATGAGTAGATTCCCAACCGTCGCCACCTTGTTCAAAATCGCCGTTAACGATCAGGTTAGGCGCTTGCGTTTGATCTGAAGACTCTTCGATGTTGAGTTCATTTTCCATGCTGCTGAGATCAGGCGTTTCAACGTTAGTCACGCTTCCACTTAGCCCGTCTCCTAGTTCGGAACCTACTTCTTCGATTTCATCCAGAGCGAAACCATCAAGTTTCGTGATTTCAGGCGTTGAAATAGCACCTCGCCCTTTCTGAATTCCTGATGACGAAGCTTCATCACCTTGAACTAGGTAATTAATCGCTTGGCTGCCACCCACTCCAAGAAGAGTTTGTTTAATATTATCAAACAGTGCGGAAAGCTTATTGCTGCTCGTGTTACTTGACGCGACGGCTAGGCTATAGAAATCACCGTTACCCACTTTGATAGCAACGTTATTTCTGGCATAAGAAGCGTTAATCCCTAAGCCATCACCTACGTGAATATTCACGTTTGCTTTGCCTTTCATCACCGCAACATTTAGACCGTCACCCACTTTGGTGTTGACGTTATATTTGCCCCATGCAACGTTAACTGAAATACCGTCACCAATTTTGGTGTTGATATTCGCATCACCATAGGCCGCCGTTACACTCAGGCCATTACCCACGGTTGTCGTAATGTTAGCTTTACCTTTCGCCGCCGTGACCTGCATACCATCACCGACTTTAGTGACAATATTGCCCTTGCTCCAAAGTGCGTTGAAGCTATCTCCGTCACCCACTTGAGTAATGATGTTCGCTTCACCTTTCGCTAAAACAACATTACGGCCATCACCCACTTTCGTAATGATATTCGCTTTGCCCCAAGCCCCCGTGTAATCATCGCCATTACCGACGTGAGTAATGACATTCGCCTTACCTTGAACCACAGAAACTTCTTGGCCATCACCTACTTTGGTAATGATGTTCGCTTCACCTTTGGCGAAGTTGTATCGATCACCGTCACCGACGTGAGTGAAGATATTTGCTTGTCCCCAGGCCACGTTAACGCCTAATCCATCGCCCACTTTTGTGATGATGTTAGCTTTACCTTTCGCCAAACCAATAGTCGTACCATCACCCACATGGGTCATGACATTACCCACTTTTGATATCAGTAAACCAACGGTGGTTCCTTCACCAACTTTGGTTAAGATATTACCTTTACCCGCCAACACAGCTGCGGTTGTTGCATCACCAACATGGGTCACTACGTTTGCTTTCGCAGCTGCGACAACACCCATGAAGTCATCACCGACTTTCGTTATGATATTCGCTTCACCAAGGGCTAGTACGCCAGTAAGACCATCTCCTACGTGAGTCATAATGTTTGCTTTACCAAACATCGCGGCTAAGGTTGTTCCATTACCCACTTTCGTCATCACGTTTAGTTCGCCAGCAAATAAACCTAAGCTTGTGCCATCACCAACGTGAGTATAGATATTCGCTTTACCGATCATTAATGCAGCAGTTAGGTCATTACCCACTTTAGTCATGATATTGGCTTGGCCAAGCATTGCAGCAAACGTGCTGCCGTTACCCACCTGAGTGAATATATTTGCGTTACCTACCATCGCGGCTATCGAAGTACCATTGCCCACTTTGGTTGCAATATTACCTTTCGCCACCATTAATGCGACTGTTGTACCGTCACCAATATGCGTAAAGACATTGGCTTCCGCGACCATAAGCGCTAATGCATCACCATGACCAACCTTGGTAAATACATTGCCTAGGCCACCCATTAGCGCCCACGCGTTGCCTTCACCAACGTGAGTGAAGATATTGCCTACGCCGATCATAGCTGCTATTGAAGTGCCGTCGCCTACTTTGGTGAAGATATTACCCGCAGCACCCATTACGCCAATTGTTTGGCCATCGCCGACATGAGTCAGTACGTTACCAATACCCAACATAATGCCAGTGGTATCACCATCGCCCACCTTGGTTAGAATGTTCGCCCCACCAACCATGACGCCAGTTGTCGAGCCATCACCAACATGTGTAAGTACGTTAGCGCCTCCTCCCATAACGGCAAGCGCATTGCCATTGCCTTTTTTGGTTAGGATATTTGCACCACCAAGTGCGACTGCGGTCGTATTTGAGGCCGTATCATCACCGCTAATATGAGTAATGATATTGGCACCACCAAGCATACCTGCCGTGAGGTCACCGTCACCCACTTTAGTCATGACATTCGCGCCACCGACAAGTACAGATGCGATGTCACCCTTACCAACCTGTGTCATGACATTAAAGCCACCGACCGCTAACCACAGCCCGTTGCCAGAACCAATTTGGGTGTGCGTGTTGTAGCCGCCTAGCATAGTCAAACGACTATTACCGTTACCTTTGTGAACTGAAATATTGCCATAAGCAAGTAAGTGAGCTAAATATTCGCCATCACCAATACGAACCAATACATTGACCGCACCGCCTGCATAGACATCCATTTTGCCTTGCTTGCTCTGATGGACTAATACGTTAGCCAAGCCAGCACCACGGAAAGTGAGATCGCCTTCATCGCCACTTTTAACAATAACGTTAGCCGCGCCACCACCAATAAATTCAGTATCACCAAACTTAGAGCTGTGAAGGATAACGTTGGCAATCCCTCCACCATTAAAATGAACATCACCGCGGGTAACATTGGATTTGATGACGTTACCACCACCAACACCATTAAAACGCACATCTCCTGAGCTTTCACCGGTATCTGTAGCAGGTTTGATCAATGCTTGTTCATTGTACTCGTCAATATCTGCGACCGTTTCGCTAGTACTTCTTACCGCATTTACACTGTACTGAAGATCACTCAGCGAATATCCACCTCGACCCATTGAGTGATAACCATTTGCTGACGAAATATCCTCATTGGCCAAATTTCCGGTGTAATTACCTTCTTTGTACCAAGAACGGGCCTGGTACTTTAACTCGCCAGTTTCTGAATCATTCGCTAATTCAACCACCACAATTTTTGTATAAGGGCCAAGCACTTTCGCATATACATACGTGTTTGATTTGCGATTTGACTTAACACCTTTAACATCAACTGTTGTGCCATTTGTAGAAATAGCATGGCCACCCATTTTTGCATCGGCCAAAACAACATCTTCAGCATCGATTAAGGCACCGTTTGCGTATGTAACCCATTCATATTCAGTCAGGTCTTTCTCAATAGCATGAATCGTAAACACTTGTTGATGTTCGAGTTCGATATTAGATAGGGTGTAGCCGCCATTGATTGGATTTGACTCAAATCCACCTGAACCAGAAACATCGGATCGAGCAAGGCTAGTTAAATGATTTCCACGCTTATACCAAGCTTCTGAGTAGTACTTAAGATTTCCAGTTTCCGAGTCATTATAGAGACGAATTTTATTAATTTTGGTGTAAGTACCATCAGCGATAGCAAACAAGTAAGTATTTGCCTCTCGTTCTGATTTTATTGCCTTAACAGAATGGAACTTATTCCCATTACCAATCGATAACCCATGCATTTGTGCAGTAGTCAGAACGATCTCATCGGCATTGGCATTGGCTAACCCTTCGTCTTTGAAATCGTTACCAGACCCTTTACGGGTAATCTTGTTGTAAGCCCCGCCTCCAGAGAAATGGATATCACCGTGTGCCACATCAGAATAGATACTGTTGTATCCGCCAACACCTTCAAAGCGAATGTTGCCACGTGTTTCCACATAGACATCATCCGATTGTCGCGTACGTTCAATACGGTTTGATGCGCCCGCACCCTGCAATGTTATATCACCGACTTTACCTTTTCGAACGAGATGGTTATCGGCACCAGCACCACGGAAAGTGATATTACCCGTTTCTACTCGTGAGCTAATACTGTTAGCAGCGCCAACACCATCAAACGTCACATTACCGCGAGAGCCTTGGTATTGATTGAACCAAGTTCGATCAAGTTTGTTACCGGCCCCAGCTCCAGTAAAGGATAAATTACCTTGGTTTGTTTCATGCCAAAGGCTGTTATAGCCACCAGCACCACCAAATGTCACATTACCACTTAGGCCTTTACGGGTTATCCCATTATATGCAGCAACACCGCCATAGTTTACGTCACCGCGATTACCTAGATGATCAATAGAAACTCCGCCAGCAGCGCCAGCGAATGAAACGTTTCCATCGCCACTTTTGTTAATGTCCGCGTACCCGGCAGCACCTTTTACATTTAGGGTGCCAACAGAGTCTTCTACTCTTAGATATGCCGCACCACCTACTACCGTATCATTTCCGCTACCCGTATAAACCGTCGCCCCAATAGAACCGACAGTGACGTGATCATCACCTCCACGAGCATGTATTTCGCCGCCAAAACCGATAGCAACAATGTTGTTGTTACCTTCATCGGCGGAATAATTCCCTGTAAAGAAGTATTCAACACTTCTCCAAAATGGTTTTCCCATAAAAAAAACTCTAAATTTGGGTTAAATAGAAAACCACTGTACTTTTCTGATACAGCGATCATTTTGAACATCGACCTTGCCGCGGACAGTGCAAACTTTCTGCCCCTTCCACGGAAGGAATACACGGCGTCGAAGGTCATTTACGACCTCTCGACCATGCCCGAATGGCGCTATCATCTCTGGAATATAAATATGCTGACCGGACCTCCAGTCAGATAAAGAGATTTCTCGATTCCCTGATAGCAGTGCATCTCGACTCTGCTCAGACAAAAACGCCCAATTACAAAATGCAATTGGGCGACCTTGTTCATCTTCGTAATAGCAAAACTGGTTTAGCTCAAACGCCGGCATAATGCGCTGCTGCCATTCAGCAACAACGTATCTGCTGTGGAGAGGAGAATGCTGACTTAACAACATCACCCCACCAATTAAATTTTTAATTTGAGCTAAGGTAAGATTTGCTGATTGATGTGTAATAGACATAGGCTCTATATCACCGAATACAGCTATTATTTAGCTTTAGAAGCTCTCTTCTTTGGCGCAGGTTTTTCTTCTGTCTGCACTTCTTCAGTCTGCTCAACATTAGGCTCGTCTGAAGGTAAAAAACCTGCTGCAACTAGCTTGTCAAATTCTGCCGACATGCGAGGATCTTCGAGCATATTTTTAACCATTGAGACCATATACATAAAACCAGAAGCTGGCATATGAACGACTTGTTTAAGTTCGAGGTCACCATCATTTTCAGCCATTACGCCGCTAGCCATATTGTTTTGATCTTGACCTACGAAATAAAGAGAGAAAACACCTTTATTGTAATTAACACTAGATACTGTTTGAACAAACTTTTCTGTCATAAATTAAACCCGATTAATTATATACAACGGCTTGATTAGCCATGGAAACAACTATTATTAAAATAGAAAAACACAAAATAAGAATTAATTGCGTTTTATAAATTAATTTTACACCTCAAAAAAACTTGAATCAACTTACTTTTATTTTTGTTTTAGAGTATATATTCTATTAATTGAAAAACTTAAAAATCTCATTATCATAATAAAAAAAATAAACAATGCATTTTCCAAGAAAAATGTTGCATGTTTTATTTTTCTTATTAGTAAATATAAATTTGAAGAGTTTCTAAGGTGCTGATACTATGCCGCCCTTTTTTAAACATCATAAAAATCAGCAATGAAGCTTAAATAATGACACAAAATGAAGTTCTAACCCTGAAGTGTATAAACCTATACTTAAGTATTTTAGGCGTAAAAAAAGACATAACTAATATAAAGAACACAACTGAAGAATCAAAAAACTTCAACGATGAATTGAAGAAAATACAAATAAACAACAAAGTTAATGTTGTAATTAAACGCTCAAAAACAAAAAAAATTAACAATATAACAACACCTGTTATTCTATTTGATGCTCAAGGGTTACCATTTGTTTTAGCTAAGACTAATAAAGGATCTTGTTTAATACAAAACCCTAATAAAGAATCTCCTGAAGTTATTTCTTATGATAAAATCAACTCGATATGGAATAAAAGTTGGCTTGAAATAAAACAACCTCAATCACGTTTTGATATCACCTGGTTCATTCCTGAGTTTTTGCAACACAAAAGAATACTCGGGGAAATTTTTTTGTTTTCTTTTGTATTGCAAATACTCGCCTTAATCTCACCGCTATTTTTTCAGGTTGTGATGGATAAAGTGCTTGTACATCAAGCTTGGTCAACCCTTGACGTGCTTGTGATAGGGCTTGTGATCACTGGCATTGTAGAGGTTATACTTCGCGGCTTGCGCGAATATCAATATGCGCACACAGCCAATAGAATTGATATTCAATTGGGGCTTAAATTAGTAAAGCACTTACTTGGCCTTCCTTTGATGTTCTTCAAAACACGCCAAGTAGGCGCTATCGTAACTCGAGTGCGTGAGCTCGATACCGTACGAGAATTTTTGACAGGCTCTATGTTCACTTTAACTATCGAGTTCTTGTTCATGTTTGTCTTTCTCTACGTAATGAGCTTACTTTCGTCGACCCTCACATGGTTATTTATTGCAACCATTCCTCTTTATGTATTGCTCGCTTGGTGGCTTACGCCTCGAAT
Source organism: Vibrio sp. SBT000027 (assembly GCF_963894355.1). Lineage (NCBI taxonomy): Bacteria > Pseudomonadati > Pseudomonadota > Gammaproteobacteria > Vibrionales > Vibrionaceae > Vibrio > Vibrio sp. SBT000027. The sequence continues at coordinate 428,545 of NZ_CAWQGD010000001.1, read as the reverse complement.
GCAAACAGCGGTAGAAGAGCAATTTACACATGCTGCTGCAAACACCTCATTTCTAACAGAAACAGTGGCTGGCAGTGAAACTCTAAAAAGCTTAGCCGTAGAGCCACGCTTTGTTCGCCGTTGGGACGAACAAACAGAAAAAATGGTTTCTACTGGATACGTAGTCCAACAAATCAACAATCGCTCTAATCATGCTGTTCAACTTATACAGAAGGTAACCAGTGTCGGTATTTTATGGCTAGGAGCAACTGAAGTATTGTCATTGGAGATGACTATTGGCCAACTCATTGCCTTCAACATGATGACGAATCACATCGCTCAACCCTTATCTCGTATGGTCGAACTATGGGGGCAGTTTATTCAAACCCGCGTAGCGTTAGAGAAATTAGGAGACATGCTCAATTTGCCGGTAGAACAACATACAGGTAACGACATGGTGACAATGCAAGGGGCTATTTCTTTCAAAAACGTTCTGTTTCGTTACCAACTTGATACCCCTCCTACTCTCCATAATTTATCTTTGGATATACAAGCAGGAGAAACCTTAGGCGTTGTCGGCACATCTGGTTCTGGGAAAAGCACCTTAGCTCGATTATTACTGCGACTATACAACCCAGAGCAAGGGTTAATCACGGTTGATGACACTCCACTGAATCAAATTAGTATTCAGCAACTGCGCCAACAAATCGGCATAGTGCTGCAAGAAAACTATTTATTTAACAAAAGCGTTTGCGAGAATATTGCCCAATCAAAACCTGAGGCAAGCTTAGAAGAGGTTATCGAAGCGGCGAAGCTCTCTGGAGCCCACGAGTTTATTATGAAGCTCCCAATTGGCTATGACACGATATTAGCCGAAGGCGGGCAATCTCTTTCTGGCGGGCAGAAGCAACGGCTCGCGATTGCACGAACTCTGCTTTCTAACCCCAAAATCATTATTTTAGATGAAGCTACTAGTGCACTTGACGATGAATCACAGGCGTTGATTCAATCCAATATGGCGAACATCGCAAAGGGCCGAACGGTCATTACTATCGCTCACCGATTATCCACCGTACGAGATTGTGATCGAATTATTGTTCTTCACCAAGGGAGTATCGTCGAGCAAGGCAGCCACCAACAATTATTAACGTTGGGTAAACAGTACAAACAGTTGTGGCAACTTCAACAAGAGCTCAAACAAGAGGATTCAAACGCATGAAAAGCGTAATCAAGCAATTCTTGGCTAGATTCAAGTTCAACCAAGCCGCAGAGAACCACTACGAGTTTTTGCCTGCACACCTCGCTTTGTCACAGCGCCCTCCTTCACCATTTGCTCGTTTAACGGCAATCACTCTTAGCCTAGGGGTAATGGCGGTATTGCTTTGGGCGTATTGGGGAAAACTGGACGTACAAGCGACAGCAACCGGGCGTTTCGTTGTCTCTGGACGTTCACAAGTAATTCAATCTTATGAACAAAGTAGAGTCCTCTCCATTCACGTTAAGGACGGGCAGCGAGTTGATAAAGGCGCGCCACTTCTTACTCTCGACACCCTAGGCATTAATCAAGATATTACACGTCTCATCACTCAATCCGAATATCAGACAAATGAGTTAGTTCGCTACCGATCTCTGAACAGTGGCCTTCCACTCTCTAAAGACCTTCTATTTTCGACCTTACCATCGGCACAGCAGACATTAATCAATGAAAACTACCTTAGCGAGAAACGCGAGTACGAGTCGACTCTTGCAAGTATCAAGGCAGAAATGCACGTCAATAATGCATCACAGGCAGCCCGTCAAAGCGATATCAACGCTTTAATTCAGTTGACCGAAAATATTAGCCAAAGACTCGCGGCACGAAAAACGTTGAATCAAATAAAAGTCATTGGACACGTAGAGTATCTAGAGCAAGAAAAAGAGCTACTGGAGGTTCAGCGTCAAGTGTCTCAGCAGCGAGCTGAATTAGAGGTTTTGAAATCCCAATATCACAGCCTTGAAGAGAGGTTAACCGGTTTCAAAACACAAAAGCAAAGAGAGTGGCTTGAGAAACGAAAGCAAGCAAAGTTGCAGTTGGTTGGGTTAGCTCAGGAGTTATCTAAAGTTCGTGAGCGTGAACAATTAGAAATAATCCGCTCCCCTGTCGATGGCACGGTGCAGCAACTCAGCATTTATACGCTAGGCGCGGTACTTCAACCTGCACAAAACTTGATGATTATTGTCCCTGGAAATTCCGTTCAGCAAGCAGAGATACAGATTCTCAACAAAGATGTAGGTTTTGTTTATCCCGGACAGTCAGTGACCGTAAAAGTAGATGCGTTTCCATATACTCGCTACGGCACTATCGAAGCGGAGTTGTTAAGTATTTCTCGTGATTCGACCACGGATGAACGTTTAGGGCTTGTTTTCCCAGCCCAAGTTAAACTCATCAATAACAATATCTTAATTAACGGAGAAAGCGTTGAGCTAACGCCTGGTATGTCCGTTGTTGCAGAAATCAAAACGGATAAGCGCCGAGTTATCGACTATATACTTAGCCCAATACGTGAATACCAAGCTGAGTCGCTACGAGAGAGATGAGAATGGATATGACCTTATCAACAACACAAGATGTGCCTATCGCCCAAGATACATCTTGCACTCAAGATACCTCTAGCAATCAAGATATATCTGCCACAAAAGATAATGGCGGAATAGACGCCGTCGTTTATGCCGGAAATCACTTTCACAAGAAATCGACTAAAACACAGCTAAAACATGCATTGGGTGTCAATCATTCCAATTTGAGCGACATGCAAATAAGGGAAGCGGCGGATTATATCGGCCTGAAAAGTCAAGTAACGAAAGTAAAATCAAACGAGTTAGATACCCTTCCACTACCCGTTTTAATTGAAATCGACAATAGTTGGAAAGTACTCACAAAGTCAGCTGATGGTTCCTCTCTTTTATATGACCCAACCACTCAATTAGACCAACAGAGTGAGCTTAGTCTGAGTAGTCAATTATCGATGTACAAGGTAATGCTGGTCGCGGATGAAAGACTAAGTAACAAAGAAGTGAAATTTGGCCTTAGTTGGTTTGCCCCCTCTATTTGGCGTCAAAAGAGCCAGATGCGTGATGTGTTTTTCTATGCTATTGCACTTCAGATATTCGCACTAGTAAGCCCGTTGCTATTTCAAAATGTCATCGACAAAGTACTAGTAGGTCGCAGTTTATCAAGTCTTCATGTGCTCGCAATGGCCATGCTCGCATTAGCTATTGCTGAACCAGCATACAGCTACTTACGCAATACCGTCTTTGGTCATTTGGCGAGTCAGGTTAATGCAGAGCTATCAGGGCGCCTTTATCGTCACTTAGTTGGCCTTCCACTCACTTATTTTAAGCAGAGACAAACCGGGCAAATCATTGCGCGAGTTCGTGAAATGGCACAAATCCGTCAGTTTTTAACGGGTTCGACGTTAATGTTAGTACTCGACTTAATTTTTGTGGCTGTCTTTATCGCCGTCATGTTCCACTATGCTAGTACTCTGACTTGGTTAGTCATCGGTTCATTGATCATCTACTTCTTACTTTGGCTTATCGCTGGCCCCTTAATAAGAAAAAAAGTGGAATCAGAATACGAATCAGACGCCGACGCCACAACCTTTTTAACTGAAGCAGTAACAGGCATTGAAACCATTAAAACAACTGCGACTGAACATCGATTCTTACATCAATGGCAACGCATACTCAGCCAGCAACTAAAGCGTAGTTTCGATGCTCAAAAGTCTGGGTTAATCGCAGGGCAAAGCATCGCACTTATCCAAAAGCTTACCGCCGCATTATTGCTATGGTGGGGAGTCAGCGCTGTACTAAATGGTGAGCTAACGCCCGGTGAATTGGTCGCATTCAATATGTTAGCTGGTCATGTTACCCAACCGGTACTTAGACTTGCTCAAATTTGGCAAGACTTTCAACATACTCTCATTGCATTGAAGCGAGTGGGTGACATTCTTGATGAACCAAAAGAAAACAGTAAACAGGGGCTAGCTTCTGTCCCTGAACTCAATGGTGGCATAGAGTTTCACAACATTAGATTCCGTTACCACGAAGACGCTCCAGAGGTACTAGCTAACCTCTCATTAGAAATAAAACCAGGGCAATTTATCGGTATTACAGGCCCATCGGGCTCAGGGAAAAGCACCATAACCCGGCTACTACAACGCTTGTATGTTCCCCAGCATGGTCAAGTGTTGGTCGACGGTATGGACCTAGCTATCGCGGACCCTATATCGTTACGCCGAAATATGAGTGTTGTGTTGCAAGACAGCATTCTTTTCTCAGGAAGTGTTGAAGATAACATTCGCCTAAGTAAGCCACAAGCTTCAGATGAAGAGATGCGCCACGCAGCGCAACTTGCTGGCGCTCTAGAATTTATTGAAGAGCTTCCCCACGGATTCGATCAACCGGTTGGTGAGAAAGGCTCTTCTCTATCTGGTGGTCAGCGTCAACGTGTCGCATTGGCAAGAGCCTTACTCGTAAACCCTCGAATTTTGCTGCTTGATGAAGCGACTTCTGCTCTCGATTATAACTCTGAAGCTGCCATCATGAGCAACATGGACGAGATCTGTCGAGGTAGAACCGTAATTAGCATCGCACACCGCCTCAACACTCTTCGTCATGCGGATAACATTCTAGTTCTTGATAAAGGCCAAGTGTGTGAAAACGGAACTCACGATGAGCTGGTTGAGAAAGAAGGGCTTTATGCCAAACTCTGGAAACAACAGATAGGGGAATAAAATTATCGTATCTATTGCGAGAGAAACTCGAACTTAGGCTGTACCTGAGTATCTGTATTTGATTAATTCAATATCAAACATCGTTCAATAACTAGAGTCTCAAACACCGATCGTAGACAATTCTTTATAACTTGTTGTTAATCAACTACGGTAAGTTAAAAGCCATGAACTGACTAACTATTAAAACTGCCAAACTACAACATAGTTGGCAGTTTATTCATTTATGCATATAAGCTCATTTGTTAACGCCCTTGTTACATAGCAAAAACATCACACAGCCCTCCCTAATTAAGTCTAATAATCCGCCACTCACGAAGTAGCATCACAAATCTAAACATAAACTCCTCGTACCAGTTGCGCATTCATTTACATATAGGTAGTTTGAGCGGCTTCGCAACCTATCAATTCGAGCAATGACGTTCATGCGAGCATCTTTATCGAGCAAAAGTGTTCGGATTAACATTTCAAGTGACTTTAATTAACAATTTTATGCTCAAACGCTCACTTTTAATGTTCGTTTATTTTCGAGTTCGCAAATATATGCACAATACACGTGCTAGATAAGCAAAACTAAAAAGGACTCGAACATGACAACAAACAAACACCCTTCTTTATTTGGGCAATGCTTGGCTGAATTTATCGGCACAGGATTACTCATATTCTTCGGCGTTGGCTGTGTGGCAGCACTGGTACTAACTGGTGCGACATTCGGACAATGGGAAATCAGCATCATCTGGGGCTTCGGTGTTGCGATTGCAATTTACTGTACTGCCGGCGTTTCAGGCGCGCACATCAACCCAGCCGTAACGATTGCACTGGCCATGTTCCATGGCTTCGATAAAGCGAAAGTGGTGCCTTACATCATTTCGCAACTGCTTGGCGCTTTCTGCTCTGCAGCATTGGTTTACAGCCTGTACAGCAACCTATTTACTGACTACGAAATCGCACATAACTTCGTTCGTAGCAGCCAAGACGCACTATCAACTGCTGGTATCTTCTCGACTTACCCACATGCTTCACTTTCTTTCTTCGGCGCTTTTGCTGTGGAATTCGTGATTACTGCAGTGTTGATGTTTGCCATTTTAGCGTTAGGTGATGAGAACAACGGCGCATCTCGCGGTGCAATGAACCCTCTACTGATCGGTATTCTTATCGCAGTAATTGGTGGTTCTTTAGGTCCACTGACTGGCTTTGCAATGAACCCTGCTCGTGACTTTGGGCCAAAACTTTTTGCTTACTTTGCAGGTTGGGATTTCGCACTAAGCGGTGCTCGTGATATTCCTTACTTCATCGTTCCAATTCTTGCTCCAATTGCTGGTGCGTGTTTTGGTGGTTGGTTGTACCCACGTGTTATCGGTGCTTACCTACCAGTAGAAGGCCAAGGCTGCACAATTCCAAACCAATGTGAAACAGAAGAAGAAGCTGAACAAGCTCAAGCTTAATCCCTAAGCGACCTTACATTTACTAAAATATAAATAACGAAAGAAAAAGGATTCTTACCATGACCGAGCAAAAATACATTGTTGCCCTAGACCAAGGCACCACAAGTTCTCGCGCTGTAATCCTCGATCACGATGCAAACATCGTTAGCTCTTCTCAACGAGAATTCACTCAGATTTACCCGAAAGCGGGTTGGGTTGAGCATGATCCAATGGAAATCTGGGCGACTCAAAGCTCTACATTGGTTGAAGCTCTTGCTAAAGCAGGCATCCGCAGCGATGAGCTAGCGGGCATTGGTATCACGAACCAACGTGAAACCACCATTGTTTGGAACAAAGAGACAGGCAAGCCTGTTTATAACGCAATCGTATGGCAGTGTCGCCGCACAGCAGACATCTGTGAAGACCTTAAAGCGCGTGGCCTAGAAGACTACGTACGTGACAATACAGGCCTAGTCCTTGACCCGTATTTCTCAGGTACCAAAGTAAAATGGATTCTAGACAACGTTGAAGGCGCTCGTGAAGACGCTGAAGCTGGCAAACTACTGTTCGGTACGGTTGATACTTGGCTGGTTTGGAAAATGACTCAAGGACGTGTTCACGTTACGGATTACACCAACGCGTCACGTACTATGTTGTTCAACATCAATGACCTATGCTGGGACCAGAAGCTACTTGATGAAATGGGCATTCCAGCAGTCATGATGCCTGAAGTGAAGCGCTCTTCAGAGGTTTACGGTCAAACGAACCTTGGTGGTAAAGGCGGTACGCGTATCCCAATCGCGGGTATTGCCGGTGACCAACAAGCTGCGCTTTACGGTCAAATGTGTGTAGAAGCAGGCCAAGCTAAGAACACTTACGGCACAGGTTGTTTCCTTCTAATGAACACAGGCCAAGAGAAAGTAACATCAAAGAACGGCCTACTAACAACGCTAGCATGTGGTCCTAAAGGTGAGCCTGCATACGCACTTGAAGGTGCGGTATTCATGGGCGGCGCATCAATCCAATGGCTACGTGATGAAATGAAGCTACTGGCTGGCGCAGAAGACTCTGAGTACTTCGCAACCAAAGTAGATTCTTCAAACGGCGTTTACGTAGTCCCTGCGTTTACTGGTTTAGGCGCACCATACTGGGATGCTTACGCTCGCGGTACGATTGTTGGCCTGACTCGTGGTGTTAACTCTAACCACATCATCCGTGCAACGTTGGAAGGTATTGCTTACCAAACGCGTGACGTACTAGACGCGATGCAAGCTGACTCAGGCATCAAGCTAGCGAAACTACGTGTTGATGGCGGCGCAGTAGCGAATAACTTCCTAATGCAATTCCAATCTGATGTGCTAGATACTGAAGTTCACCGCCCTGAAGTAACGGAAGTAACCGCTCTGGGTGCCGCTTACCTTGCCGGCCTAGCGGTTGGTTTCTGGGACAGTATTGATGAGCTTCAAGACAAAGCCGTTCTTGACCGCACATTCATGCCGCACCACGACGAAGAGAAGCGTAACCGCCGTTACAAAGGTTGGAAACGTGCTATCAAGTGTGCACAGGTTTGGTCTGAGCTACACGATGACGATGACAACGAGTGATACTGAGTACTCAGCTAATCGTTAATCATTAGCCGCTGATCTAGGAACTCGAGTAATCTAATCGACTTGATTGTTCGAACCTCAGCAAACGAAACTAAAAAGAGCACTATTTTGTGCTCTTTTTTGCGTTTCAGGCTCAAATTCCGCGTTTTGCGCAGCGTTTTTGCGGTTTAGACATGATTCCTTACCATCATTACTTCTCTCTTTTCATCAATTCGAGCACAATAGCGTGAGTTTATATTTTCGATTTTGACGCGCTAGAGCCCTTTGCGCGCAGGGAGTGGTAAGTTAAGTGAAGCAGATACCAAGACACCAGCAGATTGTAGATCTGGTAAAAACACAAGGATATGTGAGTACCGAAGAGCTCGTTGAAAAGTTCGATGTCAGCCCACAAACCATCAGACGAGACCTCAATGAACTAGCCGATAGCAACAAAATTCGTCGCTATCATGGTGGTGCAACCATTCCTTTAAGCTCGGAAAATACCTCGTATAACACGCGTAAAGCGCTTAACTTCAACGAAAAAGACGTGATCGCCGACGAACTGGTTAAGCACATCCCAGATGGTGCAACCCTATTCGTTGATATCGGTACCACGCCAGAATCGGTGGCACGCGCACTCAACAAAAACCACAAACAACTAAGAGTCGTCACCAACAACATTAACGTTGCCAGCATCCTTCTACCGAACCCAGAGATCAAGGTTATCTTGGCGGGTGGCGAAGTGAGAAACCGTGATGGCGGTATAGTTGGCGAAGCAACACTCGATTTCGTGAAGCAGTTCCGCCTTGATTTCGGTATTTTGGGCATCAGCGGCATCGACTTTGATGGCTCACTGCTCGACTTTGATTACCACGAAGTTCGTGTGAAACAAGCCATCATCGAAAACAGTCGCAGCATCTTCTTAGCCGTCGACCACACTAAGTTTGGCCGTAACGCGATGGTTAAGCTCGGTAATATCTCTCAAGCGCACATGGTCTTTACCAATAAACAGCCACCAGAAGAGATTCTCAACATCCTTAAAGATTCAGCAATACCATTAGAAGTGATCGATACCGCTCGTCCTGTGAGCGAATAACTCAACATAAGTGCTCAGTGAGCCACTTTCTTAAATGAATCACGATTCTTTATAGAAAAGTTAAAAAAGTAAAACTTGCTCACTACCACTGTCGCTTCTATGCTCGAATTAGACTTATTTGAACCTCTGCTTTCATAAGCAGAGGTTTTTTTATGCCCAAATCACATAAAACGCGCATAAACGAAAATAATAAATGACCGCAAACGAAAGTTCATATAGGATTCAATTATGTTCTAAAATGCTCGTTCGCTCAGAAGAGGTCAAAACCATGAGTGCTCAACAAAATAATTCAAACAACAGTACATCTTCCACTTTAGACTTGATCGTGATTGGCGGCGGCATCAATGGTGCAGGTATCGCGGCAGATGCAGCAGGTCGTGGTCTAAACGTTGGCTTATACGAAGCAAATGATTTCGCGTCTGCGACGTCTTCTGCTAGCTCAAAGCTTATCCACGGTGGCCTACGCTACCTTGAACATTACGAATTTCGTTTGGTTTCGGAAGCACTCGCTGAACGTGAAGTCTTGTTAAGAAAAGCGCCTCACGTTGCTCAGCCAATGCGTTTCCGTTTACCTCATCGACCATTTTTACGCCCAGCTTGGATGATTCGCTGTGGCCTATTCCTTTACGATAACTTGGGTAAGCGCACCACTCTTCCTGGAAGTAAGACAGTCAACCTAGCGAAATCGGGCCTACTGAAACCAGAAATGAAGACAGGCTTCGAATACTCAGATTGCTGGGTTGATGATGCTCGTATGGTATTGCTCAACGTGTTGGCAGCAAAAGAAAACAACGCAGAAGTACGTAACTACTGCCGTGTTGAAAAAGCGCACCGCGAAGGTGGTATTTGGCATGTGACGATCCTTGATGTGATGACAAACCAACGCTTTGAACGCAAAGCAAGAGCACTGGTTAACGCTGCAGGCCCTTGGGTTAAGCAGTTCTTCGATGATGGATTAGAGCAGGCTTCGCCTCGTAATATTCGTCTGATCAAAGGCTCACACATCGTTGTGCCACGCATTCACGACGAACCACAAGCGTATATTCTGCAAAACAAAGACAATCGTATTGTGTTCATGATCCCTTACCTAGATAAGTTCTCGATCATCGGCACCACCGACCTTGAATACAAAGGCGACCCTCGTAACGTCGCAATTGATGATGTCGAAGTGGATTACTTGATTGATATCGTTAACCAGCACTTTGTTAAACAGCTTGGCCGTGAAGACGTGGTTTGGACATACAGTGGCGTAAGACCGCTTTGTGACGACGAATCGGATTCACCACAAGCGATCACTCGTGACTACACATTGGAATTGGACGCAGAGCTTGATCAAGCACCACTGCTTTCGATCTTCGGTGGCAAGTTAACTACTTATCGTAAACTCGGCGAAGCGGCACTTAAGAAGCTTGAGCCGCACCTAACCAACATGGGTGCGCCATGGACAGCGAACGACACGCTTCCAGGTGGTAACTTTAGTTGCAGCAGAGAGCAACTTGCGAAGATGATCCACACTAAATACCCTTGGGCATCTGAAGCGTTGTTACTTCGCTACGTGACTCAATTTGGTACTTACACGTGGAAGCTACTGGAAGGCGCAAATAGCGAAGCTGACCTTGGCATCCAATTCTCAAGCGAAGCGCATGGCGTTTATCAAGTTGAAATCGATTACTTGATCAATGAAGAGATGGCGATGACTGACGAAGATATCTTGTGGCGCAGAACCAAACTTGGCCTGTACATGAGCGAATCCGAGCAGCAAGCGGTGACGGATTACCTGAAAGAGAAGCTACAAAGCAAGGTTGTAAGCTTTTCTCAAGTAGGCTAACCCCACCAGCCTAAACATGGTTCAAGAACATATTTAACAACGAAGCTTAGCGTCCCCCGCGCTAAGCTTTTTTATTGCCGGCTATTCCGGCCTAAGAACTCGATCAGATAAATCTCTCGATTGATCGTCTCCTTCGCACGGACTGAGGCTTTGTTCACTCCCCCATTTTCAATAAAAACTAAATAGTGTTTTATTAATCAGCTTGATTATCAACTTTACAAAAGATTGCTATTCTTTACCTCAACGAAACGACACATTTAGAAACGCTCACTATGTCAGCGCTTTAATAAGGAATCTATTCCATGCAAAAAGTTATTCTGATCACAGGCTCTACCGATGGTATCGGCTTCGAAACGGCAAAAGTACTTGTTCAACAAGGTCACCACGTTTTATTGCATGGACGTAACCCAAGCAAGCTCAAAGACGTAGAGCAACAGCTTGTGGCTATCTCTGATGAAGCGAAAATTCAAAGTTATGTGGCAGACTTGTCTGTTCTGGCCGATGTGGATGCGTTAGCTGACGAAATAATTGCTGAGCACGATAAGATTGATGTACTGATTAACAACGCAGGTGTGTTCAACACTCCGAACCCAATCACTAAAGACGGTTTAGATGTTCGTTTTGTTGTGAATACCATTTCACCATACCATCTGACTAAACGTTTGCTACCTGTACTCGATGCATCTAGCCGAGTGGTGAACCTGTCTTCAGCCGCGCAAGCAGCAGTGAACATCGAAGCGCTAGAAGGTAAAAAACCAATGTCTGATGGCGACGCTTACGCACAAAGCAAGCTCGCGATCACCATGTGGACTCGCGAGATGGCAAAAGAGTTAGGCTCTACAGGGCCAATGGTGGTTGCGGTCAACCCAGCTTCATTACTAGGCAGTAAGATGGTGAAAGACGCTTATGGCATTGCAGGCGGCGACCTAAGCATCGGTTCTGATATTCTGGTTCGCGCATCATTGTCTGATGAGTTCGCACAAGCAGGCGGTCAATACTTTGATAACGACAACAACACGTTTGCGAACCCGCACCCAGATGCGATTTACGGCGATAAATCACAGCAAATTGTCGCTAAAATTGAAGAGATCATCAAAGCAACGCTTTCTTAATGACAGCTATGCTCAAGTGATTTTCTGATTCCAAGAAAAAAGCCCTACGTGACTAACGCATAACTTAGTCACGTAGGGCTTGTTCGTTAAATCGATCTGACTCTACGTTTGTTCCCAATACGGCGGGTTGCCATAATATTCAGAGAAGTAGTCGATGAAGGCTCTCACCTTTGGTGCAAGTAATCTTGTGCTTGGGTACACAGCCCAAATTGCAGGTTCTGAGGTTAATGGGTAATCTTCTAATATTTGAACCAGCTGACCGCTTTTCAGTTGTTCATAGGCACACCAATTCGATGTCACCGTGATACCCATACCACCTGAGGCTGCATCACGCAGTGCTTCTCCGTTATCTGCCCTGAACGACCCAGATGCCTTAATCGTCTTAGGCCCGCTTTCAGTATTGAACGTCCAGTTTTCTAAACCAATTAAGCTAATACACTGATGATCATTAAGATCTCGAGGTGTGGCTGGCTTACCATATTTGATTAAGTAATCAGGCGATACACACACAATACGCTTGTCTGTCGCAAGTTTTCGGGCAATCAGTGTCGAGTCTTTCAGCTCCGAGATGCGAATCGCGATATCAAAGCCACCTTCAACAACATCCACCATCGAGTCTGATAGCCTGAGATCGACTTTTAACCCAGGGTAGCGCTCTAAGAATCCAGGTAAAGCAGGAACAAGATGCAAACGTCCAAAAGACGCAGATGCGGTAACTCGCAGCGTTCCGGTTGGAGAATCACAGCCCACACCGACCGCCGATTTGGCAGCATCCACACTCGATAGCACTTCTTCAGCATGGGGTAAGAATGCTTCCCCCTCTTCGGTTAAAGAGACCTTACGAGTGGTTCTGTGGACCAAGCGAACGCCTAAATTGTCTTCCAGTTTACTGATGTGCGAGCTTGCAACAGCAGGAGATAAACCAAGCTCTTGCCCAGCCATGCTGATGTTGTGTGTGGAAGCTAAACGAACAAACAATTTGAGGTGTTCAATATTCATGAGATTACCAATAAAATCTTAAAAATCGTGTACCAGTAACCCTCATTATGCGTCATTCACATAACAATACAACGTATTAACTCAGTTGAATTGTGAAGAAGTGATTGAGCCAAAACGAAAAAAAACTCCCGAAGGAGTTTTTGTCTAAGTCTGTAATTCGCCATTTAGATAGTCAGCAAAATTACCAACTCACTAGCCCGTTAAACGAGCATGCAGTGAATCTTTAAGCTCAGAACGATCATGTTTCAATTGGTGCATCGAGCCGTCATCAATGGGTGAATCTTTCAGCTCTAGTTTACGAATCTCTTTATCAAGGTTGTCGTATGTCTTCATATCTGCTGCAAAGCCATCGTCAGTTTTAGCAAGCTCAGCAATTTTGTCTTTCATTTCAGGAAATTCGTGAACAAGAGAGTGATTTTCACCTAGCATAGAAACCTCTTAAGTTGAGTAAAGTGATTGGTAGTACACATTCATTATTTACCTTAGCAAGGGACTCAAATAACAAATGAGATCCAGTACACAGCCTAGAATATAGACAGTTCAGATTCACAAATTTACAACATAAATCGGCAGGGATGCATTGTTTTACATAGAAGAAAGCCTCACGTAATCGCAAGGCTTTGTAGAGGTGAGTTCTTTATAAGAACAGTGACAGAAATGATAATAACAGCAGCTAAAAAGTATTTTCAAAAAAGGATTAGCTGCTACAACCACCAGAATGAACTCGATTCATTTGATCATGTGAAGACGTGTCAGAGCCTGTCGATTGGCATCCTGCCACGAACAATAGCGTTACAGATAAGATAAGCCATTTCATAATTAATCCTCTTTTAGTCATGACTAAAGCATAGTGCTTAAAAGTGCGGATACCTCAGTCATTAACTAAAGCCTTACCTGCCGATAAAGCCTTAGTTAATGAACAAAGCATCGCTTCATTAACTAACGACCTGTCTTCTTGCAAAAAACTTTCACCAAACGAACAAAAAACAGTCAGAACTCTCTCTAAGCTTCACAAAAACCGGCCTTTCAATTCCTTTTAGTTATTATCTAAATAACATCAATTCATTTTTAGAATCACCGCCAAACCGATACATTAGTGCCATCTCCTAATGACGACCTCAAGGTAAACGATATGAAAAAGACCATTTTAGCAACACTGATTACCATCACATCAATGCAAACAATGGCAGCAGTTGAAGTAACCGACGAAAACTTCGCTCGTGCAGAAAGCGACCTTTACTTCACTCAACAGTTAGAGCATCAACCGGTTAATGTTTTTGAGCATAATCGTGAGAACGTAACGGTAGAGAACCAAATGATTATCCGCTCTAACACCGACCTGCTCTATTCAACCGCGGTTGTCGATGTCTCAGAAGGCGCAACATTCAAACTGGCGGAAGGCGATGCGTACCAGATCATGCATATCTTCAATAACAATCATGATAACCACATGGCCATTTATGGTGGCGAAGAAATTTACATCGACTCAGAAATCGCAGGTTCAGACTACATCTACATACTGATGCGAACTGCAACAAGTGCTGGCGCAGATGAAGCGCATCGACTGCAAGATGCGGCGGTCATTAATGCGAAATCAGCTAAGCCTTTTGAACCTGCTTCAGATTGGGATGATGCTTCTCGAGATAACGTCCGAGCAAAATGGGAGAAGCTAGTTAATGACATCAAGACAGAAGAAGCCTTCACACCAAACATCACAGCAACATCAGATAACAAGCAGTTTATGATTGGTACTGCGGTGGGCTGGGCTGGTATGCCAGCAGAGCATGCTGTGTATACATCACGAGCGGGCACAGGTAAAACGGAGTGTGCAAACATCACGTTTGAAGCACCCTCATTACGTTATGACGAAGGCGGTTATTGGTCAATTACGGCCTATTCAAGCCAAGGCTGGTTGATGACGAACAACAACAGTGCTGATTCAACGACATCAACACCCAATAAAGACGGTTCTTACACGATTCACTTTGCGCCAAAAGGGCAAACCTGTGACGCTGCAAGTAACGTGATTGAAGTAAACGATGATGGCTGGAACTTTGCAGTTCGTGCATACCGTCCTAGCGATGAAGCGGTAGCATCAGGTGAGATGCACAACTTCCCACAGGTCACGACTAAGTAGCGGGGAATAACGACTGAGTTGCGAGTAATTAGTGTTAATTAACTGGCAATAACAGCTGCTAACAATAACCTAGCCTCTCATTTGAGAGGCTTATTGCTTTTCTTTTATGATGGCTTGGGAGGTAGTGATAATTTTTCGCTTAAGCCATTGATTCATCGGGTGCATTCTCTTGTTATGAGATTCCACCAGCACGATTTTTTTGAGCTCTTCCGGTGCATAATCAGGAAAAGAGAGATAATCGAACTCTTCATGAAGATAAAGAGCAAGCTGCTTGGAACACGGTAGAATCATGTCACTTTGTTTAATGACCTCTAATAGCGTGTGCAAATACGAGCTTCTTGCTTTCACTTTAAGCTGCTCTGTCGACAAATGCTTGGCGATATAAGGCTGAATATCATTCCACCCCGGTATCACCAAACTCGCGTATTCCGCTTCATTTATCTCTTGCTGTGAAATCACTTTGCCAGCTAATGGATGGCCGGTTTTAACCAACCCGACAAAGTCATCCTCACCGATAATCTGATGGGTAAACTGCTTATTCGTGTCGATTGGAGAAAAGTTGATAGCTGCTTGTATCTCGCCATCCAACAATTTTTTCAGCGTTTGAGAGCCCCAATTAACGATATTGACTTGAGCATTGGGCGCTTCTTGAATGAGACCAAGGCATAAACGCGCACCAAGCCAGTTCGAGATAAAACCGTTAATCGCAATCGTGATGTTGCCTTGATACTCGGCAGGGTCAAAGCTTGGAGTTTCAAGAATCACGTCGTCCAAGCTTTCCATGATCATTGGCAGCCGTTCACCAAGCTCTAACGCACGTGGAGTTGGCTTCAAACCTGAATGGACACGAGTAAACAATTCGTCATCAAAGTATTCTCTCAATCGCCCTAGTGCTTTACTCACTGCGGGCTGACTCAGCGCCAATTTATTGCCAGCAATGCGAGTATTTTGAGTTTCTAGCAAAACCAGAAAAACGCGGATTAAATTGAGATCCAATTGTTTCATAGTTACCTGTCATTAAAGTTTGGTCAGGGAGATATTTAGCCGTCTAGCGATAAAAGCTAACTTAGCGAATATCTCTCTCATTATGGCTCATTTGACGATTGATTCGCTTAACGATCTTTAACTCTTTTCTAAGTATGTGACTCATACAAACCCGCTTACCCTCTGCTCCTTCGAAAATACTTGTTGTAAAAAAGGCTCGAATCAACAATCCGAGCCTTTATTGTTTTTACCGAGTGTAAACTAGACGTTAGTACACCTCACACCAATCTGATTTCATGTCGATCAGTGTCCAATCCTCTCTGGAATTCGCCTCATCTAGCGCTTTATCAAGCTTGCCAACATGGGACTCACGATCGTACTTCCACTCTCGCTCAGCATCAGTGTGATGAACAATCATAGCCATTGAGTTGGGTTGGCTCGTTGCCCACTGCATCATCGCTTGATCACCGTCTGAGTTGCCTACTGCTAAAATAGGCTTCTTACCGATAATATGCTGAATATTGGTGACCTTTCCGGCTTTGTCATCGATGGTCAAAATGGACGAATCCTTGGTAACCGTCGGCTTGCCATCGTTGTAGCTGTAGTTGTATTTAAGCGCGCTGCCGATGATCTGTTCTGTAGGAATGTTGTAAGCTTGCGGAGCCCACGCTCTCATGAAATCAACACCTCCACCCGACACAATGTAAGTATTAAAGTCATGCTCTTGCAGGTAAGTCAGCATCTCTTTCATTGGCTGATAAGTAAGGTCTGTGTAGGCTTTATTGAAGCGTTTATCTTTTGCTACCGCCAACCATTGCTCAACGTCTTGCTGGTATTGTTCTACTGTCATACCAGAATGTGTCGCCATGATGATTTTCAATAACCCTTCTTCGCCACTGCCCAGAACACTTTCAATATCATCTTCAAGTACAAACTTAAACGGTGCTTCTGTTTTCCATTCAGGGTGTTCAGGCGCCATCTCTTTTACACGATCTAGTGCAAAGGCTAGTTGGAAGTAGTAAGGTTTTTCTGACCAAAGCGTACCGTCGTTATCGAATACGGCGATACGATCTTCAATTGCCACGAACGTATCGGATTCAGCTTTGGTGGCTTGGCCCACAAAGTCGACGATGGCGGATTTACTGTCACTGTCCTTCCAAGATGGCAGCAAGTTAGGATCACAATCTTTAGCAAAAGATGAGAAAGACATACTGGATAAGATCGCGACGGATAAAAGGGTTATCTTCTTCATAGCACTACCATGTTGTTGAATTAATTACCGGGTTTAATGTAATTCATCCTAGTTGCTCTACTCTGATTTTCCACTTATGAACACTATAACCAATACTCATGTTGGTATTGGAACAAACGTAAAACGAGGGCTAACCTCACGGCCAACCCTCGTTGTTTAAAAAGCTAAATAGAAAGCTTAAAGGCTAGGTGGAGTACCTTCACCATTGGAAGCAATCGCATCAATTTGCACCAAGGCGCCCATAGGAATATCAGACACACAGATAACCGTGCGCGCAGGTAATGGACCTTCAAAGTAATGCGCGCACACGTCATTGAGCACATCTAGATCTGCCATGTCTCTTAATTGGATATTCAGCTTCACGATGTCATCCATGACATGACCAACGCTCTCAACTACTTCTTTAATGTTGTTCAGGCACTGCATCGCCTGCTCTTTTGCGCCATTCGCAACAATCGCTCCAACTCTTGGGTCTAGCGGTAATTGAGCGGAGATATTGTTGTAGTGTGAAAAGGCCACAGTTTGCGTTGAAAGCGGGCTGATTGGCGCAGCTTTGGTATTGTTCGCATTAATTACAATCCCATGTCGGTCTTCAACCGCTTGCGGCGGAGTGCCATCGCCGTGTGACACGGTCGCATCCATCTGTACTAACGCTCCCATTGCAAGGCCTTCAACCACCGTCACCGAGCGTGCTGGCATGTAGCCGACAGCTCTTGCAATCGCGGAATCCGGGAAAAAGGTGGTATACACTTCATTGACTGCTGCAAGGTCATCAAGGCTTCTCACATGAATATTCACCTTCACAATGTCATCAAGAGGAACATCAACACTTTCCAGTATCGATTTTATGTTTTTGAGGCATTGAATCGCGTGCTCTTTTGCTCCACCAGCGACGATGCTACCCGACTGAGGATCAATCGGTAACTGTGCTGAAATGTGATTATAGTGAGAGAAAGCCACCGTCTGAGTTGATAAAGAACTGACTGGTGCGTGTTGGGTATTTCTCGCGATTTTAACTAACTCACAAGCCGCTTGTGGGTAAGTGCCTTCACCATTCGAGATCACAGCGTCCATTTGTAAGCGAGCTCCTTCAAACGGTAAATCAGCGACAGCGAGTGTCGTGCACGTTGGTACGTAGTGTTGGAAAAACGATGCATAAACTTCATTCACAGTGTCGAGATCGGCAATGTTTTTCAAATATATATTTACTCTCACAACATCGTGCATGCGGTGTCCAATGCTCTCCACAATTGCTTGAATGTTCAACAAACACTGCTTGGTTTGATCTTCTAAAGAGCCTGAGATCAAGCCGCCCGTTTTTGGATCAATCGGTAATTGAGCTGAGAGGTTATTGTAGTGTGAGAATGCCACCGATTGTGTTGAGAAAGGGCTCAATGGTGCATCTTCAGTGTTTCTTGAAACTTTAATAATATCGGCACTCATGTCGATACATCTCCTATTCGAGTATTGATGTCAGGTAGAGCCAATTAGCTGCATGTTTACCGACATTTCAAAATAAAAAGCACAAAAATAGCCGAACCAATAAATCATGATAAATACTGGTTCAGCTTAATTCAGAGCGACACAGTGGAGGTTCTTACGCCCCCACAAATAAACCTCTACAGAGTGCTTAGGAAGCTACTGATTTTTTCTTCATGATGCTTAACGGTTTCTTGTGTTGGGATAACCGCATCTTTATGTGTGAAGTACACCAAAATCGCCATCTGAGCTGTTAGTCGGTTTTCAGCTTCATCGAACGCCACTGAGTATTCGCTTTCTAGTGCGCCGCGAGTCACTTCTTCTTTGTCATTCGCAGGTAGGCAGTGCAGCAGCATTGCGCCCGGACGAGCCTTCGCCATTAACTCTTCTGTGATAACGTAGTTGGGCATGAATGCCGCAAGACGCTCTTCCTTTTCATCCATTTGAGTGACCCAGTAGAAGCTATCGCCGTACACCACATCACAGGCGCTGATGCGTTCTACATCATCCGTAATTTCAATCGTGCCACCAGACTCTTCACAGAAGTTCAGCGCCATGTCGATCCATTCTTGCTCCATGTGGTATTTCTTAGGACCAATTTGCTTAAAGCCCATACCGTACTTAGCACAAGTCAGCATCAAAGAACGGCACACATCTGTCGCGTCACCCATGAATGCTAAGGTTAGGTCTGATAGCTTACGTCCATCTGTAATGTGCTCTCTGATCGTGTAGAGATCCGCAAGCATTTGAGTTGGGTGGAAACGCGTATCAAGGCCGTTGATCACAGGCACTGTCGACATTTCAAGTAGGCCATCTAGTGTTTCAGGACTATTAGTACGAGCCATGATGATGTCGCACATACGTGATAACACTCGAGAAGTATCATCAATCGACTCTTTACCACCTAAGTGAATGTCTTTTGGTGATAGGAATAGCGCATGCCCCCCCAGTAATGTTGCTGCCACCTCGAAAGAAACACGTGTACGAGTAGAACCCGCTTCGAAGATCATCCCAACTGACTTGCCTTTGAACAGTGGTGGAATAGCGTTGTCTTTGCGCGCCTGCTTCAGGTGAGTCATCAGCTCCATCATGTTGTCCATCTCTTCGACAGAGAAATCTTTCATGGAAACCATGTGCTCTAGATTTGCTTTGTTTAGTTCAGTTGCGCTAGAAGAAGGTAATTTCATAATAAGTTCCTATTTTTCATAATTTTGTGTGCGGTTCTTTTTAGTTCACTTTCATGGCAATTTGATTTTGAATACCTGCCATCACTTTCAAGAACCGCTACGTTTGGGGTTAAATATTGGTATTAACGACTGCTCTCAGTCTTTAGTTGTTATTAGGTTTATCGCTGTAACTAAACTCTTGGCACTTGTTGGGTGATGCAGTGGATGTTGCCGCCACCTAACAAAATTTCTCGAGCCGGGACGCCATTCACTTCGTAGCCCGGATAGATGCCTTCTAGGATCCCGATAACATCGTTGTCGTAGCGTTGATCGAGCAACGGCAACACAATTTGGTTATTGGTAATCAGGTAATTGGCATACGACGCCGCTAAACGCTCACCCGCTTCTCGCTCCATTCCGTCTGCGATATCGATACCTGCCGCTTCTTCCTCGGTCATGAAAAGAGGGCCTGGCATCGGCAGCTTGTGTACCTTGATTTGACGGCCTTTGGCATCGGTCTGGCTGGTGATGTAGTCATAGGCTTCGTTGCTGATCTCATATTGAGGATCATTCTCGTCATCGCACCACGTCAGAACGACTTCACCCGGCTTCACGACGTGAAGGATATTGTCGACGTGACCATTGGTTTCATCGTTGTATAAACCACGAGGTAGCCAAATTACCTTCTCAACATTGAGGTGTTCGCACAGCACTTCTGTCAGCTCTTCTTTGCTCATATCTGGGTTGCGGCTTTCGTGTAATAAGCACTCTTCTGTTGTGTAGAGCGTGCCTTCGCCATCAACGTGAATTGAACCGCCTTCTAGTACGATTGGAGCGCGGTATCGAGAGTCACGAATGGTTTCACACATCTTTTGAGCGACTTGGTTGTCGCGATTCCAAGGTGAATACAAACCATCCACAAACCCGCCCCATGCATTGAATTCCCAATCCACACCTCGACGTTCACCGCTGTCATCGACCACATAAGTCGCACCGATGTCGCGCATCCAAGAGTCATCCGTCGAGATTTCCAACACTCGAATGTCCTCTGGTAGGCGAGATACTGCGTTATCGTATTGGTCTGAACTCGCGAGCATGGTGACTGGCGTCGTATGGCTGATCTTGGTGGCAACATCAGCAAACACCGCTTGTGCTGGTTTTGCTCCATTGCGCCAGTTGTCGGTGCGCTCAGGCCAAGCCATCCAAATTTCGCTATGTGGCTCGTGTTCTCCTGGCATTCTGAAGCCATCATGTTTTGGAGTGGTATCAATCAGTTTTTTCATCGTTATATCTCCTAAATTATGCTTGAGCTTCTTTTTTATCTTGTGTCTCGGTCGTGTCGTCATCGCCTGAACCTTGTTGCTTCTTGCGTTTTAGAGCACCAAGAAGAATCCATTCACCAGCAAGGATGGTGGCAATCACGCCAATCAAAACAGGTCCTGTGTATCCCCAATCGGCAACAGTTAGATCAAGAGCCTCGGGGAAAATAAATAAGATCACGGCTTGAAGGACGACGAAGAAACAAACAATCGACATGACCCATTGAGCCGCCATACCGCCAGGTACTTTGAATGGGCGTTCACGTTTACCATCAACCACTCGAAGCTTTAGGTATGCCGGGAACATGAACAGGTAAGGAAGTAAGAAAATGCAGCTAGAGAAGGCAAATATCGACCAGAACAGATCATCATTACCCTGAGCAAACAGCGCGTAAGACAGAATGACGACCGTTGATACTGTGCCAGTAATGTTGTTTGCCCCAACTGGAGAGCCTTTCTCAGACACTTTCGCGACAGGGGCTGGAAGTTCACCTTCTTGAGCGGCTTCAGCAGCAGCTCGGCTAGCGCCCATTGTCCAACTCACCATGTTGCCGATAAGCGTTAACAAAGCGAAAGTACCGAAGATGTACACCATCGCTGTACCAACCACACCAGTGCCGAAAAGTGTTCTAAATGTGTCGATAAGGCCAGACACCAAGCCAATGCTTTCGACAGGTAGCGCCATCAAAATGCCTACCGTACCGAAGATGTATAAGAAAGCGGTGATACCGATAGAGAGGAAGACAGCCTTAGGCATATCACGAACGTCTTTCATTTCTTTAGTCATGGTCGCAACCAGTTCAAAACCCATTAGGTTGAACACAATCGCAGGTAAGAAAGAGACCGCAGAATCCAATGAAGGCATCATAGCTGGCAACGTAAATTCGTTGGCAACACCGTTTTTCATTGCATAGATAAAGCCGCCCACACCCAATGTACTGATCACGACAATTTTTAATATTGCGCCAATATTGGTGACCCACACACCGATGTCGGCAGACACATTACAAATCAAAACCGTTAGCCACGTCAGTAATATACAAATGGCAATTTGTCCCCATAAAGACAGATCTGGCATGAAGAGTTCGGCAAACATCCCTGCAAACATGATGTATACCGCAGGCATCCATAAACCCACGTTAATCCAGTAAAACCACGTTGTTCTCACTGCCCATTTGAAATTGAAGGCTTGTTTTACCCAATCGTAAATCCCACCCTCACCTGGGTAAGTGGTACTCAGTTCGGAAGTAATTAAGCCATATGGAATGACAAAGAAGACCAGCATTAACACCCACCAACCAATGGCACTGACACCAATACTGGCTGACGCGGTTAATGTGTCGACCACCAAAACTGCACACAGTGTAAAGAGTGCAATTCCCGTAACCCCCATTTTTCCTTGCGTTTCGTTACTCATCTCTTAGCTCCTTAATCTCTAATTCGGGATTAATTAAACGGCAAAGCGATGAAGTGAACTGGGATGAAAATTGAATATCGGTTTTACATAAACGAGTTCGGGGTAAAAACAAAATAAACCCAACAAATATTAGATTTATAATGATAAAAGTCGGAATACTTGATTTTGGTCAATAACCATTCGATTAATAAATACATTTTCTATTTCAAAACCAAGATCACATATCTAGTTAATCTAGGGGGAATTAAGGCTTTCTGTGACATATAGGCGACTAAAAACATCAAATATTGATCACAAATCGAATTGTGATTTCTATCCCCACGACACCTGCATTATTTAAATACAATTCAAACTAACTTATTTGCCCTGAGCAAAATATTATTTGGAGAGTTAAACATGTCGAAGCCTATTATTGTTGTTGCTGTCGGTGGGAACGCTTTACTACAGCGTGGTGAAGTAATGAGTTGCGAAAACCAAAAAAAGAGCATCGCGCAAACCGCCAGCTCTTTGGCTGAACTCAGCAAAGACTACCGTTTAGTGGTTGTGCACGGAAATGGCCCTCAAGTCGGCCTACTCTCATTACAGAACAATGCTTATAAAGATTGCCCTCCTTATCCATTTGATGTGCTTGGTGCCGAGACTCAAGGGATGATTGGTTACCTCATCCAGCAAGGGCTAAATGCTGCAATTAAAGATCGCTTTACGACCACGATTCTGACTCGAATTGTTATCGACGAGAATGATCCTGCGATTGCCGACCCAGCCAAATTTATTGGCCCTATCTATACAGAAGAACAAGCCAAACAACTCGCAGAAGCCAACCAATGGGTTGTGAAACCTGACGGCGCACACTGGCGTCGCGTGGTGCCATCGCCTTCACCAAAAGAAGTGCTAGAAATAAAAGCCATCAAAGACTTGCTAGAGAAAGAGCACCTAATTATTTGTGGCGGTGGCGGTGGCGCTCCAGTCGTCGAAAAAAATGGCGCTTATGTGGGTTTTGAAGCGGTAATCGACAAAGACATGACAGCTGCTCTTATCGCAGAAGAAATCGGCGCAGAACATTTACTGATCCTCACTGACGGCTCTCATGTTTGTTTAGATTGGGGAACCCCAAAGGAAGAGAAGCTTGAGAACGTATCAGTTGAACAAATGAAAAAGTACACTTTCCCAGCAGGTTCTATGGGGCCGAAGGTCGACGCATGTTGTCAATTTGTAGAAAAAACAAAACAGCATGGATACATTGGTGACCTGTCGAGTGCATTAGAGATCATAGAAGGAAAAACGGGGACACATATTAATGCTTAATATTGGGTTATAATGCTTTATATAAATAAAGGGTAATAAAGTCTAAGTTTCGATATTCCGATTGGAACTTTTCTTGAAAACCCTTTATGTTTTTTGTGTTCCAAATAAAAATGAGGATCATTAGATGCGCAAAGTAACAACCGAAGAAAAGTTAATTCGAATTCATGATGCTGTTGTGCAACTAATGGAACGCCGTGAAGCTACTGATATTTCAATGTACGATGTTGCCAAAGAGTGTGGAATGGCAACATCCACGGTTTATCACCACTATCCAAACATAGAGAACTTATTTCATAATCTATTAGATGACGTTTTTACTGATTTCGACTCTCTGCTAGGTAAATGTATAGATTACGAGCATGTTAATCATTGGACTGACATCAATCGCATGATTGAAACAGCGTATGTTAATTATTACAACAATCACCCGATTGCTAAAAAGTTAATTCTAGGTCGTCATACATTCACTGAACTAGGACATGCAGACACCGAGAATGACTTAATTCTTGGTAAAGAAGTAGAAACGATTTATCGACAGTTTTTTGATGTTCCTCAGTTACCACAATCCATCAATGTCTTCGCTATCTCACTGCAAGTCGCAGATAAAATATACTCGTTATCTTATCGCCAACATGGCTGCATCACACCAGAACTTGCCAACGAAGCAATCCGTCTGACCGAGTCTTACCTTAAGCTGTATATTCCTCATATCTGTCAAAAAACAGAGCCTAGCATGATGCATACGCATTAAGAAAACCTGTAATCCCGATAACGTCTTACCTTTCTATTTTCGCTTGATGACCTGACTAAACTCGCTGACCAAACAAAAAAGCAGAACTTCAATTCCTTGAAGTTCTGCTTTAACAATCCATAACTGCTTACGCTCTGCGCTTTTTGAAGGCGTGCCAGCCGGCGCTGAGAATTGTTTTTAACACCACACCGAGTGCGCTTAGTTTTGGGTCGGCGTTCTTGCCAGAGGCAATGCGCCACATCTGATGTTCATACCAAACCAGCCCGACCATCGCCACCTTGTCTAATGCGGGTTTTCCTGTGGTTGGCACCGTTAGTGGCATGCCGTGGCTAGGGTTTTCAATTAACTTGTTAGGGAAATCAGGATCAACCGCCATTGTTCGCGCAATACCAATAAAATCGGTCGCCGAGGTGTTTAATGCTTCATTCATTGCTTGCGCGGTTCGAAAACCACCCGTGACCACCAGCGGTGTACTCACGAGTTTTCTCGCCTTAACCATGTAATCCATAAAATACGCTTCACGTTTTACTGTGCTGGACTTGATTGATTCAGCTTTGCTCTTTGAACCCATCATTGATGGACTTTCATAGGTGCCGCCAGAGATCTCAATCAGGTCGATACCGTTATCACTCAGTGTTTGCACAACCTGCATCGACTCTTCTTCAGTGAAGCCACCTTTCATGAAGTCGGCGCTGTTGAGCTTAATTCCGACAGGGAAACCTTCACCGACCTCTTTTCGAATCGCGCGATAAACCTCAAGCACAAAACGAAGCCTGTTTTCGAGTGATCCACCCCATTTGTCTTGACGTTGATTGTGTCTCGAAGATAAAAACTGACTGACCAGATAACCATGAGCCCCGTGGATCTGCACACCAGTAAAACCCGCTTGTTTTGCAAGCTTTGCACTCAGCGCGAATTTATCAATGATTGCGATTATTTCCGTCTCAGTCAGAGCTCGTGGCGTATTAAAGCCTTTTTCTAATCCACGCTCTAAAGAGATCGCCGAAGGCGCAACCGGGCTATCACATAAGAATTTAGGAATTTGCTTACCTGGGTGATTCAGTTGCATCCATATCTGCGAACCATTTTGTGTTCCAGCCTTCGCCCACTCACGAAATACGCTTAAGTCACTTTGCTCATCCAACACAACGTTTTTAGGTTCACCAAGCGCACCTCTATCGACCATCACGTTGCCCGTCATGGATAGGCCAATTCCTCCTTGAGCCCAACGCTGGTAAAGCGTGACTAAACCTTGCTTAGGGTTATGATGTTTATCACCTAGCTGTTCACTCATTGCCGATTTGAACAGGCGATTTTTGATCACTTGGCCATTAGGAAGAGAAAAAGGGTCGTTGAGGCAGATCGGATTCATGCGCGTGGTTACTTTCTTTGGTTTATATATTGAGTCCAGTATGCCCTATTTTATCCGACAGTTTTTATCATTTAGTGCCTATTTCGAAGCAAGTTTCGCTCAATAATAAAATGCCAGCGGCATAGCAGCTGGCATTAATCGATTATAAATAGAATCTCAAAAACTGGGCTGACGCTGCTGAAATATGTCAACCAGAAAGGCTCAAACACTCTTTACGCTCATGGTAATTGTCGTTATTGTGATTCTCTACGCCATCATCACAAGGACTGTCTGAGAGTTATGAACAGCACGATTGAAACTATTCTGGGGCACCGCTCCATTCGTCAATATACAAATCAACCAATTGAAAAAGCACAACTTGATGTGATTATTCAGGCTGGTCTCGCGGCATCATCATCGAGCTTACTGCAGGCTGTTTCTATTGTGAGAGTGACAGACAAAGAGAAGCGAAAACTGCTAGCCGAATACGCAGGTAACCAAGCTTATGTTGAGAACGCGGCTGAGTTTTTGGTGTTCTGTATCGACTATCAACGCCACGCTCAAATCAACCCTGAAGTGAAAACCGACTTTACTGAACTGACCCTGATTGGCGCAGTCGATTCTGGCATCATGGCGCAAAACTGTATGCTGGCTGCGGAGTCTCTTGGTTTAGGTGGCGTGTACATCGGTGGCTTGCGTAACAGCGCGCAACAAGTCGATGAACTACTGGAACTTCCACAACACACGGCCGTGCTATTTGGTATGTGTTTAGGTCACCCTGCGCAGCAGCCTGAAGTCAAACCTCGCCTTCCTGCTCACGTGGTCATGCACGAAAATCAATACCAACCGTTGAGCTTAGATGAAATTGCCAGCTACGACGATTCAATGCAAAGCTACTACGCGAACCGCTCAAGCAATCAGAAGCAAAGCAGTTGGTCACAACAGATCACACAGAAGTTGTCTGGCGAATCTCGCCCGCACATTCTGCCTTACTTGAACAGTAAACAACTGACCAAGCGATAGCTCTAGATAAGATATAACGACAGAGAGAATATTCAGATGGCGAGCTCCGTTTTCGTCATCACAAACAAAAATGTCAGCGTATAATACGCTGACATTTTTCATTTCTGGGATACTGACACTCTTAGAGGTATTTCTCTATCGGCAACAGCTGTAGGAAGCCTGACTGCATTCGTTCCCACTTGCCGGTTTCTGGTTCGCTGTCCCAACTTTGCTCGCCTGAATACCAATACACATCACCGTCTTCCAGTTCCAATCGCCAACTGTTGTCTTCACTCATCGCTTGCTCGATGGTTTCAGCTAACGTTTCAGCAATCTCTTTATTCTCGATGATTAATACCGATTCCGTGTTCAGGTAAGTCGAACGCAAGTTGAAGTTGAATGAGCCTATACTCGCGATGCTGCGGTCGAATACGACTGATTTAGCGTGCAAACCATAGGCCGTATCAGGCGCACATTTCGACACGTCTTGAGTCGATGCTTCACATAGCTTGGATTCTGGTTTTAGCTCAAACAGGTCGATACCATGCTCCAACATGTCGTAACGTCTGCCCGCATAAGCTGAGTGATTAGTCACAAGATCATTAGACGCCATAGAGTTAGTGAGCGCTTTTATCTCAACGCCCTTATTGTTCAACACTTGCCACGCTTCGAGTTGACCATCATCGAATACAAGGTAAGCCGATTCCAACAAGATCTCTTGTTTCGATTCGCTTGCAAGCTGTCCTAAAAGAACCGCCGTTGCTTTCGGTTCATCTGTATTGTCTGAATCGACAGGCACAGGGCGATCGTAAACGAAATGAGCATTCACCCAAGTCATCTCACCAATCACCTCTTTCAGCAAACTATCAGCAGCCTTACGATCTAATGGTAATTCAGGATAATTTTGATAATGCGGAACAACAATATTATCTATCTTTGAGAGATCAGGTTGTTCGTCATCACCCAACATATCGACAGGGTAAGACCAACGACTGTTCCAGTATTCAACAAAACTGGTTTGGATGGTGTTAACTACGGAGCCCATGACTAATACATCGCGGTCTCGGAAATTGATTTCATCAGAAAGGTCAAAGTATTCATCACCAATATTACGGCCGCCCACCACAGACAAAGTACCATCGACGGTAAACGACTTATTGTGCATACGGCGATTTAAGCGAGAAAAGTCACCGACAAAGCTCAGCCATTTACTGAAGCCACGGCGTGTTGGCGTTGGATTGAAGATACGAATCTCGACGTTAGGGTGCGCATCCAGTGCCGACAGCAAACCTTCACGTTCGTTGAGGTTGATATCATCCAACATTACGCGCACCTTCACACCACGCTCAGCCGCGGCTAACAAACGGCTAGCGAGATAGCTGCCCGATTCGTCAGAGTTCCAGATGTAGTATTGAATGTCGATGGTGTGCTCGGCACTTTCGACCAGTGCTAATCGCTGTGCCAAAGCATCCCAACCAGACTCTTGCAGACGAACCGCGGTGGTGCCTTGCTCTAAAGCTTCAGGCTGAAATTCATTGGTTAGAACCGATAAAGAACTAGGTGCAGGAGAGGTTGGCGGTTCTGTTGGATGATCGATGCCTTCAGGAAGTGAAGAACACCCACCTAAAACGGCGATTAAGATTAACGTTAAACTGATGCGTTGGAGCACAGGCATGTATCTGACTTCCTTTTCACGATGGCGTCTTTAGAAACTTTCCGTACAGCTTTTCAATGAACAAGCTATTCCGATCTATTCATTGATTATTACTGCTAAAGCCTGAAATTTATAGGTAATTATCCAGTATAAATTTAAAGGTCGGTAAATTGGCCTGCAGATCACTTAAGTTGAGTGAGCGCTAAACAGTATAAACTCAGCGGCTTTTCGACCATTTCAATAGTGAGTTCAGTTCGGTCTGGGTGATGCTTCACCATTGTTTGGAGACCTAGTTTCACCGCTTGATTTAACACTAACAGGCGTGTCGACTTACTTATATGAGATTGTGCAAACTCATTACTTACGTAAGCGCTAAAGCTGTTGTTCATCTAAGGGGCATGTAAGGATCAACACCGAAAACATTGTTCACGCTACATAACGTTTATCGTCCCTACACAAGCCTTCCCTATAGTAGTACCCTTTATCGTCTCTCATTCTTGATGGTAGCTGGATATTATGAAGCTTTTGGTCGATCGCACTGGTGAACAGTTTTTAGAAATTCTGCAAGAATCGGGAGACACGCTGACGGTTCAATTCATTACCAATGAAGGCAATCGAAAGGGCAAGCCGTTCCAAGATAACTTGAGTGGATTGTTCCTCACAGGGTGGAAGCCGCGCACTACTTCAACCGCCATCGGATTAGAACACTTTAAGCAAGGCAAACTTGAAGATCCCAAGGTGAGTTTCGCATTGCACCAACTCTATCCACTGGGTCGAGACGTAAAATTACCTTCCGGTGATATCGCAACTATCGCGAGTTACGCCAATACCCATGCCGATGGCTACTATATGTTTGTGCGCCTCAACGATGAGTTAACCCGACTCAAGATTACGCCTGATTGGGAACTGCAACCTTCTGTTCAAAGGTTAGCCTTGCCTTATTACCCTGCGCCAAAAAGCCAGCAAGAACTCGACAATATTGATGACTTCGATGCTTGGGCGGGTGGGTTTTAATCGCTATTACCTACTCCGTTAGCCTGAAACATAAATGACTTAGCCCCATCATTTTCACTGTGGGACTTTTTGTCCGCTTTTGTTCTAGCGCTTTTCTTATACAATGGTGTACTACCTACAGGAAATACGTTCAGAGCTAATCACCTTATGCTGATCACCGAAGATGATATCTACTTCACATCGCAGATCCTCGACTTTCTCTCCGAGAACGACAAAGCACTCTCTTTTCGTAAACATGCGATAAAGAAAGGCGAGCCTATCTTTCAGCAAGGGCAAGAGATAACCGACATCATATTCATTACCGAGGGCGCTATATCTGTCGCTCGCAGCTCACGTTACGGTCGTCGATATCAGGTAGGCACTTTCAATCACAATGGCTTTTTAGGGCTTATGGAACTGTTTTCAGGGAAGCCCTGCTTCTACTCGGTAAAAGCTGAATCTAATTGTGAAGGGTTCATCATGAATGGGGCAATATTTGCAGAGCTCATCTGTCAAACCCCTATCTTGGCGGCACATACTTTTAAACACCTCACCTCCAAATGGTATTTATCGGTCGAGAGAATGTCGCGCAATATCCTGCACTCTATTACCTACTGTGTGATTGATGATTTGTTGCAGTTTCACAGCCTGAATCCAGAAAAAGATTACATCGTAAACAAAAGCTTAGAGTGTGAACGATTAGGCACGAGCCTGCGCGTTTACAATCGAATTTTAAAGCAATTGAATGACAGCGGCGCGATTTCCGTTACAAGAAAAAGTATTCGAATCATCAATCTAGACAAACTCGAAGCGACTCGTTTGAAAGAGTCCGAAAAGCAATAACTTCATTCTAATACTTAGTAATTTATTCACTTATTCCAACGCTCCCACAAACGTAAAACGGTGACCCATAGGCCACCGTTTATTTTGATTATCGACAATCATTAAGACTAAGCTTGAAGAAACTATGAGTTAGTTCCACAGCTCATGTTCAATGATTTTCTCAGTAGTGAAATTGGGGTAAGCCATCTTCCACATGTTCAAACCTGAGTATTCATCACTGGAGTACTGAGCAAAAAATTCATCCAACGCTTTTATCATAGTATCTTGAACCGCTTGACGTGGTGGCTCTGCGATATACGCCTCACCCATTGGGTTACTCAAATCATACCAATGGTCGATCGGCTCATTGTTCTTATTATAGTAACGCACCAACTTCCAATGCCCGTTAGTGATCATTCGTGCATTACCACGCTCTGAGAATTGGTACTGACGCCAATCACGAACGCGCTCACCCTTCATCATAGGTAACAAAGACTTGCCTGGGCCATAGCTCGTATCATAACCTTTACCATTGCTGGCGAGCTCCATGATGGTGGTATGCAGATCTAAGATATCAACAAACTCACCACGCACTTGTTTCTGACGCACCATGCCTTCAGGACCTTTGATGATGAAAGGCACGCGAATCGTCTCTTCATAGAAATTGTATGGGAAGCTGGCGTTGATCTTACCGTATAAGCCATATTGCCCCATCAACAAGCCATGATCAGAAACAAAAGCGATCACGGTATTATCCATCAAACCACGTCCCTCTAAACCATCGATCAACTGGCCGACTTGCTCATCCAATAGAGTCACCGCCGCCAAATATTGCGCGAGTTTCTCTTCATGATCAGATGGCACTAAAGTATAAGCACTCATGTGTTCGAGTACTGAGTTACCACCATAAGAGACCACTTTATGTGCGATATCGCGATATTTCTCTACTAATCGCTCAGGTAAACCTTCAAATGGGAAATGCGGCTCAACATAGTTAAGGCTAACAAAGAAAGGCTTATCACTTGGCTCATCAATGAACTTGATCGTCTCTTTAGTTAAGAACTGAGCTTGAATACCTGTGTGCTCTTCGTTTTCGCCATCACGAGAAAACAACACAGTTCCAGAATGGAGGTATTGGTTTTTCCAACCCGCTTCTAACGCGTCGTAACTTAACCAACGATCAAAGCCACGAATTGGCTCTTTGCTGTCCGTCGTGGCGTGCCATTTACCAATTAATGCAGTGCGATACCCTTCCTCTTGCAAGCGCTCAGACAACAGTTTTTCGCCATCCAACCAATCAGCATCGTACTTAGGATCTTCCGCTAAGAAATCATACACACCATGCTGAGAGGGCATTTTACCAGTATGGAATGAAGCTCGGGCAGCAGAGCTAACAGGTGCTGGCGTCATACCATTCTCGAAACGAACACCGGTTTCTGAAAGGTATTCTAGATTGGGTGTTTCAACGTATTTGTTATGGTGGCTTGTCGCCCAATCACCAAGATCATCGGCCATGATGACCACAATATTAGGTTGTTGGGGTTGTTTGACTTCTTCAGCGATAACACTGCCTGAGCAGGTCATTGCCGCAAGCGCGAACGCTTTTGAAACCGCACTAAGCGGAAATTTTTTCATGTTCGACTCCATGAATATTCAGGGGATGAGTTATTGGGATTCTTTGTTTTTGATGATTTGCATGATGGCAGCAGGAGGATGCCCGGCTTGATAGAGCTTCTTCATAAGATCAATGTAAGGCGCTGAATACGAGAAAAACGTTTTATAGCCATGACAAAGGTAGTTTTGATCAGGCTTACCCGAAGAGGAGAAAGAAAAACGATGTTTAGGGCAGCCGCCATTGCACACCGCACGATATTCACAACGCAAACAATCTTGAGAAAGCGAATGCTTTTTATCTTGACCAAATTCTTGGTTCGCGCGGCTTTCGTTTATCTCTTTAATAGTCGTGGTATGGATATTCCCAAGCTTAAATTCTGGAAAGACATAATGGTCACAGGCGTAAATATCGCCATTGTTTTCCATCGCAAAGGCACTGCCACACGTTTCGGAAAACACACATAATTGTGCTGGCTGGCCACATGTCATTGCAAAGGTATTCTCAAATAGCTGTACCCACACCTTTCCGACATCTTGCCGTACCCACTCTCTAAAAATTGCAGCCATAAACAAGCCGTAATGTTCTGAACCCACACTCCAATCACAAAGAGCTACCGCTTCCGACCGCCCAGGATGTAACAGTGTTAAGCCATCTTCCGTTTGCTGCTGCGCTTCACGTTCCACCAACGGAATGAACTGCATGTGCGCACTTCCGATCCCCTTAAGGTAGTGATACACCTCTAACGGAGATTTGGCATTCACATCGCTGATAACGGTTAGTGTATTAAACTCAACACCAAAGGATTTAAGCAGATTAATCGCCGCTTCAACTTTGTGGTGGGTAGCTTTCCCTGAGCGTGTTTTACGATAGGCATCATGCAGATGTTGAGGACCATCAATCGAGATGCCAATTAAGAATTGGTGAGATTTGAAGAACTGACACCACGACTCATCAAGCAATAAGCCGTTGGTTTGCAGGGTATTGATGATGGTTTTACCCAAACCGTATTTGTTTTGCAAAGCGACGGCTTTTTCAAAAAAGGCCAAGCCAAGCAACGTAGGTTCACCGCCTTGCCAAGCAAAGGTCACTTCATTTGAGGATTGCGCTTCGATATGTTGAATAACATAACGCTCCAACGTCGCATCATCCATCTTCCAAGAGGTCGGTGAACTGGCAGATTCAGGATAGAGTTTTTCTTTTTCAAGATAGAAACAATAGCTGCAATCAATGTTGCATTTAGAACCCGAAGGCTTTGCCATAACATGACAGCCTTGAGGTGAAAAAGTATCTATACCCATCTTCGATTACCTACTCAATTTCGATATGGGCATGCTAAAAATTGATAAGCTTCGTCAATAGGACAAATGTCCGAAAAGCGGTGGTTTTAATCAGTGAAAGTCAGTAAACGCTATTGAGATCACATCCACCTATCGAATCTCAAGACAACAATATGTGCTCTCTAAACATTGATACGAATACCCGTTCTCAAACGATTCAAATGACGGTTTGACTGTGTGCTGCTAAAGAGTGTTTCATTCTTCCCTACAAGCTCAAACGGGGCTGTATAAAATCAATAAACGCCGAGATACGTTTAGAGACAGAGGACGACTTGTAATAAACCGCATTCACTCGCTCTCGGTCTGTGTTGGCAAGTTTGCCTTGTTCCAGAATAGGGATTAAACGCCCTGCTGCCATATCTTCCTGCACCATAAACCCCGATAAACAAGCAATCCCATTTCCAGCTAAGACTAGTTGACGCACGGTTTCACCATTACTGGCTGTCACAGTAGGCGCGACATCACTTTGGTTTGGTAAAGGCCAATGGTTAAGCACTTTGTTACCCGCAAATCCCACAATTTGATGCGAACTCAAATCTTCAGGTTTGGTGGGCAACCCACGCTTAGCGAGATAACCAGGTGACGCCACAATATGGAGTAAGCTTTTACCTAACGGTCGAGCGTGCAGTGTTGAATCGGACAGCTTACCGATTCGAATCGCAACATCAGTTCTCTTTTCGAGAAGATCAACGAAGCCTTCGTTGGAAGTGAGTTCCAACTCAATGTCTGGGTAAGCCTCTTTGAATGACTGCACCAACGGCACTAGCTGATGGAATACGAATGGACTGGCGGCATCGACTCTTAAACGACCTTTTGGCAACTCTCCGCGCGACACGATTTCTTCTTCCGCGCTCTGAATCATCTGTAATCCCACCCTGACTGAATCGACAAACTGCCGTCCTTCCTCCGTCAATTCCACGCGTCTCGTTGTTCGGTTGAATATTGAGACGCCGAGTTGCGACTCAACCTTACTCACCGAGCGAGACACCTTGGCGACCTGCACATCCAGCGCCTCTGCCGCCGCAGAAAAACCACCAGCATCGACAACGGTGAGTACCATTTCTAAATCATCTGAACGGGTTAACATAAGGCTCCTTCGCTATCTTCATTTTGTTTAATGTCATCTCGCTTGTGCTCATCACAGCTCAAATCACGGTGTCTTTTCGATCTCATCAGCTTAATCCAATGATCGGCTAACTCTCCAATTATTGCAAATAACACAAAGGTTATTTGTTAATGATGGCATTTTTCACAAATATATTTTGCTAGATAATCCTCGCCATCAAACGAAGCGCTCCTATTGCAGTCACAAGCTGCCCCATTTTATCGCGCTCGGTATTTAACAAAGAACAGTAAGAGAGATGATTATGCCATTAGCATTACTCGCATTGACGCTCAGCGCCTTTGCCATCGGAACCACAGAATTTGTCATCGTAGGCTTGATTCCTACCATGGCGAGCGACTTGAATGTATCTCTGCCATCGGCAGGCCTATTAGTCAGTTTATATGCGCTTGGCGTTGCTATTGGCGCACCAGTCTTAACGGCATTAACCGGCAAATGGAATCGTAAAGCGGTGTTGCTGACCGTGATGGCATTGTTTGTCATTGGTAACTTATTGGCGTGGCAAGCTCCAGGCTATAACACGCTGATCGCCGCACGAATCTTGACTGGCCTTGCCCATGGTGTGTTCTTCTCGATTGGGTCGACCATCGCGACAGGTTTGGTTTCAAAAGATAAAGCAGCCAGTGCTATTGCGATCATGTTTACGGGTTTAACGGTTGCATTGGTAACCGGCGTACCACTGGGCACTTATATCGGCCAAACCTTTGGCTGGCAAGCGACCTTCTTGATCGTTGCTCTGCTTGGTCTTATTGCTCTTATCGGTAGCGCTATCTTGGTTCCAAGCAACCTTAAGCAACCACCTGCGGCGAAGATTTCGGCACAGCTAAAGGTTCTAACTCAACCACGCTTACTGTTGGTTTACGCTATCACAGCACTAGGTTATGGCGGCACATTCACAGCGTTTACGTTCCTTGCTCCAATACTGGAAAACGTATCAGGGTTTGATTCGAGCTCAATCAGCTTAATTATGTTGGTCTACGGTGTGTCAGTAGCGGTCGGTAACATCTGGGGCGGTAAAATGGCCGACAAGATGGGCCCAATTAAAGCACTGACCGTTATCTTCTCTGGTTTAGCCGCAGTACTGGTGGTATTCAACTTTACCGCAGTAAACCCTTACGCAGCTGTTGCCACCATTTTGGTTTGGGGTGCATTCGCATTCGGTAACGTTCCGGGACTACAAGTGTATGTTGTGAAACTGGCTGAGAAATACACACCTGACGCAGTCGATGTCGCTTCTGGGTTGAACATTGCAGCCTTCAACGTCGGTATTGCATTGGGCTCATGGGGTGGTGGTTTGATTGTCGCGAAATCTGGATTAATGAACACCCCTTGGGTAGGTGCTGTGATCGTTTTGATCGCTCTTGTTCTGACTCGATTCAGTGGTGCGTTAGATAAGAAGCAAGCACAACAAGCTGTTCCATCTAGCATCTAGCATCTAGCATCTAGCATCTAGCATCTAACATCTAACATCTAACATCTAGCAAGAATAGAAAAAACAAAGCCCGAACCTAGGTTCTAATGCCGTTCGGATAAGCATTATTGCTTGAACCTGAACGGATATTTGGCTGGGACAAAGAGGACTGAACGTGGAAACGTTCGGTCCTTTCTTTTATCTGGAAGAATGAAGTGACTCAAACTGTCTCTCATCCTTTTCAGTTTTACAGGTAGAGTTCCGTCTGGACTTAAAGCTAACCAACGTAATTGCGCATCAATAAGGTTAATTGCGGCGGTAAAACTGACCCTAGTCGCTCGAACCCCGGCTTCTGAAGCTATCTTAACCATCTCTAATCGCACTAAGTTATAGGCAAGTAATACGCCCCAAAGCTCTTGCTTCACACCGGCAGAAAAACGACTTCGTAAAGTGACGTGACTTTGCAGTTGAGTCTGTTTAATTTCACCATAACCTTCTTCTATCTCCCAGCGTTGCCAATAAATACGCAGCAGGCTTTCTAGCGAGTATCTACTAGGGTCTGTAAGTGAAGTAATAAAACCTTTTATCTCACCTTTTGGCTCTTGATATAGGATTAGTCTGGCTTCCCAACGTGCGGGTAAATTCGGATTCTGCCGTTGAGCTTGAGGAGAGATGGGCATTGAGATGAGCATGTCGTTCTCCGCATATTTCTCCAACACTTCATAGCGTAGCTTACGTTTTGCAGGCATTAACCAGTGAGCATTTTCCGCACTCTCTTGCCACGACAACAAGAGGTCTGCCGAGAAATAACAACGATCAAATAAGGTCAATGAATGTGCGGGGATATCATTGAATAGACGCTTAGCTAAGGTCGTTTCACCGACATGACAGCCATCAAAAGCCGCACCCATAATCATTCGTGTTTCTGTTGACATCAAAGCGACTAAACGAAGTTGAGGATAAGGTTTCAATTTTTTAGAGATGAACCCAAATTCTTCAGCGTTCTCTGGGGAATCTTGGCACCTAAATGTTGTTCCATCGACAGCAAGAACATTAAGCTCTAAGTCCTTATCTTGTTGAAGGATATCTCCGTTCCAAGCCTTTACCGTTGTGTGAAACAGAGCCGCTAACGGACTCTCATCTAGACGTCGGCGTGAATCAGTTAGGACACTGGGCGCAACACGAGACCAGCTATCTTCAGGTTTAGGCTGAAGTGCAATGTCTAATGAACTGCATACCTCTTTGATAGACATGTTGCGTTGCAGCCCCATCCAAATAACTAACCAGACAGCTTGCTGAGCGGGAAGTCGGCGTCGTCATATGCTCGCTTTATTGGTTTCAAGAAGAGCTTGTTCTATCCACTCAATCTGAATGGCGTCGACGACAGATTCATAATTGTCGGCATCTTCAATGGTCTCGTGTGCCATTGCTAATTCTTGTTCAAGCATAAAAAATCCCCATCAACGTTGTTGATGGGGATTATCTGCTAACTGCAAGATCGTTCAAGTCTTCTTAAACGATCGGCATTAGAACCTAGGTTCGGGCTTTGTCATTTAAATCTGATTATTGTCCGTTATCGATCGCTTTCAGCACTTTACATGGATTACCGACTGCAACCACATTGGCTGGGATGTCTTTGGTCACCACACTGCCTGCGCCAATCACGCTGTTTTCGCCAATGGTGACACCGGGGCAAATGATCACACCACCGCCAAGCCAAACATTGTCGCCAACATTAATCGGTGTGCCAAACTCAACTCCCTCTTCAACTCGGCCTTTCACATCAAGTGGATGACCTGCGGTAAGGATTTGAACGTTCGGACCAAGCAGCACATTATCGCCAATGGTCACTTCAGCCACATCCAAAATCACGCAGTTAAAGTTAGCGTAGAAGTTCTTGCCCAGCTTGATGTTCGAGCCGTAATCACAACGAAATGGAGGTTCTAGATGCGCGTTTTCACAGCCCGGAATGAGCTCTTGCGTTGCCGCTTCCCATTCGGGTGTGTCTGGAATACTGTTATTGAGTTTTTGAAGCACCTTACGACATTCGATACGAGCTGAATAAAGCTCTTTATCCCAAGCCTGATAAGGTTCGCCTGCTAGCATTTTTTGTTTTTCTGTTTTCACGTTACTTACCTGTTCTCGCATCACTTAGCTATTTTCATATTACTTAGCTAGTTTCACATTACTTAACTGTTTTCACATTACTTAACTAATGGTGGTCAATTCATCGACCAAAAAACGCAATATCGCACATCTAAATAACAGTGAATAAGGAGTGTTTGAGCTTGGTTTAAGAGATGCGCAGCTCGTCACTTTTTGTAGGTGAAATATGAAATGCGAACAGTGCTAATTTAGCTTCGCTATCGAATCACGTAACACCAAACTGCCAGTGGTATTGATGGTGGTCGCTTGCTCTGTTTCACCGACAATTTGCAGGATCGCCTTTTGCGTCATTTGCTCTAATGGCACACTGACAGACGTTAAGCTTGGCGTTAGAAATTCGCCCACTTTACTGTTATCAAAGCCAACAATAGAGATGTCTTTCGGTAATGAATATCCCAGATCCGTTAACGCCTTAATCGCGCCAATCGCCATGTCATCGTTTTCAGACAAGATCGCAGTGAAGCTTGCTTTGCTTTCCACTAAAGCTTGCGCGGCACGGTAACCACTCTCCATTGTCCAATCGCCCTGAACGACATTAAGTTCATTCACTGCAATACCGTGCTTGGTTAACACATCTTGATAAGCTTGGTAACGTTGTTCATCCGTTGAAGAACCCGCTTTACCACGAATTACCGCAATCTCTGTATGTCCCTGCTCTATGATGTGTTCAACCATCAAACAAGCACTTTGATAGTGATCTGTAGTGATAGCGTGATTGGGCTTCGACGGCATTTCACGATTGAGCACCAAAATTGGTGTATCAGTGCTTTCGATGATCTGAGTAATCTCGCTTTCCGTTAAGCACTGCGGATAAATGATGATACCCGCGCATTTCATGTCGAGTAGGAAATTGATCGCCTTTCTTTCGTCTTCAGCGCTGTGTTTGCCATCGGTGATCACCAATTGGTGATTTGACTTTTCACTGTAGGAAGCGGCGTGATACATCAAGGAAGAAAAGTAAGGGCCATTGAACAACTCATTAGTGATCACGAAGCCGATGAAGTTGGTCTTCTTGGTCGCCAATTGCTGGGCCAACAAGTTCGGTCGATAACCTGTTTCTTGAATCGCATCAAATACCTTTTTCACCACATCTGGGCGCACGATGTTCTTGCCATTTAAGACACGAGAAACGGTCGATTTAGATACGCCTGCGCGGTTCGCGACATCAAGCATGGTTACCATTCGCTTCTTTTCCTTTATAAAAAATTAGCCGACATAGGCCGACTAATTCATTGCAAAATGACAGCTCACAGTTCACATAACTGCGCTGGGAAATGCATTCTAAATAGTGGCACCGTTAGATGCAATCACGCCTTTATACCACTCGAACGACTTCTTGCGCTTGCGTTCTAGTGAGCCAGACTGATCGTTGTGTTTATCTACGTAAATGAATCCGTAGCGTTTTTTCATCTCACCCGTGGTGAACGACACTAAATCGATACAGCCCCAAGGGGTATAGCCCATCAAATCAACACCATCAATCGCAACGGCTTTTTTCATCTCTTTGATGTGGTCGCCAAGGTAAGCAATGCGGTAGTCATCATTGATGCTGCCATCTTCTTCGATGGTGTCGACAGCGCCAAAACCATTCTCAACGATGAACAGTGGCACTTCATAGCGCTCATAAAGAGACGCTAAGCAGTAACGTAGGCCTGTTGGGTCAATCGGCCAGCCCCAATCACTTGATTGGATGAACGGGTTATCGACCGAGTTTTCATGACCGCCGTCCATCGCTTCTTCTGTAGATTGGTGAGAAGAAGAATCCAAGGTATTCGACATGTAGTAGCTAAAGCCAAGGTAATCCGCTTTACCTTCTTTCAAGATTTGCTCATCTTCAGGCTGCATTTCAATGTTGAAGCCTTTGATTGCCCAGTCACGCTTGGCGTAATTTGGGTAGTGACCACGCACCATCACATCCGAGAAGAAGTAACGATCACGCATCGCTTGCTGTGCCACCATGATGTCTTCTGGCTTTGAAGAACGAGGGTAGAAAGGCACCATCGCACACATTGCACCGATTTGAAGATCTGGGTTAATTTCGTGACCTTTCTTAACCACTAAAGCACTTGCCACAAACTGGTGGTGAACCGCTTGATACATCGCCTCTTGCGGCTTTTCACATTGTGGGAACTTCACGCCAGAGCATAACCAGCCAAAGATATCTGCCGAAGTATTCATCTGGTTATTTATCTCATTGAACGTCATCCAGTACTTCACCTTGTGCTGGTAGCGTTCCATCACTGTGGTCGAATACTTAACGAAGAAATCGATCACTTTACGGTTCATCCAACCGCCGTATTCTTTGGCTAAGTGGTAAGGTATTTCAAAATGGCTCAGCGTTACCACAGGCTGAATGTCGTATTTCAACAGCTCATCAAACAGATCATCGTAAAATGCTAAACCCGCTTCACACGGCTCGGCTTCATCGCCATTAGGGAAAATACGGGTCCAAGCAATACTGGTACGGAAGCACTTAAAGCCCATCTCAGCAAATAACTTAATGTCTTCTTTGTATCGATGGTAGAAATCAACAGCGACTTGGTTTGGGTAGTTTTCGCCATCAATCACACCATCGGTGATTCGACGTTGCACGCCATGAGCGCCAGCTGTTAATACATCAACAACACTTACACCCTTGCCATTCGCATCCCAGCCGCCTTCTAGCTGATGCGCAGCAACCGCACCACCCCATAAAAAATCGTTCGGAAATTCGTTGTTCATACCATTACTCGCTACAAGTTATTCGTGAAAAAGATCAGAATTTGAGCTGCGATTACAACTCTCAAACCGATTTCAATAAAAGCAAAGATACAGACTGAAACCGGTTTCAGCAAGGTGGTTTTGATCTTTTTTTGATCACGAAGTGGGATCTAAGGAAAGTACTCATGGTTGATGGATAACGTTCGAGAACGCCTACACAGAATGCAAAAAAGCCAGTTCAATGAGGATTGAGCTGGCTTTGTGTTGTTAGAGAAAAAGAATAAATCAGACTACGACAATGGCAACTGACGGATCATCTGCTGAACCTCATTACCATATTTTATTCGTTGTCGTGTCTCTTCGAGTGCGTACATTTGCGTCTTCTTGGCTGCAGGGTTAGCACTTCGACCTTCCGTAACCATGGTATCTGCTGATGACTTTTCTTCATCTAATCGCCCTGGTATCGTTTTAACCGATGACCAACCTAAACCACCAATCGAGCGCGCCGTCATTATGCCTTGATAGATGGTATAACCTCGGGCGCCCACTTTGACTTGTCCAAGAAGAATCTTGGTAAATCCACCATGGATTGGAGGAGGCGTGTACGTCATCGTCTTACCGCCCTGCGTCATTCTGGTCGCAATCACCTGCCCCTTAGAGCTGCCTATGCGCATCGCTGGGTTCGTTTTAGAGGCCCACGCAAGATTGTACTCACCGGAAGGTCTAATCTTGTTCATCAAACGAGAACCAAGGCCGGGCTGAGTGACATCTTCCAATGCCCCACCCGCTCTTACCCAACGTAAGTTCTGAACCGACTTGTAGGCTGAATATCCGCCACTTACCACACCAATGATATCGAATGGAATGGTCGCAATATCGAGTTTATGAGAAATATCCCCATCATCGATAACTCCCGAGGCAATTTGTAGCGCACCACTAGTCATACCTGCAATACCACCGATAATACCTGCAGCCAATACCAAGCTAGAACCACCGGTTGGTGCCGCCAATGCAATACCCACAATACCCGCGATCACACCAAAAGCACCAAACAAGATCTTACTGATATTCAGGTGTCCGCTTGGGTCGGTGAAGTTAATCGGATCGTTATGGCAGTACACATAAGCATTGTGAACCCCCTCATTGAAAGGGGCCAAACTGTCCGGTGCATTGAAGCGCATCAACTTCGGCTGGTAAACGCGATAGCCTTGGCCTAGATGGTAGCCTTGCAGTACAGGATCCAACCACTCGCCATTAAAGCCAATCTCCGAATGAGAGATGGTCATCGACTGCGCCATAGCCAAACGAACCGAAGTCGGAAGCAGTGAGATGCCACCAGCCACAGCTGCAGTTTGACCAATTTTAATCAGGAACTCACGTCGATTAAGTGGGGTAATAAATACCGAGTCTTTATTGTTCATTTGCATTCCCCGCTTGATCACGTTGCCCATATGGAGAGTAACGGTACATAGACCCTGTTTTACCCGACGTATTTGACGCGATCACCGAACCATTTTGATCCGTTGCCAATAACGTGGTTTCCGAGTCCATCTCTGACCATTTAGGCACTCCTTCGTGATAGATATACTGAGTGAGTTTGCCATTTTCCTCGATCGAAGCGAGGTCACCCCATAGATAGTTAAAGTGACGCGATTCAGAAACGGACTGTTGTGTAGACAGTCGGTCGTTGCTGTCATATTGATAGAGCCATTCGGTATTATCAGCTAACACACGCTGTAATCGGTCGAAATTGTCGTATTCCAGAATTCGACCATCCGCATCTTGAATCATGTTGCCATTCAAGTCGTATTTCACTGTTACCTGACCGTCGAGTTGTGGGTGGGAATGAGTAATACGAGTCAACTGGCAAGGGTCATCTGACTCATAAAAGTAACGAGCGAAATCCTCAGATTCAGTAGTCGCTGTGCGTTGCGTCAGCATGTTACCTAACTCATCATAGCTCCAATCAATAGACGTCATAGGCTGAGACCAATCGCTCAGTGGGCCCGCGCCGAAAAACTCGACTTTCGTCAACTGAGAAAGATCATCATAGGTATAGATTTCCGTCAGATTACCTAAAGTTGCACACTCCTTTTTACGAGAATTAAGCAGCCCTAACGCGTTATATTCTTGTGATTGCTCAAAGATATAATTATCGTTCAAGGCTATAGCTCGGTTGACTTCGCGACTATATTCATCCCATTCGAGTTCAGTGACTTGGGTTTGACTGCCCGATATCAGTGTTTCTAGTATCACTCGATCAAACTCATCATATTCGTAGTAAACCGTTGTTGAATTTGAACTCAACTTCACTAATCGTCCGAGTTCATCGTAACCATACTGGCGAGTGTCCGTGTCACTATCAATTGCAGTGATAACCCCACCATCGGAGTAGCTGTAATAACGAGACTGACCATCATTCACCTCGGCTTCAGGTAAGCCTTTCGTCGAGTAGGTAATGGTACTTTGATTGCCTTCACTGTCCTGACTCCCTGTCGGTAAGCCGGATATTGGGTCATGACTGTAACTAGAAGCCTGCCCATCAGACGACTTAGCACTTAGCACACCCAATTGGCTA
The DNA here is from genome assembly GCF_963894355.1 of Vibrio sp. SBT000027. Lineage (NCBI taxonomy): Bacteria > Pseudomonadati > Pseudomonadota > Gammaproteobacteria > Vibrionales > Vibrionaceae > Vibrio > Vibrio sp. SBT000027. The sequence goes on along the minus strand of NZ_CAWQGD010000001.1, from coordinate 385,187 downwards.
TCGCGAGTAAATAGCCTTGTTGGGGCTGCCATGCTGGTTTCAGTTTCTGGGATATTGCAGCTATCCGCGTAAGTCCACGCCAATGAAGCTTGGGGACTCTCTCCTCTGCGCAGGGATCGCGGTCGTCCCAATCCATCAATATCGCGTTGCCCTAAAGTCACCCCACCAATTTTCAGGTCTACAACTTGTGACTGATCGGTATGTTCAGCGTAAGTGATATCTTGATCGACACCGTTCGCTTGAGTCATGCGAATCACACGATCAAAACGGTCGTAATGGTAATGCTTGGATCGAGCGAGAGGATTCGTTTCTCTAATCAATCTTCCCCATGAGTCGTACTCATAATTCCAACTGTTGATGCCTTGCTCTTTTTTCTCTTCTAGCCCCCAGCTATTCAGAGAACTGACCGTCATGGTCAAACCTTCAATACCTTGGGTTTTCTTACGTGAGGCAAGATTATTGAACTCGACACGACGCTTTCCATTCGCTAACAGAGTCGCTTTAACCTGATCCCACTCATCGTATTCATAGCTTTCTGTTAAAACCACAGGCGCAGATCTAGAATGGCGATCAGGCAGCACATCGTAGGTACTCTTGCTTTGGAGTCTGCCCAACGCATCGTACATTTTTGTCCATACGACCGAGCTACCAACTTTAGCCTCTAATTCACGTCCTTGACCGTCCCAGCTTTGTTCACACAAGTTGCCTTTGCAATCCGTTAGCAACAAGGTTTGTCGACTCATACCAGTATCAACAATGTATTGATACGAACGGGCTGCACTTCCTTCAATCCGTTCTTCAGTAGTTCTACGAAGCGAATCATAAGTAAATGCACAGCTAACTCCGTCTGAATCGACATGACGCGCGAGTTCTCCAATATCAAGGTAGTGCCCAACCGCAAGATTGGTTTTCGTATTGTCGTGACAGGTCAGCTCTTCGTGTTCTTCAAGGACATCGCTATCCAACTCATAGCGATAGTGAGAAACAGCAGAATACGTGCCGTTAGGATGAAGAATGTCATTTTGGACTGAAGCCAATCGGCCGAAAGAGTAAGTCTCACCAGTATCAGTTTGATAAGCGTAATGGCTTCTATAACGTTGGACGTCTTCTTCCAAACTCAGAACCACATCACGATGGCCATTCAGCCCCTCAAGAGAAGCGTATTGATAAGAGATCACTCTCTGTTCTGAGCCATTGTTGAGCGTACGAGATTTTACGAAATTCACCATGGCAGTAGGCGATGCAGGACAACCTGCCTCACCATTTTTAGCGTAGTATTCGTAACGTTCTGCGATGTCATTCTCATCAACGAACTTAAGCATGTTGCCATATTCGTCGTAATCCCATAATCGACTTTGAGCTTGGCTATCCGATCCAGAAAACCAGATTTGTTCCTCTTTACTGATCAAAGAATACTGAGCAGGTTGATCCGAAAACTGCTGGTTATCAATCGCTGGGTATTCCAGCCTTTTCAAATGAACAAGGTCTCCGTTTACCTGCCGGGCTTCTTCAACGAGTAAGTGAAATTGATTGTATGTTTGAGCGGTGACAATAGAGCCATTTTCGATTTTTTGTACGCGATAAGTATATTCGTAACCACGTTCAAGTAAGTTATCAAGCCCTTCACTTAATTCACCGCCACGTACACCGTAACCCATGAAATTGCGGCTATCTGTACCAACACTGTCGTAGGTTGTGGTAATAACTGGCGAATTAAGGGTGAGGACATCGTGTGCAGTAACGGCTGGTAAGTAAGTCATTGAATTGACTCGAATACCATCAGCCTTATATCTCAAACGCTCGGTCAAGCCACAAGGATGGTTTACCTCATTGATTAACGTATATGAACCAATGCTTTCATAACCGAAACTATAGCTACCTGCTTGTTCTGGTAAATTGCATTTGACGAGCTTGTTATTGCTAAGAGTAAGACTGAAGTAAGCTTCATGGGCACTGCCAATATTAGTAAAAATATTAACGCACCCTACCGAGATATACTCAACCCATAAAAGTGCGGTCTGTTTGGTTGTTCTGTCATCCCAAACTTTATCTAAGCGCTTATTTTGTCCCACGTTGAGCCAAGAAAAGTAGAGAGCATGACCATTGCTTTGGGTGATCTTAATGATGTCGCCATCTTTATCTAAAAGATCAGTACGTCCATTTTTATACGTGATTTCATAACCATTCGCGCTAGACGATACCGAAAAATCGAGCAGTTTCTTGTAACGAATACTCATCTCTATATTGGCGTTTAATTCAGCACGGTAGGATTGCCCATTTGCAAGATAGAGCTGTTGGTTCTCGATGTCGTATCTTGGGAGATTCAATTTCCAGCCTTTACCGAAACCAAGGTTGTCCGTCGAGTAAGGTGAGAATTGAATGGATATATCGAGGTTTGGTCCCTTAAGCCAGTTACCAATAAGAGAGCCAAGTAAGATTTGATATGAATAGCTTCTGGTTCTTTGGTCTACGCCGCCCGAACAAAAGCTATCAAAGTTAAAAGCGTTTGAAGTCCAATTAGACATAAATTTCCCCTAAAGTGAATGAGTTAGCCCAAATGGCTGAGCTAACTCTGTTTTATCCGAATGTTACTGGCTAACGAGACTCCAATGGGTGTAATCCCATTTCTGGCCGCCACCAGTAAATTCACTTTGAGGATAAATAAGCTTTAGTGGTCCTTTATTTCCGTATTGGTCAAATACAGTAAATCGGTACTCTTTTTGAGAATCATTGTTCGATGTCCCGCTATTTGAATAAAGCAATTGGCTCAGAGTCACTGATCTTAGTTGCTGGTTAACTCGCCATACCGCCGTGCGACCTTCGCCAGCGGCGCTATTCCAAACATATTCATCAGATACATTACGCTCTGAACCTGGAGCGAACACATAACCTTTCACTGAACGAAAGCCATTAGTGCAATCTGAATAACAACCTAACCACTCATCGTTTAGGAACACCTTATCGCTGTCCGACTCGTCGAAGTTATCCATAGCAACCTCGACCAGTTTCACTGAAGTATCTTTGGGCGTCACATAGAAGTTATACATCTCAGCTTTGTCGAAATAGAACCCATCAGCGTTACTCTCTTCCCATACTTTCTCTCCTTCTCCAATCTCCGAAAAGTCGGCAGCGCTATAGAACTTAGGCTGCACGCTTTGATAAAAGGCACTTGATTCATTTGGATAAGCACAGCTATCGTAATAGTTATTGTCATACTGACTACCAGTATTGAATTTAACTTTCATACAAACTTCACGATGCTGAGCTACCTCATTGCTATAAACCCAAGCGGTTAATTTGGTATCCGATGCTGCAACCCGGGACGTTGGTAGCCCCTTAGAGTACCCATAGCTGCTCCCCATTTGGTGAGAATAGTCATTTGGATTCAATGTATACCCCCAACAATCTCTTCCATAGGTACAGTCTTTATCTTTGCCTAAATCTTGCTCGCTATTCTTAAGGTAAAAAGATATCGCTCCCTCTAGATCACTCTTAGATACGGTCACTGGTCTGCCGTAGGTATCTGCGAAAGAAACAGAAACACTGAGTTTGGACTGCATTCTCCCGTTAGCATAAAAAGGCATCGGCACACCGTTGCTTTCGTTATGATCAGCCGTTAAGTCATCGGCCACCACATGATAATCACTATTAATTCCTGCAAAACTTGCACTAGAAAAAAAACACGCTGACATTGCTAGTAACAATGATTTATTCATCGACAACTTCATAGTATTAACCCTACATATTATTAGGTAAGAAATTAAAGAAAAGACAATGATATCTCTGGATATAACAATTTTTTTGATGGTTAAATTTACCCTAGGGTCTTTGCCCTATTTTAAAATTTACACTATCAACGATTACAAGTGCCATTATCCATTCTGATAACCATTGCTTACACGCCATTTAATTGATTAAACAGACAGCGCTAATTTAATTAATCAATTCATCAATGTAAAATTTCAAAGTCTTCTTAGCCCTAGCCAATTAACAAAACCCAATGAAAAACTATACCCATAAAAAACAATGACTTAAAATTACATTTGTAACATTATTTCAAATTCATTCATGCAATATCCACAATCAGAATCGAGAGGGAATTACTTTTTATAAAAATCAGCCTGTTTATTTGCTGTGACTCGCATCGTTATACCACCTTACTGTTAATACTATCAGCGCTTTTACATTGTTTTTATATTAAGAAGAACTATTCGAGACAATTACCCTTATCAATAAAATGGGAATATTCATGATTCAGCTTATTCCCTCAGCATTTATCCAGCTCGTTAATTACGTCAAAATATAAAAACCACCATAAAATTACCACTGTGTTCAATTATTAACCGACAAGATGATAATTTATATGCTTTTATCTAATTTCTATTAATATAATTAATGAAAAGTTAATGAGTTCTTATTAATGATCTCTCTCAATATTTTGAAAACCTGTTTGTCCCTCTACCAGGGTAGACTTTAGACTTAACACTCTAGAAAGCGAATCTCTGTTCTATGTTCTACGTTGGAACTCGGCTTAGTGGCCACGTTAGGCGCAACGATTGCCGCTATCTAAGTAAGGAAAATGGCGAATGTGGAATAGAAGGTCGTAGTGCTAGCTTATCAAGCCATATTCGTGGGGGGTGTTGCGCTGATTCCGCCGCTTATCGAGTGGCAATGGCCGACGTGGTATGAGTTGGTGCTGTTAGTGTTGGTCGGTGTTATTTCTTCTATCGGCCAATGGTTTGGTGTCACCGCTTACAAATGGGGAGAAGCGAACATAGTTTCAAATATTGAGTACTCACAGATGATCTACTCAATGATTCTTGGTTACTGTTGTACGCCGAGTTGCCAAACACCATAGCGCTGATTGGCGCCGCGGTGATTGTTTTCAGTGTCATTATGCCTTTTGTAATCAAGCTCAATAAAGGTCAATAATTCACGGCTCCATTTGCCCCGACCAATTAGATAAGAACGAATGGCACCCCAACATCAATGTTGTTCAAAATACTGATCATGCAGTGATTTGCCAGATTGGTCTTGAGTTCCAGGGTAGAACTGAACAAGTGTCTGATCGGCTAGTGTGAGGTGAATCCAACCCTCTTTGACTTTCAGCCAATTGGTGCCGTTGGTCTTATAGACGGCAGGAAAATGGCCCCAGCCTGACTCTGATACCTGCAACTCTTGAAAGCGGTCGATCGGCGTTAGCTTATTGCTGGCAAAATCTGCGTCGGCATAGACTGATAAAGGTTCGATAGCATCGTTTGGCTTAAACGTGTAACAGCTGACAGCGGCTGAAATGCGATCAAACCACTGGTAGGGTTGTGCGCCTGTTAAATCGTAGACCGTACAGTCGTTAAATTGAATGGCCCACTCTTGATGGGCTTTGAAGCCAAGGTAACCTATGGGTTTGGATGGTTCAGGCTTCGAGTCAGCCTCTGGTTCATATACCGGTTCTGAGGTAGCACATCCCATCAGCCCAAGACTAAAAAGGAAAGTCAAAGCACGCTTCATCATTGTAATACCTCAGTTCCGTTAGTGAGTTAAAAGCTATTCAAGCTCCCTCCATTAAACGGTAAGTTCTAAGCGATTACCATCCGGATCGAGTACACAGCTCTCATAATAGCCATCGCCAGTTCTTCTTGGGCCATCTAAGCGCTCATAGCCGTCTTCGACCAAGCGACTGGTGAGTTCATCCACCGCTTGTTCCGAGCCTAATGAAATCGCCATATGGATGAAGCCTGTGAATTGATCGTAGATGTCATCTTTCGATTCAGGCACCGAGTCCATTTCCATAATCTCTAAACGACTTCCAGTTTCGAAAGAGAGGAAGTATGAAGAAAACCCTTTGGTTGGGTTGTGATATTTTACGTTGGATGTCGCGCCGAAATAGTTTTCATAAAACTGCTTCAACACGTCGAGTTGTTTCGTCCAAATAGCGATGTGTTCAATCTTCATTTTGTTCACCTAAGTTTGATATCTAGCGCTAGATTACTCATCAAATAAGGAACAATAAACAGAACGAAATTCATCGAAACTGTTCCTATTTAATGGACGCGATCTTATGTCCATAACTGCACAGTATTGGTATCTATGTTTGTGTAATAGTTACCTTTCCTACATAGTCAGTGTTTTACACATTCTGAGATATAAGCCGTGAACTTTATAAAACTAATAACTCTCGCTGCGATATGGGGCGGTTCGTTTCTGTTCATGAGAATTGCCGCTAATCCGCTGGGCCCTGCGGTGCTGATTGAGGCGCGAGTTCTGTGCGCTGCCGTCACTCTACTCTTGGTTTCTTTTTATCTGAAAAGGAAGCTTTCTTTTAATGCCCATGCGAAACACTTTTTCATTCTTGGCTTGTTTAATACCGCACTTCCCTTTTTGTTTTTCGCTTATGCAGCGCAGACACTGAACGCCTCGACACTCGCTATTTTGAACTCTACCGCGCCAATATGGGCGGCGATCATTGGTGCGATATGGACAAAAACAACACTCGATGCAAGAGTTCTATTAGGGCTAGGTATTGGGGTAACGGGAGTTGGTGTGTTAGTTGGTTGGGACGCGATGAACATTGGCCGCGAAGCCATACTTCCTATTTTTGCAGCGGTGATGGCCGCCTTTAGCTATGGAATAGCGTCAAACTATACCAAACAAGCACCTAAAGTTGAGGCATTCAATAACGCTCATGGCAGCATGTGGGCTGCAGTATTAATCGTGTTGCCGTTTGTCTTCTTTCTGCCGATGAGAGAGGCTCCCGATCTCACCATCACCACATCAGTTCTCTTACTGGGCGCCGTTTGTACTGGCCTTGCTTACCTGCTTTACTTCAATCTCGTTTCAGAATTGGGTGCGCCTTCGGCTCTGTCTGTCACCTTCTTGATTCCTGTTTTTGGCATCTTGTGGGGCAACCTGTTCTTAGACGAAGCGATTGGCCTTAACACCATTTTCGGTTCGGTTCTTGTTATTACCGGCACCATGTTAGTGACAGGTATGACACCTTCTAGGATGATAGAGAGCGCAAAACAGAAACGAGCGGCAAGAGTAGCTCGCTAATCAGATGCCAATGAGCACTTAGAATCTCAGCAATACATGTTGGAATGACGTTGGAGAGCTAGTCAGCTGACGGTTAACCAATCGAAACCATTAATCGGCCATGTATTGCTGAATCTTGTTTCTCAACCACTGATGAGCAGGGTTTGGTTCCGTTCTCTTATGCCAAATCATGTATTGCTGCACAGGCAACACTTCAAACGGCTGATCAAGAACTTGAAGCTGGAATCGCTCAGCAAATTGATTAGCAAAACTACGAGAAGTACTGCCGACACAATCAGAGCCTGACACCAACACACACATCATCATCAATGAGTCACACTCTGAGCTCACTTTTCTCTGTTTGATGGCCTTCTTGGCGAAATAATCGGCCGTATAAAGACGAGAACGACGCATTCTAAAAGTGATGTGCTTTTCATCGTAATACTGCTCTTCAGTCACGACGCCATCAATTCTTGGGTGCCCTTTACGAGCAATCAATACCAACTTATCCTCAAGCACTTGCTGGTTCATATAACCATTGACCTGCGGGTAGTGAATATCGATAGCGAGATCCGCTTGCTGCATGCTCAAACTCTGCAGAAGTTCTTCTTCGTTATTCGGCACCATATTGAATTCGATTGAGATATTTCCCAGCGTGTCATCTTGCTCGACAAGCGGCTGAAGCTTGGTTAAACCTATCTCATTAACCAGAAGTCGGAATACATGATGCTGCTGATTATCGAATTGCTTCAAGGTACTAACAGCGCTGGTGATTCCTTCGAGTGCAGGTTCAACTCGGCTTGCTAGTTGCACCGCAGCATTGGTTGGAATGATCCCTCGCCCTTCACGAATAAACAGATCAGTATCAAGCTGAGATTGGAGTCGCTTCAAGGCTCCACTCACCCCAGGCTGAGTCATACCAAGCGATTCTGATGCAAGCGTGATCGACTTTAATCGATACACTTCTAAGAACACGCTCAATAGATTTAAATCCAACTTTTCCACGTCGCTCACCGTTACTCTCCCTGTCAATGTGGTCTTAATCAATCATAGGTCAGGATTCGTTTCCCAACCATTGCATGACTCAATACATAGCCAATAGTGATGTATTAAATAAAGCTTACTTTATTTTTTGCTATATGTCTTATTCCTATAATCGCCTCAACGAAACAAAATTCTGAAATGAAGAGGCTCTTATGAAAACTTCTCGCACGTTCAAAAATGCATCACTGTTCCTAGCTATCTCGCTCGCATTCCCGGCGATTGCAGCTAACCATGACCACGCACACTTCAGCGAAATTGGCGACCAAGGTGGCAAAAGCGCAACCGAGATGACGACCAAAGCAAACCAAGAGTTCGCAAAAACACTCAACTTTGCCGACACTCGTGCTTTCGACAATAACAACAAAGGTCTGATTGCTAGCTTTGATCAAGAGACAGGCGACATCATTCGCAATAGCTTTAACTTCATCGACCCAAGTGTGACGAATGCAGACCAAGCACCAGATTCAGTAAACCCTTCACTGTGGCGCCAAGCGGTATTGAACCAAGCGGCGGAAGGTTTATATGAAGTTGTTCCGGGTAAAGTTTACCAAGTTCGAGGTGCAGATTTAGCGTCTATCTCTTTCATTCGTAGTGACAACGGTTGGATCGCCTACGACGTTCTTCTTACCAAAGAATCAGCCGCCAAATCACTCGAATTCTTCAAGAACAATGTGCCTGACGGCGGTGAACTGCCAGTCGTTGCAATGATTTACTCTCACTCGCACGCTGATCACTTTGGTGGCGCAAGAGCAATCAAAGACGCGTATCCAGATGTAAAAGTGTACGGTTCGAAAAACATCACTAAAGAAATCGTCGACGAAAACGTACTGGCGGGTAACGCAATGTCTCGTCGTACCGCCTATCAATATGGCGCAACCCTGAACCGACACGAGCACGGTATTGTGGATGCGGCACTGTCTAAAGGTCTATCAACCGGTAGCATTACTTACGTACTGCCAGACTACGAGCTGAACCATAACGAAGAGATTGAAACTCTGGTTATCGACGGCCTAGAAATGCAATTCATGGATGCTTCAGGTACCGAAGCCGCCTCTGAAATGGTGACGTACATTCCGAGCATGAAAGCACTTTGGACTGGCGAACTGACCTACCAAGGCATGCACAACCTGTACACGCTGCGTGGCGCTAAAGTACGTGACGGCTTGAAATGGTCTAAGAAGATCAACGAAATGTTAGTCACTTGGGGTGAAGAAACAGAGGTGTTGTTTGCGTCTCACTCAGCCCCAATCTGGGGTGAACAAGAGATTTCTGATTACCTAAAAATGCAGCGCGATGCTTACGGTTTTACTCATAACCAAACGCTTCGTTTAGCCAATAACGGTGTGGTTCTACAAGACATTGGCGACGAGATCTACAAAGTAATGCCAGACAGCATTCAACAGTCTTGGCACACCAACGGTTACCACGGCACTTACTCTCACAACGCTCGCGCTGTGTACAACATGTACCTTGGTTACTTCGACATGAACCCAGCTAACCTAAACCCATTACCAATTAAGCCAGAGTCAGTGAAGTTTGTTGAGTACATGGGCGGCAGCGACGCTGTGATTGAAAAAGCGCAGCAAGACTTCCAAGAAGGTGAATACCGCTTCGTTGCAACAGCACTGAATAAGGTGATTCAAGCTGAGCCAGAGAACAAAGTTGCACGTGGCTTATTGGCAGATACATATGAGCAATTGGGTTATCAATCAGAAGGTGCAGGTTGGAGAAACATCTATCTAACGGGCGCTCAAGAGCTTCGTATTGGCACACAACCGGGCGCACCGAAAACAGCATCACCGGATGTATTGGCTAACATGACTATCGAGAACTTGTTGGATTACTTAGCAGTTAAAGTGGATTCGCTAAAGGCACAAGAAACACCATTTACGCTGAATATTCAGCTGCCTGATGTGAAAGAGTTCTACTACGTTGAGATGTCTAACGGCAACCTGAACAACATCCAAGTATCAGAGCTGCAAGATGCGGATACGACACTGATCATCAATAAATCTGACGTGTCTGATATCGTGCTTAAGAAAACAAGCCTTGGAAAACTGTTAGAAGACGGACAAGCAGGCGTGAAAGGTGATAAGACATCACTTAACAAACTGCTGTCTTCACTAACAGAAGCTGACTCCTCTTTTGAGATTGTACCGCGTCCAAACAAAGGCGAAGAAGTTGATGCAGAGCTATACCAAGATTCAGCGGTACACGCTCATTAAACGCCCGATACACTAAATAGATAAAACAACAGCAGTTAGCTAGAAAAACGTTCTATAAAGAACATAAAACAAGCCCCTACCTTTTGGTCGGGGCTTTCTTATTTGTTCTCAATAAGTGCTTCTGGAACGCTACTGCGTTTGCTCTCTTACTGAGGCTGAGAGCTTAATGAAACTGATAATTTGTTGAAGCTTATAGATTACTGAGTTTGCCCGTTTACTTCGCAATCCCAATAAGAAGGTGAACCATAATATTGAACAAAGTAGTCGATAAATACGCGAACCTTAGGCGCAAGTAACTGAGCACTTGGGTATACCGCCCAGATCGCAGCCTCATCTTTTAAAGGGTAATCCGGCAACACCTCGACCAGCGAACCTTCCGCGAGCTGCTTGTATGCTATCCAAGTCGCACACATGGCAATGCCCAGCCCATCGACACACACATCCCTTACCGCTTCACCGTGATCGACGCGGATCGCACCTTTTTTCTTGATGGTGACATCGCCTTCTGGCGTATCGAACGTCCACCCTTCTAAGCCGGTTTGATTGATACATTGATGTTGCTTGAGGTCTTCTGGTGTTTTCGGATGACCATGAGCAGCCAGATATTCTGGCGATGCACACAAAATACGTTTATCCGTAGAGAGCTTACGAGCGATCAGGCTTGAGTTCTGTAGCTTCGCATTACGAATCGCCACATCAAAGCCACCATCGACCAGATCGACGATTGAGTCACTGAGTGAAATGTCCACCGACAGATCTGGATACTTAGCCAAAAAACCTTTCAAAGCAGGCATAACATGCATGCGACCAAACGAAGACGGTGCAGATATTCGCAACACCCCTTTTGGTAATTCGTTACCAGTTCCGACAGAGGCAACACCCGCTTCGACACTCAAAAGGATTTGCTTCGCGTGAGGAAGAAATGCCATGCCTTCTTCGGTCAGGGAAACCTTTCTCGTGGTGCGATGCACAAGACGGGCACCTAGGCTTTCTTCGAGCTTTCCGATATGAATACTGGCTACCGGAGGTGACAACCCAAGCTCTTGTCCTGCTTGACTTATATTGTGTGTAGACGCAAGTCTCACAAACAATTTTAGATGTTCAATGTTCATCAATAATGGCTAGCCTGCGCTGAGTACACGCTGCTTATTGGCCGCAGCGGCACGAGGGATAATGTGAGTTTTAATATAGGCATTAAGCTTAAACCATGCAAAAGCGCCCGCTAAAACATTGGCGACGGTCGCCGCAATAACCGCATTGATCATGTCTCCAGTTATCGAGCCAAGCCATAAAGCGGGAATGTAGAAACCAAACAAACGTAAGAAAGAGACATTCAAAGCTTTACGAGGCACACCCAAGGCATTAAAGACCGAAGCAACCAACATGCAAAGCCCAAGCGGCCCATAGCTGAACGGTATAAATAACAAGGTCACTTCAAACCAGCTGCGTATGCTTTGTTCTTCCGAGATAACAGGAATAATCCAGCCACTAAACAGCGCCAGCAATGCGGCCATCACGGTGTGAAAAACCAATAAGAACTTCGCTGTTGTATTCAATAGCTCAGGGATTTTGCATCGCTGCTGCGCCCCTAGGTAACGACCAATCATAGGCGGGATAGACATGGTCAGAGCAAGAGAAAACACCAACATAAAACTTTCAACACGGGCGAGTAAGCTCCAAAAAGCCATCTCATCGGTTCCGATTCTCGCAATCAATAACATTGAGAAGAACGCGCTGACCGCAGGTAATATCTGATTCGCGGTGGTTGGCATTACCGTCTTGAATAACTCAAAACTGTAGCCTTTGATTTGCTTACGGCACGCGCCATTGAAGCCAAACCAACCTTTGCCACGAGACTTGATTAGCATGTAGATTGCGCCGAAAGCGTAGCCAATGCTCGATGCGATCGCCGCCCCTGCAATACCCATGTCCAATCCAAAGATCAGAATAGGGTCGAGAATCAGGTTAATCACGCTGGCAGCCAAGAACATGCTGCCGGTTGTTTTGGTATCGCCATTGGCTCGATAAACGCAGGTGGCCAGATAAAGCACCGCCACCATCAATGCACTGAATAGCCACAACGGCCAGTACACATTAAAAATCAACAGCATGGATTGGTATTGAGCGTCAGAGACATCATTCACAAACGACGCAAAAACAGCATCGCTAAAAACAATCAGGCCTATGCAGATCAAAGCAATCACCAAGACACCGAACCCGACAGATAGTGAGGCAATTAAGGTGGATTTACGTTGTTCTTTTGCCCCTACCGCTTGAGAAATAATGGACGTTGCCGCGACACCGATGCCCACTTGAACACCGGTAAACGCCGCTTGGAATGGCAAGGTGATACCGTGAACCGCCAACTCATTCACCCCTAGCTGACCAATAAAGATCGAATCGACCAATTGCACCATCATGATCGCAAACACACCCAGCGTCAGTGGCAGTGTTTTCTCAATAATGGTTTTCAAAGTCGCGGATCTCATCTGCATCGGTCGGTTTACTCTTGTCTGTACCTTGGGGCTAATTACCTAGTTGAGCAGTATACGAAGCTAAATGAAAAGGATAAGAGCGCCAAACAAGGAATGAGTTTTTAGATTTCGTTGACAATCGAATTAGCAAGATACCTTCAACGCTAAAAAATCCACCTAAGACACTGAATAAGTTGAAATTATACAACTCGCCAACACTCTTAATAATTCGTTAATAGTGTTTCGTTTAATGGTTAATTGTTGGTTCGAACATTCCTCGTTAGCCTGAATTTAGGTCGCATTCACACTGAATAGGCTGAAATGAAATCTCTCAGAAGGAATATGGAAATGGCATATCAAGGTTATACAACGTTTAAAGCTCAAGCCGAGGATGGGATTCTTACCGTCACTTTTGACTTCGGTACTGTGAATGTTCAAGGGCAAGAGATGCTTGCCGACCTCAATGGTTTAGCAATGAGACTAGAGCGCGATCGTGACATCAAGGTCGTGGTATTTCAGTCAGCAAACCCTGAAGTTTGGGTCTGTCACTACGACACCAATCTATTAAAAGACATGTCGACAGAAGCCGTTTCTCGTGAAGAAGCGAAGTTACTCGACCTGCAAGTGGTGCTCGAAAGAATCAGCAAACTGCCACAAGCTACAATTGCCAAGCTTGAAGGGTTCGCTCGAGGTGGAGGCCACGAATTTGCACTGGCGTGTGACATGCGATTCGCGGCTCGTGGTAAATACAAATTCATGCAAATGGAAGTGGGTATGGGCATCCTTCCTTGTGGTGGCGGCGCATCACGTATGGCACGCCAAGTCGGCTTAGGTCGCGCACTCGAGATCGTCCTAAGTGCACGAGACTTTGATGCTGACGAAGCCGAAGCATACGGCACCATCAACAAGGCACTAGAGCCGGGTGAAATTGGCGAATACGTCGATACTCTTGCCAAACGAATCGCTCAATTCCCTGCCGAATCGATCAATGCATGTAAGCAAGCGGTGTACGAGTCTATCGATAAACCGATCGACGAAGCACTCAAAGCGGAAGCTTACTGGTTGTATCAAGCTACGAGCAAAACCCCTGCGGTTAAGCGCTTCCAAATTGCCGATGAGCAAGGCCTAGAGCACGATATGGAAAACCAACGTAACTGGGAAACTCTGGTTATGAACGTTCAAGACATCAAATAACTCGGTCACTTCTCTTAAATTGGGTCAGCCACAAACTGACCCATAGTCTTACTTAATGGTTAAACGCCAACGGTTACACACCAAGTGTTAAAATGGTCATTATTTGCCCCATAGACTCACATTTGAGTCTTCAGCTTGTGAGCCAAATGCAACTATGTGTCATTAATCTTTGTTATAAAGTTGTTCAAACTATTTTTTGAAGGACGGAACATGCAAAAAATAATTCTGATCACAGGGGCCACGGATGGCATCGGTTTAGAGACTGCAAAAGCACTGACGCAGCAAGGGCACCATGTTCTGATTCATGGCCGCAACCCAGCTAAGGTCAATAAAGTCGTGACCGCTCTGTCTCGCCTGTCTAAGAATGCAATCATCGAAAGCTACATCGCAGACCTATCGACGCTCTCTGAAGTTGAGGCGCTCGCAACCCAAATCAAAAGCGATCACAAACGACTCGATATACTCATTAACAACGCAGGCGTGTATAAAGTTTCGGACATCACCACTCCAGACAATCTTGATGTGCGTTTTGTCGTAAACACCATTGCGCCGTATCTACTGACACAAAAGCTGCTTCCTCTTTTTGATGCGACAGGTCGTATCGTCAACCTATCTTCAGCAGCCCAAGCACCCGTAGATTTAGATGCATTGATTAGCCCGAATGCGGGGGAACTTGATGGTCCGGTTTACGCACAAAGTAAGCTCGCGCTAACGATGTGGTCCATCGAATTAGCCAATACTCTTTTAGACAAAGGCACTGCAATTATCCCTGTAAACCCAGCCTCTTTCCTTGGCAGTAAATTAGTAAAAGATGCTTATGGCGTTGATGGTAACGACCTTGCGATTGGAGCCGATATTCTTTGTCGTGCTGCGCTCAGTGATGAGTTTGCCAACGCTTCTGGTCAATATTTTGATAATGATTCAGGGTTGTTCAAAGACCCGCACGCCGACGCATTAGACAACACTAAGAACCACAAGCTGGTGACAGTGCTTGATCAATTGCTCGAAGAAAAGTTGTGCGTTGCCCACTGATCATTCATTAGTAAAAAACGACCACTAACACTCCCCCCCCCCCCCCACACACACAATCCAAGCCGCAGTTCTATCCATACAGACAAAGAACTGCGTGCTCTTTCGATTATTAAAATTTCTTTAATACTGATTCCCCGCTTTGCCCAATTATCACCCAAGATGCAGATTGCTAAACTTGCCCTCGTCGAAACAACACAGGCTACGGCCGAGGAGCATTTATGCGTTTTGAAGGTAAAGTTTATCGTCCTTGGATGGAAGCAGAGAGCGTACTCATCCAGACAACATTGGGGTGCAGTAACAACCAATGTACCTTCTGCACGATGTTTGATGATAAGCGTTTCAAAGTAAGAGATATCAAAGACATCTTTGAAGATATTGATGCGGCGAGAAAAATCTACCCGCATGTAGAGTCTATCTTTTTAGTCGATGGTAACGTAATGGCGATTAGAACCGAGATGCTGATTTCGATTCTGGATTACATCAAGATCACCTTCCCAGAGATCAAGAACATTTCTCTGTATTCAGGGTTCAATGACTTCCGTCGTAAGAGCTTGTCTGAATTAAAAGAGATTAAGTCGGCAGGTTTAAGCATGGCCTATTCAGGTTTGGAGTCAGGTGACCCAATTGTGCTTGAACGCATTCAAAAGCGCATGACGCGTGAGCATGCGATTGAAGGAATGAACTTAGCCCGTGAAGCAGACATCAAGGTACTGGCTTCTTTCATCTTTGGCCTTGGCGGCAAAGAACGCTCTGTAGAGCATGCAATTAATACCACCAGCTTGCTGAACATCATGCAGCCAGATGCGATAGCACCAATGGCTTTAGCCGTTCAACCGGGATCGGTATTGGAAAAAGAAGTAAATCGTGGCGAGTTTGTTTTACCAACACCATTGCAGATCCTGGAAGAAGAAAAATACTTGCTCGAAAACCTAGAAGATTTCGATTGCTACTACTGGGGCGACCACGGCAATAACATCTCACCAATGCGTGGCATGTTGCCTCAAGCTCGCAAGCCGTTTCTTGATAAGATCAATCAAGACATAGCTCACAACCCAATCACTAAGCAAAACGTCATTAAGACCTTTGCTTGGTAAGCGCTCGATTTAACTCGTAACCAGTAAACGTAAACAGACCAAACGACAGGCGTTGCAGCTCCATATTATGGAATAATCAAAGTCCAGCAGCGCCTAACGTATATCTTACTTTTTCAGGTGCACAGCCCTACCTAAGCCAAAGCCGCTAACAACAAGTCAGTACTCGCTTCAACGTGAGCTGCAATCTCTTGTTCTGTGGGTGCAGGCATTCCCATCAACACACCCTCTCTGACACTCATCACCATACCAAGCCACAGCTTAATTTTGGTTTGTGGTTCTTCAATATCGAATCGCTCATTGAAAAACTGAGCAAGCACGCGATCGGTATCATCTGGGCCAACGTCCATAAAACGACTCACTAATTCTGGAGACTTACTGCCTTCTGCTATCAACAGCTTAAAGGTCGCAATATGCTCGCTCGAAAGGTGAAACAAAACGAAGTCTTTTGCGAAGCCCAATAGCGCTTGTCGAGTATCGGCGTGTTGCAAATGCATCACCAACTTATCGTCTGTCTGGCTACCCATTTGTCTTAACGTCGCTTCAAACAACACATCTTTAGAAGAGAAGTAACGATAAAGCGTTTGCTTGGTCATTTTCGCTTCACTAGCGACTCGGTCCATGCTGGTTTGCACATAGCCTTCCGCGAGGAATATCTCCTTCGCCGCTTTTAAAATCGCGAGTCGTTTCTTCTCTTTGTTCTGCTCAATCTTGCTCATTACTTCATCCACCCCAAAACAGAGATCATACTTTAAAGTATGATTTGCATTGACTCAACCAATTTTTAAAATCATACTCGCCAGTATGATTTATTGATGATAGATAATTGGATAGAGAAATGACGACAATGAACCTCCCTAAAACTGAAGCAAGAAACACACGAACCCTCGGCTTTACCCTCGCGATCGCAGGTGCCGTATTAATGAGTATTGATCCAATCTTCATTCGTTATGCCGGTGTCAGCGGATTCGATACTGCCTTTTTGTTCGGCTTATTCAGCGCAATCTCGATGCCGATTTTGCTTAAGTTCAACGACAAACGTGGTATCCGAAAAGCAGTCGTACAGAGCGGTTGGCCATTGTTAGCAGCGGGCATTCTTATGCTCGGCAGCGCCTCTGGCTTGGTGTTCAGCATCAAGATGACCTCGATTGCCAATACCTTTGTGATCCTCAGTGCCGCCCCTGCTGTTGCCGCTATTTTCAGCTGGTTGATCTTGAAAGAAGCCACTAGTCGATCGACTTTGGTTGCCATTGTTGCGGTGATGATTGGTATTACGATTGTCGTTTCAGGCTCATTTTCTTCAGGTAATTGGATGGGCGATGCGTTGGCGGTGTTCGCGGTGATCTGTCTTTCGATGATGTTTACTTTGCTGCGCAAATATCAAGATATCAGCCGATTGGCGAGTGTTGGCTTAGGTGGCTTGTTGCTCGCGGTTGTGATGTTTTTCTTCGCAACACCATCAAGCTACAGCGTTGAAACATGGTTAATCATGGGCATGATGGGCTTGTTTACCGCACCGGTTGGACGAGTGTTATCTATGGTCGCAACACGCCACATTACCGCGCCAGAGGTATCAATGACTCTGATGTTAGAAACGGTGTTAGCGCCAGTTTGGGCGTTTATCTTCTTCACCGAGATCCCGCCAACAACCAGTATTATCGGTGGTGTGGTGATCTTGATTACGATCTTCATCTACACCTTAGTGACCATGAAAAACGATGACAAATAAATCGAGTAATAAAGAGATAAATAAAGAACTAAATAGGAGCTAAATATGGCTGCAGAACTGAAATTTATTGGCCGAATTACCACGCCTTATCACTCGGTTTCGGAGTGTCCGAATAACATCCAACCGGACAACGGCCCGATCTGTGAAATCATCTTAGATGACGTTTATCAGCAAGGTTTGCTCGGATTAAACGGCGGAGACCACATCTTGGTCTTGTATTGGTTAGAAGGCGCAAAGCGAGACGAGTTGATACAAAGCTGGGATGAAGAAACACCGACCAAAGGCACCTTTGCACTGCGCTCACCACACAGGCCAAACCCGATAGGTGCTGCCGTGTTACCGATTGAAAAAATCGAAAGTGGCACAGTGACAGTAAGAGGCTTAGATTGCTTGAACAACACACCACTGTTGGATATCAAGCCGGCAATCTATAAAGAGAAGGGATAAGGACGAAATTGGTCTTCCTAAACCAAGAGCAAGCTGTGCGTTAGCGAAAGGAAGGCATTACGCATACTTGATGAAAGCTTGGCTTAACTGCTGAAAGAGTGAGTCTACGTTGGGAAGGCTAGTCAAATGTGCGGACAAGGGAGTATGAACTTGCGCATCCACCACGGTTGGATTTCCACAAACTTGATTATAAAAATTCACGGGCACAACGATGTTCTCTAGGTCGACATCCAACAAGATACAAGCTTGCGAAAGTACGATTTGGCCGCCCCCTTGTTTAAGTAATACACGCTGCGCAGTACCCACTATTTTTTGTTTATTGATATTGAGGTTGTAGTCACCATCACAATAAGAGCCGGGGGTGGCGTGTACATCCACATCGACACCTAGTTCTTTAAAAAACAGGGTTAAGACATTGCACAGATGTCGATACGCTTTTTGGATGTTGTAAGCTTCATCGCGAGGCCAATGGTAAATGTGCGACAGGTTAATGATCCCCGGCAGTTGGGGAACGGGAGCGCCACCTGTTTTACGCGAGGTGAGTTGCCAGCCTTGTGCCGCGAGTTGCTTTCTAGACTCTACGGTCACTGGCCACTTTTTACCTGCGGGCAAAACGAGTGTTGGCGTTTTTGCTTGCCACAGCATTAAGGCTTGCCCAATCTCACCCGCCTGTATCTGCTGCAATAATTCAGCTTCTTTTTCAAACGCACGATCAACATCAATGTGCGGGTAACGTACGAGTTTATTCGTTAACTTCAATGCACTTTCCTCTACAGGTTGTGGTGACCTACCATTTAACGTTCTGAAATGGTTGATGATAGATAAGACTATATGGGATGGAAACAGCGCCAAAAGTTAGTTATTGGCGCCATAGTATTTGTTATACATACATTGCGCCATAGTTTGCTAGAAAGCCGATTGGAAGGAGCAATATCCATTGAGGAAGCTTTACAAAAACCTTCGCTCCAAAAAAATACAGCCCAACAGCCACAAACACCGATGCATACAGAATATACAAAAAACCTAGCAACTGGATTAGGAAATAGAGTGAATCAATACCATACCAACCGACGTATAAAAGCATTAATGAGCTAACAAACAAAGTGACCGAGACAAGATGCCAACAAGCTAGAAGTGTCGCTTTCGGTATATCATCGAGCTTCGATTTAAGAAAAGGTCTAACCGGGTCTATTTGACCGGCAAATACATGTACTAACGTAGTAAACAGGGCTAATAACCCCGAGCTAAATATCCATATATTCATAAAACACTCCGTACATATGACGCCAAGTTAAGGTGTGAACAACGCTACTACCTTACCTAAAACATTGTGTCATAAACACTAAACTTACTTGAAGTGAGAGCGCCAAGCGTTGTGAATCACTCTAAATTTATTGTTATGTTTGCTTAGAAACGCCTGAATGGCTTAGCAAACACCTGATATTTATCGGCGTAAACTATTTTACCAGGGGTTTCTGTTCTTAGTTGATCAACTGCGACCCCCTTACTTTCGACTAAGAAAACGAACTCACGTACTTTAGATATGTGTTCAGAGGAAGACTCAAGAAACCAACTGATATACACATCAGATTTCTTAGACTTCTGTTTGTTTAAGTAGTCTAGAGGAGATTCAAGGTTTTCATCGAACCACCCCATCACCTCGGCGATATGTTCAAGTTCATAGTCGTAGAATACTTCTTGTTTCTTCATACAACTGATTGCCTGAAATATGCCTGTTCTCTGATTTGAATCCTCATCGAACTGATCAACGACAAATCGTACGTACATTTTTATACCTCAAACATAACGCCTGCATAACACGTTTGCTACGATACAGACTTACCTGAATTTTAATGCCTTAATCACTGAAACTAAAGGCAAACTGACAACGCCGAGTGTAGCAAATCGTGTTGATGCATTTGTTATGCAGTTTTTAATATAGTTGAAATTGGCTTTGGCAGATCTGTTAATTCTCGTTTTTGCTCAACGCCAACAAGGTAACTATACGCTGCCATAAATACTGGTAATTTACGACGTAGTGATTTTAATGCACGCTGATTATTTTTATATGAACTCGCAATTGTACCTTTCTCTTTGTCGCTTATAAATGCAGCAACAACTTCAAATAACTCGGTACTAGCCCCATTTTTATACATTAAATGGCCATAAAAATAATTTGAACCTTTAATAATGTAATTATTAGGTAAGGATGATTCTGCTGTTATTTTCATTTCTTTATATACATCATCAAAATCCATATTTAAGACATCGATATCCAAGCCAACAACATATTTAAGATCTGCTTGTGAAATAACGTTATATATTAAATTAATATAACGAGATTCTGTCAAATTAAGTGCGTGTTTATGCTCTTCAACTGTTATCTTCTTTTTTAGTTCATCATAGCTATTAAGTATTTCTACAATAGTATAGTTACCAATCTCATCAAGTTGAGTCTTAGTGAAATTTTTCCACAGTTCTTTAAGTGCATCTTCACAGCGCTCTAAATAAAATGATGATTTTTTATGAACCTTTTCATCTCTTTTGTCTATACGATTTGTAATAAACGTCATTACAGCAATCGTAACTCCTAAAGTCACAAAAACAACGCTAACTAAACGCACCAAAGGTAAGAAATAAACTATTTTTTCCACAACATTCCCTTTCATAAAAACTGCATAACGCCTGCATAACACGTTTGCTATCATGCAGATTAAGCCTAAATTTACCACTTAACTTGGTAAACCAAAAGAAACCTAGAATGCCGAATGTAGCAAATCGTGTTGATGCATTTGTTATAACCCTACGCTGAATTTAATTAAGTTCATAATTAACAAAATTATTCCATTCCTCAATAGCTGCTTCAGCCGCATTAGAATGAGTTCTAATTGCGTCGTTCTGTTCTTCTACAAAATCATTGATGCACTCTTTATAATGTTGTACATCATTATTAAAATTATCAACTTCATATTGATTATTAAACTGATATGGCTTGTAAGGTTTACTGCAAGATGGACTTGGTTCGAACATATCTGCGTTTGCCACTGGACTGATTACCAGCGCTAATATACTTACTATTAAAAAATTATTGCGTTTAAAAATGCCGAACATAATTACCCCTTTATTTAAAGTGGACATTATAGGGATATTCATTATTTTTTCACTAAGTTTCATTGCAAAACAAGGTTATAACGCCCGCTTAAGGGGTGAGTAAATGTGTGCCAAAATTGTAGCGAAGCGAAAATGGCACGCGTTTATGAATGATCTTCACCCGATAAAATGGACACCCTATTATCTTTAACCCGTCGTTACTTCATATTCATGCGGGGTTCGATATCCAAGACTTGAGTGCAGTCTATAACGGTTATAAAAATGCTGGATATAACCGGCAAGTTTATCTCTAAGCTGCTTCTCACTTTTAAAACTATTTTTCCTAATTATGTCGCCTTTGAGCGTATGGAAGAACGACTCCACCTCCGCATTATCAGTGCAATGACCTGGACGATTCATACTTGGGACAATTCCATTTTTTGATAATAAAGCTTGAACTTCATGGGCTCGATATTCAGAGCCTCTGTCGGTATGAAACAATAAGCGCTCTTGTGGCTTTCGATTTCTAATGGCCATTCTCAACGAACTCATCGTTAGCTGTGTACTCTTCTTACTACCAAGCGACCAACCGACGATTTTACGTGAGTAAAGGTCGATAACGACGGCTAGATACATCCAACGTTTACCTTGCTTTATATACGTTAGATCTCCAGACCATTGTTGATTAACTGCCGTTGGTTTTGGTGTGTCTTTTTTAATATTCTTAATCGATTGATAGAACCGATGTAGCTTGGCCATTTTCATGTAAATGCGATAACTTCGTGCTCTCAGCCCTTGCTCTCTCATGATCCGAGCCACACGCTTGCGGCTAACCAAAACTCCTTGGCGCCTCAGTTTTGCATGAACTCGTGGGCTGCCGTAAGTCTCTCGACTCTGAGTAAACACTTTAATTATACGCTTCTTCAAAGCCTGCTCTTCTTGAACGTAGCGGCTTGGCTCTCTATCAAGCCATGCGTAGTAACCCGACTTAGAAACAGATAGAAAACGGCACATCAATACAATGGAATAACGCGTTTTGTAATAGGCTATGAATCGGAATTTTGTCGATTTTCTTGGGCAACGAATCGTTGCCACTTTTTTAGCAAATCATTCTCGAGCTTAAGTTGTTCATTCTGACGTTCGAGCTCTGCAATCCGACTAGACTCAGTTTTCTGGCTCGGGATCTGAGTCCTTTTCTTACGTTTATCTTCCATAATAACCCCTTCTCTATAGTCCTTTCGCCATTTAGAAAGCATATAAGGGTGGATATCTAATGATAGCGCCACGCCTTTAACTGTAGCTCCTTCTCGAAGCGAAAGTCGGACAGCAGTTACCTTAAATTCCGTAAGATATTGTTGAGTTTTTTTACCTGATTTATAAGCTGGCATAAACACCTCCAATTGCTATTGAAGGTGTCCACTAGATCGGGTCAACTACAGAATCCCTCTTGAAGCGTTTGTTAGGGTGCGATTACATTTAGTTGCTTGTACTCACCTAAGTTTAAAAATGTTTGCTTTATCTTCTGTTGCTTTAAAAACATCAAGTCTTTCTCTAGTGCTTTATTATGAAACAGAAAAGCATTTTCTTCATTGATATGAACTGCATCAGACAACAATGCCATTACAGTCTTTGAATCGTGATTAAGTAGAGTTACAAAGTAGTATTCGAAAAAACTAAAAACAGCAGACAAAGCAGACTTTGCATCACTACTAAACCAAAACATTGAAGAGCGATCTATTCCAGTGCCTTTCATTGGGTTCGCTTCAAAATGCAAACCCAACTCTCTAAAATCACCTTCCATGTCATTTACAGAAAACTCTAAAGGTATTTTAACTTTTTTAGGGTGTACAAAAGAGTCTCGTACTTTTTTTAGTTCAGAAACTCTCTGAAATTCTACACGTGACCGATCTATATGTTTGTTTTCGCTAATCTGCGCGAATAGATCTAACTTCGCAAATGCGGTTGTCTTTTCAAGATCGTTGATAAAATTACGTGAACTTTGAAGAGAATACAAACAGCAATTAGCTGCTGACTCTAATGACAACGTTGAGTACAAAATAGATGATCTGGCGAACTTCTGACTTTCATACGGGTCATCAGTTTCAATAGACATCTTGTAAAAATGAATCGCATCAGAGATTAACTGTACAAATGACTGCTCTGATAAATGAGGATATGACATATTTCTCCTAGCTCCCTAACGCTCGCTTAAGTTGTGAGCAACGAAACCGAACTGGCTGCATTGCACCGTAAACACTAAACCAATTTGAATCAAAAATGCCATGTATTGCGAATCACCTTGAAGCGCTTGTTAGAACTGGGCTCACAGATATTGACTCACTCTTTGAAACTCAGCTAGAGCCAAACTATCAGCCTCGATATCGACTGGGGCCGATGACAATGGATACCAATGTACACTCTCAGCCTCCTGAGCTGAAATTTCACCATTCCAGCTCTCGACGAAATAATAGTGAATTAATTGCAACTCACTAGTTGGGTGATAAAGAGAGCAAAGGTACTTATACGATAATGGGCTTACATTTAATTCTTCTCTTACTTCACGGAACAAAGCTTGAACCTGACTTTCATCATCGTCTATGTGGCCGCCAGGGATATTAATTTTACCTGCATCTGTTTCTTTGTGTTCACTACGTCTTTCAAGCAAGACGCTATCATTGTCTACCAGCAAAAACGATACACATTCGTGCACAACCATCAAATTTCCCTATAAGTTCTAACGAATGACATGGATTCCCCCTACCGAGGATCTGCCACACTTATGTGGTACTTAAATGCATCGGAGGCACCATGTCTGATTATTCTTATTTCTGCGGTATCGACCTAGCTAAAAACCACTTCAGTCTTCATGCCGTAGACCAAAATGGTAAGGTCATACTTCATAAGTCGGTAACTCGCTCTAAACTACTGACTACAATAGCAAATATGCCACTCATGCGTATAGGCGTTGAAGCGTGTGGTGGTGCACATTATTGGGCAAGAACACTCAATAAACTTGGGCACGATGCCCGCATTATGGCCGTTAAATACGTAATTCCTTATCGAACTAAAGGAAAGAACGACCTTAATGATGCTGTTGCCATATGCGAAGCTGTTCAGCGTCCATCAACTCGCTTTGTACCCGTAAAATCCCCCGAGCAACAAGCCATCTTATCGGTACATAGAATGAGAGAGCATTGGGTTCGTGAACGCACCGCGCTTATGAATCGCATGCGCGCCCTACTCTCTGAGTTCGGGTTAATCATTCCTGTTGGCCGCTCTTCATTAATGAAACACGTTCCCTTAATGCTTGAAGATGCAGAAAATGAACTGCCACATCTCGCAAGAACGGTGATTGCCGATGCTTATCACCACCTTGAAGAGTTGAATCAACGTATCGCCGATACTGAACAAGTCTTCGAGTCTTTTGCTAAGGTCAGCGCTAATGTTCAACGAGTGATGAAGGTTCGTGGCATTGGACCGCAAACCGCTACTGCGATACTTGCTTCGATAGGCAATGGTTCTCAATTTGATAAAAGCCGTGATTTCTCTGCTTGGCTAGGACTCGTACCAAAGCAATATTCGACGGGAGGAAAGCCTCGCTTAGGTCGGATAACCAAACACGGCGACAAATACTTGCGAACACTATTAGTTCACGGGGCAAGGACAGTCATTGCCAACCTTGGCGACAAGCAAGATAAGCTAAGTCAGTGGTGTCGAGGCGTTCTAGAACGAAGAGGAATGAACCGAGCGATAGTGGCACTTGCCGCGAAGAACGCACGAATTATATGGTCGCTTTTACACAATCAAACCGAATATGAAAACTATGCTGCTTAAGTAGAAACCTAAGCAGCATAAAGAGTTAAACCCACCGGGTCATTGCAGACGCTAATGATGGAGATAGGTTAAGACCACTTGCGGAGAGCCTGTTAATGCGGCGGACACACTAGATGTCATCTAACGAATAAGGCACCGCAGTCGCGCAAGTCATCAGGGCCACGACGTATTCGAATCGTCGATAAGTAGGCCGAATGTAGAGCGGCAGTCCAAAACCCATCAACATAAGTTTAGCGGATGTTTGACAACCGGGGGAATCCATGTAGCCGCATTAAGGTGTGAGCGGCGCTTGGCTATACTTGAGCGAAGCGAAACTGCCAAGCGTTGCGAATCACTCTTGAATGCTTTGTTAGTTGCCGGCTTCAAATTTATGCTGTGCCACTACTTCTACTACGGAATCCGACAACTCGCTTGTTACTAGTGCCATCAATTCAGATACTTGATTAATGTAGTTAGACGAAAGATTTACTTGACCAGTTAAGAGTGTAATACCTTCAACATCAGCAATAGCATCATTATTTTTTAACTTGCCACCATTATGAGCCCAAGCATTTCTTACAAGCCTAACTTCACCATTTAATCTTTCAACCGCCTGAATAAACTCATCTGATTCAATATCTAAACACCCAAGTCGTTTGAAACAATTTGTAATGTGCGTCAGCTGACTTACTCTCGGCCCATTTTGGTTGGGAAGTGTAGCTCTCCGCCCTAACATTGAAGCTACATGAGAATAGTAGGCTGTAAACTCGCATTCATATAAAGCCCACATGCTAAGAAGCATTGCTTGCCTCTGATACATTGGCATTACACCTGTAAAAATCTCTCTCAGGTTGTATTCTTGTTCTGTGACATTTCCCAGTCTTTCAACTGGGTACTCTATCAGTTCACCGGGATCACCTGCATAGTTCTGGTGCCAACCTTCTTGCCACTCGGTCTGAATGTGCTGGTCGATGTTTGTAATAAAGTCAGAGATTTGCTCTTCTTGTTGCTGATGAAAAGTTTTAAGCAATTCTAATTCTTCTGATACAAACCTTGTAGGTATCTTAAAAAACACTGTTTACTCCATTGTCAAAGCTGCAGGCAACTAACGCCAAGCTAACGTGCCCGAAACCGTGGCATAGACTTTTGCGAAGCAAAAATGCCACGCGTTGAGGGTCACTGTTGAGCGCCTTGTTAGCTGTATATCGTTAAGCGGTCCTAGGCTACTCTATATCACTAAACCAAATCTCTGGCGGCCATTTATCTGTGTTTTGGCTAGTTCTGACTCTTACTGATTTCCCAATCAACTGTTTTGCTTTTCTCTCTACATCAACACAAGTGCCTTTGTAAGTATGCATAGCCATCTTTCTATACTGATGCTCACTGTTTGTTACAATTAGATAGTTCTCGCCAACAGCGACATCTTTTAGAATTCCAAAGTTATTCCACACATATCCCATTACAAGGCCTTTCAATGTTTAGCAAAGTTAGCTCAATATTAGTTCCAGCTCTATTACTGTCAAGTGGTACTGCTTATGCAAGTTCTTGGAATACCAGTGTTATTGAAGATGAGTTTACGGGTGACAAAGAAGAAGTAACCTTTGTCGAAGACTCACTATACAGAATTGCAATAGCCTGTGGATGGGGCCCTAGAGGTTCGTACTACACTCCTCGTATTTTGTTCAAGAACAAGCAACCGAGTCGTGCTAACCCAATTAACATAGCATGGAAAATTGACGAGCAAGATGGAAAACGCGGGAATTATTGGCATCATTCTGATGGTTATTATGGGCCGAATTATGGCAACGAAGGTCAAAGAATGAAAGAAATATCAGATACGCTTGTGTCTGAAATGAAAGCTGGAAATAGTATATTGGTCTCTATGGATAATAAGCCTCCATCAAGGTTAACTCTGATCGGCTTTTCCGCAGCTTATAATTATGTAGAGCAGCAATGTAAGAATGTATACCCTAAGTTTGATGAGCATCATACTCAGAGAGTTTATCATAAGATTAATTAGTACTGTTGACAGCTAACGCCGCAATAACACGTGCGAACACCTTACTTTTCAAACCAATTATACTTCAAACCACAAACGCCGAGTGTAATTAGCATCGTGTTGATTGCTTTGTTACACGATCTTTGTCAACGCTTCGCTTTAATTGGTAAGGAACTGATTTACCAAGATTTGCTGTTAAACGATTTTAATTAGACTGGCTCAATTAAGCGAGCAAATTATCCAATCAACGGCAATAACTGTGAAACGAAACAATCCTTTTTCTAACACCATTTGAACGATTTGGTTTCAGCAAGTTTGGATCTGATAAACCAAATATCCTTGCCACAATTGGGATTGATAATGCTGCGAGGAAAACACTGATTCAGAGTAAAATGAGGCAAAACCATGAACAATTGAAACGTGAATTAGTTTCTGAAACCCATGAACTTTTGGCAATAATGGTCAATTGCCGAACCGGATGAAACGAACACCAAAAGGAAACAAAGAAGAAGGAAAACCACCCTACTTTTACATCTAAAAATCGAATGGTTCTATCACTGAACTGAGCCAAAAAACTGCTATCTTTAGTTCGTGTAACGCCTGCATAACACGTTTGCTACCATGCAGATTAAGCTCAATTTACCACTTAATACGGTAAACTAAAAGAAACCTAAAATGCCAAATGTAGCAAATCGTGTTGATGCATTTGTTATGTGTTACACCCACAAATCTCCATATCCCCAAATAAGTGTTCCCAAAACCGTAATAATTAAAGCTACAATTCCAACTAACTGAACTGGTAATTTCAGACCTTTCCTGATGGCTTCATCTAAACTTGTCTGCAAACCAGATTCCGACGTATAGCGTAATAAGCCGGCTAATCTTGCATCTATAATCACAGCAAACACCGTTACGATAGAACCACTTCGTTGAAACCATATTGCGCTCGATTCTCCGCTTGGTAAGCAAACTTCAAAGTATGCTAAAACAGCAACTAGTGGAGCTAATAGTACCAATACCAAACAAACGGATAACTCTATTTTAATAGATCTGCGAGCACTCAATACGTGAGTATTTGTAGAATATGGACTTTCTGTTTCTGACATTGAAGCTCCCTATAATTTAGATGACTATACAAACACATAACGCCTTGCTAAGGTGTGAGCACGCAATGCCCAAACCTCTGCAGACCACCTTAAACACAAAAAACGACGCATGGTAAAAATGGCACGCGTTGCGAATCACTCTTAAGCAATTTGTTATGTTTGTTCTACATGCGCGCGATCACACCAATACTCTGAGTAACTTTCGTTTACCCAACACTCAATTCGTATTGTGCCAAATTCTTTATAAGTACCTAGTTCTTCTGAGATTGTTATACGTTCAGAGGATAATAAATCACTAACTGAATCAGCCAAATCTTCAAACCCATAGAGTTCAACATTTTCGTGTTCACTTCTGAGAGTAAGCTTCAGAACTCCTTGTTCTTCGGTCCGAGTCGCTGTGAGATTACAAATAAAGTCAGGTCTCACACACTCGAATAGCTTCTTATAACTACTCATATTCCCTCCGAAAACATAACATTTTAATATCGTGCAATCACGAATCCATCCGCTTAACATATCAAAAAGGTCGCTCATAACCAACTGAATGCTATGCATTTAATATAAAAGTGGGTTTAAACATTAAGTGTGAAAACGTGCAAGCACACATTGCCGCCTATATAACGCTCGTTTTCATTCTTAACCACTCACCAATCTATATATTAATCAATAATTTAAAATCAAACTCTCGTTAAATTCGTGCTCAATCAGAGTTAAAAACCACTCTTTTTTAAGTCATTAATTATTCAACAAGCAATAAACTGTCTGTATGTACAGATTTTGTGAGGGGGATATATGGCGAGTCAATTCATGCAGGCAATTTGCGAACATATGACAATGCGAGGCTATAGTCGCAAGACAATCAAAGCCTACTGTTACTGGGTAAAATACTTCATTCATTTTCATAAGCTTAAACACCCTGAACAGATGCATGCCGCTGAAGTTGTCTCCTTTCTTTCTCATTTAGCTAATCAACAAAAAGTAGCCATCAATACTCAAAAGGTAGCTCTCAATGCTCTAGCCTATTTATACAATCAATTTATTAAGCAACCTCTAGGAGACTTAGGGTTTAGCTATGCGACTCGGTCTCGAAAAATTCCTAGCGTACTCAATCATGCGGAAGCTATCTCGGTGATCAATGAAATAGATCTAAAACAAGGGTCTCTCACTGTTCACAATGGGAAAGGAAATAAAGACCGAGTGACAATTTTAAGTTTTTCACTCACTGAAGCTATACAAGACAAAATTTCACAAGTTGCAGTTCTGCTCGCTAAAGATAACTTGAATGGGTTTGGGCCATCTTTGCCTCACCGATTAGGTAAAAAATACCCTAGTGCCTATCGACAACTTGCTTGGATGTACCTATTCCCATCAAAATCCGTCACTCAATACTCTGAGTCGGGGATCGTATGCCGACACCACCTACATGATTCGGTACTCCGAAAAACGCTGAAGAAGGCGACTAACTCTAATAAATTGCGCCACAAGCGAATTAGTTGTCATACTTTCAGGCACAGTTTTGCTACGCAACTTCTAAAGTCAGGCTCCGATATCAGAACGGTTCAAGAGCTACTGGGGCACAGTGATGTTAAGACAACTCAGATATACACTCACGTTATTGGGCAACACTTTAGTGGCACGACTAGCCCGCTAGACGGCTTATAACGAAACCCCCTCATCGATAGTTGAACCTTGGCTTGATGGCTTCTGTCTGACAAGGTTGTCTGATATGGTGGCGGCAGAACTTCAGCAATTGTTTAGATAGTATTGAATATGAAAACACTAACCATACTTGATGGCGGCATGGGCCGAGAACTCAAAGAAATTGGCGCGCCATTTTCTCAACCGCTTTGGAGTGCTCAAGCGCTGATTGAAGCACCCGAATTTGTTAGCCAAGCGCATCAAAACTTTGTCGATGCAGGTGCTGAAATCCTAATCACCAATAGCTACGCCTGTGTGCCTTTTCACTTGGGTGAAGAGCTGTTCGAGCAGCGAGGCTTTGAACTAGCCGCACTGTCTGGTGAGCTGGCTAAAGCAGTTGCTGTCAACGCTTCTCACACCGTGAAAGTGGCGGGCGCGATTCCACCGCCATTTGGCAGCTACCGACCAGACTTGTTTAAGGTAGAAGAAGCGGCGCCAATCATTCAAACGCTTTACGATGCCCAAGATCCAAACATCGATCTTTGGATAGCGGAAACCATCTGTAGCCTGCAAGAATTTGAATCCATTCATGCGGTTCTTAAGCAGTCCGATAAGCCGTGTTACTACGCATTCAGTTTGGAAGACACCAAGGGCGATTCTGCCAATATTCGTTCAGGCGAGAGCGTAACAGAAGCGATCAAACTTGCCTGCCAATCAAACGCAACAGGCATTATGTTTAACTGCTCAGTACCTGAAGTGATGGATCAAGCCATTATTGATACTAAGAAAGTGATCGGTGAGCTAGGCAGTGATTTAGAAGTTGGTGTCTACGCCAATAACTTTGCACCTATCAGCAGCGAGCATGAAGCGAATGACATGTTTCAAGAAATGCGTGAGTTGGATGGCCAAGGTTACTTAGCATATGCCAAACGCTGGCATGCACTGGGCGCGAATATTATCGGTGGCTGTTGTGGCATCGGACCAAAACACATTCAAGCCCTAGCCGATTGGAAACGCTCCATACAGAGCTAATCCTGAGCTTCAACTAGAATAAAATAAATAGAGAACAGGTTGAGAAATCTGTTCTCTATTTGTATGTGACGTCTCTGAGTACACTGATACAAAACAACGATTTGGAGCAACAGATGAGCGACACGCAACGCAAAATTAAATGGGGCATCGCAGGGCTAGGTAATATCGCCAATCGATTCGCAACGGCAGTCACAGAACACTGTCTGCATGGTGAGCTTTATGCGGTTGCCGCGAGAGACCATACACGCGCAGCCACATTCGCCAACAAGTTTGGTTGCGACAAGGCTTATGGTTCTTATGAAGAGATGGCGAATGACCCAAGTGTTGAAGCAGTTTACATCGCTACGGTTCACCCATACCACCAGCCACTCGCCGAGTTGTTTCTAAAGAGCAATAAGCACGTATTGGTCGAGAAGCCAGCTTTCACCAATCTTGGTGATTGGCTTGAGATGAAAGCCCTTGCAAATCAAAATGGCGTGATGCTGTTAGAAGCGATGAAAACCGTGGTGTTTCCCGCGTATCGTGAGCTCCAGTCATTCTTGGTCGACAACAACATTCAGATAGACTCAATTGAAGCCAGCTTTGGTAACCATCATGACTATGAGCCCGATTTGTTTATCTTCAATCCGGATTTGTCAGGCGGAGCAACACTCGATGTCGGCGTCTATGGGCTTTGGTTCTTCTACGATCTGTGTCGAACGCTGGGTGTGAACCCTTCAAAACCTCAGGTAAAGATGTCGTGTCTTTATGAGGGGGCAAATGTTGATACCGATGCGTGCTTTACCTTCTCTGGTGATATGAACGGTAAGATATCGGCATCAACAGTGCAAAATCTTCCCCGGTCAGCACATTTGAGTGGGCCAGATACCAAGATCACGATTCACGAAAAATGGTGGAATCCGGCCTTTATTGAGATTGAACATCAAGGGCAGAAGTCGACCATCAACAAACGAGTGACGGGCAATGGGTTCGAATTTGAAATCGACCATTTTTCAGATTTGGTGCTTCAAGGCAAAACTGAGTCGAATATCCTAAGCTCAGAGATAACCTCTCGAGTTCTCGATACGATGGAAAACGCACTCATTGACTCTGGCTATCCACATTTAACTCAACCTCGTCGTTAGGAAAAGCAAATTGGGCAACCTTAAGCGCAAGCTTGAACTGTATGAAAAAATATTTCAGGCTTTTGGGCCTGGAGTATCGCATTGTCAGGTCAACCAACTGGCCACACTGCTGCACGTGAGTGAACGTCATGTTCAGACCTTACTCAAAGCGATGACAGCGCAAGGCTGGATTGAGTGGCAAGCTAGTTCAGGCCGAAGTAAGAAAGCACAGCTGACGTGTCTGGTTGAGCCCATAGAGGCGTGTTACCAATACGCACAAACCCAAGCTGACGCAGGCAACATAGAACAGGTGTTTAGCACCTTAAGCTTCAACGGCCGCAATGCTGGCGCTGAGTTACAAGCCTTTCTAAGCAATACCAATCCATCGGCGCAGAATATCGCGTATATCCCCTTTCACCGAGAACTCGAGGCTCTTCACCCTCAACGAGTACTTAGACGCACCGAACGTTTCTTAGTGATGCAAGTTTGCCAACGCCTAACCTCCGTTCAACACGGTCAACTCAGCGGCGATCTGGCTTATCATTGGCAGGCTAATCAAGATGCAACACAGTGGCACTTTCAGATTCGTAATGGTGTTCACTTTCATAACGGTCGAACACTCGAACCTCAAGACATAGCGCGCAACCTTAACTCGCTCTGCCAAAGCAAAATATGGCGTCGTTGTTATCAGCATATTGATGAGGTCTCTATCGCGGCAGGCAATGTGGTTGTCGTGAAACTGAATCAACCTGATTGGCATTTACCACGCCTACTTGCCAGAGCTGAAGCCTCCGTATTTGATCCCTCATCACCGACTGATAGGCTGATTGGTTCTGGCGCGTTCTCATTAGACATTTTCTCAAGCAATATGTTGAGATTAAGCCGCAATAGCGCGTATTCACACAGCACGCCGATTCTTAATCGAGTCGAGTTGTGGGTCTACCCGGAATGGGCACAGAGCAAAGCCTGCGCTCAAAATCAGGTGTGCGTGAAACTGCCCGAGAAAACGATCACTGTGCGTTGCGATAACCATGCTTCCCAACCGGAATTCGGCTCAACCTTCTTTAAGATTCAAAACCCAGCGTTGTCGAAAACAGAGCGCGAATTCACCGTTGAAGACACCTCTGAATGCCAAAACCTTTTCGATCAATTATCAGTATCCGGCGACAGCAAAACCAACGTGGAATATGGCCACTACCTAACTAACTACCTAACTACCAAAGACGTCGTGTTGTGTAGCATTATTGATGAGAACGACACCTTCACTTCGTGGTTAAGCTTTTTCACTCGCTTCCCGTTTGAGGACTTAACTTTACCTGCTGAGATGCTAGAGAAAATCGAACAAGGCTTAACCTCAATAACAAACCAGCCAAACTTTGAGTTAGCGATGAATGCACTGTTGGAACTAAAGCAATGGTTGCATGAATCTGGGGTTGTGACTGAGCTCAAGCAAGAGGCGTTCAACTTAGAGGTTTCTGAAAAGATACACGGCGCACAAGTGAATGGCTTTGGTTGGTGCGAACTCGATAAGTTATGGATTAGCCATTTGTAAGTCTAGTCGTGTTCAAAATAAGTCATTAGGCACAGCGACTTATCTTTAACACTCCCCTGCCAATAGCAAAGAAATGGGGTGCTAATGTACTCTCGAAGTGAGACTCAACAAATATAAGCACAAACTAAATAGCCCCAAATAAGAAGGTAAACCATGACTCGACACCTAAAAGGCTCATTACTGTTTCTTTGCGCATTCTCTTTTAACAGCATGGCAAGCACCCAATGCGACGCGCTAACAGGTTGTGAAAAGAAATTCTGTGAGATCGAATATCAAATAAAGAAAGCGGAACAGTACGACAATCAGTACAAAGTAGAGCGATTAACCACGGCGTTGGAAGCGGCTAAAGAGAACTGCACCAATGAAGGTTTGAAGGATGATCTCCGTGAGAAGATTGAATCCAATGAACAAGATTTAGCTGAATACCAAGCTGACCTAGAAGAAGCAAAAAGAGACGATAGAGCGGATAAAATCCGAAAGTATGAGGGTAAGATCGAAAAAGAACTGCGTAAAATCGATAAATTAAAGCAAGAACTGGCTAAGATCCCTTAATCGATAATTGAAACAAAAACGGTCTTACTGCTTAGTAAGACCATTTAGAAAATACCGCTTTATGACGACTTCAGAATCAACCTAGCCAACGCCAGGCGTTATTATCCTACTAGCGCCAATTCAGACTCTTTATAAATCCGGTTAGCCACTTTGTATGCCGCCGGAGACATCAGTGTCTCTTTGCATCTGCGCTTAAACTGCTCGACTTCAATCGTTTGTTCTTCCAGTAAATAGCACAGCTCACTCAAGTAGTTAGCTTCAAACACAGCTTGACCAAGTGGTGTGCATTCGTATCGGCTCGACTCTTGGTAGCCAATTGCGGTCAACACAGACTCTGGCAGCTCCCAGAACTTAGCAATGGTGTAAG
This sequence comes from Vibrio sp. SBT000027, assembly GCF_963894355.1. NCBI lineage: Bacteria > Pseudomonadati > Pseudomonadota > Gammaproteobacteria > Vibrionales > Vibrionaceae > Vibrio > Vibrio sp. SBT000027. Next base: position 350,670 of record NZ_CAWQGD010000001.1, on the reverse strand, counting down.
TCAGGCGAATAGAATAGCTGTTCATCAGGCGCTTCAATGCCAACGAGTTAGGCGGAACAGAAGGATCTACATGTTTGAAGGCTTCTACCATCATCTGGAAAATGATCATCTTGCCTAAGTTGCGAATCAACCCAACAAAGTATGCCGCTGCTTGATCTTCTTGAGATGAAGAGTCTTTCATCAACTCCTTAGAAAACGACGCCGTCTGAACACTGTGATTCCAAATTTTCTCACCGAAGTGACGCCAGTAAATATTGTTGCCCGGCGTGAAGTTCTTCATGTAGCTATTCACTACCCCTTCTATAAGCCCTTGAGAACCCATATTTAGGAATGCTGTTTTTAGGTCGGTAACCTGTTTTTCATTGCGTTTGTAAAAGGCGCTATTTGCCAACTTAATCACATCGGCAGCCATACTCGGCTCGCGTTCAATCACTGTTAGTAGTGCGTCAACATCAAACTCGTCGCTCTGTAATTCTGCCATTAACGTGGTTACAGAGGCTGGCATCACTGGCAGTTCATTAAGCAAAGCTTTTGGAGAGCGAATCAAACGTTCGATCTGACAAGCGACAAAATCACTAAATGGGTCTGACTCCGTTCGAAGACGAGACTCTCCAAACAAATAATCAAGGAACTCACCATCGTGAAGGCTAAGCGTATTATCGACGATTAATGATGATGGTTGAGCTGACGAAGGCGGAACAAAGATTGAAGACCGAACAGAATCAGTAGCAACGATTTGTTGTTGCTCTTTTTGGACAGGCTCTGCAGAGGGTTTGTTTTTTGAATCAACAAAAGGCGAGAATAGTGCCTGCAATACCCTTTTAAACATCAATACGGCTCCTAGATGAATACAACATAGATAGGGATATATAACGGCGGTGATTATCGCACAGTTAATTAATAAACCACACAGTGACAAATGAATCATTAACTTTTCAACTGTATAAGATCTGTTACTCAACAACCTGCGAGACTAGGCCTCCTGTATTCGCCAGAAACAAAAAGAGCGAACACATAATGCTTGCTCGCTCTTACATAGATTAGATGCGTGACACTGTCTAAAGTTAGCTCTGAGCGACTTCCAACACTAACTTACCAACGTGTTTTTTCTTTAAGAACTCATCTTGCGCTTTATGGATATCGGCTAGCGGATAAGACTCTGCGACGATGGCGCCAATCTGCTGCTGCTCAATACGGTCTACTAGATTCTGGAATACCTGTGGCTCTAAAACCGTGCAACCAAAAAAGCTAAGGTCTTTGAGATACAAAGTTCGGACATCAAGCTCAACCATAGCGCCACCAATTGCGCCAGATACAGCATAGCGACCATGTGGTTTCAGCACTCCAAGGAATTCCGGCCACTTATCACCTGCCACTAAATCGATAACCACATTCACGCTACTTTCGCCTAGTGCGTTAACCAAATCCGCATCACGGGCAATCACTTCATCAGCGCCAAGTTCAAGTAGCTGTTGGTTCTTGCTTGGGCTGGTAATCGCAATCACATACGCGCCGCGAGCTTTTGCTAGCTGAATAGCCGCAGAGCCTACACCGCCCGATGCGCCAGAGATAAGCACGCGATCAGCTTCAGCTACATTGGCACGCGTCAGCATGTTTTCTGCGGTTGAGTAAGAGCATGGGAAAGACGCCAGCTCAACATCCGACATTGTGCTGTTCACCGCGTAAGCGTGCTTAGCTGCTACTTTGGTGTATTCAGCAAAACCGCCATCGCACTCAGATCCGAAATACCATGGCTGTGGTAAATTTTGCCCATAAACCTCAGTCAGACAAGGTTCAATCAGAACACGCTCACCAATACGATCAGCAGGGACTTCGTTACCAACGGCTACGATAAAACCGCACACATCAGCACCTTGGATGCGAGGGAACTTCAACGCTTCGCCAGACCAACTGGCATCGTCTGAATCATCACTTTTCGCATACCAACCAATTCGCGTGTTGATGTCGGTATTATTAACGCCTGCGGCCATCACCTTGATCAGCACTTCATTAGGTTCAATTTGAGGAACAGCGATATCTTCACGGTAACCAAGCATTTCTGCCCCTCCGTGTCCTAGCATCTCTGCGCCTTTCATTGTTTTTGGGACTTCAAAATTCATACTGTTTCCTTGAGTAATTTTGTCACCATATTCTGTGCCGATGCCACTGCTTCTTCGCCCAATACTGGCCACGCACTTGATACGCCTTCATGAAGTAGAAAGAGCTCTGAAGCGAGGTCGTCTCTTTGGCTTTGCTTAGCCATTAACGCCTGAACTTCTTTCTTATGCTCGATTACGGCTTGGTTAATTAGTTCGTTGTCAGGAAAAGCAGCCAGTGCGTTCATAGATAAACAACCGTGCGGCGCGTACTCTTCCATCCACTGTTGAAGCTTGTTGAAGATATGAGTAATCGTTTGGTAGCCCGAGCTAGGGGAATCTTCCAACAGCAGACTCAAGTAGCGCTGATGACGATGTTCTAAGGCCCCGACGATCATCGCTTCTTTTGAAGGAAAATGTTTATACAAGGTTCTCAGGCTCACGTTGCAAGCGGTTTTCAGCTGTGCAACGCTCGGTTCCGCAAAACCTTGCTGGCTAAACGCCACTTCAAGGCTTGCTGCAATCTGTTCTCTCAACATAGTGCTCTCTTAATACTGAATACCAATCGTAGTAAGTAACAGTGATAGGTATAACAACAGGTAGAATGGTTGCTCTACCCACAGAGTAGAACGATCACTCTACCCGTGTCAATGAGATCTTTTTATAGAGCCCTAAAAATGAAAAATCCCGGATCCAATTAGTAGATGCGGGATTTCAATTATCAAAACCACTAGATTATTGCTTAGTGAAATTAGGATTCAATCAGTGTTAAAGAATCCAAAATCCCTTTTCCACTGTGGATTCCACCTTCATTTTCGCTGGCAGGTTTGCTGCGGATTAAGTAGCCCGCGTAACCGTCCAATTCGGTAACGGGTTTGCCTTGATAGTAAGCGGTGAATAGGCCGACTTCGCTGACTAAATCTGTCACTAGCGTTTGTTGGGTGTCACGTACAGCAATGGTCGGCACGTCACGCTCATGCGGGTACAAGCGCTGCATCAATGCCCACGCGTCGTACTCTTCTGGTTTAAGCTGGCTCAGTTGTTCGCTGATGTCGTCACCAAAAACACAATGACCACCGCCCTCGCCTTGGTTTTTCAAAACCCACTCTTGCTTATCAGCTTGGGTGTTAAACCATTCAATCGATTCACTGGTGATAGGCTTCATATCAGCCAGAACACTCTTGACCAGTTCGGCTTCTTCTAGCGTTAAACCCCAACGTGCGTATTCTGCTGCTGGCATCATGGTCAGTAACATTTGCATGGTTTTACTGGTCGCTAATTGCTGGCTTATCGTCGCGTTCATCGCGACATGGTGTTGCTCCATAAACAAGCGAGTCTGACTTAGCGTGTGGCAACAAACCGACTCATCTAGCTCGGGAGCCCAGTAATCTGAATACTGATAGCCCGCTCTTAGGTACACCACATCGACAGCGCCGACATCTTTCAGTAACAAGCGTTGATTATCACCTGATGAAAGCTGACAGCTCAATTGTTCAAAGGTGCGACGAACCGTACGTACACCCTGCTTTTTCAGTTCAATTTCGAGTAGGTGTTGATCGTAAACATTGTCTTCATTCTTTTGCACTACCATCAAGAATGTTGGCTTATCTGAATCATTAAAGTCAGCTCGCACTTTTCTTGCTGAAGTCGCAATACCATAAGCCAACTGCGTTAAGCCTTGATTTTCAGCAGGAGTCGCAGATTTATCTTCAAGCCAGCTCTGATAAGTCTCAGGCCATTGATTTTGCATGTAATCATGGAACTCTGTGGCCTTTTGCCCAAACGGAGCCATTCCTGCAGCAATGCCATTAAACTCAATCACTTTTGCGCCGTGTTGACGGTCATCCATGAAATCAGTGCGCATTAATAGCAATGGTTGGCGAGCTGGGTTCAAGCGCTCACCCGCACTGCCATGGGCTTGTTGATGCAACTCCATCAAGCGACCAAAAAACGGATCGGCTTTCGCCATATCGCTCAATGATGACTGTAAAAAGTCGTGGTCTTCAGAAACATTATTGATGAGCTTGGTGATAAGCGGTGTTACCTTCAACAAGTGTTCATAAACCTTACGCTCCATTGTCATTGGAGCCAAACTGAACGGGCAATGTCTCGCGGTATTGTCAGCTTGTCGAAACGCGACGCCGTGCATGAGTGCCCACTCACACGTATCTTCAATAATTTGTTGCGGAATCAATGACATGAGCATTGGATTCATTTTAGTCTCTCACTATTAACTGGAATTAAGCGCTCTACTAAGACGATGCCCACTCTAAAAAGACGAAAAAAAGCGAAAAACCTTTCACTTCTTTGAATACTTCAGTTGATGACTCACATCTGAGTGTCTTGGGTCTTATTGACGATCAGATCGCGCAACCATTTGTGGCTCGGTTCTGAATCGAAGTATTTATGCCACAATAGGAACAAACCTCCCGGTACCAAATCAACCGGAACGGGCTTCATCACCAACTCTCCGCTATCAATGTAATCGCGTACCGAGTTGTATGGATAACACATTAACAAGTCGCTCTGCTTGCACAGCTTGATGGCACTGGTGATATCTGAAACGTTAGCCGCCTTGTTGATCTCCAGTTGCTTAGAATTGAGCACCTCCATCAATAGCCAGTCACCCGCACCTCCTGTCACCAACTGTATATGTCGATATTTCAAAAAGGTGTCGAGATTCCACTCCTCTTGCAACGCAGGATGGTCATTACGCATCAAACACACCGAGTAATCCAAGCACAGCTCAACGTAGTCAAGCGCATCAGGAATACACTGCACGTGGGTAGAAGCGCGCTCATCCAGCTCAAAAATACCGATACCAAAATCCACTTCACGCTTTAATAATCGCTTGAAGCTATCGCTGCTCCACGTTGAACTGTTAACGGTAATATGAGGCGCATCCGCGAGCGCGGTCGGCATAAAGTGCGGATAAATCGCCGTGTAGGCGGTTTCGACAAGGTCTATAGTGAAGGTACGCTCACTGTCTTTAGGGTCGAAAACTTCGGGAACGGTCAGCTTTTCGATTTGCAGTAGGATTTGATGGATCTTAGGCGCTAACGCGAGTGCTTTGGGTGTGGGAAATAGCCCTTTGGATTCACGCTCAAACAGCGGATCATCAAACAAAGCTCTCAGCTTAGTGAGCTGTTTACTTACCGCAGACTGGCTCAAAAAGAGTCGCTCTGCTGTTTTACTCACACTTCGTTCTTCAATAAGAACATGTAGGCAAAGCAGCAAATTCATGTCGCATTTAAGTAAGCTTTTAACATCTACCATGATATTCCCTAAATTCAGGTTAATGATGATTAATTGTCACTTTAAATCATATCATGGTCTTGGTAAATTTAGCGCATGTGAGTTAACACGCTCAAATAATAATAGAATTAAGGAATACTCATGGATTTTCTAGCACTACCAAAGATTGATTTACACTGCCACCTAGACGGAAGTGTTCGCCCAGATACGATTATTGACCTAGCAAAACAGTACAATATCGAACTACCTGAAGATCGCGACGCGGTTGTTCAATCTCTAACGGTGCCAGAAGATTGTAAAAACCTAGATGAGTATCTGGCTTGTTTCAGCCTGCCACTACAAGTAATGCAAACTGAAGAAGCGATTGAGCGTATCTCTTTCGAGCTTTACGAAGACGCTGCACTAGAAAACGTTAAGTACCTAGAAGTTCGTTTCGCACCAATCCTGCACGTAAACAAGGGCTTGTCTCTTGATACGATCATTGCAAGTGCAGTAAAAGGCATGAAGCGCGCAGAAGAGAAATACGACATCAAGGGCAACTACATCATGTCTGTGCTTCGTATGTTCCCGAAAGATTCTATCAAAGACGTGATCGACGCAGGCCAACCTTACCTAGGTAAAGGTGTGGTTGCGTTTGATATTGCTGGCGGTGAAAAGCCGGGCTTCTGCGCTGAATTCCCTGAGTACACGCAATACGCTCTTGAAAAAGGCTACCGCATTACAGTTCATGCTGGTGAACAATGGCACGGTCAAAACGTTTACGATGCAGTAACACTGCTTGACGCTGAGCGTATCGGCCACGGTGTTCACATCCAAGGTAACGAAGACGCGTACAACATCGTTAAAGAGAAGCAAGTTGCGCTTGAGACTTGCCCAACAAGTAACGTTCAAACTAAATGTATTCACAAATTCAGCGACCACCCAATTGCTGAATTCAAGAAAGACGGCATCGTTGTGACTATCAACACAGACAACCGTACTGTGTCGAACACAACCATGACTAACGAAGTGAAGCGTGTGTGTGAAACGTTCGGTCTAACTAAAGAAGACTACGCAGAGATCTACAAGTACTCTGTAGACAGCGCTTTTGCTTCAGACGAAGTGAAACAGCACCTAATGGGTTTCGTTGAGCAAATCTAATTTGCGAAACATAACTTAAGCTGCCTAGCCTTGTATTTAGACAGATAATGTATTTAGGCAGATAATGCATTTAAGGCTCTCAATTTTTTGAGAGCTTTTTTTTGTTCTATTAAATGGAATAAAAAAGTCGAGAATATAAGCATCGGCACCCAATTGATACCGACCCTTTTCACATCATCTATCACTCTTTTCACTTAAAAATAATGACGAGCAAGGTGTCAAAGACTAGTGTCACATAGAAATCATTTCTGCAGGGTTTGATCATCACATGAATATTAGTTACGAGCAGGTACGGACATTTGTTGCCGTTGTCGAGACAGGATCGTTTAGTGCAGCTGCTAGGCACTTAAACAAGCACAGAACAACGCTTGGTCAGGTCATTAGTAATCTAGAAATCGAAACGAACATGACTTTGTTCGACCGCAATGGAAAATTCCCAGTGTTAACTGAGCATGGTCATGCACTGTTTCGGCACGCCAAAAGCCTTAATGACAGCTCGATAGCATTCGAAAATCTATGCATGACTATTGAGTCAGGCGTTGAGAGTAACATTACGATTTACCATAGCGGATTGGTTCCATCAGAAATGATTGCATCCGTAATGATGGATATAAGAAAAGAATATCCTTATGTAAATGTGCACTGGCTTCATCGAAGTACTGATCAAACAAGGGATTCTCTACAAACGGGAGAGACTGATTTGGGCATTGTTCTGCTAGATAACAATACCCAAGGCGCAAGCTCCACAGACTATGTACATCTAATGAGCATGCCATTCAAGGTGGTCGCAAGCCCATCTTTTTTCCCTAATTCAAAACAAAAGCTAAACGCACGAGATCTAGGTGCACATCGTCAGATACTGCTTGAAGACTACAACGATATATCTAGGAAAATCATCGTTTCTCCCAATATCCAAAAAATAGAAAATATTAGTATTTTCATCGCACTATTGACGTTAGGTGAAGGTTGGGCTGTTGTACCCGCACACATTGTCGAAAACGAATTAGAACTCGAAAAACTCATTGAACTCAACGTTGAAGAACTGAATACAAAGCTTAGATTTCCATTAGCTATTTGGTCCATGAACCAATCGCAAAGTGGGCCTATTCGAAGCAAACTAATAGAATCGCTGTGCATTCATGCCCGACAATATGAGGGTCTAACCCTACAGATGTGATTATAACCTGACGGCGAAGTGACTTACTCTGGTTGCAAACCAAACAACCGGACAAGAACGTGAATCTAGTACCAAAACTTTCAAGTGTCATCTTATTACTGATTACCTCGGGCTGCGCTTCATACAACGACGTATGTGGTGAGCCTCAAGAAGATTGGTCTGTCGTCGAATTTGCAGACTGGACAGCTTGTAGAGATAGGTTAAAAACGTTTCATGACGAATTATCGGCATTAACGACCTCTTCAATAGATCGCAATCAAAGTTACTCATTCTAAGTCATCACGAGTGGACACTCACCCAAAGCCTAGAAACAGGCGACAGTATTTTTGAATACAACTTTGAAGAACATTGGAATATGGTTCAATTCAATGTGTACGAGCTCATGGGTAAAGAGTTTCGAGTCGATCTAATGAGTAGACAAATAAGTGAGTTGCCCATTTAGCTAGTCATCACACAATAATTATTACTATTGTTCATCTATGCATTCGTGGACAACGCGAAATTAATGGCTAGCTTGAATAAAAACAGGAAGAGAAAGGCTGAGGCTTTTCTCTTTTTTTATGTCTAATTATCCGTATTCTAGTACCCATGTTGACTAGTGAGGTGCAAGCGATGAAAACGAAAACAGAACTCGAGAAAATGCTATCCGGCGAGATTTTTGATGGTGCAGACCATGAGATAGACCACATTCGCACTCACGCTAGCAAGGCGCTATCAGACTTGAATCAATGTTCAGACGATACTCAGCTACCAAGTCTTCAGGCTAACCTGTTTGGTAAAGTAGGCAGCAGCGTTGTCCGTCCCCCGTTTCATTGTGAGTTTGGTAAAACCATTGAGATCGGTGACGACACCTTTATCAACATGAACGTAGTAATGCTAGATGGTGCGAACATCAAGATCGGTAGCAATGTATTGGTGGGGCCAAGTGCCCAATTTTACACGGCCTCTCACTCACTGGATCACCTCAGTCGTCGTAAGTGGGAGACTTTCTGTCTACCTATTACAGTCGAAGATGATGTTTGGATTGGCGGAAACTCGGTCATCAACCAAGGCGTTACAATTGGCGCTCGCTCTGTTATCGCAGCGAACTCAGTGGTTAACAGTGATGTACCACCAGACTGCTTATACGGTGGCACTCCAGCCAAGTTGATTCGGCATTTGAATACTGAGCAACAAAGCGACTAGTTCAGAAGCAATCTAAGAAAGGCCATGTTTATCACTCAACATGGCCTTTCTTCCACTGATAAGGTGTAATCCCATTTGCTCGCTTAAACGCTCTTATAAATTGTGAGGCATCAAATAGTTTTCAGGTCTAACAATAAATAGAATAAATACATAAAAATTTAGAACATAATTATATAATATGATTACGCTTCAATAATTCCACTCTCTATTTAACTAACCTCCTCACTCCTTATAACAAGGTTTTCACTGGTCACCAACTCAATGAAATACCAGTCACTCGCGAATATTTTGTGATATCAAGCTAGACTAAATTCCTAAGTACAGCTTTTTGATACTTCCCACCTAATAAATTAACCTCTCTAAAGAAAACTTTTACTAAAAACCATCGTTAACTTAATTTTATGCATCAAAACAATTATACTCATCGCATACTGACAAAGAGATAAAAACTAATAATATTGAGTAAAACTTGTACAGATAGCAACAAGTAAAAATCTCAAGCTTGGTAGTTATTTAACTCATAGTAAATGTTGGAAATGTTTGGAACCAGAATCACAAGAGTAGGATTCTCTTGAATTTATTATCAGGGATGCTGACAAAAATAAAACAGGCATTGTTAGATGAATAATTCCGCAACGTATTTACTTGCTGCTTTACGAGAAAAAATCAAAGAGAAAGGGATTTGTTATTCCGACCTCTCTGTTGGGATGGCAATTCCTCTATCAACTATTAAAAGGCAACTGCACAATACGTCTTTGGGGCTAGACAAAATACTTTCGTATGCCACTCATTTAGATACTGACTTGGTAGAATTATCTATGCGAGGCAAACAGTTACAGCAAGATAACGAACAATTCATCACCGATATCAACAGTGAAATATTTAACCAGCACCCATATTTGTTTGACTTTTTGTATCTATTACGACGAAAAGAATGGTCACCACAAGATATTGCCAGTAAATACCGACTGAGCCATACGTCAGTCGCCATATATTTTCGCGCATTAGAAATGATGGATTATGTTGAATTAAAAGGTAATGACCAATACCGATTCAAAGATCAAGGTCGTTTTATTTTTGAAGAAGGTTCTAAGCTTGATACTTTATTCGCTAAACGTTTTCGAAATGAAGTTTTCAGCCATGATGTACGTCCCCCTATCTGTATGGGAAGCATTGCTATTACTGAAGAACAAGAAGAGAAACTGGCGAACGAAGTATACAACAAACTGATTGAGTTTGATGTACAAAACAAGAATGGTGAAGGTAGCGAACGACTCAGAAATGTATTGATGACCTACACACCAGGCAATCAGATATTTCTTTCTGATACGATTCCAAATATTGATGGTGAATTATTAAAATCCATATCGATGGCAAACGAAAAATAATTAATTACTTGTTATTTAAACAAGTTGAATAAATAAAGAATAGACGTAAATAAGCGGTCTTTTCTGATACCAATAAGTGAAATAAATAAGGCTGAATCTTCATCACGAAACTCGGCAGGGCATGTCTCGACCTTTTTTCGCCTGATCAGGTTCAAAAATCAATAAATTAAGGATACAACATGCAGTTTAAAACGTCTCTATGTGCGATTGCTGTCGGAGTTGCTCTAACGCTAAGCGGATGCAACAGTAGTGATAATAGCTCGAATATAGATGCTCCACTTAAAGCGGCCGAATTCCACAACACCATCGATCGTGCAGGGGTACCAGTGGCATTACGTGATTTACACGGCGGTCACCTGCGCTACATTCCAATGTTCGATAACGGTTCATGGCACGGCCACACATTAGACACCAAAGGCGGTGAAATCACTCTTGGTGGTACAGCACTGCTGACCGAAGAATACGTGTCATTCATGGCTGCACGTTTTGACCGCTTGTCTCTGACTGTTGATGGTCAGGTTATGCCGCTAGAACTGACAAACGCATACTCACAACCTGGCGCGTTGATCCAAAAGTATACTGGCGAGAACGGTATTGAAGCCGAGCTAGAAATGCGTTTTGTGACTAATCGAACTTCTCTTGTGAAAACCACCATAAAGAACCCAAATAAGCTGGATGTTCAAGGTGAATGGGATGGTGAGTTGATGCAAAACTATCGTGCTGATGATGGCACGGCATACAAGAATGACGACAGCACCGTTCGCAGTGTTGAAGATGCATACCCTACTTACTCACGTGAAATCGCGGCGACAGAAAATGGCGTAGATGTGTCTTTTGGCGCAGTTCGCGATTCCTGGTCGTTGCTGACTTCTGGCGATTCAAAGTTCGAAGTAACGCGCTCTATCAAACCAGAAACTTCTACCATCAATGATGACAAGAAAGGTTTCGTGCAAACGGCCTCTCTAGGCGATGGCGAAGAGATCACGTTATACACGGCTTACACTCACGTTCAAAACACCAAAGAGCAAGCGTCTGAGTTTGGAAAACTGAATAAGGTGATGGCCGATCCAAAAGGTTACATGCACGATTCAGCCATGCGTTGGGAAGAATACCTAGAAAACGGTCTCACCAACGATGCGGCTTCAAAAGAACATGAGTTTGTTGCAGTAAAAGCAATGGAAACATTAAACGCGAACTGGCGTGGTGCTGCGGGTGCAATTGATCACGACACCGTTACACCTTCCGTTACGGCCCCTTACTTCTCGGGCAACATGACATGGCCGTGGGATACGTGGAAGCAAGCTTATGCGATGTCTCACTTCAACCCAGATGTAGCGATGGAAAACATTCGCACGGTATTCCAATACCAAGTGCAATCTGATGATCCAGTACGCCCTTGGGATGAAGGTTACCTGCTTGATGTTGTGACATACAACCTACCAGCAGAACGCTGGGAAGGCATGTCAGCGGAATACAAAAAAGTATTCCCTCAAGCGACCGATGGCCTGAACTGGAATGAACGAAATACCAAACCATCACTGGCAGCATGGGCGGTATGGGAAGTGTATACCGCTCTGAAAGACGAACATAATCGTCCAGAAGAAGCGCAAAGATGGCTGGAAGAAATGTATCCGAAGCTAGTTGCGTTCCACGATTGGTGGTTACGTGCTCGTGATACCAACAAGAACGGAATACCGGAATATGGCGCGGCAAAAGACCCAATCCACACGGTTTTTGCAGGTGACGTGAATGACGGTTCTTGGGGATCAGATGCGTCTGTTGACGATATGAAGTTCCAATACAAAGACGAAGCTAATGGCGACCAGTGGATCAAAGAAACTAGCATAGAGAAGTACAATGAATTGCTGACTTCTGGTGATTACACAGCGATGAGTATCCCAGCGAAAGTCGCAGCAGGTTGGGAGTCGGGGCGTGATAACGCAGGCGTGTTCGGTTTTATCGACACCATCGACAACCTACAAAGCATGGCAGAGCAACCAACGCAAAAAGAAGCAGAAGTGATAGACCAAATGGGTCGCTACGCTCATGACACTAATGGTTTCGACAATACGTATGACATGGCGATGGGTACAGACGGTTCAGTGGTGACTTACCTTGATGACTCGGTTGGGAACATGAACAAACTGGCTCAGGCGAAGAAAGATTGGGAAGTGAAGTTCAACGAGAACACTGACGATTCAAACAACTTATCAGGTTATTCACTGATGCAAGAGTCGGTAGATCAAGCCTCTTACTGGTACTCAGACAACCTATACCTGTCACAAATTGCCGACGTATTGGGTAAAGCCGACAAAGCCGCTGAGTTTGCAGAAAAAGCATCCGACACCAAAGAGTACATCAACCGTTGTATGTACGATGAGTCAACAGGCTTCTACTACGATATCGAAGTGGTACCAAATGGGCTCCCTAACCAATGTGCAGGTCCGGTACTGGTGAAGCGCGGTATGGGGCCTGAAGGTTGGTCACCACTATTCAACAACGCAGCGACGCAAGAACATGCGGATAAAGTCGTAGAGAACATGCTAAATACCAGCAAGTTTAACTCACCTAAGATTCCGCTAGGTACGGCATCAATGGACAACCCCGCTTACGGCCCTGACATTTACTGGCGTGGTCGCGTGTGGCTGGATCAGTTCTACTTTGGTGTACGCGGTATGGACAACTATGGATACGGTGTGGAAGCGCGTCAAATGGTCGACAAGCTATTCCAAAATGCGCAAGGCCTAACAGAAGCTACCCCGATTCAGGAAAACTACAACCCAGAAACGGGTGAGGTTCAGGGCGCGAATAACTTCTCTTGGAGTGCAGCGCACCTTTACATGTTGTACAACGGTTTCGTGAGTAAATAGCAGCCACACTTCCCAAATATTAGGCGTTGCAGATGACCCCCCTAGCATCTGCAACCGCTTAAACCTCTTCAAGTCAGGTTCAAAAGTCACAGTAAAAAAGAGTGCTATCTATTGGGCTATAAAACGACCGATATAGCCCTAGTCACGTTCGATGATGAACAACTGTTGTGGAGTGATCAAACACCACAAGACACCACAAGACACCATAAAAAGACTGCATGCACTCGGCGTCAAAACTGTTGTAGTCAAGCTTGGTGCTGAAGGCTGCTTGATCAGTGAAAACCTCGAAGATGTGCCAGTAAAAGTCACAACGACACCTGTCGAAACTGTGGTTGACAGCACCTCTGCAGGCGACTCTTTTAACGGTGGCTTCTTATCTTGTTATCTCTCTGGTGGTTCTGTGTCAGAAGCCTGCCAACAAGGTAATGCACTAGCGAGACTAGTGATTCAGCACCACGGTGCAATTATTCCAAAAGCCATCACCGACACTCTTTCAAACTGATATTAAGAAGTACACATGTCTACAATTAACGAACAGCTAAAAGCACTTAAAGTTATCCCTGTTATCGCCATTGATAACGCAGAGGATATTATCCCTCTAGGCAAAGTATTGGCTGAGAATGGGCTTCCCGCGGCTGAGATTACCTTCCGTTCAGACGCCGCTGTTGAAGCTATCCGACTGCTTCGCCAAGCACAGCCACAAATGCTGATCGGCGCGGGCACTATCTTGAACCGTGAGCAAGCACTGGCCGCGAAAGAAGCAGGCGCAACGTTTGTGGTATCACCAGGGTTTAATCCAAACACAGTTAAAGCATGCCAAGAGATCGGTATCGACATCATTCCGGGTGTGAACAATCCAAGCACAGTTGAAGCGGCATTAGAGATGGGCTTAACAACCTTGAAGTTCTTCCCTGCAGAAGCTTCTGGCGGTATCAGTATGGTGAAATCGTTAGTCGGACCTTATGGCGACATTAGACTCATGCCGACTGGCGGTATCACGCCATCAAACATCGATAGCTACTTAGCCGTGCCTCAAGTATTAGCCTGCGGTGGTACGTGGATGGTGGACAAAAAGCTCGTTGAAAACGGAGAGTGGGATGAGATTGCCCGCCTAACGCGAGAGATTGTTGAGCAGGTGAATCGTTAAGCAAACTAAGCCGTTCACCAATTTGAGAACGCCTTAGATACAAAAAGAGCGAGAAGTTAGCCTCTCGCTCTTTTTTCATCTATCTATTGTGACAATTGTTGCTCTACAAGCGTCTTCCAGAACCCAACACCATGCTCCAGAATATTGTCGTTGAAATCGTAGTGTGGATTATGAAGCGCAGTGCCTCCACATTCACCAACACCATTCCCAACTAGCACATAGCACCCTTTTACTTCGCGTAACATGAACGAGAAATCCTCACTGATGGTGAAGCGTTCACAAGCTCCATTCACATTCTCTTCACCAACAACCGCTTGTGCTGCTTTCACTGCATGAGCCGTCTCTTCAGGCGTGTTAATCGTTGATAAGAAGCTGTTGTTGAAGTGGTATTGATAATCAACACCTGCCGACATGCACTGGCCAGCGACGACACGCTCGATCGCTTTCTCAATCTTGTGTAGCGCTTGATCCGTGAAGCTACGAGTGTCACCTGAAATGGTCACTTGTGAAGGAATCACGTTAACGGTGCCGTTGGTAACAAAGTTAGTCACTGAGATAACCGCCGTCTCATCAATTGCACTCAAATTACGTGAAACAATGGTTTGTAAGGCGGTCACAACCTGAGCTCCAACTACAATTGGGTCGGTTCCCATGTGTGGCATAGCGGCATGACCACCCGTCGCCTTGATAATAATTTCAAAGCTACTTTCACTCGCCATTAATGAATTGGGGCGAGTCACAAACTTACCTTCAGGAATACCCGGAAGGTTATGCATTGCGTAAATCGCATCCATATTCCAACGAGTAAACAGGCCGTCTTCGATCATCGCTTTGGCGCCTGTACCACGCTCTTCATCGGGTTGGAAAATGAAGTAAACGGTGCCATCAAATTGCTTGCTGTTTGCTAGCTCTTGCGCGGCACCCAACAACATAGCTGTATGCCCGTCATGACCACAAGCATGCATCGCGCCATCATGTTTAGAAGCATGACAAAACGTATTCTCTTCATGAATACGCAGGGCATCCATGTCAGCACGCAACCCAATCGAGCGATCGCTTGTACCATTTTTTAAAATTCCCAGAACACCGGTTCCACCAATACCACGGTGAACTTCAATGCCGAACTCTTCGAGTTTATTCGCAACAAATTCAGAGGTTTTGAACTCTTCAGTACCAAATTCAGGGTACTGATGTAGATGGCGACGCCATTCTGTGACAGTGGCAGTGTTAGTCATGGAAACTCCAATAATTACTTAAAATTAATTTGTTGAAACTGTTTTAGATGTCATTTCGCGAGATTTGTTGGAGGTTGCAAATAGCATCATAGCAACGATGATTAAGCCAACCGCCATCGCCCTCAAGGGGGTGATAGGCTCTCCGAACACCAAAACAGCAATGAAAAATGCTGACATAGGGATGAGGTTTAAAGCCATGCTGCTGCCTTCAACTCCCACACGTTCTATGCCGTAGATATACGCGATATAGCCCAGACCTGATACAAAACCTCCTAACACCATAATGCATAGAAGTGACCAAGAAGGGCGCATCACCAGTAGCAGGCTAGGTACATCTATACCTGACACCAATAAATAAATGAAAAAACCAACAGCTGCGAAACCAAACTGATAATGCATGGTGCGAGTTGCACCGTATTTCTCTGCCAGATGAGCCCGTAAGTGGGTGACAGATGCAAAGCTCAACACACTCAATAAGCAAATCAGATGGCCAATGTTCACACCGCTATCTTCCGAAGTAAACGGCGGAGCAAGAACCAATATGCTCACTCCAATCAAAGCAATCCCACTTGAGGCAATTTGCATACGCGTAAAGCGTGCACCATAGAAAACTTGCCCAATAGCCAAGATTGCAATCGGTACAAGACCTTGAATGACTCCGTTTTCCGATAGCGAAATATAATCGAGTGATAGAAATGACAAGAAGCTAAATAAACCTTGGCCTACTACACCACACACTAATAACTTAAATAAATCGCTTCGATTAGCCCAACTGAACGACAGTTTCGGTTTAGTTTGAGTATTGGTTTGACGTATTGCTCCAAAAATCAGGACTAAAGATAAAACCGAGAATGCCATCATGTAGCGCAGCCACACTAACAATCGTGCATCAATGGTTTGCAGTGGCAAGGTAGCTAAAGCAGCCTCAGAGCCCCATAGCAAACCAACGCTAATTGCTGCAATCCAACCTTTAGTCACTGACTTCATCACTTAGCTCGCTTCTGGCGTTGCTTTCTTATCGCAAGCTAAGTTTTCTGCTGTCTGTTCTTCTTGCTTCGTTTCAAACTTAGTGAACACGTAAAGTGCTACGACAATCAATGAAACGACAATGGTTTTCCCCATGGCCATCTGCTCACCAAGTGTCACAACTGCCACTAAGTAGCCAACCAAAGGCATGAGGTTTAATGCCATCGTTGCCTTTTCTACACCGATACGCTTGAAAGAATACAATTGAATCAAGTAGCTACCACCAGAAATGCCTGTACCTAAGAAAATAAGCAGTGCAATCAACAGCGGGCTAGAGAAAATAATGTAAATCTGAGACAAGTCCAAGCCCATGGTCAACACAACGATAATGCCCATCACAGCAACCGAAATGTATTGGTACAGCATGGAAACCACTGAGCCGTATTTGTCCGCTAAGCTAGCACGTAAATGTGCCGTCCACGCTAAAGCCAGCATCGAGCATGTCACGTAAACATAACCCAGCAGCGGAGTACCGCCTTCAATGGTGTTTGTTGGCCCGACACTCATTGCGTAAATACAAACTGCAGATGCGATGAAAGCGCCCCACTGAATCTTGTTCATACGGAAGTTCATAAACATCATACCGAAGAAGACTGTCGCGAACGGCTGCATACCTTGGATAACACCGTTTTCAGTCGCACCAATATGAGAAAGAGAAAGGAAATTAAAAAGTGAGAAAACCCCTTGTCCCACGATGCCACAAAGCGCAATACGTCCAATATCTTTGGTATCGATCTTTAATGAAGACCCTAAGTCTGCACTTAAGTTTTTGCTACGTGATGTAAAAAAGAAAATGATTGATAGGCCAATTACCGCGGTAACGTAGCGGAAAAATACCAATGTCATCGGATCAACAGCCATAGAAAGCGGCTTAGAGACCACCCCTGTTACGCCCCAGATACAGGCAACGGCAATGGCGGCAGTCCATCCTAAAAATGTGTCTCTGTTTGTTGTGTTCATCTTTCTATCTTCCATAATTTTTCGATAATGGCGGTGCGGCACACCGCCTTATTACTTGTAATTTGTATCGTGGTTGACGGTTAGTTAGCGTTTGTCGCCGTTTTCATCTGAGGCGCTTTTTTCTTCGCCTTACCAAACTTCATGAACAGCATCATTGAGCCAATAACGACCGCAATCGCTAATAGTCGCATTGGCGTTACCGCTTCACCGAGGGCAAATACAGCCAGTACGAAAGAAGACAGAGGCATCAAGTTAAGTGCCATACCCGTTCCGTCTACGCCGACTCGTTCCATTGCATAGATGTAGATTAGGTAGCTGATACCTGAAATACCCACACCCAGAATTGCAATACAAGCCATACGAAGTGGAGAACTGAAAATACCGAGTGCTGAAGAGAAGTCCGCCCCCACAACGAGTAGATAAAGACCAAAACCGATTGCCGCAAAAATGAACTGGTGGTACATCGTCGCCACTGAGCCATATTTCTCAGCAAGTTTCGCACGAGCGTAAGCCATCGTAGAGAAACTCGCCGCGCTACCAAGACAGATCAAGTGACCAATGTTGAAACCACTGCCTTCAACAGATGGATCCATTACCAAGATAGCGACACCAGCGAACGCACCAACCGCCGCCAAAATTTGCATTGGAGTAAAACGTTCACCATGACGAAGGAAACCAACACACAAGATAATGATTGGAATAAGCCCTTGGATTACGCCGTTTTCTGAAGCAGTGATGTAGTCAAGAGACAGGAACGATAAAAAACTGAAAGCGCCTTGACCAATAATGCCGCAACATGCTGCCCAGAAAATGTCGTGTCGATTTGCCCAATTAAGCTTAAAGTCGACTTTTTTCTGTGGTTTACCCATCGCATTGCTGACTTGGATAATCACAAATAAGGTAATGAAGGCTACGGTATAGCGAACCCATACCAAGACCTGTGCATCCATTACTTCTAGAATTGGTGTTCCAACGATCCATGGAATACCCCATAGCAGGCCAATGAAAATGGCCGCGATCCAACCTTTTACTGTATTACTCATCTTTAAATTCCTTTCATTGGTTGCTATTGATTTAGCAATTGTCCGTAACCTGGACACTGAGCTGTCTTGCCGACTAGGTGCATGCAATGCCAGAACATCGCAGAGTTGCTGCACACGACAGGGATACCAAATCGATCTTCAATCTCTTGAATGTGGTCAAGAACACGAAGGTTGGTGCAAGACATAAATACAACATCGGCACTAGAATCAGGCAGCATTTCGCTTAATGCTTCCATCATTGATTCCTTTGAAACCGTGGTAATGTCAGTGTCTTTCTCAATACCAAGTGAACCTAAAACAGGAACTTCAAAGCCAGCGGCAGTCAGTTGTTGATAAAGAGGGAAATTCACTTCTGTTGGATAAGGGGAAAACACGGCAACTTTCTTTGCACCCAAGTGCTTAAATGCAGCTTGAGCAGCTGTCCATGGATTCGTTGCGGGAATATCACCGCGATTTTGTGTAAGAAGGTTTGCTACTTTTTCTTCACCAATAATGATAGAAGCTGAAGTGCAACCAAACGCCATAACATCCATCGGTAAGCCAGTAGCAATCAAATCTGATGCTTCACTGATTCCAACCGCAATTTGGTCGAGCGCTTCTGGTGTCATCTCGCTGCTGTAATAAACGCGGGAGCTAAACACACCCGCTTGTGTACCCAGTAACTTTGCCCAGTCCATCTCTAAAGAGTGGTCAGTACTTAGTTGTACTAAACCGATATGAACTCGACCAATTCTTGGGGCCTGAACGTGCTGTAATGGGATTTCAAATTGACGAAACTGTTCTATTGTTTGCATGAGAAACTCGTATTTTTATAATTTTTATGTGCTGACTCTGGAGTCCAGAGCCAGCTTTTGTAGGGTGTTAAATTTGTAAGGTGTTAAGTTTTGAGCTAAATAATGATCAGTTCTGGCTCTGCGCGTTTGCTTAACCATTCAGCGCCGTCTTCAGTAATCACGATATTCTCTTCGTGAACCATTGACTTACCCGGTGCGTAAACCATGCCCGGTTCTAATGTCATCACCATACCCGGCTTAAGTACTGTGTTGTCGGTAGCCGTGTTAGACGGGCGCTCTGTCAGCTCCATACCTAAACCATGACCAAGACGACCAACGTCGTTGCCCAATGCACCATTGGCTTCTAATACTCCCCACATCGCGTTGTAGATGTCAGTCGTGGTTGCGCCCGGTTTCGCAGCCTCAAAGCCTTTCGTGGTAGCTTCGTAAGTAGCGCGGTATGCCGCTTTGGTTTGCTCACTTGCATGACCAAATGCCCAGTTACGGTCGAAATCAGAGAAATAACCATCACGTACAGCACCGGTATCGATGATCAACACATCTCCTGGCTCAATGATGCGATCAGTTGGGCCCATGATGATGCTGTCATAACCATCTGGCCCTGAGCCTGCGATGATGTAAGGGCATTCGTCCGCACCTTCTAACAACATATCGATACGGAACTGTTTACAGATTTCACGCTCGGTCATGCCGGCTTTTGCGTATTGAGGGATCTTGCTAAACCCAACATTGGTAATGCGGCAGATTTCACGTGTTTTCTCGATTTCAGCTTGTGACTTGATCTGACGAAGTTCATGCATTGCTAAAGACACATCAACAAAGTCTTTCTTAACCATGGTGGTTAATTTCAAGTAATTGTTCACAGGCATACGTAGGTGAGATTCAATGCCCAGCGTTGCGCCTACTCGGCCATGACGACAAGACAGAGAGTTCAATGCGCTAGCTACTAAGCTAATGCCATCATCTTCAGGACGAGGAGAAGGCCAAGTAATAATGTTATCGACCCATGTTCCCGCCATACCACTTGCTCCTATTTCAGGAACAATCGCAATCGGCTTTCCTTCTGCAGGAACGATGACAAACCATGGACGAGTTGGGCTGTGCCAAAACTGAGTGTGGAAGCCAGTGAAGTAGCGAACGTTTGGTTCGGTTGTGAAAATCATCGCATCCAGATTCATCTCATGCATGACTTTTTGAGCGCGTGATGTTCTGTGTTCAAACTCAGCTTGTTCAAAGCCGCGGTTTAGGTAGTTAGTCATTGGAACCTCTAATTATTGTATTTAGGTAGGCACTTCTGCTGCTCTTCACAACCAGTAACCAACCCTATAGTTCAATTTTGTTTACGTTACGGTGAGCATCTTACTGACATTTAAGTTAAATAATGTGACCAAGATCTTAGGGTTAACTATAGTGACCAGAAAGCATCTAAAACTGGAAATATTGTTGATTACGATCAATTTTAGGTACTTATTTGTAACTTTAGACTTGTGTAGGAAGCGGATATATAGTCTTATAGTTACATAAAGTTAATTGGCAACTTGAAATACATCGAGTAACCAAAGATAATGAAAGGCAATTAAAGTTAACAACAGTGGTCTAAAATGAACGCATCAGCATATAAATCGTTTAACGTAGAATTCACCGACAATGACAGAGAGCATCTCGCACTGAACTTTCGCTTAGCCGAAACCATTGCCGACTTTATTGGTCCGCACTGTGAGGTTGTGATTCATTCATTCGAGAGCTTTGAAAAGTCGGTAGTGAAGATAGTGAACGGACACCACACGGGTCGAGAAGTAGGGTCACCTATCACCGATCTGGGGCTGAAGATGCTGAGTGTGTTTGAGAGCACTGGTGAGGTCACGCCAAAGAGTTACTTCACCACCAGCAAAGATGGATCGTTACTTAAGTCTACGACCTGTGTACTAGCTGGAGAAAATGGCAAACCAATTGGGCTGTTCTGTATCAATATGAACTTGTCTCACCCGTTTCCTGAGATCATAAAAACTTTAATGCCAGACATGGCTCATGCCCCTGTGGGTGTGCATGAGAACTTTGGAGCTTCAACAACAGAAGTGATTGAGCAAGCGCTTGAGCACGCTATTTTTGAAGTCGACAACGATGAGTCAGTCAACTTAAAAGGTCGAAACAAAGCCATTACCAAGCAGTTGCTTGAGAACGGTATTTTCGAATTAAAAGAGGCGACAGCATTCGTATCTGAGCGTCTTGGTATTACTCGCCACGCTATTTACAAATACATCCGCGAGTTTAGAGCATAGAAATCATATAAAGAGAAACGAAATGAAAACAAAAATCCATACAGATCTAGCACCAGCAGCAATCGGCCCTTACTCTCAAGGTATGGCATTCAAAGACCTAATCTTCACTTCAGGTCAATTACCGCTTGATGCAAAAACAATGGCGTTTGTTGAAGGTGGCATCAAAGAGCAAGCTCGTATGTCACTAGAAAATCTAAAAGCAGTTTTGGAACAAAGTGGTGGTTCACTGGATACCGTTATTAAAACCACATGTTTCCTATCTGATATGGAAAACTTCGTTGCATTTAACGAGGTGTACACGGAAGTATTTGGTACAGAGAACGCGCCAGCACGCTCTTGTGTTGAAGCCGCTCGTTTGCCAAAAGACGCACTAGTCGAAGTTGAAGCGATCGCTTACATCAAGTAATCACGTATTGCTTTTAGTGACTGCGTATAGCAAAAAATAACTATGTAATGTTATTAACGACAAAGTAAGGTCATTGAACATCGCTTGATGGCCTTTAATTCCTCTGCCTGTATCTAAGTGTGCCCTATGTTAAAACTATCAAAAAATTCATTCTACACTGGACAAGTTTGCGAGCTATTCACTGCATCTCAAGCGCAACAAGCGCGTGAGTTTCACCGTCAGATCGAAGGTTACCAACCAACGCCACTTGTCTCTCTTCCTAATCTTGCTAATCACCTTGGTGTTAAAGCGCTCCTAGTAAAAGACGAATCAAAACGCTTCGGTTTGAATGCATTCAAGGTACTCGGCGGTTCTTACGCTCTGGGTCGCCAATTGGCAAAACATCTTGGCATTGATATTTCTGAGATCAACCTTAAAACTGTTGCTTCAAAACTGGATAAGCCACTTGTATTTACGACAGCAACAGCGGGTAACCATGGCACTGGTGTCGCGTGGGCGGCTCGTGAAATGGGCCAAAAAGCTGTGGTTTATATGCCAAAAGGCTCGTCTCAAGCCAGTGTTAACCGCATTCAAGGTTTAGGTGCAGAGTGCATCGTGACGGAAGTTAACTACGACGACACGGTACGCATGGCAAACCAAACCGCTCAAGATAACGGTTGGATGCTAGTACAAGACACAGCATGGGATGGCTATGAAGAGATCCCAACATGGATCTCTCAAGGTTACATGACCATGGCAGACGAAGCCGTCGAGCAAGTTCAAGAGCAAGAGTTTAGCGCTCCAACTCACGTATTCTTACAAGCTGGTGTAGGTGCAATGGCAGGCGGCATATTAGGCTACCTTGCAGACAAGCTAGGCGCAGATACATTTGAAACCATCATTGCAGAGCCAGCAGCCGCAGATTGTATTTTCCGCTCAGGCGAGAAAGGCGAAATGGTCAACGTAACCGGTGAGTTGAACTCAATCATGGCGGGCCTTGCGTGTGGAGAACCAAACCCAGTGACATGGCCAGTATTGCGTGATTGTAGTAACTACTTTATCTCGGTTGATGACAGTATTTCAGCAAACGGAATGCGTGTTCTAGGTAACCCACTACAAGGTGACAGCCAAATCATCAGCGGTGAGTCAGGTGCGATTACACTAGGTCTTCTTTACCAACTTTGCCGAGAGGGCGCAGACCAAGCAACGCGTGACACTCTAGGCTTAAATGAAGACGCAACCATCATGCTCTTCAGCACGGAAGGCGACACCAACCAAACACGTTACCGCGACATCGTTTGGAATGGGTTGCACCACTCTAGCTAATTGCTGACGGTAATAAACTCCACAACACTAACGACAAAGCCACAGCGAACGCTGTGGCTTTTCTTTTGCCAGTTGTTCTTTAATCGCTCTCTCAAAGCACCATTTTTCTAACTCGCACCTTGATTGAGTAACCAATAGCTCACCGGGTTATCCGGACACTGATATGGCCCACACTCGACAAACGTAGCAATAGCATTCAATGCCACCACCGCGATTGCCAGAAGACACACAATCCGCCCGAAATTGCCCATCTTGTATGGTTCATGAGATTCGGTCTTATTGGTCAGCATCAAAATAACCGACACAGCAAGAATCGTCGCCACAAACAGTACAAATGCCCATGTGTAATAGTGCATTCCCAAAATAGGACTGCCGTAGCCTGGAGTTCCGGGAATTACGTGCAAAGAGACTTGTCTTAGCGATGTGGCCACACCATACAAAGCGCCAATCAGAATGACGCCATAGTGACGAGATTGAGGCCCATAAACCACATTCAGCATGAAGCCAAACGCCACCATCACAAAACCAATGCGCTGCAACAAACACAAAGGACAAGGAAGTTCATTTAACACGAACTGCAGAACAAAGCCGATCAATAAAACGGCTGTCATGCCTAACAGGCCAAGCGTATTCAAGAGAGTTAACTGATTTCGATTCATGTTAGCTCCTTACAATAAGATCGAGAGTGGATCAGTCGCATGATGATTGAACCAATACAAGCCAAGGATCACTGAGCCAGCGAAAAAGCCATACGCGGCGGTTTTCTTACCGAAAAACCCGCACACCATCGCCACAAGTAACAACAAAAACAGTAAAGACATCATAAGGGGCATCCCCTCCTTATTTATCGAGTTCAGTCATATTGAACATCATAAAACACCCGCACCTACTTCCTTAGTCATTCACCTTAGGTGAACCAATGGATTACGGATTAAAAATCATCAACTTAATAGTTGTTAGTAACCTCCAAACTGTCAAGTTAGAAGCTACATGCTGATATCTATTCGAGCTAACCTCCCGATGTACACCGAACCCCAATACCGTGCTTTGCTACACTGACATAGCGTGAGATGCTTAATTTGGCTGATATTAAATCGCTCCCATTGTGACTAGGAAGCTTGATGAAAAAACACCGTACTCGACTACTCTTGGCCCTTCCCTTCACATGCCTTATGTCTTCAAACACCAGCTTGGCAAGCTATACCATTGTGCTACCAAGCCAACATGAGAATGGGTTCAATTTACATGGCTCCCCCTTATCAGCCAGAGAGGTGATCGATTGGGAGGTCAACAATAGTGACTTAGTGTTTGGGGCTTACGCCAATAAAAATGATAACGAAAGCGTCAGCGCGATTGGTTATATGTACAACCAAAAATTGGATCTGAATTCAGGAGAATTAGAAAACGAAATTAGAAATGCCGCAGAGCGAAATGGCATTGATTACGAAGATTTTTTCCTACACTTTTCAGAAGACTCGATTCTGGCAGAGCCTGATACGAGTCACGGTTCCAATACCACTTTAAATCGCAAACCTATGATTATCGGCTATACCGCTGATGAAAAGCACGCGGGCTTTTCTCTTTATCAACCACCACCTTGGGATGCTGATGTGTTTGAACATTTCGACAAAGGTGGCGCTCTCTACGTTTATCACTCTGAGAAATTCAATCACTTAGCATTTGAATTTTCACACTTTGTACAGGGCGGAGAGTTTCAGATTGAGTATCCATCATCGATGAACATTGAGGGCAAAGTCACGGCATGGTCTAACGTCGTTATAATGGAAGATAACACAAGCAACATGACCCGAAACCAAGCCGTAAACTGGCGAGTCCCATCTAACTGGGTAAGAGCAAGCACTCACGATGGAAGTGGTCAGAGTTATGGTGGGGGTCAGTATTTTGGTTCTACGTTTATTCGAGATGGCGGGCGTTTATACGTTGTTAGGGTGCGCTGGCAAGGGAACCCAAATGATATCCGCCCTCGCTTAAATCAAGTTCAATTGAAGGACTATTTCCCGAGAATCGTACTCAAAGATCTGCAGACTTCAAAGACAGATTCACAACCACCAAACGAAACCAAGCATTGGCGCAAGATCCGTGGTTTTGACCAATCAGCCGATCTCGACCAAGACAACTATTTATCACCTGTTGAATATAAAAATAGGAACAACAAATTGGCTACGGCTCGATTTCGTTGGGAGTCTCGCGTCATTCCTTTCGGCCGAATGTGGAACCAAAACTCATCATGGTCATTGACCAACCTTGCTAACCCAGATCTACTGATGTTGATGCGAAACTACTATTCCAAACATTGGGGGCAACAGGGGCTCAATGGCGCCTACAACGACGATACCAACAAACTCCTTGGCAGCAATCAATTTGAGGTTCATTCAGGAGGAACCATTCAAGAGCTTGGTCTTGTCGTAGGGTCTAATGAAGCGGATAAGCAATACAAAACGCAATTCGCAGACTTTCTCAAACAGTTATCAGCTAGCGACGACACTCTTTCAATTGGCCTTAATATTGGAACGGCCAACCTTTATGGCCGAAACGGGCAATCACACTTAATTGACTCAGGAAACCTGTACTTTAGGGAGCACTACTTATTCCCCTCTACAGGCTTTAGTGGTTATGCCG
Source organism: Vibrio sp. SBT000027 (assembly GCF_963894355.1). NCBI lineage: Bacteria > Pseudomonadati > Pseudomonadota > Gammaproteobacteria > Vibrionales > Vibrionaceae > Vibrio > Vibrio sp. SBT000027. The sequence goes on along the minus strand of NZ_CAWQGD010000001.1, from coordinate 324,724 downwards.
GGTTGTCTAAGTTTTGGGATAACTCAGCGTTAGCTAACACTGATTCAAACGTTATATTCCAAGCCACTACTCGCTATGGGCGCGTTCAATACCTAGGTAACAGCCAAGATAACTGGCAACAAGATCAGTATTCAACCCTCGCTATTTATTACCTCAGTTACCAGCCACAACATAGTTATTTTAACCAATGGAATAGCAGTTATGTGTATGGCAGCGGCAATACTACCGAAGAGAATTTTTGGAAGAGTGGCGTGCCGAAAAACATGGCTTACCGACCGACACAACTGCTCAAGATCGACCTAGGCTTTCCAGCCAACCGGATTCCGAATAAATTAGAGCCCATTCCGTTGATGCTTTCGACCACACACTCAACACCCAGTGACTACACTATTGTCGGCGATTCAACCAAGCATCAAGTTGTGCATGCTGATCTGCCAAACGGCAAGGTTCAGCTGTTACCAACCTATACCTATTTTCTTTATCGATCGGAAACAAACATCGTAGAGAGAGGCCCACAAGAGATGGTGCTCGCGAGAGAGTTTGAGCATGGGCGCGTACTTTATCGAACCGATTTCTATGGTAAAAATCGTGACTTCTATTCGGCACCGAAACTCAGTATTCCATTAAACAAGCCAATGAGGCCCGTCGATGTGAACGGCAGGGTTGGTGAGTATGTGAAAGAAGTTAAGCTTGGGGGGTATCAAGGGCTATTTCTGCTTTATTAGCTCCTTAACCCCTTAGCCCCAAGTTCAGGGTATTAGCCATCTTTACGCAACGGAATAAACACTTACCACTTTTCCTATAAATTATCGGTGACCGTTAGCGGCCTTTTTCCATCACACGCGCCTTTCTCGAGGTCGTACACGGGGCTGGCTCCATGGCTGCTCCACCGATGATCTTCCCTCGCTATTTTTCGATATTGCGTCGGCGTGACGCCAATGTACGTTTGGAAGGTTTCATAGAATCGGCTACTCGAATTGAAGCCCACCGTGAGTGAGATATCGAGAATGGTTCTGTCGGTATCACTCAGTAAAGCACGAGCATGATTAATGCGCATCGCAGTAATGTACTGCTTGATGGTCATCTGCATCGTTCGTTGAAATACGTTCATTGCATAGTTGGCATGTAATCCAATATGTTCTGCGATATCTTTCACGGTTAATGGCTGGTTGTGATGCGTGGCGATGTATTCCAACATTTGGCTTACATAGAATTGAGAGTGTTTCGACACCCCTTTTGAGGTCGATTTGTCCTGTCGATTTACGAGCAGTTGTTGCCAACCATCAAGGCAGATTCGCTTAAGCATCAAGCCAATTTCATCGATGGCCAACTGCTGGCGGCTTTCTGACGAATGCTTTATCTCTTGTACCCAACGGGCAATTTCAAATTCACTCACTAACGAACAAGAATTCGATTGCAACACACTGCCGTGAGTTATCTGATTGACTAAATCTCGACTGAGAGTCCACGACATAAAATGATGAATCGGTATGTTGATGATCCCCATATTATGGCTTTGGCCGGGATTGGTGAGTCGATGAGGTACCGATGCCCAAAACAAGCCAATCGATCCACTCTTAACCACGATTGGGCTGCCGTTAATGATGTATTCCACATCATCCCCAAAAGGAATATTCACCTCAATTTGACCATGCCAATGATAGCCGGGCATGGAGTGAGGAGCTCTGAGTTCGATATCGATTTGCTCATAGGAAGAATAGAGAGAAAGCGGGCTTACCGACACGGTCTCGGATGAGTACTTATCTAAAGTGATAATTCTCAGCGTATCAGGGGTTGATTGCGGCATATCTCGTTCCTTAGGAAATCGTATAAATGACTTTTAGCAGTTCCTCGATAATAAAACTCTGAAGGCGATCATGGTGCCGAAATACCCCATTTCATAAGATCAGCACAATGTGATTAGAGTCAGCATCTTAAGTGAAAAACTCGTTTCATTGCACAACCCTTCTCCTTAAAAGCCAGCAAGTTATCCCATTTCCTAAGATTTCCATTCAATGATTTAAAAATATTAGAAAACGGGAGAGCTATTAGATTATCTGAGACGAATCGACGTGGGTTCTAGGTGTAATTTGTCTGTATCAACAAAGAACTCAGAGAGATAAAGGATTCCACTATGCAAAGCCCTAGAATTACATTCATCGGTGCAGGATCAACCATTTTTGTTAAGAACATTCTTGGTGACGTTTTCCACCGTTCAGCATTACAAAACGCTCATGTCGCCTTGATGGATATTGATGAGACCCGTTTAGAAGAGTCTCACCTTGTCGTCAGTAAGTTGATGGAATCATCAGACGCTACTGGCTCTATTTCATGTCACTTAAATCAAAAAGAGGCACTACAAGATGCAGACTTCGTTGTCATCGCTTTTCAAATCGGCGGTTATGAACCCTGTACGGTCACGGATTTCGAGGTGTGTAAACGCCATGGCCTGGAACAAACCATCGCAGACACACTTGGCCCAGGCGGTATTATGCGTTCGCTACGTACAGTCCCGCACCTTTGGAGCGTGTGTGAAGATATGACCGAAGTTTGTCCGAACGCCACTATGCTCAACTACGTCAACCCTATGGCGATGAACACGTGGGCGATGTACGAGAAATACCCGCACATCAAACAAGTCGGTTTATGCCACTCAGTACAAGGCACAGCAGAAGAATTAGCGCGCGACCTGGACTTAGATTATTCAGACCTTCGCTATACCTGCGCTGGCATCAACCACATGGCTTACTACCTCACTCTTGAGAAGAAAACAGAAAGTGGTGAGTACATCGATATTTATCCGGATCTACTTGAAGCTTTTGAGAGTGGCCAAGCGCCTAAACCGGGTATTTATCACAATGGTCGCTGCACAAATTTGGTTCGCTACGAGATGTTCAAAAAATTGGGCTACTTTGTGACTGAGTCTTCTGAACATTTTTCGGAATACACCCCCTACTTTATCAAGCCAAATCGCCCAGATTTAATCGAACGTTATAAAGTGCCACTTGATGAGTACCCGAAGCGCTGTGTCGAGCAAATTGCCGATTGGAAACGTGACCTTCAAGAATTCAAAACAGCTGACAAGATCACCGTTGATGAGTCTCATGAATACGCCAGCACCATCATGAATTCTATCTGGACAGGCACTCCGAGCGTCATTTACGGCAATGTGAAAAATGAAGCCTTGATCGACAACTTACCGCAAGGCTGCTGTGTTGAGGTCGCTTGTTTAGTTGATGCGAATGGTGTGCAACCGATCAAAGCTGGTCGCCTACCTAACCACTTGGCCGCATTAATGCAGACCAACATCAATGTTCAAACTCTATTAACGGAAGCCATCCTCACTGAAAACCGCGACCGTATTTATCATGCTGCAATGCTGGACCCACATACAGCCGCTGTACTTGGAATAGAAGAGATATACGCGCTGGTTGACGACTTGATTGCGGCTCATGAGGGTTGGTTACCAGAGTGGGTTAACAAGTAATTTCATACTAATAAAAAAATACAATAACGTGAATATTAGCGCCTTCTCACAGAGGAGGCGTAAGGAGTGGCAATGAGTATCTCTATGAATACCAAGCTAAGTTATGGCTTTGGGGCGTTTGGTAAAGACTTCGCAATCACCATCGTCTATATGTACCTAATGTTTTACTACACGGATGTAGTCGGTATTTCTGCCGCTACCGTCGGCACCATCTTCCTCGTCGCCCGTATTTGGGATGCGGTCAACGACCCAATCATGGGCTGGTTGGTTAACAATACACGCACCCGTTGGGGCAAATTCAAACCTTGGATTTTAATTGGCACGCTCGCCAACTCTGTTGTGCTACTCATGGTGTTTAGCGCGCACTACATCGAAGGTCCTTGGCTCATCGCCTACGCCGCTGTCACCTATATTTTGTGGGGCATGACTTACACACTAATGGATATTCCTTTTTGGTCGTTAGTCCCAACACTCACCTTGGATAAACGCGAACGCGAAGAGTTAGTCCCATATCCTCGCTTCTTTGCGAGCCTCGCGTGGATAGTAACCGCTGCCATTGCAATGCCCTTCGTCAACTATGTAGGTGGTGACGACAAGGGGTTTGGGTTTCAAATATTTACGCTGCTGTTGATTGCCTGTTTCTTAGTCTCGACGTTTATCACGCTGCGTAATGTTAAAGAACGCTATTCAACCGCGAACCTCGACGCCACACAGCCTGAAGAAAAAGTATCACTGAAAAAGCTACTGTCACTTATCTACAAAAATGACCAATTGACCAGCGTTCTCTGCATGGCACTGTCTTACAACTTGGCGACCAACATCATCACAGCCTTCGCGGTTTACTATTTCACCTATGTTGTAGGTAACGAAGAGTTGTTTCCTTACTACATGGCTTATGCAGGCATCGCAAACCTCATCACACTGGTGTTGTTTCCTAAACTCGCAAAAATGTTCTCACGCCGTACTCTATGGGCTTGTGCTTCCACTTTCCCTATTTTAGGCAGTGCTGTTCTGATCTATGTTGGCATGTATGACAAACAAAGCATTCTGTTGATTTCAACGGCGGGTGTATTTCTACAAATCGGTACTGCCCTGTTTTGGGTACTCAATGTAATCATGGTTGCCGACACGGTCGATTACGGTGAATTTAAGCTAGGTGCTCGTTGTGAAAGTATTGCCTACTCGGTCCAAACTTTGGTCGTAAAAGCAGGCTCTGCATTTGCCGCTTTCTTCATCGGTATCTCGCTCACTGCCGTCGACTATGTGCCTAACGTAGTGCAAAGCCCTGAAACCGTATTTGGCATGCAATGCATCATGGTCGGCCTACCTGCTTTCTTTTTTGCCATTGCGTTAATCATCTACTTCCGCTTCTATAAGCTGAACGGGGCGTATCACCAACAGATTCAAGATCACTTAACCGAAAAATACGATCACATTACAAACGATGGCTCAAATACAGGAGAAGCTTCGAAGCCAACCAAACCAGTACAAGCAATTTAGATCCAAGTAATAAGTCAAAGAAACTGGGAACAGAAAACTAAAATCAAAACAATCAGCACATCATCGATGCAAAAAATCCCGGAAACTAAAAAGCCTAGCGAGTAATCGCTAGGCTTTCGTACATTAAAACAATAAGTGAGATAAGGGGAAAGATTGCCAATCATCAGTTCAAATCAGGTGAACTGCACCAGTATTTACAACTTCTCTATTTTAGCGGGTCATTGTCCGGTAGTGCCTTATGAAGCCAGAGTGCTAAACGCTTTTTGATATTTGCGCCATCAAGCTTATCGTCAGGTAACGGTGTGATCTGATTGACTTCAACAAGGAACAAGTACACCGCTTTAACCTTTATCGGTTGGGATGAATGTGGCAAATCAAAACCTTGTAGTTTTGCCATCTTAAAACCGACTTCAACTGCTTTTTTTACCAGCTTATCTTCATTAATGATCTTCGCGGTTTTCGACATATCATCTCCATCATCTTTATCGAGTGAATACTGAGTATATCAAACCGAAAAACTCACAAGATTACTTCGATCTCAATTTGAGGCGTCGCTTTGATAAATAACATAAAGGGATAACAGGTTAGAAACCTGCTTGTAGCTTGCATGACATTTATAAGAGGAATAGGAATAAGCAAACGGTCTCTTAATAGAACACTCAATAAATGAGATCTTCAGTCAAGAAACCAAAAATCGAACAATTTTTGACTTATCATTACAAAGAATACGGAATATTATGATTTATCATATAAATGATAACAATTCTATCAACAAGCAATAACTTTATGTTATTTAATCAGTTTTATAACACAAAGGCCTAGATCATGTTTACAGTCACCTGTAGTGAAAAATATATTTACAAAACACTCACTAGGGAAATAGAATAAAACCACTAATATTATACTGGTGTTAAAAATGCGTTACCTATGGGCTTCATTCTGTCATAAAAATCCAATCCCCGGTCGGATCGTTCATATCTTTATTATCTTGGTAGCGTTAGCTTCTATCGTCATTCCACTGGTTTCAAAAGACGCAACAACGATCTTAGTATCACTAGGTGTTGCTCTAGTATGTTTTGTGCTGTTTGTCTTCTTTGCGCTTGCCGATAAAATGCGCTCAGGTATGCACTAATCAGCTCAATATTCACCAAGCATTCTCTTTTCTAAACTTCATTATAAAATGCATGCGACCAAATACGGAAAAGCCCAAAGTTATTAGCTTTGGGCTTTTTGATACCAGTAATCATTAACTCAGCAACACACTTAATATAAGTGTGCAGATTCTTCGATTCGACTCTTACCGCGCAATAATAAAAAGTTCAAAAAGCGGGATGCTGAAGTCGTGATTATTTTATCTTCTTCCACACCGTGCTTTTCAAGTAATGCTTTTACAAGACCCAAATGAGTAATCTCTTCACAGAAATGCGCATCAGAACCTGTAGAAAAGTAAACGCCAACTCGCTTGCCGATCTCGACAATTTTTGAGCATCGCACATCGCTTCCTTTTCGGCTCTTGCCTGTCAGTGACGTATTGTTCACTTCAATTGCAACATTGTGCTCCTTTGCGCACAGCAGAACCGCTTCCATATCGAACTTGTAGTTTGGGTTCCCTAAGTGCCCTAGTACATCAACTTTGCCACTCCTAATGACGTTGATTAACGCCTGTGTATGTTCTTGTTCCGTCGATGGCTTGAAAACTGGCTCATGTAAGCTCGCAATCACCCAGTCTAAGTGTTGGTAAGAAGAGGGAGGAAGATCCAACTCTCCAGCAGTGTTCAGTGTGTTGGCTTCCACACCACGCAAGATACCTACATCGTGCAGAAAGCGGGGCAAAATCCTTTGGTTATTGAAAAACCAGTAGTGGGGGGATCCCGGCATTTCAGGAGCATGATCCGTTGTAAAAAGGAGTTTTAGCCCCTTATTTTTCGATGCTAGTGCATTTTCGATAATGGTGCTATAGGCATGGCCACTTGCCAATGTATGAGTATGGCTGTCGACAACAATCTCCATTATGACCTCCTAAATTGTTTAATTGATTTGAAACGAACCGTCTTGACTCATGAAGAGTGTTAGGTCAGCAGGAATAGAATGGTCTAACACTTTATCGACGTTTTTTGAGTCTGAATTTTGATAGAACTCGACCGCCTCTTCTAATGTGGTACCTCCTCGCACCTTGCGGTTTACTAAGCGCTCTTCGAGGAACTTAGCGTCGGTGTCTATGAAGATGGTGAAATCAGCCAACTCATGCAATCCATTCCAAACTGGCTCGTTCAGTAACAACCAGTTGCCCTCAATCACGACAATGTCCTTGTCTACCGAGATTGCATCACCCACAGGATCATGAAGATTCTATCGTAATACGGCCACGTAGTTTTTTTACTTTCAGCTGTTTCAACTTATCGATCAACGAGGTTAGATTGAACGTTTCGTGAGAGCCTTTAATGGTACGGAGTTTAATTTTCTCTTCATCACGAACGATGTAGTTTGAGTCCAATATCTCATTGGGGTAATGAAAACCGTCAAATGGCAATACCTGAAGTGGCTCAACGTTGGTTTGTTGATGGGACAAGTGCTCCCAAAACGCGGCTAACGTCGATTTACCACTGCCAGGAGGGGCACAAAAAAGATAATCGTACGTTATTTTTTCTGCTCAAAAAGTCGCGTAAATTTTCCTACCAGTGGTTTATGAATCTGTTCAATATCTTTATCAGGGAATGCCGCTTCGGTTTCAAAGCCACTCACATTTAAGGAAACTTTCATGTTCAACCTTATCCTAATATCTCTTTCTCAATACTTTCCAACAAGTTCTCGCAACAGAGTTTCAGCACTGTTTTAATCAGCGATTCGTAACGTGTTTGAGTGAATGAATCGAATGGCGAGAGTTTTAATTGGTTAATTGAATCTAGATAAAAGCTGTCTTCCCCCTTGGAAAGGTTGGACTGATTACTGATGAAGTCATACACCATATCGTCATCAAACAGGAGCGCTTGAGACTGTTTACTAGTGTAATCATACATTCTAAATATAAAGGTTGACTGGATTTCAGTTATGACAATAATTTCATATAAAACAACAAGGAAAGGTAACATGAAAAAAACAATTTTGTTCATAACCGTTATATCTGCCAGTATTCCCTCTTATGCTAGCGCTCAAGTCACACCAAGTATGTATACATACCTGGTGAATGCAAGTAAGAGTGCTAACAATCCTAATGGGAACAATCATATCAATATTAATGTCTTTGATGGCTATGGAGATAACTATGGTGACGCACCGAAAGTAACAGCAAAAATGCAGGGGGATAATAACTTTGAGATAGAGATCCAGAATATATTCCATGGCGTTGGGCTTTTTAAGAATAGTGTTGATAGCTATAGTCAGGGCACCGTTAATATCACTCCTGATGATTACAGCGACTTCTTCTACCACCAGTACACCCCGGAACTAAAGCTATACACTAGAGCATTTGTTGCCGGAACAGCAAAACTTGAGAACAAGAACCCTGATGACTTCATCAAGTGTCAACTTGAAGGTATATACGATGGACAAACAAAACTCTCCGCAAACGACTTCTCAATAAGCGATGACAAAGTGCTTACCAGCAGATTTACATGCCCATACAGCCATAAGACAAATAATGTGGCTTATGATCTCGAGTGGGGATATGGTGGGAATATTTTCACTCCAAACCCTGACAGAGCACACCAACTTGACAAAGGATATCGGCTGATTTTCTTAGAAAGTCAGAATGTTATGTCATATCACAATTTACCTCTGAGAACGATTAAACCTGTAGTGTATATAAAATCTCCATTATCCGAGCTGAATGCTCGTTTCTTTACTCAATCAATGGGTCCCAATGCACACTTCACATATTTTGTGAGCCCAGATATCAATAACTCAGTACCAGTAATGCCGGAAAGAACTACCGTTATTAACTCTATTAAAGCTGTTTCCGACTCATTGCAGGCTCTTGGCTATGATTCCACTGCCGTAGAAGTTAATAATATCAATGATGCTAATCTTGTTATTCAAAAGAAAGCCATAGCACGCGGTTGGGCTAATTCACTTTGGGATACAAGTTTAAACAAACACGTTATTAATATAAGCTCCACTTATAACTCAGGTCTATTTCAAGGACAGACTAATAAGATAATTGCTCATGAAGTTGGCCACGCCATAGGTCTGTCACACCAGAAGGACGAGCTGTCAGGTGTTATGGTATTAAACAGAGCTTACCTTCCCGATGCAGCAAAGTTGGCGCCGAAGGAAAGCCATACCGGGTCATATACAAACAACATCTTCTCTTACGCTGATGCACAAGCGCTACAGGCTTTAACTGAATAATTGTAATCACTCGGGTCAGTTTTTCGCTAGCAAAACCTGCCCCCGATAACTCAGTTCAGCTTCATAGGCCCGATATACAAAAGCCCAAAGTTGTTGGCTTTGGGCTTCGTTTTGGTTATTGACGTTATTTAATCAATCAGAAAACGAACAAGTTACTCCGGCATCACGACGATTCCCATCGTTTCGAGCAACTGCTCTTGCTGCCACGCAACAATTTTGATTCCTGTTGTATCCACTTTTCTTGGGTCCAACCCTTCTAATTCAGCATGGCATAAATTAGCACCTTGCATACTGAATTGCCCCCATACTTCCTCCGAGAACACACCTCGGCTAAGATCAGACTCTTTCAGTGACGCGCCGCCAAGGTAAGTACCTATCCAACGGTTCTCAAACAGCTCGCACTTCTCTAAACAAGCTTGCTCCAAGTTGGCGTAAGACAGGTTACAGCCCGTAATATACGCAGAGCAAAAATACATTCTATTGCTTACCTGATTGGCAAAGTTAGCACGAGTAAAGTTCGCCCCTTTCAAGTCACATTCACGTAGCTCAATACCATAGCAATTCGCGTTACTAAAATTCGCCATCGCCAACTGGCAATTCTGGAAGCTTGCATCTCGTAAGTCGGCAATATCAAAGTGGCATCCCTCAATATCGCCTTGCTCGATAAACTTACAGTTAATAAACGTTGCATCACGTAAGTTCGAACGTCTGAAATCACAACGGATAAACGTGCAGGCTATAAATGTAAGCTCTGATAAGTCTTGCTGAGCAAAACTGTGGTGATGATAAGTGCTGTTATTGGTGTCCATTTAGCCCCCTAAAGAAATTAAGCTAAGACTACCATTGCGATCTTAAGAAAACACCAAATTAAAAACCAACAAAAACAGCAACTTAAAACACCCTAATTTAGCCATTTTAAGGCACTAAACAAGCCCTTTAAGGTTGTTATTTTCGATTTATAGGATGTGCTTATCTTGAAAAAAGTTTTATCGCTTAGAAGTGCCAATAAGAGAAAAGTCACTTTCACGAAACGAGTCAATTATTGACCGCGTCCTAACGCGCTAGACTGGACGGTTGGTATGTTGCTCGTTACACTATTCCTCATTCTCAGCATAAAGAGTAAGAACAATGAAAGACATGCGACAAGCTATGCTCGATGCAGGGTTTAGCCTTATTAATGAACACGGGTTTGCTGGTGTTGGCCTGATGAAAATCATCAACCAAGCGGAAGGCACGAAGGGTTCTTTTTACCACTACTTCAAATCCAAAGAACACTTTGGTGAGATCCTTCTTACTAACTACTTTGATGAGCACCTCGCTAAACTGGACGACTTTTTAAGTGATGAGTCGCTTTCTCGTCGTGACCGCGTAAAAGCCTATTTCGAGTTTTGGTGTGCATCGAAACTGACTGAAGACTTCAATATCCAATGTCTTGTCGTAAAACTGGCAGGAGAAGTATCTGGGTCTGAAAACCCGTTGCAATCGACCATGGCAGAAGGCGCGGAAAAAATCATCCTGCGTATGGCAAAGCTATTTGAAGAAGGCAATGAGGCCGGTGATTTCACGATCGCAGAGCCCGAATCGCTGTCTCGAATGCTTTATGGCCTATGGCTAGGCTCAACGCTCATGGCCGCCATGCAGCGTAACCGTTCGATTCTAAACAATGCCATGGAAGAGACTCTTCTCGCCATGAGCCCAGCCCAAGAATCGGCTGACTAGATATACCCGTTACCAAATATCAAATACCAAAAACCAAAAACCAAAAACCAAAAGGCTCGCATAATTTATGCGAGCCTTCTATCTTACTGTAAATTTTGATTAAATCGATTCACGCCTACTCCATTACCCCAGACGAGACGCAATATTATTAGCTTTGAGTAGACCCTTAATAATAGGGTCGACATGCTTGAAGAAGCTCAGCCATCCTTCACAGAGATAATTTAACCCAGCCTCACCATCTCGGCTTTTGATGATGCGGTTTTTTGGGCACTCGCCATGGCATGCAAATTTAAACTCACAGGTTTGGCATTGTTTCGGCAGAGACTTCTGTTTGGCGAACCCAAAACTCTGCTGCTTTGGCGAGAAGGCTAAAGTTGAAAGTGCTTGTTCCTGAATATTACCTAGCTGAAATTCAGGAAAGACATAATGGTCACATGAATAAACATCGCCATTAGGCTCAACCGCTAACCCTTTTCCGCAGATCTCACTCAAGGTACACATGGTGCTTTCTCTGCCCATCCACACTCCGACAAAATTTTCAAAGTACGGCACTAATACCCGACCAAAATCGTGCTCAATCCACTCGTCAAAAATGGTAGTGAGGAATTCTCCCCATTGCACTGAATCGACACTCCAAGCTTCAACCTCGCCTGAGACGGGAATGATCGCTTGTTGGTTGCTCAACCATTTATTGTTGGTGTGAGCTTCGCGCTTATCGACCACAGGAATAAACTGCAATTGCTTCGAACCCACTTCATCTCGCAGAAAGCGATAGACCTCTAACGGATACTTTCCTGTCACATCATTCACGCAGCTTAGGGTCGCGAACTCGACGTTATGCTGTTTCAAGTAGCGAATGCCACGCATTGTTTGAGAAAAAGTGCCTTTGCCTGCACGGTTGGTTCGGTAGTGATTATGTAGGTGCTCTGGTCCATCAATACTGACGCCAATGATAAAGTCATTCTTCTTGAAGAACTCGCACCACGCATCATTCAATAACGTGCCGTTGGTTTGAAGGTCATTGCTGATCTTGCTGTAGCTAGGACAATATTTTTTTTGCAGCTCGACGACCTTTTGAAAGTACTCAATCCCCAACAAGGTAGGCTCTCCACCATGCCAAGAAAAGATGATTTCAGGCGTATTCTGCCCTTCTATATATTGCTTGATATAACGCTCTAACAGAACTTCATCCATCGTATATTGAGAGCCTTTTGGGTAATCAAGCAGCTGTTGTTTTTCTAAATAATAACAGTAGGTGCAACTGATATTACACACCGCCCCAATGGGTTTTGCTAACGCCTGAAGTTTGCTGTGTGCTTTGCCATTGAACTGCGGAACTGAACTCAAATTTGATAGCGATAATGTCGTCATGAAGAGTGCCTCGATGTAAAAGTTATTGTATTAGCCAAAACAATTCGTAATTCCTTTACACGGTGTTCATCGGCCAACCAAGCTTGATGGCATTAGGTTGGCCGAGTGGTTTTTTTCCTCTATTTCACGTTTTCAAACGGGTTCCACGCTTCGTCAACTGGGACGATATTTTGCGCTTTTTCGTATTCTTGATATTCAGCGACCATTTCAAGGAACAGATCTGGCATTTCATTTCTCAAGTCATGTTGCTCAGCTGGATCTTTCTTGGTGTTGTATAAGTGCCACTCGCTGTCGCCGCCCATTCCCGTAGAAATTCGGATGATCTTATGATCACCTTTAAGCAGAATTCCGCTACCAAACAATTCAAATGGAATCGCATTGTTGGCACTGTGCACGTCTGCCGTTTCCCCTTTGAAGTAAGACAACAAGCTCACACCACTCATTGGCGCCACTTCTCGACCTTGATATTCGGTTCCTGGATGATCGACCTCTGCAATCTCAAGAATCGTGGCTGCAATGTCCTTCACTTGGGATAAGTCGTCTGTCTGAGTTCCCGGTTGCAACGCATCTTCACCGTCTAAAAGCGCTTTGGCTGGCTTAACGATAAACGGCACACGGATACCGCCCTCTGCTGTATAAGCTTTGTACCAAGATAGGCCGCCAGTTGAAGCACTTGCCCACTCAGGACCAAGTGACACACTGGAGTTCGCCTTGCCCAAGTTTTCAGTCGAATTATCAAAATGATGAGCAGTCCACGTTCGGATCAGGTCACTGATATTTTCACCAGTAATATCCGCCGCTTCTGGGCCGTTATCCGCTAGATACATGATGTAGGTATTATCGTATTCCCCGATATCTTTCAGGTAATCGACTATCTGGCCGACTTGTTGGTCCTGCATTTCCATCATGCCCATTGCGACAGCCATTTTCTTGCCGTACCACTTTTGTTCTTTCTCTGAGAGCGAGTCCCAAGGTCGGCTTAATGCGTTACGATCTGAAATATCGGCGTCTTTTGGAATCACGCCCATCTCTTTCATGCGTTCGAAACGATCTTCTCGAACCGAGTCCCAACCATGTTCAACGTAGTAATCGACTTTATCTTGATAGGCAGACTCAGGCGCTTGCAGTGGCAGGTGAATACCGGTGAATGGGACGTAAGCGAAGAAAGGCTTGCCGTCGTCTTTTTTGCTGTCGATCATCTTGATGATCTCGTTGGTGTAAACTTGGTCTGAGTATTCGCCTTTGTATTTATCCTCAACCACTTCACCGTTGCGGTAAGTTGGCTCAACTTCAACACCGGGAATATCGCCTTTTTGCAGCGCATCCGCTGTCGCAGCGTTTTTGGCCGGGAACATCATATCTCGGTTAAAGTGATTCGAACCGCCCGCTAAGATACCGTAGCTCTCACCAAAACCTCGATCATCCGGTAAAAATCCATCCTCGTGCCCCAAATGCCATTTACCAGAGAGGTAAGTGTTATAGCCGCTCTCTTCAAGCAGCGTTGCGACCGTAACCCCTTTCTTGGTGAGGTAACCTTCATAACCCGGCTTGCCAATCGCACCCGGATAGACGGCATAGTCGAAGGTGCCTAGCCCAACCTCGTGGCTATTTGCTCCGGTTAACATCATAGAGCGCGTTACCGATGAGGTTGGTGACGCGTGAAAGTTAGTAAACTTAACCCCCTCTTCAGCCAGCGCCATTAGGTTTGGTGTATTGGCTTCTGAGCCATAAGGCTGAGTATCGGCAAAGCCCACATCATCGCCAACAATGACAACAATATTCGGTTTTTCTGATTCTGCGGCCAGAGCAGCACTACTTGCCGCGGCCATTGCAGTGAAGACTAAAGATTTCTTGAATCTCTGCATAAGACGTTCTCCAATTTCTGTGATTAACTTGTTTCAGTAATTAATTTTTTTCAGTAATTAACTTTTCTGTTAGTAACTTTTTCTGTGATTAACCTTTCTGTGATTAACCTGAGTTAGGATTTGAATTAATGCGCGGCTTGCGACATCCAATGTAATAAGTCGAGCGCGGGGTCATACTCTTGAGCTGCTGCCATGCCAATCCAGGTGACAGCCTCCGCTTGGCTGGCTTGAACGCCACTTCCAGAGATATACATCAACCCAAGCTGTGTTTGAGCTTCAGGGCTACCGTTATTGGCTGCGGTGACGAACCACTCCGCGGCTTTTTCATCATTCTGTTCTACGCCCTCTCCGCTCAGATATAAGTAAGCGACAGAGAGCTGGGCATCCAATTGCCCTTGATAAGCTTCATCCAACAATTGCACGACGTCTTGATGCTGCTGCGATTGATCCATGGTGGCTTCATTCTCAAAGCTCTCGCTTCCAAAGCTTGCCTTGGCAAAAAAAAGAACAACCAAAACACCCGCCAAAATCACGGTAGTTAAACGTTTATTGAGCATTTATTTCCTCCTCGGGAATAAAGGTCTCGACGTCCCTGTTGAATGAATTAGGTGAAAAGTAGGAATGGCGCGATGATGCACAAGCTTGATAGCAATACGTTTTCGATTTTCATAATTGGCTCTCGAGTAATGATTGTTGAGTGAATCAGGGACTGAATCATCGACTGAATTAAATGGTCATAACATTCAGTCGATTAAGACAGAGACTTAAATCGCTTTCTCTATGATGGTTTCAATCGTCTGTTTCGAGATTGGGTAGAACTGAAAACAGATGTCTTTTTCAATCGCTTCTGCAATGTTGCTCTTCTCTTGCTCATCAAAGTCCCAGCTACTGAAACGCTTCATCGCACCGACACGGGTTTGGAAGTTGTTTAAGAAATCCAACACTCTCTGGTAAACCATCTCATCGGTTCCCGTAGTGTCGACAGAGAAAGCTTGAGCTAACTTCGCCGCATTCGGCATATAGAATTCAGGCAGCGCTTCAATCACAACCGGCATTAATACCGTGTTGGCATCACCATGTGGAATGTGGCTAATCGCACCAAAAGCGTGAGCACAGTTATGAATCGGAATCCCGCCCAAAGACGAATAAAATGCAGAGATCGCCATGGTGCTTGCTTGAAGAAGATTGCCACGTGCGGTTAGGTTTTCTGGCTCTTTCAATGCCAAGGGTAAGTTTTCAATAATCAGTTTTGCTGCCTGAATGCCGTAAGCGTCAGTGAATGCATTACTCATCGGTGACACAATCGCTTCAACAGCGTGTGTTAACGCATCCATGGCGGTAGAACGAGTAAGGTGAGCTGGTAGCTTAGTGGTCACCGTTGGATCAAGAATCGCGATATCGGCTTCCAATCCCGATGCGACTAGGCTTGCCTTAATGTTTTCATGTTCGTTGTAAAAAACAGCAATAGGAGAAGCTTCTGCGCCCGTACCAGCCGTTGTCGGAACCGCAATGTGGGGCACTCGAATATCTTCATTGTTTGGCCATACATCCATATGACCACCACCTGCAATTACGGTGCGAATGTCATCTATCTTCTTATGAAATGCGTATTTCACACCTTTAGAAGCATCAATTACGCTGCCGCCGCCAACAGACAAGATCGCATCAGCATTGACGCTGTTTGCAAACTCAATGGCTGCGTTGATGTTGTCGCAAGTCGCGTCTGGCGCGATATCGGTGTACACGCCAACAAGTTGAACTGCTTGTTCATTACCTGGCTGGTTCACCTTTTCGTTTACAAACAACGCCGAGAACTGCTCAACAAAACCAAGAGACTCCAAGCCTTTATCAGAAAAGAGCACGACTCTTTGCGCACCTAAGCGACCAAAAAGAGAAGGGATATTTTCAATGCCATTCTCTTGAGCATGAACAATGGTTTTAAGTTGAAAGTTAAAATTATTGGTTGTCATGATATTTACCTCATTTCTAGTTGATGACTAAACAATAACCAATACAAACCGGTCGGTCTAGAGCGTTAATGTCAAAGATATGTCAATTAAGATCTTTATGGATCATTGCCCCAAAACGAAAAAAGCCCGCAAATGCGGGCTGTAGTAATAAGTGAGTGATCATTGAATAAGTGTCATTGAGTCACCATGAGCAACTTATTAACTATTAACTATTAACTATTAACGAAGATGAGCTGGCACCTTGCTTTTGTCTCTAGTGAGGTAGTAATACAGGTAAACTAAAGAGTAGACAGTCACAAATCCATCGAGCGCAAATACACCGCTCCAACCATAAAACCACTCATAATCGTTGATACACACGTTGTATAAGAATATGCCCACAAACATCGACTTCTCAAATGCACTGTAAATCATGGTCGAAGTACGCAGCGATTTGTACTTCGCCGAGAACATCAACAACACACCAATACAGCCAACCATGACTCCCCAGTGTTGATAGGTACCCATAAGATACTCTTTGTTCACCATCATCGTATCGTTGTACGAGAACAGCGTTTGCATACTCCAATCAGGCGCAAGGAAAGTAGAGAAAGCGGTTGCGGTTAAGAATCCTGTAACCATCAAATACGCTTTCATCGTTCGTTCAAAAAATCGTTCCAACATAAAAATAACCTCTTAAAATAACGTCGTAAAAATAATTTCTTATAAATAACTTCTTGTAGATAAATTGGGTAATGACAGAAATGATTTACTTGCCAAGCATGCTCATCACTGCGGTCTTTAATTCGTTGTCTTCTTTTGAAAACAGATGCTTAACTCGATGATCTAAGCCCGTTTCCAAGACGGTTTTGGCATGGGAGAAAGTAAGGAAACCTTCTTTACCGTGATAATTGCCCTGCCCTGATTCACCAATGCCACCAAACGGTGCGTCATCAACCGCTAAATGGAAAACACAGTCATTGATACACATTCCGCCGGAATGAACTTGGTGTTTAACCTGAGCTTGTAAGCTCAAATCAAAGCTCATTAGATAAAGCGCTAACGGCCTTGGTTTGCTATTGATGACTTGGAACGCCTCTTCGATATTGCGATACGTAATCAAGGGTAATAGTGGGCCGAAAATCTCTTCGTTCATCATCTTGGATGACAGGCTTGGTTCAACAATTAGGTGCGTCACCAAACGATGGTTATCTAAGTCCATCGCTTCGTCATGGCAAGCGACGGTTCGCGTTCCTGCTTGTTGCTCTTCATTCAACAAGCCGACAATACGATCGCATTGACGAGGATTGATTAGGGACGTCAAACTCTCGGAATAGACCCCTTCATCGAACAGCAATTGGTACTGTTTTTTATACTCTTGAATGAAAGATTCAACTTTCCCTTCGGGTAGCAATACATAGTCAGGAGCCACACACACCTGCCCGTTATTGAGGCTCTTACCATAAATGATTCGCTCAACCGCGATATCAATTGGCATGTCTTCTGCAACGATAACCGGTGACTTACCACCTAGCTCTAGCGTGACTGGAGTTAGCGTGTCAGCCGCTGACCTCATCACTTGGCGACCCACTTGGGTTGACCCCGTAAACAGAAGATGATCAAACGGCAACGCCGAAAATGCAGCTGCGATTTCTACCTCACCTTCAACCAAGCACACCTCATCGGATTGGAAGACTTCCGCCAATAGCGCTCTTAATACTTGGTTCGTCGCTGGGGTAAATTCACTCATCTTGATCATGGCGCGATTGCCCGCTGCCAACGCCGAAATAAGCGGGCCGACGGATAACATGATCGGGAAGTTCCACGGAGCAATGATCCCGACAACGCCTTTGGGTTGATAAACCACTTCAACACGAGAGGTTGAAAGCAAAGGGCCGGAATGACGAATCGAAGATGTCGACCAATGAGGTAAACACTCAATGCTGTGATCAATATTTCCGATGCAAGGCAATATGTCGGCCATCAAAGTGTCTTGTCGACTGCGGTGACCATAGTCCTCACTCACGGCTGAACACAAACGATCTGTGTAGTCGATAAGCGCAGATTTAAGTGCAAGCAACTGCTCAATTCTCACCGATACCGCTGGCATCGGGTTCTGTGCAAAAGCTCCCTGCATGTTGTTCAACGTCATGGTCATTTGTGTTGGCGTCAATTCGTATTTCATACATCACCTCGTGGTTAAGATGAGCACACAATAATACAAGTCAGACCGGTCGGTCTACATCTTTATTGTCAGAGAATCGTCAATGCATTTTTGAATACAAATAAATAGGGTGATTACAACGTAGGGTTAAAACCCAGGGAGATTTAAAATAGAAGGGCGTAGCGAATAGGCGGTATAACGAGAAATTTCACATAGTTAGATCAAAAATGGCCGCTTAATGCGACCATTTAATAACTCTTTAAGTTTTTGTTTTAAATAGATAATTTAAAACTAACGTTAGCTTTTGGCTACGTTTGCAATGCCTTCAAGCTGAAGCACTGGAGCAGCGTCGATGTCTTCTGCGTTCATCATTGCTGATACACGCTGCATCGAAGAAAGCAGTAAGCTTTGCTCCCACGTCTCTAGGTTTTGGAATTTTTTAACGAAGTTATCTTGCAGCGGCGGTGGCGCATTGTTTAGCAACTCTTGACCTTTTTCAGTCAGGTTCGCGTGTACTTTACGGCGGTCCGATGAACTGCGTACTCGTTGTACATAGCCATTTAACTCAAGACGGTCGATGATCGTCGTCGTCGTTGCTTGGCTTACATTGGTCTGATTAGACAATTCTTTGATCGTCACATTACCCATTTCTTGGATTGCTCTCATTAAGATTAATTGAGGGCCAGTCAAACCATACTCTTTACTCAGCTTCTTCGAGTGTAAATCGATAGCGCGAATAATTTGGCGAATAGCGACCAGGATTTCGTCATGTTTGTCCAAGATGCAGACCTTTGTACTAATATACTGTGAATGGTTTTACAGCGTCGAAGCGATGAAATGCCTCGAGTGATTACGTCACGCGCGCTCGAATTACACTGTAAATTGATAAATTACTTCATTGATTTTTCCGCATTGTACTGATGTTCATACTATTCTCAATCTTTTCTATACCACTAAACTTGCGTGGTACGGCACTTTTGCTTAATGAAGGGGGAATGAAAGCTTCAATGAAGACAAAAACAATGAACCAGAGAATACAAACTCAAAGAATAATATATTTTAATAATCATAGAGATAGAGAGATTCAACCCTCTCCACCCAATAAAAAACCAGCCTCAATAGCTAAGCTGAAAAACGAAATTTTACGCAGCGGTATTCATCTGAAAGTTACCCGTTAGCGCGTTGTAAAACTCGCTGTTATCCAAAATCCCTACCAATTGATTGTTTTCAACCAACAGAATTGGGTGGTTACTGATCTGCTTAAGCTTAATCGCATCACGCATACCAATCTCCGGGCTTGTCACTACCACACTAGACGCGTTAATCGCGGTTAGGTCGTCAGACTCGCTCCACTCAACAAGCGCCAAGGTAGATTCACCTTTCACCGATAAAGCACCTTCATTCTGTTCAATCCAGAGATCTTTAGAATCGCAGATCTTCCAGCTTTCATTCTCTTGCGTCAGTGAATCAAGAGGCTGCATTAAAGAACGACCTTTAAGCACATTCAATGGATTGGTGTGAGCAACGAAGTCTTTTACGTATTCGGTTTTTGGCGTCAGTACGATCTCTTCAGGCTTACCGTGTTGAATCAGTTTGCCTGACTCCATGATCGCAATGTTATTACCAATCTTCAGCGCTTCGTCTAAATCATGACTCACGAACAAAATCGTTTTGTTAAGCTTGTTTTGCAATAAAATTAGCTCATCTTGCAACTGCGCACGAATCAGCGGATCAAGCGCTGAAAACGGTTCATCCATAAGAAGAATGTCGGTATCCATCGCAAAGGCACGCGCTAGACCAACACGTTGCTGCATACCGCCAGAAAGCTCATGCGGATACTTGGTTTCCCACTCTGCCAAACCCACCATTTCAAGTTGTTCACGCGCTTTAGCACGACGAACATCTTTCGCTACACCCTGCATTTCAAGACCAAACGCTACGTTGTCTACTACGTTAAGCCATGGCATCAAAGCAAACTTTTGGAAAACCATTGATACGCGGTGAGTACGAAGATGACGCAGAGTCGCCTCATCACATTGCGCTAAATCGACTTGTTGGTCACCGTCTTTGATTGTCAGTGAACCACGGCTGATCTCATTCAGGCCGTTAACTGCGCGAAGCAAAGATGATTTACCAGAACCAGACAACCCCATCAGCACACAAATCTCGCCTTCTTCAACGGTCAGCGACACATTGTCTACGCCAACCACTTGGCCAGCCTCATCAATGATCTCTTGGCGAGTTTTACCTTGGTCGAGTAGCTCAAGCGCTTGTTTCGATTTATTACCAAACACAACATCGAGATTCTTAATGGTAATCGCGTCCATTGTCTTTTTTTCCTGAGAGTTAGACATGATTAAGCTTCCTTCTGGTTTGGTGTTTTGCACAAGCGGTCAAGGATGATTGCGACTAATACAATCGCTAATCCAGCTTCAAAACCTTGTGAGATGTTCACTGTGTTCAATGCACGAACAACAGGTTTACCAAGTCCGTCAGCACCGACAAGTGCGGCGATAACCACCATCGAAAGCGACAACATAATACATTGGGTTACACCCGCCATAATGCTTGGTAAAGCCGCCGGTAATTCGACCTTCATCAGCAATTTCATGCGACTGGCACCAAAGGCTTTACCCGCTTCAATCAACTCTTCAGGCACTTTCGTTACCCCTAAGTAGGTCAAACGAATCGGTGCAGCTATTGCGAAAATAATGGTCGAGATTAAGCCAGGAACGATGCCCAAGCCGAATAGAACCAGAGTAGGAATCAGATAAACGAAAGTTGGGACTGTCTGCATCAAATCAAGGATTGGACGCAAAACTGTATAAAGCCAAGGACGATGCGCTGCCATGATGCCAACCGGTACGCCAATTAATACGGAAATCGTTGTCGCCGCAAAGACGAGAACAAAGGTTTCCAGCATTTCTTGCCAGTAGCCGAGGTTAAGAATAGTCAGCAGTGCCGCGACCACAAAGATCACTAGCGAAGGTTTACGGTGTAAGTACCATGCAATCGCAGCAGTCATCACGATTGGCAGTGCAGGCGGCATCCACTTAAATACATCGACTAAAAACATAATGACGGTTTCTAGAAAAATCGAAATAGCGTCAAAGAATCCTGCTGCATTGATTGTTAGCCAATCAACACCCGCTTCCATCCATTGTCCGACAGGGATTTTGTTTTCCGTAATAAAATTCACAATATTGCCTTTTATTAAGGGTGGGCTACTTCAAACCAATCGATAAATTGGCAAGCCCACCTTTATTATTTATGTAGCTGTTGAGATAGGTAGAACTAAGCTTTAACTTGTTTTAGGTATTCAGTAACCGCTTGAGTCGCTGATTCACCTTTATGCGTTTTTACGTTGTCTAACCAAGCTTCAACTTGTTGAGGGTTCTTGTTCAACCATTGTTGAGCTGCTTTTTCTGGCTTCACTTTTTGGTTAAGAATCTCTTCCATCAACTGGTTTTCCATCTCTAGAGTGAATTCTAGGTTTTGTAGAAGTTGACCGACGTTTGCACACTCAGACAGGTAGTTTGAACGAACGTTAGTGTAAACATTCGCGCCACCGTAGTTAGGGCCGAAGAAGTCGTCACCACCTGATAGATATTCCATCTCAACATTGCTGTTCATTGGGTGCGGTGCCCAACCAAGGTAAACGATCCACTGGCTACGACGAGCAGCGCGAGATACTTGCGATACCATGCCCGCTTCACTTGATTCCACTAGGCTGAAATCTTTCAAGCCAAACGCGTCAGAATCAATCATTGATTGGATTAGGCGGTTACCGTCGTTACCCGGCTCGATGCCGTAGATGCGGTCTTTAAATTTGTCGGCATGTTTTGCTAGGTCTGCGAAGCTTTTTACGCCAGAGTCGTACACATATTTTGGTACAGCTAGTGTGTATTTTGCGCCTTCAAGGTTGGCACGAACGGTTTCAACCGTGCCCGCTTCACGGTACTTAGCAATATCGCCTTCCATGGTTGGCATCCAGTTACCTAGGAATACATCAATATCGCCGTTCGCCATTGAAGAGTAAGTCACCGGTACTGAAAGTAGGTCGGTTTTGGTTTTGTAACCAAGGCCTTTTAATAGTTCAGAAGTAACGGCGGTTGTTGCAGTAATGTCAGTCCAGCCTACATCAGCGAAACGAACGTTTTCACATTGCTGTGGTTCAATAGAAGCGTTAGCACCAAATGCAAATGAACTGATGGCTAGTGCTGTTAACGTTTTCGTGGTCATGTTCTGAATATTTAGAGTCGTCATAATGGTTCCTTTTTATCTTTCCTTTTTCTGCTCGATATCAACACCGATAGAGAGCAGTTCTTCTGACTTTTGACTAATTTTTGTTGTTACTTTTTGCTTTTTCTATTTTTGAAATATTTTCTATTTTTTAATTAATAACAGAGGCTTACGCTTCTCTTATTGGTTTATTTATTCTTTGCTTGTCTTCCCATTCAGGTGCAATCCACACTGATACACCCTGTTCTTTGAGCATCGGCTTACCTAAAATCAAATCGGAAGCACGCTCAGCAACCATAATGGTCGGGGCGTTCAAATTACCGTTTGGAATGGTTGGGAAAACCGATGAGTCGACAACACGTAAATTATCGACACCGCGAACGCGACACTCTTCATCAAGCACTGCCATTGGATCATCATCTGAACCCATTTTGCAGCCACATGAAGGGTGATAAGCACTTTCAACGTTCTGCTTAACCCATTCGTCAATCGCTTCATCAGAAGTAATGTTTAGACCCGGCTGAATCTCTTTGCCTCGGTATACATCCATCGCAGGTTGAGACAAAATCTCACGCGTCAGACGAATACAATCGCGCCAATCTTGGCGATCTTGTTCAGTCGAGATGTAGTTGAAAATGATCTCTGGCTTGGCATGCGGATCAGCAGAAGTGATCGCAACCGTACCGCGACTCTCTGGCTTGTTAGGCCCAACGTGTACTTGGAAACCGTGACCATCAAAGGCCGCTTGTCCGTCGTAACGCATCGCTGCTGGTAGGAAGTGATATTGAATGTTTGGCCACTTCAATCCTTTGCGAGAACGAATAAACGCGCACGATTCAAAGTGGTTAGTGGCACCAAGGCCTTTACGAGTCAAAATCCATTCTGCACCAATCATGCCTTTGCTGACTAAACCAAGCTTGCTGTTGAGCGTGATGGGTTCGTTGCAGTGATATTGGAAGTACACTTCTAGGTGATCTTGAAGGTTTTCACCTACGCCATTCAGCTCGTGTTTAAGCTCAACGCCTGCCTTTTCAAGCACGGCTTTCGGGCCGATACCAGAAAGCTGAAGCAGTTGAACAGAACCGATAGAACCCGCAGAAGAGATCACTTCTTTGTTCGCCACAGCCACTTGAGTATTGCCTGACTTTTCAAACTCGACACCGACGGCTTTCAAGCCTGATTGACCTTTTGATGACTGGTCTTTTACGTCGAGTGCTTCAAGTAAGAAACGACGCGCCACGATACCTTTCTTCAAGGTTAGGTTTGAACGCTTCAATGCTCGACGTAGATAAGCGTTAGAGGTTGAGGCTCTAACACCCTTGTCTACCGTCATATGCATGGTGCCGAAGCCTTCTTGCTGGTAGCCGTTGTAATCTTGTGTTTCTGGGTAACCGGCGTCTTTACCTGCATCGATGAACGCTTGGTAAAGCGGGTTAAGCTCCATATCGTTACCGTTACAAGTGCCGACAGGACCATTGTCACCACGGTATTCATCACCGCCTTTGTTCCATGATTCAGCGCGGCGGAAATAAGGCAGACATGCTTGGTAGTTCCAACCCGCAGCGCCCTCTTCTTCCCATTGGTCAAAATCACACGCGTGGCCACGAACATAAACCATGCCGTTAATTGATGAGCTGCCGCCTAAAACTTTGCCACGTGGGCAGTGCAGTTCACGTCCATCAAGGCCCGGTTCTTTCTCTGTTTCAAATTGCCAAGCGTACTTTTCAGTATTCATTGGGTAAGAAAGCGCGGTTGGCATCTGGATAAAAATGCTCTTATCCGTACCACCAGCTTCCAGTAATAAAACGCTATGTTCACCGCTTTCCGTTAGCCTATCCGCTAACACACAGCCGGCCGAACCCGCGCCGACGATAATATAATCGTAGCGTTGTTCCATGTTTTGATTTCCCTGAGATGAGTCAGTAGGGCTAGCTCTGTTAAGCTAACCCATAAAATTGAGTGTTACGCGTTAGGCATAAGGGCTGGCGTAGTCGCCAAGTTCAATAAGAATGCTCTTAGTCTGCGTATAGTGGAGTAGAGTCTCTGGTCCGTTTTCGCGGCCAACCCCTGAAAGCTTGTAGCCACCAACAGGCATTTCTGCAGGTGAGTCGCCCCACGTGTTCACCCAACAAATACCCGCCTGCATTTGATGGATCACGCGGTGCGCACGAGAAAGGTTTTGCGTGAACACGCCAGCCGCAAGGCCATATTTGGTGTCGTTAGCGCGGCGAATCACGTCGTCTTCGTCCGTAAACTTCAACACTGACATTACAGGGCCGAAGATCTCTTGTTGAACGTGAGGCATGTTGTCTTCGCAATCCACAAACACGGTTGGGATAACAAAGTTACCGTTTTCGAGGCCGTTGTCTGTTACTTGATAGCCGCCCGTCAGCAAGGTTGCACCCGACTGCTTAGCTAGCTCAATGGCTTCAAGGACTTTTGAAAGGTGTTCTTTAGAAATCAACGCGCCAATCTGAGTATCCATGTCCATTGGATCACCAATGATCAGCTTCTCAGTGCGTGTTTTAAGTTGGTCGATGAATGCGTTGTAGATGTTTTCGTGCACATAAACACGGGTACCGTTAGTACACACTTCGCCTTGGGTGTAGAAGTTAGCCACCATCGAAGCGGAAACTGCATCATCCAATTTCGCATCATCAAACACGATCATCGGTGACTTGCCGCCAAGTTCCATGGTGACTGATTTCAGCGTCTTAGCGCTGTCTGCCATTACCGCTTTACCGGTACCGGTTTCGCCCGTGAACGACACTTTTGCGATGTCTGGGTGCGCCGTTAGCATCTGACCAACACGGTAATCGCCCTGAACCACATTAAACACGCCATCAGGAAGACCAGCTTCAGTAAAGATCTCTGCAAGCTTCAGTGCTGTGAGCGGCGTTTCTTCTGAAGGTTTGAAAATCATCGCGTTACCCGCGGCCAATGCCGGAGCCGATTTCCACATCGCGATTTGAATTGGGTAGTTCCACGCGCCAATGCCCGCACAAATGCCTAGCGGTTCACGACGAGTGTAGAAAAATTGAGATTCGCTCAGCGGCTGTTGGTCGCCTTGTAGCGTTGGAGCCAAACCAGCAAAGTATTCAATAACATCAGCACCAGACGCCACATCCACTTCAATCGCTTCTTGCAGCGGCTTGCCTGTATCAACAACCTCAAGGTTTGCAAGGTCATCATTTCGAGCTCTAAGTATTTCCACTGCCTTCAAAAGAATACGGCTGCGTTCCACAGCGGTCATTGCTGACCATACCGCAAATCCGCGCTTCGCAGATTCAATAGCACTGTCGACATCCGCTGAAGATGCTTGGCCTAACGTCGCGATAGGTTCACCGTTTGCAGGGTTAATGCTATCAAAGGTTTCACCAGAGGTTGCTTTAACCGCTGCGCCATCGATGTATAACGAGTTCATTTCCATTTGAGATTCTGACTTAATTATTGTTATTAGACTCTACTGGTCTATATGTGAGTATTGGGTGCGAATAGTGGTCGTTCTAGCTCTAGGTCTAGGTCTAGGTCTAGGTCTAGCGCTACACTGCGATCTATTTGCTGTGACACGAGTAGAACGTAAGTTGTTTATCTAGATAATCATTGATGATGGCACGCGCCTTTTGAGCATCGATACCATCTGGGTTTAATGTGCCTCTCAGCCACAAACCATCAATCAGAGACGCAATCCCGTGAGCAACGAGATCCGCTTGTTCATGATTCAAAATACCTTTCAACTCAAGACGTAAGTGTGAAATCAAACGTTTTTCATTCACACGTTGCAGTCTTTTCAGCTGCTCGTCATGCATTGAATATGACCAAAATGCCAACCACGCCT
Organism: Vibrio sp. SBT000027; assembly: GCF_963894355.1. NCBI lineage: Bacteria > Pseudomonadati > Pseudomonadota > Gammaproteobacteria > Vibrionales > Vibrionaceae > Vibrio > Vibrio sp. SBT000027. Next base: position 298,242 of record NZ_CAWQGD010000001.1, on the reverse strand, counting down.
TCGCGACCTTATTTTCTGCTTGGTAACCTTCGAAGTTACCATCGATGATCGCGTTAATTCTCTGTTGGTGAGCATCAACAGGAAGTGCTTTTAGTGACGTGGTGATGGTATTGGAAAGTTGACGAAGGATTTCACGCATGGTCTCTTCGAGCAGCCCATGCTTTCCGCCAAAATAGTGATTAATAATGCCAGTGGAGACTCCCGCTTCTTTGCTGATCAACGCAATACTCGCGGCATGCAAACCCACTCGATCAATCACCGTCATGGTGGCTTGAACAAGCTGTGGTTTACGTATATCAGGCATCCCAACCTTCGGCATTTCTTAGTCCTTTTATTTTATATTGAACGTTCAGTTAAATATAAAATGACAGAAATTTAGTTAGGGTTCAAATGATTATTTAAAACAAACTCGTAACAATACAGCATTCAAAACAACAAAAATCATTATAAAACAATAAATTAAATATCATTTAGAGCACTAATGAAAACAATTAAAGATTTGAGGTGTGATAGTTATTGGTCAAATGTTTTTGCTCAACAAGGACAATATTTGAACAGAAAGAGAGATTCTTGAAACAAAGAGGCATTCGGCAATTAGAGGTCTTTGGGTGTAAAAGATGACGAGGTATAGCGAAGGAAAAAGAAAACCGAGCGTCCAACAAAGTGCTTGAACGCCCTCCTCTACCAGGATTCAACATTATGACTAGATTCTAAGCGCAATTAGCCAATAATCGGCATCGATTGCCAAGCTCTTTGATGCAGCATTTCGCAGCCAGATTCGGTGATGACGATGTTTTCCTCGTGCACCATCATGCGGTTTTTCGCAAACGCCATACCGGGCTCTAACGTTAACACCATGCCGGGTTTTAATATCACGTCACCATTTGGTACATGTGATGGCCACTCTGTTAGCTGCATGCCTAATCCATGCCCCATACGACCCACATCGTTGCCAAGCGCGCCGTTCTTTTCGAGCATCGACCACATGGCTTGCCACACGTCTCCGGTTGTTCGTCCCGGCTCTGCCATCGCGAGCCCCGCTTCTGTCGATTGATAAACGGCGTCATAAGCCGCTATCGTGTCTGGCTGCGCATGCCCAAACGCATAGTTCCGATCAAAGTCACTGAAGTAGCCATCAAAGTTAGCGCCAGTATCGATGATCAACACATCTCCTTCAGAGAGCACACGATCGGTTGGCCCCATGATGATGTTGTCATAGCCACCTTGGCCGGATGCCGAAATCAAGTAAGGACACGCATCGGCACCCAAACGCAGCATCTCCAAATGCATGGCTTTACACGCCTGTCGTTCTGTCATCCCTATAGCGAGATGATGACGAAGATACTCAAAGCCCGCCGCCGTGACTTGGCAAGCGAAGCGTACTTTATCGATCTCCGCTTGAGACTTAACACTGCGCAGATCTCGAACCATCAGCGACACATCAACCACACGGTGTTGGCTCAGCTTCTGCTGTAACAATGCATAATTAGTGGCTGGCATACGCAAATGTGTTTCCGGGCCAATCATCGAACCGATTCTGCGAGAACCTTTGGAGACTTCAGATAGCGTAGAAGCTAACAAAGAGATACCGTCATCTTCTGGCCTTGGTGACGGCCAACTGCGCACATCGTCAATCCATGTATCGTCGAAACCAGCCACACCGATCTCTGGTACTACCGCTATGGGCTTACCAACCGCTGGCACCACCAAAAACCAAGGTCGAGTTGGGCTTTCCCAAAACTGCGATTTGAAGCCACTGAAATACCGAAATTCTGGTTCGGTCGTAAAAAACGCAGCATCGATGTTTTGCGCGCGAAGACGTTGTTGCAACTCGACAGTACGTTGCTCTAGTTCTGCTGCTTCAAACCCTCTCTGCGGAGGTGTTAATGGCAATATACTCATATCTCTATCCTTGATTGAATAAGGGTAACTCGACGGGTTAATTGAATAAGATGTCTCTTGGCAACAGAGCGATGCTTGGGAAGAAAATCAGCAACGCAGACATCAACACCAAGATCAGGAAGAACGGCAGCGTCCCGCGAATCACTTCCATATAAGGCTTTTCAAAGATGGCGATAGCAGTAAAGATGTCGCACCCAAAAGGTGGCGTCGCTGAGCCAATGGCCATTTGCAATGTCACCATCACACCCACCAATATCGGGTCGATGCCTGCTGCATCAACAATCGGCATGAAAATCGGCGTCAAGATCAGCAAAACCACTAACGAATCCACAAACATACAGCCGACAAAGAAAGTCAGTGCGATGACAAACAAGATGTACTCTGGAGAGGCACTCTCTAAGTCCAAAGGTGCTAACAGTTCTTGAGGGATTTGTTCGAAAGAGATGTACCAAGAAAAAGCCTGACCAACACCCACCAACACAAATACAACCGCGGTAATCAAGCCAGTATTTAACGCCGCATCACAGATGTCTTTCACGCCAAGCTTACGATAGAAAATACACTCGACAATGATCGCATACAGCACCGCAAACGAAGCGGCTTCTGTTGGCGTCACGACCCCAGAGTAGATACCGCCGATAATTAAAGCAGGGAAACCGAGAGGAAGAATCGCTTTCTTGATCGCTTCAATGCGTTCTGCGGTGTTGGCTTTTTCAACCAAAGTGATGGTATCGCTGTGTTTGACGCTGTAGGCATAGCTGTATAACGAGAACAAGCTCGCGAGCACTAAACCTGGGCCAATACCAGCAATGAACAATTCGCCCACACTGGCGTTGGCTAAGGTGCCGTAAAGAATCAAACCAATACTTGGCGGAATAAGAAACGCGATGTCACTGGCATTGATGATCAGCGCCATCACAAAGCTGTCTTTGTACCCTGCTTGCAGCAACTTCGGGCGCATGATTTGGCCAACCGACACCACGGTCGCCTGAGTCGATCCAGAAACCGATCCAAATAAGGTACAGCTAATACAGGTCGTAATCGGCAACCCGCCACGCAAATGTCCTACAAACGCTTGGATCAGACCCAGCAAGTTATAGGCCGTGTGACCACGCGTCATAATATCCGCAGCTAAGATGAACATCGGCACCGCAATCAAGGCGTTCGGCGAAATGCCTGTCACCATCTGCTGAATCAGCACTCCCGGCTCAACCTGAGAGAAATGAATCAAGCCAATTAAGGCCCCAACCGCTAACGGTACAATCATTGGGAAGCTCAAAAACAGCAGAATCACCATCACAGAGACCAAAGTAAAAGTGATGACATAAATATCGAGTTCGCCGGCAATAATGTCCGAGAAAAATTGTGCAATATCACTCATTCGAATTCACCCACATTGTTATTTTTATTCTCTATGACATCGAATGACACGTAGATTTCTTTATGCAGCAAGTTCATCAAAAAACTCATGCTGTATTGCAGCCCTGCTATGGCAAAGCCGATTGGAATAATGGAGTAGACCCAATACACCGGAAACTGCAGCGCTGGGCTCAGTCGGTTGATTGACTTCAACTCTTGGACATACAGGAAGGCGTGATAAGCGAGGTAAAACATCAACATCCCAGTCAACAATGCAATCACGGTGGTGAGCACCTTCTGGGCTTTGAAACTCAGTGAATCGTACACCGCAGTCATGCGGATATTTCGACCTTGGCGGACGGCATAGGCGAAGCCAATAAAGGTCACTGAGACAATAAGGAATTGATTAAGCTCTTCTGAGAAGAACAGGCTTTTATTGAAGGCATATCGCCCAATCGCATTGGCGGTGGAGTTGATCATCATCGCGAGAATAGCGGTTGTGATCAAAAAGCGTTCTAGCTTTTCTGTCGCGACGCTTATTTTATGTAGCAGTTCTTTCATAACAGGCAGTGCTCCATACTTCGTTCAGTGACAGGGGTCCATTGCCACAATTTGGAGAAGGTGGGGATAAGCTAACCGCTGCCAATAAACAGCGGATAGCATTCATCCTGACAACGCTTTCTATTGCGTCGCTGAAGCAGCCTTCACTTCATCTAGGATTTCTTCGAGAATGGTTTTCGCACCCTCACGCGCTTCACTTTGCTCACCGACAGGGTAGGTATTTGCTACCACGTCATAGTAAGTCGTGTGCAGCTTTTGACTGAGGACCTTGAAGCGTTCACGCTCTTCCTCAGTTAACACAACCACTTGCATGTCTGGACGCTCTTTCAAGATTTTGTCCATGTTCTCTTTGTTGATGCGGATCTGATAGTCGTAAGCCGCTTGGTCTGCTGCTGTGATCGCTTTGTCGACCATCGCTTGCTTCTCTTTCGACAGGCCGTTGTACCACTTGCTGTTGGTCGATACCGTGCTGACATAGGGTTGCTGACCTGGGAACATTAGGTAGTCTTGAACCTCATGCCACTTCGCGTTGTAGATGAAGTAAATCGGGTTAACCATGCTATCAATGGTCTTAAGTTGTAATGAACCGTACACTTCACCCCAAGAAAGAGGAGTCGGTGTTGCACCAAACGCCTTGTAGGTTTCAACAGGAATGGTTGAAGTGAAAGTACGGATTTTCTGGTTCGCAAAATCTTCAGGTGTACGGATAGGTTTATTGCCGCCCCACACCATTTCACCTTCAGACATCATCGACAACAGCTTTAAGTTTACGCTCTCAAACTTAGGTGCCAGCTTGTTGTAGATGGTTGGACTTTCCGTTAACACCTTATGCGTGATCGCTTCGTTAGTACCCAGAACATACGGTAAGCTCACCGCTTGTACTTCAGGAACATAAGACCCTAAGTGACCCGCGCCAACAGACACAAATTGAATCGTGCCCTTAGCAGCCAGCTCTACGATGTCGTTTTCTGTACCCAGTTGACCGTAGTAATAGATGCGAACGCGGATGTCGCCATCAGATTCCTTCTTAATCACTTCCGCAAATTTTTGCGCATAGATGTCTTGAACGTCTGTTTTGTCCTCTTCTGAAGCAAACTTCCATGTTTCGGCATGAACGCCAAAAACCATGCTCAAACTTAGCAGTGCTACGCCTAATCGTTTCATCCTGTCTTTCCTTTTTATTATCCTAATTACACGCTGATGACCTTGGTCACTTCACGCGCTTCAGTTTTGGCCGTGTCGACAATAAACTCCGTTTAAAGTCAGCCATCTTGCAGTGCCAAATACGTCACTGCTGAATCTGTTTCTATACTTGTTACTTCAAATTGAGTTACTGCTTCTAATTGAGTTGTTACTTCTCATTGAGTTGCTTCTAATTCATTTTTCTAAATAAGTGTTTCTAAATAAGCATTTCTAAATTGGTCTTGCTAAACGATCGTTCACCAACTGAATCCAGTAGCTCGCACCGAGCTTTAAGATGCCGTCATTAAAGTCGTATTTCGGGTTATGTAATGCGCAACCACCGACCGATTCCGTGCCATTACCCAACAGCACATAACAGCCCGGTTTAACACGCAACATGCTTGAAAAATCTTCAGAAATTGTTAGTGGGTCGCAGGCATCATTGACGTTCTCTACACCAAGCACCTTCTGCGCGGCAGCTACCGAGTATTGGGTTTGTTGCTCGCTGTTGATGGTTGGGTAGAAGGTATTGATAAACTCGAATTCGTAAGTCGCGCCAGCTGCCTGACAAATGCCCGCCACAATTCGCTCCATGCTTTGCTTGATTCGATCGAGAGAAGATTCAGTGAAGCAGCGACAATCGCCTTTAATGACCACTTGAGTTGGGATGACGTTAACCGTGCCATCGGTAATAAATTCGGTGGCAGAGACTACAGCCGTGTCGTGAATCGCACTCAAATTACGAGACACTATGGTTTGTAGACCAAGAATGACTTGCGAGCCAACGACGAGAGGATCGACCCCTTGATGCGGCAGAGCAGCATGTCCACCCACACCATTGATGGTGATCTCAAAGCTACTCTCACTGGCCATTAATGATCCGGGGCGAACCATCAATTCACCTTCCGCTAAGCCGGGAAAGTTATGCACGCCATACACTTCATCAATTGAGAATCGTTCAAACAAGCCATCATCAATCATCGCTTGAGCGCCACAGCCGTGCTCTTCATCGGGTTGAAAAATGAAATATACCGTGCCATCGAAGGTTGGGTTCCCTGATGATAGGTTTTGGGCTAATAGATTTTCGGCTAGATAGCTTGCTACGCCAAGCAACATTGCAGAGTGTCCATCGTGTCCACAAGCGTGCATCTTTCCGTCGTGTTGTGAGCAATGCTCAAAGCTGTTTTGTTCATGAATGTGCAAAGCATCCATGTCAGCTCTTAGGCCAATACTTGCCTCACTTGATCCGGAACGAAGTATCCCTACTAATCCTGTTTTACCGATGTTACGCACCACTTCAATGCCAAAGCTCTCAAGCTTACTGGCGATGAAATCAGAGGTGAGGTTGACGTCAAAGCCACACTCAGGGAAACGGTGTAAGTGTTGACGCCACTCCTTCATGCTTTGAATAAGCTGCGAAGACAGTTGGTCTGGTTTGATCGAGAAAGTAGACGGCATAGTAGTGATCCCAAAGTGTAATTCTTTGTATTAACGTTAAATGTAGAGTTAGCTTGGCTGCTGAAGTTAAACGCAAAGCGAGCAGCTTTAATCAAAGGTCGTTACAACGACTGCGACCTTCGGCAATTATCTGAGGATGGTTGGAGATGGTGCTCTAGCAGCGCACCAAACCCTTTAATGGGTATGGGGTAGTTCATCAACTGAAGCGAGTGCCAAGCCAGCACCTGATTGCTGCTGACAACGGGCTTATCTAATTCCGCTTCAATGGATTCAATCACCGATGCAGCACGTAATGCCGTGCAAGAGATAAACAGAAGATCCGCGTCAGGGTCGCAAACTTGTATCGCTGCTTGTTTGATGTCCATTGGAGAAATGAACGTCATTGCGGTGTCATCTTCAAAACCAAAGCCTGCGATGCTCAACACCTCAATGCCTTGTGATTCAAAAAATGCCGCGACATCTTTATTTACGGCTTCGGTATAAGGTGTTAATACCGAGATACGCTTGGCTTTAAAACTGTCGAAAGCCGATAAGGCAGCAGTCACCGGATTCGTAACCGCAGCGTTTGGACGAGACTGATGAATGAGCTGCGTAATGCGCTCGCTGCCAATCGCTATGGTGCCGGAAGTACAAGCGTAAATCACCACATCCAATTCGGTGCCCGGTAAGATGGTATCGGCACAAGCAGCGATTCCCGGTTCCATCTTACGCAGGTTTTCTATCGTCAATGGATTGTAGTTTCTCAGGCGGCTGGTGAACGATTGCACATCGTTTGGATACAGCGCGTTTAAATCACGCTCAATATTGAAATCTGTCGCTAACGCAATCACACCGACGCGTCCTGCTGGTGCCAATTTTTCTAATTCAAACTGTAAAGTAGCGGTTGCAGATTTCATACTTTCCAACTCCTTGAGCGAGAGTTAACATCGCCCAAAGGATGTTAACAACATGTTTCATATAATTTTCAAACCCTGTCAATTTGATCTTTACATTTTGTTCACAAGATTAATAATGCACCGATAACTTTAAGGATTATCATTAAATGATTGCCTTTTTGTGCAGAAATTCCGCATTTTTCTGCGTTATAGTAGTTTTTTGTTCTCGCTCATCGAGGTCTAAATGTTAAGGCTAAATACCTTTAACTCGATCACACACTGGTTCAAAAGAAACAATTAATTTACAAACAGATATTGGGAAGTATGGGTATGACACAGCAACCTGCATTGGTGGTCGACAGTTTCGACAAGAAGATCCTCAACATCGTACAAGACTCAAACAGAGCTACCTCAGACAAGATTGCAGAAAAGGTCGGGCTCTCTCCAGCTGCTGTTCAGCGCCGTTTAAAACGCATGAGAGCACAAGGTGTCATTCAAGCTGATGTCTCAGTGATCAACCCAAAGGCAGTCGGCCACGGAATGACGTTTATCGTTCAGGTAACGCTAGAGCGTGAGCGTGTGGATTTGATGCACAATTTCAAAAAAGAGATGAGTTCAAACCGCTCAGTACAGCAATGCTATTACGTAACCGGCAGTTCAGATTTCATCATGATTGTCACAGCAGCGGATATGGAGGGTTACGACAACTTTACTCGTGAAGCCTTCTTCGACAATGCCAATATCAAGAGCTTTCAAACCAATGTGGTGATGGATAACGTCAAGGTTGGGCTGACGATTCCAATTGATGAGCAGCGTGATTGATGACCAGCGCGATTAGAAAGCAAGGCGTGTCGTGAAATGAAGTCAGAAAAGAGAGGAAAAAAGACGGTATGAAGAAACCTTACATACCGCCAACCTTGGGGCTTACTTTATTATTCGTTGTTCGCGATTAGCTATTAGCTATTTACTGTTAACTGCTAGCTGCTAACTATGTACTTTTCGCTATTAGATTTTGTTGTCGATGATCTGTTGGTAGAGATCGGGGTCGGTTGCCCCTTCAGTACCAACCACCAACACTCGACTGTCTTCAGTCAAATTCAATTTTTCAGCGAAGTTCATGTCTTGCTTGGCGATGATCGCTGCGGCAAATCCAGGAACGGCAGATTCCCCCCCTTCTATCGCTACTTCTGTTTGTTCGCCACTTGCCAACATACGCATCGATTGAGGAATAGCTTCTTCGCTCAACGTCATAAAGTCATCCGCGCCATTTTGTAGAATCGTCCACGCCAAGCTTGAAACCTCACCACATGCCAAACCAGCCATCAGCGTCTCTAAGTCGCCCGTAACCACAATCGGCTTACCCGCTTGAGCACTCTTCTGTAAGCAGTTAGCCTGCTCAGGTTCTACGATTACAAAACGTGGACGATCGACGCCCCACAAATCCCAGAAGTAACCACAGACAGCGGATGCCAAACCACCCACTCCCCCTTGCACAAAGACATGGGTTGGAATCTCGCCATCCAATTGCTCAACAATTTCTGCCAACATCACGGTGTAACCTAAAGCAACGTCTTTAGGGATTTCCATGTAGCCTTCGTAAGAGGTGTCCGAAACAATCACGCGATTTTGCGCTTTAGCTTCTGAGTCGGCCAAACGAACGGATTCATCGTAGTTACCAGTAATGCGTACCACTTCTGCACCGAACGCTTCCATCGCTTGCTTGCGGCCTTCCGATACGTCACGGTGAATGTAGATAACACAACCACAACCAAACATTTGTGCGCCCCATGCGACGGAGCGACCATGGTTTCCGTCAGTTGCACAGCTGACAACGATTTCAGCAACTTCTGATTTCCATTCCCCGTTGAGCAGCTCACTGATGGTCGGGTTCTTCCCATAGCGATTGGCGATTTCAATCTGAAGCTGACGAGCAACGGCATAAGCGCCGCCTAGTGCTTTAAAACTCTTCAGGCCAAAACGCTGCGATTCATCTTTGTACCAAAACTTGTTTACGCCGATCTCAGCAGAGATAGCATTCAGCTCATGCAAAGGAGTAACAGAGTAGCCTGGCCATTGAGAAATATCTTTAATCGCCTGTTGTGAGTTCGCGACACTTAAAATGTCACGCTGCTCGCTCGAGTATTCCAATTCAGGGCGTGCTTGAGGGTTAGCGTAGTGGGTCAGAGTGCCTGCCAGTAACTGCATAAATGATCGTCCTTATTAGTCATTCACATGCTCCTTACATCGTTAGATTATAGAAAGCTAACGGCCAGTAAGGCTGCGGATAATAAATTCTATCGATAAAAAAGTGCCGTGATTACACATTCTTATCACACGATCTGCGGAAATTAATTGTTACATGAGTGTTAAATGAAGAATTTATTCACCAACGAACATCGGTACTCGACGACTCAATATGCCAGTACACTAAACAACAGATGCTCAAAGGGTTGGTGACAACAACGTCATCACCAACCCTTTCAAGTCGTTTCTAATTTTAATCCGAGCTTAAGCTACTCAATTCGAGTGATGAAGCCGTATTTATCTGAATCGGTCTTAGTCACCCAGTGTTCACCATCAGATGGCGCAGAGTCTAAAGTGAAGATGTAAAAATCAATCCCTGTATCTCCCATCACCTTCTTAAAATACGTCGCTTGCTTACGGTGGCTCTCCTCAGTATACGGGAAATCTTTTGCGGTCTTATCGCCCGTCCCCCAACTGTGCACGCCGATTTGTTTGTTTAATTCAATGGCCTGCTTGGTGTTAGAGCGCTGTAAGATACGTGGATTACCAGCAGCAAATAGATCGGTACCACCCGAGAAAACCGAACCCGTTGGGGTCACGATTGTCGTCATCTTGTTGTTCTTAATCATGCGCCCGGTGTACATATTGATATCATCGTCGGCACTGCCACCGATGTGGTTAGTGAACTTCAATGTCATCTCACTGCCTCGGTATAACTTTACGATATCAAAAAGCTGAGAATAGGTTGATGCACCCAGAGTCGAATTAATGCGCTCAACAGCGCCAGTCTCTTTAAGCACATCTCGGTAAAAAGCGTTGAAGGCAAACGAGGTGGTTATCGTTACCTTGTTCCCACTTTTAGTGTTGCTCAAAATCGTCGAACCCAGGCTCGTCACGTATTGCGACAACTCATTGTGGTATTCAAGCTTAACGGCTTTTGCACTGTTCGCTGTTGTTTGGATTAACGTGGTCTCATTAGAAACAGAGCGTAACGCGGAGCTGCAATCAAACACGTCCAAACCCTTGCTCTCGGTGTAGATACCACAGCTATCAAACCCTGCATCAGGAAAATACAGGTCAACGCTTTGACCTAAACTATCCGCAAGCCTCACCACTTTTTGCTTATCACTAATGTCTTCCGCAAACAGAATAGTTTCATACTGCACACCATCGTAAGTCAGCTCCATTGACTCTTGGACCTCTTGTCGCTCTTGATACAACTCGCCAAACTTAGCTGATGAAAACACGTAATCTGCCTTAGGTTTCACTTGTGCTTTAGTCGCCGCTTTGCTTGAGTTAGAGCTTGAATTACAGCCCGCTAATAGAACCAAAGGTAATGCCAGTAGCGTTTTTCTATAACTATTCATGTGATAATTCCCAAAATTGTTTGATGGGAAAATTCTATTATTTAAAGACAAAAACATCTGTCGTGCGAATGTATGAGAATGTATATCTTTTTGAACATTGTTTTTTATTTTCGCACAAATTAAAAATCATCATTGAACTGGCGTGGAAAGTGTTTAATCATTCATGTCAGGTATTTTACGTAAAGCATGCAAATTGGAGATGCCACAATAGCTAACCACTAGATAAGGCTCCCTCACGTAATCTCAATGATTGAAACGCACGACAAGGCTGATAATGGAATGACAAAACCTAAAATGATCATCGTGGAAGACGATTTAAAACTTCAGAAAATGCTGCAGGACTACTTTGTCACGCAGGATTTTGATGTCACCACGTTAGATGACGGTAGTGATGCTGCGAAAACGATCCTTGCCGAACAACCTGACATCGTGTTGTTGGATTTAATGCTCCCTGTAACCGATGGACTGACAATCTGCCGACAGACGCGTACACACTATAAAGGTAAAATCTTGATGCTCACCGCTAGCGATGACGACTTTGATCACGTCGCTGGTTTAGAGACAGGGGCTGATGACTATGTCACCAAGCCAATCAAACCAAGAGTTCTGCTGGCCAGAGTTCGCTCGTTATTACGCCGTCAAGACGCTAATACCACTTCAGTCGATGACTCAGACAACCTTCAGTTCGATCAACTGGTTCTGAAAAACACCTATAAGAAGTGTGAACTTTCAGGTGCCGTTTTATCACTCACTGACAGTGAATTTGACCTACTTTGGTTATTAGCGAGTAACCCTGATACGCCATTATCACGTGACTATTTGACGCAAACACTGCGCGGGATTGAGTACGACGGGATTGATCGAACCATTGATAACAAAGTGGTGCGCCTAAGAAAGATTCTTGGCGACGATCACGCACCAGCAGAGAAAATTCAGACCATTCGCGGTAAAGGCTATTTGTTTGTTTCAACCGCCTGGCACTAACCTCGCTCAATACGAGCGTAATGAAAGAGATCAATTATGCGACGTATCTATTTGGAGTCCTTGTTAGGGCTATTAGTTTGCTTTATGACCGGCCTTGTCGCCTACGAGATCTGTGTCTATCAGCTCAACACCGACTACGAATATGTACTGCAAGATTACGAAGCGACGGCCCACCAGCAACTGATAGAAAACATCGCTAAGAATCAAGGTCTTGAAGCCGCTCATCAAGCGATAAACCAGTTTGTAGAAACCACACGAAATAAACTGGTCACGTTCAGCCCAGACGATGAAATACCAGGCCCAGTTTCAGAATTTTTCAGTACCAACCCAAATACCTTTATCTTTCACGATGATGAACGTGACCTATGGTTTCGATTAGCCAGCAGTGGCGATACCTATCACTACCTACCCAACAGTGAAGCGTTCGTTAGGCAAAAGATAGAGCTAGAGGATGACCTCATTTGGTTGTTCTTTTTAGCAAGCTTTATCTTGTACGGCTTATGCCACCTGTTAATCATCTTCCGCCGAGTTAAAAAGCTTGAATCTGCCACTCTGCGTTTTGCTGAAGGGGATCTCTCCTCGCGAGCCGAGACTTCAAGCGGCATTGCGATTGGGTCACTGAACAAATCCTTCAACCTAATGGCCGACCGAATTCACCGCTTGATTGAGAGTAATCGCTCACTCACTAATGCCGTCGCCCATGAACTGCGCACGCCAATATTCCGTATTCAATGGCAAGCTGAAATGCTCAAAGACACCCAGCTAAACGAAGATCAAGAGAGAACGATTGAGAGTATTGTCGAAGACACAGAAGAAATGGAAAAAATGGTTGATGAGCTATTGTATTACGCCAAACTCGATAGCACTGACCTAGAAAACTTACAAAAACCATTAGAGATTCGAGATTTTCTCGACCACGCAATGGCGCGTTGGAACAAAGACACTCAGCTCAACATCGACCTATCGCTACCAGAGCAATCTAGCTCAATAATGGCGGATGAAACGCTACTTAACCGAGCACTAGATAACCTAGTGCGTAACGCAATGAAATTCGCACGCTCACAAGTGTCGATTGCAGCAAGCGTGCATCAAGATCAGCTACAAATCGCGGTACACGATGACGGTGATGGTGTGGCAAAGGAGCATCAAGCTCGCCTGTTTGAACCGTTTTACGTTGGCGACAAAGCGCGTAACAAAGCCAAGAGCGGTCATGGTTTAGGGCTGTCTATCGTTGAGAAGATCTGTGCTCAACACAACGCAACCGTGGAGGTAGGTCAGAGCCAAGCCTTAAAGGGTGCGGTATTCACCATTACCATTCAGCTGTGTAATGATTCAACTGACAAACCCATACAGTAACTACAAAACACCTCTGGAATAATGTTCAACATCGGTCGGGAGATGCTGTCTCCCATGAACTTATTGAATCTAGATAATCACGACACTGCTTTTGTGGCTTGCCATCTCGATTCCAATCATTCTTAAGGTATTTTTATGAAAAAGTTATTAGTTGTTTTAGGCATTGTTTCTCTAGCAGGTTGTTCAGGTATTAACCACAATGAAGAAGTTTACACAGCGCACGCTGAGAGCTTCAACATTGTAGGCTTCCAAGTTCCGGGCAACACTCAAGATCGTGCAATGGAATTGGTTCCTGAAGGCGCAACCGTCGATACCGTTACATCAACAAATTCTGATACGACCTCTGTTTTGGGTGTTATCAACCGTATTATTGGTATTGAATATGTTCAAGTTGGCGGTAAAAAGCAGTAATTCGCTTTAGTCGCAGACCATAGCTAAGTGTATTAGTTACGTACCTTTAATCAGTAGCCTGCACAAACTAAGTTAATCTAAGCCAGTGACCCGTCGCTGGCTTTTTTCATCCAGCAGTTTTTGTGCTCTGTGCCAAATAAAGCCCCATTTGGCTAACTCTCTTGTAACTAACAATTCAGAAAATAAGCCCCAAAATCGTCAATTTCTTATCAAAATTGCCTTTAAACTCGCTTAATAGTCTTTCGCTCAAAATGACACTTCCAAATCGTTGATCCTTCTATCAACCCAGAGCCCGCTAATTGAGGCACAGATCAATTTACCTAGAAATCTTAATTTCCAATAAAAAACAACACCTAATAAAATTGTCATGATTTTATAAATAAAACCTATGAGTGCGTTCAAAAATAAACAGAAACGATAACTATCTGTAAATACGAGAAATATAAGTTTCATGAATAAAAGAGATCATTGCCATGCTACTAATTAATCAGATCGAATGATGTAAATTCGTTGTGATAATTTTGTTACGTTTTCATGGATTTTACATGGAAAGAGAAAATAACAATGAAAATGAAAAAGCGTTTAGTTGCCGTTGCTATAGCGAGTGCTATGTCTTTATCAGTACATGCAAGTGAATCCGTTAACATCGATCAACCGATCAACTTTACTAGCTTTTCTGGGTTGAACGCTCAGTTAGGTGTCAGTAACGCCTCTAGCTTTAAGATGGTAAAGGAAGTTAACCTCAAAAAGCGTGGTATCTACAAAGTTAAGATCCAACAGAACATCTGGGGAACACCCGTTTGGGGGCATTACCTAAATGCCACCCAAAGTGTACAAGGTGGCGCACTTAAGTCTGTTCAAGGCAGCTACCTTAAAACGACGACCCTAGAGCGATCTTTTGTTAAGCCATCGATCAACAGCTCTCAAGCGGTTGAGCTTGCGAGTAAAGATCTCAAAGTTCAGGGCTTAACCAGCAAATCTTTAGACAACGTACAACATCAGCTGTTTATTTATCAGGGCGCCTCTAAGCAAGGAGCTGATAAACAAGGCATTGGCTCACAAGGTGCAGATAAAACACGCCTAGTCTACGTTGTCTCTTACCTTGTCGAGGGTAGCGAACAGCCGACTCGACCATTCACCATGCTAGACGCACACACCGGCGAAGTCATCGACCGTTGGGAAGGTATTGCTCACGCACAGATCGGTACAGGCCCCGGTGGCAACGAAAAAACAGGCATGTACGAATACGGCACCGACTACCACTACCTTGATGTGGTAGAAAATGGCACAGAGTGTGTGATGGAGTCTGAAAATGTCGTTACCGTTGACCTGAATGGTGCGACAGACGGCGACACCACTTACAGCTATGAATGTCCTCGTAACGAACATAAAGAAGTGAACGGAGCCTTCTCTCCACTCAACGATGCGCACTACTTCGGTAACATCGTATTCGACATGTATAAGAACTGGTTCGACACTGCGCCACTCTCTTTCAAACTCATGATGCGTGTTCACTACGGAAATAACTACGAGAACGCATTTTGGGACGGCAAGGCAATGACTTTTGGCGATGGTGAAAGCTTCTTCTATCCACTTGTTAGCCTAGATGTGTCAGCCCACGAAGTGAGCCACGGTTTCACTGAGCAAAACTCAGGTTTGGTTTACGCGAACCAATCCGGTGGTATGAACGAAGCTTTCTCTGATATGGCAGGTGAAGCTGCAGAATACTACATGAAAGGCACCAACGACTGGATGGTCGGCCGTAATATCTTTAAAGGCGACGGCGCTCTGCGTTACATGGACGATCCATCACGAGATGGTTCTTCAATCAACAACGCATCCGAGTACTACGATGGCTTGAATGTCCACTACAGTTCTGGTGTGTTCAACAAGGCCTTCTACCATCTTGCAACCACACAAGGCTGGGATACCAAAAAAGCGTTCGAGCTTTTCGTGCTATCCAACCAAATTTACTGGTCGGAAAACAGTGACTTCTGGCAAGGTGCTTGTGGCGTGAAAAACTCGGCAACCGACCTTGGCTACAATGCCGATGATGTTGTTTCTGCGTTCGGTCTGGTGGGTGTTACCCCATGTGCCGAGCCACCACTGCCGCCAGAACCGGAATATCAACGCCTTGAAAACGGTGTTGAAGCTGCGGTTGCTGGTGAAACCGGCTCAAAAACTTACTTCGATATCGAAGTACCAGAAGGCCAAGACAAGCTAACGATTGATCTTGCTGTCTCTACTGGTGACCCAGATATGTATGTCGGTCTAGATTATGCGCCAAGCTCTCAAGAGAATATCTGTAAGAGTGAAAGTGTAACCGATGAAGTGTGTGTGATTGAAAACCCAACGGCCGGTCGCTACACGGTGAACATTCTGGGTTACTCAGATTACGCAGGTGCAAATCTGAAAGCATCGTACGAATCAGGCAATGCTAACGTACCGCCAGTTTCTTCTTTCGAACACACCATTGTCGGCAAAGAAGTAGAACTGCGCAGCACAAGTTCGGACAGCGATGGTCAGATCGTCTCTTACCAATGGAACCTTGGCGATGGCAACACACAAACAGGTGAAGTGACTCGCTATACCTACGCTGAAGCTGGCGACTACGTGATTACCCTAACCGTGACTGACGATGCAGGCGTTGCAACATCAACAAGCAAATCTATTACGATTGAAGGTGACTCAGCGGAAGGCTTCCCACTAAAACTGAAGTTTGGTAACAAAAACCCGAATGGCAAAGCTCGCGTTAAGCTGGCATGGGATTACAACACCAACGACTACTTCGTGATTAAGCGTAATGGCAAAAATGTTGGTGCTACAGACTTCAACTCATACGTCGACAAGTTCCGTCACAACGGCACAGTAGATGTTGAGTACCAAGTATGTACCTCAAGCGATATCTGTTCAGAAACCAAGCACTACCGTTTCATTAAAACTCAATAATCGAAAGTAGATTCAGGGCTCCTTATGGGAGCCCTTTTCGCGATTGAGCTACTTGGCTAATGAGCTAATGAAACGCCTACATGAAAAAACCACGCATTACACAAAAATCACCCCCATCAACATAACAATACTCACCATAAAAAGGACGACAAATGGCTATTCAAAAAAGCATGCTAGCTTTGGCTGTACTCGGAGGTTCTTTAGCCTTAATCAACAGTACTTCGGCTTACGCATCACTAGGCATCACACCACCAGCGAACGAAGAAGTTTGGATCACCACCGATGCTGACGCACAGCATATAATGACTCAGCATGGCGCAACAGTTTACCCAAGCGTGACTGGAAACAAGCATTCCATCGTCGCGAAAATCAACCAGAAAGAGCTCGCTAAACTATCCAGCCACATGCACGAAGAAACTCACCGTTGTGGTGGCTACATGGTGCACGAAGACAAAGCAAGCGCACTCAAAGCCGCAGCAATGCCACTGACAATGAGCAGCTTCGAAAAGCCGGTGATCAGCCATCAAGATACGGTGAACGACCTACTCGCTCAGGTCGAGCCGAACAACATGGTCACGACCATCGAAAATCTAACCAACTTCACCAACCGTTTTTATACTACTTCTACTGGTGTCGCTGCTTCAGATTGGCTTTTAGAACGTTGGGAAACAGAAATTAAGGATGTGCCGTATGCGTCTGCACGCCAGATCACGCATGCCGAATATCCGCAAAAATCCGTTGAAGTGACACTGCTTGGCGCTAAATATCCTGAAGAGATCGTCGTTGTTGGTGGGCACCTTGATTCGACCGTTGGATCTTGGACAAGCGAAGGCACCATCTCACCGGGAGCCGATGATGATGCGTCTGGCATTGCAACGGTAACAGAGTCGCTTCGCCTGATGATCGCCAGCGGTATTCAACCAGATAAGACCATTAAGTTCTATGGTTATGCTGCAGAAGAAGTCGGGCTGCGTGGCTCACAAGATGTCGCCAACGCTTTAAGAGATGAGCAAGCAAACGTTGTATCGGTACTGCAATTGGACATGACCAACTACAACGGTTCAGCGCACGATATCACCTTCATCACAGACTATACCGACAGTAACCTCACCGCCTACTTAAGCGAGCTGATCGACACTTACGCTAGTGAGATCAGTTACGGTTTCGATGATTGTGGCTATGCCTGTTCTGACCACGCCTCTTGGCACAATGTTGGCTACCCAGCTGCCATGCCATTCGAGAGCATGTTCAATGATTACAACCCAAGTATTCATACCCAGCACGACACGCTTGAGAACTCCGACCCTACGGCGACACACGCGACCAAGTTCGCCAAACTAGCCATTGCTTACCTTGTCGAAACCAGCCTTGATTCACCCGTTGCTGGCCCTAAAGAGCTGCAAAATGGCGTGCCTGTTGAAGGACTTACTGCTGGATATGGTGAAGAGCAACTATTCACATTTACGATGGAAAGTGCAGGTCAGTTAACGGTAACATTAACAGGCCCTCGTAGTGGCGATGCCGACCTTTACGTGAAACACAACGGCACCGTATCGAAAGCGAGCTACGATTGCCGTCCATACCAGAACAGCAGCAACGAACAGTGTGTATTGAACAAACCAGCGGGTGAATTCAATATCATGGTGCGCGGCTACCGTAACTTTAACGATGTCACCATCGTCGCTAACTTTGTGCCGGGTTTGCAGTAACTAATCACTAGCAACTGGCAACCAACGAGCCTTGGTGGTAGGTTTCAATTGAGCATCCACTAGGTTTACTCGGCCAACCTATTGGCAAACCACTTAGGCAAAAAACATAACGCAGCTGAACTGGCTGCGTTTTTTGTTAGTGGCAACATAGATGTAGATGTAGATGTAGATGAAAATAGTTACTTCACCAAAAGCTAATTAAGCATCCCTAAATATAAATAAAAAGTTATATTTTAATTAAGTAATTAGCCCCCTTCCCCCAACACACCCACCTTATATTCAATTCTATAAATAACCAACACGAATAATAAAGCGGTCACTTATTTAGTTAATGCTTATTCTATTGCTCTCTAACCCGTTAAAAAATACCTAGCACCCAAATCCAAACGCCAATTTAAATATAATTTCACAAACGATCATTTAATTACTTATTTAACGAAGCTCAACATCATACCCATATAATAAAAGAGGGTAAATACTAGAAAAGGAGTAAGCAATAAGAAAGACATAGCCAACAAAAACAACAAGTAAGGCCAGAACAACAGCATAAAGAAGAACTGGTTCAATTAAATCCAGCACTCCACATAATCATAAAAACAGACAACCAATACATATAATAAATATTGCATATATCAAACGGATGTATATTATCTATAAATTATTCGAGTTTATACGTACATTTTATAAGTTTTGTTTTCAGTTCAACAGGGACAACCCTGAATTATACAAATCAAACACTACTTATATTGGGATTAGTTATGAGTAATAAACTAAAAAACATTATTTATTTTACGGGATTAACTGTCATTTTAATCATGACGACGAGCTTATTAAATTGGAAGAATTTAAAAAAATCGTCAACCGTAAGTAACAGAAAACCATTGGGGTACAAATTTAATGCCCCCATCGAAGCTGCACTCGCTGGTGTTCAAGGACTTGGCTTTGCCATCTTAGCCGATGAGGTTCGCCACCTCACTAACCGTACTCAACAAATTACCACCAAAGTTAAAGAAGTTACCACCTCACTTCAACACGAGGCCAGCAACTCAATCACCACTATTGAAGATATGAAGGCTCAAATAACCACCGCGACGGTCGAGCAAACGCTTGTCGCTGGAGAGATTAATCAGAGTCTTGCGGACATCCATCACAAGGCTCCCGTAAGCGGTAAGCACGTTCAAGATAAACGGTTAAAACCTGTGTTCATTTAACGCTAAGTAGGAGAAGCAGTTCCCCCTACTGACAACATCGAAGTTAAACAATCAAGCCACCTCTAAAGAGGCTTGATTCAACGATTTATCGCATCAACCAACAAACTAAATCCCTAGCGTTCTCTTTGCCATATTGGCAAGGAGAGGCTTTTTGCTTTCTAAAATAAGCAAATAACTCCACAAACAATAAGGATAACTCTATGAAATTAAATAGATTAGCGCTCATTTCGGCCATAATTTCATCTAGCGCCGGTGCTTTTGAAATCTGTAAGATCGGGGACGAATATAACGTCTTAGATAGTGAAGGCTTCCACCAAATCCGCAAAAAAAATTACGATGCATTTAGTGATGGCATTACCCCTGAAAACCTTTTCCCATCGGCGCCGGAACACATTATCGACTTAAAGCCATCTCTATCCGAAGTCAGTGATATTTTGCCAGAAACTGCCACATTACTGGATACAGGGCCAGCCTCGGCGATTGCAATTGAATCGGTAGAAGCGACACGATTAATGGAAACCTTGGGGCGTTCAACCAGTAGCCTGGCAAAAGGCGCGTTAGAAGCTTTGGGGCCAATTGGTGATGCAGTTGCGGTCGGCCTTTGGGCAAATGACGTGGCCAATAGCTTTCAGGACGAATCGCGCACCTCTTATGACAGGTTCGCCACCGTTATGGGGTTAGTCGATTGGTTTGGCGTATTAAAGCTTCCAGCCAGAGAAATAGATCGTCAAATATTGAGTAGCCGTTGGGATAGGGTTGCGGCGGGTGACCATTATAGTTATCGCGTTCATGATGACCTGATTACTCAGCAAGATCTAAGAGACAAAAACCATTGGGCTGAACTCGCATCCAAACAGCAGACCATGTTAAACGCGGTAGCACGAGGCTTCGCGACCGATCTTGCACTCAAATACCAACAGCATTATCAAGAAGTCGTTCAAGCTCAAACCATCATGGCAGAAGAGCTGATTACAGGTGTCGAGCATGAACTGCGCAAAACCCTCTTTAGCCAGCTTGCAATCGACCATCAAGGCTCTCTCCTTTTCGCATCAGACATTGCCTTAAGCTGTAACGAAGAAACCCAAGCATTGGCAGAGCTGTACCCTCAACAAGATGTTGAAGAAAACAATAACCGTCCACCAGCGGTGCCGTCAAAACGCCAAGCCAATCGAGCTCTTACCAAACTCCAACACTGCCAGCAGCAGCTATTGGATGAAGCTATTGCCAAACTGGATGCCTTACGAGCGGGACAAATTCCGGGCCTTGACCAAGCGGCTGTTGAGCAACTTTATACCCAGACGCTAGCGGCCAAGACGCAGATCATTGAAACCGCGGACAACCATGTCAATTTGCTCAAGAGTAAGCTGCAAAAAGAGATGTTTACACAAGGTGAAATCGCCGTTGAACAACTATTCAGTTCAGGCTCTGTAGACACCATGCATAACTTCTTCAAGGCGCAAGCGGAACGAAACGCTATCGACGAAATGACACGCAGCATTCTTGGCCGCCCTGCGAGCACACAAGAAATACGCAACAAAGAGATTGTTCTCCAAAGCGGTTACAGAAAGTGCGTCCGTATTGGTATTCTCGGAGGAGACCCGAATTTTCGCGGCTGTGTCGAATATGCTTGGATACCAGCGGAAACTCGCCCGTTTAATCCATCTGAAGATACGGTTATTGCGCAAATCTATCCGCCGAATAAAGAAGCGGTGAAGCGAGTTCTTTTCGATACGCTAAGCACCTTGATTGCCAATGGCTGGAACGCAGACAACGAGGAGCATTGGTTAGAGCAACAGATCTTGAACTTTTCTGCGCAGCAGCGCCTAAAACAACAAGCCGAATTCGATAAACAACAGGTTTATCACTGGTTACTGGACTCAAGCGCAATGCTTGAAGGTGAATGTGGTGGCGGTAGCGCATGTGCTGGGTGGAGCTTGTCTTACCTTCAAAAAGAGAATCTTTCACGACAAGCGTCGCTGCATTACATCAACAATTGGCACGCAAACTACTCAGGCAAAGGCGCCTATGTGCACTCAAAGCGCTATCAAAAGCTTGGTGGCTTAATTACCGCTGCGCTAGAAAGCGAATGGCAAGCTAAGAGAGCTGTCGAATTTTATAGCTTCACTTACCCAGGTAGCATTGATCTTCAAAAAAATGCACCACTAATTTATTCCGCACTGAAATCATCCTCACTGGATCTTGCTCATCTGGAAGGCAACACGCTGCAACTCGCGAAAGGGATCGTAAAAACTCGACTTGCGGAGGCGATAAGCGTTTCAGACAGCAACGGTATTGAGTGGCTACATTCGCAAGTGGGTCAATTCCAACGCTACACGTCAATCATCCACTCACAGCACATTTCTACAGGGCATTACGCTTCTGGATCAGAGGATGTTCCCGCTCTATTCTCTGAAATGCTACCCGCGCACCTAATGCGATACCTGATTTCAGACATTATCCCTGATAGCTATGATGCCCGTTTGGAGCGCTCAATTGAGGCACTGTTTAACCCAGCTTCAGAACTCAACCAAAAACTAGACAGCTTAAGCCGCACCAATGAAAGCTTTACCAATAAACCGGGTCGCAGCTGCTTGATCTACTATCCGCACCTTAAGAGCGCTCTTCTCAGTGTGGCTGAAGAAGAAAATCTGTACTGGCTTTCACCTATCTCAGAATGGTACGACGCAGTCACTCGACAACAACTTAATACGTTTCGTGCACTTCAGTCTGCCGTAATCAATCAGAGTACTTTCGGCATTCCTTGCGACTTAAGCCCAAACAGTTACCGATACCAATAAAGGACGACCACTATGAATACTCGTTTTTTATTACTTCTCTGTTGTTTGAGTTTTGCTAGCTTCTCTCAGCCCTTTGATTCCCTAAAACAACCGGGTCGCTCGCCAGAAGAAATTGCGAAGCTGGCACAAGACTTCAAAGACTGGTCAAACGCTTCAAATGGCTGGCGTCATACCCTAATGACATCCGCGGAGAAAGAAGCCATAGAGGACTTTTCCGTTTCTGGTTATCTGACCGCTAATGACTATCTACGGGCTGCCGAAACGTCGACTTGGGGAGTGGCAGGCGTCGATGCTCGACAATATATCCGCACGGTCAAATCTGCGCTCAATAAGCTGCCGAAATACAAAGGTATCGCCTACCGAGGTAGCTGGGTAAAACAATCGCTACTCAATCGAGTCGAAGTCGGAGATATCTTGATCGAGCCTGCTTTTACTTCGACGACGACCATTCCAGAGGTAGCACGACGTTTTACGGCTGCGCCACCAAGCTCACCAGGCCAATTAAAAAGAGTCGTCTTTGAGGTCAAGGTCAGTAAAGGGGGACACACCATAGCTGGGCTTTCGGAATACAGTAACGAGGCAGAGGTTTTGTTTGCTCCCAACGCCCACTTTCGAATTACGGAGATAGAACGAACTTCGGGCTCCACCTATATCGGAATTGAAACAATCAGTTCTTCCTCAATGAAAAGTGGAGGTACGTACAACCTCTTTTCAGGTGAAGAAGTAGAAATGCCATTTTGGCATTCTCTCATTTGCAAATAAGCCAAGGAGCTAACAATGAAAAAAATACTTTGGATGTTTTGTCTCTCTTTACTGGCAAGCTACTCCGCGTACGGAGAAGAGTTTGCCGAATTTAAAGGACGTTCACTCTCCCATGAAGCTCAGCAACAAATCGCTGACAACTTGATGGACTGGGCTACCACTCATCATGTCAACGCAGAAAAAAAGATGGTGCCAGAAGAGTATTCCGCAATCAAAAACTATGGCCGAGTGGATCACGACGTGGTCAATGAATACATGAGGGCGGGAGAACCTGAAGGGTATTTGTCAGAAATGTTTGGTCGTACATTAAAGTCGCGAGTCTTTCATATGCGGAATGTGATGAATAAATTACCCAACTACAAGGGTACCGTTTATCGAGGTTCATCAATCAAGAACTCGCTACTGGAAAAGCTCAACATCGGTGATATTCTGCATGAGAAGGCGTTTTTATCGACATCAACTCTACCAAGTGTTGCCAAGAACTTTTCGTCGGCTGGCGTTTACGAAGGCGCCTCTGCAGCTCAATTCAAAATTGAGTTAAAGTCAGCAGGTCGAGCGATCAATGCTTACACGTTCAAACCGGATGAAGCTGAAATACTCGCTAAACCCAACACTTACTATCGAGTAGAAGCGATTGAAAAAATATCGCCAAACAGAAACTACATCAAAATGAGAGAGGTTAAGAATCCTAGTCGTTATCTTAAAGCTGAACCCGATATCCATATATACGACAGCTTTAATGGTGAAGAAGTCTCCCTTCGAAATCGCAGTTCCCTCTACTGCCTGTAGCGTGATGCACCTGTCGATGGCGTAATGCACCAGTCTATAGCGTAATGCACCGTCTTCTTAGATTATGTTCTTAATGAACGATTAAATACAAAAAGACCATCATTATGATGGTCTTTTTTATTACTGATATTTGCTAATCTAGCGCTATTAACTGGCGGTTTTACGCATCACCTTGCCACAAATATACTCACCAATCGGCATTGCCGAAGTCGCTGCCGGCGATGGCGCGTTACATACATGCAAGCTTCTTGGGCTTTCGGCAAACAGAAAATCATGAACCAAGGTGCCATCTTTGAGTACCGCTTGGGCACGAATGCCTGCTGGGTAAGGTTTGAAATCTGACACCGTAATGCTCGGGCAATATTTGTTCACTAACTTTAGATAGCCCGGCTTCCACCACGAGTTCTTAAACTCGACCAAACCGGTTTTCAGATTATTCGCAGTCACCTTCCAAAAGCCCGCAAAACTCAGCATCTGCCAAGTGTCTTTGAAACTAAAGTTAAGCTTGCCATAGCCTTCTCGCTTCCAACCTTGAACTGCATTTGGCCCTACTGTTACGGAACCATCAATCATACGTGTTAAATGCACGCCCAAGAAAGGCAGTTCTGGGTCAGGGATCGGATAGATAAGGTGATTCACCACTTGGTTGTGTTTGGCGTCCAACTGATAATATTCACCGCGATATGGGACAATTTGGAAGTCGGTTTCAATGCCAAGCATGCTGGTCATTCTGTCGGCCATCAAACCAGAGCAAGTGATCAAGAATCGGCTGTTCAGTTGTAGAGTTTGACCATCGACTTTGCACGTTAACTGCACCTCATCCTCTTGCTCATCGGCCAAGATCACTTCCGTGCCTAGACTGAGCTTACCACCCGCTTCAACAAACTCTTGAGCCATCACTTCGGTGACTTTTTTGTAGTCGACGATACTGGTGGTTTTGACATAAATCGCGCCCAAGCCCGTGATGTTCGGCTCGGCAAGTTTCAGCTGCGCTTGATCCAAGAGGTCGACATCAATGTCGTTATCATGACAACGTTGATAGAGCGCGTTCATGCGCTCCACTTCCTGCTCATTGGTCGCGACCAACAGCTTGC
This sequence comes from Vibrio sp. SBT000027, assembly GCF_963894355.1. Classification (NCBI taxonomy): domain Bacteria; kingdom Pseudomonadati; phylum Pseudomonadota; class Gammaproteobacteria; order Vibrionales; family Vibrionaceae; genus Vibrio; species Vibrio sp. SBT000027. Next base: position 273,231 of record NZ_CAWQGD010000001.1, on the reverse strand, counting down.
CACAGTTTTCGACAGGGATATCGTGCTGACTGCAAAAGGCGATGGTGCGCTCTACGCCACGCTTACAAAAATCCGCCTTTAAACTGCCCGGAGCGTAGTAAACACCTGCGTGAATCACACCACTGTTATGACCCGTTTGGTGCTGCGCGAAGCCACGCTCCTTTTCGACTAAAAGGATGCTTTTATCAGGGTGAGCTTGCTGTAATTGCCATGCCGTCGACACACCAACAATGCCACCACCAACGATAATATAGTCGTATGTTGAGTTCATAATATTCCTACATTCAATCCTTTTAATTATAGGGAAGACGCGACAGTGTCAGGTTCGGTTTGAGGCAAAGATTCTTGCTCATCTTCTGATTCCTTTTTCACTTGATTAGCATCGTATTGACGAGCCGTGTGAATAAAGAGACCAACGAAAAGTGCAACGCACACTAGGCGAATCATGACTGAAATGTCAGGCCAAACCAATGCCACACCCAGCACGATTAACACTGCACGAGTCAGCAGATTAATTTTATTTTCTAGATAGCCTTCAATCGCAGCAACAAACGCGTAAGTACCAATAATAGCAAAACCACCCGTGACCAAAACCGAGGTCACATCCCAACTTACCAAGTTAGTGTAGGCAATCAACAATGGCACTAAGTACAAGCCTTTGGCGATCTTCCAAGCCATTAAACCGGTTCTCATCGGCGGCGTTTTAGCAATGGTCGCGGCGGCAAATGCGGTTAAACAAACCGGTGGAGTCACATTGCTGTCTTGCGATAACCAAAAGATGATCAAGTGTGCAGAAAGCAGCGCAAGGCTGATTGCTTCCAAGCCTAAGCTTTGCTCAAGTAGCGTTTCGACAAAATCAGCAGGGACTAACGCAATCATCTCTTTGGCTGTTTCAAGAGCCATAGGCGCATTCAGTAAGTCTAACTTGTCTGGTGCCGCCAACATGAAGATGGCTTTCGCCTGTTCAGGTAACTGACCTGAAACCAGCAAGTCGAGCAACTGGCTTTCAGCAATCAGTTTGTACAAAGCTGGAGCCGACAGAGTACCCAACACGATGTAAGCCGCGGTCACTGGTAAGCCCATGCCCAGAATCAAAGATGCCAGCGCGATTAAGGCTATCATCACCAACAAGTCGCCGTTCGCCCAGCTGTTGATCATCAATGAGAAGGTGTTACCAATTCCGGTCGTGCTGATCACGTTGATAACTAATCCAATACCCACCAACAACACCGCCGTGGTCGCCATGTTTTTTGCGCCTTGAGAAAGCGCTTCAATGATCGCCTTTGGACCCATCTTGTGATTTTTAGAGAACCATGAAGCCACGACGACAGACAGAATCGAGATACCCGCTGCGTAAGTCGGCGTGAAGCCCTTCACCAACAGAGTCACCAACACCGCTAATGGGATCAGGTTGTGCCAGCCCGACAGCAATACCTTCAATAGAGGTTCACAGCCAGAAGTGACTTTTTGCACGCCACTGCGTTTTGCTTCAATACGCACAAAAAATGCCACAGACAAAAAGTAGATAAGCGCAGGTAAGAAGGAAACCGCAATAATGTCGACATAAGGGATCTGGGTGTAAGACGCCATGATAAACGCCCCCGCACCCATCACTGGTGGCATCAACTGCCCGCCCGTCGATGCCGCCGCTTCAACACCGGCCGCGAAACGCGAAGGGAAACCTGCCTTTTGCATCAAAGGAATACTGATCACGCCCGTCGATACGGTATTTGCTACGCTCGAACCGGACACTGAACCCATTAAGCCTGAGCCAATTACCGCGATGAAGCCGGGGCCACCAATCACCTTGCCAGCCGCTGCGCGAGACACATCAATGATGTAATCACCGACACCCGAACGCACTAAGAATGCACCAAACAGGATAAACATAAAGACGAAGGTCCAGCTGATTCTTGAGATAGAACCGAACATCCCTTCTGATGAGTAAAAGCTTCGATAAAGAAGTGTTTCAAGGCTCAGACCCGGGAAGTGGAAGATGCCACTAGTCCATTGCCCCCACAGCACCACATAGCTCAAACACACTAAGATAAGCACCGGAATAAACCAGCCCATGGTGCGGCGAATCAGCTCAATAACGATGGCAATCGCCAAGATAGAGAAGAACCAATCACTGGCGATAAACTTCACGCCTCGCTCATACAAAGCATCTTCTGCAAAGGGGATATAGATAAGACAAGCCAGAGCCGCCAAAGCGATTCCGATATCGACCGCCAGAGCGATCTTGCTCTTTTTCAGCGAGATATGGGCGGGATACCAAAGTGCACAAATGATCGCAAAGCCAGCAAAGTGGGTCGCCGAGATCCAAAGCTCTGGCAAAGTAGATAAGGTGTTAAACCAAATGTGTAATAGGGAGAGGATTACTCCCATTGTCGTTATCGATTTGCCCACCCACGGAAAATCCGTTCGGGTCGGCAGTTCAAATTTTTTCAGTTCCTGCTGCAGCGAATCGCTCATAGAAAACTCCTGCTCTCCGCAGCAAACACGAAGAGAAAATCCATAAAGTAAGCAAGTGCACGAACACATTCTTGAGCGAACGTGCACCAAGCAATTAAGTCACGAAGGGTGTCTTTGTTTAACTAACGTAAACCGTCATTCGGCGAAAGCCGTTAGTTAACGATCAACTCAGAAGGGACATCGATGCCCACTTCTTGGTAGTAACGTGCAGCGCCCGGGTGAAGTGGAACAGGCAGACCTGCGATTCCCTTCTCGAGAGCCATTGCTTTGGTTGCTTTGTGGATACCTTGTAGGAAAGGTAGGTTTTCGTAGATCGCTTTAGTCAGCTGATAAACATCCTCTTCTGAGATGTCTTCACGAACCGCTAGGAAATTGGGTTGAGCAATAGTGGTAATCGGCTTATCAACACCTGGATAAGTGTTTGCAGGGATCTCATATTTAGTCCAAATGTTGTAATCGCCGTTCGCTTGTTTGATTTGCGCATCGGTAAATGACAGGATTTGAATGTCTTCACCCAAGGCTGCAAACGCTTGAGTTACCGCGCCAACAGGCACGCCAGCGGGCGTATTCATACCATCGATGGTACCATTTTGTAGTGCGCTGGCACTGCCGCCGTAACCCATAAAGGCGAGTTTAAATTGTTCTGGGTTAACCGACAGGCCTTGCATGATCTGGCGTCCTGAATTCTCTGTACCTGAGTTCTTCTTACCGATAGAGAATTTTTTGCCGTTTAGATTTTCTAAATCACTCATGGTGCCCGTTTCTGTCAGATCAGAACGCACAATAAAGTGTTCAACGTTTTGCCATAGCATAGAAACTGAACGCAGTTGTTTTTGACTGCCTGACTTCTCATATGGACCAAGCCCTTGCCACGCCCACGCGCCATACAAACCTTGCAGAATGGCAAACTGTGCTTCGTTCTCATTGAGAAGTTTCACGTTCTCGCCCGATCCTGCTGAGCTGATAGCCGCCAAAGAAAAGTGCTGCTTTGGCGCAAGCTTAACTTTACTCAATGTCGCTAAAGCCACACCCACTGGGTAGTAAGTACCACCCGTTGAGGCCGTCGCTAAAATGTAGCTGCGATCTTCTTGAGCTGAGGCATTGCTGATAAGGCCGATAGAGACCATTGCGATTGCTAAAGTTTTAACTAGCTTGTTGTATTTCATTATTACTCTCCATGTAGAGTTATTCACGTTATATTTTTGTTAACAACAATTGCTAGATAGCAAGCACAATGCCAATTTTCAAATATCTGTTTTTATTAGCTTTTATTTAAAAACCCACCTAAAACAAGCCATTTTTTGCTTATTTGACTACGAATCAATGAGCTATTTTTTGCTTATCCCAAGCAGCGAATAACATCGGTTTAAAGGTAGCCAAGTCACACTGTGTTACATTTACGTGATCAATGTTTATAAAATGATAAATATCTGATGAGCCATTTTTTGCTCATTGATTCAGACAGCATCTCTAATCTCATCATCAATTATGAATCGACATAATCGCTTCGGTTCAACGCATAACGCACCATCTTTTGGTTCAACGTTCGACGGGTAAATCCAAATCTTGCATCACATCATTGATGCGCCCTTGATAACGTACTAACGCATCATGAATCACTTTTCGCTCAAAGCTCTGTACTTGAACCGCCAACGGGATGCCCGCCGTTGTGGACTCTGTGACAGAGTTGGGGCGACACGCCAAAATATCGCCAACAGTCAGGCTTTCATCCAGTGCGAAACGAATCGCGACATTACGCAGTTCACGCACATTGCCCGGCCACGCATACGACAACAAGGCATAACGATCGGCCTCACTGGCAACTCGGGTTTCACTGTTCGCTTCTTGAGTGAAGTGTTCGAAAAGGATCAAAGCATCGTCTTCTCGTTCGCTAAGGGGAGGCAGATGCAGTTGGGCAACGTTCAAACGATAGAAAAGGTCTTGGCGAAAATCGGGGTGATTCAATAGATCGCTTTTCGAGGCAGAGACCACTCGCAGATCAACATGTTGTTGCTGATTACCACCCACGCGTTCGACAACATTATCTTGCAAGGTACGCAGCACTTTGACCTGCATCGACAGCGGCATACTCTCTATTTCATCAAGGAACACCGTGCCTTTGTCGGCAAATTCAAGCTTACCAATGCGTCGTTTGGCCGCACCAGTAAATGCTCCGGCTTCGTGTCCAAACAGCTCGCTTTCAAAGAGGTTTTCTGGAATCGCGCCACAATTTAGCGGCACAAACGGATGGGTTTTACGCAGGCTAAACTCATGCAGACAAGAGGCGACTAGTTCTTTACCGCAGCCGGTTTCACCATAAATGATCACATTGGTATCAATCGAGGCGACTTTTTGTATTTGCTCTCGCAATTCACACATCACTTTACTGCGCCCAATCAGCACCTGCTCAATACCCTTCAGGTTATCCAGATAGTTCTGACGACTGTTTCTGTCTTGGCCACTTTGATGTTTGTCGACCGCTTCCGATACCGTTTGAGACAAACGTTCTGGGTCGAATGGCTTTTCAATAAAGTCATACGCGCCTTGCTGTAATGCTTTCACCGCCATATCGACATCACCATGACCCGTGATCAAGATGACAGGCACCTCAGGTACTAACTGCTTAAATCGCGCAAGCAACTCAACGCCGTCTATATCAGGTAAACGAACGTCGGTGATGATGGTTTGGAAATCACCCTGCTCTACCGCGTTTAACGCATCTTGCCCAACCTCAAATGCGGTGACATCGAAGCCAGCTAATTGTAACCATTGGCTGGTTGCTTGACGCACAATTGCATCATCTTCAATCAAAGCTATACGCTGCATAGTTTGGTTCCGCTACTTACATCAGAATAATGTCGCCCACGGTATGTAAAAAATCCGCAGACGAAAAGGAGCTAGCTCCCACTTTGAATAACACTCCTTTAACAGTTTTCTAATGTTTGTTAGCTTCAACTTGTCTCACTCTCCATTCGCTTAAAAAGCAAACAGAAAACCTTGTCAAACCACTAGCTCAAAGAGGCAAGCCACTAATTTTAAAGGAATTTGTTCAGCAATGATGAATAACAATCGATATTGGTTGTTCCTATGTGCCTGTTTATTAATTGGTTTGGTTCAGGTAACCACCAAAAGTGGCATAAGCCAATGGAAGCTCGAACAAGCCCAGCGCTATGCCGAACAGCGCTTCCTCGGATACATTGCCGAAGCCAGACGTACCCTGAAACGCTTCTATTATCTGCCCTACCTAGTAACCAATGATGAAACCAGTGTGCGTTTCATTGATGGTGAAGCCCGCCTAGAAAGACGCATTAAGAAGCAGCTGATTCAATTGGATAAAGCCGCCAATACCAAGGGCTGGTATCTGCTTTCTGGCGAAGGTAATTTATTGGTATCGAGTGTCGAAAGAAGCAAGCTGAGCAAAAAGAACGCCAGCACGATTGTCTCTAAGATCCACCAGCAAGGTGGTGCGATTTCGGTAGTGACCAAAAATAAAGGCGTGACACCCGATTATTTTATTGCCGCGCCGGTTTATCGAGCCTCTGATGTGGTGGGTATTGTCGCGGTGCAAATCGATTTGTCATTGTTAACCGATCAATGGTTTGCCGATGGTGAAGCGATTCTGTTCCAGAACCCTCGCGATCAGTTCTTTCTCTCCAGTGATCACCGGCTGAGTGCCGACTGGTTCAATGACACATTCAATTCTCAGCCCACAGCGATAAAACGTGAGCTGTATGACCAAACCCATATTCGCGTGTGGCGACTGCAAGATAAAGACTACCTTATCCAATCCATCAAGTTAGATGACCTCAATTGGCGTTTAACCTACCTCACCCCATTAACCAGCCTCAACCAGACCACGAACTGGATCAGCTGGAGTGTGGCGGTTGGCTGTCTTTTCATTCTGCTGTTGCTGGTTATTCTTTATCAAAGACGTCAGAAAAAGCTCAGTAATCTGCGAATCCAAAAGCTTATCGAAGAGTCTGAGAAACGACTGTCTGGGATGATCAATAAAACCCATGTTGGGTTGATACTGATCGATAAACACGGTCGCATCCACGATATCAACCTGATGGCGAAGAACTACTTTTCCCTATCTGATTCAATGATCAGCAATATCAAGGCGTGGCAGTTATTTGAAGCCGGCAACCCGAATTCAACCAGCTTACAATTGCTCAAGAACTTGGAACAACACCAAGAACTGGCTGAGATCACCAGCGTCGAAACCATGGCGAGGCGCAGCGATGGCAGTTACTTCCCGGTGTTGTTCTCTATTAGTGCCTTTCCTTGGCATGCCACGACTTATTACCTGTGTACCGTGATTGATATCAGTAAACGTAAGAAAGCGGAGATCGCAGTTCAGGAAGCCAATAAAACGCTGCAACTGCGCGTCGAAGAGCGAACACAAGACCTCAAAGATGCGCAGCAAGAATTGGTGGAATCAAGCAAACTTGCCGCATTAGGGCGGATGTCGAGTGCGATCACTCATGAGCTAAATCAACCGCTTACTGGTCTAAAAACCCTGCTTTCAAGTAATCAATTGCTGATGGAAAGAGGCGAGACCAAGATGTTGAAAGCGAACATGGATCTCGTGATGTGCCTCATCGACAGAATGGCCAACATGACCAGTCAATTGAAGTCGTTCGCCTTTAAAAGACTTGAGAAGCCCTATCCAGTTTCACTCACCGAAGCACTGCAAGAAACCCTACGAATTCACCAAGCCGAATTAGACAACGTCGATATTCGCGTGCGTGTCGCCTCTAATGTTTCGATGGTGATGGGAGAAGAGGCACGACTTCGCCAAGTGCTTGGCAACCTAATCAGAAACGCTGTAGACGCTACGCAGAATCAAACACTCGCGACCATTGTTATCAGCGCACACACCGATCGACAACGTGTGATCATCAAGGTGCAAGATAATGGCTGTGGCGTGTCAGAAGACCAACTCGAAACCATTTTCGAACCCTTCCATACCAACAAAAAGATGGGCGAAGGTTTGGGTCTAGGCTTGGCAATCACAGCAAACAACGTGCGAGATATGCAAGGTACCTTGATAGCCAAGAACAACCCAGATCAAGGCATGACATTCACGTTAACGCTACAGAATAGTGATAGTGAGTAGTCGCTTACATTGGGCGAGGAATCGCACCCGATTGAGAAGCGAAAACTAAAAAACCGCCCACAGAGGGCGGTTTTGATTCATTTGTTAGCGTGTGACTTACTTCGTTAATCCGTTAACAGCTTACTCCGCTAACTGCTTCAACAAGAGCTCTGTCGGGCGAACAATCGCGATGATCGATTCGTCGTAGATCTTCGCTGATTCAGACAGTATCGCTTGATAGGCGTTCGCGTCTGATGCTCTAACTTTTTCACCCGCTTGTGCTTTAGCAATCAAGGTTAACGCCAAGTCTGCGACTTCCGCGGTTTTCTCAGCGACAATCACAGTTTCTACTGAGGACACATTGCCAGCGAAGACAGTTTTAGCCGCAAGTGCAGCCGCTTTTGCTTGATGATAATGCTGTGCAAGTTGCTCTAGTGCTTGTTGATTGCCTGTCGCGACTTCGTTGACCAAATCTTGCATCTCATACACCGCGTAGCTTTCCACTGGCAGTGCATCCACGAAGCGGTTTAAGCGCTCGTATTGGCTGTATAAAGTGCCCTTAGGTTCAGTAGAGTTCCACTTCTCCCAGTTGCGCGCGTAGTACTGTGCTGGCTCGGTGTACTTGGCAAGCACGCGTAGGTCGTGGATATCTTGGCCTTTTGCAATACGCTTCAACAACATGTCAGCATCCGCATGATGACGCAGCCCAACCGACACTTCAGACCAAGTATCCATCGCTTTCATACGTTTGTACATGCTGCGTTCGTCCGTCAATTCTGCATCAGACCAGAAGCGCTCTGCAATCGCATAGCTGCGTGGCCATAGGTAGTTTTCAACCGTGAGGCTGTCTTTATTCTCTAGCCACATGGTGATCTCGCCGCCCAAGATAAGCTCTTTTTCTTTATCCGTTAATTCTGCAGGGTAACCACCATTTGGTTCAGGAATCACGCTGCCTTCAACATCACTGCTCGCAATCACTTCACCTGTAGTTGGCCAACGCACATTACCGACCAATTGGTAACTGCCTTCGGCAAAACCCTTTTGATTCAAGTTTAGGTTGAACTCGGTGTACGACATGAAGTTATCGAAGTGACCAACAAAGGTTTTACCCGGCACATAATCAAGGATGTAAATCTCTTCACGAGACTTGCCGTTGTAATCACTGAATGCGCGGAAAGTGCCGTCTTTCGCTTCAATGATAGTCAGTGTTCCCTTACGTGGACCGCCTTTTGAACGTGGCTTCTCCCATTGATACGTGACGAACTTTTCGCCACTGTGCAGCTTATCGTCAACAGTAATGCCACTTGGCATTGGGTCATTGCGATAATGGTAGCTAGTCGGCTGAGGTTGATCTAGGTAATAACCCGTAGAAAGAATACCTGTGTAGCCCTCTTTAGCCGCACGACCAATGCTATCGTGCCCTTGCCAGCTTTGAATCACGATCGAAGTCGGCAGATCTTTATGCCAAATTTCATCCCAACCAGTCATCTTCTTACCACGCTCTTCGAGCATCTTCTCAACTTTTACATTGAGGTAAGACTGCAGACCACGCTCGCCATCGATATTGTTTTCTTCAATGAACTGTTGGTGCTTTTCACTGTTTTTCCACTGTGCATAATTCGGCTCATCGCCACCAATGTGGAAGTACTCATCAGGGAACAGCTCGGTCACTTCATCAAACACATCACCAAGCATCTCATAGACTTCTGGGTTCAGTGGATCCATGAGCGGTTCAAACACACCCCACCCTCTTTCTTGATCGTAGTTTTGCCCTTCACCACCCGACATCAAACGCGGGTAAGCGTGAGCCACGGCAGAAGAGTGCCCCGGAAGAGAGACCTCAGGGATAACACGGATACCAAGATTACGGGCGTATTCAACTAGGTAGCGAACTTGGTCTTTGGTGTAGTAATTACCATCAGCGGTTTCAGACCACAGACGCGGCCATGATTCGGTTTGAATACGAATGCCTTGATCGTCCCAGAAGTGCCAATGGAACACGTTCATCTTCGCCGACGCCATCGCATCTAGTTGACGAATCAACACATCGAATTCAATGAAGTGGCGTGACGTATCGTAAGAAACACCACGCCAGCGGAAGCGAGGCTCATCGACAATGGTTACGGCAGGAATATGGTAGCCAGTCGCTGTGGTTTCAACGAGCTGTAAAAGGGTTTCGATGCCGTGGATAGCGCCATATGGGCTTGGAGAACTCAGCGTGATTTGTTCACCCTGAGTGGTAATTTTGTAGGACTCTACAGAGTCGATGTTCTGTACTTCAGACTTTGGTGCTGCGTCGATATCTATGATCAGGTTCGCTTCGTCTGCACTACCAACCTGCCAATTTAGAATCGGCACACCCGTCTGGCGCTCAAGGCGATCAATAAAGCGTTTCGCCGTGTATTCAACGCGATCAGAATTAAAGCCTTTGATGTAAACCTTGAAGTTACCGTCGACCTTAACTTGCCCAGCTTGCAGCTCGACCGTTTGTGGGTACGGCATTAAATTTAGATCGGTATTTGGAGCCATTGCTAACGCCATTGGGGACACTACTGAACCTGAAATCAATAGGGATAATATAGTTTTTTTCATTATTAGTTTTCCTATATAAATATGGTTCTGTTTTGTTTATCGGAGACGATTCACAAAACAGAACCATCAGCCACTGCTGTTACTCGTTATCTCTGATTCGAAAGCTTGTTATCGCTAGTTCAAAAATTGTTGCAAGCTCAAAGCTTGTCACCTGTTAAAAAACGAATGAGCGCACAAGCTTATTGCTCGTTAACAAGAGCGACCGCTTCTCGAACCAATACCGCAATCTCGTCCCATTGCTCGTTTTCGATCATTTTTGGCGACACCATCCAAGTACCACCACAGCACACCACGCGATCCACTGCTAGGTAGTCATTCACGTTGTGTTTACCGATACCGCCCGTTGGCATTAAAGACACATCAACGTATGGCGCTAGCAGAGACTTCACCATGTTGATGCCACCAGACGCTTCTGCAGGGAAGAACTTCAAGAAGTTAAGGCCAAGCTCTAGCGCTTGCTCGACTTGGCTTGGATTGTTTACGCCCGAAACGATTGGCATACCGATTTCTTGGCAGCGTTTTACGGTGTTTGGATTCAGGCCCGGAGCCACGATGAATTCGCTGCCCGACTCTTTCGCAAGGTCGATCTGCGCTGGCGTTAATACTGTGCCGGCACCGATACACATCTCTGGGTACGCATCGCGCATCGCACGAATCGCGTCAGCTGCCGCTTCAGTACGAAATGTTACTTCAGCAACTGGCAGGCCGTTTTCTACCAACACTTTTGCCAGTGGAATTGCGTGCTCAACCTTGTTGATTTGGATAACAGGGATAACTTTGAATTGCTTAAGTGTGTTGATCATTTCTTGAGACATAATAATTCCGCTTTTTATTTTATTTTTTAATCAGTTGGCTCATAGCGCTCACGGGGATGATTGCGCCAGAGTATTGAATAACGATGGAAGCCAGTTGGTGGCCAAGTTCGGCTGCGTCGGTGGCGCTCTCGCCAGTAAGACGCGCAGCTAAATAACCCGCAGCGAATGAATCGCCCGCAGCGCAGGTGTCGACCACGTTAGAAACACGAGTCGCTGAGACATAATTCTCAACAATGTTGCCCTGTTCAACTTGAACAATCTTGCATGGCTCACAGCCACGTTTGATGACGATCTCTTGGCACCCCAAACGAAGGCAGCGTTGTTGAACGTTCTCTGAGTTACCCCAAACCAGCAGGTCGTCGTCTTCAGTAATCAAGGCGATGTCCACCAGCGGCAGTAACTTGGCGTACCAATGTTGAGCTTGTTCGGTGCTCCAAAGTTGCGGGCGATAGTTGTTATCAAAAATCACCTTGCCGCCTTGGTTTGAGAACACGCTAATGGCTTTGAATAAACGCTCGCGAGAGGCATCATCCAAGATCGCGATACTGATACCGCTGATGTAAACCGCGTCGACTTGCTTCTCTGTCAGAGCGATTTCAAGCTTATTCAGGTTGTCGGTTTGCTTGTTTAAGTTATCAATTTGAAAGTAAGATTTTACTGCCGCATCGTTGCGCCAGTAATGAAAGTGTCGCTCGCCTGTCTCGTCGGTTTCGACCATGTAGAGCCCAGGAAGCTTGTTCGCGATGCGTTCGACGAAATTGGTTTGAATACCTTCTAACTGCCAGCTATCAATCATATTTTGAGACAGTTCATCGCTACCAAGGCCCGTCGCGTAATGAACAGAGAGGTTTTGATGCTGGGTTAAGCGGGAAAGGTAAAGTGCGGTATTGAGCGTGTCACCGCCGAATTTTTTGGTTAATGGAGAGCCGCTGATTTCGACCATGCACTCGCCAAAGAACGCAATATTTAAGTTAGAAGATGCAGGCATAGCAGATCCTAAAATAGAGAGAGAAGTGGGGAAAAAGGCCCTACCGAGAAGCAGAGCCCGAGCTAGCTAAATCACTCCACAACGTGTTGTACTAACTTTGTTGTACTAACTTGCTGTGGAGCATTGAGATTAGCTTGTTTGATTTGCAGGACGTTGAGGTGCCGTTTCTTCTTCAAGTACGCCAGTCTCAGACATTTCCATCTCCATCAGAGCGCGCTCGTCATCAAGAATTGCTTTTGCCATTTCAGGTGTCACTTGGTTAGCCGGAGTACATAGGCTCACAATCACACCAGCCGTTAATGCCACTAGACAAGAAGGAATCACAGGGTTACCCCAGAAAGCCGTGTAGTCTGCATTTAGCATTACGACAAATGAAGCCACAGATGCACCCGCTAGCGTAGCAAGCGCACCTTGCCAGTTGTAACGTTTCCAGAATCGACCCAACATACCGCACACAAACATGCCCGACATTACGGTTGAAATCATTTTCGTGATGTAGCCAATGATGTCGTTTGACGTTAGTGCGAACAACAGTGCAAAACCAATCACCACAATCAGTGCCAAGCGAGAATAGTTCACCATTGACTCTTTGTTTGGTACGCGGCCCGTGAACATCACGTAAACATCACGAAGTAGGATAGAAACACCGGCTATCGCATCTGAGCTTGCGCTCGACATCGTTGCAGAAAGACCCGCGATAAGAACAATCATGCCAACGCCAACCGGAAGGACCGTTGCAGCTACGTAAGGGAACGAGTAGTTCGCGTTATCCAATGTTGGGTCAATGGCATGTGCTGCCATACCGATGATTGCAGGGATGATTGAGAAGAAAAGGTACAACACACCCGATGCAACAAATGAGCGACGAACGGTTGATACGTCTTTACCTGAGTAGATACGTTGGCGGAATGAAGGCGTCGCAAGAACACCCACACCAATAACCACAGCCAGAGAAACAGCAGGCAGAAGACCCAGTTTATCGATTGCTAAAAAGCTTGTAGCAGCAGGGTCCATTGCAGCGTAAAGGTTATCCATGCCGCCGATGTAATCAACTGACATTACCGCCATCAAGATGAAGCCAGCAAAAAGAATGATAGCTTGAATGGTATCGGTCCACACCACCGCCGTGTAACCACCGATCACCACATAAATAGTGAATGCTGCAGCAATAATGATTTTCGCTAGGTTGAGATCGATGTCTGCAATCCACGCTAAGTACATGCCGCCACCTAGAATGTGGGCGCCTAACCAACCAATTGAAGCAACAAAGATCAGTACACCTACAACGTTTTTCACGATGCGGTTAGCGCCAACATAATAAGCCAGCTCTTCACTCATGGTCATGAAGTTCAATTTACGAACCGGAGCAAACCAAAGTGCAAGTAATAGGATGCCTATCGCACCACCAATGCCGTACAGAGCACCTGCCCAGCCATTTGCGTAGCCGAAGCCAACCGCACCCATACTTGAACCCGTACCGACCATCGTCGCTACTGTTGTACCAAGTACTAAGAACATAGGTAGGCCACGGCCACCTAATAAGAAATCTTCGCCAGATTTTTGATTACGCGAGACAAACCAGCCTAACCAAATTAAAAATAATACGTACACGCCGAAGCCTGTAAGAAAAAGTGTGCTGTTCATTTGACACCTCTCAGTGAAATATTGAGTTCATTCCTGAACTTTATTTATGATTCATTCATTTTATATTTCATATAATTACTTTATTGATTTTATCTTTTTTAATTAAAGTAATTTTTATAAATGTAGGGTGAGAGTATTAAAGGATAATAACAGGGATGACTAACCCCTAATACTCTCTAAGTAGGTAATTGTGATTAGGTTATTACTATCCGCGATCGGCGCGGTAGCAAGTCACATCTACTTCAACCTTCACGTCTACAACTAAGTCGCAAACCATGCAGATACGGGCCGGTGGGTTAGCACCGAAAAACTCTTTGAATACCTTATTAAAAGATTGGAAGTAACGAGAATCCGTTAGCACAACCTTTACGTGCATTACGTCTTCTAGGCCGTAGCCCGCTTCAGTCATGATATCGACACAGTTTTGGATCGCTAGGCGAGACTGGTCAACAATGCCACCCTCAACCACTTCACCATCTGTCATCGGTGTCTGGCCAGAAACGTATAGGAAACCACCTGCTTCAGTTGCACGTGCAAATGGTAAATGTTGTCCGCCTGTACCTGTACCGCCTTCAACACCGTAACGTTTAATAGTCATTTTTTAACTCCACTTATTTATAGATAATATTGGATTTATAGATAACATTGGCTTTATAGATAAAACAGTTTCTATTCCAATATATTTAAATTAATTCGCCGTCTTTATAATTACCTGAATTTAATAAATAATTTAAACTCTAGTTTCGGTAAATAAAAACGCCTGAACGATTATTTCTTACTTTTCCTTGCTGGTAAGTTAACTCACCATTTACAAATACACTTTCTATTCCTTCAGCAACTGAAATAGGGTTTTCAAATGTTGCTGTGTCTTTAATATTCTTTGGATCAAATAAAACTAAATCGGCAAAGGCACCACAGCGAACTTCGCCTCGGCCCGCTAAGTTGTAACGCTGAGCCGACATTCCGGTCATCTTGTGAATCGCTTCGGGCAACGAGAACAGTTTTTCGTCTCGGCAGTAGTGACCTAGCACTTTCGGGAAGGTGCCCCACAATCTTGGGTGTGGATGCGGGTCATTAGGTAAACCGTCTGAACCAACCATGGTCAGTTTGTATTTCAATACGCGCTTTACGTCGTTCTCATCCATGCAGTGATACACCGCACCCGCTGGTTGAAGCGCTTTTGCTGCGTCCATCAGAGGTAGGTTCATTTCATCAGCAATCTGCTTCAGCGTTTTGCCTGCGTGTTCTGGTTTTGCTTCAGACCAAGTGATGAAAATGTCGAAATCGTCGGTAACTTGTTTCAAATCTAATGTCGAAGAGCTCGCAGAGTATGGGTAGCAGTCGCAAGACACATCTTGGTGCTCAGAGACCTTGTCCATCAAATCAAGCACTTCAACGGTTCTGCCCCAATTGCCCGCACCTGCACATTTAAGGTGAGAGATAACAACCGGCACTTTTGCGTATTGTCCTGTCTCAAACGCCTCTTCCATCGCGCTTAAGATCTCTTCAAATTCGGTACGCATATGCGTGGTATAGATGCCGCCGTGACCAGAAAGCACTTTCGCTAACTGCATCACTTCGTTGGCATTCGCTTGTTTCGCGCTGGCGTAAGCCAAACCCGAGCTCAAACCTAATGCTCCTTGCGCCATCGCCAAATCAAGGTTGGTTTGCATCGCTGCGATTTCGTCTTCGCTTGCAGTGCGCTGCAGGTCGTCCATCACTTGGTTGCGCAATGTGGTATGGCCGACTAACGCTGCAACGTTTACTGCAGGTTGAGCTTGCTCCACCGCTTGTGCATACGCGGCGAAAGTTGGGTATTTGAAATCAGCCTGAGCGCCTAAAAGATTCATTGGGTCAGGTGGATCGCCAGCCAAAACGGTTGGTGATGCGCTGATACCACAGTTACCAACAATCACGGTTGTGACACCTTGGCTGATCTTAGGCAGGCAGTCTGGGTAACGAATTACATTGGTATCGTCATGTGTGTGTACATCGATAAATCCAGGAGCCAATGCTAAGCCTGCTCCCTCAACCAACTGGCCACAATCTTCGTGATCGATTTGACCAATTTCGGCTATTTTTCCATCTCGGATTGCTACATCGGCACAAAACGATTGTTCGCCGGTGCCATCAAACACCTCTACATTTTTAATTATCGTATCGAACAACATTTTTCACTCTCTCAATCCACTGTGTTGATGGAGCTATATTAGAAATTCAGCCGATTATTTTCAGTGACAAAACACACATAATATTTTAATTTGTGTGATAGTTTCTACCACAAAACAGATTGTGGATATATTTAGACATTAAATAACAATAACTTAAATCATGTTAGGAATCAGCAATGAAACATAACCCTGCACATAAAGATGTTATAAAGTATCAAAAAGATAGTTTTATCTTGACTGAAAAAGGCCAAAAAGGGAGAGCAATATCACAATCTGAGAACGGTATTTACCGACTGGTTGATGAAGATATTTCGCTCCCGGTAGCAATTATCAAACAATCCGCCTTAACCAATAACCTGAATTGGATGCAATCATTCGCCGATCACCATCAGGTTAAATTGTCGCCACATGGCAAAACCTCCATGACACCTGCTTTTTTCCGCCAACAGCTAGAAAATGGCGCTTGGGGTATTACAGTAGCAACGCCTGCACAGGCAGAAGTTGCCGCTATGGCGGGTGCAAAACGAATCATCATGGCCAACCAATTGGTGGGTAAAACCAACATGGCGATCGTTGAACAGCTGATCAGTGAGTTTGATATCGACTTTTACTGTTGTGTGGATTCTTCGGTAAACGTGCAGCAACTTAACCAATATTTCTCTAATACAAAACAGACACTAAAAGTACTGATCGAATTTGGTGTACCGGGCGGTCGTTGTGGATGTCGTTCACCACAAGAAATTCTAGAACTGGCTCAAACCATCCAAGACACACCAACCCTTTCGCTGGCAGGTATTGAAGTGTACGAGGGTGTAATTCACGGTGACAATGCAGAACAAGACATTCGTACCTTCTTAAATCAGGCGCTCACTTCGGTCGAAAGCCTGGCATCAGATGGCCTAATTACAGGGCAACCTATCATCACGGGTGCCGGCTCTGCTTGGTACGATGTGGTTGCAGAATGTTTAGCAAACCTAACCGATTACTTGGCGATCATCCGCCCGGGTTGCTATGCCATTCACGACACAGGTATTTACCTAGACGCACAAAGCAAGGTGTTGCAACGTGCCCAAGTAAACCAAGGTTACGCGTGTGAATTGGGGGGTGATTTAGAATCGGCACTTGAGGTGTGGGCATATGTTATCTCTCGTCCGGAGCCAACCAAGTTAGTGGTTGGGCTAGGCAAGCGTGATGTGGCCTTTGATGCGGGTTTACCGATTGCCGAGCGCGGCTATCGCAATGGTGAAGCTATATCAGTGAAAGGCTTAACCTCTACTGCGGTGATGGATCAGCATACCTTTGTTGAAACTGACGGTTCTTCTGAGATTGAAGTGGGCGACATGATTGCTTTCTCCACCTCACATCCGTGTTTAACCTTCGACAAATGGCGCTACATTGCCATCAGCGATGACGACCATCAGGTAACAAACTGGGTGGAAACCTGTTTCTAAATCGAATTCTCGATAAGCTAGAATCAGCGAAACAATAAGATATACTAACGGGGCTAAGCTTTAGCGACCAATGACTAGGTATTAGCAAATAGCCCCATCAACAAAGGATCAGGATTCTTGAGTTTAGAAGTAGATATCATTTCACAGATAACGGAGCGTTTTCCCGTACTTCGTGATGCAGAGAAAAAAGTCGCCAAGCTGATCATGGATGACATTGATTTTGCTGCCAATGCCAGCATTACAGAACTTGCTGAAGGTGCTCAAGTGAGCGAAGCCACCATCACACGCTTTGCTAAAGCGATCGGTTGCAGCAACGTACGTGATATGAAGATTAAGTTGGCTCAGACGCTAACCGTTGGCCAGCGCTTTATCCTCGAACCTGTTGACCAAACGGGCTATCAAGGTATCTACGAATCGATCAAGCAGAGCCTAGACATCAACCGAACTCTGTTCAAAGAGCAAGACGTTGAAACTGCGGTGAGCTGGCTGCATAACGCCAGACAGATCATTGCTATCGGCATGGGCGGCGGTTCAACCATTGCTTCTCAAGAGCTGCAACATAGACTGTTTCGTTTGGGCTACCCAGTGGTGTCGTACAACGATGGCTTGATGTCACGTATGGTTGCTGCCACGGCCGATGCCAATGACGTGATGGTGATGATTTCAGCGACCGGTTTTACGCCAGTGATCACCGAAACGGCAGAGCTGGCCAAGCAATACGGACTTAAGATTATTGCGATTACCCCACAAGATACACCGCTAGCAAAAATTGCCGATATCTTGTTACCCATCAAGCATATGGAAACCGATTTCATCTACAAACCATCGGCTTCTCGTTACGCAATGTTGGCACTAGTAGATGTGCTTTCGATGGGGATTGCGGTCAATCATAAGAATCGTTCGCGCGACAAGCTGCGTCGTTTGAAGGTTGCGTTAGATTCCTACCGAGGCGGTGGCGACCGACAGCCTCTCGGTGATTAACGAATCAAGGATAGAATGAGCTTAAATTCACGCGCGCGGCAGTCCTTTACCAGTTCGTATAAGCTCATTTCCAATCCTGTGATTTCGATACCAGCATCCATTAGTCGACGGATTGCCAGATCCTTGTTGAGCGCCGTTCTTGAACTAATACAGTCGCCAACTACCTGAACCTTGTACCCAAGTTCCAACAACCCCATTGTGGTTTGATAAACACAAATGTGAGCCTCGATACCACACACTAACCAAGTATCCACGCCCTTGGCTTGCACCGCCTCAACAAACTTAGGCTCATCACACGCGTTGAAGGTAAATTTTGGTATCGGCTTAGCATCACTCAATAGGTCATTCAGTTCGTCGACCGTTGCACCTAGCTTCTCTGGGTTCTGCTCCAAACGAATAATTGGCAGCCCCAAAACCTGCGCTCCGTGAGCTAACTTTCCGCAATTAGCAATCAGCGTATCGCTCTCATCAACAAGGCGTGCGAGCTTGCCTTGTACGTCCACAACCACCAAACCTGTATTTGCTCGGTTTAACATCCAACTCTCCTTGTCATGATTAGAATCAGCGTACTGCTTTACTCTCAATAAACACCGCAATAAATACTACAATAGAACAAATTAAATATTTATTATGTTTTATTTTTCAATCAGTTATATAAACCCAATCTCACTTCAACTTTAAAAAACATCGTTTTATTTAGCAAATTTAACCATTTGTCAATATATGAATTTTATTTATAAACAATATAACCAACAAATATTTCGTTAGCTCTTGATAAATCAAGGGGCGCAGGTAATCACGTTATCAATGAAAAAATAGGTTTCATTTGTGAGGGTTTTATAAATCAATCATCAGCGATACCGTGATTTGCATCACAGGATGAGTAAACAAGGTATTATCATGAAAAAATCAGCATTAGCACTCGGCTTAATCGGTTTAGTTTCACTTCCAACTTTTGCAGCAGGTATCGATGGTGGCGCATACGTAGGTGGCGGACTTAGTGCCTATCAAGGTTCCGATACGGATGGAGCACCAAGTCTGGATTCAGACGGCATGGGCTACAACCTATACGGCGGTTACCAATTCAACCGTATCGTTGGTGTGGAACTTGGCTACAACGACTATGCAGATTACAAGAACAGCACAGACAAGCTTTCACCAACGTCTATCTCTGTATCAGCAAATGTCGGTTACACGTTCGACAACACCATTCGCCCATTTGTACTAGCAGGTTTAAGCTCAGTCGACCTCAATGCGAATAGCGGCGCTGGCTACAATGATGATAGCGGCACCGGCTTCCACTTTGGTGTTGGTGTTGAATACACGCCGGTTGAACACCTAACACTTCGCCTGATTTCTCAAGCTGACGCAGTAAGCGTAGAAGACTCTTATCAAATTAGTGGCTCTACGATCTCAACTGACGACCACACTCTAGCGTTCAACAGTGTGAGCTTCGGTGGTTCATACGACTTCTAATATACTCCCCAAACGACTAAGTCGTAAGTAAGTAGCTCAAATTCACTTTGCTACTCTGCCCTGTGATAAGGCAGCACAGTAAAGTGAATTTTTTGTATCTATGTAACGATTCAGCTTACAAAGCCATACAGTAATGAGCAAAAGACTCAGGGATAATTGTCACAACGGTCGAGAGGCGACGAGCCAACAACTAATAAAAATCGACAGTAACCGACAATCACATTTGAAGACATGACAGAGTGAGTAACAAAGATGAACAAGATAACGAAATCAGCATTAGCACTGGGTTTAATCAGCGCAGTTTCTCTTCCAGCTTTAGCCGCAGGTACTGACGGCGGTGCTTACATTGGTGGCGGTCTTGGCATATACCAAGATTCTGATACCGATGGTCAAGGCAGTTTAGATTCAGACGGTATGGGCTACAACCTATATGGTGGCTACCAGTTCAACCGTATCGTTGGTGTTGAGCTTGGCTACAACGATTACGCAGACTACAAAAAAGGTACAGAAAAAATGTCTCCAACATCTGTGTCTTTGTCAGCAAATCTTGGTTACACATTCGACAACACAATCCGCCCATTCGTTTTGGCTGGTTTAAGCTCTGTTGACCTAAACGCAAATAAGAGTGCTGGTTACGCTGATGACAGCGGTACTGGTTTCCACTTTGGTGTTGGTGTTGAATACACGCCAATCGAACACCTAACGCTACGCTTAATCTCGCAAGCGGATGCAGTAAGCGTAGACGACACGGTCCAATTTAAGAACTCTCAGATATCAGCTGGTGACCACACGCTTGCCTTCAACAGCATTAGCTTCGGTGGTTCATACAACTTCTAATGTGATTGAACCACATAGAATAAGCTGAACATACTAATTCACTTTGCTGTTCCACCTTGTCATGAAGGTCACTCAGTAAAGTGAATTTTTTGTATCTACACACCTTAGCGTCATTTCACTTTAGCCAGTTTATCGCTCAGCGCCTTCTATTTGAGCTTTATGCATTGATATTAGAGCTTTCTTGGTAGCGAGACTAAAATAAAGGGATAAGTGACACAGGAAGACAAGACCTATGAATCTACCACGCTTAAACATGTCGATAAACAAACTCCCTTTCGTTTTGGCAGTGTATTACCTGCTTGTCATTAACTTGCCTATCTCACGCGAACTGTTCAATATTCTTAGTGCCTCACAAGCCGAAAGCATTGGGTTTATCATCTCGATCCCATTTTTCTTTCTCGCCGCATTCAACTTTATCTTTCAAGTATTCAACTGGCCGATATTCGCCAAAGCTTTTTTTATCTTGTTACTACTTACTTCCTCTTTAGTCAGCTACAGCATGTTCAACTACGGCATTTTTGTAGACTATGGAATGATAGAAAACGTCTTCGAAACCAACAGCGGAGAGGCTGCTAGCTACCTAAGCAGCTATTCTATTTTATGGTTTGTTCTGATGGGAGGAGTCCCGTCACTGCTGCTTTTATTTACGGATCTTGAAAAAGAATCTTGGAAAGATTTTGCTATTTGGAAGGCGATTGGATTGCTCTCTTCGTTGATTGTCATAGCGATTATTGCTGGACTGTTTTACAAAGATTATGTGTCGATTGGTCGTAATAACTCTCATCTTAAAAAGATGATCATTCCGACCGAATACGTCGCTTCAACCGCAAAATACATCAACAATACTTACATCAAAGAACCGATTCCTTACCAAGAAATCGGCTTAGATGCGCAGCTAAAACCAGAAGCTAAACAAGCTGAAAAACCAACCTTATTGGTGTTTGTTCTTGGTGAAACAGCACGCGTATATAACTACCAATATTATGGCTATGAGAAAGAAACCAATGCTCATACCAAACCCTATAATCCGATCTTTTTCTCTGATGTTCAGTCATGCGGAACAGCCACTGCGGTTTCTGTGCCGTGTATGTTTTCTAACATGAATCGCAGCAACTACGATCGTGATAAAGCCTACAACCAAGATAACGTAGTCGACATTATGAACCGCGCGGGCATTCACTCTATCTGGCGAGAGCACGATGGTGGAGACAAGGCGGTCGCACATCGAATCAAAGAGATGACTCTCGTCGCCAAAGACAGCGACCCGCTGTGTAATAAAGATGTGTGCTATGACACAGCCATGCTAGAGAACTTCGAACAAGATACTCAAGATCTTAAACAAGATAGCATCATTTTCTATCATATCTCAGGATCTCACGGCCCAACGTACTTTGAGCGTTATCCAGAAGAACATAAGAAATTTACGCCTGATTGCCCTCGTGCAGATATTGAAAACTGCACCAAAGAGCAAGTGGTCAACACCTACGACAACACCATCTTGTACACAGATTTCTTTCTCTCACAGGCTATTCAAAAGCTAGAGAAACTCACCGATAAGTACAATGTCGCGCTGATGTACATTTCCGATCACGGAGAATCATTGGGAGAAAATGGCGTCTACTTACACGGCATGCCTTATTCATTGGCACCGAAAGAGCAAACCCATGTGCCTATGATCATGTGGATGTCTGATGGTTTCGCCGAGCAGAAAGGGATAAACCAGACCTGCTTAAGAAAGGCAGGCAAAGAACAGAGCTTCTCCCAAGACAACCTGTTCGACTCTTTACTCGGCCTAATGGATGTACAAACCAAAGAATATCGAGAGAACCAAGATATTTTTGCTGCGTGTCGGTAGTGTTTTTGCTTATGTAAACCATCGGAAAACTCGAGTTGCCTGAACAAGCTCTCCTCAACTTCCCCTAAAAAGAAAAGACCTCGGTCTTTTCTTTTTTTTCGTCGCTAACATGGAGCCAGAGTGCTAATTTATAACGACGAAACAATGAGCTACATTTAATAGACACAATAATGGAAGAGTCCGTCGTGCTCCAAAGACCAACTAGTCTTATTAGACTTTATCTCACTCACATCGCTCATTGAACTTACCACGATTAAGCTCAGTTCAATACGGCACCTGAATGGCGCCCCAATATCAATGTTTACGTCATATCATTAAGGACAAATGAATGGACGCTTTCATAATTTCAAGCTGGCAATTTTCTGAGGGTGTGGCACATGAACACACCACCAGCCCTGCCTCATTCGAGCAATCAACTTGGTATCACTGCCAAAGAGATGCTGACGGTTTGAGAGAATGGCTCCACAGTAATACGGTTCCAAATGCCATCATCGATTCATTACTCACCGATGACACCCGCCCTCGGTTCGAACAGTTTGGCCACGACTGTTTTTTGATGATTCTGCGAGGCATTAATCTAAACGAAGGTGCTAACCCTGACGACATGCTTAGCCTACGCATCTTATGGTACAAAGGCACTTTAATATCGACACGCAAAGTTCCTTCAAAAGCGGTCAGTAATCTGATATCTGATCTCAAACAAAACCAAGGCCCGACATCATTACCTGATGTATTACTGGGCATGATACGTGGAATCAACCACAGTATTTCAACCTTCCTAGTACCCGTCGAACTCTTGATTGACGAGTTAGAAGCTACATCCAATATCGACATAAGATCCATTAACGCTCTGCATTCAAGGCTACTTAGACTAAGGCGCTATTTGAAGCCACAGAAATACGTTTTTGAGGACTTAATGAGTGACCTGCCTGCACCATTGAGTAAGCACAACAGTCATATAAAGAACAGCCTTGATACCATCCTGAGAATTAATGAGTCTGTTGAGTTTTACATCGAACAAATTAATGTATTTTTAGCGAGCCTAAGTCAGCAACAAGCTGAAAAAATGAATAGAAATACGTACCTATTTTCTATCATTGCGGGTATTTTCCTCCCTGCTGGGTTTTTCACCGGTTTGCTGGGTGTCAATATTGCAGGAATACCCGGAACAGATAACCCAATAGCATTCCCACTATTTTGCGTTGGGCTGCTCGTGGTCATAGCGGCAGAGGTCATTATTTTGAAAAAATTGAGGTTTATTTAATGGTTGAGTTTTTGCAATCCAATATGTGGCTTAAACAAGTGGGTTTAGGCTTACTTCTTATCACTGTTTATTGGGTGATAAAACGCTTGGGGAAAAACTGGATAGAAACATTAGCGGAAAATAAGCGCGTCGAATTGAAGCGAAAGCAGTTCGTGATTAAGTGTTTCAATATCGTTCTGTTTCTACTCTTCATCGCTGTGTTTACGATTGTTCTTAACTTGGGTTTTGGTGATATTTCGCTGTTTTTATCATCCATATTTGCGGTGCTGGGTGTCGCTTTATTCGCGCAATGGTCGATTCTAAGTAACCTCACAGCCAGTGTACTAATATTTTTCGTATTCCCTTATCGCATTGGCGACAGAGTAAGAGTCGCGGAGAAAGACGAAGACATCAGCGGTGTGATCATCGATATCACCATGTTCCACGTTATTCTTCGACACAGTTCGGGTAACATCATCACCTACCCTAATAACCTGATCCTACAAAAAGGCGTGATAAAGGTATTAGTTGAGCCTGAGTTAAAGAGTGAAACTGTCGATACAAAACTCATCAAAGCTGAAGACTCAGGAAAGTAATGCGCCCTATTCAACGTCCCAATCAATAAGTTCAGCAGAGGGCAAAATATCTTGCCCTCTTTCAATTAACACCAGCTCTTCTGTTAACACCCACACACCTTTCAAAACTGTCGTTTTTATTCAATACCGGCCTCAAGCCGTCGCCTACAATTGCTGTTATTGAAACGTGGCTCAGCTAATCAATTATCTCATCGTCAATTGACGTACCTGAGAACAAGATGACGACCACGCACTCTACCGAATCAAAACAGCAGGAATTCAAGCGATGTTAGACATCAAAAAAATCTCAACACTTAGTGACCTAAGCGAACTTAAAACGGCTTACTTTACCGAATCAACAGCGCCACTTGATGGCATGTGGCATTTTGGCTTTGTGCTAATGTCTGACCATTTTGGTTTTTACGAAAACGGTAATCTTGTCGGTTATTGCGTATTGAATGGCGAAGGCTACTTACTTCAGTTCTACCTAGCACCAACAGCCAGCACTCATATTGAAAGCTTGTTCACCTTAATCATAGAGAACAACAGCTCTGTGATTGGTAATGTGAAAGGCGCATTCGTGAGCACCGCTGAACCACAATATTTATCACTGTGTGTCGACAACACAGAGTCATTTAAAGTGAATGCGATGATGTACCGCCAAAACTCTCAAGCCAGATCTGATTATGATTCAGACCACATTGAAGAGATAGAGATGAGCCTCGCGACAGAAGAACAACTGGAGCAGTTCGTTAAGTTTGCCTCATCAGCGATTGGCGCGCCAAAAGAGTGGCTCACCGGTTACTACGGTAATTTGATTGCCCGTCAAGAGCTATGGGGCTACTGGGAAAGTAACGACATTCTCGCTACTGGAGAGTGCCGTAAGTTCGATGAGCATCAAACACAGTTTGCCGACCTAGGTATGATTGTCGCACAACAAGAACGCGGTAAAGGCTTAGCGACGCGCGTTATTCACTTTCTAAAGCAACACGCTAATAGCCAAGGGTTAGAAGCTATGTGCTCTACAGAAAGCAGTAATATTGGCGCACAAAAGGCCATCACACGCGCTGGGTTATCATCAAAGCATCGTATCTTGCAGTTTGATTTTAGCGAATTAAAGGAAACTGATTAACCTTGATTCGGATTAACAAACATCAAGACTAAGTTCTAAAAATAGATACTGATAAAAACTGTCACCTCCAACGATATCCATATATAGTTGGAGGTAGCAGTCATCTGAAATAGAAGGTCTAATGATCAATTGGTTACAGTCTCCAAAATCCCCTGTAGTTGCTCAGTTCATTGATTGCTACTGGCTGATTGAAAAGACGCCCGACGCTCAAACTCATCAATTTCCGATACTCAATCCCGATCCATCGGCACACCTGATCTTATCGCCAAGCGAGCAGACATATCACTACACGATTGAGCAACAGGTCGATCAAGGCGTTGGTTGCCATCTACTGCTGCCACACCATAAAGCCATCGAATTGGACCACTCGCGGCCATTTATTCACTTGGGCATCAAATTCCATGTCGGTGCCTTGTATTCATTGGCTATCCCAGATAGTCCTCACCCTAGCTTAGACAGTGTTAGTCCAGTCGATCTCGCAGGTTTGCTAAACAACCCAAACGCCGATGCAACGCTACTGATCAAGCTCGCCCAAACCGATGTTGAGGCCTGCTGTCAGCAGTTAGATGATTTGCTACTTCCTTGGATATCGACAGGTAAAACGGATAGACACAGCGAACTGACACATAAGGTGTTGGGTGTGCTTGGTTCGACACCGATTGCAGAGCTTGGCGACAAGCTGTTTTGCTCGCAAAGAACATTGGAAAGAAGCTTCAACAAGGTAACAGGGCTGACATTAAAACAATGCGAATCGATGAACAAACTCGAAGCGATGTTGGAATACTTGTATAAGCGAAATTTGGATGACATCGACTGGATGGACGTCGCCTTTCAATTTGGGTTTAGCGACCAACCGCACCTGATTCGTTACCTAAAGAAGACCATCGGTCTAACACCCAATACTTACGCTAAACAAGGCGGTTTAACTATTGATGTGTATGGTGGAGTGAAATCGGACTAACCCACCCTTTACCCATCAAGCACTCTCTGTCTTTTGTGTCCCATTAGTAGCAAGTTTTATTGAGTTTAGATTTGCGACTAAATATACTGGGGATATCATCAGACGGAGGACAAAAATGAATAATAAAAACAAACATATAGTTTTAATTCATGGTCTATATATGCCTGCGTTGATCATGCAATATCTGGATAGAAACTTCAAAAAACGCGGCTTTACTACCCACAAGTTTGCCTACAACTCGCTGCGTTTCCCTTCGGCTGCTAAACGTCTCAATCGTTTCATTAATGCCCGTTTCGATGAGTACGATGAGGTCTACTTCTTTGGTCACTCACTCGGTGGCTTGCTGATTCGCCACTACTTTAAGTTCTACCAGCCCGACTTTGCAGACACCTGCATTATTACCGCAGGCACTCCGCACAATGGGGCAACCATCGCCAAAACGCTTTCGAATCATGGTCTTGGATTTATATTTGGTTCGAGCAAAATGATCTTAAGTGATGGCTTGGGTGACTACGATATTGATGTGCCGATTGGCGTGATTACAGGCACTTACGACGCCGGAGTTGGACGTATTGTACTGGGAAAAAATCCGGGGGATGGCACGGTAACACTCGAAGACGCAAACCTGAGAGGGGCAACGGATACTTACGCTCTCAAACTCAACCACACGGCGCTTGTCTACTCTAAGGAAGTCGTGGCACTGTCGGCTCAATTCATCGAACACAGAGCTTTTAAGGACGCTTCATAGCTTTTGTGTTAGCTGTTTTCCGTTAACTTTTGTGCGCGTTAGCTCGTGTATCTAGCTCTGGTTCTCTTATTACTGTTTTCTTACTTCTGGTAGACAGATACAGAGATAGATAAAAACAAAAATACCACTCTGCGATGAGAGTGGTATTCAAAAATTCAATGCTGGAAGTGAGTGCTTGTTATACTTTCTATACTTGTTACAGACGATTCACTCGCGTTGGTAAAAACACCTCACCCAACATGCATCGCACCGAACCACCACCAATGTCTTCAATCGTTTTCACGTTAAACGGTAGTAACTTTCCGTGTGTCGAAAGCTGAGCTAACTGAGCTGGAGAAAATGCATCGTAAGCCGACTGAGACATCGCGATTACTTTATCGCCATTCACGGTTTCCAATTGCAGAATGTTGCCGCAGAATCGGTTCATCTGATCGATCGAGATCGAGATAACTTGCTTGTCTTTGGCAAGAGATTTCACCACAAAGCGGCGTTCAAACTCAGGGATCACTTCATCACAGATCACGCAGAAGTTATCACCAATCGCCATCATCACATTGGTGTGGTAAATCGGCTGACCAGACGGTAACGCCGTTTGGAACGAAACCACGCGAGAATAACCAATACGCTTCGCATAATCTTCTAATACTTCACGGTCGCAACGCTGAGAAAGCGCAGCATAGATCGTCTTGTTGATGTGATCGATAACCATCACACCGGTGCTCTCTAGATAAGAACCTTGAGCAACGTACGACTCCATAGACTCACTGTGGTTAACAATGCGACCTGACGCTTCCAACACTTCAATAAGAGCAGTAGGCTTAACTTCATGCTGACGGTTTTCACAGGCCATAGGGAAAGTGAATAAACTTCCATCACTACAAGTACTGAACCAGTTGTTTGGGAACACTGCGTCAGGGGTTTCGACACCCAACTCTGGGTAATCAAACTCTACAACTTGCACACCTTCTTTACGCAACGAAGCCACCATAGCCTTAAATTCGGCCATCGTTTCTAGCTTCACCTCAGCTTCGGTCAGGTTGACTCTGTGCTGAAACTCGTTATCACGTGCTGTTTCTTCGTTAAATCGAAACTCTTTTGGCGGAACCATAACAACGCAATTGGCGTTTTGAACATTAGTAATATGAAGTGATTTTTTGTGTAGGTTTAACATCTCAACCGTCCCTATCTTTTATTTACCTCAGAATTGTAAACAACTTGTTACGACAAGATTCACTGAAAATAATAATGATTTGAATATTTATCCCAAACAATCACTGCAGATCTTAGATTAATCGGTAATTTTTACTGCGAGATAACAGCACATCAGAAAGAACCAACTGTATGCATATTCGTTAAGTCGCTTTATGGATAAATATTCCGATTTCATTTTCTCGCTCACCACGAGTTTTGGTTACAATTCAATCCATTTGACGTTAGGATTATCACCGTTGCATAACCATCAATTACGTTTGAAATAAGCTTAACTTTTCCTGTCTAATTCAATCTAAAATAAGCGTCATGAAAGACACTCTTTGGATCTTTCCTTCGTCACTTAAACAAAGTAATTAACTTTAAAACTAAGCATTAACGTTAAAACCAAGTGATTAAAGCTAAGTAATTAAAGCTAAGCGCTTAAACCAAGTACTTAGATAAGAGCTAGAACAACACCCATCGAATGACTCAATGCTTATAAGAACCCATGGGCGCTTATATAATTTCAAACTAAGACGGTAAAATTTCAAATCAAGACTATAAAAACAAAGCTGCACCAACGATGCAGTCGCTTATAGATGCACTAGTTTATAAAGGGAAATCTATGTACAAGAAATTTGAAGGCTTTACTGAAGCCTTTCCAAAGGGAGAGCCGATACAACCTCCTACTGGAATACTGGCATTCTGCCGCCATTACACTCGAGGTTTCGAAAAACCGTTGATCTTGCTCGGGTTGATGAGCATGACCATCGCGATCATCGAAGTCGCGCTGTTCGGCTACATGGGACAACTGGTTGACTGGCTATCAACAAGCAATCCCGAAACCTTCCTTGCTGATAATAAATCAACACTGATGGGGCTCGGCGTTCTACTGTTGGTCGTGATGCCAATCTTGATCAGCGTCTACTCGCTTTTGCTTCACCAAACTTTGCTGGGCAACTACCCAATGTCGATTCGTTGGTTAGCGCACCGCTACCTTTTGAAGCAAAGCTTGTCGTTCTATCAAGATGACTTTGCCGGACGTGTCGCCACCAAGGTGATGCAAACTTCGCTCGCAGTACGTGAAACCGTGACCAAAATGGTCGATGTATTCGTCTATGTGACGGTCTACTTTACGGCAATGTTATTCATACTCGCAGAATCAGATTGGCGCTTGATGGCTCCGATGCTGGTTTGGTTGTTCATTTACGTCAGCATTCAACTGCACTTCGTACCGAAACTCAAAGATGTGTCTTCTGAGCAAGCCGATGCTCGCTCGTTGATGACGGGTCGTATTGTGGATAGCTACACCAACATCGCAACGGTCAAACTGTTCTCACACAGCAAAAGAGAAACAGAATACGCCGAAGAAGGCATGGAAGGCTTCTTAGATACCGTCCATCGCCAAATGCGCTTAGTGACCGGCTTCAACATCTGCGTTGAGTTCGCTAACTACTTGTTGGTGTTCAGTATTGCCGGCATCTCTATCTACTTATGGCTAGACAACGCAATCACTGTTGGTGCAATTGCAATAGCGGTCAGCTTGGCTTTGCGTATTAACGGTATGTCGAAATGGATCATGTGGGAAATTGGTGGCTTGTTTGAAAACCTAGGCACCGTGATTGATGGCATTAAAACGCTGTCTAAGCCCATCGCTATTGAAGACAAAAAAGACGCTAAGCCTTTGGATGTGCCACAAGGTGGCATCAACTTCGATAACGTGAGCTTTAACTACGGCGAAAATAAGGGTGTGATTAACAACCTAAACCTCAACATCAAACCGGGTGAAAAAGTCGGCTTGGTTGGCCGTTCAGGTGCAGGTAAATCAACCTTAGTTAACTTGCTACTGCGTTTCCACGATGTAGAAAGCGGCCGCATCCTGATTGATGACCAAGTGATCTCAGATGTCACCCAAGACTCACTGCGCAGCAACATCGGCATGGTGACTCAAGACACCTCACTGCTTCATCGTTCAATCAAAGAGAACATCCTTTACGGTCGACCTGACGCGACAGATGAAGAAGTGTATGCCGCAACCCAACAAGCGCACGCGCACGAGTTCATTGAAACGCTCACCGACCCGTTTGGTAACATTGGTTACGATGCTCAAGTTGGTGAGAGAGGCGTTAAGCTTTCGGGTGGTCAGCGTCAACGTGTGGCTATCTCACGCGTACTTCTGAAGAATGCACCGCTGTTGGTTCTGGATGAAGCAACATCAGCACTTGATTCAGAAGTAGAAGCTGCAATTCAAGAAAGCTTAATAGAGTTGATGGAAGGTAAAACGGTTATTGCAATTGCACACCGTTTATCGACGATTGCAGCAATGGATCGCTTAATCGTACTCGACCAAGGCAATATCGTCGAAGAAGGCACTCACCAAGAGCTGATTACACAAAATGGCATCTATGCTCAATTGTGGAATCACCAGACCGGAGGCTTCATTGCCGATAATCTTGACCAAGCGTCGAGTGCTTAATTTATGTGCTACTTTAAAAGTGCGGCGTAATTCACACCAATTTGTTAATTAATGGTAAATTACACGTGGCAGAATGTTATGTCGTAATTATATAATGACATTAACACCAAAGACGCCTCGCTTGCGCGTTCTGGAATAAGGCTAGACTTCGAGGGGAGGCTAGCCTTTTTTATATCTGTTATTCTTCGCCCCTTTCTCATCTATTTTCGTCTGCCCCATAAACTTCATCGATCCTTTTGTTTTTTTCTTGGCGTTTTTTTCTTAAAATGCGCGCAGTATTCTTTCTAGAGATCAACCATGAACAAAAGTGTCTTAACTAACGTAATCGCGTTAGCACTGCTTGCTGGCGGCTATGCGACAGCAAACCAATACTTACTTTATGCAGGCCTATTCGCCTTTTCTGGTGCCATCACCAACTGGCTTGCGATTCACATGTTGTTCGAAAAAGTACCCGGCTTATACGGTTCTGGCGTTATTCCAGCACGCTTTGAAGAATTCAAGGCAGCCATCAAGCAATTGATGATGGAACAATTCTTTACCGAAGGTAATATCGACCGCTTCCTTAGCAGTGAGATGAGCGGTAAGTCGCTCAACCTAGAACCCGTGATTAAGAAGATCGATTTTAACCCTGCATTCGATTCGCTGGTGCATGTTATCGAGAACTCACAATTTGGTGGCATGTTAGCGATGGTTGGCGGAACTGAAGCACTACAGCCAATGAAAGCGCCATTCGTGGAGAAGATGCAAGAGTCTGTGATTGAAATCAGCAAGAGTGATTCTGTAAAAAATGCCATCAAGGATGAACTTGAATCGCCTGCAATGATGGATGAAATCAAAGAGAATATTGAAGCGATCATCGATCAGCGCTTGAATGAATTGACACCAAAGCTGGTTAAAGAGATGGTTCAAGCCATGATCAAGAAGCACCTTGGTTGGCTAGTGGTTTGGGGCGGTGTGTTTGGCGGTGTGATTGGCTTAATTTCTGCGGCAATTACGCTGTAAGCGGTTTATCTGTTCTCACTCTAACTGCTCTAACTTAATCTGATTGCCCTTTTCTCGGGCACTCAACAAAAAATGGAAGCTCACGAGCTTCCATTTTTTATATCTAAATAACCTTGGTAAAACGAAAGCAGGCCGCTATTTTAGGGTTGCTAATAGCTCAGGGTTCACACCAAAGCCCTTCTTATGCTCTTCAATCACCACTTCGCTGCGAGTCTGAATCACGCCCGGCAGTGTACCCAGCTTGGTTGCCATAAACGCTTGGTACGCCTTCATGTCTTTCACTCGAACCTTGATCATGGTGTCAAAATCACCCGACAGCGAATAACACTCTTCCACCTCAGGCATCATTTCAACCGCTTGGGCGAATTTATCGAAAATCGAGAAGCTGGTCTGGTCGAGACGAATATGGATAAAGACCTGGACATCGAGTCCCAGCTTTTCTGAACAGAGCTCGGCATGGTAGCCCGTTATGTAGCCTTCTTTCTCCAATCGCTTCAATCTATCAGAACAAGGGGACGTCGTTAGGTTGACCTGCTTTGCCAACTCAACAACAGGCAAACGCCCTTTCATATGCAGAATTCTTAGTATCTCTTTATCGATACGATCGAGTTGATGCTGAGACATAACATTCCTTAAACATTCTAAATTCCGCTCAGTATATTCCATACCACGAACAATCGAAGAAAACCTCGCTCACACATTTAAAAAACTAAATATGCCTTTAGTATTCACATCAAATATAAATCAATATGGAACGATAAGACCCCTTATAAATCAATCTTTGACTATTAACAAATTATTATAGAAATGACCCAGATAACAAATAAGTTGAGCCAGAAACGAAAGAAAGGATATAGGCCAAAGTGAATAATGGGATTATCAAAGAGAAAGGATAACTCTATTATGAAGACACAAGAACTCGCGTACAAACCATACGGTATTGGCTCATGGACACACGTAACGGTATCAAAAGATGTTGCTGAAGCACTCGCAAGTGAATACTCGAACTATGGATGGGAAGTGAAGATTGATGGCAACGCCATTGACACAAAACTTGCACTCAAAGCCGCATAGAAAGGAAAAAACCTCCATAAAGGAGGTTTTTTTATCTAGGTTGGTAAGCACTTACTATAAGTTAAGCCATTCCAACTTGGGGAACTGTACTTCCTGTTTCACAACGACAATTACACGTTCGACAGAAGTGCTGAGTTTCCATATCGTAATACAGGTTTCCACTAAATAGCTTTGACGTCCATTGCATCATACGGCCAGAGGTTGTCTCGGGCTCAGATTCACAACGTTTCATTATAGACTTATGTAGTGTTGTTTTTTTACATCCTTTGCAATAGAGATCAGGCATACCTTTGTCCTATAGGTCTTTAGTGGTTACTGACAATTGACACATCATGTCGAATTTGGTTGCACTATTCACCGAGCTAATCACAAAAGTGAGCGCCAAGTTCAAAAAATAGCCATTTTTCTCTTTCGTTTTTTGACATCAAACGCCATCAAGATCCTTCTTCTTCCATTTATCCTCCCTCGTTCATGCGGTTTCGATTTACATTGTAAAGCCCTATAGCGACAGTACTTCCCCCGTATTAGTCATCAAATTGATCGATAAAAAAACGGCACTTCCTCTGCGAAAGTACCGCTTAAGCAAACCATGTTTGGTTAAATTTAGCTCACAATTTAAAAGCCAAATTTACCATTGTCATTTTTCCACTCTGAACGAGCAGGAATAGTTTCAATGGTATCCCAGTGCTCTACGATTTTTCCGTTATCAACACGGAATAGATCATAAAAAGCAACGTGATTATTCATGAACTGGCCTTCACTGATCGACAACACAAAGTTACCTTGGCCTAAAATCTTATGGTTGGCGGTATAAACCATTGGCATACCCGCTTCTGCTAGCGCACCCAAAGCTTCACCCAAACCGCTTAGACCATCGGCTACTCCTGGGTTGTGCTGTAAGTAAGCACTGTCTTCATTATCGATATAGTTATTAATCTTCGCCATATCACCGCCGATCAGGATATCTTTAACGAAACCACTGACCAACTGCTTATTTTTGTCCGTTTGATCGAGATCTACGACTTTAGTCGCGCCATCTAATTGAGTTCGTCCACTTGCGTTTGGCTTGGCAATTTCTTGCAGGTTGTCCCAATGCTCAACTATCTGTCCATCTTCAAAGCGGAACACATCAAAGCCGACTTTCGGGCCAAAGAAGTTATATTCGGTATGAGCAACAACATAGTCGCCATCTTGAAATGAGCGCGTCACTTGCGCTTTCGCAGAGCCTTCTGGCAGCATTTGTAGCACTTCACCAAAGCCCGCTAAGCCATCGCCAACGGCTAGGTTATGTTGAATGTACTTTTCAGGGTTAATGTAGCTCACCGCTTTTGCGTCGCCCGTTTCAATACTCGAAATAACCGCTACCGCTTTTTCTTGAATTGACAGCTCTTGTGCAGTCGCAGTGGTTGCGAAAGTAGAAGCGCTAAATACGCTTGCCGCTAGTAATGTAGATTTAGTTATTGTTTTCATTTTTAAAGTCCTCTCGTTGGCTTGGAAACTATATTAATCAACGAGAGAGACTCACGGCAGAGTGGATTTAGGCAGAAAAATGGTAGATATCGAACCTTAGATGATTCATGCCGACCCATTCACTATTCAGAGAGGGAAGGCTTGGAATACTTCTTTTGAAACTCGCTAGGCGTCATTTGAGTATGATTTTTAAAGTACTTAACGAAATTACTGGCGTCTTCAAAACCAAAATCCGACGCCATTTTTTGAGACGTAATATTGGTTACCACCAGCTGACGCTTCATTTCTAAAACGGTAAAAGAATCGATGATTTGCTTGGCAGTTAACCCCGTTGCGACTTTGCACACTTGGTTTAACGTCTTGTAGGTGGTGTTAATTTGATTGGCGTACCAGTTTGCATCACGCACGCGCAGGTAGTTGTTTTGAAGAAGCTCAAAATAGCGGGCAAACTTAATGTTCTGCTGCAAGCTCAAGGCGTCTTGCTTCACTTCTGGTCGCAGGCGATGAAGAATCAGTGCTAGTGCTGAGAACAGGTACATCACAATCAAGGGATCGGATTCTGACTGTTTCAGTTCCGTCATAATTTGCTGTATGAGACTTCGCGTCCGATCTTGGTGGGACTCGTCTAGTGACAACAGTGCAGAATGTGCCTTGTTCAAATGAGTAGGCGTGTAGTTCGGCAACTTCATGTTAGCGTGAACGCTGTCTAAGAACGCTTGAGTAAACAAAACCGCAGTGCCTTGTGGCTTATTACTAAAATCAAAGGCGTGCACCTGCTCTCTTTGAATGAACAACACGCTCCCTTGGCTAAAAGGGTAGTCCTCAAAGTCGACCATGTGCGTGCCAGAGCCTTGCTCGATAAACAGAATCAAGAAAAAGCTGACACGATGTGGCAGTTGAGGGTCGTGATTAATATTGCTTTCTGAATAGAGCCGAGATAAGGGCACCAACTCCAGCTCAGCTTGCGCCGTTTTTTCATGGTTAAAGCCAATATTCGGGATTACTTGAGGCACTACTACCTTCCTATTCATTTACTCAACAGCTCTTAGCAAGAGTAATGTATCCCAGTGGGAACTGAAATGTTCCGAGCCTAGAAGTATGACTTAGCCAGCGTCACCAACAAGCTAAACATGCTTAATACTCTCAACTTGTCAGACGCAACAAAGGTCGAAAGGTCAAAGCATTGGGGTATAGTCAAAAAAATAGAGCCACCGAAGTGACTCTATTATTTTTATTTTTCAATTTCTTTTTAGCTAACGTTCTTTGCTAATTCACATCTGTTTTACAATGTAAATTAGTCTAGCTCAACTAGGTTCTTCTCGAACTCAGCGTGTTGCTTCTTAACTTCGTCTTCAGGTTCGCCAGTAATTAGGCTCACGATAACGATAGAAAGAGTCGATAGGATGATTCCCGGTACGATTTCGTACACATCGAACCAACCGCCCGTGAACTGCTTCCAAAGAACAATCGTAACACCACCAACCACGATACCCGCTAGAGCGCCGTTACGGTTCATACGAGGCCAGTAAAGGCTCAATACGATAGCTGGACCAAACGCAGCACCGAAACCAGCCCATGCGTAAGATACAAGGCCAAGAACTGAACTGTCCGGCGTCATCGCTAGCACAAGAGCAATCAGAGAAATTAGGATAACCGCGAAACGGCCAACACGAACAATCTCTTCTGACGTTGCGTCTTTCTTCAGAATTTGCTTGTACAAGTCTTCTGCCATTGCAGATGAAGAAACAAGAAGCTGTGAATCAGCAGTACTCATGATTGCCGCTAGGATTGCAGCAAGTAGGATACCGGCGATGACTGGGTGGAACATTGCGTTAACAAGAAGCATGAAGATCTTCTCGCCATCATCTAATTTAGGCGCGCCAGAGTTAGTCACGTAGATTAGACCAACAAGACCGACTAGCATTGCACCAACCATAGACAATGCAGTCCAGATAACCGCAATGCGGCGTGCTGTCACAAGATCTTTGTTTGAACGAGTTGCTTTAAAACGAGCCAAGATGTGTGGTTGACCGAAGTAACCCAAGCCCCATGCCGCTAGCGAGATGATCGCAATAGCAGACAGTGGCTCACCTTTCGCATCATTCCATAGCGTTAGAAGCTCTGGGTTGATGTTGTGCAGGTCGCTAGATAGCTGACCAAGGCCACCGTTCATTGCCGCGATTGGTACAATCAATAGCGCAGCAGACATTAGCAGGCCTTGAACTAAGTCAGTCCAAGATACCGCTAGGAAGCCACCAAACAGGGTGTACGAAACCACACATACCGTGCCGATGATTACCGCAGTTGTGTAATCTAGGCCGAATACCGTTTCAAACAATTTACCACCTGCTACCAAGCCTGAACTTGTGTAGAAAAGGAAGAATAAAAGGATAAAGAAAGCAGAAATTGTTTGGATCAGCTTAGAATTATCGTTGAAGCGACGAGATAGGAATTCAGGCAGCGTCAGTGATTCAGTCGTAATGCTGTAAGTACGTAGACGTTTTGCACTGATTAACCAGTTTGCCCAAGTACCAACAAGTAGGCCACCAGCAAGCCAAAATGCTTCAAAGCCAGCAGCGTAAGCGTAACCAGGCAGGCCAAGTAGCAACCAACCACTCATGTCTGATGCACCAGCAGAAAGTGCAGCAGGCCATGGGCCTAACGAACGACCACCTAGGAAGTAGTCAGTTGAGTTAGATGTACGTTTGTAAGCAATAACACCGATCGCTAGCATCATAATTAGATACGCAATGAACGTCGTCGTTATTGCAAAACTGTTTTCTATCATTTGATAGTCCTCATTTTGTAGAAAGCCTTCCATGCCTAATTCAATGCAAGGTACTCACCGTAAAGGCAAGCAAGTGCATTGAGTTAGGTATTGAGGCTCCAAAGCACTCAGGGAGTAAACCAAAAATGGGAAAACCCAAAAATGGAGAAAACCAAAAGTCTTTAGAGCCAATTTTACTGAAGGTTAGTGAGCTTCGCTTCCAAGTTCGAGCAAGGTCGCGTTACCGCCCACGGCTGTTATATTTATAGTTCGCGTACGCTCGGTAATGAAGCGCAGCGATAGGTGTGGATCATTGGCAACATTCATTGTCGCCAGATCCGTTTCAGCTACTAAACCGACGATTGCACCGTCACGCTTAGCAAGCTGTAAATTGATAGCTTGTGCCGTTTGTGAATTACCTACGTAACCCGCGCTTCGCACATCGCAAGACAACAACTGTTGAGCAGCGTCGTACGAGGCAACCTGCACCAGGTTGGTTGGTAGATTCGCTTGTTTCGCGGCATCTGCAATTAAGGTATTGAACTGCACGTCATCACTGCACAATTGAACGCTGTTACCTGCCAATAGTGCTGCAGTAATCATCGCTGTTGCGGTTTGCAGTGCGGGCACCTTCTCTTCGCAATCATCAACAATCACCAAAGCCACACCGCGGCCTGCGGCATACAACTCATTGGTTTCGCCCGTAGGACCTGCCATTAGGTGATGTTCAGAAAGCAGCGCAGACGCTTGCTCTAGATGATAAGTTGCCACTGCAGCCAAAGGCACAGATTGACTTTCGATCTCTGATTTCAGCGCAAGTACCTGAGCACTCTTGTAATCAAAGTCGGTAAGATTCCATTGTTCCCACGCTAGCAAAGCATCAGAAAAACCTGTCACTTGATGAACCATGATACTGCTCCTTATGCCTTGTCTTGTGATTGAGAGAAATGAACATCTGTAAAACGGTATAGGTAGTGAGGACCACCCGCTTTAGGGCCAGTACCTGACAAACCTTGGCCGCCGAATGGCTGAACCCCAACAACGGCGCCCACTTGGTCACGGTTGATGTAGCAGTTACCCACACGAACGTGTTTTTCGATCCAACGGTAAGTGGTCTCGTTACGGCTGTGGATACCCATAGTTAGGCCAAAGCCCGTTTGGTTAATTTGATCGACCACTTGCGTCAACTCACTCGCTTTGAAGCGAACAATGTGCAGCACAGGGCCAAACTGTTCCTCTTTCAAGCAGCTGATGTCATCGATTTCAAACGCACTTGGTGGAACAAAATCACCATGTTCACAATCACTACCTAGAGAAAGTTGAGCCACCTTCTTCTGGGTATTGGTCATGTTTTCTAAGTGCGCCAACAACTTCTGTTTCGCATTTTGGTCGATAACAGGGCCAACATCCGTTTTATGAAGATGTGGGATACCCACACTCAATTCGTCCATTGCACCGTGAATCAATGCAACCACGCGGTCTGCGATGTCTTCTTGAATGTAAAGCACACGCAGCGCAGAACAACGTTGACCTGCTGAAGCGAATGCAGAACGAATAACATCACGAACTACCTGTTCAGGCAGTGCGGTACTGTCGACGATCATCGCGTTCTGACCACCGGTTTCCGCAATAAACGGAACAGGCTTAGCGTTACGACTTGCCAATGAAACGTTGATGCGTTGTGCTGTTGGTGTTGAACCCGTAAAAGCAACGCCAGCAATTGCATCATGGCTGGTTAGTGCACTGCCGATCTCAGCGCCACGACCCGGTAGTAACTGAATGGTGCCAGCAGGGAAACCCGCTTCATTCATCAGTTCAACCGCGCGAGCTGCAATCAAGCTTGTTTGCTCGGCAGGCTTCGCCACAACCGTGTTACCCGCCACTAGTGCTGCAGTAATTTGGCCAAGGAAGATCGCTAGAGGGAAGTTCCAAGGGCTGATACAAACGAACACACCACGACCTTGTCGTGAAGCGATTCGTGTTTGGCCATCAAAACCTTTTAGTTCGAAACCTTGTAGGTTATCCGCTTGTTTTGCGTAGTAACGACAGAAGTCGACCGCTTCACGCACTTCATCAACGCTGTCGTGAATCGTCTTACCTGCTTCTTGATGACAAATTGCCACCAGCTCAGCAAGGTTGTCTTCCATCAGGTCAGCCAGCTTATCAAGCGCTGCCGCTTTGGTTTCAACTGAAGTTGCGTTCCAATCAGCAAATGCTGCATCTGCGCCAGTGATCGCTGCGGAAACATGATCAAGGTTAGCGAAAGCCACCTGACCGACATTAATACGACGATCATAAGGTGCAGTCACTTGCTCAACATTCTGATCAGCCTTGATCATGCTTTCGGCAAGAGATTCACCGTTGATCACAGGGCCCGCAGTCCATTGGTTGTTTAAGAAGCCTTTTACTTGCTCTTCAAACTGATGCGCTTCGCTTTCAATATCAATGTTCACACCGTAAGAGTTTTTACGCTCAGGGAATACCGCTGGAGGCAGAGGAATCTTAGTGTTGTGCAATGTATCGAACGCCAGAAGCATATCGACAGGGTGTTGAGTCAGCTCTGCTACAGGGCAACGTGCATCAACTAAACGGTGGACAAACGAGCTGTTTGCGCCGTTCTCTAGCAAGCGACGTACTAGGTATGGCAGTAAGTCTTTATGGCTACCAACCGGTGCGTAAATACGTACCGACTGTTGGTAAGCTTCCATCGCGTGGTTGTAAAGAGAATCACCCATGCCGTGTAAGCGTTGGAATTCAAAGTCTTTATGCTCTGTCATTACAGCGATAGCAGAAACTGTATGGGCATTGTGGCTCGCAAACTGCGGGAAGATATTGCCGCGAACACTTGGGCTCAATAGGTAACGCGCACAAGCAAGGTAAGCTACGTCTGTCGCTTCTTTACGAGTGTAAACTGGGTAATCAGTGAAACCAGCCTGCTGTGACCATTTGATTTCGCTGTCCCAGTACGCGCCCTTCACTAGGCGAAGCGGGATTAAATCACCCTGCTCTTTCGCTAGGCGGTTTAGCCATACTAGAACCGGTAGTGCACGCTTTGAGTAAGCTTGAATAACCAGACCAAATTTACCCCAACCTTTTACAAGGTCAGTGCGGTACAGTTTTTCGAATAATTTAAGAGAAAGCTCTAGGCGATCCGCTTCTTCAGCATCAATCGTAATCGCAACGTCTAGCTCTACTGCGCGGCGCAATAGCTGCTCTAACGTGTCGCAAAGTTCCGTCAATACGCGGTCTTCATTCGCCACTTCATAACGTGGGTGAAGCGCAGAAAGCTTGATAGAAACAGACGGTGCTGGGCTAGATTTTGAAGAGACGTATGTGTCTCGACCTACGGCTTCAATCGCCATTAGGTAATCTTTGAAGTATTTGTTTGCGTCTGCAGTAGTCAGTGCCGCTTCACCTAGCATGTCGTATGAGTAGGTAAAACCTTTGTCACGCATAGACTTACCGTTCTTTTGCGCTTCAGCAATGCTGCGGCCAAGAACGAATTGGTGACCCATCACCTTCATTGCTTGGTGCATCGCTTTACGAATCACCGGCTCAGAAAGCTTGTTCACTAAGCGATTAACGGCTTGACCCGCACTCTGCTCGTTAGATGAAAGTCCAACCACCTTGCCTGTTAGCATTAGGCCCCAAGTGGATGCGTTAACAAACACTGAGTCAGAATTCTTTAGATGAGATTTCCAATCCGCAACGCTGAGTTTGTCGCGAATCAGTGCATCAGCGGTTGCTGAATCAGGAATACGCATCAAGGCTTCCGCCAGACACATCAGCAAGATGCCCTCTTGAGTATCTAGACTGTATTCAAGCAACAGTGCATCGATCATCTGGATAGAAGTCTTATCCGCACGGATAGCTTCGATCAATGATGTCGTTTTGTCTGTGATTTGCTGCTTTTCAGACTCAGAAGGGGTAGCTAGCGGCAGAAGTTGCTCTAGCCATTGGGTTTCATCCACCATATATAATGGTGAGATAAGCGTCCAAAGATCAGCAAGCGACTGCTCGTTGAATTCTGGCTTTAACACATCAGTAGCTGTAAACATGCGTTTTCCTTAATCTCACACCCGAAAAGAGTTCGGGATCTCTACAATGGCTGCAGTGTATTTAGAGTATATAAGGATTACTTGTCAAAAACTCCGAGTTTTTTGCTAAAAACTCGCTTTATTAACAAAACAAACACAAGGTCACATATGAAACTTTAATATAATATGCCGTTTTGTTTTTTTATTTAACAGAAATTTGCTTTTTGTATTGAGATGGTGACATGCCTTGAAGGCGAGAAAAGGTGTGAGTAAAGGAGGATTGACCGGAAAAACCAGCAAGTTCTGCAACCTGTCCAAGGCTTAAATTACCTTGTTCGATAAGGCGTCGAGAGCGGTCGATACGCTTTCCTAAAACATATTGGTGAGGGGTAATGCCCATTTGATCTTTGAATAGCATGTGGAATTGGCTTTCGCCCAAGAACACACTGCCTGCAAGCTGCGCGACTGAGATCTTATTAGCCAAGTGTTGTTCGATGTAGCGATCCAACGACTCAAGATCGAAACGCGAATCTTTAATCGAGGTTTCAAATGCCGAGATGTGTCTTTGCATCAACGCAATCACCGTGTCATTACAAGCTCGACTCAACAACAGGTCATCAGGACTGGCCTGCATCTCTTGCACCAACATATGGATAAGCTTTTGAATTTGCGCATCTAATTGGAAGTAGACGTTCGATGATTCTAACTGGTTAATCTTCTCTAGCATCAGAGGGTCATCATCGGTTGGCATAGGCATGTTGAGTACGAGAATATCCGACTGACCAACCACTCCACCGAAAGCATGATCAGAGCGAGCCGTGACTACACAGCCTTGCCCTGGACCGACAAGATTACCTTTACCGCTCACTTCAAATTCCGCCTGACCTTTTAAACCAATGACT
Source organism: Vibrio sp. SBT000027 (assembly GCF_963894355.1). Lineage (NCBI taxonomy): Bacteria > Pseudomonadati > Pseudomonadota > Gammaproteobacteria > Vibrionales > Vibrionaceae > Vibrio > Vibrio sp. SBT000027. The sequence goes on along the minus strand of NZ_CAWQGD010000001.1, from coordinate 231,270 downwards.
ACCTGCGAATAATGGTGATCGTGACAATCCATATGCGAAGGCAAAGTAATGATCTCCGCAGGGCGAGGGCCAGTAAGGCTTAGCGGGGACAAGTCAAAGTTCGGAAAGGGTAACGGTTTAGGCATAACATCAAAATACTCAGGTCGACATAGTAAGAATAATACTCTGAAATCTACATAAGATGAATTTGTAAATGATCATGAGAGTCATTTCCTCACCTTAAACAAAAGATCATTATCGAGATCGTCTTGATCATGCCTCCGGAAAGATGATCAAGAGTGCACAAACTACGGGCATTGTAAAACCAATCGTTCCGGTGAGTTTAGGGGCTTCACAAGCAATCACACCGACAAGCAAACCATGCCACCAATAAATACTTTGTCGCCCCAACATAATGAATAAATTTTCTTATATAGCTCAAATAATTGGCGATAAACCTGCAAAAAGTGTATCCGAAGTACCGAAACTTGGCTTTTGAGTAGATTGGATAGCAATAAAACGGTATAAAGACGGGTACTGTGTTAATTGCTAATAACTAGTGACTCACAACTAGGAAGTAGACACTTTATTAACGAGCCAATTTTCAATCTACAAGTTGCAGGGACCTATGACTAACTTTCGAATTTCAGCGCTTTTACTCGCGCTATCCCCACTTTGGGTATCTGCATCGGTATCCGCTGAAGAACTGAATCAAGTCGATCCCGTTTCAGCTATCGATGCAAAGCTAACAGAGAAAAACTCAGATATTGAGCGTATTTCAGCAACCAAAGTATCGGCGACTGAAAACCTAAAACAACTTCAAAATAAGAACAGCAAGTTGTTACGCGAAGGTGAAGAACTTAAGGCAAAACGTAACAGAGCCAAGTCTGTACTCGACAAACAGTACAGTCGCTTGCTTGAAGATCCAGAAACGGATTTGGTCTCTTTCCAGAAAAGTTACCAAGACGCTTGGGCTGCGGTTAAAGAGAATCAATCGTCTCAGCTAGATAACGAACAAGCGATGAACGAGAGCGAAATTCACCTTTCTCAAATCAAGCAAAAGCAAGCTCGCCTAAATAATGAGCTGGCTAACTTGAGAGAGTCGAAAGTAGAAGCTCGCGTTAAACGTATTGCATCAGAACTTCGTGAAAGTGCCGTTCTTGAAACCAGCTACACCACCACATGTTCATCAACGATGACATTGGGTGAATGTACTGCTCAAGGTAAACACCTGACCAATCAAAAAGCGGTGAAAACGTTCAAGAGCCAATTACTTGAGCAGCTCACGGAAAGTTCATTAGCAAAACAGAACTTGCAAGGTGTTCAACTGAACATCCATGTTCAAGACAGCCAAGCGATCAAGAGTGGCTTTTCTGGTAACAACTCTTACTTCATGCAGATGCAGGCTCAGCTTCAAGCAAAACCTGAAGCGGTTGCAGCATGTAACTTATTGAACGTTTCAACGCGCTACTGTTTAACGGGCAGTGACGCGGCAGTCGTTAAGAAGAGTGACAAACAATGGGCTAACGTGACGGTACGTTCTGATCAGTACAATGACTCAGTGACCATCAACGGCATTAAGTATGGCAGCACCCCTCTTGAGGTTGCGCTACCAAGTGGTCGTCACCAAGTAACCATTTCAAAACAAGGTTACGAGTCTTACAACCGCACAGTTACCATCAACGGTAGCGACACTATTTGGGTTAAGCTTCTTCCTAGCAAGGAAAGCTAAGTCCAGTATGAATAGCTCAGCGCTCTAATTAATATAGCCGTGCCTATTTCACAAAGCTGAATGAATACTCGCCATTTTGTTGATAGTTATAAACTGTATGATCGTTATAAACAGTAGCTGCAGACGAAATGGCGTTTTCGTTTAGAATATTCGATTAACCTAAATTACGATTGAAGTAGCCCATCATGCGCCAAGGTCTTCCTACTCTATTATTTGCACTTGCTCCCTGCTTAATGACGCCAGCTGTTTTTGCTGAGGCAACACCACCAGCGATCGCGTCTTCTGTCACCGACATTGAAAGCTCACTTTTCGAAAAGCATGCCGACTTAACGGCTGTTGAGAAGAAATTGGCTGACAAACAAAACGAAGTCGACAATCAGGCGCAGAAAACGGCACGTCTAGCTGAGTTATCGGCTCAAGCAGAGCAAACACTCGCAAAGGCAAAAGCCAGCCTAGAGCAAGATTACTCGCGCATGATTGATGATCCCGATTTCGATATCTCGCCTGCTCAAAACCGCTTCCAAGACGCTTGGAAAACCGTAAAAGAGGGCAAGCTTGCGATTTCAGACTCAGAGCTGAAGCAACAAGGCTTGGTGATGGAGCTTGAGGCTATCCAAGCCGAGAAAGCAGCGGCAGAAGCTTCAATCGCTAATCTGAACCAAAATAAGCTAAGAGCAAGAGCTGAGCGACTCAGAAACGAGATCACTCAGACGGAAGAGCAAACCGTTAGCTTTACGAACCGTTGCAGCAGCGATATGACACTGGCGCAATGTTCAGACCAAACGGTGACCTTGGCACTTCAAAAAGCGGTAAAACAATTCCAGCACAGCCTGGTGGACAACGCGACCGAATCGAAAACAGTGAAAGAGCACCTTGCGTCTGCTTCATTGAATATTCACGTTCTGCAACACAAAGTGAAATCCTCGGGCTTCTCTGAAGATAACCGTTACCGAGCGGTGATTGCGGCGAACCTAGAAACTCGTCCAGATAAGAACACACCTTGTCGTCTACTTGGTATTCAGTCATCAAACTGTTTCACTCAAAGCGAGCAACAAGCCAACGACCAGCAAAAAGAAGTCGCTTGGGTTAACTTGGTGGTTCGTTCAAATCAATACAACGACAAGGTTTCTATCAACGGCGTGAACTATGGCAGCACACCCGTTGAAGTGATGTTACCAACAGGCCAGCACATGGTCACGATTGAGAAAGAAGGTTACCTTTCTTTCCACCAAGAGCTGAAGATAGCCCGCGATCACAACCTACGAGCCGTATTACAGGCCAAGCAGAACTCATTGAATGTCGGTACCAAGTTTGCAGACCCGATGGGAAACAACATTCAGAGCCCTGAAATGATTGTTGTCGGCTCAGGTCGCTACCTACTCGGTGAAAACAACGCACAACAAGTGACGATCAAACAGCCGTTTGCATTAGCCGCAACACCAACCCGTGTTCAAGACTTTAGAACATTTGTTGACAGCACTGGCTACCAAACAGACGCAGAGCTAATGAACACCTGCGATACATTCGTGAATGCAGAGATCACAACCGTTTCGGACAATGACTGGCAAAGCCCTGGCTTTAAACAAGCAGATAACTCACCCGTTGTATGTGTCAGCCAAAATGATGCAAAAGCGTATACTCGTTGGTTATCTCAGAATACCGGCTTCACTTACCGTTTACCTACACCACAAGAATGGGAAGCTGCAGCAAGAGCAGGTCAAGACACCAACTTCTGGTGGGGTAACGAGTTCCGCTCAGGTAAGGCCAACACTGGCTGGGCTGGTACGCCTTGGTCAAACGTTAGCACATCTCCAGTTAAATCATTCCTGCCAACACCAACAGGCTTCTACGACATGGTGGGTAACGTATGGGAATGGACAACCATTCAGAAAGGTTTAGCGAAAGGTGGCGCGTGGAGCTTCTCTCCAGAAGAAGCAAAAGTGTTTAACGAACTGTACGTACCGCCTTCAACGGCAGCGAACTATCTAGGATTCCGAGTCGTACGAGAGCTGTAGGCTTTCAATCACTGACTCAGCATCTCAAATATTTACTCTAGGTTCTCAATTATCACATTGAGCAGCATTTATAGGGGAATTCCCCCCTTATGCATAAGCATTCCTAGGAGTAGATTCGTCGATAGAGTAGTAAGTCACTCTGGGTATCAAATTGATGCCTCAGTTTAATTTACCTGACCCTCGTAAATTAAGCTGAAAATCTTCTACATGTCGACAAGGCATATCTTGTCTTTAGCCAGCCCCTCTTCAGGCTGGCTTTTTTTTGCCTGTTTATCACCCTTTCTGCCCACCTATTCCCCGTGATTGAAGCAGTTAGTCAACAATCTGTTTAACTGTCATTCACCCCCCTATTTTTCGAGCAGAGTACAAACTCTAATTGCCATTGCAGCGCTATAAGAAACTGATATTATTGCCATACCTCTGATTACGAGATGAAACCTTGCCAGATCCATTCAACTCCATACATCGTTCTTTATTTGAACAACTTCCAGGTTGCTGGGGCTGCAAAGATACTGATTCGGTCTTCGTGTACGCAAACCTTGCCTACAACAAACTGATTGGCTTAAAACCCGATGAGACTTGTACTGGTTTGACCGACTTCGACATGCCCAGTCAAACCATTGAGTGCGCGCAAGATTTCAGGGCTCAAGACAAACATGTGATGGATACACGCAGCACCCTTAAAATCCTCGATATTCACCCCTATCCAGACGGACGCTGGCACGCCCATATCTTTACCAAAACCCCTTGGCTTGATGATAACGACAATGTCCAAGGCACTATCTTCTATGGGCAAGAGCTCACTGATACTGCGATCTTAGAGGTCGGCCACTGGGTTTGTCAGGCAACAGGAGCGAAAGATAATCAAGCATCACTTGCGGGATCAGAGCCGCGCGTGTCTAAGCTGCAAAAGCGGCTGACTTCGCGAGAATCAGAGGTGTTGTTCTTACTGCTTTTCGGCAAGAAGCCTCAATACATTGCGTCTACGTTAGACATTTCAATCAAAACGGTCGAAGGTCATGTCGCGAGATTGAAACAGAAGTTCGATGCGCGCAGCAAAAGCCAATTAATTGAGTATGCACTGGACTCGGGCTTAGGCTCCGTGATCCCAGAAACTCTGCTCAATAAACAGATCTCCGTTGTGCTGCACAGTGATAAATGAGTTGAATGACCAACTCGTCGATGAATCTGGGAATGTACAGATAAAAAAATACCGCTGCTTGATGTTTCTAATCACCAAGTCAGCGGTATTTTTGTATGTTCTATTCGGTGTAAACCACTTAAGATCCATAAGCCTAAGGCGCTAGGCGATCAATATCCCAGCAGTTGTCTTGGCGTGAGAACAAGAAACGGTCATGCAAACGGTGTTCACCACCCTGCCAAAACTCAATGCTATCCACGCGAACTCGGAAGCCACCCCAGAAAGAGGGCACCGGAATCTCTCCTTTAGCAAACTTCTGTTTAAGCTCTAGATACTTACCTTCTAAAATGCCACGAGCAGAGATACGGCTACTCTGCTTACTTGCAATCGCAGCCAATTGGCTCTCTTTTGGGCGTGACGAGAAGTACTTCATGTTTTCCATTGCTGTCAGCTTTTCAGCGGTGCCAGTAATGTGAACTTGTCGCTCTAGAGGATGCCAAGGGAAATGCAGGCTTATCTTACTGTTGTGCTCAAGTTGGTGCGCTTTACGGCTACCTAAGTTGGTGTAAAAAACGAAACCGTCTTTATCAACATTCTTTAGCAAAACAATTCGTTGGAATGGCTGACCATTTTCATCAACCGTGGCAACTGTCATGGCAGTAGGGTCAGTCATCTTAGCTTCGATGGCTTGCTCTAACCATAGATTGAATTGCTCAATAGGGTCTGCGGCTAAGTCTTTACGTCTCAGTCCACCCTTAGCGTATTCACGACGAATATCTGTCAGTTCCATTTCGTTGCTCCTTTCAATTTTTTGTGATTTTGCGCTGTAATCCTTTGAAACACAAGTCTAAGCCATGGTTTTGTCTCACAGAAGGTGTTCGGTGTTAACAAGATCTCGGTACTCAATCAATCATATTGATAATCTTTATACAAACCGATTACACGCTGAGATCCAAGTGACCAAGATACTGCCTAACCTAATGACGCCCTTTGTTTTATTCTCATTGTTACTGGGAGCTTCAGGGCTGACTGCAACCCACTTTATGGCAGTACAATTCCAAGAAAAAATCGTCACTCAGCAACTCAATGAAGCGGCTAATAAAGCCAATCTACAAATCGATTCTGAACTGGATAAGTTCAAACAGATCCCGGATTTACTCAGCCATGACCCGCGTCTGCTCTCTTATTTTGACTCATCACCACAAACAGACAAGATTTCCGTCACTCAGCTCAATCAATTACTGTTTGAATGGTCAAACCAAAGCCAAGCTGACACCATCTATATTCATGACCCGAGCGGCACTGTAGTCGCTTCCAGTAATTACCAAAAGCCTCGTACTTTTGTGGGTGAGAACTTCTCGTTTCGTCCCTACTTTGCGTCTGCCATTCAAGGCAACAATACACAATATGTCGCGCTAGGCGCTCGCTCGAATGTACGCGGTTATTTTTTATCTTCACCACTGTATGTTGAGAATGACATTGTTGGTGTTATCACCGTAAAGGTGAGTTTAGAGAACCTCGAAAACATCCTAACCAGCGACGACTATGAAATCGTGGTACTCGACTCTAACCAAGTAGTCTTTCTATCGAGCCAAGCTCTATGGCTTTACCATTCATTGTTACCATTAACTCAGCAACAACAAACGGATATCGCACTTCAACGCCAATACGGTCAAAGCGAAATTTCGATCATCGAAGCCTTCCGTGCTTCAAGCTCTCAGTCAGAAGCTAGCAACGCCAATCAATCTAAGAACCTTCAATCCAATGAAATCCGAAAAGAGCTCACCGCTAACCTGCTATTCAAACTTGGTGCTTTTAATCTTTACCCTGCAACGGTCAGCAACAACCAGTACCAAGTCGTCGCCCTAAAAGAGACCAGAGCTGAGCTTATTAAAGTTTTGCAGATCGATGTCATCTTCGTGGTGATTTACAGCTTGGTGGTGCTCATCGCTTGGTCGTGGCGCCAGACTTATCTCGCGAAAGTGGCGTTGACCCGACTCAACCAAAACCTTGAGCAAACCGTTGATAAACGCACTCACTACTTGAAGCAATCCAATCAACAGCTGCAACAAACCCTTTTTCAATACCAAGAGTCGCAGTCGAAGTTGAAACAGACAGAACAAGAGCTGACACAAACCGCAAAATTAGCGGTACTCGGTGAGCTGTCAGCCAGCATTAACCACGAAATCAACCAACCACTTGCAGCGCTGCGAACATACAGTGAGAACAGCTTAAAGCTGCTTGAAATGGAACGGACTGACTTGGTCAAAAGCAATCTCGATAAAATGATTGCTTTGAATACCTCAATTACCGAGATCATCGCGCGTCTTAAAGTCTTCACTCGCAAGGTCACCAAGCAAGAACATCACGTCGCAAACCTGCATCAATCGATCAACAACGCGACCAGTATTCTTAGTGCGCTAATGATCAAACAAGGCATCACGCTAAGGTTAAGCACAGTGCCAGACGACATTAACATTGCGATTCACCCAACCGAGCTCGAACAAGTACTGGTTAACCTGATTCACAATGCGACTCAAGCGCTTCAACAGCAAGTTCTTGAACAGAAAGTCTTGCAGGAGCAACAAAACCTGGAAAACGTAGACCAACAGGCTAGCCCACAGGTAGGCATTGAATGGCAACTGCATCATGACTCTTGTCAGGTGATCATTTGGGATAACGGAATTGGCATGCAGGACGACAAATTAGAAAAATTGTTCGACCCGTTTTTTACCACTAAACCGGAAGGCTTAGGGCTTGGGCTCTCAATATCGAAACGGATTATTGAGGCGTATCACGGCACGATCAGCGCGAACCGATTAGAGCCTTCAGGCATGGTATTCTCGCTAAACATCCCGTTATATAACGATAAGGGCTGACGGGCCGTTGTTATTGTTGATTAGAAAACGAACGTTACATACTGCTCACCTGACATACAGCAAATCACATACTGTTAAGGACTCGACTTTTGCACTCTATGCCTAAACTCTATTTTGTCGACGATGAACCCGCAATCCGAGACTCCGTAGAACAAGCCATGCTCATTGAAGGCATCGATATCGTCTGCTTTCCTAATGCTATTGAGGCATTAAAGAAAATAGATACCGCGCAAGCTGGAATTGTCATCACCGATATTCACATGCCAGTGATGGATGGCATTCAATTGACACAAAAGTTGCTGAGCCAAAATCCTCATTTTCAGATCATCGTCCTTACTGGGCATGGTGACGTGCAAACCGCGGTGTCGGCAATGAAAGCTGGCGCTTACGATTTTCTGGAAAAGCCATTTGTGGTCGATGGCCTACTCACCGCGGTAAAAAAAGCCGCAGATAAACTCGCACTGGTTGAAGAGAACAACTTATTGCGTAAAGAGTTGGCGATGCAGAATCAGGTGGGACCAAAACTGATTGGTCAATCGCCATCCATGCAGGCATTACGCCGAGAACTGATCACTTTAGATACCCAAACTCACCCTCTTCTACTGTTTGTCGGCGATCTCGGGACAGGTAAAAGGGTCACGGCGCAGTACACGCACGATCTACACAGCCATCAATCAGCAGAACTTTGCCCTGTCGCTGCGTTCAATTTACCACGCAATGACCAAGCTACGTTTGATCAGTTTGTCGTGCAATTATTCAGAAAATATCAGGGCGGAACACTTTATATCCATGAAACAGAAGCATTAACTTCACAACAATGGCGCTGGTTGGCGGCTCTAAAACCCACTCTACTTCGTGAAAACTCATGCAAGACCAATGCAACTTGTATCATTATCGCAACCACAATAGTTCCAACTACAATTGTAGGTGAGTTCCGCCGATTTGATTTGCTAACCTTGGCGCAACGAACTGAAGATATTGGCTCCTTGTTTAAGCATTTTGCTCGTGGTGCGGCAAGTCGATATCAACTGCCGCCACCCGTCATTACAGAAAAAGAGATTCAACGACTCATTGCGACTCATTGGACGGAAAACATTCGTCAGCTTCGCCAACATGCCGAACTCAGAGTGCTGACTCAAATTAAGCAGCCGTCGCTCGACGGTGATACTGGTGAGCAAAGTGACGCGGATGTGCGTGACGTGAGCATTGAGGAGCAGCAACGGTCGTTGAACCAACGCACTGATAGCTTTGAACAAATTATCTTAATTGAGGCATTACATCGCCATCAAGGGCGTTTAAAAGAAGTGCAACAAGAGCTGAAAGTGTCGCGAAAGACACTGTATGACAAGCTGAGAAAGCACCAATTGGACAAAACAGATTTCAAGAACCGATAAGTCTTAAAAAATATATAAATTCAAAGATTTAAAGGAGCAAAATCTTAACATTTATCAAAAGTAAGAATACACTCAATAGGCTTGCACTTTTATTTAGCAAACAAGGACTGTCATGAGCCAGAAGAATTACAGCAAATTGAACGAAACCGAACTTGAGTACGTCGATGATAAAACAGCGGCACTACTACTCAATACGCCCACCAGTGCGCGTATTATGTTATGGGTGATCGTTCTGTTTTTTATTGCTGCTATTGGGTGGTCCGCTTGGGCTGAGATCGATAAAGTCACCGTTGGCCAAGGCAAAGTCATCCCCTCTTCCCAAATCCAAGTAGTGCAAAACCTTGAAGGCGGCCTCGTAAAAGAGATATTAGTAAGGGAAGGTCAACGCGTTCAAAAAGGTCAACAGCTGCTGTTGATCGATGACACTCGATTCCGTTCTGACTTCCGAGAGCGCGAACAACAAGTGGCAAACTTAACTGCCAGCGTGTTGATGCTTTCAGCTTCCTTTAACAGCGTGGTCATCAACGAAGAGTTCTCCGTCGAAAACTGGAAACAAAGTGTGTTACTCGACTACGGCAAACTCGCCTTTCCACCAAAGCTATACGAACTTCAACCTAAACTGGTTAATCGCCAAAAAGCCGAATATCGTCAAGACCTAAACAATTTAAGAAACCAACTTTCCGTTTTTGATCAACAAGTTGAACAGAAGCAACAAGACCTTGTTGAAATAAAATCGCGCGTCAATAACTTAAGACAAAGTTACAAATTCGCCCGCCAAGAGTTAGACATAACAAAGCCGCTTGCCGATGAAGGCGTTGTACCAAGAATTGAACTCCTCAAGCTTCAAAGACAAGTGAATGACACTCGCCGAGAAATGACCTCGAGCGAACTCAAAATCCCTCTCCTTCGTTCCGCAATCAAAGAATCTATGTTAAGCCGTATTGATGCTGCATTGAGCTTCCGCTCGGAACAACAAGAAAAACTGAACCAAGCACAAGACAAGCTCTCTGCAATGACCGAATCTTCGGTTGGCCTTGAAGACAGAGTAAACCGTACCATCGTGGTCTCTCCCGTAACGGGCACAGTCAAAACACTCGGTATTAATACCGTGGGTGGTGTTATTCAGCCGGGTATGGACATTGTTGAGATTGTACCGACTGAAGACTCGCTATTGGTTGAAGCTAAAATCGCTCCGCAAGATATCGCATTCCTACGCCCAGAACTGACCGCCATTGTTAAATTTAGTGCCTATGACTTCACAAAATATGGCGGTTTGGAAGGTGTGTTAGAACACATCAGCGCCGATACCACTCAAGATGAAGAAGGCAATAGCTTCTACATCGTGCGTGTACGTACCGATAAATACAGTTTTGGACACAACGAAGAGTTGCCGATCATTCCTGGTATGACAGCCTCTGTCGATATCATCACGGGCAAGAGAACCGTACTTGAGTACATGTTGAAGCCACTATTAAGCGCTCAAAACAACGCATTAAAAGAGTAAGGACGTTTGATGCTTGATAACGCCTTTCAATACACAGTGAACAGACAAGAGCAGAGGCTATGAAATCTCGGATTTCGTTATTGTTGCTGGTCCTCACCTCTTTTACCTCAGTCGCGCTCAACAAGAGCGACCAAAGGTGGATAGACGCGGTTACTGCAACCTACGGGGAAAGAGCCGGAAAACGAGTGACAACATGGCGCTCCAATATGACGTCGTACGAAGGGCTAAGTGAAACGGAAAAGCTTGATTCGGTAAACCGGTTCTTCAACCAAATGTACTTTGTCGATGACAACATACTATGGGGAAAGAATGACTACTGGGCGACACCACTGGAGTTTTTAGGCAGCAACGCCGGTGATTGCGAAGACTTCACTATTGCAAAATATTTCTCTTTACTTGAACTCGGCGTCCCAGATAAAAAATTACGATTGGTGTACGTAAAAGCACTTGAGTTAAACCAATTCCATATGGTGTTGGCGTACTACTCAACACCCAGTGCAGAACCACTAATTTTGGATAACTTAAACCCTGAAATAAAACGCGGTTCTAAACGCGGAGACCTGCGACCGATATACAGCTTCAATGGTAAAAACCTTTGGTTAATTAAGTCGGCAGCAGGCAGCGGTAAGCTGGCAGGGAAATCTTCAAGATTGAGCTTATGGAACGACCTACGTTCTCGTGAGCGCTCTCTCAATTTAAACAAACCCATTATCAATTACGATGAGTAGGTACAATGACTTTATATAAACAGCTTGTGGTCGGGATGGTTGCGGTATTCATACTGCTGATGACGTCAGTTTTTATGATCGAATTCAATACCACCCGTGGATACTTAGAGGAGCAGCAACGCTCTGAGGTAAGTAATACCATTAATACTGTTGGACTGGCTCTCGCCCCTTACCTAGAAGAAAAGGACAAGGTGGCAGTGGAGTCTGTTATCAACGCCCTATTTGATGGCAGTTCTTATTCCGTCGTGCGATTGATTTTCCTAGACACCGGAGATGACATTCTCCGTTCATACCCTGTAAAGCCAACCGGCGTACCAGAGTGGTTTACCAACCTAAATCTATTTGAGCCTGTTCATGACCGCCGCGTAATTACCAGTGGCTGGATGCAACTGGCAGAAGTCGAGATCGTAAGTCATCCAGGTCCTGCCTACGATCAACTTTGGCAAGCATTCATCCGCTTACTGAGCATCTTTGGCACGATCTTCTTGCTCGGTTTAGTGTCTATCTCTTGGATCCTTAAGCGTGCTTTACGCCCGCTCTCGTTGATCATTACTAAGATGGATCAGATCGCCAAGAATCAGTTTGGAGAACCACTGGCTCGTCCAAAGACAAAAGACCTCACCTTAGTTGTCGACGGTATCAACCACATGTCGACCCAAGTTGAACTAGCCTTTAAAAACCAAGCGAAAGAAGCTCAAAAGCTGCGTGAAAGAGCGTATATCGACCCTGTATCTCAGCTAGGCAACCGCGCTTACTACATGTCTCAGTTAACTCAATGGTTAGAAGAGTCGAGTTTAGGTGGCTTAGCCGTACTAAAAGCCGAATTTATTAGTGAAGAGTACGACGAAAAAGGCTATCAAGAAGGTGATGCCTTGGTTCATCAACTGGCTGAACAGCTGCAAGCTTCAATCTCATCGCCAGATATCACCATCGCCCGTATTTCTAGTGACGAATTCGGTTTCATCATGCCAAACATTGATGAAAGCGAACTTAAACTTGTTGCTGGCAGCATCGTAAACTGCATTCAAAACCTAGGTTCAGACCCAACAGGTACGGCGAATCCACACATCGCGCTAGGTGTTACATACAGCAACACGCGAAAAACCAGTACCGAAATTATGTCGTTGGTCGATAACGCACTCTCAAGTGCGAAGGCGAACCGTGAACTGACTTACGGCTACGTAACGGCAGACGATCATGGTGCTGTAATGGGCAAACAACAATGGCGTATGTTGGTTGAAGAAGCGATCATCAACGACCTTGTCACCTTCCGTCTGCAAGCTGCAAACAATAGCTTTGGCAAAACGTATCACCAAGAAGTGTTCTCTGCGATTGAAAAAGAGGGAGTTCGTTACGGTGCAAACCAATATCTATACGCACTAGAACAGTTAGAAATGAGCCACATTCTCGACCAATACGTTATCGAGAAGATGATTGAGAAACTAAATGCGAAAGAAGTCACGAGCCCCGTTGCTATCAATATTTCGCCAAGCAGTATTTCTCAGCCAAGCTTCATCCGCTGGATTGGTAAAACTCTTGAACACAATGCCTCAATTGCTCATCTGTTACATTTTGAGATTCCAGAAAATTGTTTCATCAATGTTCCGCACTACACGGCGCTGCTGTGTAACACCATTCGTAACGCTGACTCCGTATTCGGGGTTGATAACTACGGACGTAATTTCCAATCATTGGATTACATCAACGAGTACCGCCCAAGCTATGTGAAGTTGGATTACTTGTTTACGCACAACCTTGATGATGAAAAACAGAAATTCACCTTAACGTCGATCTCTAGAACCGCTCACAACCTAGGCATAACTACCATTGCGTCTCGAATAGAAACTCAGACTCAGCTAGATATCCTGTCTGATAACTACGTAGAAGTGTTCCAAGGCTTCATTGTTGATAAATAGTTGTAAGGGTTATATCGCATGCAAGATCCACTATTAAACTCACTGATCTACGTTAGTCGGTATTACGGGTTAGCTAACTCGCCCGAAGCGTTGATCAATGGGCTACCACTATCCGATGGAAAGCTAACCCCTTTCCTATTCCCTCGTTCTGCTGAACGAGCGGGGTTAGTGGCGAAAGAAAACCGTTCCGAGTTAGAAAGTATTCCTCACCTGATTCTGCCTGCTATTCTACTTCTCAAACAGGGCGAAGCATGTGTTCTAAATAGTATCGATTTAGAAAAACAAGAAGCAGAGATCATCACCGCAGAAAGCGGGATGGTGCCTATCGTCATTACAATCGATGAACTCAAAGAACAATTCATCGGCCGCTACTTCTTGGTAAAAAAACAATTCCGTTATGATGAACGTTCACCAGAGGTTCTAAAAACACGCAAAGGTCACTGGTTTTGGAGCACTATTTGGGAATCTAAAAACATCTATCGTGACGTGTTGATAGCATCCATTCTGATCAATATCTTCGCCATTGCCGCGCCAATGTTTACTCGTTTGGTGTACGACAAAGTAGTCCCCAACCTCGCCTTTGAAACCCTGTGGGTGTTGGCGAGTGGTATTTTCGTTGTCTTCCTGTTCGATCTGCTTCTCAAGTTAATGCGCAGTTACTTCATTGATGTCGCGGGGAAAAAATCCGATATCTTAATTTCCTCTAAATTGTTCAGTAAAGTTCTGGGTATTCGCATGGAAGCAAAGCCCGCCTCTGTTGGCGCTTTCGCGAAAAACCTGCAAGAATTTGAATCAATCCGTGAGTTCTTTACCTCAGCAACCATTGGCTCGTTAATCGACTTACCCTTCGCGCTGATGTTCTTGGCATTAATTTGGCTGATGGCCGGAAACCTTGTGTTTGTTCCTGTCGTCGGAGTGGTCATTTTGATCATCTATGCACTGTTAATCCAAGGGCCACTACGCCGTACGATTGAAGAAGGCTCTCGACTTGCTTCTCAGAAGTACGCGAACCTGATTGAGAGTTTGGCTGGGTTAGAGACCGTTAAATTATTCAGTGCGCAAAGTCAGTTCCAATTCCGTTGGGAAGAAGCGGTTGCGCACATGGCCAACTGGAATATCAAAAGTCGCCGCATCACCGACAGCATCCAAAACACCGCAGGCTTTGTTCAACAAAGTACCAATGTAGGTATGATCATTTTTGGTGTGTACCTCATCGCAGAAGGTGAACTCACTATGGGTGGCTTGATTGCCGCGACCATGTTGAGCGGCCGTGCAATTGGCCCTCTTGTTCAACTGTCTTTGCTTTCTACACGTTACAACCAAGCAAAGTCTTCGATGACCTTGATTGAACAAGTAATGTCGATGCCTGATGAACAGGAAGAAGGTAAGCGCTACATCCACCGTCCGATTATTCAAGGTCATATTGCGCTAGATAAAGTGACGTTCCACTACCCAGACTCGCCAGTCGCTTCGATTAGAGACCTGACCCTTAATATCAAACCCGGTGAAAAAGTGGCGATCATTGGCCGAATTGGTTCAGGCAAGACCACGCTAGAACGTTTGATTATGGGCCTATACAAGCCCACAGAAGGCCATGTGCGCATTGATGATACTGACATGGAACAACTGCATCATGTCGACGTACGACGCAATATAGGCTGTGTACCGCAAGACAGTAACCTGTTCTACGGCTCAGTAAGAGACAACATTACCTTAGGTCGCCCGTTGGTCGATGACCGTGATGTGATGGACGCAGCCAACCGTGCAGGCGTGACCGCTTTTACTCAGCAAGATCCAGCAGGCTTAGAACGCCAAGTGGGCGAAGGTGGTGCTTTGCTATCTGGTGGTCAACGTCAATCGATTGCCATAGCGAGAGCCTTCTTAGGACGTCCACCCGTGCTTTTGATGGATGAACCGACTAGTGCGATGGATAATCGCTCAGAGATGCACATCAAACATCAGCTCAACCAGTTATTGCCAAGCGAGACATTGATTCTTATCACCCACAAAACATCGATGTTGGATATTGTAGATAGAGTGATTGTGATGGAGAGAGGCAGCATTATTGCCGACGGCCCGAAAGCACAAGTTCTGTCAGACTTGAAGCAAGGCAAGGTAAGAGCAGCAAGTTAAAGCGCTCATGTGACTTAAAGAATCTAACTAAATCAATATCAGCGAAAGCAAAGGGGGAGCATCAGCTCCCCCTTTTTTTGTTTGTTCTAATGAGTAGAAAATAGCTCGAACCGCTCTATTCAGAGTCGGTCAATTTCAAAGTATTTCAATTACAACGAGATATCTTCTTGTTCCATTTTGAATGAACATTGAATCTCGTATTGGTTGAACGAGAAAACACTGCCGCCATGAGTTCGCTTGGTGGTGACTGTCTCATCACCAAATTGAATCGTCACTCGGGTATACACCTTTTCATGCGCCTCAACTGTGCACTCGGCAAGGTTGGTTTCAAACTCAGCTTCGAGTGTATCCAATTGCGACTTAGTATTTTCAATCGCGAGATTGTTCTTTTCTCGATGCTGCTCAATTTCTAGCGCTTGCTCTTCGCTGCGTTCCGCTTTTGGTCGCTTCTTAAATTCGAGCTCTTGGCGAATCACATCCATGGTCTGCTCTTGAGCGTGCTTATAAGTTTCTTTCAGCTCGGTTATCTTTTGTCGGTAACTATCGTAACGTGCAAATCCGTGTACCTTGGTTGCGGTATCTCCTTCTACACCTAAAAAGACACACTCCACTTTCCCACCGACTCTCGCTTCGCCGCCACTGAGCGTACCGTGCTTCTTCAAACTGTCCATCACGATAAGGTTGTTACCACAACGAATATCATTACTCATGCTGTGCACACCCAGTCGAAGGTCGGTGGAGGTTTGGAGTTCGGCGTTCTGCGCGTAGCTTGCTGTGATAGAACCTTTGCTAAACACCTTGCAGCTTTTCGGCTCACCCTCTTTAGTCGTATGACCGATAATCCCCTTCGCGACTTTTATGTCACCCTGAGCTTGGACTTCTGCCGATTCAATAAAGCCACCAACCGTGACACTTCCTGTCGCTTTAACGATCATTCCCGGTTCAATGTTCCCAGAGACAAAAACATTGCCTTTGAATTTAACGTGTCCGGTTGAAACATCTACGTTGCTAACACACAAGGCGTCATCTACTTCAATAGTTCTATCTTTGATTATGGGTAATCCAGGAAATGAAGCGAGTAATAAATTGGGGTCGTCAGGGGAGATGTAGGTGCCCTTTCCAGGCTTAATTAAACTGTCTTGTCCAGGAAGCGGTGGGATAATTCGACCTTGGACGGTAAAGCCAGCGATGCCTTTGGTCGCGGGAGTACGCTTCATTAAGTGATCATTTTGACCAACAGTAATGGTTTGCCCCAAGTCTCGCATATCAATCTTGCCTTCGTCTTTACTGCGAGGCTTCAAGACTTGGCGAGTAATGTCTTCAACCAAGGCGGCAAACTTAGCATCTTTGCCCTTTACTGGCTGCGTCCCTTTCGCGACGGGTTGAGTAAACTTTTCACCGGGTTTAAGCTTGTTACTCATCATCAGCACTTTTCTGAGCGCTAACTTATTAATTCCCTTTGTTATGTGGGCTTGGGCTAAACAGTGAATGATGTCGCTCCCGCGCAGTGCGTGTCCATGATGTGGTCCCGTCACCACCAGACTCGCGAGCATCTCGTCATCAGACAGTTCGACAGCAACGCTTGCGTTACGAACTTCGGCAATCAAGACTCCTTCGTAAGCTTCCCCTTTACCTTCTTTGGCAAGAGTGACGAAGCGCAACACCTCTTCTTCAAAAAGAAAATAGTTTGATGCGTCCAAAGCTTCCAAGGTTGGTGGCAACGTCGTGTTATCAAAGCTTGCTTCAACCACAAACCCCGACGGCAGACATGCCATCACTTGTTGCTTGTCTTCTGACAATGTAACAATGTTATCCCACATTCGAATTGAGTATCCCTAATGACTCAGTTGTTATTCAGTCTATATAATTCGTTCTGCGCTGAGTATCACATTATTAGAATAATCAGCGTCACATCACTTACTTTCGATTCTGCAAACATGACTCATAAATAAGACTTACACATTTTATGATCTACTTCGCCTTTACAAATACATAGGGAAATTTTTCAGAATATTTCGCGTGATTGAATGTCGATTCGATATTAGAGCAAGATAGTAAAGGCGAATAGCTTTAGAAGATTAAAGGCTGTTGTGGAGAGGTGGAACAGAAGTGATGAAGCTGGTAATCAGGGTAAAAACGGATTTCAATATGGAGCTTCAGTTTACAGTGTAAATCCAAGATTCTAATTTACACTGTAAATCTAATTTGTAACGGTCAATCTATTTAAATGATGGCTTGTCTATTTACACTGTAAATTTGCTAGCAAAACATCGACGTCTTTACGAAACTGAATCTCTGCTTGTTTGCGACCAACAAGATTAGACTGTTCAACACAAGTCCCCCACTCTTTCTGCTGAACGACCTTTGCGATGAGTAAGTCCGAAATACCTATGTTTCGACCGTTACCAAGTAGAATCAAGTTCAGTACGCTGAAGCTAATCGCATCGTAACTGTTGCCACCGTTCACGTAATTTCTAACTAACTGAGTTTCAAACTCGCTAACGGTATCGACACTCTTTGGCAGCAGTACGCGCACCATTTCGATTTCAAGTGAAACCAAGGAACCTGAAACAAGAAAGCAGTAGCTACGCTCGAAGTGAATTAGAGCTTGGTTAATCCAACTTTGGGAGTTTGAGGTAAGTGGCTTAACCATCAATACCGAGTGGCAGCCACTTGCCTGATCGCGCTGGTGGCCAATATGGACAGGTACAAAATCGTTATCACGCCAGAATGAAATCAACTCACTAGTCGCACCGAAGCTTGTCGCCAGATAATCCGCTTGGCTGGTTTGCTCTGATAACTTAGCCAACATCCAACCACCAATGCCCAAACCTTGATGAGGCGTTGAAACTGCAATGCGCATCACTCGAAGGCAGCGACTGGTCGCCGCTTCTGTGCAGCCAAGTTGGTTTGCCAGTAACACAGGTGCAAGGTGCCCTTGAGGCCTGCGTTTTCCAATTTGAATCTGAGCGATCAAATCTTTATCTAAACCACCCTCTTCAGTAACCAACATACAACCTAAGCATTCATCTTGCTTCCAGGCGGCGTACAAACGGATTGCTGAATTGTTGAGGAACTGCATTAAATCGTTGGGTGACGTCTGATAATGAGCATCGACAAGTAGAGAAAAACATCGTTGTAACTTGTGTGGATTAGCCAAGCAATCTGCTTTTGATAGTTCAACTAAATCTAATTGGTTGATTGTCTGATCAGAAAAGTTATCTAACTCATGAATCGCCGAGTCACTTAGCGACGCATCGCTACCAAGCAGGAAGCAATCAAACAACCAAGCTTCTAGTGGGTCGTTGTTGTTCCAACGAATCGGTTGTTCAAGCTTAAAGCCTTTCCAACCAGGGCGGTGTACCGAAAGCCAAGATTCAAACTTAATCCCAAACCCTCGTCCACTGCCCTCGTAACCGTGTACCGTGGTTGAAAAAACCATACGATGATAAATGCCGACCATGGACTTGAGCATAGGGATTGGAATAGCAGCCGCTTCATCAACCAATAGCAGGTCGCAATCAGGCTTAGATTTAAGTAAGTCATCCGGAGCTACGAATCTTAAACTTCCCCCTTGATGGCGAATGTGTGTAGCGTTAACCACTTCGATGACTTCGAGTCGCTGTATTGCATGGGAAAATACAGGCTCGATTGCTTTCACTGAAGGCGCAGTCACAATAATATCTAATCCATGACGTTCACCCAGAAGCTGTGCTGCGGCAATCCCCAATGTCGAGCTTTTACCGCGGCCTCTATCTGCGGTGAGAATCAAAGGACGTTTGCGATGCCCAGACAACACCTTTTTGACCAACTCAACTGCCACGTTTTGCTGTTCAAATCTATCCAATCCGATTTCAGCGTTTTGTTTTGGGGGGAATGCGTTACTCGCTTGAGTAACATCGCCAGCTTCATTAGTTTGCGAAACAGAAATAAGTTTATCGAAATGACCCTTTAACCAACGTTGGCCAAAGCCAGAACTCCTACCCTCTTCAGCTTCATTGACGTTTGGCGGCAACACCAACAACAAACCGCCACCCACTAACGATCCCAGTGCTGCACTGAAACCATTCGCGTCAAACTGCTCTCTAAAATCACAAACAAGAATCTGGCATTCACGCCCCAGAAGTTTCTGCCCCTTCTTGACCGGTGCATGCGTCACATCGTCGAATGGGACACCGCCAATCTGAAAAATGGATTTAACGTTCTTATCTTGAAGGAAGGTTGAAATAACCTTGTTTTGCCAATCGACATCACCGTTAAAAACCACGCCGTAACGGTGATCATTATGTTGAGCAACATCAGAAAGTGTATGCAGAAAAGTGTTGGTTGGGTTTGTCATAGTTAGCGTCCAGATTCATCTAAACACAGTTTATCACAGCCAAATAAAAAGCCGCATAAAGCGGCTTTAGAGGAGTAATGAAAAGTCGTCGACTTAGTCGAGCTTGGATTGAACGAAGGCGAGGATTTCTTCCATTGTTGCGTCATCCACTTTCTTAAGGTTCAACGCCAAGTTTGAACCCTTGCGGCTGTATGATGCGCGGCCCTTAATAAGCTCAACTTTTGGAGAAGCTTTCTTCGCTGGTGCTGGCGCCAATTCAAGAATCCAACCTTCCAAAGTTTCAGTAACGTCTTTAGTTAAACGCGTAACACCTTGTGCTTCGCTACGCTGCCATACAAAACCTTCAGAAGCATCACACTTAGTCAGTAATGTTTGCTGCTGTTCGCCAGTCAGGCCACCAAATTGTTTGTGTAGCTTAACAATGGTTGGGCGACCAAGATCGCTCACATTTGGGTAAGCTTGTAGCAGTTCAAGAGGCAAAGCCGCCGCTTTCAACGCGCCACTCACCAAAGCTTCACTGCACTGGAACATTTTCGCTAATGCTTTCTGGTCTTCAGCTTCGCCTTTATCTAGCTTCGCTTGCATCTCTTTACCCTTCTCATACAGAGAAAGCGGTTTATGAGCGTTGGCGACATCAGATAGGAACTTAGCGTGTTCGCCGTTGATGTTTTCAGCAACATAGATAAGGAACTCTTTGTCAGCCAAAATACACGACATACGACGACGGCTACCATCGAGAACTTCAATCTTACCGTCTTTGTTTTTACGACCAACCGCTGGGTATTGCTGGCCACGTTCTTTCAATGTTGTAAGAACATCAGAAAGCGCGTGCTCGTTTAAGAAAGATTGCTCACGAGCATTTTCTTCGAAAACAACCGTTTGAGTTGCTACGTCAGCCGCCGGGATTCGAACTAGTTCAAATGAAACCAATTCTTCGCCTGCAACCGAAAGCTCGATCACTTGAGCCTGTTCTTTAGCCGCTGTTTGAGCTTCTTGTGGCGTAGCTACGCGACGTTTGTTTGCTTTACCAAATAGCTTTGCATTTAAGTCAGATGTTTTAATTGCCATTCTTGTTATCCCTGATTAAGTGAAGGCCAGTTGCTATGTAATACACGCTCTAATTCTAGAGCACTTTTTTGTACTGCGTCTTGAGCGACAGCCAGAGTTTTCTTACCACCCTCAAAGTCGCTAACCGTTAGATCGAAAACCGTGCTGTAAGTATCTGCACAGGTTTCAAAAGCGCGGCTTCTTGGAATAGTGGCCATCATTACTTGGTCATTCAACAGGTAGTTCATCTCAGTTAATACTGATACCTGCTTCTTGTTGTCATCTTCAAACATGGTTGGCATTAGACGAACAAATTCGAGCCCTTTCCAGTCGTCCGGGAACATCTCATACACGGTTGGTAAGTGCTGGAAGAAGTTAACCGTTGAAGCCCAATCCAAACGCTTGGCTGCACATGGAATCAGAAGAGCGTTCGATGCGTACATTGCGTTCCACACTAGAGGGTCTACGTGCGGGCCGGTATCAATCATAATCACATCAAAATCATCAGCAATTTTGTCGATAAGCTTCTCTTTTAAAAGACGAACAATATCAAGTGACTGATCTTGAGATAGGCTTTGCCACGCTTCAGCGTTAAACATCGCGTCTTCTGGGAACGCCGAAATCGTCTTTAGATTCGGATACTGTGTTGGTAAAAGTACGTTCTTACGCAAGAATTCAAGGTCAACATCTTGGCCTTCTGGCACGTTGTCCAACATGATATCAACAGCAGAATAGATACTGTCGTGCTCTGCACCACTAATTTGTGGGTTCAAGAACAGACGCAAAGAACCTTGTGGATCCAAGTCAATTAAGCAGATACGGTAGCGCTTATCTAAGTTCAAAGACAGACAAGCCGCTAGGTGAACCGCTGTCATTGATTTACCCGTACCACCCTTTTGGTTCTGCACGTTAATAACCCATGGCTTATTGTCTACATGCTGCTTACGTTGATGGAACTTCGGCACTTCAGCTGCGTCCATCAGCATGTGAGCTTCAGTCAATGAAATCGAGTAATGATTGGCGTTGTTCTTTGTAAACTGATGACCATCCGCTTCAAGCTTGTTGATAGCCTCATCCAATTTTCGACGAGTTAAGCCCGAACGCGTCTCCATCATAGCTTTAGACATTGGAGGGAAATGTTCATCACTTCGCTCTTCCAAAATAATCTCAATTCGGTCAGCCTGAACTTGTTGAGTTTGTTCGGCTAGCTGATAGAGCTTATCAATCGTTTGTTCTCTTTTCATTGCCAGTTTCCGTAATGATTAACCTAGAACAAATTGTACAGCGATTAACAACAAACACAACAAAAACATGAACATACATTTATGAGTAAAATCACATAAAATAGACTGTATTTTTACAGTTTGATGAAAAATAGGCTTAGATGAACACAAAAACTTCTATTTTTATCACCGCTAACAGTGCTATTTCCGGTTTACATTTAAAATGTTACATCGTCACTTATTTACAATGTAAATGTAATTACAGCAAATAAACTTCGGAACGATTGAAATACAACCATAGATTACGGTTGGTGTGATTTGCATTCGAATTTGTCAGATTTTCAATAAAAAATAACCAAACAGACCAAATGGACTAAAAATTCAAAGTCGAAGTAAAAATCGAGTGTAATAAAACAAAAGAGAATTGGAACCTATCCGGAAGAATGATCATGGAGTACATCGACAGTTGGATAATTGATAAGGCCAAATTATGAAGCATGATCAAGGCCTAAACTCACCAATATTGATCGGAGTAAGTGCATGTTAGAAATGATCAACTCACGGAAAAATGATCAAGTAAATATCGTTCCGGAAGCATATAAATATAGAGCTAACTTACGGACAAATGCTTTTGTAATGGGGATTCAAGCTCTATAAGGCCTCATTGCTTGGAAATTCAATCGACACTGATTACAAATACAGAAACATGACAATTTCATGATCATGCTTCCTGATTTATGGTGTGTCGAGCTAAAAGCCCCCAACCAGTGATTATGGAACCAATACCGATTGAATTTTGAACGCCAAAGGGGAAGAACGATGTAAAAGGGGCATTACTTGATCATTGTTCCGATGAATTGGCTGTCAAAAATATCCACATAGGTGACTTAGGAGCCGCTTAATACAACTTGATCAATTACGGACTGTGGATAAGCTGTATAAGCATAATGATCATGCTTTCGAACCGATAATGATCATGCTTACAATGACTTAATGATCATCGTTCTGAAGTTCTGTGATCATGCTTTCTTTAATTTAATGATCATCGTTTCGAGTTCTTTATGATCATGCTTTCCAATTGGATTTTTTTTAACACTTACAATTCATACACTTAAAAGCAAACTCATAGCCAGATCATTAGATCACTTAATCATTTAAGATCATATTAATCAAAAAGATCAGTTATTTAAAAGCCAATAAATTCTCTTTATTTATGATCATTCTTTCTTTATCATTCAGGAACTATAGTGAAATTACGGTTAGTGTGATACGGATCAAAAATGAAACCAGAAGAGAAATTGTTAATTAAGGCACGAAGCCACAAAGATGGTCATTTATTTGAGGTATCTGAAACAGCCGTTGAATGGATAGAACAATATCAACACTTCAAAGGGGTCACCAAAAGCATCGTTGAGCTTCTTAACCTAATTTCACTACGTGGGTTTAGCAGCAAAGATGGATACGTCTCCACCACCGAGATTATTGAATCAACTGATGGTCAAGTGACTCGCGCCGCCTTGCAACAAAGGCTGAGAGCCGCTGTAAGTATTGGTCTGTTCAAACAAATCCCAGTTCGTTTTGAAGAAGGCCTTGCGGGTAAAACCATGTTGCATCGCTTTGTGAACCCAAACCAATTAATATCGGTTCTGGGTGCCACCAGTTTAGTGACAGAAAGCGTCAAGCAAAATGAAAAGCAGAAGCGTTCTAAAGCACTAGCTCAAACCAAAGTAAACAAGCGCTTACTGAATGAACACGGACTGAATACACCACCGACGATGAAAGACGAAGCGGATCAATTCATTGTTTCTCCAACCAATTGGGCGGGGATTATTGATCAAGCGTTGGCGCCACCTAGAACACGTAAGAGCTACCAGAAATCTATGGTTTCGATCTCTGGCACTCGAGCGGTGATCGAGACACGATCTTCTAAAAACATCATGACGGTTGACGATCTGATGACGCTGTTCGCGTTATTCACGCTTACTGTTCAATATCATGATCACCACCAAGATGATTATCATCTCGACGCGAAACACACCCCGAACAAAACACCACTCTACATCACTGATATTTTGTCTTTGCGTGGCAAGAAAGACAGCGGTCCTGCACGCGATTCGATCCGTGACAGTATTGATCGTATCGAATTTACGGATTTCCAACTGCACGAGCTCACGGGCCGTTGGCTTAGCGAGAACATGCCAGAAGGCTTCAAGAGTGATCGTTTCCGATTCTTAGCTAGAACCATTACGGCATCGGAAGAAGCGCCTACAGAGGGCTCTGATGGCGAAATTCGCATTAAACCGAACCTGTATATCCTTGTCTGGGAACCTTCGTTCTACGAAGAGCTCCTGACGCGTGATTATTTCTTCCTATTTCCGCCAGAAATCCTGAAACAACATACCTTGGTCTTCCAAATGTATTCGTACTTTAGAAGCCGTATGGCACGTCGCCACTCAGATTGTATGTTACTGAGCGAGCTGAACCAGAAGTTGGCTCGTAATATCGATTGGCGTCGCTTCTCGATGGATTTGATCCGCGAACTCAGAAAATTGGGCGAAGTAGGGGATCAAGAAGATACTTTCCTGGTGAATCTTTGGGGTTATCACTTGACGATCACGGCGTTGATCGAAAAAGGCAAAACCACCGATTATCAGGTTGATATCAAATGTAATGTCGAAGAGGTGTTGCGTTATTCAAGAGCGCGTACCACCAACGCCGGTAAGCGTAATATGGCCCCAACGTTACCGAACCCGCTGCGTAACGAGATGGTGTCTAAGCAGAAGCTGGAAGAGCTGTCTGAGATTATCGATGGTGAGTTTGAGCCCATTCAGCGTAAAGCTCCGTCGCCAAGAGGCAAATTGGGACGTCGAGTGAAGCAGCGTAAACACTCTGTTGAGATCAACGCTGATGAGATCATGATTACTCTCTCTAAATATACCTCCACAGAGGCTCTAGAACGCAGCATAACGGCTTTATCTGCTATGACCGGGCACTCACATGCCTCAATCAAAGAAGAGTGCTCAGAGCTCATTGAGAAGCTTGATTGGTTGAGAGTAGGGGAGGATGTTATCCCATACGAAACACTGAGTCGCTTAATTGAGCTGTACAACGACCGTGACAGCACCAGCAATCGACACCTGTCCATTGAACGTTTGATTTCTGGTTTGGCTGTGCGTCGTAAAGTGTGTAAACAAGTTCACGAAGGCCATTTAGACGAAAATGTGTTTCTGGCGCTCGATGAAATGGCGATTGGCCATTAATCACGAGGGCGTTTTGATCTTTCGAGCTGATTTTTGCAGTAGAAATCCCCAGTAGCAAGAAGCCCGTATTTACGGTCGATGAATGGATAGTTTGAATACATTAGGTGCTGATTAAAACCGCACCTAACGCTGACAAAGTTCTGACAATGTAACGCATCCAGTTGATTATTATTTATCCCGAATAGACAACCTTTGTCCTTTCTTATGATTAATAGATTGGCTCATATTTTGTTACATCATACTGAATAGATTTTTGCGAGTTCCTAAGGGACTCGCTTTTTTTTGCCTGAAATTCGTATAATTAATAAAATTCAATAACTTATATGTAAATCGTAACTGCTGACCCTGAAGCATGATCAAGGCTAGATCATGCTTTTCACGGATCCTATTTGTGAAGGGACTCTGCTTTGGTGTTTGATCGTTCAGGGTTAAATCGTGGAGTGGATCAGTGGCGTTGACGTAGAGCTGCACCTTGATCATCGTTCTGGTGTTGGCTTGCCATAAAACGCACATGCGATTCGATCAATTTTTCTGACTCTTCTTTCCAGCGCGGTTCTTGTTGTTGGTTAGTAAATTCCAAAGCCAGTACACATAAATGCTGGAGCCGCTGTGTGCACCACTCTTGCAAGTCAGGCTCTGATTTTGGGTTGCATGACACGGCCTGCAGCTTGCTATAGGCAAACATCAGGTATTGATAGGCCTTTTCTTGATTGTGCGAACCACCAGCCTCGTTTGAGAGCGATGATACGCTTGGTGCTGCAAACTTTGTCGATGTCGTCAGCGTTACGTCTTTATGTCGATAAAACGTAAAGATTCTCAGGCATCCGTCTAGCCAACATGCGATGCCTTTGCTCTGCTCATCCGTGATCAATGGCCCCCAGAGCGTGTCTGGAGGCGTTAAGATCAAAGGTTCTAACCGGTCCACTTGATCATGCTTTCGGTCTTTGTACCAATCTCCGATCCGCTCTAACCAAGTGTCTAGTTCATTCATACAACGTTATCCCACTGTTTTACAAAGTGATTATCAGAAACTTGCTTGATTTCATGCTGTATTTCACAGCTCTGCTCTCGAATTCGATCTGCGTTTATTGAATAGTTTGGCTCATTTTTGACGAGTTCGCCAAATGGCAGATCGGGATCGGGAACGGCAGAGATCAACAGTTTAGTGTACGGATGTTGTGGATTGGTTAAGATCGACTGTGTTGATCCCCATTCGACGATCTGCCCTTTGTACATTACCGCCGTCTCTTCTGCGATGTAGTGTGCCGTGGCGAGATCATGGGTTATGTACAAAAAGCCAATCCCCAACTCTTTCTTCATTTTTTGCATCAGGTTTAACACGCCAAGTCGTATTGAAACATCCAACATCGAGGTAGGTTCATCGGCAAGGATAACCTCTGCACCGACTGCGAGCGCTCTTGCTAGATTAACCCGCTGTCTTTGGCCACCACTGAGCTCATGAGGGTATTTGGCGAGAGTTTCAATGGGTAACTCCACCAGCGTTAATAACTCTTTGAGACGCTCTGTGAGAGCCTGTTTCGTGGCAACTTGCTTATGGATTTTAAGCGGGCGAGTTAAGTGGTGCTCAATGGTGTGAGTTGGATTAAGTGAGCCAAATGGGTCTTGAAATATCATTTGTACACGGCTGCGGTAATCCAAGATATCTTTGCGGCTTTTTAGGGTAGAGATGTCTCTGCCATTGAACAGTATCTCTCCCTCTGTCGGTGGGTAAACCTTGGTCATCAATCGGGCGCAGGTGCTTTTCCCGCAGCCTGATTCTCCAACCAGCGCCAATGTTTTACCGGCATGCAAATCAAAACTCACCCCATGCAGTGCTCTAAAGATCGCTTCTTTGCCAAATCCACCGCCGACGGTGAACTCTTTAACGAGGTTTTTCACTTGAAAAATAGGTTGTGACATGGAGCTCTCCTAGCACGTAGTCGCGTGCGCATGTTCGTGAATGTTAGGGAAAGAACTCCATAGCTTTTGGGTGTAGGAGTGCTGAGGGTTGTTACGAATCTCATAGGCTTGGTTGATTTCAACGATCTGGCCGTGGCGCATGATGGCAATGCGGTCACATAGCTGGCTCATTAGTGCCAGGTCATGGGTGATGAACAATATCGAAAACCCAAACTCTTCTCTGAGTTGGTGTATTTGCTGCAGAATTTCGCGTTGTACAACCACATCAAGCGCCGTTGTCGGCTCGTCCATGATGATCAATTTGGGATTGAGGGCGAGCGCGATGGCGATGACTAAGCGTTGACGCATCCCTCCGCTGAACTGATGCGGATATTCGGTGAGGCGGTTACGAGGAATGTTTACAAGGTCGAGGAGCTTCTCTGCGCGGTCTTTAGCTTGTTCGTTGGTCATTCCTTTGTGGTGACGTAAAACATCAGCGAACTGCTCTTCAATGGTCAGTACGGGATTGAGTGAGTTCATCGCACTTTGGAATACCATGGCGATTTCGCTCCAACGCAAGGTGTTCAAGTGGTCGTCAGATAAACCGAGCAGATCTTGCCCGTTGAACAGTATCTTCCCTCCAGAGAGGAAAGCAGGCGGCTTGTGTAAACGGTTAATGGCAAACGCGATGGTACTTTTTCCGCACCCTGATTCGCCAGCCAAACCAAAAATCTCGCCTTGGCCTATGCTAAAGCTTACGGATTTTACAGCATTAAAATCGCCGTCATCGGTGATGTAATCGACACATAGATTCTTCACTTCGAGAAGTGGTTTATCTGAATTTTCCCTAGACATGATAAATACTCAGTTATGATATTGATAACTATTATCATTAGCATGAAGTGAATTTAGTGAAAGCGATGAGCACAAAAAGAATGAAGTGCCTCGAAATTTATCTTGGGTTATTTCACGAAGTTTCAGTGGGGAAACAAGAAATGAGAACGGGGAAAATGAGAGGTGGATCAAACCACATTTCTTATGGGGAATCTTGTAAATGTAATTGCAGAAAATGGCTTTGGCAAAGTTTAAATGAGGCATTTATTAATTAGCTTTGTGAAGCGTCGGAATCATCACATTTCAGTACAGAATGTCTTAACAAGTGAAATAGCATTTGCTACAGATTACCTGTCCATTACATGGTGCTTTTCGGAGGAAAACATGTCCATTAATTCTATCAACCATGATGAAATGACAAATATTGCAAACAAGTGGGATGCTGAAGAAGAAGTATCTTTCAAGCCAGAAAAGAAAATGAAGTCCGCTGAAGCTCGTCGTCGTATTGAAGCTCTAAGAGAAATTAGAGAAAGCGGTTTTAGTCTGGAAGAAGCGAGGGAACTAGGTCTTATTCACTAAGGACCCCTATTGCATTTAAGAGGGTGGCGCACCGCCACCCTTTGATTTATATAACTTTTTAAAAGGGCTATGAGTTTTTTATAAGTAAACCATGTTCCTTGTCTCCCACCATTTAAATCCATTGTCCTGCCTTTAGATTACTTGTTCCCGACTAAAAACATGCTCATGGCATACTCTTGAACTAAGTTGTTTGACAGTAATATGCAACGCCACTAATTTTAAAGTTAAAGCAAAAATATGAGATGTCGTTGGTAAGGAGAAGGCTATGTCTAATTCTGTGGCGAAAGCCAAAGAAGTGCTGTTTTATGAACCTGAAGATCCAAACGGATACCTGTCAAATTTTGCAGCTTGTCCCATTAAGGTTAACGATCAAGTTTGGGCAACCAGCGAACATTATTATCAAGCGATGAAATTTGCTTCTGAAGCGTTACGCAATACTATTTTGGAAGCCAGTACCCCTGCTGAAGCGTTCTCTTTAAGTCGTGATTATGAAGACCAAGTTCGAGAAGATTGGTATGACATTCGTGTTGAAGTGATGCAGTTCATTGTGACTGAGAAGTTCAGACAGAACCCGCAGTTTGCGCTGTTTCTGACTAACACCGGAGATTCGGTGATCAAAGAGCATTCTCATAAAGACCATTTTTGGGGCGATGGTGGTGATGGAACTGGTGAGAACCGTTTAGGTGAAATTTTGATGGCGGTGCGACAACAGCTTCGTAATCAACAACTGCATTTGATTGCTTCGCACTAACCTATCGAGTACAAGTTCAAAGATAGTTTCCCTAAACGTTAAATTTTAAAGGCCGCTCTGCCATTTAGTCTTAAGCTAGACTAAGCAGAGCGGCCTTTTCGTTGCAAGTCGAGCTAAGGTGACTAAGAGTAGAAAAGTGCTCTACAACGTCAACTAGGCGCTATTACAGATAAACGAAGGATCTATAAGTACCCTTGCACGATGTCATCGAGCTGACCATCGTCTTTCATTTGGTCGAGACGTTGGTTGATGAAGCTTTGCAGCTTAGGATCCATCTCAGGGTCAAACGCCAAATGGATAGGGTAGTTATTGATCACTGAACCAAACTCTTGCATCTGGTAATCATCAATACTTAACTTTTGCTCGTTTAGGTTGTATTTGATTCTCGATTCCATCTCAACAAAAACGGTATCACCAGGCGTTCGGTTTAATACACGAAAAGCCGCGCTGTAATCTTTAACTCGAATCTCGTTGAGCTTACCTTGTTTGATGTAAGGCTCTAGGTTTGGATATTCGAACCCCACCAGCAAGACCACCGCTTTTCCGTCTAAATCGTCGATAGTATTGAACTCAAATGGTTCCTTACCGCTACTGAGTAACACGTGTTTTACATTGTAAATCGGATCTTTAGACAGGTTTACAGATTGGATATTTCCCCAACTAGGACTGCCGTAGGTTACCCAGTTTGGATTCTCTCTCGCGTCGAGCTTGTCAATCATGCGGTTGAAAGGGTAGGTGTGGTAATCGATCTCGTATTGGCTGTCATCAAATACGGCCTCAACAATATCCGAAACCATTCCTCTGTGAGATGACCCGTCAGTTTCGATCTGAAAAGGTTGCGCTTGGCTCGCAATAATGTAGTAGTGAACAGGTTCGCTTGCAAAAGCATAACTGCTTGAAAACAAACTGACTATGGATGCAAATATAAGATGTTTTTTCATAACCTTCCCTAGTTATTTGATGAATGACTACTATTATACTAGTTGAGTAATTGTAGTTTGCTAGGATAACAATAATGGTAATTTGTGTATGGTGACAAAAGGAAAACGCTATATTGGACTCTCCCGACAGTTGATCGGGACTATCATAGCAATCAGCACCCTATTCACAGTTATAGTGACAGGTCTAGGGTTGTATGTGGAGTACCAAAGTCGAGTTTCTTTTATCAGTTCTCAGATCGAACAGGTTAAGGCTGGCTATCTTTCGGGTTTAACGTCCAGTTTGTGGGTTGAAGATCGAGAGCAACTGTTTGTGCAAGCCGAAGGTATCTCCCGCCTACCCTCGGTTAGTTACCTTCTTATCGAAAGTCCAGATGAAAAAATTCTAGAATTAGGTCAAAAGACCTCAGGTCAGTCTTATTCCCAGTCTTGGGAAATGGTGCACCAGATGGGGGGGACAGATTTCCCATTAGCGACGCTCACGGTGCAATCTGATTTGAGCATGATCCTCAACGACTTTGAAGAACGAGTTCTACTATTGCTCGCCTTCGAAGCCGTCAAAATCTTCTTATTGTCTCTGGTTTGTTTAACGATCGTCTATCGTCTCGTGGTGAAACGCTTAATGACTATGTCTTCCCAGATCAACCAGCAACAGGTCGAAGACAACAAACCACGCTTCATAACGCCAACCGATTCTACTTACAGAGACGAGATCTCGACACTAGAGAGTAGCTATAACCAGTCGGTTGAACGTATTCGTCAACAATACCAAGAACTGGAAAAAGCCAAAGATGTCGCTGAGGTTGCCAACCGCAACAAAAGTGAATTTCTTGCCAACATGAGCCACGAGATCCGCACCCCGATGAATGGGATTATCGGACTGTCGTCTCTACTCTCTGAAATGGATATGCCGACAGAGCAAAAAGAGTATGTCGATATGCTCAATACCTCTTCGCTTACTCTACTCGACTTAATCAATGACATTCTTGATTACTCGAAGATAGAAGCGGGTCGTCTAGAACTGCAACAAGAACCAATGAAGATGATGGGTATTGCTGCCGATGTTGAATCGACGTTTAGAGTTAAAGCTGAACAGAAAGGGCTCAGATTCCAACTGGCGATTGATCCTAAGATCCCAACCATGGTGATTGGCGATGGCACTCAGCTAAGACAAGTACTGAATAACTTGGTCGGTAACGCCATCAAATTTACCGAGCATGGTCATGTCACACTCTCACTTCGCTTGGAAGAAGTCATAGAACCAGAACAAAAGCTCAGAGTGAAATTTGAGGTGACTGACAGCGGTATTGGTATTGCTGAAGACAAGCAACAATCGGTGTTCGATAAGTTTCAACAAGCCGACGGCAGCACCACCCGTATTTACGGAGGCACCGGGCTTGGTCTGACGATATGCGATAAGATCGTGACCTTGATGGGCAGCAAGCTTGAGCTAACCAGTGTCGTAGGCAAGGGGAGTACATTCTACTTTACCGCTGACTTTGACCCGAGCCTGGACGTTGACGAAAGCAATATCGATTTTAATAAAGTCTCGGTGCTTCTGGTTGATGATAGTCAGCTGAATATGCGTATTACCTCAACACAGCTTCAATCATTCGGCGTTAAGTCAGAGTGTTGTGAAACCGCCACCCAAGCGTTAGAGCTTGTTTCGGAGTCTGTGGCGAAGTCATCGCCTTATGATCTGGTGCTGATTGATAAAGTGATGCCGTCTATTGATGGATTCCAGTTAGCAAGAAGTTTGATTGAGCGTTTTGACAAAGCGTGTCCTAAGCTGGTGATGATCTCTGCCGACCCACGCAAGCAAGATGAAGCGCGCGCTAAACAAGTGGGTTTTGTTGCCTACATAGCTCGTCCTTATCAAGATAACCAACTTAAATGGACGTTGAGTGAAGTCCTCGCGAGAGCAGCGGATACCTCAAATTTTACCTATCCAAACAGAGGTGAGGTCGCGTTCAAAGACAATGAACCTGTACCATTAACTAAACCAACGGGTTCTGTTGAAGCTACACCAAAGGCTTCTGTCGCAACCACACAAACAGACAAACAAGCTCCAATCAAAGAAGAGCCAAAACCAGTGGCCGCTTCGTTTAGTGGCAAAGTCTTGGTCGTTGAAGACTCGCGAGTAAACCAGCAAGTTGCCAAGATGATGCTCAAGAAGCTTGGGTTTGAGGTTGATATTGCCGATAACGGGGAAATTGGTGTCGAGAAATTCCAGGCCAACGAATACGAGATGATTTTTATGGATTGCCAGATGCCGGTTCTCGACGGTTTCGAAGCGACTAAACAGATCCGAGCGCTCGAAGAAGGGTCTTCAAAGCACATCCCAATCGTTGCGCTGACGGCCAACGTCGTACAGCGAGACAAGCATTTGTGCTTCGATGTAGGTATGGATGAGTTTTTACCTAAGCCTGTTAACCAAGGGAAACTGAGAGAGATCGTAGCCAGTTTTTTATCTAAGGAAACCGATTCGACCAAAGAAGAAGATGAGCAAAAG
This sequence comes from Vibrio sp. SBT000027, assembly GCF_963894355.1. NCBI lineage: Bacteria > Pseudomonadati > Pseudomonadota > Gammaproteobacteria > Vibrionales > Vibrionaceae > Vibrio > Vibrio sp. SBT000027. The sequence goes on along the minus strand of NZ_CAWQGD010000001.1, from coordinate 198,467 downwards.
ATTGTTTAGTTAGTGCCTCATTAAACGTAACCGTTGAAAATAAAAACTCCGACTGAATCAGTCGGAGTTTTTGTATGTGCTCGCTTTTTCTTCCTAAGCCAAAGCTTAAACCTAGGCCTAGGCAAATGGTTACGTGACGCTAACCAATACTATCAATATGAATCACTACAGAATCGGGTCGCCAGTATTCCAACTCGCAATCCATTAGTTCACCGTCCTGTTTGTAGTTCACTCGGCAGATCTTAAGAACAGGCTGCCCCTCTGCCAAATTCAGCGCCTTGGCGACATGCGCAGGGGCAGAGGTGGGTATCACATCAAAGCGCGATCGTTGGGTCTCGTAGCCATACTTTTCTCGGTAGATGCCTGTCAGCGACATGGTGAGGTTTTCTGACAACACCTTCTCAAACAACGGCGCTTTTAAGACGTTTTCAACAAACAGCACCGCTCGGCCATCAATAAAGCGTAGTCGCTCAATCACGTGTATCGGCGTTATCTGTTCTATCTCTAATGCTTTGGCGTAATCGCCCGCGGCCATCTCTGTGCGGGTGCTCAGCAGCCTTGTTTCTGCAATACGATGTTGTTCGCGAATCATTTGATGAAAGTGAGAACGAGACAATGGGTTGTAGCGAATTCGTTCGGGTGACACATACCAGCCTCGACGCTCTTCTCTGTATATCAGACCTTCGGTTTCTAATGACACCAATGCATCTTTGAGCGTGATTCGTGTGGTGGAAAACAGCTCGCTAAGGTTTCTTTCTGATGGCAGTTTTTGCCCTTCAATGAAGATACCTGATTGAAGCTGCTCTCGAATACTCGCCTTAATTCTTCCTAACTGTGTCCCTGACTGCCCGGTGCCCAATGTTCTCATTACTGATCTAGTCCATAAGTTCGTGTGCTTAATAAGGTAAACCATGGAGTTAACAGGAATGTGACAGTAAACAATGGCTTATTGTCATATGAGTGAAATATAACTGCCACGTAAATGCACTCGAACTGTCAAATAACTTGCGGCAAACCGTCACATTCCGGCTATAGCATACAAAACGAACTTACTGACCTAGTCCAGAAGGATAGAGACAATGAAAACTTTGCTTAGCCGTTCAACTGTATCGCCAGCTAAATTAATCGGTTCACCTGCAAAATTGATAGGCGCAACGCTAATAACGGCAACACTTTCAATGCCAGCGATGGCGAAGGATACTGATCTTGAGTCACTGATTGAAGCCGCTCAAAAAGAGGGTGCAGTTTACAGTGTGGGTATGCCAGACAGTTGGGCAAACTGGAAAGGCACATGGACTGATCTGAAAGCAAACTACGGTTTGAAGCATCAGGATACCGATATGAGCTCGGCTCAGGAGATCTCGAAATTTGAAGCAGAGAAGAAAAACGCAACCGCTGATATTGGTGATGTGGGTTTCGCATTCGCACGTGTGGCAGTGAAGAAAAACGTCACTCAGCCATACAAACCAACCACTTGGAATGACATTCCAGACTGGGCAAAAGACAAAGATGGTCACTGGGCTCTGGCTTACACAGGTACTATCTCGTTCATTTCAAACAATAACCTTGTTGAAGATGCACCAAAATCTTGGAGTGACCTACTAGAAGGTGACTACAAAGTCACAGTCGGTGATGTCGGTGTAGCAGCACAAGCAAACAACGCAATTCTAGCGGCTGCATTTGCTAATGGTGGTGACGAGTCAAACCTAAAACCGGCGATTAAATTCTTTGGTGAGCTAGCGAAGCAAGGCCGCCTGTCTTACACCGACCCAAGCATCGCTAACCTTGAAAAAGGCGAAGTGGAAGTGGCAATCATGTGGGATTTCAACGCACTGAACTACCGCGACAAGATCGACCGTGAGCGCTTTACCGTCAGCATTCCACAAGATGGCTCAGTGATTTCTGGTTACACCACCATCATTAACAAATACGCACAAAACCCGAACGCGGCGAAGTTGGCTCGTGAATACATCTTCAGCGACCAAGGCCAAATCAACCTAGCAGAAGGTTACGCACGTCCAATCCGTAGCAACGTTACGCTGCCTCAATCAGTGCAAGACAAGCTGATCTCGAACGAGCAATACAGCAATGTTCACCCAGTGACTGACTTCTCAGCATGGGAAAAATCAGCACGTCGCCTGCCACGTCAATGGCAAGAAAGCGTATTGATTCACCAGCAATAACCCCGCTTAACACACCACCTTCAATAGGTGGCTTATAGAAACAAGCAATAGAGAATAGACCATGAGCAATAAGGTTATCCTTGTTGTTCTAGATGGACTGAACTATCAGGTAGCCCGTGATTGCATGGGCTACCTGAACGGTCTTCTAGAGCAAAGTGATATGTATGAGAAACAGGACGATTTGCAGACAAAACAGGGCGATTCGTACAATAACCAAGGCGATTTGCGTAATAAACAGAGCACTTCGCAGAGCACGCAAAAAAATAAGCTGCGCGCCACGCTTTACCCTGTGCAGTGCGAGCTGCCGTCTATGTCACGTCCACTGTATGAGTGCATTTTAACTGGGGTTCGCCCTGTCGAGAGTGGCATCGTCAACAACCAAATCGTGCGTTTGTCGAATCACGAGTCGGTATTTAGCTTGGCGAAGTCGCAGAACAAAGTGACGGCAGCTGCGGCTTACCATTGGGTGAGCGAGTTATATAACCGAGCGCCATTTGATGCTGTGCGTGACCGCTTTACCAACGATGAGACCATGAACATTCAACATGGCTGTTTCTACCACTGGGATCACTACCCAGATGAAGCCTTGTTCTTGGATGCCGAGCACCTGCGCGTGACTCATCAGCCTGATTTTTTACTGATTCACCCAATGAACATTGACGATATGGGACATAAGCATGGGTTGGATTCTCGCCAGTACCGCAATAGTGCACGTGGCGCGGATATCTACCTATCAAACTATCTTGAGAAATGGGTAGACGATGGTTATCAGGTGATCATCACCAGTGACCACGGCATGAACAATGACTTGTCTCATGGTGGCATTCTGCCTGAAGAGCGTGAAGTGCCTTTCTTTGTGATTGGCGATAAGTTTACACACCAAGAATGTTCAGTGAAACAGACTGATATCTGCGGCAGCGTCTGTCAGTTACTCAACCTTGAACACGATAAATCTTACACTCAGGAATTGTTGGCCCTATGAGCAGTTCTGTAATCACGCAGAGCGATGGCTCTGCGCTTAAACCCAAAACCAAATCTTTGTTTCAACGCTTCAAGCCCGCTTTGTGGCTTGCGCCTTTCGCGCTGTTCTTCTACCTGTTCCAACTGGCACCTATGGTTTGGGTGCTGATCAACAGCTTCTTCTATGACGATGAGCTCTCTCTCGAAAACTATTCTGAAATATTCGATTCTGCTTTCATGATGCAGGCTTTTGGCAACAGTTTATGGTTGTCGATTTGGTCGAGCATTGTTGGCTTGGCGATTGCGACTCTGTTGGTCTCTTCATTGCGCCGTGTTGATTCTAAAATCCGCGATGCGGTGATCGCGTTTACCAATATGAGCAGCAACTTCTCTGGTGTGCCTCTGTCGTTCGCCTTCATCATCATCTTGGGCACCAATGGTGCGATTACCTTATTGCTCAAGCAGTATGGATTGCTGGGTGATTTCGACCTTTACGGTAAGTGGGGCTTGCTGGCGATTTACATCTACTTCCAGATCCCATTGGCGGTGTTGTTGCTCTATCCAGCGTTTGATGCTCTGAGTGACGACTGGCAAGCAGCTTCGGCACTGCTTGGCGCGAAAACTTGGCAATACTGGACCAAAATAGCGCTGCCTGTGTTATCTCCGGCTTTGTTCGGCACCTTCATCATCTTGATTGCCAATGCGATTGGCGCCTATGCGAGCGTGTATGCCTTGACCTCGGGCAACTACAACGTGATTACGATTCGAATCGCGAGCTTGGTATCGGGCGACTTGTTCTTAGAACCAAACCTAGCCGCCGCAATTTCTGTGATTCTGATGGCGATGCTGGCCTTCATCACCGTGATTAACCAATGGCTGATCAGCAAAAGCTACGCAGGGAAGAGAAAGTAATGAATACCGTAAATACTCGCTTTCATAAAACGGTTGTCTATTCGATTGTCGGCATCATGATGATCCCGATCTTAGCGACCTTTATCTACTCGATCTCTTCTCGATGGGGCGCGACGATCCTGCCGGATGGCTTCACGTTAGATTGGTATATCAACCTGCTGACCGATCCTCGCTTCTTACAAGCCTTTGGTCGTTCGCTATTTATCTGTGTGGCGGCGCTGTCATTGAGTGTGGTGTTGGTTCTGCCTGCGATTTTCGTGGTGTTTTACTATTTTCCGAAGCTCGACAAGGTGATGAATATCCTGATCTTATTGCCATTTGCTGTGCCACCTGTGGTGTCGTCGGTTGGCTTGCTTCAGTTGTATGCCGATAGCGAAATATCACTGATTGGCACACCGTGGATCTTGATTGGTACTTATTTCACCATCGCGCTGCCATTCATGTACCGCGCGATTGCCAACAGCTTTGGAGCGATCAACCTGCACGACTTGATGGACGCTGCTCACCTGCTCGGTGCAAGCACCACCAAGGCGTTCTTGTTGATTATTCTGCCAAACCTTAAGAAAGGCTTAATGGCGTCGCTGTTCTTATCGTTTTCGTTCCTATTGGGCGAGTTCGTGTTTGCCAACATCTTGGTTGGCACACGCTACGAGACACTGCAAATCTACCTATACAATATGCGTCAAACCAGTGGCCACTTCACGTCAGCCCTTGTGATGACGTACTTCCTGTTTATTTTCTTACTGACTTGGTTGGCAAGTCGTTTCAGCCAGGGAACCAAATAATGAGTTATGTAAATGCGAAAAAACTCACCAAGCGCTTTGGTGACAACACGGTGTTTGAAGACATTGAATTCTCAATCGAGAAGGGTGAATTCATTACTCTGCTTGGCCCAAGTGGTTGCGGTAAATCGACTCTACTGCGCAGCTTGGCAGGCCTGAATCCTGTTGATGGTGGCGAAATCTGGGTTAATGGCGAAGAGATTACTCACCAAGTGCCGCAGCAGCGTGGCATCGGCATGGTGTTTCAATCTTATGCCCTGTTCCCGAATATGACGGTTGAGGGCAACATTGCGTTTGGCCTCAAGATGAAAAAGCTTGCTGCTGACGAGATTAAACGTGAAGTCGCGAAAGTGATTGGGCTGGTGGACTTAACGGGCAAAGAAAAGTTCTACCCGCATCAGCTATCAGGCGGTCAGCGTCAGCGTGTGGCTTTGGCAAGAGCCTTGGTGGTTAAGCCTCGTATATTATTACTCGATGAGCCGCTTTCAGCGCTGGATGCGAAGATCCGTAAACATCTGCGCCAACAGATCCGAGACATCCAAAAAGAGATGAACCTGACCACGATCTTCGTGACTCACGACCAAGAGGAAGCGATGATCATGTCTGACCGTATCTTCTTAATGAATAAAGGCGAGATCGTCCAAGCGGGTACACCCGAAGAGATCTACACTCAACCTGCCAATGAGTTCGTTGCTGGGTTCATGGGGCACTACAATCTGGTGCAAGCAAACAAGGCTAAGCAGTTGTTCAATATTGAAACCGAATGGAAAGTGGCGATTCGACCTGAATCTATCTATGTTAAGGAGCAAGGTCGACAGTACGGCGAGCATATATCTGCGCCAAAAACGGGCACCATTCGTAACCATCAGCTTTTGGGTAACGTGATTCGCTACCAAGTGGACGTTGATGAGTGTGAATTAACGGTCGACCTACTTAACCGCTCCTCTGAACGACTGTTGGCAAACGGCAGCCAACTTGAACTCCTGTTTAACCTTAACGAAATTCAACCTGTGAGAGCCTAAGATGTTCAAACCTTTGTATGTATTTGATATGGATGAAACGCTGATCAATGCCGATGCAGCGATGCTTTGGAATGAGTTCTTGGTTGAAAAGGGCATTGCCACAGCGCCCAACTTTATTGAAGAAGATAAGCGCTTAATGGGCTTGTATTCGGAAGGCAAACTGAACATGGAAGATTACCTCACGTTTTCCATGCAGCCTTTGGCCGATATGCCAAAAGAGCAAGTCACCGCATTGGTGGAAGAGTGTGTTGAACAGCATATTTTGCCTAGACAGTTCAAGCAGTCGAAACCTTTGATTGAGCAGCTTGAGAATGATGATATCGACATGTTGATCATCTCTGCCAGCGTCACTTTCCTAGTAGAAGCGGTCGGTCGTAAGATTGGCATTGAGAATGCACTCGGTATCGACTTGATTGAAAACCAAGGCCGTTTTACTTCTCAAATATCAGGTGTGCCAAGCTACCGTGAAGGTAAAGTCACCCGTTTAAAAGAGTGGTTAGACAATCAAGAAACTAACTACTCAGACATTCACTTTTATACGGATTCAATCAACGACTTACCTTTGTGTGATCACGCTGATTTTGCCTATTTGGTAAACCCATGCCCGCGTTTGAAAGCACTGGCTGATCAACCGAATTGGTCGATCCTCGACTGGGATTAAACAGAATCTTACCTTCGAATTAGGTTCGCTCTAGAACTCATCAAGCCGCTGACTACAGCGGCTTTTTTGCATCATCAGTCTAATGTTCGATTTATTACCTTAGCTGACAAAAGGACACATGTAACAATTCAATAACATCTATTACTCTGCTGTAAATCAAACCACCATCTTTCAATCCCTTGATAGCACTCACTTTCTTGTCTTGATGGTTTGTGTGTAACAAATATTTTACAAATTGACAGGGTTTCATCGAAATTGTCCATTTTCCTCCACCCATTCCATTATCTCGGCTTGTGGGCCAAATTTAATTAAGGACAAAAAACACACAACACAAAACCAATAGGTACAAGGAGAAAGTTCATGGTGGATACATACAACCCGCTTGGCACGGATGGATTCGAGTTTGTTGAATACACGGCCGTTGACCACAAGGGAATTGAGCAACTTAAAGCGCTGTTTGTGTCACTTGGTTTTGCTGAGATCGCCAAGCACCGTTCAAAAGAGGCTTGGCTGTATCGACAAGGTGACATCAACTTTATCGTCAATGAACAGCCTCACAGCCAAGCGGAAGCGTTCGCTAAAGTGCATGGGCCATCGGTATGTGGCATGGCGTTTCGTGTCAACGAAGCAACGGCGGCAATGGAGCAAGCGTTTAAGGGCGGCGGTGAAGAGTACAAAACAGAAATAGGGCCGATGGAACTGAGCATTCCTGCCATTTACGGCATCGGTGAAAGCCTGCTCTATTTTGTGGATCGTTATGGCAAGCAGAGCATCTACGACGTCGACTTCCGGTTCTATGACGATGCGGAACAGCGCATGGCCGAAGCCAATGTTGGTTTGTATGAAATCGACCACCTCACGCACAACGTGAAGCAAGGCAATATGGATGTATGGTCTGGGTTCTATGAGCGTCTTGGTAACTTCCGCGAGATTCGCTACTTCGACATCGAAGGCAAGCTGACAGGCCTTGTGAGCCGCGCCATGACCTCACCGTGTGGCAAAATCCGAATCCCTATCAATGAGTCTTCCGACGACAAATCACAAATCGAAGAGTTTATTCGCGAATACAACGGCGAAGGTATCCAACACATCGCACTCGCCACCGATGACATCTACAAAACCGTGAAGACTCTGCGTGATCGCGGCATGGACTTTATGCCAACCCCAGATACCTACTACGAGAAAGTTGACGATCGTGTAAAAGGCCACGGTGAAGACACCGAACTGCTGCGAGACCTACGCGTTCTGATTGATGGCGCACCGACCAAAGATGGCATCTTGCTGCAAATTTTCACACAGACGGTAATTGGGCCTGTGTTCTTTGAAATCATTCAGCGCAAAGGCAACGAAGGCTTTGGTGAAGGTAACTTCAAGGCGCTGTTTGAATCGATTGAAGAGGACCAGATTCGTCGAGGAGTATTAGACGATGCATAAATGGATCTCGTTTCCTCATCGGGAGGGTGTGTGTTCTAAACAAGCGCACGCCGACTTCCCCGAAGAGGCAATCTATGAGCGAGAAGCCGGCCGAAGTGGATTCTTCGGCCCTGCTGCTCACTTTCATCACCAACACGCCCCAACAGGTTGGTCGGAGTGGGAGGGCGATTTACGTCCTCGCGCTTTTGATTTTACGCTGGTGGAGAAAGCTAGCCAGATAACGCCTTGGGCTGTGCCTCATCTTTTGCACAATGCGGACTGCAAAATTCGTGTGTGGCGCATGGATGAGAAGATGGATTTCTTGGTGCGTAATTCCGACGGTGATGAGCTGCTGTTCATTCATCAAGGCAGCGCCGATCTCTATTGTGACTATGGTCATCTAGCGGTGAGTGAAGGGGATTACGTGATGATCCCGCGCTCGACCAACTGGCGTTTAGAGCCAAGCGAGCCGATGTTTATCTTGATGATTGAGAACACAGACGCGGCTTACTCCTTGCCAGAGAAAGGCATGGTTGGCAATCACGCGGTGTTTGATCCTGCTGTGCTCGACATCCCTTCTATCAATGATCAATTCCGCGCTCAGTATTCAGAAAACCAGACTCAGGTTCAGGTGAAGCGCCACGACAAAGTCAGCGTGATCACCTATCCGTTCAATCCATTGGATGCGATTGGTTGGCATGGCGACTTAGCGGTGGTGAAAGTGAATTGGCGCGATATTAGACCGCTGATGTCACATCGCTACCACTTGCCACCTTCTGCGCACACTACGTTTGTTGGCGCAGGCTTTGTAGTGTGCACCTTTGTACCACGCCCGATTGAGAGCGATCCCGGTGCATTGAAAGTGCCGTTCTACCACAACAATGATGACTACGACGAAGTGTTGTTCTATCACGCTGGTGACTTCTTCAGTCGCGACAATATTGAAGCGGGCATGGTGACTTTCCACCCAGCGGGCTTCACGCATGGGCCCCACCCAAAAGCCTTCAAGGCGGGTCAGGCACACAAGAAGAAGTTTACCGATGAAGTGGCGGTGATGATTGATACTCGCCATGCGCTGCAGTTCTCTGATGAACTCGATAGCGTTGAGAACAAAGAATATGTCTACAGTTGGCAAGACTCTGGTTTGAAAGAAATGGCTGACGATAAGAAATAAGGGACAAGGATGAAATTAGCAACCAAGAAAAATGGCACTCGCGATGGTCTATTGATGGTCGTGAGCAAAGATCTCAAACAATGTGTGGCTGCCACTGAAATCTTCCATGTGATGCACCTTGCACCCACCATGCAGGTGGCTTTGGATAACTGGGACAGCGTGGCTTCTCAGTTAGAAGAGTTATACACCTCGTTAAACAACGGGCATGTGACTGGCAGTGAAGTCTTTGCATCTCAGTACTGTGAATCACCTCTGCCACGCGCATATCAATGGGCCGATGGCAGTGCATATGTCAACCACGTTGAGTTGGTGCGTAAGGCTCGTGGTGCTGAAATGCCAGAAAGCTTCTGGGTCGATCCATTAATGTATCAAGGCGGCTCTGACGCGTTTATCGGCCCTCGTGACAACATCGAATTTGCCAGCGATGAGTGGGGTATCGATTTCGAAGGAGAAGTCGCGATTGTGACCGGTGACGTCCCTATGGGCGCAAGTGCTAAACAGGCGCACGAGTCGATTCGATTACTGATGTTGGTGAACGATGTGTCGCTGCGCGGCTTGATTCCGGCAGAGCTAGCGAAAGGCTTTGGTTTCTTCCAGTCTAAGCCTTCTTCGGCGTTCTCCCCGGTCGCAGTCACACCTGACGAGCTTGGCGAACAGTGGAAAGGCAGCAAGGTACATTTACCGCTGATATCGACCTACAACGACCAGCCTTTTGGTTGTCCGAATGCCGGTATAGATATGACTTTCAATTTTGCAGAGTTGGTTGTGCATGCAGCTAAAACTCGACCATTATCGGCGGGCGCGATCATAGGTTCAGGCACGGTTTCTAATAAACAAGGCACTGACCATGGCACCTCGATTTCTGAAGGTGGTGTGGGATATTCATGTATTGCTGAAGTACGCATGATAGAGACGATTCGTGATGGTAAACCGTCGACTCAATTCATGTCGTTTGGCGACTCGATCAAGCTTGAGATGTTTGATGCAGCAGGTCATTCTATTTTTGGCGCGATAGACCAAAAAGTGAGCCAGTATCGAGCGATATAATCCACGTAATAGGATTTCTGTATGAGCGAGTGCGTCGTGAACAAGAACATTATACTTTACGGTTACTGGCGCTCGTCCGCAGCCTATCGAGTGCGTATTGGGTTGAACCTAAAGCAACTTAACTATGAATCTAAATCGGTGCATTTGGTACGTAATGGCGGCGAGCAGCATGACCCACAATATCGCGATCTCAATGCCAGTGAACTAGTGCCTGTGCTGGTGGATGGTGACGTTCAACTCAATCAGTCACTGGCTATTCTTCAATATCTTGATGAGCACTATTTTTGTGAGAGCAGCCCAGACACCTCGCTGATTCCTGAGCAAACACCACTGCGCTATCAAGCACTGGCGATGGCTCAGGATATTGCGATGGAAATTCATCCTCTTAATAACCTGCGCGTGTTGCAATATTTGGAGAGAGAATTATCTTGCGAACAAGAGGTGAAAATGGATTGGCTTCACTATTGGATGAGCCAAGGTTTCTGTGCTCTAGAAGAGAAGTTGGCAAAGCACAGAAAAGCACATGGCGACTCGATGTATAGCCTCACGGATTCACCATGCATTGTCGATATCTGCTTGGTGCCGCAGGTGTATAACGCGCTGCGCTTTGGCGTTGATATGTCACCTTATCCGCTGATTAACTCGATAGTCGAAGCGTGTAACCAGTTGCCCGCTTTTATTGAGGCGATGCCAGAGAACCAAGCGGATGCGAATGCACCGATGTGAACGTATTGAATTCTTTTCAATGAACTGGAAACGTTATTTGGATTAAATCACGTTATAATTACGATTTGGTATATTTAAAGATATTATGTATTCATTATTTTCAGGTTTAATTTCCAATTTTATGAATATTTATCTCATCTAGTATTAAACGGTCCGAATAAAATAAGCCTCATTATTATTAAATAAGAGGCCTGTTTAATGGATTTATATTAGTGATGGTTATCTCTCGATAACTTTAGTAATAAACAATACCTTCGCCTTTTGTAATCAGAGTACCAGCTTCATTGGTAATTATTTTATCTAAATCAAATAATGAACCAATCGCCGCATTACCCAATCCAGCTTCAACGAACTTACAAACGGCATCAATTTTTGGGCCCATAGAACCAGCAGGGAATGAAAATTCTGCTAAACCAGCAGGTGTTGCTTGCTTCATTTCTGCTTGGTCTTCTTTACCATAGTTACGGAAAATTGAACCATCGGTTAAGATAATAAATAGGTCAGCATGGATTTTTTCAGCCAGTAATTCAGCCGTAAGATCTTTGTCAATGACGCACTCTACGCCAGTACTCTTACCCTGTTCAATACTCACGGGAACACCGCCGCCGCCACAAGCGATAACAAGATTTTCTGTATCTAGAAGAGTTTCAATTTGCTGAATTTCAACAATACTTTTTGGCATAGGAGAAGGCACAACGCGTCGGTAGTACTCGCCATCAGCTTTAAATTGCATTGTGCTTTGAGCCATTAACTCTTTGGCTCGTTGCTCTGTATATACAGGGCCAACAAATTTAGTCGGGTTAGCAAACGCAGGGTCTTTTTTGCATACTTCAGTTTGCGTGACTAGCGTCGCTACGTCTAATTCAGGGTCAATGTTTCTTAGCTCTTGTTGTAACATGTAGCCCACCATGCCACAGGTTTGAGAGCCGAGTACATCCATTGGGTATGGGGTCGTCTCTGGCGAATATTCGCTATAAGCCGCGTTTTGTTCCATCAACAAGCCTACTTGTGGGCCATTACCATGAACGATAACAATCTCATGCTCGCGTGCGATTGCAGCAATACTCGCCGCTGATTTGATTATATTTTCACGTTGGTTCTCAGCCGTTAATGCTTGGCCTCTTGCTAAAAGAGCGTTACCGCCTAAAGCTAATACTATGCGCATGATAATGTCTCCGATCATTTAATAATGATTTTATTTTACGTAGGGATTAACCGCTTGTTTCTAATTAAATTCAAGCTTATTAATAACAATGACTAGGTTTTTAATTACTCTTAAGTAATTAACATGCCGAGATAGTATGGGAAAATAACCGTCCTAAATGTGATAGCTATCAAATTATTATTTCACTAGAAATGGAGCTGTGGAAATGGGAGTTATTGCAATTCGATTAAATATCCATAAGCTTGGATATAATCCAGAGGTGGACTCTTTTTTTGTATAAATGATTCTTCTTTAGTGAATATTATCTCAGGCTATAAAATGATTAATTTTTTATTTTTGTTTTAAATATGACGTTCAGATCGCATTAAGATCTTTAGAAAAGGCACGAAGCCAAACTGATGAGAGGGTTCATGAGCTTAAAGAGTAGTTTAGATTCGGTTTTTATTGGCCAATCAAGGGCTGCTTAAAGTGTTCAGTGTTTAATGCTTCTCCCGTTGCTTGCTTCACTCAGTCATCGGTTTTCAATCGGCTGCCTTTACTTCAGATGTTATCTGACAGCCAAGTGAAAAGTGGAGATAGCTTGCTACGTTCTAGACCTAATCGCTAGAGCGAAACAACGCGCTTTATCTCTTCCAAGACCTCGGCTTTAGCGATAGCCCCGAGGTTTTCTACACTCTTACCATTGATGACCTGTTTCACTGCCAGCTCCACCAGTTTGCCAGAGCGTGTTTTTGGCACATCGCTGATCGCAAATATCTGGCTTGGCACGTGTCTTGGTGAACAAGAGGATTTGAGTTTGCTTTTGATGGCTGTCAGTAACTCATCATCTAGATCCACACCTTGTTGTAGTTGAACAAACAGCCATATCTGTTCGTTGCGGTCGATGTCCTTACCGACTGCGATAGAATCAACTATGCCGTCAATGGTGTTCACTTGTTGATAGATCTCAGCGGTACCAATTCGCACGCCACCAGGGTTGAGTGTGGTGTCGCCTCGCCCGTAGAACAGGTAGCCGCCATGTTCGCTCTGTGAGACTTCATCACCGTGATGCCACACATTATCGAATCTATCCCAATAAGTGCTGTGATAGCGCTCTCCGGTGTCATTCCAGAAGCCAACAGGGAAGTTGGGTAGGGAGTTTGTACACACCAGTTCGCCGCGTTCGTGATTGACCTTTTGACCAGACGAATTGAACACCTTGATGTCGACTCCAAGCCCTGCTTGTTGGCACTCACCGCGATACACAGGCGAGATTGGGTTACCCAAAACAAAGCAGCCACAAATATCCGTGCCACCAGAAATGGACGCTAAATGCAGGTCTTGTTTGATGTGCATGTAGACGTAATCGAACTGCTCTGGGTAGAGCACTGAACCGGTCGAGCACAGTGTTCTTAATTTAGGAAGGTTGTGACTGTCGATCGGTGAGAGTTCCGCTTTCTCAATCGCTTCTAGGTACTTGGCTGAGGTGCCAAATGTCGATACATCAGCTCGCTGCGCTAAATCCCACAGAACGTTAGGTTGCGGATAAACTGGGCTGCCATCAAAGATGACCAAACAAGCCCCGCTGGCGAGTGCAGAGACGTGCCAGTTCCACATCATCCAACCACAAGTGGTGTAGTAGAACACGCGATCTCTCGGTTTAATATCGCAATGAAGCTGATGCTCTTTTAGGTGGTTAATGATGGTGCCGCCAACAGAATGCACAATACATTTTGGCTTGCCTGTCGTACCGGAAGAGTAGAGCACGAACAGAGGCTCATTGAAGCCGACACGAGTAAATCGAAGAGGTTGTGGCTGATAATTATTGGTGATGCTGTGCCAGCTTAGATTCGATACATCGTGTTCAACTTTGTTTTTCTTTAAATCGTTCTTCTCTAAACCGCTCTTCTCTAAATCATTGTTCGGTTTCAAGTAACTGATCTGACACACCTGTTTTAATTCGTTTAAGTGTTCGATGATTTCACGGTTCTTGTCCGTCATGTCGAACGTTTTGCCATTGAAGGTGTAACCATCGCAGGTGAACAGTACCTTGGGTTTCACTTGGCCAAATCGCTCAATCACACTCTCGACGCCAAAGTCAGGTGAGGTTGATGTCCAAATCGCCCCCAAGCTGGTGGTCGCTAGCATTGCGACCACGGTTTGTGGCAGATAAGGGGTATAAGCGGCAACTACATCACCTTGCTCCAAGCCACAATCCAGGAGCCACTGTTGAACACTAGAGACTTCCTCACAAAGGGTTTGCCATGTGTAGCTTTGTTGCTCGCCACGTTCATTCTCAAACCAAATCGCAAGCTCGTTTGGCAACGTTTTTGATGAATGCAGCAAGTTTTCTGCGTAGTTAACTTGAGCATTCGGAAACCACACCGCATCGCGATTTGATTTCGGCTGCTGCCAGCGGCTCTCACCTTGAGTTTTGATGCGCTCGCCTTGTGCTTTATTAATACAGTCTTGCGAGCCGACCATTCCACAAAACTGCCACACGTTCTGCCAAAACGACTCGGGATGTTCCACAGACCATTGATGAAGCTCCGCGTAGTTTTTCAATTCCCGCTCGAGTACGCCCTGCTGATCGAGGCTATCCATAAATCGGGTTACGTTGGCGTGTGCGATACGCTGGTCGCTAGGTTGCCAAATTGGCTTATTGCTCTCGTGCATTCCTTTACCTTTAACAAAAAGTTAACGATTTCAGTCTGGTATTTAGGTTTTACAAAGTCAAAAGATCAGCAAAATAAGGTGTTGCCGGAATTGTGTAAATAAAATGTTACACGATCGCTTGTTTCGAAAAATCGCGCAAATTGGCGGATATAAGGAGTGGAGATAGGCTTAAAGGGAGACATTCGAAAGGAGGTGTGTAATGACTCAATATCATTCTAAGCCCGTGAGCCAAGAGGGATGGGTTGAGTGGAGCCTCGAAGAAGACGCCATTTGGCACGACTTAGTGAAAAGGCAACTGGACGTCATTAATGACCGCGCATGCGATGCCTATTTACACGGTTTGACCCTGCTGGATTTGCCATTAGACAGAGTTCCCCAGCTTCCAGAGGTAAACAAAGTGCTAATGGAAACAACAGGTTGGCAGGTACAGCCTGTGCCTGCGTTGATCGATTTCGATCGTTTCTTTGATTTGCTCGCCAATAAGAAATTCCCAGTGGCGACATTTCTGAGAACGCGAGATGAGTTCGATTACTTACAAGAACCTGATTTCTTTCATGAAATTTTCGGCCATTGTGCCATGCTGACCAATGCCGATTTTGCGACATTCACTGAGCATTACGGAAAACTAGGCCAAGCAGCCACACCTAAACAACGCGCGTATCTTGCCCGTTTGTATTGGTTTACGGTCGAGTTCGGTTTAGTAAAAGAAGGTGATAGGCTGAAAATCTATGGCGGCGGCATTCTTTCATCTCCGGCGGAAACCATGTATGCGTTGGGAGGGGGTTTGGCCGTTCGTGAGAGGTTCGATCTGCAAACGGTTTTGAGAACCCCTTATCGCATCGACATCATACAACCGAAATATTATGTGATTGATGAGCTGTCTGAGCTATTTAAAATCAGTCAGGAAAACCTAGTACAGCAAGCTGATCTCGCGATAGACGAGGGATTACTACCACCACTTTTTGAACCCAAGGAACCAACACATGTTGAATGAACAAAAATGCGAAGCCTGCAGTATCGACGCGATTGCCCTAAGTAAAGACGAGCAACAGTCTTTGCTGTTGGAGTTGTCTGACTGGCAAATCATCGAAAGAGACGGCATCCCACAGCTTGAGAAGGTGTTCAAGTTTAGGAACTATAAACAAGCATGGGCATTCAGCAATAAAGTGTCAGAGTTGGCAGAAGAAGAATTCCATCACCCTTCGATCTTATTGGAGTGGGGCAAAGTCACCGTCACTTGGTGGAGCCACTCAATCAAAGGCCTACACAAAAACGACTTCATCTGCGCCTCACGCTGCGATGTGTTCTCGGAGAGTGAATAGTCCTTCTGGGCTGGGGAAGGACTTCTCCAGCCTCAATGATTTGAATACCCCATTATTCGACTCATTTTATGATTTGAATAATGAGCTTAAACAGCTCATAATATGATTTGAATAAGTGATACTTTCGCATCATGGGGCGTAATATGTGGATTTGGCAGCAAGATAATTGGCCAAACTTTGTTTGGGATAATCAGAGAATAGGCGTGAGGTTAAGAGAAGTACGGCTTAATCAGGGCATCCTATTAGGCAAGATAACCTCTCAATCCGCAGACCAAACGCAAACAATGCTCGATACTTTGCTAGCGAACATTGTCCACTCCAGTGCGATAGAGGGAGAAAAGCTAAATGCCTTCTCTGTTCGTTCTTCTTTAGCTAACAAACTTGGCGTGAGCGAAGAGCGACCTTTTCCTACGACAGAACAAACTGATGGCTTAGCCGAAATTATGTTGGATGCCGTGCAGAACCTCACTGAGCCATTAGCGCTTGATAGGATTTTGCATTGGCACGATAGGCTGTTTCCTCAAGGTTACACCATGTTTAACCCTGTAATCGGAGGTCAGCTAAGAGGTGATACTCCCATGCAAGTGGTATCGGGAAGAATTGACCGTCCGACCGTACATTTTGAAGCACCTAGCCGAGACATTCTTGATGCTGAGTTAGATGCGTTTATCACATGGTTCAATGATTCACTTACCGACGCTACACTCGATCCCTTACTTAGAGCTGCGATAACTCACCTTTGGTTTATCACCTTACACCCGTTAGATGATGGTAATGGTCGTATTACTCGATTGTTGACTGACTTGGCGTTAGCACAGGCCGAGCAGCAGTCGGTACGTTTCTATGCGATGTCGGTGGGGATTCTCGCTAACCGCAAGCATTACTACGAGATATTGGAGCGAACCCAGAAAGGTGGACTCGATATTAGCGAATGGTTGATGTGGTTCTTAGATACGTTAGACGAGACGTTTACAGGCGTTTTCGCTGAGGTTGATCAAACCGTTTATAAGACTAACTATTGGCGAAGTATCGACCAAACTAAGCTTACAACAGAGCAAGTAAAAGTACTGAATAGGATGCTCGATGGTGATTTTTCTGAAGGTATCAATGCCAGCCACTATCAGAAAGTAGCAAAGGTGAGCAGTGCCACTGCAACACGTCATTTGAACGCTTTGATTGAGCATGGCTGCTTAGTCAAATCTGGTTCTGGCGGACGAAGCACCCGCTATCTATTGCCGAAGTAGATCTATACACCCATTCCTATACTTAAAAGCTGCCAATGTTCAGACTGAATGTTGGCAGCTTTTTGTTGATAATGTATTAAAGTCCAAGCTATAAACGCTTTACATTTCATTGTCTAAGTTATTATGATTATTGAATTTTTAGTAATTTAAAATCTAAGGGGTTGAGGTGAAACTTTTGTCACTGCTAGACGTTCAGTTTAATCCACATAGAAGCTTTATAGCGCTTCCAATTGTTTGGATTGTTACATTAGCGATTATAATTACATCTTCTATTTGTGCATTTTTGATAGTGGTACATACTCCCTTACGTTGGGATTTATCCGCAGCGGGTTTTAATAATTTCGTTTCAGTCTTTCGTTTTCCTCTTGGAATTTTGGCTCTAATTATACCAATCATTGCATTGTTGGCTGCTAACCACAGATCTGAACAAACGAAAGAGCAGATAAGGGTAACAAATCAACAAAATACGTTCTCAAATCATTACAAGCATCTAGAGGAATTTAAAAAATATGTGGATATCTTGCAGCTAGATGATTTTGATGACGTACTGCTTCGTAAGCTACATAAAAAGATGTTTCCACGGTCACTTAACGGGGAGATGAGTCTAGATCTTAATGTGGCAGTCCAATTTACTCGCTCATGTAATAATATAATCGATACACTTAACAAAGATTCAAGCCTTATGGGGTGCACCCAAGCTTTGAATGAATGTAACTATATTTATAACGACTTACACTTAAGGAACTCATTTAAATTGCCAGAAGTTAGTAAAGCCGTTGCGTTAAAAATCATCGACAAACAGTTGTCTTTAATATATTCAGTGCTTATGTTTGCACACGATTGTCATGAGTCGGTTGAAGTTTCATATCGTAAAGCGCGAATTGAAGTGAATAAAGCACTACAGCTTAAACACGCTAGCTGATGGAGTGTTCTAACTAAACGCACTTTCCCAAAGTAGCTTGACCTGCATCAGCGACTTGCTGCTTTCTCGTCCTACAACCCCCACTATTGCTCATAGTATTGGTTTTATGAGGCTGCTCTATGATATATTTCTCGACCAAGCGTATTACAGACGAAGGCTAATAATGTCTATCAACCTTTCACTCCTTCCACCCAGTGAGAAAAATAAAATCGAACTGGATAAGCAAGCATCGTTTCTTGTATGGAAACTGAAGCAAGCGAAATGTGGCCCTGAAGCCATTGTTGAAGAAGCAATGAAGCTAGGTGATCCAGAAGAAAAGGCTTGGTTTGATCAGTCTGTTGAAAAATACAAACGAGTAATGGGTGTCGCATAAACGCAGACAAACCTTACCCAGCAAAGCTGTTGAATTGAAATGACGCAGTAATTTGCTAGAATTTGCACCGTTAATTGAATCAGAGAGAAGATCCCGATGGGAAGAAGTTTTGAAGTGCGCAAGGCCTCAATGGCGAAAACTGCAGGCGCAAAAATTAAAGTTTATTCTAAATACGGTAAAGAGATTTACGTACTGGCTAAGAACGGTAGCTCTGACCCAGACATGAACTTACCTCTTAAGCACCTGATTGCTAAAGCGAAGAAAGACCAAGTACCCGCTCACGTTATCGACAAAGCGATCGATAAAGCGAACGGCGGCGGCGGTGAAGACTTCCAACCAGCTCGTTACGAAGGTTTTGGCCCAGGTGGCACAAGCGTAATCGTTGACTGTCTAACTGACAACGGTAACCGTACTTTCCAAGACGTTCGCCAATGTTTCGTTAAAACTGGCGCGAAAATTGGTGTTGAAGGTACTGTTTCTCACATGTTCGCTCACCAAGCTGTATTCCAGTTTGCTGGTGAAGATGACGAGATCATCCTAGAAACGCTAATGATGGAAGACGTAGACGTGACTGACGTTGAGCTAGAAGACGGTGTTATCACTGTATTCGCTCCAACGACTGAGTTCTTCAAAACGAAGACTGCATTACACACTGCGTTCCCTGAGCTAACGCTAGACGTTGAGGAAATCACTTTCGTTCCTCAAACAACTACGCCAGTAGCTGAAGAAGATTCTGAGAAGTTCCAGAAGTTCTTAGACATGCTTGACGACTGTGATGACGTTCAGCAGGTTTACCACAACGCTGAGCTGTAATATCAATCAATAATTGATAGCTTTGCTCTTGTGAGTAGAATGTAGAATACAAAAAACCGAGCCTAGTGCTCGGTTTTTTTATGGGCGTAATTCAGACGTTTATCTGTGAACATAGCTTTTTGATCGTAGATCTTTGATGGCAGCACTTAGGTCATAGCTCCTGAACATTAGCCCTTGATCATCGTTCCGTGATCTCTGATACGCAAAGCGTTCTCGGGCGACAAATCCATGCTGAGAGTTTTCTGATCAAAGGGAGCACGGTGAGGTTGAGCGTGATGGCACACGGCCAAGCAATCAAAAAGCTTTGCAGCCAGGTTGGCGGCCATTCGTGGCTGAATCCCATTTTGTAGCCAGAAATTAACCCAGACATGATAGTCGCCATGGTTAGGGAGGATAAAATCGCGGTTACCCAAAATTGTTTGTTGTTCATATTATGTTTCTCCCGTGATTTTCTGTTGTTGATGAGATAAGGTTACTCCTATCCATTAATGAGAAAAATAGGCACATATAGAAGTATGAATTCCATATTTGGAAACATTGATGATCTGTTCTTATTCTGTGCAGTAGTTGAAGAGGGCTCTTTGCTATCGGCCTCGAAACGGCTGCAACTGCCTGTGTCGACCATGTCGCGTCGGTTAACCGCATTGGAAGAGCGCCTCAATATCCGACTTTTAGAAAAGAAAGGTCGTGAGCTGGTGGCCACCAAAGACGGTGAGGCGGCCTTTTCTGCACTGAGCAGTGGCATGGAGTCGATTCATCACGGCTTTAATAGCTTGCTGGAAGAGCGTGACGCTATCCAAGGCAAGATAAAGCTCGCTGTGCCTCATAACTTCTACAGTGGCTTTCTACGGTCGACGGTAGAGCAATTCCTCACTCAATACCCGAACGTTCAGCTCGACCTTACCCTGAGCCAACAACAGCTTATTCCACAGACCGATCGTGACTTACTGATCACGTTTAAGATCTCGGATATGGAAGGCATGATTGCTCGACCGCTGTTTAAAGCCAAACACGGGTTTTATGCGAGCCCAGAATACTTAGATTCGCGTGCAGCAATAGAAAAGCCGGACGACCTAGAGCTGCAAGATTGGATTAACGTCGATGATGTGTTTGATATGCCGCTCTACAAATCCGACCGCTTAGAGCAGATGATCACGATTAAACCTAAGTTCATCGTCAACGATATTCATGCGGTGGCGGCCGCAGCGCAAAAAGGCTTGGGGCTCGCTTCATTGCCTTTTCGTCATGTATCCCCAGAGATGAATCTGATTCAAGTGCTCCCTGAGTACCATCGGGGTGATCGCCAAGCGTATTTAGTGTACAAAGAAAGAAAATATCAGCCAAAGGCTTTGACCCTGCTTATTGATGCATTGATTGAGAGTGTTCGATCTTTTCATAGCGATGACTTGGTCAAATAAAAGGAGAAACAAATGAAAGTAAGTTTTATCGGGCTAGGCGTTATGGGCTTCCCAATGGCAGGCCACCTAGTCAAAGCCGGTTTTGAAGTAACGGTATTTAACCGCACTCACAGCAAAGCGCTAGACTGGGCTGATAAACACCAAGGTAAAGCGGCAGAATCTGTGGATGAGTGTGTCGCGGAAGCTGACGTGGTATTAGTTTGTGTGGGCAACGATGACGATGTACGCAGCATGACAACCAGCGAAACAGGCGCACTGGCAGCAATGAAGCCAAACGCGATTCTTGTCGACCACACCACAACGTCTGCAGTTCTGTCTGAAGAGCTTGAAATAGCAGCTAAGCAATCGGGTGTTCGCTTTATGGATGCACCAGTGTCTGGTGGCCAAGCAGGCGCAGAAAACGGCGTGTTAACCATCATGTGTGGTGGCGAACAAGCGCTATTCAACGACCTCCAACCTGTATTCGAAGCTTACGGAAAATCGTCAGTTCTGATGGGTAAAGTCGGCCAAGGCCAACGCGCGAAAATGGTTAACCAGATCTGCATTGCAGGCGTACTGAATGGCCTTTCTGAAGGCTTGGTACTTGCTGAAAAATCAGGTTTGGATATCCCAACTCTGGTTGATTGCCTTAAAAACGGCGCTGCTGGTTCATGGCAGATGGAAAACCGTGCCACCACAATGGCGCAAGACAAATTCGACTTCGGTTTCGCCATTGATTGGATGATCAAAGACTTAGGTTTCTGCTTAGATGAAGCTGAGCGCCAAGGCATCCAACTTCCATTGACGGAAAAGACCAACAACGCCTATAAGACACTGTCTGCTGAAGGACAAGGCCGCATGGATACATCAGTATTGATGAAAGCCGTAGTTGAAGAGACGAAGAAGTAGAAAGATCGAAGTAATAGAAACTTCGTTTAGATAATTAAAAATAGCCGCTCACTAGCGGCTATTGTTGTTTGTGTGAACTTAGGAATACAGTGAAAGTGTTTGTTTAAAACTCACTAAATAATATCAATTAGGATAATTCACACAAAAAAAAATGATAGAGAAAATAAGTAAGTTACTGATTTAATAAACGATATTTTTTTGGTTCGGTGGTTTGTAGGCATTTTTACAAACGTAAACTCAAATTAGACTTGAGGTATAGCCTTATTTTTGATGTAAATTGTAACAATTTGTGATCTACAGCGTTTTACCTTTAGAATATTGCGATTCATATCACGACATTAGCACATATTTCGGATCAATAATTTACCTCTAAAAATAACCACTTAGTAAATAAAAGAGCGTGATATGAAATATAAAAGCTTGCTACTACCTCTATCCTTAGTCATTTCAGCAACAGCAATGGCTGGAGGACACCGTGAACCTTATCAAGCCCAAACCGATTTGATTGATAAAACTTTTACTGAGCAACAGGCTCCAACAATACGAGTGGCCACATTCAATATGGCAGCCGCTCGAGTATCATCATTGACCGAAATTGCTAAAGCGATTAAAGCGCTTAATGCAGATGTTGTAGCAATTCAAGAAGTTGATGTATTAACAGACCGAAGCGGAAACGTCGATCAGCCTAAAAAGTTGGCCGAACTGACAGGGCTCAATATTGAATTTGGTCGTGCCATCGATTTTGATGGTGGCCAGTATGGTCTTGCCATAGCCTCGAAGTATCCTATCTTAAAAACTGAAGTCACCCAGCTTCCTTCAGGTAATCGTGAGCAACGTATTGTATTCGAAGCGCATATCGACGTTCCTGGCTTTAATGCACCGATAACAGTGTTCAATGCTCATTTAGATACGAAAGAAGATCCAACAATGCGAGTGGGGCAAGTTCGAGAGCTGAACGATACTGCAATTGATACACGTGGCATCAAAATTTTGCTTGGCGACATGAATGATGTTCCTGAATCTGTGACTTATCGAGAGCTTTCTCGATACTGGAACAATATTACTGACCAGAATGTCGATTTTCGCAGTTGGCCAGCCGGTAATCCTGAAATTCAAGTGGATTACGTCATGACCAGCAAAGCGCAAGTTTGGAAAATCAAAGAGATAACTGTACCGAAAAATAATACACAGTATGCTGACACTAATTGGCCTGCGGTTACAGATCACCTTCCTATTGTTGTCGAAATGAAAATGCTCGAACAATAATCTATCCAGTTTAAATTTGTTTAAGTCACTACTCTATCTTAGGTTAGGTAGTGACTTATTTTTCCTACTCTACTGTTTTGAATTGCAAGCCCTATCATCCTACGGGGCTGTTATTACGGTGAGAATCTCCAAGAATAAAAAATATCTTGGATAAGAATTCTTACAATTCAGAGACATCCGCAAAGATTTTATATTGATGTATCAACCCCTGCTTAAAAGATAAGAAAGTCGCGAACTTAGCGGCATGCGCGCTGCCATTTAGGCGCACGTAATCCACCTGACCCTCACACGCAACCGTATCATCGTTTACGTAGATCCCAGAAAACGTATGTGTCATTGATTCAATTGATCCAAAGAACGCTGCGTTGACCGCTTCGACCGCTGGCTTTCCTACTACTGGTGCGGCGTTCGAAAAATGAAACGACACGTCATCATGCAGTAGTGCCATTAGGGCGTAGACATCCTTTTGGTCGACGATTTGATATAGATGTTTTGTCTGTTCGATTAATGGTGACATAGCAATTGCTCCTTTGAATTTGAACTAATTTGGATTTGAACGAGATTAAGATCTAGCGTGATTAAATAAGTACAGGCTTATCAGCAATAGTATTACGGCTGCGATCAATTGCAGCGTTAATGGCTCGCCATACCACGTGATCCCAATGGAAACGCCGACGACGGTCACCACATTTCCCACTTGGCTAAAGCCCAGCCCATCGGTGATTCGCTGAAAACGAAACGTCAGTAAGTAACTGAGTGCTGATAAGCTTGCCATGAGCGCGAGTACGCCAGCTCCGTTTGGAATGAATTCACCATCGACCGCATGAGTAAACGGAAGCCATATCATGCTCTGTAGTGTCAGCATGCCAGCGGCTAGAACTATTGGATTGGCAAGAGGGGGGAACGCGCGACTGCGATAGACATTGCCAGCAGCCAAAAATATGGGTACGAGTAGCGCAATGGCCAGCGCTGACCAAGGGGATGAAGTGTTCATTTGTGGTGACAAAGTCACAGAGAGTGCGGCAACAACCCCAACCATGATCCCGAGTACTTTTCGCCAGGTTAACGAGGAGCCTTGGAAAGGTAAGGTGAATAACAAGGTAAAGATGGGCGACAAAGTGACGAGTACACTGAACGTACTGGTATTGAGAGATTGTAGGGCATAGGTTGACGCCAGATTAGGGATGGCGACGCCCAGTAAACCAGCCCAAAGATAATAACGGTAATGCACCAATGCCGTTCGGTTGAGCTGACCTTGTATTACCAATAACGTCATCAACAATAAAGCTGCACCTGCCATCGGTATAATCGCGACATCAATCGGTGGAATGCCAATGGTCACAGCATATTTGGCTAACGCAAAATTCACGGCGACAAGACTGCCAATGCTGACCACGTATAGCGGAGACTGGAATTGCCGACCGATACCATTAACGTGCCTTTTTTCCGCTTCCGGTTTTATCAATGATTTCATGTCTTACTCTATTGTTGAAGTCGATGAAATCAGCATAAAAGACCTAGATTGATTAGAGAATAGGCTCTACACTCTCCACACTGTATCCAAATTGGCGACAATCATGCAGCACTTAGACGCTATTCCCTATTTCCTTGCGGTGGTAAAACAATCGAGCTTTGCGGGCGCAGCGCGTGAACTGGGCGTGTCACGTTCGGCGGTCAACAAGCGGGTGATCCAACTAGAGTCGAGTCTTGGAGTGCGTTTGCTGCATCGTACTACGCGCCAAGTATCGCTTACTGAATCGGGTGAGCAGTTTTATGATCACCTCACCAAAGCCAATTATTGGCTGCAAAAAGCTGAAGATGCAGCAACCAGTCAGCAAAATCAGGCAATTGGCACATTGCGGGTTAGTGCACCAATGTCTTTTGGTCGTCTGATATTGGCCCCTCTCATCCCACAATTTCTTAAACGCTACCCTCATATTCACATCGACATGACGATGGACGATGGTTACGTCGATATTGTCGAAGGAGGATATGACGTTGCGATTCGAGCTGGGGATTTAAATGACTCGAGTTTAGTGGCGAAGCGGTTAACCAGCGTCCGTAGCGTTATCTGCGTCTCGCCTACGTATTTTGATGAGAATGGTTTGTCGATCCCAACCGAGATCTGCGAACTCAGTGCACACAACGCTTTGCTCTATCGTCATACATCTGAGAGCGCCGAGTGGTTTTTTGGTCACCAAGATCAGGTGACCAGCGTTGTAGTGAAAGGCAATTACCGAGTCAACAACAGCGAAGCATTACTGTGTGCGACCATGGCAGGGCTTGGGATCGCTAGGCTTCCCGACTTTATTGCTAATGCACCCATTCAGTCTGGGGAATTGCTCCCCTTGCTACCTAGCTATCTGATGCCAGAGAAGAATGTCTATGCATTGTTTCCTGAGCGAGATCCAATGCCACTCAAACTGCGATTGTTTATCGATTTCCTTGCAGATTCGCTCAATGATCGTTGAAAGTTTACGAAGTTGATAAGAGGCTTGAGGCGTACCTAGCCTTTTTATCTTTTCACTACTTGTGGTTTTTCCTCCACTCACGCCCTCGTTCAGGTGATCAAATATTTAGGCTTCTACTTAGATGAAACTGGGTGTTAAGGCTGGGTGGATACGTTGACTTGTTTATCCAAAACTCGACGATTGTCCAAAACTCGACGATTGTCGTCAACTTCTAGTCAGATATCATTCACACATTCTTCTAGCATGAATTTTTCTTTTCAGAAAAGGACAAATTAACAATGTTAGAAATGCCATCAGAAAAATACCGAACAGCACATGTGATCAGCTTCGCACAGAGATCTTGGCCATCACAGGTATTAGACAAAGCTCCTCGTTGGTGCTCTACCGATTTACGAGATGGGAACCAATCTTTATCTAACCCAATGAATATTGATAAGAAGTTAGAGCTTTTTAAACATTTAGTTGAATGTGGGTTCAAGGAGATTGAAGTTGCATTTCCATCTGCATCACAAACAGATTTTGATTTTGTCCGATGTCTGATCGAGAACGAATTAATTCCTGATGATGTTACTCTTCAAGTGATTACACAATCTAGGTCGGACTTGATTGAGCGAACGATCGATTGTCTTAAAGGTGCTTCCAAGGCGATAGTCCACTTATACAACGCGACAGCCCCATCTTTTAGAGAAATTGTTTTTTCTCAGGATAGACAATCTACTTTAGATCTCGCGGTGAGTGGAGCTAAACAAATTAAAAGGTTGTGTGAGGAAAATCCTGAAACTCTATGGACTCTTGAGTATTCACCAGAGACATTTAATTTTACTGAGTCTGACTTTGCGCTTCAAATTTGTGAAGCAGTAGCATTTGAGTGGCAGCCAAGTAAAGCTCGGCAGCTTATCATTAACTTGCCGACAACTGTTGAACGTAATACTCCTAATGTTTTTGCAGACCAGATAGAGCACTTTATAAATACATTTCATTCATTAGAGAACGTTACTATTAGTGTTCACCCTCATAATGATCGAGGTACAGGTGTTGCTAGCGCAGAACTTGCCATGTTAGCAGGAGCAACTAGGGTCGAAGGCTGTTTATTCGGAAATGGTGAGAGAACAGGAAATGTTGACTTGGTTACTCTCGCATTAAACTTTTATTCACAAGGTATTGACCCGAAATTGCGCTTTTCAGATATTCGACGCACGGTTGAACTCGTTGAACAATGTAATGAGCTTCCTGTTCATCCACGTCACCCATATGCTGGAAGATTAGTTTTTACTGCCTTTTCGGGGTCTCATCAAGACGCAATAAAAAAAGGGTTTGCTTTGTATAATTCTAAACAAAAGAAGCTCTGGGATATCCCTTACTTGCCAGTAGATCCCTTAGATTTGGGTTGCAATTATGAAGAAATTATTCGAGTGAATAGTCAATCAGGCAAGAGTGGGGCTGCGTGGTTACTACAAGAAAACCATGGGCTGATGCTTCCTAAAATGCTCCAAGCCGATTTAAGCAGGAGAGTGAAAAGTCATACCGATAAATCGGGGTGTGAAATTAATCTTTCGGAGTTATGGTTACTGTTCAGAGAATCTTATGGCTTAGTAAATAATCCCGCCATAAGTTTGCAGAAATATCACAGTCAAACAATGGATTATGGCCAAAAAATCGAAGTCCAGATTCACCACAACAGTAAAGAGATAATATGCGTTGGTTCTGGAAATGGCCTGATGTCTGCATTACTTAATGGGTTAATTGACCAGTATGGTTTACAGGTAAACATAATTGATTACCACGAGCATACTCTCGGTTCACAAACTCAGAGTAAAGCGGCGAGTTATGTTCAGTTACAGTCTGATGTTTCGAACGTAAGTTTCTTTGGCGCCGCAATTGAAGAAGATGCAACAAAAGCCTCTCTGCAAGCTTTGTTGAATGCCTATTCTCATCTCGTACAGACTAACTGCGCAGTTTAATCCTGCTCAACTGAATGTACCTTTGGATAATATTCACTAGGAGACAGCCCAGTTCGACTTTTAAACATCGAGCTAAATGCACTAGGGCTGTCATACCCAATCGCCAATGCAGTATCTAAAACACTACATCCGCTAGCTAAAAGTTCAGACGCATGAAGTAATCGTCTTTGACGCAGCCATTCAGTAAACGTTATGCCTAGTTCTTGTTGAAATTTTCTAGAAATAGTTCTTTCACTTTGACCTAAATACTTAGCAGCATCTGAAGCTGTCCACGGGTGTGAAATACGTTCAGATATATTTTTACAGAGCATAATCAACGCTTCGGTTCTTGGGGTGGGGACATTGAAATCAATGGGGTTTAGTAAACGCAATTCATCAAGTATCAGTTCAAATATTCGCTCTTCTCGTGTTCCTGCTATCCGAATATCAGGTAGAGATACGGCCTCAACAATTAGACTGGTAAGTAATGACGACACATTCGATAACACACAGATATTAGGAAGGTCTGCCCTGGCTATGGGATCAACAAATAGAGTGCGAACTTGAACGTCACCTGTAATTTTTAGACTATGTGGAATTCCAGCAGGTATCCACAGCCCTTGATTAGTCGTCACAACCCAGGAATTTGATGGCGTATCCACGCGAATAACACCGCTTAAAGCATGTAAAAGCTGAGCGCACTGATGAGTGTGGGGTAGTTCGACATCCCCATGAGAATATTTGTGTGCGTAGGCAAGTATTGGTGGGAACAAAGTTTCGTCACAAAATTTCATAAATACTCAAATATGTCCGATGAGTTATGCCGAAATAAAAATTAATGTATCGAACTTACCCATAATTCTCCAGAAGAAAGATAAGCTTCGTTTTTGGTCGGGATTTTATTGGGTATGGATAGCTTCTGTATCTACTCATATATTCTTTCGCTAATCGAGCTCTTGTTCCCCACTCACACCGCCTCTCAACCATTCACGCCTTGTTATTACCATTCGTCGCATTGATAAAACGGCATGACATATTCTAGTTAACCTTT
The DNA here is from genome assembly GCF_963894355.1 of Vibrio sp. SBT000027. Classification (NCBI taxonomy): domain Bacteria; kingdom Pseudomonadati; phylum Pseudomonadota; class Gammaproteobacteria; order Vibrionales; family Vibrionaceae; genus Vibrio; species Vibrio sp. SBT000027. The sequence goes on along the minus strand of NZ_CAWQGD010000001.1, from coordinate 170,059 downwards.
CAACGTCAACATTTGAAAGGGATTAGAAATCATGACTACTTCACACTCATTTAATTCAGGCTCTACCACTTCTTTGCTTAAGCGTTCATTACTGATTGTACTTGTTTCATTCGCACCCACTTTGGCGCAGGCTAACCCAAGTTCAGACGTTCTTGATATCTACAATCAAGCCGCGCAAGGCAATGAAGATCTGGTTGAGGTGGCTTACGAACGCCTGAATGACACGTTACAACAAGATGGTGCTACGCCACTGACTTTAGTTTATTTAGGAAGCACAGAAACCCTGATGGGGCGTGATGCGTTCTTACCTTGGAACAAGATGAAGTATGTGGAGAAAGGCTTATCAACCATTGATAAATCACTGGTGCTGCTTAAAGACGAAGACCAACCGATTCATGAGCAACCTCGTGTTCAAGGGCTGCCAGATTCTTACCTAACTCGCGCAATGGCCGCCGTTACTTACACCTCTCTGCCAGACATGTTTAACCATTTCGATCGTGGTTATGACCTGTTCCTCTCGTTACTTGCGGAAGATGATTTCCAGCAACAACATTTCGCTGCAACCTCGTGGATTTACCGTTATGCCATTACCGCATCGATTCGTGCTGAAGACTTCGAGCAAGCGCAGGTGTGGCTTGAAAAAATGGAAAGTACCGATGCTGGCAACATCGAGACCATGACGGCGAAAGCCCTAATAGCGAAAGCCAAATAACAGCTGCGAATGCTAAATAGCGTTTTACTAAAGCTAATTAACAACAGCGAACGCTTAAAAATTATGGGTCAGCGGAGGACAAAGGAATGATTGAATTTAAAGATATCGGCAAAGCATATGTCACGGGCGGTCAACGTGTTGATGCATTAAACGGGGTCGATGGACATATCCAACGTGGTGAAATGGTGGCGTTATGTGGGCCATCAGGTTCTGGCAAAAGCACACTTTTGAATATTTTGGGTTTGTTGGATATGGACTATCGAGGGCAGATCAACATTGATGGCCAGCCGTATCCGACAGAGCAAATCGCCGCTGCACGTTTTCGTCGTCAGTCGTTGGGTTTTGTCTTTCAGCGCTTCAATCTAGTTCCTGTGATGACAGCGCTTGAAAACGTCGCTTATCCATTGATGTTGAACCAATGCTCTAAGCAAGAACAGCAGACCAGAGCACAAGACATGTTAGAGCGTGTTGGGCTAGGGGATTACGTTCATCACCGCCCAGACAATCTTTCAGGCGGTCAGCAGCAACGTGTCGCAATAGCCAGAGCACTGATCCACAACCCAAGTTTGGTGATTGCCGATGAACCGACCGCCAGCCTAGACAGCCACACCGCCAACCTTGTGATCGACATTATGAAAGAGCTCGGCCACGAAATGGGCACCACCTTTATTGTCGCAACGCACGACCCAAGAATGGCGCAGCGCTGCGATCGAGTAATTGAACTTATCGACGGACAACTGGCTCCACAAGCTGTAACTACGGAGGCGATCTCATGGGCAAGTTAACACAAAGAATGAGCACGTTTTTACTTCTAACTTCGGTGCGTTTGGCGTGGCTTAATTTATTAAGAAATGGTCGCCGCAGTCTGCTTTCGGTATTGATTATCGCCATTGCGGTATTTGCGCTGACGTCGGCAGGAGGTTACGGGCTTTACACCTACGAATCTTTGAGAGAATCGACCGCTCGAGATACTGGTCATCTTACTTTGAGCACGCCGGGCTATTTTGAACAAGACGAAGACATGCCGCTGAGCAATGGTCTGGACAACGTTCAAGCGCTAACCAAGAGCATTATTGGCGATAGTGACGTGCGTGGTGTGCAGCCGCGAGTCTATTTCAGCGGTTTGGTGTCTAACGGCAGTAAGTCGACCATCTTTATGGGAACGGGTGTTAATGAGCGAGAGTTCGACATGAAAGGTCCATTCCTTGATGTGCGCAGCGGGCAAACCCTGTCGGATGTGAAATCCCCAAGATACGACAGTCAAGAGCCACAAGTAATGCTGGGAACTGACCTTGCTCGCAACCTCAAAGTTGCGGTTGGTGATTGGGTTACACTGCTTGCGACTACTAGTGATGGCGCTTTGAATGCCTTTGATTTTAAGGTGCAGGGCATCTACTCGACTGGGGTACCTGAGCTAGACAAACGTCAGTTATATGTACACATCACCACCGCACAAGAGCTTTTGGCCTCAGACAAAGTCAGTACCTTGTCGGTGTTCCTATTTGAAACAAGCAAGACCTCGACCGTTCAACAGCGCATCCAAACTGCTTTAGATCGAAATAGCGCTAGCCAAAACGATCAAGGCACAGAGATCGAGATCACCCCATGGCAAGATCGCGCGTTTTTCTACACCAAGGTTAAAGATCTTTACGACCGTATCTTCGGCATCATGGGCGCAGTGATGGCGTTGGTGGTGTTTGTGTCGCTGTTTAATACTATGACCATGTCGGTGACGGAACGCACTCGTGAAATTGGCACCTTGTCGGCACTCGGCAGTTACCCTTCTGAAATCGTGGCAGGCTTCTTAAAAGAGGCGGGATTGCTGGCGGTGATTGGCAGTGTGATCGGTGCGTTAGTGAGTGGTTTAGTGTCGCTGTTATTACTGGTGGTTGATATACAGATGCCACCACCTCCGGGTCGAACCGAGGGTTACCCACTCAACATTTACTTCTCATTGGAATTAGTTGGTTACGCCACTTTAGGTGTGCTGACGATATGTTTGTTGGCTGCTTATTTCTCTGCACGAAAAGGTGTGAATAAGCCAATCACGGAGGCGCTGGTTTATGTCTAAATTAACTCGTTCATTCAATACCTTGGCTTTAGCGTTGGGCTCTGTTTTGGCTTTGGTTCTAGCATCGACGCCAAGCTGGGCAGTTGATTCACAACAAGTCACAGAGATGATCGCCAAGGCGGATAGTTACCGGTTGAACAGCGCACAAGCGTCTAAGGTAGTGTCTTTGGTGGCGTTGTATCAAGACGAGCAACTGGACAAAACCCGTGAATACAACGTCTATACAAGACCAAACCGAGAGTCGTTGGTGGTGTTCAAGTCGGCGGTCGAGGCTGGTCAAAAGATGCTGATGATAGAAGATAATTATTGGCTGTTGATGCCGAAATCTCGCCGACCAATTCGTATCACACCGATGCAAAAACTGTTGGGTGAAGCCTCGGTTGGGGACATCTCGACGCTGACGTGGAGCGAAGACTACCAAGGGGAGTGGGTTGCCGAACAACAGGTTGAGATGCTGACTGGCGAGACACTCGATACCCATCACCTAAAGCTCGCGGCGAAAACCAAGGGTGCCAGCTATCAATCGATTGATCTGTGGTTAACGGCAGACCGAGCGTTTCCAGTTAAAGCGGATATGTATCTGCGTTCAGGAAAATTGGCGAAACAAGCTTGGTTTACCGAAGGCGTGCGAGATGGATTACCAACCGTTGTGTCGATGACCTTGCTCGATAAGATTCAGCCAAGCAAGAAAACCGTGATTGAGTATCGCGAAGTGATTGAACAAAGCTTGGAAGACAAATATTACAACCCTGCCTACCTATCGCGTAACAGCGTGTCTGGTCTGTAGGTGGACGTCATGAAAGCTTCCAATCGCCGATTCCACATAAAGTTTTCAATCGCTACTTTGCTTGCCTTGTCTTGTGTGAGTAACACAATTCAAGCGGACGATCTGAGCTTGGCGTGGGATTGGCAACTCAGTGCAGAAGCCGTTGAATCGCGAGAGTCGCCATTCAGCCCCTTACCATCTGATAATCGTCAGTCATTCAATGGCTTGCTGGATCTTGAGGTTGGATATGGCAATTGGCTTGGTCTGTTCGCAGTGAAAGCCAACGATATTCTAAGCAATAACCCTCAACAACAAGACGCGAGCTTTGAGTCTGAATTCATTGTGCGTGAGTTGTTTTGGCAAGGGGGCGTTGAGCTGTCGAATTCATTAATCGGCGACCATTACCTCGATGTCACGCTTGGCAAGGTTCGTTTGGATTGGGGCGTGGGTTATGGCTATCGACCGTTAGACATCATCAAGCCTTATCGACAAAACCCGGTGGGCATTGTCGCAGAAGAGGGCGCGGGTGTGGCCTCGGCGTCACTGTTCGATATGACAGGAGAATGGACACTGCTTTACAGTGATTCGTCATGGACTTCTCAAGACGTAAATGAATTCGAAAAACAGAATCAGCAACAAGGCTTTGGGGTACGTCGTTACAATCTAGTGGGCGATCACGAATATCAATGGGTCGCTTATTATGACGATGTACGCCACGGCTTGCTTGGTGCGAGTTTAGTGTCTGTGTTGAACCTCGCTTGGGAGTTTCATGGCTCGGTGGTCTATCAACGACAAAGCCTTGGCTACAGTCAGCCTGATTCAATGCTTAAACCGGTTTATCTTGAAGAGCAGGGCGAGGCTTATCAAGCGTTGGCAGGATTAACATGGGCCAATGACACCGGCCACAATGTGGTGTTGGAATACTGGTTTGATAGCCGAGCGTGGAGTCATTCTGAGTGGCAAAACGCGATAGAAAGTGCAGAGTCTTTGTCGGTTAATGCGACGGCAGCATCACTGGCCGGTTCTTATGCGCAAGGCTATCAGCACGCCAATTTGGTTCAACACAACATCATGTTTCACTGGTCTTTGGATTCGACACATGGCTGGCTTGAAGATATCACGCCGACATTTGATGTGATGTTGTCTCCTCAAGACGGCGGCTTTATTGCGACCCAGTGGCTCAACTATCAGGCGTTAGATAATGGCCATTCATCGTTGGATTTGGAACTTGCTGCACGCTTTCTAGGCGGTAAAAGTGATTCTGCTTACGCCAACTTACCCGATAGTCATATGATTCTTTTAAATATCAAAGGACGATTTTAATGAACACTTCTTCAAACAGTCAGTTTTCATGGATTAAGAGCTTCACGCTGACCACTTTGTTTTGTTTTATCATTGCCGTCACCACTCAAACTATTTGGGGTGGCGACCTTGTGGTTAACCTCGCGATAAGCTTTGGTTTTGGTTACAGCGCGGTAGGTTCTTCTTTCATCTTGGTTAAGTTGTTTAAGAGAACATCCAGAACGCTTGAAGTGGGTATCTCAATGGTGTTCGCGATGACTTTTGGTACCTTGAACGCCCACTATTGGTTGAACGGATATTTCGGGGCCAATATCTCGGACCTTAAATCCGTAGTCTTGCTCGGTGTGATCTTCTGTTCGGTTTGCTATTACTACTTCTATACACGAGAGCAACAACTACGCGCCGATAACGAATTGGAAGTGGCCAAGCGTCGTCAGGCCGATCAAGAAAAGGTTGTGGTGCTAAGCCAGCTGAAGCAACTGCAAAGCCAAATTGAACCGCACTTCTTGTTCAACACACTTGCGACCATCAATGTGTTGATTGAGAGTGACAGCGCGAAAGCCAAGTTGATGCTCGAAAAACTCACCGACTTATTGCGTGTGACTTTGAAAAATAGCCGCACTGAGCAATCGACAATCGCACAAGAGGTCGACTTGTTAGACGCTTATCTTAATATTCAGAAGATACGCTTGGGGGGGCGCTTAACGTTCTCGATTGAAACACACGAGATTAGTGACTTGCAGGTGATTCCGCCGTTCTTGATTCAACCCTTGGTCGAGAACGCACTCACGCACGGTATCGAACCCAAAGCCGCGGGTGGCCAAGTGAATATTCGTATTACTCAACAAGCCGAGCAGTTGAAGATTGAAGTGTCAGATAATGGCGCTGGGTTGAAAACGCATTCTGCGAATACGGGTCACGGTGTTGGGTTAAGCAATATTCGTCAAAGAATCGAAACCCTTTATGGTGATAAGGCGAGCCTCACGATTACTGAACACGCTGAAGGCGGGGTAGTCTCGACGATCTTGTTACCGCTGACTGACGCAGCCGCCTAGAATTACAGACCAGAAAGCACAGAACAGTGACGGAAAATAGACGATTTACAGTGTGAATTTAAAGGATTAACTATGAATAACCCAGCAATACAGCCGAGCGTAACGGCGATTATCGCAGATGATGAAGCACTGTTAAGGCATCACCTAGATAAGAGTTTGGCTGAGGTTTGGCCGGAGCTAGAAATCGTCAGTAAGGCACAAAACGGTTTGGAGGCAATGCAGAGTATTCAGCAGCTTAAGCCCGATGTGGCTTTTCTCGATATTCGTATGCCAGAGCTGGATGGAATCTCGCTGGCGAAGCAACTCAACAAGCTAGATTCACCGCCATTGATTGTGTTTATTACGGCTTATGACGAATACGCGGTCAAAGCCTTTGAGCACAATGCGATGGATTACCTGCTGAAACCCATCAACGAAGAGCGCTTACTGGCGACATGCCAGAAGGTGCAAGCGCGTTTGTCGAGCAACCAAGCGCAAACAGGTAGCACTCCGGAACAGCCCGATATCACGGCGTTAATGGCTCAGCTTCAACAGTTATCACAATCGTCTTCCCAACAAACGCAGCCTCCTTATCTATCGCAGCCCCTTTATCAACAGCAGAAGAAACATCTAACGTGGCTCAAGGCTAGCGTTGGAGAAGACATTCACCTAATCGCCGTCGATGATGTTGCTTACTTCAAAGCGGAAGACAAGTACGTGTCGATATTCAAAAAAGGCCAAGGCGGTTTGCTAGAGGAGTTTATTCTTCGCGTGTCGCTAAAAGAGTTGATCGCCCAGCTTAACCCAGATGAGTTTTGGCAGATCCATCGCTCGGTGGTGGTTAAAGTGTCGGCCATTGATAAGGTGAAGAAAGGGCTCTCAGGCCAGATGTCGGCGTATGTTTCTGGAGAAAAGTTACCGATCAGCCGTGCTTCGCAAGCGCTCTTTAAGGGTATGTAGCGAACAAGCTTAAAGGTATGTAGCCATTGATTTTAAAAGGATGCAGTTAACGAGTTTAAATGGATGTATTAGGCTCTATCAAAACGCTGCTTTAAACGAGTACAGCCGATCTTACATAACGTATAGTGATTTATAAAATAAAGATCTAGATCACAAAGATACTCATCCGGTTCAATATTAAATAATAATCGTTAACTCAATCTGTATATTGTCGATGAATGACATTAAGAGGTTGTTATGAAAACATATTATTTAGCGACGGCTCTATGCCTCACCTTAGTTGGCTGTAGCTCAACATCAAAAACTACCGAAACGCCAATCCAGCCGGATCCGGCATGGACATCAGGCCAACTAGAAAATGGCCTTACCTACCATGTTTATCCAGATCATGAAGAATCCGTATCTGTTCGTTTAGTCGTGCACGCGGGTTCGTTCCAAGAGACTGACCAACAAGAAGGTTATGCGCACTTTTTGGAGCACATGGCATTCAATGGCAGTAAAAATTTCTCTCAAAATGACGTGATTCGCTTATTCGAAGATGCAGGCGCTAGCTTTGGTGCTGATATCAATGCCTACACTTCTTACCAAGAAACTGTGTATCAATTAGATTTACCTGACAATGTCCAATTACAGTCTGCCCTGACGTGGATGCGAGACATTGGTGATGCTCTGGACCTATCAAGTTCAGAAGTCGAAAAAGAGAAAGGTGTGATTCTTGGTGAGTTCCGTTATGCACGCTTAGACGACAAGCCATTCGCAGAACAGTTTTTAGACCACTTCATTGAGGGTGGCCAGTATGAAGGCCAAGATGCACTTGGTACTAAAGAGTCTGTACTCAGCGCGACTTCCCAAGGGCTAAATAACTTTTATCAGACTTGGTATCAACCTCAGAACGTTGAGGTGATTGTCTCCGGTGACATTGACACAAAAACCGTCATTCCATTAATTGAACAGAAGTTTTCAGATTGGCAGCGAGGACAAACTCCCAAGCCAGTAAAACAAAGAATTACCACCTTTAATGAAGGTGACTATATTGAGTATGCAGAATCGGAAGCGCCAAGTATCTCTTTGATGATCAACCGAGGGGCAAGTGCGGTAGACACTCGCGCGCAACAGCATCAACTTTGGCTTGATGAGACAGTACAGCAACTGATCAGGCAGCGACTTAATACCAAGTTCAATGATGCGGCTTTGCCAACTCAATGGATAAGTTCCAAACATTATTCTATGGAATATCAGCGCTATTCATTGGTGGATGTTGGCTTTCCTGTCGGCGCTCGTGAGGTGGCTCAAAAGGAGCTAATCGCCACATTGGCATCTCTGCGTGATTATGGCGTCTCTGAAAATGAGATAATTAGCGAACAGCATTATTATCAAGACTTACTCGATAATGTTGAGATCGATTGGGACAATATGGACAGCGTACAGCACGCTAACCAGAAAGCGACGGCTTTAGTGAACGAACAAATCGTGCAATCACAACGAGACTATGAAGCGAGCCTTGAAGAGTTTGTCGCAAATCTCGATCTTGATGTGATTAATGCCAATATTAAGGCTTTGCTTTCTAGCGACTATTTCGTAGTGGTTGGTATGAATGAAAGTGAAGATAAAGTTGCGGTTACCCAAGCCATCGAGAGCTTGAAAGCAACTTATAGCGAAAAGGGTGCCAAACCGTTGTTTTCGGTGACCAGCAGTGCTTTTGCTGTTCCTAGTTCGCAAGGCGATATTGAGTTAGTGGAACAGATGTATGTAGACCCATATGTTCAAAAGTGGACGCTTAGCAATGGTATCGATATGTGGTATATGCGTGACTATCTTGCAGGCGATGACATAGGTATTTATTACACAAGCTTAGGTGGTATGGCAGCACTCGATCCTAAGTTATATCCAGCGTCAGAGTTAGCTCTTGCTGCTATCGGTAGAAGTGGTGTTGGCAGTTTTTCAGGAACGGAGCTTAATGCGCATTTGGATCGTGAAGATATTCAGGTTTATCCGTTTATCGATTTTACTCACCATGGCGTCGAATTTAAGCTTACCAGTAATGGCTTAGCGGAAACTTTTGCTGCACTCAACGCGATCGTTACATCAGTCAAGGTATCGCCAGAGCAACTGGAGGCGGTTAAGCAAGAATTCATTCAAAATCGAGATTCTTACTTAGCAAGCCCTACTGGTCAGTTCGGATATGCAATGAACCAAAATACCTATCAAGCGGACAGTGATCATGTGTTGCTCGATAGTAAAAGTGTGGAAACGGTTTCTGTTGAAGAGATAAAGAGCGTCCATCAGCAGTTGTTTGGTCAATTCCGAAATAATCAGCTGGTTATTGTGGGCGACATTGATCCAAGTGAATTGAAACCTCTGGTTCGCCAGTACTTGGCTTCTATTCCATTGGAAAAAGCCGTTGTGCCTGACTTTAACGTCGCGTACAAGCACCCATCTAAAGCGCGTATTGATTTGTCGGTCAACACGGCTAATAGCACTGAGTACATGCTAAGAGTCATTGCGGAGCCTTCCGAGCAAACTGGAATAGTAAGAGGGCAAACGGCGAAAGATATCTTTATGGAAGACATGCTGCAACGCCTGCTTGTTACTCGTTTAGACGCGTACATACGTGAAGATTTAAGTCTAGATTACTCACCTTATGCTTACTGTGTATCGCAAGATGGTGATACAAGCCATGACTGGTTTATTGGTGCGCTGATCGACCCTAAAAATGCCGATAAGATAGAGGTCGCGATTGATAAAGTGATTGGAGACCTTCTGAAGGGCGTATCAAATGATGAGATTAGAGCGGCAGGCAAGCAACTAGAAGCGGACTTTACGCCTTTAGATACTAGTGTTGTTGATCAAGCATGGTTCGTGTCTCGTTATCTTTTGCACGACTATGGTGTAGAAGCCTTGTTTAACGTGAAAGCGACGGTTAACTCAATTTCTCGTGAAGATATGAATCAACTTGTCCAACGCATCTTTGGTGAAAATAGCCGTAAGGTTAAGAACATCATGCGTCCTAAAGCCTAAAGCCTAAAGCCTAAAGCAGACAGAAACACTTAACCCAAAGCCAAGCGCGCATCGCTTGGCTTTCTTGTTTTTACACCATTCATAATATCTATGCACCAAGCTTTGTTGCGCTCTTTTTGAGGTATATAAATCTAAATTCCGTGAGTGCCTAATCGGTTGCATCGTATCATTTTCTAAAAAAATGTTTTAAATCAAGACAGCGTTTCATTTGTATTGTAGATTGACGATCTACGAGAATGTTGTTTGGATATTAGATTGCTTAAATTAGGTACCCGATTAGTCTTAATGTTGTTTTTACTGAGCTTTGGCTTAGTGAATTCTAACGGCTATTCGTTTCCTTCTAAGCCATTTCAAATATACTCGGCTCAAGAGCAATCTTCACTGAATGAACAATCTTCCTCGATAAAACAGTGTAAACAAGCCGCTACGGATAACCCGTCGAGCTACTTCGAGTGCAACAAAGCTCAGTTTGGCACCGATCCTTCTGGTGACAGTTCCAACTATCACGACACTGAGTCGAGCCTCCAAGCTGCAAACTTCAGACGTATGCTCAGTAACGAGCAAGAAAGCGTGGCCGATCTTGAGCCTGCTTATCATCTACTGATTGACTTCTCTCCCCCCTCAATACTGGCTTCCCTGCTCTTCAACACGCCGTTGTTGGATTCCAAGCTGCACTGGACCAGTATTGTGAGTTCTCCGTCTTCCCGGCTTTCGGGGTGGAAAGAGGGCAACATTCAATACTCGCATTTCCGAGAACTTCTTAGCTAATCGTTTGACCCTAAATTGGTCGTATCGATGGTCGCCTCGCGCCCGTTGAACTCGCCAATTAACCAAGACAAACATAGCGACATCAGCTTTAGCATCACTACCGTTCAATCAGCTTGTTCTGGTTTCAGCTATCGATCGTGTTCGCAAAACATTAGTTATACCAATCGCAGTAAATAACTGGTCAACCTAGCTGGTTAAAACGCTCGTTCACTGTTTTTTTTCGATGCTATTTTTGAGCTCGTATTTACGGTGATTGGTAAAAAGAAGAGATCTTGACTGTGAAAAAACGCATTCCAAGAAAACAAATCAACCACTATTCAAAGTGGAAATACGCGGTGCTTATCGCCACCATTATCATCATGGTTCTGAGTGCTTTACCTTCTTGGTATGGCGAGAATGCATCGGTTCAAATCAGCAATCGCTCTGAGCAGACAATCGATGCGACTCAAATTACTCAATACCTTGCGAGCGAAGGCATTCAAGCCAAATCTGCATTTCAAAAAGACAAACGTTTAGTCGTGATCTTAGAAGACGCTGAACAACAAGCGAAAGCCAAAGAGGTGCTGAATGAGCGCCTATTGGATAACGCGACCGTTGCGTTAGCGATGGAGCCAGCAGCACCAAAATGGTTGACTGACATGGGTTTTGCGCCGATTCAGTTAGGCCTTGATTTACGTGGTGGTGTGCAGTTCTTATTAGAAGTGGATATGGAGCCGGTTTATCACGCGCAAGCTCAAGCGATGGTCGACGAGATCACCAGCGAAGTGCGTTACGCGCGCGGTAAAGTGGTGAACAACCAAGTTCAGTTTGATTTCCGTACCGACGCCGATTTCGAAAAAGCACAGAAGCTGATTCGTCAAGAGTTCCCACAATGGCAACGTGACCGTTCAGATAAATCGCTAACGTTAACTCAGTCTGAAGAAGAACAAAGAACGCTACGTAACCTAACGGTTCAACAAAACCTGCAGATCATGCGCAGCCGTATTGAAGAGCTAGGCATCACTGAGGCATCGATTCAACGCCAAGGTGAAAGCCGTATCCGTATCGAGTTGCCGGGTGTACAAGACCCTGCTGCAGCAAAAGACGTGATTGGTGCAACGGCATCATTGGCGTTCTATTCGGTGTACGACAATGCCACTCGCAGTACTCAAACCCTAAAAGATTCAGACGGCAACCGTGTGGTCGTCGACCGCAAGGCTGTGTTGAGTGGCGAACACATTATTGATGCTCGCAGTGGCATTGGTGAGATGGGCAGTGCAGAAGTCAACATTACGCTAGATTCTTCTGGTGGTAAGAAAATGTCTGAGTTCTCACGTCATAACATCGGTAAGCCAATGGCAACGGTGTACAGCGAGTACAGCCGTGATAGAGCAGGCAACAGCAAGCAAGACAGTGAAGTGATTAGTGTGGCAAACATCCAATCTCAACTGGGTAGCCGCTTCAGAATCACAGGCGCTGGCAGTTTGGCAGACGCACAAGAGCTTGCGTTACTGTTGCGTGCGGGGTCATTGACTGCGCCTGTGACCATCATTGAAGAACGTACTATTGGCCCATCTTTGGGTGCTGAAAATGTAACTAACGGCTTTGCTGCTTTAGCACTTGGTCTTGGCCTTACGCTAACGTTTATGGCGCTATGGTACCGCCGCTTAGGTTGGGTCGCGAACTGTGCATTGGTGGTTAACATGACCACATTGTTTGGTTTGATTGCGCTGCTACCGGGTGCGGTATTAACTCTGCCGGGTATTGCGGGTCTAGTACTGACCGTTGGTATGGCGGTGGACACTAACGTGCTTATCTTCGAGCGTATTCGAGACAAGATGAAAGAAGGACGCAGCTTTGCCAGCTCTATCGATCGTGGTTTCGATAGCGCATTCTCGTCAATTTTCGATGCTAACGTCACCACCATGATCGTTGCTGTGGCTCTATATACCATTGGTAATGGACCGATTCAGGGCTTCGCTCTGACACTGGGCTTAGGTCTTCTAACCAGTATGTTTACGGGTATTTTTGCTTCACGAGCAATCATCAATTTGGTTTGGGGGCGTGACCAACGCCACGATGTAAGGATTTAAGCATGAGTACTTCAAAAATGACTATTTCAGACCGCTATTTTTCAAATAGCAATATGACTCGCCTTCGTAAGGTGATGTCTGTGATTTCTATTGTGCTGTTCATGAGCTCTGTGATGCTGGTGGCAGTGAAAGGTTTTAACTGGGGTTTGGACTTTACTGGCGGTGTGGTTGCCGAGGTTCAACTCTCTGATCAAGTAACCAAAGATGCGTTAAAAACCAAGCTCGACACTGCTTTCCAGCAAGACGTTCAAGTGGTCGGCATGGCAGAGCAAGATCGCTGGACTATTCGTTACAGCCAACTGACAGACGCTCCACAGCCAAACTTAGTGGATGCTTTGTCATCGGTAAGTGACCAAGTAAAAGTGCTTAACAGCAGCGTGGTTGGGCCTCAAGTGGGTCAAGACATGGTTGACCAAGGTGGCTTGGCGGTATTGGTGTGTTTCCTAATGATCATGCTGTACCTGAGTGTACGGTTTGAATGGCGTTTGGCACTCGGTGCGCTTGCCGCGATCATCTATGACGTGACGCTTATCTTGGGTCTTTTCGCTTTTACTCAGTTTGAGTTCAACCTGACCGTATTGGCGGCCGTGCTAGCGATTCTCGGTTACTCATTGAATGACTCGATCATCATCGCCGACCGTGTACGCGAAATGCTGCGCGGCAATCCAAACGGTGATACTGATAACCTGCTCAACGAATCGGTTAAAGCGACCTTCTCACGCACCATGGTGACTTCAGGAACAACGCTAATTACCGTATCAGCGCTTTGGCTACTGGGTGGCGCTGCGCTGCAAGGATTTGCTATTGCACTCGTTGTCGGCATTGTCAGCGGTACGTGGTCTTCAGTGTCTGTCGGCATAACACTGCCTAAGCTACTTGGCCTACAGCCTTGTCACTACCAAGTGAAAGCGCCAGTAGAAGTTGAGGGTGAGTACCCTTAGTCAAGCTAAGCTAGCTTATGCACGGTAGGCCGATTTACTTACGCTATTAACCTAAACCAATAATGAAAGCCCTTGAACTGACTTAGCCCCCTAAGTAAGTTCAGGGGCTTTATTTTTTATAAGAGTCAACTGGTTAGAGAAAAGAGAGCCTATTTCAAAAAACGATGGATTGAGCAGGCAAGCCCTCATGATATGAAGTATGTTTAGATGACGTTAGTAGAAATGAGGCAAGGGAATGGAATATCGACATCAATGTCATGTAGGCGACCATGGTGATGCACTGAAGCATCCAGTATTGAGTGCACTTGTTCAGTCATTAATGCAGCAGCATTCAGGCCTCAACGTTATCGACACGCACTCAGGTACAGGGTGTTATGACCTCACCACCGCACCAAGTAATCATGCCGGTGAGTTTGCTGAAGGGGTCGGGTACTTGTGGCGCAATAAGGCTTATCTTCCTCCGGCATTCGCTTCTTTTATGTCGGTACTGGAATACTACAATCCGAATCAACTTATCTCTTTGTATCCGGGTTCTGCCGCCATCACTTACCAACAAGGTCGCAGCCAAGATAGTTTCTATTTTTCAGACATTCAGCAAGATGAAGCTGATTTACTGCAAACCAATATTGAGAAGTTACAATGTAACCTAGATATTTCAAGCAAGCTTACGATTAGCGCAGGTGATGGGCTTAAAGCGTTACCTGATGACGTTGCTAAACATGACAACCACCATTTGATTGTTATCGACCCACCCTATGAAACCGATTCAGAATATCTCGCGGTGATTGATGCCTTAGTTAAGGCGTATCAGCAATCTGAGAAGGTATCTGCACTAATTTGGTACCCGCTCTACACAGATGACAAGAGCTCACTGATTTTGAACCACTGTGTGACCGCAGTGAAAGATGGTTTGCTGCCAAGTCCGATTAAGTCGGAGCTTCGCCTTCGTGATCCTAAGGGGGATGATCGCCTGATCGGTAGTGGTTTACTGTTGTTCAATCCACCACAAGGCATTGCTGGAACGGTCGCGGATACGCTTGATTATTTACACAGCCAACTCGCGACTAACGGTGAAGGGTATTGGCAAATGAGAAGTCTATAAATCTGATTTCTATGGATTTTATGATGATTTTCTAGACGCCGTTCACTAAATCACTGTTATTTATGTGGTTTAAATTGACCAAACGCTAACTTTTATCGATTGATTAATTGCAGTGAATCATTTAAAAATAGAATATCAATGCGCACAAGTGCATAATGGCTCATAAGTTAAATAATTAATCTTAAGATTAAACTAGATTGTGGTTTACCCCCTAAACTGCATAAGGCTCGCACTAGTCATGCGAGCCTTTCTTTTGCCTGTCGGAAATTTTTACAACAGTTGCTCTTCAATCTTTAGTGCTTTCTCGATGAGTTTTGCATTGAAATCGGCAGCTCCCACTGAGTAGTGCGCTTCACGATGACAAGTCGGACAAAGTGCAATCACATTTTCGGGGCAATCAGCGCCGCCATCAGCTAACCGTGTCAGGTGATGCACTTCTAGGTAAGGGCCTGACTTGGTCTCAAAAGGTGAGGGTACTCCACAACCTTCACAGATACCATTTGCCCTCTTTTTTGCGTAGAGCTTAATGGCTTCACTACGATACTTCACGTGAGTGAGTTGTTCTTTAGGGTCAGCTTGAAGTGGCGTTGAAGCTAAAGCGATGTCTCGTAATTGCTTCAAGGATTTACTTTTAGTTGGTTTCGTTAGATATGAAGCTTTTGGTGTTTGAATGGTATTGCTGACACTTTGTGGGACGATATCTAGATGGAAAACTATTGCATCACGAAGTTGATCGTTCTTGTCGGGGCGTTGCTCAATGTGATGACAGATGTAGTTGCAAACTCCGACGAATCTAACAAAACCAGTTGAGACAGATTCAAACAAGAGAATCTCTTTAAGGTTGTTTTGGTGTTTAAAGATGGCCAAGTTTCCTTTAACCATTTTCATATCACCTTCTTGGCCTTCTCCTGTATATCGGAAAGTGCCGTCTGCACTAAAACCATCAGAGTAGCCAAATTCTTCACCAGCATCGCTAGTGAAGATAAATACATATGGGTGGGCTGCAGGCGTAGCTATACCACCATATTGCTGACCTTTGTAGCGACCGTGTATATCTGTGCGTCGATTGTAAACCTGTCCTACGTTGAACAATGGAGAGTCCTCGTTTCAATTCTAATTATTATTGATATTTTTATAATTTAAATTTGATTTAAAGTTCAAATATAACAGTGGTTTAGGTCAAAATATGCAAGTGAATTTTTGAGTGTGAAAAGGTATCGAATCGGTCACGTTTCTAAAGAGGCAAGCCTGCAGGACTCATGCAGGCTTGGTGTTTATTTAATGTTTTACCACTACAACGCTGGGTAATCGATATAGCCTTTTTCGTTGCCGCCAAACAGAGTGGCGCCGTCGAGATCGGATAGTTCGCTGCCGTTTTGTAGGCGTGAAACGAGATCTGGGTTAGCAACGAATGGGCGACCGAATGCGACAAGGTCGGCGTAGCCTTTGCTTAACACTTCTTCGGCGCGTTCTGGTGTGTAACTGCCAGCGACGATGATGGTGTTAGAGAATAGCTCTCTTAGCTCTAAACGGAAGCTTTCAGGTATCACAGGTGCGTCATCCCAATCTGCTTCTGATAGATGCAGGTAAGCGATGTCGCGTGCTTGTAGCGCCTTTGAAGCTTCTAAAATCGTTGGCACGATGTCTGGGCAGTTCATGTCTTTGAAGGTGATGAACGGAGCTAAACGAACACCCACCTTATCGGCACCAATCGCATCAATCACTGCATCCACCACTTCGATTAGAAAACGAAGTCGGTTCTCGCGGCTGCCTCCATAGTTGTCGGTGCGCTTATTTGAATTGGTTCTTAGGAACTGATCGATGAGGTAGCCATTACCACCGTGGATTTCCACTCCGTTGAACCCTGCCTCGACAGCTTTTTTCGCTGAGTTAGCAAAATCTTGAACAACACGATCGATATCGGCTTGGGTCATCTCTCTTGGTTGGATGCAATCCACCATGTTGCCGTTACCATTTTCATCAGAGATCCAAACCTGCGTTTCTATGGGTGCCAGTGCAGAAGGTGCAATCGGCAACTCGCCTTTTTGAAAGGTAGGGTGTGATACTCGGCCTACGTGCCATAGTTGGCAGAATATCGCAGCGCCTTGCTCTTTTGCTGCTGTGGTGACTGATTTCCAACCTTCGATTTGCGCATCGGTATAAACGCCGGGTGTGAATGAGTAACCTTGAGAGTCATCTGAAATTTGTGTGGCTTCAGTGATGATTAGCCCTGCACTTGCTCGTTGTTGGTAATAAGTCGCCATCATGTCGTTTGGCACGTTTCCAGGTTGGCTAGTGCGAGCGCGTGTCATGGGTGCCATAACGACACGGTTTTGCAGCTCTAGGCCTTTCAGTTCTGATGTTTCGAATAACTTGTTCATGATCTCTACCTTTATGAATTTTTAGTGCTGTGCCAATTCCAGTTTGATAATGAATTGGCACTTTGAAGTTACGGAGTTCTTAAATTATTTAGCTTCTGTGGGTGCAAATATTGAGTTGCTTTGTGGTTTCTCTTTTCGGTTAGCTTTAGCGATTAAGAACAAGCCGACGATAGGAACCACAACGGCTGCGAACGGAATCATTCCTGCGCCTAGTTGGCTGTCGAGTACCATGCCGCCAAGGAATCCACCAAAGGCATTGGCTAAGTTAAACGCTGATATATTCGCAGTTGCTGCTAGCTCTTGCCCTTCGCCACCGTGGTTCATTACTCGAAGTTGCATGGCAGGGACGTTTGCAAATGATGCAATACCAAAGACAAATGCGGCTGCAACGAAGAGGATTTTGTTGTCTACCACAAGGCCAACTACCACCAATGACACGATCATTGCGATAGCCCAAAACATTGAAGCTTTGCCTAGGTTTTTATCTGAAGAGCGTCCGCCCAAGGTGTTACCGATGATTAAGCCAACACCCACAATCACTAAGATCCAAGTCACTGATTCTTGACTGTAACCTGTGATGTGCATGGCGATTGGCGCAAGGTAGCCGTAAAGCGTCATGAAGCCAGACCAAGCAAAAGCGGTGATTGCTAAGCTGATCAGTAACATTGGATTTTTGAATGCTAGAAGCTGAGTTTTGATGTCTTTCGCTTCACTGTGACCGGTCGATTTAATCGAAGTCAGAATGGCAAGCATCGCGATAGTGCCAAGTGCTGCCACGGTAAAGAAAGTAGTGTGCCAGCCGAATTGCAAGCTGACCCATGTACCAGCTGGAACGCCAAGAACGTTAGCGAGTGTTAAGCCTGCGAACATTTGGCCAACGGCACGACCTGCCATTTTTTCAGACACTAAGTTGGTTGCAACAACCGCACCGATACCATAAAAAGGGCCTTGCACTAAGCCTGCGATAACACGGCTGGCAAGTAGAAGTGGGTAGCTAGGAGCAAGGGCTGATAAGACATTACCGATGATGAACAGTGCCATTAAGCCAATCAGCACCATCTTCTTGTTAAAACGTGCAAGGTAGATGGTTAAGATCGGGCCGCCGATAACGATAGCCAACGCGTAAGCACTGATAAGGTAGCCAGCTTGGCCTTCTGTGATTGAAAGTGATGTGGCGATCTGTGGAAGAATGCCTGCGATAACAAACTCAGCCGTGCCGATTGCAAATGCAGCGAGTGTCAGTATCCAAACTTGGAATGGAATCTTTTCTTTATGGGTAGTTTCTTTATGGATAGTTTCTTGGTTGACGGTTTCTTGTTTCATGATGATCTACCTATGTAAATTCTTGTTTGTTAGGACGTGAGATACACGCCCTAACGATTGTTCTTTATGTCTTTGCTTCTTTGCGGAGTGTTAGCCGAGTAGAGCGCCGCCATCGATATCGATGATTGACCCAGTGACGTATGGGTTATTAATTGCGAACAGGTAACCCATGGCTATCTCTGAAGGCTCGCCAACCTTACCTGCGGGTAGGTTGTTTTTGGCGTTGTCGTACATGTTTGCACGAGCGGAATCGTCCATGTTTTTGTAGGCTTCCGTCATGGTTAAACCCGGGCTAACGGCATTGACTCGAATGGGTGATAGCTCTTTCGCCAGTATTTTGGTTACGCTTTCTAGTGCGGCGTTGATGGCGGTTTTTACGTAAGTACCAGCAACAACTTTGCGTGACAACATACCAGTTGTGAAGGTGATAGAGCCGTTTGGCGTCATGTAGCGTGCGGCATGTTTGGCTACGTTTAAGCTGCCCCAAAACTTAGTGTCAAAAGCTGTCTTAGCGTTTGCGGTTGCTACGTCTGTTACTTTTCCTGCGGGAGCGGATGAGCCAGCCGTTACGATTAAGTGGTCAAACACGCCAATCGATTCGAAGTATTCACAAATCGACTTTTCATCGGTGATATCAACGCCTGTGTGTCGGCTGGCAATATGTACCGTGTTGTTCTCGTTTCTTAGTTGCATCGCTAGTGCTTTGCCGATACCTGATGTGCCACCAATGATGACGAAAGTGTGTTTCTCTTGTTTAGTCGATTCGTTAGTCATGCTCTGAATTCCTGCGTTGTTCTGTTGATGTTTGCCATTATATTTATTCGACTAAATTTGATAATTGGTTAAAATATAAATTCATTATTCGGTTAATCTGAATAGTGTGACTGGGTATTCAAATCGAGCATTAAGATCGAGAAGTAAGACGAAGAGGTGAAAGCGAGAATCGTATGGATAAGTTTTCAGATATGGCGATGTTCGTGAGCATTGTTAAGCATCACGGGTTAGCAGCGGCGGGGCGAGAGTTAGGGCTTTCTCCTGCGACCATGACAGCAAGGTTGCAGGCACTTGAAGAACGATATGGTGTGAAATTGCTGAACCGAAGCACAAGACATGTGTCTTTGACCGACTCTGGCGAGCTGTATCACAAGGCATGTTTGGAGATTTTAGACAACGTCAGTGAGGCCGAAAACCTGATTCAAAATGGCGTAAAAGAAGTCAAAGGCTCGCTAAAAATCGCCGCGCCAAAAGACATCGGAAAGCAGTACATTCTTCCTATTCTTTCGGAGTTTTGCCGGCAGTATCCGGATGTTATTCCTTACCTGTACTTGAACGATAACCTCTCGAACATTGCTGAATCTGGCATGGATATCGTGATTCGTTATGGTGAACTGGTCGACAGCAGTTTGATATCCAGACGCTTATCACCAAGCCGACGTGTGTTGTGCGCTTCTCCTGAATATCTTGCTAAACATGGAACACCGTTAACACCACAAGATTTGGTCGAACACGACTGTTTAGCCATGCTGCGTAGTAATGAAGAGCTCAAGACATGGCACTTCCAAGACAATGATATGAAGAAGTCGGTGACGGTTGTGCCGAAGCGATTTTCAGACGATGGCGAAGTGATTCGCTACTGGGCATTAAAAGGTGAGGGCATTGCGCTTAAATCGGTGTTGGATGTGCAAGATGACATCAATAACCAACGCCTTGTGACTCTGCTTAATGGCTACATGAAAAACTTCAATACCGCGATGTCGGTGTCGAGCGCCGACTTGAATGTGGTGTACATCAGCAAGAAATATCAGCCGAAGCGTATCCGACTGTTTTTGGATTTTCTGTTTGAGCGGTTTGGCGATTACGTCAGCTCGAGTCGTTAATTTCCGAGTTAAACAAGTAAAAGAAATACAACGATGGCAACCGCTAACGCCCTTGGGATAAAAGTATCTTTGTCTATCATGGACACCTCTTATCGTGCCTCAAATGAATGAGGCACGGGTTATTTATTGGGGTTAACGAAGGTGTAGGTAGAACGGAGAGAAGGTATCAATCACATCAACCAAACGTTGAAGTTGCTTGATATCGCCCTTGGTTGCTTTCGCTGTTGATTCTTCAACATTGATGTCTTTGACTAAGAACAAGTGAACAAGGTCTTGTTTTGACATATCGACGGTGAGATCGGCGCTCTCAGAGCTAAAACCATTGTCGACAGCCATTGTGCGGTTAGACACGTTGACAAGGTATGGGCTTCCATCCACAACAAGGTTGATGACGTGCGTCTCGTTGGTGTTCAATTGCTCGGCTATTAGGCGAGTTGGAATCAGTGACATCACATCATCGGTTGGTGCCTCAACGAACTTGCTGGCATCGCCAAAAAAGTTCATTGTATCGAGTACGCCATCTAGTTCTCCGCGAAGCTCTGCTGCACCTGTGAGTGCCCAGTGACGCCAACCCGGGGTCGATTGTTCCCAACCCCAACGCTCTAGCGCAACGGCTTTTTGTCCACGAGCATACATATCGTTGTGATCGACTCGGATAACATGCGTTAGGATCTGCATCGCTTCACCGTACTGTTGTTTTTCGATCATGCGATCCGCAGCCTTTCTAATGGCGTCTGAGCCACCCATCATATCAACGTAAAGTTGCGCCATGTCTTTGTGTGCAGGCTTCGCAAGCTCACTGGCATCACCATTGAACCAACCAACATTACCCGCATAGATATTGGCAACATTTTGATATTCTGAGCCACGCAACGGGCGAAGGTAGTCGTGATCTTTGAGTTCTTCAGGTAGACGGATACTGTCCGAAAGCTCATGCATGGTATAGCCTTTGTTGATATGGCGAACCGTTTGATCTTGCATGTAGCGCAGTGAATCCGCGTAGGCTTTCATAACATCTTCAACACGCTCTTGGCTTACTGCAGAACGGCCGTGGTGTAGGGAAAGCGTTTTTGGCTGATAGCGGCGCATACGGTCTATAGAGTCTGCCCATTCAAGGCCGTCACGGTACTCGGTACCACGAATGGTGTAGAGGTTTGGAATGGTTTCACCTTGAATGGTATCGCCACCGACCATGTCTCCCGTTTCATGTACATAGAGTGCAACACCATCTGGCGCTTCGCCTGGGGTGTGGAAAAACTCCAATGTAAGGCCATCTACCTTCATGATCATCAGATCGTCGACTAAGATATTTGGCGCGAAGAAGGATTTGTTTTGTGATTGCATCACGATGTCTGCTGGGTAGCCAACACCTTGGTTTACCCCTTTATCGTAGTCATTGTTATGAGGGATAAAGGCACCAAATGCATACGCGGTTCGAATCGACTGTTGATTAAGATAAATGCCAGACTCTTCATTCATTTTCTTCTGGAAATCAACATGAGCGATGACATTAATTTTGCCAGATTCGAAGTCTTCACGCGTTGCTAGCCCTTCGGTTCCTGCCCATTGATCTGGGTGGTGGTGAGTATAGAAAATCGTATGAACCTCACGCTCGTCTCCAGTTGCGTCACGGTAAGCCGACAGCATGGCTTCACCGGTTTCAGCCGTTGAACCAGCGTCGATAATGATCAGTCCTTTGTCACCCTGAAGGAAGGTGATCGAAGCTCCCTCAAAGCCAAATGCGTTGTACATGCGGTCTGATAGCTTAAAGATCACAGGGTTGGTCATTGCTTCTTCCATCGCTGCTAACTCTGGATGAATTTTGCCTTCTTGCAGCGCCTTTTCCATGTTTTCTTTGTTGTATTCCGGCGTGAATAGAGGTTCACCTCGCCAGATTATTTCTGGGAATGACCCCGCTAGTTTTGTCGAGGCATTTTCAAATAAAGGGAAGTAACTTTGCTGCTCAGCAGACATGGTTGGAGAGAGAAACTCAATGCCATTAGCAAACGGGTCATAGTTATTAGAAAGCACAACATCGTACTCGCTCATATCGAATGAGTGGTCATGGTCGCCGTGAGTTAAACGCTCTGATGCGTGATGAGAGTGAGCCATCACATTGCAAGACGCTAAGATTGAGAGAGCAATAATGGTTTTTTTCATAGTGTTACCCTGGTTCTGTATTTCGTATGAATCAGACTCAGAATCCATCCTGTTTCGTCGTTCTTCAAAAGTTGAAGGATACGAGGGTGTGTAATAGGCCTCGTTGATGACGATATCTTAGGCAGTTTTTAAGCGGCGAACCATTGGGTAGTAACTATAAAGCACATAGATTTTATCTATGTAATTTGGTTTATTTTGCCTTTATTTACGAATTATCATTGCTTGCATAGTTTTTGTTTATTTCTTGGAAGGTGGCGTTAGATGCTTTTTGATGTGTTCTCGAACTTGAGCATGTCGCTGATCTTGAATACTGCGTTTGTGATAAATCATTTTCATTTCGTAGTTACGCAACGCAAATGGTGGTTCGAGGACTTTTAGCCCTAGCTCTTCTGCTAAATTAAACATGGACTCACTGACAATGCACACCGCGTCAGAGTTACGAGCGTTCAGCAGTAGATTCGATTGACCGGAAACTTCTCGAACCACGTTACGCTCAAATGCTTCTTCAGTTCGGGTTTCTAGTGCGCTTACATTTTTGTCTTTTAGGCGCAGCATGATGTGCTCGGCGTTTTTGAACTGCTCAAGGGAGATGGTATCGCCAATCGTTGGGTGGTCTTTACGACACGCAAGTGCGAGCTTTTGGGAGCCGATCGATTCGACAATAAAGGAGTGATCAGTAACAGAGATGTCGTCGACAACAATATCCACCTCTCCGGTTCTTAGTTTGTCCAAAATGCTGTATTCGATGGCGGGAGTTTCAACAAAGTAGACGCCTTCATAGCCAGGGAGTGCCTGCATGATCACTTCTGGGCAGCAGATTTTTAGCTTTCTCTCTTCTTTAAATACTGAGTCGAGCCGACCTAATATTTCTCGGCATTGCTCAGCAAGATAATGCGCATCTTCTGTCGGCTGAATTGAACGACTGGTGCGATAAAACATGATCTTTCCGCTCTGCTCTTCAAAGTTTTTGATCGCGGCGGTCATTGATGGCTGAGTCATATTCATATGTTCTGCTGCCTTAGAAATACTCTTGAAGTCATAGGCTGCGAGAAAGTGTTTAATCAGATTGAGATTCATATAGGTGTGCTCTGTAGAAAGAGATTAAATAGTTTGAATACGACTCAGTGATCGTTGTGTCGATGATGGTAGAGTCAGTGGTGCCGAGATTTAGCTTAAATTATGTGTTGAAAACATGCGCTATATATTTGTTGGAAAACACATTTTTTTACCAAAATAACAAATCAGGATATGATGGGCAAAAAGTAACCAGTAACCAGAACAAGGAGTGCTCATGAAACAGGTCGGAGATACGGTTATCAAACCTTTTCATAAGGCAACCTGCCATTGCGGTGCGGTTGAATTAGAGCTCAGCTTACCTAACGGGATAGAAAAACCACGTCGTTGTGATTGTTCTATTTGCCGTCGTAGAGGGGCGATTGTGGGCTCTGTGGCGCTGGATGGTATCAAGATCCTCAAAGGTGCGGAGCATCTTAAGCTTTATCAATTCAATACCAACACCGCGAAGCATTACTTCTGCTCAAACTGCGGTATCTATACTCATCACCAACGCCGCTCAAGCCCAAATGAATACGGTTTTAACATCGGCTGTTTGGAAGGGGTGAACCCTTTTGATATTGGTGATGTGGTGACCAACGATGGCGTTAATCACCCTGCTGATCGCTAAGTCGTTACACAATATAAAAGGAATTAATTATGTCTGAATATGGAGCGGTCATTCGCTGGCAAAAAGCGGAAGATGAAGCCTTTAGCGACAACCAATACAGTCGCGGTCATACGTGGGAGTTCGATGGTGGTATCACTGTGCCAGCTTCATCTTCTCCTCATGTTGTGCCACTGCCGTTTTCGGTGGAAGCGAACGTTGACCCGGAAGAAGCCTTTATCGCGGCACTTTCTAGCTGCCATATGCTGACGTTTTTGGGCATTGCTGCAAAGCAGAAGTACGTGATCGACTCTTATGTCGATGATGCCGTCGGTGTGCTGGAAGAAGATGAATCAGGCCGCTCGTCTGTCACTAAGGTGACTCTGCGACCTGACATTGTGTTTTCGGGCATTAAGATACCAACTGCTAAACAACTCGACAAACTGCATCATTTGGCGCACAAAAACTGCTTTATCGCGAACTCGGTCAAGACTGAAATTGTGGTAGAAACTAAAGCGTAAACAACACACGTTAACATCGAAAAACCGCGAGGCTGCTTAGTGCATCACTGGCGGTTTTTTTATGTCTGTGTAATCCTACGTACGGTTTTATTGAGTGACAGTTAGAAAGTACTGAGAGATAGGTAGCGATCTCTTGAATGGTAGGAATAGATTGGTTAGCAGAGTGTTATGTTTAGCGTCCCACTGAATAGTTTTGTACATCGTGTGAGTGATAAAAGCCAAGTGATGGCGCATGCTGCAGAATGTGGATGCCAGTTGAAGCGAGTTCGTCGTTCGCGCAATTGGCTGTTGGTCGCTCAAGAGCATCAACTCGTTGAATTTAAAACGATGTTAACTCACGAAAAAGACGGTTGGATAGCAATCGCAATCGACAAAGTGCTGCCTAAACCTGTGGTGTGTTTGGCATCTCTGTTGGCCGCGACACCCTCCATGACCGTCGCTCAACTGGTGATGGAATCTGGATGTTCAATGGCCGAAGCAAGGCGTGCCATTGATGAACATGAAGGGCTGTAGGCGTATTCGAATCGTGTGAAAAGAGAATCGCGAGCAGCAAAAAGCCCGTAACGATATTACGTTTTTCAGCGCAATATCGTTACGGGCTTTATCATCTGTGCTTGTGCTGCTTAAGCTAAGCCATGTGGCTTATAAAGCGTTTACTCGATTAAGAGTTAGCTACTTTTACACGAATCGTGTTGCTGCCAAGCTTTGACAAGTTCAGCTTGTTTAGTGCCGCTTTAGCTTCTTCGTGCTCTGGCATTTCAACAAATGCAAAGCCTTTAGATTCGCCAGTTTCTTGGTCTAAAACTAGGCTGCACTCTTTTACTGAGCCGAACTCAGAAAATAGAACACGGATGTCTTGCTCTGCAGTAGAGCGCGATAGGTTACGAACTAGAAGTTTCATAATAAACCTTGAATATGAATTTACGCTGAGCATTGTCGCACACTTTCGTGCTCACCCTCACAAATAATTAGCGGAATAGCTCGGTTTACCTGTTCGCTGCTCTCATTAGCCGTTAACCGCGGTTTATCGTGATATCTGACACATATCCATGCTCGGTACTGGTTAACGCCTGCTGCAGCATTTGAGCGGCTTCTTGTGCGGTCATAAAGCTTGAGGTATCCATTGCTTTGCCGCTGGTTCCCCAAAACTCGGTTGCCATCCCACCGGGGTAAACTGCAACGATCTTCATCGGGTGACCTTTGAGCTCCAACCTGACCGATTCGATAAAGCCCTTAACGGCCCATTTGGCTGCGCAGTAAGTAGACTCTTCTGCTTTAGCGCCTTGAGCCGCGGTCGACATCACAACAGCAATGGTGACGGGTTGATCCTTGTAACGCTGAACAAGCTCGCGAATCAAAAAGATGGAAGACTCGATGTTGTTTTTCAGCATGTCGCTGATGGCGGCGGGATCTTGTTGTTCAATTTTACCGAAGTATCCACTGCCTGCGCTATGAACCACCAGCTTTGGTGTTTCAGGCAACGCATCCAATAACTCACTCACTGATTGTGGATCGCACAAGTCACAGGCTTGGCTAACAGTATTCGCTGGCAGATTTTTCGCTAATTCAGCTAAACGTTGGTAGCTGCGGCCAGTGATCATTAAGCGCTGGCGGCTGTTCGATGTGTTCGCATATTGCTTGGCTAAAGCTGCGCCTAAACCGCTGCTTGATCCGGTGATTAAAATCATGGTGACTCGGAATTGTTGAATTGAATCGAGATAGTAAGGCTTTGAATATCTGTTTGCTGAGATCTAAGACCAAGATGCAGAGATCCATGAGTAAGATCGATAAAACAGAGGTTTGAGAAAGTCGTAGGAAGATAGGAAGATAGGAAGATAGGAAGATAACAAGAAAAGCAGAAAGGAAAAAATGCCTAAAGGTAAAGCGCGTAAAGGTAAAAGCGCCGGCATAGAGCCAGCGCTTTTGAAATCAGATTACTCTTCGTCGAACTGTTTGGTCGTGAATGAGTCTTCGATTCTGTTGAGTTCTTCTTGATCTTTCACTCGCTGTTCTTCTTGGCGAATGACTTTCGCTTCATTGAAGCGTTTCTTTTCCGACTTAGTCAGAAATTTTACAGCTTTCTTGTTGGTCAGTGCGTAAGCAACTACGTCTTCGCCTTTTTCTCTGCGGTCGTTTACACGTTGTGAGAAACGTTCATTGTCGCGAGCTTTACGCTCCGCTGAGGTCAACTTGCTCATGCTTTAAAGCCTTTTCAATTATTCATGGTAGGGAATCTACGCTTAGCGAAACAATGGGGAAGTGCTCTGAATTGGTGGAACTGTGTATCACATCCGCTCAACTGAGTTTAGCCCATTTGTATGCTGGTGGCGCATCTTAGCACAAAGGCTTGAGCATGCAGGTATGCTATTCGAGGGATTAAACAGAACAACCCACAATTTTCTGTTGTGGGTTGAGATTGCATTGTGGGCTGAAATTGTTTGCGGGCTGAGATTATATGGTGGGCTGAAAGTGTCTTTCGGGGTAACGGTTACCGTTGATGAAAATGGGAACAGGAAAGAGCGGTTAAATTAAATCTTCTCGATATATAAGATCACTTCGCCTACTTTAAACCCAAATTTAGACATCTCAGTTTTGTTGAACAAGCGTTTGTCGTCCATCAAGAACATCCAGTCGTCTAATACGACTTCATAGGTGCTGCCGTCGACTTCGATTTCTAAGTCATATTTCCAATACAGAGCAGAACCTAGAGTCTCGCCATAAGCGGTACCGACTACATCATTAGCGGTGCCTGAATAGGTGTTTTCACCGGTTTTTATCAGGTTCCAAACGCGTGTTGAGCGCTCGCCATCAGCAAAAGAGAACCACTCTTTGATTTCTCCTTTATCACCGTCCCAAGTCGCGACAAGCTTAGCGTCAAAACGGCGTAGTAGGTTACCAGAACGGTCGAGTACCATGCCGTATGCCATTAGCTCGCCGTTGAAAAAGGTTTCAAGCTTGAGCTCTGGCGTAGTGTCTACGTGGTTTTCTAAACTTGCAGAGCCACAACCCGCTAGCCAAGTGAGTGAAAACAGTGCCAAAGCAAATTTTATTATTGTTGTTTTTGGATTCATTTGTTCAAACCTAATAGTTGTTTGCGTAGACCTGGCTCAGATGTGTTCTCAGATAACCAAATCGCGAGAAAGGCTTCACCAAATTGCTTGTCTTGGATGGTGCCGATGGGTTGCTCATCGAAATAGAAGCGACTTACGTTGTCTTCAGCAACTCGGATAGTCAGCGTGCTGCCTTCCTCAACGTTGGGCCACATTGCGTATAAAGGCTTCAACCAACGTTGGATATTGTTACTGGAGTAACCAAGTTTGCTCCACTGGTCTTTGGTTGCGTCTACAAGGTCCTTGCTGTCAATTGCTCGGTAGTACTCAAGTTTCAAAGCACGCTCAGAGTTAGATGGTGTGGTGTAGAACTCTGCAGAATACAAAGTCCAAAATAAGTAACTCATCTCACCTTGGCCACGCTTGTTTAAATCATCGACAGCAGAAGCGTTGGCATTCCCGGTAAAAAGGAGTGCTGCGCAAATGAGGGTTAGGGTGACTAAGCTAAATAGTCGGTTTCTTGATTGCTCGCTTGTTTGAGTGCGAACGCGACTAACATCGCTCTCAGATTTGAACGCTTGCGTAGGGTTGCGTGGAAAAGCCATAAGTCACCTCGTTGTTGCCATTTTGGGTTGTACTAAGTTGGAGTAAGCGGCCACCAGTAAGGGCAACAAAATCCCCCAACTTATTGCAAGGGCAGCTAACACCGATGCGTCTGGCCAAGTAGTCAGAAGGGCGCCTGCTTTGATGCCTCCCCAATAACTACTAGTACCTGCTACGAACCCTATGACAAACAAGATCACTTTCGAGCATTTTAAAAGCCAATTTAGGCTGTGGTTAAAACTGATTAAGAACATGATCCACAGGCAGACTAGCCACACTGGGAACCAAGATTGATTTGCAATTTCAGAGTCGACGGCAAACACGCCGAAGTGAAGTAAGAGGCTATCAAGCAATAGCCCCAGTGGTAATAAAATGAGTATTTTCAGATCGCTACTGCGAGTAGGAGAGAGAAGGAAGTGAGCGGCCACAATCAGTGGTGCCACGAACGGGGCTTGCGCGGTAAAGAATGCGCTGCAAACCCAGGTCGCTTGAAACAGAACGAGATTAATAATCCAAAACCGTTTCATCTTTTACTCCAAAGTAACGAGGTTTTCGAGCAACTAAGTGATGAGTACTGATCACGCGCTCTTTGAATGCACCTTCACAGTAGCAGAAGTAGAAGATCCACAAGCGCTTAAACTCTTCTGAATAGCCGAGAGACTCTAACTCTTCCCAACTGTTTTCAAAGGCAACATTCCAATCATTAAGCGTTCGAGCGTAGTGCAGGCCAATGTCATCGATTTCTTGTACAACAAGGTCTGTACTGGTCGCGAGGTGTTGGGTCATCACTGAGACCGAAGGTAGGCAACCGCCTGGGAAAATGTACTTCTGAATAAAGTCGACGCCTTTGCGGTATTTGTCATAACGACTGTCGGCGATGGTGATTGCTTGAATCAGCATTTTGCCTGATGGTTTCAACAGTGAAGAACATTTCTCAAAGAAGGTCTGTAGATATTCATGGCCGACCGCCTCAATCATCTCGATAGAGACCAACTTGTCATACTCACCAGTGAGGTTACGATAATCCTCTTTAAGCAAGGTGATTTTGTCGGTTAAGCCAAGCGCTTTTACTCTCTGTTCTGCAAGCGCGTGTTGGGCATCTGAGATTGTGGTAGTGGTGACATGGCATCCGTAGTGTTGCGCCATGAATATAGCTAAGCCACCCCAGCCTGTGCCTATCTCGACCACGTTATCGTTCTCTGACAACTCTAATCGCTCACAGATGGTTTTCATTTTGTTTTGCTGAGCTTTGGATAGTGTTTTTGCTTCTTCGCTGTAGATAGCGGAAGAGTATTGCATCGAGCTATCTAGGAAGCGCTCGTACAGTTCGTTGCCAATATCGTAGTGAGCAAGAATATTTCGCTTAGATCCCTGTTCTGTGTTGGCATTCTTACGACGCAGCAATAGGTTTTTGATGCGAGAAATCCATTGTGTTTTATCGTCAAGCTCGTCGAGTTGAGATTGATTTCGAGCCATTATTTGAATCACTTTGGTGAGATCTGGGCTTGTCCATTTGCCGTCAATGTAGGCCTCAGATGCGCCAATACTGCCGTCAATCACGACATCTCTAAAAAAGGTTGCATCGTGAATCACGATTCGACCTTTCAAGTCGGCTTCTCGATCGCCGAACACCGAATGCTGGTCGCGCTCAATAATCTCAAGCGTCGCGAATTGCAGGCTTTCTAGAACCTTAAAGATTAAAGCTCGATATTTACAGTTGCTTGAAACAGCAACGGCTTTAGCTTGTTGTTCAATGTTGTTGTTTTGTTTGGCAAGCTGTTCCATGTAAACCTCGCTGATAACTCATTCTAATATTTTGTGCCAACTAAGCTGGGTTGTGCCCCTTGGTTGGAGCGAACCCAAGCTTAGGTCGAGTTCTATTATTTAGTTGCTGTGAAGACACTTAAGATGTTGAGTCTGGATGCCCCACAAACGGTACTTTCTTCAGGAATAATTTGAGAGCCTGATAATAAATGCCCATCACGACTTTTATCGTCATCGCCGGAATCTTGAATACCGTTCGTCTAATGTTTGTCTTGGTTACTGACTGTTTCGTCAAGGCCAGTGTCGCATCGAAAAGCTTGTCGTCTCGGCGGCTTTCGATGTGGACCAAGGTGCGTTTCGCTGGTGGCTTAATCTTCCAAAAATAAGTCATGTTCAAATCCATGAACGGCGAAACGTGAAACTCTTTCTTAACCTTTAATTCTTGGTGCATGTCGATCAGGTAGTAATGTCGTTGGCGCCAAGGCGTGTTACTCACTTCTGCCAACATGTACTTACAATCTCCTGTTTCGTCGTAACAGAAGAAACAGTTGATTGGACTGAAGTAGATACCTAAACAGCGGCACTGAGCCAGCATCGTCACACGGTTTGAATCAGACCAAACCCCACCAAGTTTTTGCACTTTGGAAGCTATACGTTGTTTAAGTGATTTTGGTTCATCCGTGGTGGCATTTTCTTTTTTTTCAGCGAGATAATCCGATTCGACAAAGCGAATCGGGTTGTACCATCGAGTTCCGAACAGCGCACTACGCGCTGTGGTTTGGGGCAGTTCATCAAGATCCAACCCCATCATATACAGCTGATAGCTGAACTCATGTGTGATGTCGCCAAAGCGGCGGTGTCTGACGTTGCCCCAATAGATACCGCTGAGCTCTTCACTCTTTTCGGATGCGATCTCCATTTCGGATGCCAGGGTTTGACTGTTCATAGCGCTGAACTCGTACTCAAATCTAAACCGAAGCGTTTGGTCACATCGAGTGCACTGTGGACGCCATCTTCATGGAAGCCGTTGTACCAGTACGCGCCGGCGAAGTGAGTCTGGTTTTTGCCACAGATCTGTTCGCGCTTGTGCTGAGCCTCTACTGTGTTCGAGTTAAGTACCGGGTGATGATAAATAAAGCTGCGAATGATTTTTTCTGGGTCGATGGCTTCGCTCTGATTCAAGGTGACACAGAAGGTGTCTTGGCTTTCGATGCCTTGCAGAATGTTCATGTTGTAAGTCACACAGGCAGGTCGTTTACTGTCGCCATCCAACATGTAGTTCCAACTTGCCCATGCAAGCTTTCTGTCTGGTAACAATCGGGTATCAGTGTGCAGAACCACTTCATTGCGGCTGTATGGGATCTCGCCTAGAACCTGTTGCTCTTGCTCGGTCGCATCGCCGAGTAAACGTAACGCTTGGTCTGAGTGACAAGCAAATATCACTTCGTCGAAGTCTTGTGTAGCGCCATCTTCAAATTCAATCGTGACGCCCGTTTCTTGACGAGTCACTTGTTTGATCGATGTGTTCAAAGCGACGGATTTGTTCAAACCTGAAAGGATAATTTCAACGTAAGAGCGCGACCCTTTAGGAATTACATACCATTGTGGACGGTTCGCGATGTCGAGTAGCCCGTGGTTGTAGAAGAATTGAATGAAGAATTTAAGCTCAAATTCTTCCATTTCCTCTAAGCTTGTCGACCAAATTGCTGCGCCCATCGGTAGGATGTAATGCTGGCTGAAAAAGTCGGAAAACTGGTTTTCACGTAGGAAGTTGCCCAAGGTAACATCCGGTGTGAACTCGTTACTTTCAAATTGAGCCTTACATAGTTTGTTGAACTTGAGAATGTCAGAGACTAAAGACCAAAATTGAGGTTTGAAAATATTACTTCGTTGAGCAAACAGAGAGTTGATGCTGTGACCGTTGTATTCGAATTTAGTCGTGGTGTTGTGGACGCTGAAACTCATCTCAGTCGGTTGCCTTTCGACACCGAGTTGTTCTAGAAGCTGATTGAAATTCGGGTAGGTTCGATCGTTGAATACGATGAAACCTGTATCTATCGAAAACGCCGAGCCTTGATGTTCAATATCAACGGTGGCGGTGTGGCCCCCAACATAATCGTTCTTTTCGAATACGGTCACGTCGTGGTGCTTATCTAATATGTGTGCGCAAGTGAGTCCAGAGATACCGGACCCAATAATGGCGATTTTCTTCATTGTTATACCATCCTTGAAGCGAGTTTTTGCCAAACTGGAGTTGGAAGCATTCTTAGTAGCTTCATCAACATGATGAATCGTCTTGGGAAATCGATTTCACTCTTTCCTTGAGCGATACCATTTACGATTCGCTGAGTTGCGGCCTCACTACTAATAATCATAGGCATAGAGAAAGTATTTCGCTCGGTTAATGGCGTTTCAACAAAGCCTGGGTGCACAATTGAGACATGAATATTGTGCTCGGCCAGATCAACCGACAGTGTTCTGCCTAAGTAGGTGAGGGCTGCCTTTGAAGCGCCATAAGCCTCGGCTCTTGGCAAAGGTAAAAAGCTGGCGCTGGAACTTACTAAAACCAAACGGCCGCCGGGCTTGATGTTTTTTAACCAGGCTTTAAGGGCGTAGCCAATTGAAATTAGATTGATGTTTATGACGCGCTCGAAAAGCTCAGCATCAAAATTCACTGGGTCGTTGATGTATTCACAATCACCCGCATTTAAAATCAGCAGATCGAGCGGCTTGTCTTGGTCGAGTTCTGGGAAGTTGTGGTAATCGGTCAGATCGAAACAGAGCGGCGTAATGGATGAATGCGCGATGTCTGTCTCGTGAGAATCAACCAAGGCTTGCAGTTTGTCTGGGTTACGGCCACAAGCAATCACCTGATGCCCTTGTTGAGCGTAATCGATAGCGAGTGATTGGCCGATACCTGAGGTCGCGCCTGTGATCATAATACGCATTATTGGCTCGCTCTCTTTTTGATGGATTTGATGGCGCAGCCCAGAACTGGAATGTGTTCGTACAACATAGAGCCGACATCAAGATAGTCTCTGTGATAAACCACTTGACCGTCGAGCATCTTAAGGTGGCTGTGTCCTTGTACTTCGATTGGCTTTTGACCGTTCAGCTGCTTATGAGAAAATTGCATCGTCCAATACACCGAAGCTTCGTCGTTCACTTCGAAAGTGTGTTCGATATGAAAGTAACAGCTCGTTACCTGGGTGTAGAGGTTCTCGAAGTAGTGCGTAAGCGCCGAAATACCGCTGACATGATGCAGCGGGTCTTGGAATTCAATATCAGGGTGATAAACCGTCTTAAGCACGTCGAAATTGTCGGTTCCGAGTTCTCGATACATGTTGAGAAAGTTATCAAGCCATAGAGAGTTATCCATAATATTCACTCTAATTATTTGAAGAAGGCTAAGGCTCTCAATCGTGCTTCTTTGTGCTCAACGATGGGTTGCCAGTATTCGCTGTCTATTCCGTTTTTAGCGATAAAGTCATGTGGGAAGTGCACATGCTTATCTGGGATATTTTGCAGCTCTGGTATGTACTTACGAATAAAAATTCCTTTTGGATCAAACTTTTCACTCTGGGTGATTGGATTGAAAATTCGAAAGTAAGGTTGAGCATCACAGCCAGTACTTGAAGCCCATTGCCAACCGCCATTATTCGCACTGAAATCACCATCGATAAGGTGCGACATAAAGAAACGCTCACCCCAACGCCAATCGATCAGCAGGTGCTTGGTTAGGAAGCTTGCCACCACCATTCTTAGCCTGTTGTGCATCCAGCCTGTCTCAACTAATTGACGCATTGCTGCATCAACCAATGGATATCCGGTTTTTCCTTCGCACCACGCCTTGAAGCTAGGGTTGTCGTGATACCAATCTAAGCCGTTGTATTTCTGCTGAAAGTTCGCACCTTTAACCAGTTTAGGATGATGGAACATCAAATGCTTATAAAAATCTCGCCAAATCAATTCATTAAGCCAAGAAAAGGCTGGCAGTTGTGTGTCAAACAACAAATCGGGTTGTTGCTGAATCAACTGAATCGCTAACCAACGTGGGCTTACAGCGCCAATCGCCAAATAGGGGGATAGTCCAGACGTGCCTTTTATCGAGGGAATGTCTCTAAGGCGAGAATAGTCATTAACTTTATTGCTTAAGAAATTGGGAATCACGCTCTCAAGCACGTCTTGGCTTAGTGGCCAACGGCTTGAATCAACACGCGGAAAGTCAAAATCGTAGTCAGCGGAGATTCTTAAGGCTTTTGAGTCGTCAGAAAGTTGTGATTGTGGACGCTGAGTTTGTTGAAGCGGTGTTTGTTGAAGCTTAGCGGGCGCGACAGGTGCTGGGCTGCAAATGATACCTTTCACCTGAACTTCTTTTAACCATGCGTTTTTGAAAGGTGTGAACACCTTGAACATCTCACCTTGTTTATTCAGCACGCTACCTAATGGCAGAATCGTATCGCAGTCGGTTATTTTCAGCTTTATACCACTAGCGATTAAGCGTTTGTCACGTAACTGCTCGTCTACTTCAGGCTCAGAATTAGCGTAAACACACGTCGCATCAAGCTGTTTGTAAAGATGAGTGAGTTGTACTGCTTGGTCGTCAAAATCGCGGGCTTTGAGGTGCAAAAGATCGATCCCAAATTCAGCGAGTTGGGATTCAAGTTGCTGCAGGTGACGATAGATTAAGTCGGCTTTGATTGGCGCAAGGTGGTGTTGCTGCCATTGCTGTGGCGTTGAAATGAAAACGGCGGTCGTCACACCGTTTTCAACTGCCGCGACGAGCGCTGGGTTATCGTGAATCCTCAGGTCTCGTCTTATCCATAGAATGTCGCTCAATATCCGTATCTCAGCTTAAGTTCTTGTGGGTGCGGGTTTAGGTAAACTTGTGATTCAAGGTACTCGTTTGGGTATTCCATCAAGTAGTGGTTAATCAGTGTTAGTGGAACTAACAGAGGAACTAGCCCTTCTCTGAATGATGAAATCTGATTGGTAAGCTCTTGCTTGTGCGCGCTACTCAATTGTTTCTTAAAGTAACCTTGCAAATGATGCAGAGTATTGGCGTGGCTACCACGGTTCGCGTGGTGAGATAATGCCGTCATCAAGCCTTCAATATATTGTTTTGCCAACTCATCGATTTCAAGCTCGTTGCTTGCTAATAATTTCCCAAGTTTCTTATAGCCTTCAATGTGGTGACACATTACCAGGTACTTGTGAGCGCTGTGGAATTGAATCAGCTTGTGTTTAGTTACGCCTTCGTCAACAAGGTTGAGCCACTTTTGATAAGTGAAGACACGTGTCATGAAGTTTTCGCGTAAAATAGGGTCATTGAGGCGACCATTTTCTTCAACAGGAAGTAATGGGTTGCCTTCCATCACTTGTTTGGTGAACAAGCCAACGCCTGTCGATTCAGAGCCACGCCCATGGTGGTGGTAAATTTTTACTCGCTCCATGCCACAGGTTGGGCTTTTCTGACACACAATAAAGCCAGCGATGTGTTGGTTGTTCATTGAATAATTTTGACCGAACTCGATCAGTTCATCGGTGACATCGCCAGAACCATCTGGGCGAGAAACATGGATGATGTCGTCTAACATTCTTGTCTGACGGATGGTTGGTCGAGGCGTTGGAAGACCAATGCCCATCTCTGGGCAAACAGGTTCCAACTCTACGTAATCTGCAAGATCGTCGGTGCAGAAGCGCGAACGTTTATGACCAGTATCGAACCGAACTTTATGACCGGCGACACATGCACTAATGCCTATTTTTATTTTTTTATCCATTGGTCAATTCCTTACGCTCATTGCTCGTTGTTATTCTTATATTGTGTGTTTTGTTGCTTATTAAACATTACTTTAGTTCGGTTTTTACTTTGCTTACTAGCCAACTCTATGAGTCTTGTGACGTACCCGGTAAATCTTTTCCATCTAATAAATGTATTTACCCAGTGGGTTGAATAACTGGCTCACACCTTTCGTGAAGTAAAGCGCATCACTTGAAACAGTTAAACACACACAACCTTCTTTGGTGGCTGGTTGATGGGTGTGGTCACCATCTAACCAGATGAAGTCGCCTTTGTTGTAGACGCCCATTTCGTCTTCGAAACTGCCTTCTAAAAGAAGCGTAATCTCAAAGCCTTTGTGGGTGTGGCAAGGCACTTGTCCATCTTTGTCGATGTGCAGCAAGCTGGTGTGATGAGCTTCGTCATCAAAATCGAGTCGCGCTCGCGAAATTTTGCCTAAGTTCATCCAGTCTTTTCTCGCCACTGAGTTCAACGCGCGAGGAATAGTGAACGTGGTGTCTGCAACCGTAACTTGCTGAACTTCGGGTGTCACTTCGATAGCTTGAGATGAATCAGCAGTGATTTGAGCAATCGCATCAAAATCAAACTCCCCATCATCGGATAGGAACGCATCCATTTCGCTGTCAGAAAGTTGAAGCCCTGAGGTATCACTTTCAAAGGCGGATGTATCGCTTTCAAAGACTGAGTCAGCAGCTTGCGCCGTCAGCATGCCTACTTGTTGTTGGCAGTATTCACACAGCTCTACATGGCTAGAGACAATCAAAGAAACTGAGTCTGCGAGTGTGCCATCGACAAAATCTTTCAAAATTGCGGCATTTGGGTGATGTTTAATCATGATCTTGTTCCCCCATGTGAACCTTAAGTTTGGCTAAAGCGAGTCTTAGACGTGATTTCACGGTTCCAAGTGGGACGCCAAGTTGTTGAGCGAGTTGCTCTTGTGACAACTCCTGAAAGTAAACGCCTTTGACGATCGTTTTCTGAGCCAAAGGCAACTTCTCTATTTGAGTCATTACATGGCGGCTCATCAAATGATCACCAAACGGTAATTCATCGCTTTGAGATTCCGCGACCATTGCATCTATTGGCCAAATGTCGTCAGCGATGGTTTGCTCTGCTTTAGCTTTTACCTTTCGTAGCATGTCGAAAGCAGCGTTTCGCATCACGGTGTAGACCCAAGTAGTCCCAGCGCCTTTCTCTTCGTTGTAGAGATGCGCTTTCTTCCAAACGTTAGTCATCGTGTCTTGAACTAGCTCGTTTGCAGCAGCTTCACTGCCCAACTTGCTGATTCCAAAACGCTTGATCTTAGGTGCGAAGAACTTGAACAAACAGGTGAAGGCTTGTTTGTCTCGGTCTGAACCAACCAAAATCAACCAGCTTGAGAGCTCTGTAGGTACCTTATTTTCATTAGGTAGTTTGTTGTCGGGGATAATGACATGCTCCTTGCCGTTCCCTGAACTTCTGCTTTCGACTTGCATAGTACTTAACCATCATGCGAATTTGAGTGGCACTACGTGAAAGGAGAAGGTCGGGATCACTTTAATTTAAATTAATTTCCACTATACAAAATTATAGTGAAGAAAAGTGCTTATTGCCCCGTAATGATTTGATTCAAAAAAGGAACTAAAGAAGGAAAGCTAGCGGGTTCGGTAAATTCTGTTTTCTTTTCCAATGGGATAGGCATCATTTCGAGTAATCGCGCACAGATCCATCGTGGGCTTTCGAAGTCTGGAGTGGGGTAGAGCGTTCTGATTGAATCGTGGTCTCGAAACAGCTGTACTAAGAATGCAGTAAATACGTTCGGTACTTTGCATTCTAGATCTGGCCAATGAGCTAATAACCTGAATTGGCTTTTTATCAGGTCATCGTCGTCTCGAAATGATCCGTGAAGCTGCACCAGTTGTTGACCTTCGACATCGATTTCCAAAATTTGGTCGTCAGACATGTTGAAATCAACGATGGACACTTTGGTTCCCCAAGAACTGAGATGTTCAGAGTTGGTGCTGTCTTGGGTGGCAATAATGAACCCATCTCCTTGGGCCGCATGTGCAACCATAGCAAGATATTTTGGTTCAAAGATGCGTAGCCTCTGACGACCTCCGGGCAGAAGAAATATCGGAAGGGGAAATACGGCGAGCTCGAGAGAAGACTCTACGAGTGTCTCTGGTTCGGCGTCTGTCCGTGTGGTCTGGCTCGATGAATTCGGCACATAGCACTCCTTAGTTCAAATGTAATTTGAGAAGATATACGCGGAGTCGGTGGTGTTCGATCAATTGATTGTGGCTGTTGTTATTGGGTGATGAGCTACAGACACGAGCCAAAGCAGATGATTTTTTGTTGCACATGCTCATAAATTCATTGTTTTTACCTTCTTTCATACGCGTCATTAGGTAATATATGTACGAATAGTAAGCGGATGGGTAGTCGCCAGACGATGCTTCTATCTAACCTTCTTCTTTACCTGACATCGCATCAAAGGAATGGTCATGATTGTTATATATGGTATCAAAGAGTGCTTGAATCCAATTAAGTTGCAGCTCTCTAATGTGCTGCAACAGTGCTTAAACAGTGAAATGGGTTTACCCGATGACAAGCGAGCGCATCGATTTGTACCATTGGAGCGGGATGATTTCTTTTATCCTGAAGGAAGAACAGAAGCCTATACCGTTATAGAGATCAATATGATGGAAGGTCGAGCGGTCAACACCAAGAAGCGCTTAATTAAGAAGATATTTTCTGAGATAGAGAAGCAGTTAGCTATCTCTCCTATTGATATCGAAATAACCATCAAGGAACAACCTGCACACTGTTGGGGATTTCGAGGCATGACCGGTGATGAAGCGCAAGACCTGAAGTATAAAGTGAAGGTCTAAGGACTAAGTTCTAAGGTCTAAGGTCTCAGGACTAAGATATGTTCCACTTCAAACATTGGATTTATAGATTACTGAGAGCGGCTTTAGAAAAACACTAAGCCGCTTGTTATTGAAGAAGACCAATCGAGAAAGTTAAACCATTAGCTCTCGTCGTTCTCTTTTAGGTAACGGTGCCAGTTGGCATTGATGACATCAAAGTGCTCCACACAGAACTCTTTCCTATCTTTCAAATAGTCGTTCTCCACTTCATTGAGCAAGTTCTTGTAGGCATCAGGATCGCTGCCATACACCAAGCATAACGTGGAGAAGTAACGCTGTAGATCAAAACTGTGCTCATCAATGTATTCACCCAAGTCGTAATACTCAGGGCGGTCTTCTGATTCGAAAGCGAACATGTCAGCGGCGCTGATTGCGGCATCACCTCCATGTTCTACATAGTTAAGTAAAAGCACGGTCGCGAGGTTATCAACGGCATCTTCCTCTTTGCCCAGTATGGCAATATTCTGGTCTTCGATATAAGCGTGCCCAGCTTCGTGCAGTAGAGTATGAAGTAAGGTATCGATAGCACCAGTTTGCGCGGTCTTTCCATACTCTTTTTCGTATTGATTCTTTTCAAAGTAATTAAGCGACTCAGAGTAGAAGCTATACGGGATAAGCACTTGATGCGTTTGTGGATCGTAGAGTGGACCTTCTTCCCCGCCGTATTGAATGGTTAATGGCTTTTCAAACATGAAGAGTTGGTTTGACAGGTCAATCACAGTGTCATTGACGCCACTGTTTTGAATTTCACGTTTGAGCTGCTCTTCTTCAGTATTTTGTGGTGAAGAGAACTCAACGATCAGGTTATTTTGGGTTGTTTGTTCACTAGATGCATAAGTTGCGGCAAACGCTGAGCTAAGGGCTAGGCTGTAGGTCAGTGTTCGTTTCAATAATGTCATCGGCTATCCTTGTGATTATGCTGCGATTCAGGCTCGGTGTTAAGGTGATCCCCCTAAGTCATGTAACTCAAGTTACGCGATCCAAGTTATGTACCTTACGCTGTTTAAGCTGTTTAAGCTGTTTAAGCTGTTTAAGCTGTTTAAGTTAATTGAGTTAATTGAGTTAATTAAG
This sequence comes from Vibrio sp. SBT000027, assembly GCF_963894355.1. Lineage (NCBI taxonomy): Bacteria > Pseudomonadati > Pseudomonadota > Gammaproteobacteria > Vibrionales > Vibrionaceae > Vibrio > Vibrio sp. SBT000027. The sequence continues at coordinate 130,191 of NZ_CAWQGD010000001.1, read as the reverse complement.
TTATTTACGGTGGTTAGATTACAAGTTTAGACTGAATTTTGAAGCATCGAGGACAGCAATTTTTGAAGTCGACACTGGCTGATTAATGAGTGACCCGCTTTGAGGTTTGGGTACAAAGAATTGGCGATCTGAATGACCAGCGTTGATGTGATTCGTTTCTGTTGGTAATTGATAGATAAATTTCGGTTCAAGTGAACCCTTGTGCTATACTCCGCGCCCCAATCCGAATTGGCTTGTTAAATCTTAGGAAATTATTATGAGTGTTAAAAACGAACTTCAACAAATTAACAACCGTCTAGACAAGTGTCGCAACAAGTTAGCGGCTGCTAAAACTCGTAATGATCGTCCTGTTGTTCGTCAATTTGAAGACGAGATTAAGAAGCTAACCAAGAAAATTGCTCAGTTGAAACACAAAGAAAGCTTCGATGTAAATCAAGAGCGTAAGTCTTTGGTTGATATGCCATTTAGCCGTGAGATTACAAAAGCTGAGCAAGCGGATATGGGTAAACTTAAGAAGTCTGTAAAAGGGCTCGTAATTGTTCACCCAATGACGAAGATCGGTAAAGAGCTTCGCATTGAGGTTATGACTGGTTACGCACCGAAAAAATTCTAATTACCAGTGATGGTGATGAAAGAGGAGCTAGTAATAGCTCCTTTTTGCTTTTTTAGGTATTAAAAAAGCAGAGTCAGCGGCAAGGATACTCACGCCGTTATCAACTTTTTGGAGGTGATTGTTGTCACAAATCCTTTTATCTCCTATAAAAGTTAACGTGTCACTAACATGGCACTAAGTGAACGCAGTAATGTGTTCGCTTTTCGAATCTACAATTTCTCTCCAGTTTGTATAAATATAGGTAGAGCAGCACAGATAATTACAGATAAAACTAGACTCATTAAGGAAGATGAGAACGTAAAAAAATAGAGGTTATATGAATCAATTAATTTCAATTGGACCACTAGAATCCTTCCTAATCGCGATTAGTGTTTTGTTTCTAGGTCATTTCGTCAATGCAAAGCTTCCGGTTCTCAAAAAGTACAATATTCCAGAGCCCATTGTCGGCGGCTTGATTGTCGCTTTTGCTATTACAGCCCTGCACTTTAACGGCCTTGATCTTGAGTTTTCCTTGCCCCTGCAGAACACGTTTATGTTGATGTTCTTTGCAACGGTCGGCCTTGCGGCTAACTACACGCAGCTGATAAAAGGTGGTGCTAAGGTATTCCTATTCTTAGGGGTGGCTTCGGTTTACATCATTATCCAAAACGGTGTGGGTGTAACACTTGCGACGGCACTAGGCCTTGAACCCTTAATGGGTTTGATTGCTGGATCTATCACGCTTTCGGGTGGTCACGGCACGGGCGCAGCTTGGTCTCAAACTTTTTCAGACACGTTTGGCATTGCCAATACTCTAGAAATCGCGATGGCTTCAGCGACGTTTGGTTTGATTATCGGTGGTATTATCGGTAGCCCAGTAGCACAAAAGCTGATTGATAAAAACCAGCTTGAATCTGAGTACGGCACTGGCACACAAACCCACGAGCGTTTTCCTGAACTTGTTACTTACAACGAGTATGAAGAAGACAAAGTAACAGCGAAGAAGGTGATTGAAGTATTGTTCATTCTTCTTATCTGTATCTCGGGGGCGAAATACCTAGAAGAGTGGGTGGCGACTTTTGAAATTTCTTGGTTGATGATTCCTGACTTCGTTTACGCGTTGTTTATCGGTGTGTTCATCACTAACGTTTTTGAAGTGACTAAGCTGCATAAAACCGACAGTGAAACGGTCGATATTCTTGGTACGGTGTCATTGTCACTGTTCCTAGCGATGGCGCTAATGAGCCTTAAGCTTTGGAATATCTTTGACCTTGCGATTCCGTTCTTGGTTATCCTTGCGGTTCAGGCTGTGGTGTTGGGTATCTTCTCTTACTTTGTGACGTTCAAAGTAATGGGTTCTAACTACGACGCAGCGGTTATGGCGGGTGGTCACTGTGGTTTCGGCCTAGGTGCAACACCAACAGCGGTAATGAATATGGGTTCTTTGGTGAACCGATTCGGCCCGTCGCCACAAGCCTTCATGGTTGTGCCAATCGTTGGTGCCTTCTTTATCGATATCGTTAACCTGATCATCCTTCAAGGTTACATCTCGTTTATCGGTTAATGTTCGCCTGTGCTTAAATGCGATGAGCTCATCGCACTAAGATGAATACAAGAAAGCCAGTCTGTTGACTGGCTTTTTTGTATTAGCGCCTCTAGAACTTATGCGGGTGAGCTTGCTTGTAGCTCTTTAAGAAGAGGGAATGCGGCTTTTATGTGCTCTCCTGTGACAATGAATCCAACCAACTGGTTATCTTCATTGAAGCCTTTGGCGACAATGCCTTTAGGATCGAATCGAGTTTCCCAGCTCTGAGCAGTGTGAATATCGCGCCCTGCGAGCTGAATAGGATAACTCGGTGTTTTCACCTTGGTGATCATATGAGGCAAGCTGAGCTTTGCTTCGCCCACTTTGATCTCTCCTTTATCCTTAGTCAGCTGCTTCGCCAACACGTTTGCAGACAAAATAGCGGGCTGCAAATAGGCCATCACACGACCTTCAATTTCAGCGCAATCACCAATCGCATACACATTGTTGGCGCTGGTTTGTAAGGTTTCATCGACCACAATTCCTCTGTTTACCTCTAATCCCGCTTGGGTAGCTAAAGCCGTGTTTGGCCTTAATCCTGCTGCAGCAATCACGGTATCTGCTCGTATTAGCCGAGAAGAAGTGGTTTGTAGCCTAACTCCATCGGGCTGGTAAGTCGCTCGACAAATCGCAGAGTCGGTTTCGACGGTAACCCCCGCTTTTGTCAGTTCCCTTTCCAATTCAAGCGAAACGAAAGGTGGCACAAGGCTATTCAACAGATAACTTGCGGGTTCGATAATCGTGACATCTTTGCCCGCAGTTTGAAGATCGAACGCGAGCTCGACCCCAATCAAGCCTCCACCCATTACGGTGATGCGCTGAGCGTCATCGATCTGAGCTTTGTGTTTCTCGAACTCTTCCAAACTATTTAACGTAATGGTCGCGCTGCGTTTAAGTCCTTCCGCTGGTGGTATAAAAGGCGTCGAGCCCGTTGCTAATACCAACTTCGAATAATGGATAGTTTGTCCATCAACACGAACACACTGCTGCTTGGTATCGATTTCGCTGACTAAAGCCTTGGTTTTGACGACTACGTTGTACTGCTCAGCCAATTGTTGAGCGTTATTAACGGCTAAGGCTTGTGGTGTTTGAGCTTGGCTGAATACGTGTGAAAGATTCGGCTTACTGTACTCAACCCCTGCATCTGCCGTGATCATGGTTATCGCGATATCTTGGTCAATTTTACGTACCATCTTTATGGTTTGTAGGGCGGCGAAACCACCACCCACAATCACAATGTTCGACATGTTACTTCTCCACAAATACTTCTTTGCCTAAATGGCATTCTGGGCAAAGGAAGTCATCCGGCACTTGTGCCCAAGGTGTTCCTGGTTCAACGCCTTGGTAGGGTTCACCCAATTGTGGGTCGTACACCCATTCACACACTGTGCAACGCCAGCAAGTGCAGTCTGCAGTGTGTACTGACTTATCTTGAGCTACTTCTGTTTCCTGCTCTGTCGTGTCTTTGAGCTCGGCAGTGGTGTTTGCCGGTGCTGGTGTGGCTTCAAGCGGTGCAACATTGCGTGATACTTGCTTTGGTGCGCTGACTTCGTCTGGGTTCACACGCCAAACCTCGGCCAGTGTCATGCCGTAATCAATACATTGACGAAGTGCGTCTGTATCTGGTTTCCAGTGGATGTGCTGAGGTGCGCTCACCTCGAAGTTGGCTTCACGTAAGCGAGCATCGATGCGTTTTACTGCGCCGCCAGTCCAACCTGAAGATCCAAATGCTGCGGCTCTTTTTCCTGCAAAGCGCAGGCCGTGTATTTCTTCAAGTAGCGCGGCGATTTGCGGCATCATCACGTTGTTCATGGTCGATGAGCCAACAAGCACACCCTTTGAGCGGAAGACATTGGCAAGGATGTCATTCTTGTCGTGCTTAGAAATATTGAACACCTTGATTGCCGTTTCTGGGCTGCCTTTACGGATACCTTTTGCGATTGCGTCAGCCATCATGCGAGTGTTGTTGGACATGGTGTCGTAGACAATCGTGATGCGATCTTCTTTGTAGGCTTTAGACCACTCGTAGTATTGCTCAACAATTTGCGTCGCGTTGTCGCGCCAAATACAGCCATGAGAAGTAGCGATAACATCGATTGGCACGCCTAAACTCAGGACTTCTTCTATCTTCGCTTTCACCAAAGGCGCGAAAGGCGTCAGGATGTTTGAGAAGTAACGCAGACATTGGTCATGCAGCTCTACTTGGTCTAGTTGGTCATTGAATAGGTTCTCGTCGCAGTAGTGTTGGCCGAAAGCATCGTTACTAAACAGGATTTCATCACCGGTTAGGTAAGTCGCCATTGAGTCTGGCCAGTGCAGCATTTTCATCTCTACAAAGATCAGTTGTTTTCCGTTACCGACATCAAGAGTGTCACCGGTTTTGACGGTTCTGAAGTTCCAGTCTGGTTGGTGGTGGTGACCAACGATGGAGTTCACTCCAGCTTCCGTACAGTAAACTGGCGTGTTCGGAATTTTAGCCAGTAGCGCAGAGAGGGCGCCTGAGTGATCTTCTTCTGCATGCTGACAAATGATGTAGTCGATCTCGTTGATGTCGATTTCCATCTCTAGGTTTGCAAGGAATTGTTCAGTAAAGCGATGATCGACAGTATCGACAAGCACTGTCTTCTCTTCACGGATCAGATACGAGTTATAGCTCGTACCTTTGTTCATGTGGTATTCCTTACCGTGGAAGTGCTCGGTTTCCCAATCGTGGACGCCGACCCAATGAACATTTGATTTAACGTGAATAGTCATAATGATAATACCTTATTTAAATATCTAAGGCTCTCATTGCACTAGTTGCGCCATGTTTTTAAGTGTTTGTTTTTATGTAGTTTGTTTGGTTTTTAATCGCCAAGATGTGTCTTTATGACATTGTAATTCGTGTAATCAAAATAGACTCAATGTGTCTTTTTGACTGGGTTGTTGATGGTTGATGGTTAATAGTTGGTAATTGCTTGGATAAATAACAGATACAAAAAAGGCCAGACGAGAGTCTGGCCAAATAAGGCAGTGCGATTTGTTTGTTTTAGCTATTACAGCGTAGTGACTGTTATAGCTTAGTAGCTGTTATAACGTAGTAACCACTTCATCAAGCGCTAGACGCGCTTTTGGTTTACCGTGGTTGTAGTCTTCGCCGTCTTTGTGGTAGCCGATAGCCAGTGCTACATCAACAACGTGACCTTCCAGTTCGTCAGCAAACTCTTCGCCGATCATAGCGGCATCTACGCCTTCCATCGGTGTTGATGCAATACCAAGACGAGCCAGTGTGTGCATTGTATTACCTAGTGCGATGTACACTTGAGACTTAGTCCAGTTACCGTTGAAACCCGTTTCGTCTGTGTTCATTTCTGCGAATGCGTAAGCACCTAAGAATTGCTCGTACATTTCAGCAGGTAGGTGACCAGAACTTACTTCTGTATCAGCACGCTTCGCGAATTTCTCTTTAGTGTATTTAGGATCGTGAGCAAACAGGATCGTGTGTGACGCTTCTTTCGCATGTGGTTGGTTAAACTGGAACATGTTCTCGAAAGTATTGTGGAAACGTTGTTTTGCTGCGTCGCTCTCAATGATGATGAATTTCCAAGGCTGAGAGTTGATAGAAGAAGCTGATAAACGAAGTGCTTCTTTGATTACTTCCATGTCTTCCGCAGAGATGCGTTTGTCGGCATCGTATTTTTTAGCTGTGTAACGAGTGTTTAGATCAGTAATGATTGGATGAGTCATGTTGAATCCTAATATCTATCAATAATAAATGTTGTAGGGTTTTATGTTCGGTAACGTCAACAATAAACGGATAACGCATTTAGGCAGTATCTCTATCAAAATCGTTGCTAGAACCGTCAATTTCTAAAAGACCTAGTGCTTAAATGGCTATCGAACATGTCCCCATAAATCGAGTATCTGCGGTAGCTCAAGTCGATGGGTGTAAGATAATAGAAGAATGGCTTGGGAAAAATAGCGAACACATCAAATCACTATGGTTGGTAATGTCCATAATAATTTAATTAGTGTGATCTGGATGTGTGTTGGTTTTCGACAATCAGCCAGTTAGTACGCTTTTATTCCATATTGGCGTAATAAAGAGGGAAGTACGCTGTCGAGGTTTGGGATATCTTCAGGGTTAAGTTCAATCAAGCTAAAACCGTGCTCTTGGTAAATTTTCTTGGTCGCATTTCGTTTGTCTTCTTCTATAGGGCCTGAATCTGTTCCCCAGAACTGAATGTATACCTTGCCGCTTGGCAGGTAGAAATCGCTCATTACTTCTTTTGAGATCGGCAGCGGACGTTCGTACGCATGAACCACTCCCGCCATATAAAGCCAGTTATCGATGATCAGCTCTCCCTTTGAACGAACATAATGCCCATCTAAGCTTCGGTGCTTCGCTTCAAATTTTTGACGAAAACTGGAAAATGACACATCAGTAGAGTGGCTTTCAGCATCATGCCCTAGGAATTCAACAACAGACTGCTTCAAACGTTTATTGCGAACCAGTGAGTCGTGCCATACCACGAATAAGTTTTGAGTCGCTTTATCTTCTCTTTGTTCACCACCGGCTTTTAAGCCTGTAGAGGTGACATGCCAGCCGTCGTCTTCTTTTGTTATCCAGCCAAGCTCATTGAGCAATAAGTTGATTTTCTTTGCGCTGAGTTGAAAGGCACCGCCGAGCTGAGTGGCGGTCAATGTGTTTCCTGAGAATGAATCCAAATCGATAAGCAGTTTCTCTGGCCAGACAATAAAGACACCGAACTTCTTATGTTCGACATATTCCCCACCAAAGCTTTCTCCTCGCTCTGTAAGAACCCAGCGCTCTTGTGAGCGCACGATATAACCCGCTGTTTTTAGATCGCTAAATAAAGTTTTAGCTTCTATGCCTTTTTGTTTAGCGAGTGCGGATGTGGAAATTTTGTCTGACATAGTCTTTTCTCAAATAGCAGAGTGATCCGCTGATGGGTGTTGGAGAGATACATGATGTGATAGCACTGGTGAATACCATATCACATCTACTAATGCCAACTGCAGCTCACTGGTCTATGTTTTTAGTAGAAAGTCATGTCTGGTTTTGATTTTGTGGGAAATGTGGTTATTTTTGTAATTAAATTACACAATTAGCGATTTTGCTCATCTGGGTGCATATTTTCTATACGTGACACGATGTTCTTTTATACGGTTTATATAGATCTTAGATGCTATATTTTATTAAGTGTGATTTTGATCACTATTTATTTTTAAGTATTACAAAATAAAGTGTGATCTAGATCTTGTGTTAATGATATTTATTCTCATTGATTTGGCTTTGTAATTTAAATTCATGGTGTTTTTGTGATCTAAAGTGCTCTTGTTAACCCTAAAGTGTTTTTCGTGTGTGATGGTTGTCACGAAAGTTGGGCTAAGGTGCATTTTGGAAATGTTGTGATACATTTTAATCGACTTTTGAGTACACACTTTCGGTCATTTGACCAACCAATACATTACGGGGTTCTACCTATGTTATCACCAGAAGCAAAGATTAAGGTTCAAAACTTTGGTCGTTTCTTATCCAATATGGTAATGCCAAACATCGGCGCATTTATTGCGTGGGGTTTCATTACTGCACTATTCATCCCAACCGGTTGGTGGCCTAACGAAACGTTAGCATCAATGGTTGGCCCTATGATTACTTACTTACTGCCACTATTGATTGGTTACACCGGTGGTAAAATGGTTGGTGGTGACCGCGGTGCGGTAGTGGGTGCCATCACGACAATGGGTGTTATCGTTGGTACTGATATCCCAATGTTCATGGGTGCAATGATTGTGGGTCCACTAGGTGGTATCGCAATTAAGAAATTCGATGAAGCTGTTCACGGTAAAGTGAAGAGTGGTTTCGAAATGCTAGTGAACAACTTCTCTGCGGGTATCATCGGCATGATCTGTGCGATCATCGCGTTCATCGTGATTGGTCCTGCGGTTAAGATTCTATCTGGCGGACTTGCTGCTGGCGTAAACGCAATGGTAGAAGCAGGTGCATTACCTCTAGCATCTATTTTTGTTGAACCTGCGAAAATTCTATTCCTAAATAACGCAATCAACCACGGTATCTTCTCTCCACTAGGTATCCAGCAATCCGAAGAGATTGGTCGTTCAATCTTCTTCTTAATCGAAGCAAACCCAGGTCCGGGTCTTGGTCTTCTGCTTGCTTACATGGTGTTTGGTAAAGGTAGCGCGAAGCAGTCTGCTGCTGGTGCATCTATCATCCACTTCCTAGGTGGTATCCACGAAATTTACTTCCCTTACGTTCTAATGAACCCACGTCTAATCCTTGCTGTAATTGCAGGTGGTATGGCGGGTGTATTCACTAACGTAGTGTTCGATTCTGGCCTTATCTCTCCAGCATCACCAGGTTCTATCTTCGCTATCTTGTTGATGACACCTAAAGGCTCTTACATCGGTGTTGTACTTTCTGTAATCGCTGCAACGGCTGTGTCTTTCATCGTAGCTTCAATCCTACTTAAGACTTCAGCTCAAGGTGATGACGAAGACTCACTAGAAAAAGCGTCTGCACAGATGAAAGACATGAAAGCGTCTTCTAAAGGTGCAGCATCAGGCGCTGATGTAAACCTAGCGGATGTTAAAGCTGTTTATGTAGCGTGTGATGCGGGTATGGGTTCAAGTGCAATGGGTGCTGGTCTACTTCGTAAAAAAGTAGCAACAGCTGGCCTAGACATTGAAGTGACCAACTACGCAATCAACAACCTACCGGCTGATTCGCAAATCGTTATTACGCATAAAGACCTAACAGACCGTGCTCGTAGCACTGTGCCAGGTGCGATGCATATGTCTCTAAGCAACTTCCTAGACGGCGGCGTATACGACCAACTAGTTGCTGAGCTTGTCGATGCTCAAAGTGGTGAAGCGAAAGTAGAAGCTCCGGCGCCTGCTGCAGCTGCAGCACAAGAAGGCAACAAGCTTGCACTTACTGACGACAGCATCTTCCTTGGCCTAAAAGCGACTCAGAAAGAAGACGCAATCAAGTTTGCTGGCGAACAATTAGTAAAACTTGGCAACGTATCACCGGAATACGTAGACGGCATGTTTGCTCGTGAAGAGCTTGTGTCTACTTACCTAGGTGAGTCTATCGCTGTGCCACACGGCACAATCGAAGCGAAACAATATGTACAAAAAACCGGCATTGTTTTCTGTCAGTACCCTGAAGGTATTCAGTGGGGCGAAGATGAAGATGATATCGCGAAGATGGTTATCGGTATTGCCGCACAAGGCGATGAGCACAACATGGTGCTGATGGCTATTACCAATTCACTCGATGATGAAGAAGCTGTGGAATGCTTACAGAACACAACAAACCCTGCTGATGTTCTACGTATTCTCAACGGAAACTAAAAAGCTCTAGTCAAGCTCCTGAGTGAAGGAGGCCAGTATCCCCCTACTGGCCTCATTTCGGTCTCAATCTTTCTTACAAGATTCAGTCTGAATAGCTTACTGCTTAATGCCTAGGGCACATCGTCAAGGTATGTTGTTGAGCCGTTAGCTATCTAGATTCAAATATTTATAAGGTCAAAATTATGAAAGCGTTACATTTTGGTGCAGGTAATATCGGTCGTGGTTTCATTGGTAAGCTTCTTTCTGATGCAGGTATGAAGGTTACGTTTGCTGACGTAAATGAAACGGTTGTAAATGCGTTAATTGAACGCCAAGAATACCCAGTTAAGATTGTTGGCGAAGAGTGTGTTGTCGAAATGGTTAAGAACGTGACAGCAGTAAACTCAGCGACAAGCGCTGTAGTAGATTGCATCGCTGAGTCTGATCTTGTGACGACAGCCGTTGGCCCTACTGTTCTTAAAATCATCTCTAAATCTATCGCTCAAGGCATTGAAAAGCGTGCAGCAGCAAACAACACGGCACCAATGAACATTATCGCGGCAGAGAACATGGTTCGCGGTACTAGCCAATTAAAAGCAGCAGTGTTAGAGCACCTTTCTGATGAAATGAAAGCCTTTACTGAAGAGCACATTGGCTTTGTAGATTCAGCGGTCGACCGTATTGTTCCACCGGCAGAAGCGGGCGAAACAGATCCTCTAGCCGTAACCGTTGAAACGTTCAGCGAGTGGATCGTAGATCAAACACAATTTAAGGGTGAGATTCCAAACATCCCAGGTATGGAATGCACTGACAACCTAATGGCTTTCGTTGAGCGTAAATTGTTCACGCTAAATACGGGTCACTTGGTAACGGCATACCTTGGTGTGCTTGCAGGTCACGAGACAATCAAAGACTCTATCGAAGATGACGTAATCCGAGCTGAAGTAACAGCAACGATGGAAGAGAGTGGTGCGGTTCTAATTCAGCGTTACGGCTTTGATCCAGAAGCTCACGCTGCCTACATCCAAAAGATTCTTGGTCGTTTTGCTAACCCGTTCCTACGTGATGAAGTAGACCGTGTTGGCCGTCAGCCAATTCGTAAACTGAGCCCACAAGACCGCCTAGTTAAGCCTTTGAATGGCACATTAGAGTACGGCCTACCGAATGTTCACTTAGTAAAAGCAATCGCAGCTGCGTTCCATTACAAGAATGAAGACGACCCACAAGCGGTTGAACTTCAAGCAATGTTCGCAGAAAAAGGGTTTGCTGAGACATTAGCGCATTATTCTGAGCTGAATAGTGACTCAGAAGTTGTTAAACTAGCGGAAGAAGCTTATCTAGCATTGAAATGATAAACCATCAAAGTGCCACACCAGTGGCACTTTCTTATTGTCGAGCCGTTATGCCAATACAAACTAGCCACGAAACTGAATTACTCGAAGCCCTATCTGAAGCTGAGAGCGCTAGCGCCTGTCTAATGGCGGCTTACGATGCATTGGACGACACGGTAGATGCCGTATTAAAAAACATTTTCAAGAAAGACGACACGGCAATTAAATTTGTTGTTGAACCACTTCTCAACAGTGGCGGTCCGTTGGGCGAGATTATGATCCGCGCTAAGCTGCTATTAGGGCTTGGTGTGATCAGTAAAGAGCTCTACGATGATTTAGAGATTTTCGTTACCTTGAAAGAGTGGGCGAAAATACAGGGTGAAGACACCAGTTTCACAGAAGTCGACGTTATATTTGAGCTCAACAAGGTGCAGGCGATTCAACGCATAATGCCTATCGAATATGACTCGGAGATGGTGGAAACCATGTCGGGCCCAATGCTTCAAATGTTCTTGGGTCGACACAATCAGAAAGTGAAGTCGACGATCGTTTTGGCGATCACTGACATTATCACGACCTTATGCCGAGATAACGCACTGAGTTCTTAGTTCTAGTTTGCAGTTCTGCTTATCTTGTTTCACATCCTACATATCTTGTAGCTGTTCGTTCGTTTCAATCCAAAGCTTAAAATGATGGCGGTTTCTCTCGTTGGGGAAATCGCTTTGTTGTTTTTGTGTCTATCAAAAACTCTCGACACTTTCCCCCGCTTATCAAATACAAAAGTAGCAGGTACAAAAAAAGCCACACTCAGTGGCTTTTTCTATTCAAGACGCTCTTTCTATTAAAAACGCCTTTTTATTCAAGACAATCGATTATAGGTCTTGGATGTTCTCAGCTTCTAGCTCTTGGAAGTAGCGTAGAGTCTTAACTTTTAGCTCTTGTTGAGCTGGCTCATCAGCAACGATGATAGCTTTACGGTGCATCTGTAGAGCGGTAACAGTCCACATGTGGTTTACAGAACCTTCGATAGCCATTTGAAGCGCTTGCGCTTTGTTGTGGCCTAGAGAAAGGATCATTACTTCTTCAGAATCTAGAAGAGTAGCAACACCGATAGTTAGTGCGTATTTAGGAACTTGGTTGATGTCGCCATCGAAGAAACGAGAGTTCGCGATACGAGTGTCTTCAGTCAACGTTTTGATACGAGTGCGTGAAGATAGAGAAGAACCTGGCTCATTGAATGCGATGTGACCGTCGATGCCTACGCCGCCCATGAACAGGTTGATTTTGCCGTATGAACGGATTTTCTCTTCGTATGCTGCACAGTGAGCATCGATGTCTTCAGCTTTTCCGTCTAGCAGGTTGATGTTTTCTGCTTGGATATCAACGTGGTTGAAAAAGTTCTCGTGCATGAATGTGCGGTAAGACTCTGGGTGGTTAGGGTCGATACCAACGTACTCATCCATGTTGAATGTTACAACGTGCTTGAAGCTTACTTCGCCAGCTTTGTGTAGCTCAATTAGCGCAGCGTAAGTAGTTAGAGGTGTGCTACCAGTAGGAAGACCTAGTACAAATGGACGCTCAGCAGTAGGAGCGAATTTGTTGATAGAATCTGCGATGTGACGAGCAGCCCATTTACCTACTTTAGCTTTGTTGCTTAATGGAATAAGTCTCATTGATTTTGCCCCTAGAAATAAAATTTTATAGTGTTCTGAAACATTAATTCGCATTATAAAATAAGTTATTAAATTCCGCTATTGTTTTAGGTCAAGTTTTTGCTTTTTTCGTCGTATCTGTGACTAGAACTCTCAAATTTGCACAATTATTGTATGGATATTTGGTAGCGTTAAACAAGATTAATACGTTTGTCATATATCGTCCGGTGGGTTTGATTCAGGGTCTGAAAGGCCAACAAACTTTGTTGAGTGGATGAGTGGATGAGTGGATGAGTGGATGAGTGGATGAGTGGATGAGTGGTTGGATGGGTGGTCAGGAGTGCAATGGACGTATGATCAAAGAGTGATGCTTATGTGGTACTGCCGTGCAAAAAAGAGGAGAAAAAGTGAGGAAGTATCACCGACAGGCGTGAATGAGCATGGGTATATTTAAGAATAGTGATTATTCAAAGCTATCACTATGAATTTTCTATAAATATTGGTAAAACTGGACAGGTTGGCTAAACTTACTAATTACGAAGAAGATGCGTGTTTGTTTTAAGTTGCCGCTAATATGCTATGAAAAAAGCCCAAAGTGATTAGGTATCACTTTGAGCAGTTTTACTAATCTTCTAACACTAACTCTCTTTCGTATTCTTCCCTAGGCACTTCACCGCGTTTGCAGCCGTTTAGGGTATGAAAGCGACGGCGTCCACGAGCCAGTTGAATGTACTTCAACCAAACACGGTCTAACTTGGACTTAGCCTTATGAGGGTGAGCCAATACTTTGATGAAATGTCTTTCTTCAGCATTGGTCGGTGTTAGTTCACCAGTCTCAAGTGCAAGCATAGTGTCGCCAAACAAGGTTAGGATTTCTTCTTCTGAAAGAGTAAAATCACCTGACTTAGCGAACCCTCGTGGGAATTTAATGGTGTCATAAAAACGTTTTTTTCCGTGTCGGAATTCGGTCTCAGACATATCAGCCTCAGTAATGTGGTTAGATAGAAATTAGTGTTTATTGCTCACGCGAAAATATTGTTAAAAGGCTAAAATAGGAAACAAAACGTTTTTGCCTTTACGATAAACAATCCTAGATCGGCTAGTTAGCAGATTTATTACAGAGATGTATTTTTGATGGATGTGAAAGTATTTAGAACCTTTCTTGAGGTTGCAAGGGTGCGCCACTTTGGGCGCGCAGCTGAAAACTTGTATTTAACACAAGCAGCGGTGAGTGCGCGGATCAAACAGCTTGAAGGCTATTTTGATACTCAGCTCTTCATTCGTGACCGTAATAACATCAAGCTTACCTCTTCCGGTGAGCGTTTGATTGGTTATGCTGAAGTGATGGTATCCACTTTACAACAAGCCAAGTTTGAGCTGTCGTTAGAGAGTGGAAAAGCCTTGCAGTTAACACTAGGTGGCACTCCGAATATTTGGGATGCGTATCTGCAAAACTGTTTAAGCGTAGTGACCGATTCGTTTGGTGGTTATGGCTTTATGGCTGAGGTGATGGGGCGCGAGCAACTGAACCGTAATTTGCTAGAGCGAACCTTAGATATGGCTTTCGCCTTCGATCAAATTAAAGCGGAAGAGCTGAACTGTAAAAAAGTCGCTGATTTGGTTTTGGTGTTGGTATCAACGCAGCAAGATGATCTGGAATCTGTGTTCCAACATAAGTATGTGTATGTCGATTGGGGAACGCGCTTCGGTTCAGAACACGCAGAACGTCACCCTAAAGTTCCAGCTCCGTATTTACGTACCTCTACGGCTCGTATTGCCCTCGATTTCATTTTAGAGAAAGGTGGCAGTGCCTATTTACCTGTTTCTATGGTTGAACCTTTTATCGATTCGGGTCAGCTGCATAAGGTGAAAGGGGTAGAAGATTGGTATCGCCCAATTTATCTCAGCTACCGTAAAAGCAGTACCTCGGTTGATGCGATCATGCAGGTCGAGAAACTGGTTAACGAGATTGATCCATCGACCGCTTATACGTTGCAACAAGCCGCTGAACAAGCACCAGAGTAACGGCATTCGCGGTAAGCAACGGCTTTGTTGATTAGATTCAATAAAAAATGGCTCCTAACTAATTGTATAGTTAGGAGCCATTTTCGTTTTAAACCAGAGATGATCTTCATTGCCAAATCAGAGATAACCCTAACTCGGATAAATCAGTTTAAGCCTGGTATGCGTAACCTTTTTTAAAAGCCCTATCACTTCAAAGCACTATTCTTCGAAAATTCTAGAGATTCATTAGATTCTCAATAGACTCTTCAAGAGAGTGTGACAGGTATGAATGGATTTGATTGCCATCCGTTGCGTCAATCTCAATTTTAGAAATCCCCTTACTCGCTTCGTCTTCAAGAAAGCTGAGAGACTGCTCTACTGATTGACTGGTGAGAACCTGTTGGTTTGATAAAACAATACGACACGTGTGAAGAACCATAGCCTTTTCCTTTTTATATTCGACAGGTCTCTGCATCTTAGTGTGCTAAGTACCTATCGTTGACGTTGTGAGAAGAGTTTCTTCTCAAGGTTAAATTTAGTCGAATTGCGTAAAAAGAAAACCCTTTTTTGTGATTTATCTAACCTTCAGTTCCGAAAGTGGCTAGCGACAATGACAGTTCACGGTAAACTTTTAGGTATCGGAGTAAAAGTTATGGCAAATGGGAAGAGCACAGCATGTCGAGAAATATTCATCACAACAGTACGTTAACGAGTGAGCAGTGCCATTTGGCTCGATATGCGCGAGACGCTCGCTTTGATGGGATGTTTTTTACGGCGGTAAAAACCACCGGAATTTTTTGTCGTCCGATTTGCCCAGCAAGCCCGCCCAAAGAAGAAAATGTCGAGTATTTTTCTCATCAAGCTCAAGCCTTGAAGGCTGGGTATCGCCCATGCTTACGTTGCCGGCCAGACAGCGCACCTTTTTCTCCAGCTTGGAAAGGTGTTGAAACGACTTTCTTGCGTGCTTTACAGTTGATTGATCATGGTGCGCTGAACTCAGGGTCAATCGTCGACCTTGCCACTCGATTAGGTATTTCCGACCGTTATTTACGAACCTTATTCGACAATTACATCGGCGTGTCGCCGAAGCAATATAGCCTTTATAGCCAATTGATGTTTGCCAAACAGTTGCTGCACACCAGTAGCATGAGCATTACCGATGTTGGCTTTGCGAGTGGTTTTAATAGTACGCGTCGTTTCAATGATGCCTTTCTAAAAGAGCTGCAGCTCTCGCCAAGCCAAATCCGACGAACAAAGCTAAGTGAAAACCTGAGCAATCATATTCAGCTAGTCTTTCATGGGCCTTTAGATTGGAACCACTTGTTGGGTTTTTATCGACGAAGAATGATTGAGGGCTTAGAAGACGTTGGCGAAGATTATTACAAACGCACAGTGAATGTTAATGGGTCAAAGGGTTGGTTCAAGGCCACCTTGGCCAAAGAGAACCGCTTAGATATTGAATTTGAGTTGGACGATATAAGCCAGTTAAGAAGCTTGATTGCTAACATTCGACGCATGTTCGACCTTGATGTCGATATTGCCAAGGTCGAGGCCTTCTTTACAACCATTGACCCCAACTTAGTGGCTAAGAGTGGCATCCGCATTCCTGGCGTGTGGAGTGCTTGGGAAGCCGGAGTTAGGGCGATTCTAGGGCAGCAAGTTTCGGTAACCGCGGCGATTGGGCAGCTTAACTTATTGGTGAAAGAGCTTTCTGATGAACATGAGAATGTTTGCTTCCCAACACCGAAACAGATAGCGGAGGCTGATGTCAGCTTCTTAAGAATGCCGGGAAGCCGTAAAGAGACCTTAAAGCGTTTTGCCGAATACATGGTCGACAATGAAGCTGAGCACCCTTCTAAGTGGATTGAGCTAAAGGGCATTGGGCCTTGGACGATTCAATACGCACTGCTTCGTGGGTTAAGCGAACCTAACCACCTGTTGGTTGGTGATTTGGTGGTGAAGAAGTTCATTGAGCATCGACCTGCCATTAATGCAGAGAGCGTTTCGCCTTGGGGAAGTTACGCCACGTTCCATTGTTGGAATCAGTCTTAATAGAAAGAGCACCCACAAACATCTGCAACCCACAAACATATGCAATAGCAGGCTAGGAGATATTATGGCTAACCGATTTACTTATTATGAGAGCCCATTGGGCACCGTGACTTTACAGGCGAACGATGAAGGGCTGCTCGGCCTTTGGTTTGAAACATACACCACCAAGCCAGAACAGTTAGGCGTTCAAGATGATGGCTTTCCGATCTTTGAATTGGTCACCGATCAGCTCAATCGTTATTTTGCTGGTGAATCAATCCAGTTTTCTGTGCCGATCGCCGCAAAAGGCACTCCGTTTCAGCAGTCGGTTTGGCAGGCTCTTACTACCATTCCTTATGGAGAAACATGGAGCTATGCACAATTGGCCGACGCGATTGGTAACCCCAAAGCGGTGCGAGCCGTGGGTTTAGCGAATGGAAAAAATCCGGTGTCAGTGATTGTGCCGTGTCACCGTGTGATTGGTAAAAATGGCAAGCTGACCGGGTATGCGGGTGGTGTAGAACGTAAACAGCGCTTATTGGTGATAGAGGGAAGAGAGCAAGACTAGCAAGCGATTTAGCAATGAGCCTGTCGAGATGCAGACCGAGGATCACGTATCACTCATGGTGAAAACTAGTGGTTCTTAAAATGTGACTTTGCATTAAAATCAACGCTTTCTGGAAAATATCGATTTGGTTGCATATTCTTTGACTATGTTCTCTAGGCAAGGATGCCCAAATGAATAGATTCCCCTTACTTATATCTGGCTGCAGCTCTGTATTATTGCTTACCGGTTGTTTAACTGATACCAGCCGACCTTTCGAGCTTCCACAGCTTGCTCTGTTCAAAGGTATGTATGAGAACGCAGATAATGACAGTTATCTACTTTTTGAATCCGGGCAAGTGACTTATCAAACAGCGGATAAGTCCGTTACTCGAACCTATCGTGTTGATGATGACTTGATCACCATTGAGTTCAATTCTGGAAGCAGTCGAACTGACTCTAGACTAGTGATGCGCATTCAACAACAGGGCGAGATGCTAACTTGCAACCAATGCCCAGCGATACAATTGAGTAACGTCTGGACACTTGTTGAGAAGCCTTTGAAAGACAGTTCGAATTAGAAAAGATCTCCGAATTAGAAAAGATCGCCATTCAGCCATAGGTGAGCGGCGATACTGACGGCATAGCCAATCATGATCACTGGCATCCATTTCAGATGTCCAAAGAAGGTGTATTTTCCATGCGCTGCCCCCATCAATGCCACACCTGCTGCACTGCCTATAGATAACAAGCTACCACCGACACCTGCGGTTAAGGTGATCAGTAGCCAGTTGCCCATCGACATTTGGGGTTCCATGGATAACACGGCAAACATCACCGGAATGTTATCGACAATAGCCGATAAGATCCCCACCATGACGTTGGCCCAAATTGGATCCCATTGGCTATACATCACGCCCGAGGCTAACTCCAAGTATCCAAGTAAACTCAAGCCACCGACACACATTACGACACCGTAGAAGAACAGCAATGTGTCCCATTCGGCATGCGAAACTCTTCGAAATACATCGAATGGTACAACAGACCCCAGTCGTTTCAGGGCGCCTTCATCGTTATTGGCGATCGCCACCGCTTTTTTCTTCGCGAGTGAGTTGGGTAAAGTCTTACGTAAGTAATAACCAAAGAACTGCAGGTAGGCGAGCCCCATCATCATCCCCATCACAGGAGGGAAGTGGAGTACGGCATGGAAAGCAACTGCGGTCGCTATTGTCATGATGAACAAAAATACGATTCGTCTTGCACCACGTTTTAATTCAACGTGTTGATGAACCGTGTCGGGCTGAGTCGTGGGTACAAAATAAGACATGATCAACGCAGGGACGAGGTAATTCATCACCGAAGGGATAAACAAAGGAATGAACTCACTAAAACTCACATAACCAGCCTGCCATACCATGAGCGTTGTGATGTCGCCGAATGGACTGAACGCGCCGCCAGCATTGGCGGCTATCACGATATTCACACAAGCGAGATTAACGAATTTAGGGTTAGAGCCTGCAACCTTGAGAACAACGGCACACATCAATAGAGCTGTCGTAAGGTTGTCGGCAATCGGCGAGATAAAGAAGGCCAGAATACCGGTTATCCAGAACAGAGAGCGGAAATTGAAGCCTTTACCTACCATCCACGCTTGCAGCGCATCAAACAGTCTTCTCTCTTCCATAGCACTAATGTATGTCATGGCGACGAGCAGAAAGAGTAATAGCTCGGCATATTCCAGCAGGTTGTGTTCGAGCGCTTGTTTCGCTACCTCAGTGAGGTTGTGTTCTTGGTAGGTGAAGCCAATGATGATCCAGATCAGGCCCGCAGCAAGTAAAACCGGCTTGGATTTTCGGAGCTTTAGGTATTCTTCCATCATCACAACGATGTAAGCGACAACGAAAATAGTCAGCGATAGGTAGCCAGCAAATGAACTGGTTAGCTTAAGTGGCTCTCCCAACTGAGAAGTGGCAGCGCCTGCTACCGTAGAAAAAAATAATAAAGAGAGAACAGCAGAAAGCTGGATACCTAACATGGATTACGCTCCGAAGTTAATAAGTTATTAACACGGGTAAAAGCGTAGACCTAAATAACCATGTGCAGTGTGATAGATATCTTAATAATTCAATAGATTATATAGAAAACAGTAGATCGGGTGAAAACGTGAGGTCACAGTGAAAGCCGTCGATTATAGGAACCCATCGTTCATAGGAAAACGGTCGATCATCGGCAACTCGTCAATCATAGAGAAATAGAGAAATAGAGATTATAGAGGTTAGGGAAAAAGCCCTACCGGGTTTAGTACCGATAGAGCTTATTCGCCATTGCCAATATTATGCAGCATTGAGATCAAACGTCAGTGTTTGTTCTGCGGCACATACTTCAACAGGCCAGCCGTAGGATTGATATTCCAGCGCAAGTTTGTCCGCTACTGCGCGAGATACCGTTGCAGTGATCCACATGCCTTTGCCCATTACTTGATATTTAAGCGTTCTCATTTCCATCATCATCACCACCGTTCTCCTTCGATATTGGCAGCGCGAAGTCTATAGCACCTCTAAGGGCTGAAATTTCGAATTAAGCTCAAATTCTTTATAAAATGGCTCACGGTTTAGCCATGGTTCAAAACTCGACCAACAATAGGTAAACGATTGCATTTTAGAAGCGTAACCACGATTTAAGCCGCTGTATTATAATCGAATTAAAATTGAACAAAAAAAGCATGTAAGAGATCACTTACATCATTATCAGAGATCAGACTAGGTAAAAACCTGTCATTTGAAACCTTATTTGTGTGGTGATTGTGTGCGTTTTTGGTTGCGCTGTTGAAGCGAATTTTGTTTAGTTTTGTATGTGAAATATTCTAATTATTTTAGCGTATACCTCTGCTTTTAAATCTAAATCACAGTTTTATATGTTGCTGTGGTTCTTTTGTTTAAACCGATACGCTATTTGATTTTGGTCATTAACCTATTGCTCATTAGTTTGCACTATCTATACGTGTTCTGTTCCACATAAACGAGATGTATAGAGGTCCTTATGACTAATCCAACTAAAACCGATCGTAAAGTTACGATCGGCAGCTATATCGCACTCGCATTCGCGATTGTGTTCTTTTCAGGCTTAATGCAGTCCAATGAATGGTATGGAGTGCTCGATTTTACAACGCTCAACGGTTCATTTGGTAAGGTCGCTTACGATGTCAGTGAAACGGCCGATGGTATCCAAGCGGCAACAACGTCACTGCGTGGTAAAGGCGGTAGTGGTGCTCGCGACGGTTTCATTTTTGCTTTGACACTTATTCCGACCGTGATGTTTGCACTGGGTATGATCAACGTACTTGAGCACTACGGTGCACTGGACGCGGCTCGTAAACTACTGACACCTCTGCTTCGCCCTCTAATGGGTATTCCGGGTAACTCAGGCTTGGCACTGATTGCTTCTTTGCAAAGTACCGATGCGGGTGCAGCGATGACGAGGCAGCTGAAAGATGAAGGGCATCTGACTAAGCGTGAAACCGATGTCTTCACCATGTTCCAGTTTACGGCGGGCGCGGCGATCGTTAACTTTTTCTCTTCAGGTGCGGTTCTGTTCACTCTAACGGCGATGGATGGTTCTTTGGCGGTAACATCGTCAATTGGTTTGGCTGTGGCTGTGATGTTCATCTTCAAGTTTGTCGGTGCGAACCTGTTCCGTATTTACCTCAACATTACTGAAGGCAAAGAAGACAAACCAAAATCAGACAAAGAACAAAAACTGGAAGAGGAAGTAGCATAATGAGCGAAGTTAAAGCAAAGAAACCAATGGTTACTGATATTTTCGTTGAAGGTGCTAAGAAAGGCTGGGTTATTGCGACTACCTCTACGGTACCGAATGTTCTGATGGCGTTTGTGATCATCAAGGCATTGCAGATCACCGGTGCGCTGGATTTGATGGGCAGTGTTTTTGCTCCAATCATGGCGGTATTTGGTTTACCTGGTGAAGCGGCAGCAGTATTGATTGGTGCGTGGATGTCGATGGGTGGTGCTGTGGGTGTGGTTATCACGCTGTTTGACCAAGGCATTCTGAACGGCAACCATATCGCTATCTTGGCGCCAGCTATCTACTTGATGGGCTCTCAGGTGCAATACATGGGTCGTATTATGGGACCAATTGGTACTGAAGGTCGTTATATCCCGGTGATGATCGCAATTTCGGTATTGAATGCCTTTGGTGCAATGTTCTTGATGAACATTATTTTGTAACGTGACTTTTAACGGTTAGCTACTTTTAACGGTTAGCTACTATTAACGGTTAGCTGCTATTAACGGTTAGCTGCTAACAGCTTTTAGACGTTACAAAAAAGGAAACCCCGTTTGGCTTTCACCAAACGGGGTCTATTCTTTTCGTAGCCATCCTGCTACTGCGCGTTACTTATCTTTCAATAGGTAACTGGTGCTCCCTGCATCGTTCCTTGACGTGGCTAAATCCTTTAACCTATCCAATTCATCGCCTTCCTAGCGGTGTCCTTGCTAACTCATCATCCTGACAAGCGACTCTATCCTAGAGCAAAACTTCCTTGCTGATAACTCATCCTAAGCCATCAAATCTTCATCCAGAAGATACCTAATCCGTTAGGCTTTTTCCTGTTCCTGCCAACTCCCTGTCGACATGTGTATTAAACACTGCAGAGGCTTTACTCACAATCCACCTCAAGAAATAAATGTACTCACTAGCCGAAAGAAATATGCGTGGATTCATACAAAACAAGGGGTTGGGTTTGTATTTTAGGAATTTTCTGCGAAGCTTGATTGTGATCTCTTACGTTCGGTGTGAGAGATCTCTTACAAGTGCTCGGGCGTGATTATCATTTTATCTTGGCGGTTAATGTCGAAAAGATAGAAAAGAACACTGAGTTAAGACAAAACAATAGGGAAATATGATGGTTACAGCACTTTACGCAGCTCTGCTGACAGTCGTAATGATTTGGTTGGCGATTGAAGTTATTAAGCAAAGACGAATCAATCTTGTTGCTCATGCCGATGGCGGTGTTGAGTCGTTACAGATAGCACGTTCGGCACAAAGTAACGCGATGGATTACATCCCAATCACGGTGATTTTGATGGGGTTGCTAGAGATGAATGGGGCTGGTGTGTGGCTTATTCATGTCATTGGTGTGGCGTTTATTCTGGGGCGAGTGATTCACGCTAAAGGGATCTTAGCGAAGAATTTCAAAGGCAGAAAAGTGGGTATGGTGTTAACGCTTATCTGCATGATCTCCTTGATTGTCCTAAACTTAGCTTACCTACCTTTTGATAAAATGTTCTAGGGAGCATTATGGCATTGCGCCTTCCTCCTGCTTGGGCGATTGTCCTTGCAGGGCTAATACTCAACATCATGGCGATTGTCATGTCGAGCTTGGTGTTGGACAAAATTGAAGCGGAGAAATCGGAATACAACGATCGTAAATACGGCAATGTGTATTCTATACAACTGTCCTGGAATACGATCGAAACCTTAGAGCGTAAGCGTGAAGCGATTCTGATTCACCTTGATAAGCTATCCCCAGAAATCGCTCAACCTGCCACTGTTCTTGATGAAGCGCTTCGCGGACAACTTCGAAGCTGGGTGAGTGACGAGGTGCCGGCCATCTCGTTGGCTAACTTACCTAAGCTTATGATGCTGATAAACAATGCCCAAGAAGCGCAACGATCACGTATTGATGACTACTATTTGGATAATCTGACCTTGGTTGAGTTGATCCAAAGGCTTGATGAGAAAATGGCTTTCTATAAGAACATCGCCCTGTTTCTTCAGGTGTTTGGTTTAGCGCTTATCTTAGCTCGCGATCTAGCAAGAAGACCTTAGTCTTTAACCTTATTGACCTATTTACTTGTACCGCTAACGAGACTCACTTGGCAGGTTGGGGTGCTGCTGGCCTTGGTATTTTGGTAGCTGTTCTTTCAGCCCCTTAAACGTGCTCAGCGCACTGCCTATCGATAACTTATTCATCAACCAATTGGGCAAAATACCCCCTGCGTTCGCATATGCGGTGTAGGTGATGTAAGTATTGCCATTAGTGAGCGGTTGCAGCGTCCAAAGTGCGTCCACATCGTAAATTCGAATATACCCCGACTCTTTCGCCAAATAGTTAGAGGCATCTTTAATCGACAAGACAAACTGCTCATCCTCAATGCTGTATTTTGAGTAGGTCACCATATCGCGATCTCTAGCAGGCCAAGGCGCTTTGAATTGGGTATAGACGATGTTTTCTGCCTCAGATATCTGCATCAAGACACGGCTTTGCGACACATTGTCTATCCAGTTTGGCACGTTCTCGCTGTCTTCCAGCAACAGTAAAAAACCGGAATAAGTGGTGGGCGTTTGCATTTGTGCTCGTATCTCTACTAAGCCTTCACTGTGAGGTCTCTTATCAATGATGATGCCGTCTTCACTTTTGACGAACTGCCATGGGTTGGCATAAGTCAGTGTTGATAAGGCGCAGAGCCCAAGTGCAAAAATCCTAGGTAATATCATTATTCTTCCATAAAAAGAAAAGCTTATCTTCTAGGAGTATAGAATAGAAATGGGTTTGATTCGTGCTAAAGGCTGACGGGTTTTCCCTGATTTGAGCTGCGCATCGCTATTTATTGTGGTGATGCCAATAGCTGGAGGCTTATTAAGATTTGGAACGTCGAAATGAAAACGGAAGCGTTCGGTCGCTTCCATTTTTATTAATGGGCAATGGATAAAGGTTAAAGTTACTAGGCTAAAACTTGTAGGTTAAAGCTTATAGACTAAAGCTTATAGGCTTCTACGGTTTTGATTGTCGTCCAGTTGCTGTTGGCGTCTTGGATGAACTCTTGCGTATCTTCCAACCATCGTTTTTGTACAGATTTGTCTAAGTTCAGATACAGCTTTCCATCTTCGACTTTCCATGCGTTAGGGTCGGTCTCAAATTTCTTACCCATAGCCACACCAAAGGCACAATAGCCACCGTATTGAGGCGCATAAGCTTCAGGATTGGTGCGGAACTGATCTCGGTTGTCACTGTTTGCGAACTGATAAATAGCGTTCTTATAAGTAGCAGTGAATTCTGATGAACCTTGAACGGCACCAGCATCAGTAAAGTAAGCCACTGGGTCATAGCCTTTGATCGCGATGTCATTGCTATCAACGCTCATGTCGATGTCTGCTGCCATCAGTGAAAAGCTGGTTCCTAGTAACGCGGCCAATAGAGTGATTTTTTGACTGGTCGATTTCATGTGTGACATATCAAGTTCCTTGTCAGTGTTGGTTATCTTGTTTGAAATAATTTAGCCCACTCGTCCGGTCTATAGAGGGACAAAAGAACTTAAAAGTAAGCGAATCGTTCGGAGGATGCATGGATCTGCTTTCACAACTAATGGAACACTTCTCAATACGTACCGGTGTTTTCTATTCTGGCAATTTGTGCGGAGTGTCGTCATTTAAGCCGCAACAGGGTAAAGAAGGGCATCTTCATGTATTGAGCGCGGGTGAGTTGACCTTGTCTAGTGCGCACACGGAGTACAGGCAACTGTCACAGCCCTGCATTGTTTACCTTCCAAATAGCACACCACATGTGATTGAAGGTGTGGGAGACGGTGCTGAGGTCGTGTGTGCGAATGTCGAATATCGTTCAGGGCAGATGAATCCTTTATTGTCTGCTCTGCCTGACGTGATAGTGATTCCGTTTTCGGATGCACCTAACTTAATGCCAGTGATAGAGGTGCTGTTTCGAGAGTCGGGGCAAGCATCTTCAGGACAACAATCGTCAGGGCAACAATATCTAATGGATAAGTTGAGTGACGCCTTGATGGCTTTGATTTTTCGTCATCTCATTGAACAGCAGCAAATTGATCAAGGGGTATTCTCAGCCCTAGCACATCCACGATTGGCTTCGGTGGTTACGGCCGTTCACCTACTGCCTGCTCGTCATTTTTCGATTGCGGAAATGGCGTCACTGGCCGCGATGTCTCGAACTCAGTTTATTGAAGCGTTCAAACGAGAAGTCGGTGAGACGCCCGGAGATTATGTGCAAAAGTGGCGAGTCTCAGTGGCTCAATCCCTGTTATTGCAAAATAAGCCCATCAACTGGGTCGCTGATGAAGTGGGTTACAGCAGCTATTCGGGATTTTCACGCGCTTTTCAGCATGTTGCTGGGGTGTCACCGCGCCTTTGGCTAAAGCAAAATGTATCGTGAAACGCTCGGCAACCTTACCCAAGATATGGCTATTCGCATCGGGCTGGTCTATGTTTTAGCGGAAATTGTGCAGAGTTTGTTCTTTTCTCAAAAGAGGGTCTAAAAAGGTGGACTTTTTAAGCTTGTCGTAACATCCTGCTCGTCCTATTTTATCTAGACACCAATGAGACGAAGTGCCTGCTGGACATTATTCAGCCTCCCGTATCTCATTAAAGTATTAAGGAGTTCAACTTGAACCTATTTGTAAGAGACCTTACCGTTATCGATTCTTCATACATCTGTGAACACAGAGGGGTCGTAGGAGATAGTTGGATTTTAGATGTCACCATGTCTGGTGAACTTAATGAAATGAGCATGGTGCTGGATTTTAGTAAGGTCAAAAAGCAGATCAAACAGCTTGTCGATGAGCACGTTGATCACCGTTTGCTGCTGCCAATGCAAAGCGCTGCAATTGTTCTTCAAGCGAGCAAAGCGGGCTACTCTAAGGTTGATGTGTTGCGTGGTGACAAGAGTCTTCATCTACATTGCCCTGATGAAGCATATTGCCTGATTGATGCAGAAGCGATCACCATCGAGAGTGTGACCGCACACGTTTACAATATCCTTCGCGATAACCTACCAAGTAACGTCACCGGGTTAGAGATCACCCTTCGTCATGAGAACATTAATGGCGCGTTCTACCACTATACACATGGTTTGAAAAAGCATGATGGTAATTGCCAACGCATCGCCCATGGCCACCGTTCTCCAGTCGAAATCTCGGTTGATGGTCAGCGTGACGAGCAACGCGAACAAGCATTTGCTCAGCGTTGGGAAGACATCTATTTAGGCTCTAAAGAAGACCAAGTTTCAGTTTCATCACTTAACCTGAGTGAACACGCGCAAAGCGTTAATGATGAAAGTCACTATGGCTTTCGCTACACCGCACCTCAAGGCGAATTTGAGCTAGCGATTGCTAAGAGTGAAACAGAAATCTTGCCGACGGATACCACGGTGGAATTACTGGCAGGCTATATTGCGGATCAAGTTGAGCCTAGCCTAGCAGAGAGCCAATCACTACAAATCGTCGCTTATGAAGGTGTTGGCAAGGGCGCAATGGCGTTCCGATAACACTTCAACGAGTGATACAGTCTCGTTACTGACATGATGAAATAAAGGCAAGATAATCCGTTATCTTGCCTTTATTTTTTGTGGCTCTTTAAAACTGATTTAGCGGATAGTTTTAGCTAGCGAAGTAGCACGCGTCGCAGTGGCGTTTTTTCGATCCCAACGACCAACAAGAAACTCAGAATAAAGGTACCGAAGAATACGATGCTATCTTTGGCTAATTCGGTGATGCCCAGTATGCCGCAGACATTGAACAGCACGATAATGATCAGCAAATGGCACACGTAAATACCCAGCATACGATTCGAAATGGCACGAACCCAAGTGTAGTTACCCATGTTTGGATTAGCCAAAAGCCACATAAGCACGCCCATCCCCCATAGCGCCGTGCCAAACAAGAAATCATTCATGTTGAATCCGATGTCGAACGTGGTGAGCCATGCCGCCTCAGCAAAGTGAATCAACATGCCTAACGCTAATAACCCCAACGCTTTAGTTGACGACACCTTCCATTGATTCTGACGAATAAGGAAACCTAAGGTCACCATTAACGTGCCAAAGAACGGGCCATTACGCGTGAAGAAGGGTGCTTCTAATCCGGTTAGCGTTGCGTAGCTTCCTGCCAAAACACCATAGCCATAGAGTGCAATAGCGATCGGTAATAGAAGTTTGTTGAGCTTCAACTCAACCAATAAAGCGATGATCAACACTGCGCAAACAAGGGCTGGAATGAACCACAAATGCACCAGACCTCCCTCTAAGAATGAGTTAAGAGGAGTGCTCATTAAGAAACCCCAATAGCCTTCACGTTCACCTAGATAGCCAAACTCTTCTACCTTCGCGAGATTGAATGGCATCACTAAGCAAATGATGCTCCATGCCAACCAAACTTTAAGCAGTGGTTTGGAGTAGTTGATGAAGGTTGTCCAAGGCGATGCAGCCAACTTAGGCTGAATAAGATAGCCAGAAACCAGGAAGAACAGAGGGACCGCAAAACGAGCGGTTTGGTTGAGCACATAACCGATCCAAGGCACTTCATCTATTTGCCAATAAGTGAGTGCCATTTGGCCGTGTAAACCAATGATCGCCAAGATAGCAATCACTCGGCCTAACTCGATACTGGCGATGTGTTGTGAAGGCGTATGTTGAACGGAAGACATATCAGATCTCTTAGTAAAATTTTTACGAAATCTAGCAGCCTTTCTGCCCAATCAGTTAGTCCTAAATCAAGGCTTATGACCTTTATTTCAGGGCTTATGTCGGTTTTTTGAAGCCTGTCGCAGCTATATTAAACCCATTGCGGTGAGTGCAAAAATACCTAGTGTGCAAGTGATAAGAGAAACAACGGTCGTGAGCGCGATGATGTTAGCCGCCAAGGTTGAATTCCCTCCCATCGCACGAGCCATAACATAGCTCGCTGCTGCCGTTGGTGCTGCGCTCATCAAAAAGATAAGCCCGAGGTCGAGCCCTTCAAACCCTAAGTACCCAGCAGCCAATGCAATCAGTAACGGTGAGGCAATTAACTTGTAGCTAGAGGCGAACCACGTCGACAACTTTTCTTGTTTGAGCGAGCTAATATCCAGCGACCCGCCAGTACAGAGCAGGGCTAAAGGTAATGTCATATTGGCAAAGTATTGCCCAGCGTCAGCCACCATTTTTGGAATAGGAATTGAAAGCGCATAGAAGACGACCGCTAAGAAAATAGCGATGATCAACGGGTTTTTGGTGATGGACTTGACGATGACTTTAATGGCTTTAGCGCCAGTGTCTTTGCCTTTGGGGGTCAGTGCAATCACGGCTTGAATGTTATACAGCACGGTTAGGGATGCGACATAGATAGCAGCCAATGCCACGCCTTGGTTGCCATAGATATTAGCCACATAGGCGAGGCCGATGATCGCGGTATTAGCGCGGAATCCACCTTGGACAATCACACCTTGATCTTTCGAACCTTTGAATACCAATTTGGTTGAGAAAATCGTGAATAAGAAAAAGATAAAGTTAGCGATGACGCCAAACGCCACTAATGCGCTACTGGCTGAAAAGTTGTGATTCGATTGAACAATGCTTAGAAATAGCATCGCGGGTAGAGTGACTTGAAATACGACCTTAGATGCGACATCAATGAAATTGTCATTGATTAAGCCGATTCGCTTGAGCATCACACCGAGAAACAGCATTAAACAGATAGGGCCTGTTACTGACGCCGAAAACGCAAACTGTTCCCAAAGTGTGTTCATTCTTTTTCCTTTGTTAGTCGATTTCAATTTCCTTTGAATACTGTCGCATTTTTCCACAATTCTTTGATAATACAAAATGAATACCAAGGGTTAAGTAAAAAACTTGAAAAAAAGTACGAACGTGCTAAAAATAAAGCATCAGATTTATTATTGGTGAATAATGAGCAAAGGAAAGATAACCAAAGAGTATATTTTGAGCCATGCATTTGCACTTGCGAGTGAGAATGGTCTTGAAAGTTTGACGATTGGCGAATTAGCCAAGCAGTGTGGTATGTCTAAGAGTGGATTGTTTGCGCACTTCAACTCTAAAGAGAACCTGCAACTCTCTGTACTCGAATATTCCAACGCCATATTCACTGAAAGAGTCATCATTCCGGCGAGAGAGTTGGGCGACGGTGATATTGAAGCCAAGCTGAAACAACTGCTCGATAACTGGCTGGGCTGGAACCACTCGTTCCAAGGCAGCTGCATGTTTATTGATGCTTGGAAAGATGCAGGCAGCGAAACCTCTGTGATTCAGAAGGCACTGCAGAAAACCATTTCAGTGTGGATTGATTACTTGACGATTCAGGTAGCAAAAGCGGTTGAGAGCAAACAGTTCAGGGCTGATTTAGACCCTAAGCAGGCAACTTTTGAGTTATATGGTCTGTATTTAAGTGCGAACTTGTTTTACTCATTGCGAGGGCAGCAAGCGAGCCATACTCATTTTTGGAGTGGTGTTGAGCGCTTGGTCGCTAGCTGGAAAGCGGTTTAATACATACAGCAGGTTAACTCGCAAATCATGTGAGTCTTGCTGAGGTAAGGTTTACAACAAAATTTTAGAGAAGTGGTGGTAAGCGATGATAAATCGCAGTAGCGCCATTTTTTATATCAATAAATAGCACGGTCGTTCGATTTTTAGGGCCGAGCTCGATCCGCCAATAATGATGGCGATACAAGGAACGGTCATGAGTGACAAAATCTATTTCAATACATCGAACAAATTCAGCTTCAAGCGTAGCTTGATTGGCGCTACAACCAATCTGCACTACATTTTAGCGCCGAGTCATGCAAAGAAAACGGCACGTAAACTGCTGCTCACTCCGATGCGTACCGAGCAGAAAAATGCCGATCCTCAAGGGCTTATTAAGAGTGAAATCAAAGGTCGTGATGGCGTTTTGAAAACTTACTCTTTGGGTACGGGGCCCGTTTGGGTACTGACCCATGGTTGGTCTGGCACCGCGAGTCAATTCTTTCCTTTAATGGAACACATCGCTGCTAAAGGTTTTACCGCAATGGCTTACGATCATCCTGCTCATGGTGGCAGCGATGGCGTACATGGTCATATCCCTGCATTTGTGAACGGTTTGGAAGCTGTTCTAGATTCGGTGGGGGAAGTGGCAGGTTTGGTCGGTCACAGTATGGGTACCGCTTCTGCGTTGGAGTGTAAGCACGTTAAACTAGAAAACAAACCTTTGTTGCTCATTGCACCTGTGTTGGATTATCTAGAAAACCTATTTGGTAGCGTTGCGCGTTCTGGTTACTCAATGAAGTTGTTTGAGGCGGTCGTGGGCGAAGTGGAAGAGCAGTTTAACTACCCAATTCAGTCTGTTGATCCCTATGGAAAGCTAGCGCTTCGTGAATCTCAAACGATCATTGTTCATGACGAGCAAGACAAGTTTACTAAGTTTGATGTGTCTCAGCGTGCTGCTAATGAAATGGGTCGCGTTACCTTGATTGCGACTCAAGGACAGGGTCACGGGCGAGTGATGAAGTGCCCACAAGTATTCGAGAGCTTTGATAACTTGATTGGCTAAGTCTAACGAGCGCAAGTCAGTAGAACGCCAGTAAAAAGATCGTAAGCTAAAAGCTCAGAAAACATAAATAAAAAGGCCAACCAGACAGTATCTGGTTGGCCTTTGTTTTAGGGATTTAGTTGATGCTTAGTCAGTATTTAACTAAGCACTATTTTTAGTTAGCAGCTTGCAGGACCGATCTCTTTCCACACGCCCCACTGGCCTGTCGTTGTTGGATCTTCACCTGTTGTCCACCATTTCGCTTCCCAAACCTTACCGCCTTGAGTTACTTGGTCGCCGCCAGTGTAGACCGCACTTGAATCCCAAGCGTTAGTACACGTACCGCCGCCTGTGGTTTTCTTAAGAACGTTCACTGAAGTAGCCGCTACCGATGTATCAGTGCCATCGCTGACCGTTACAGAGAAGTTCAGCGTTGTATCTTGCGTGTATTCCGCCGCGACAAAGCTCACTGAAGAACCTTGAACCGTTGCATCAACACCAGCAGGTACATCCCAGGTGAAGGTTAATGTGTCTTGGTCAGCATCGCTCGAAGCCGAAGCATCAACCACTACAACATCACCTGCACTTACTTCAGCCGGAGCCGAAACAACCGCGACCGGAGCTGTGTTTACTGGACCTGTGTCTTTAGGGCTTACTGTTACAACCACGGTGTCAGTTGAAGTAGCACCTTCGTTGTCAGTTACCGTTAGGCTGAACGTGAGTACTTCTTGTTGAGCAACTTCAACCACATCGAAGCTTGCAACAGCTGTATTAGCGTTGGCTAGCGTGACCGCTGCACCGCTTACTTGTGACCAAGCGTAGCTCGCAATCGTGCCGTCGCTGTCTTTTGAAGCGCTACCGTCTAGAGAAACAGAAGCTGGGCCTTCAACCGATTGGTCTGCGCCCGCTGCTGCGGTTGGTTTACGGTTTACAGGATCTGTTGTTCCGCCCGCTAGGCCTTCATGCATTGCGTTGAGGATGTCGCCGTTATCTGCATCAATCTCCCAAGAGAATAGACCCGCAAGGCCAAGGCTACGAACGTACGCGCCTTTTGCTTTTACTGAGCGGTCATCATCAAATGTGATCAGCTTGCCCGAAGTACGGTTCCAAACGTAAGGCGCTTCTGCCATTTCGTCGTAACCATACTCAAAGCCGTTGATGCCTTGGTTGTTTGCACCAAGCATGTTCGCTTTAATGCCTTTGTAGTCAATAACGCCATCTTCCCATACGCCTTGAGCAGAGCTGCCGGTCAGTTTGCCATTACCTACGCCAGTCATTGGGTCAGTAGGATCGGTGAGTGATGAAGGTAATACGCCTTCCCAACCACGACCGTACATCGCTGTACCAACAACAAGTTTGTTCGCAGGAACACCTTGCTCAAGTAACAGTTGGATGCCGTTGTCTGTGGTGTAAGCAGGGCCAGTGTACTGTTCGCCATTTTCATCAAGCCCTGTGCCATCACATTGACCAGGACGCATGAAGTTACCGCAGTTTAGTGCTGTTTGGTGACCTAACACGTTGTTCCAACCGCCGTAGAAGTCGTAAGTCATTGCGAAGATGTAATCCATGTATTGGATAGCATCGCCGTAGTTCACGTCTTCAATCTTATCGTGACCAACGCCGATCGCTGATGTTAGCTCGTAAGTACGGCCGTTCTCAGCTTCTAGCTCATCTAACATAACGCGCAGCTCTGCCATCAATGCAATGTAAGCAGGGCCGTCATTTACAGGGTCACCAAGATCGGGAGCAGCACCGCCTCCACCTGGGAATTCCCAGTCAATATCGACACCATCGTAGAATTTCCATGTATTTAGGAACTTCTTAACCGATGCAACGAACGTGTCGCGGTTCGCTTTTGTAGTGAAATCGAAGAACGGGTCAGACAGTGTCCAACCACCAATTGATGGGATGATTTTCAAGTCTGGATTGCGCTGTTTTAGCGCCATCATCATTGCGTAGTTACCTTTGATAGGTGAGCTGTATTCGTGACCAGCTTGCGGGAAACTCTTTTGGAAAGCTGCCCAAGGGTCATGAATCACCACTTCGTAATCGTTTACACCCTGACAGGCTGTCATGAGTGCGTTGTAGCTGTTGCCGCCTACCGATTTTACTGATTCATTAGGACCACAAATTGGGATGAAGCCATAAAGGATATGGGTCAAGTTATCAGCGGGTAGGTTATCAACCGTGTAATCACGACCATAGATGCCCCATTCCACAAAGTAAGTACCTACTACCGTATTTGGGTCTGTGTTGTATGACTTGTTATTCGGGTCAACATTCATTGCAAGTGGTGCTAAGTGTGAACCATCGGTATCTGCAATCGTGATCTGAGCGGGAGCACTCTTGGCGCAGCCTGTTTCGTCACACGCCTCGATTTCCATCTGAAATAAGCCGCCTTGGCCGTATTCGAATGAAGCTGTAGTTTGGCTACCAGTAATAGGGCCAGTGGCCACTTTAACGCCATCGAAGTAGATGTTGTACGTGTTTCCTGACGTTCCGCTCCATTGGTTGAACTTGACGTCGACCTTTGCTTTGTCGTGATATTTAACCATCTGGTTGTAGCCAGAAGTGGTTTCCATCGCGAGTTCAATTTTAGAAAACTGCAGGTTGTTGGAACCGTACATGTCGATGCTAGGTGCTGTTGGAGCAGCTAATGCTGTACCAGATAGCGCTAGAGCAATGCTTGCCGCACAGGTATTAATACGAATCATACTTTTTCTCTCATTCCTTGAAGGTTACGAGAACCAAATGGCCCCATAAACGGCTCCAGTCAGTTTTGAAGGAGCTTCCCAGTCAGTATTCGAGAGAGTTTTAATTTTATAACTGAAAATAAATCCGTTTTCGATGGACAACTAAAAAATAGTATTTCGTTACAATTCTGTTGCTTAATGAGTGAGAGGCTGAGTCCATGTTTTATAAAATAAAACACCCTTCAGAAGTAAAATCTCATAAGTGAAAATCCACGACATGAAGTTATGAAAAGATGCGACAAACGATAAGAAAATATCGCAAGTTGAAGCAGTATCACAAAGCGAAGTGTGTTGGGTGAGCGGCGCAGATCGGTAGGTAAATATGAAAGTAGTGATACGGAGAATACTTTTTACGGAGAAGACTATTATTTAGATGACTGTTATTTAGACGACTGTTATTTAGACGACTGAAGAAGACTGAGAAGGGGATTATCTTTTGAATTGCTCGGCTAAGGAAGCGCGTCTTTGTTGCATCACACTGTGGGTATCACCAGCTGCAGTATCCTCGTAGCCTTCTTTAATAAATTGCTGAGATGGTACGCTTGGCTCTAGTCGTTTCAAGCGAGGAGAATCGTAAGTACCACTGATGGTGTAGACGGTGGTTCCAGAACCTGTGCTAATCGTGACAATCTTGCCATCAAAATCAAACGAGGTAGCAATGAGGCGATGATTCATCATTACACCATTATCTGAAAGTGTCAGGGTATCAGTATTGTAAGGTGGTGCCGCAATCTCTATCCATGTGCCATAGACATTGCTTGGGCTGACAGATTGTTGGTGGGCTTGGTAAGCAAAATAGCCCGCGGTGAGGGCAATCATAAAGCCAGCTAATAGGAAGCTGTAGAGTAACGAGTTGGCAAATAAATCTCTGCTTTTGATCGACTTTTTTGCCATTATCTCTTCATTTTCCCACTGATATTATTTTAGATTCTATTAACTAAAACCTTAGTTTGCAAAAATTGTTATAAGAGTTAGAAGCAGGATCGAATGTTCCAATAAATTTGGTTGCGTTGGCGATTTTTTGCCTGATTCCTTGGTATTTACGTTATCAATGAAAGCGAATTCAAGAAATGCCTAAGCTATGCGTATTTATTTCTTGTAGGACAGTCTTGAATTGGTTAAAACAATTATCACCTAGATTTACGCATAGGCTCATTCGCTGAGTCCAATAATTGCAATTTTGAGATAACAAGGAAGTACAATGATTAAAGAAAACACATACTTTGAAGGTGGCGTTAAGTCGTTAGCGTTTAACCAAGCAGGCGCTGATGTGAGTGTTGGTGTGATGGCAGCTGGCGAATACACATTCGGTACTGCGGCTCCAGAAAAGATGACCGTTGTTAAAGGTGCTTTAATTGTAAAGCGTGTTGGTGATGATGACTGGACGACATACCAATCTGGTGAGTCCTTTGACGTTGCGGGTGATTCTTCATTCGACCTACAGGTAAAAGAAGCGACAGCTTACCTGTGTGAATATCTGTAACTCGCTCTAAATTCGTTTAATTAGGGCACCGTTGGTCTCTGACTTAATAGAAAAAAACCACGCTCTAGGAGCGTGGTTAAATAAGTGATAGTAACCGGCAGTGGATAGTGTCACTTGTTTTTGCAGTCATCAAATGGATGACCAAATCGTTGTTCGTTGCAAAATCTCTTCAATCTTCAATCTTCAATTCTCGATTCAAAATTCAAAGCTCAAAAACAGACATTGGTAAATCAGTAAGTCTCAAATACGCCGTTGTTGTAATCCTGAATCGTTTGTTCAATCTCTTCCATTGAATTCATGACGAACGGACCATAGTGCACAACAGGTTCATTAATCGGTTCACCAGAAAAAACCAGTACACCTGAATCTTCTAAGCTGTCTAAAGAAAGCCAGTCAGCTTTGGTGAGAAGGGCAAGCTGACCTTGCTTGATCACTTTGTCGCCGATCTTAATGCTGCCTCGGTACACATAAGTCATGGCATTGTGATTAACATTAGTCCCTAACGTCACTTTTTGCCCAGAATGAGAGCGCCAATCCGCAACGCTTAATGGCACACCTGTCTTTTGCAATGGACCTTGCGCTCGTAAAGCCTCTGAATCATCGTCAGTTTGGTTATGCAGTTCAAACCCACCGGCTATCACTCTCAATAAACCACGTTGTTCGCTTTGGTGTTCTGTAATGCTTTCACTCTGGAAGTCGTGATATTGCGCGGGCAGCATTTTGTGTGACGCAGGTTGATTTATCCAAACCTGAAAGCCATGCAGTGCGCCTTCTTCCATCATTGGCATTTCGCTGTGAATAACACCACGACCTGCGGCCATCCACTGCGCGCCACCGCTGCGTAGCTCTCCAACATTCCCCATGTGGTCTTTGTGTTGGAAGTGACCTTGGAGCATGTAAGTGAGCGTTTCTATCCCACGGTGAGGGTGTGGAGGAAAGCCTCCAACATAGTCTTTGCTTTCATCCGACTTAAGTTCATCAATCATCAAAAATGGAGAGAAACGCGTGTTATTGAAGCCAGCGAGTCTTTGGATTTTGACGCCATCACCATCGGAGGTGGCATGTGCTGCAATCACATGATCTACTGTTCTTACACTCGTCATTTTGAAATCCTCATAAACTTGAATAGCTGTAGTTTATGTAATTCGATTTAAAAAGAAGATGGCATAGCGTTGAGTGACTTATTCGAAAATTTTGAACAGGTAACAATAATTTTGAACAGGTAACAATATGAAATTATGTCTATACTCAATATAGAGTAGACCGCCAAGGAGGCCGCTATGGCAGTACAGCAAAAACATGGCGAAAGGCAAGGTCGGATGGGCTTTGATAACGATTTTACAACGGAGCAAGGGCAGCGTTTTACCGAGGTTGCGAACAGCGCGGTTAAACGTCGCGTAAAAAAACGTGCGATTGAAGCACCGTTTATTCAGTCGGCTAAGCAAGCTGCTTTTAAAACGGTAGTGAGACCTAGAGGCAATAACCCAAACCGAACACGACAAGTCGTATGGATGATTGTGATCGGGTTAGTGAGCCTATGGCTTATGTATATGGCAGGTTAGTGCGTTTAGCAGTCAGCGATATTAATGGTTAACGTTGACGCGTTTTTAACAGCGTAACATTGTTCCCTTCGACTTTTGCTTCAAGACAATCTTCAAGCTCAGATGAATCCGATTCTGAGAAGGTTAGGTTCGTCGGTAGTTCTTCGATCAATGTCGATACTGGATTGTCGTGATAATAAGCGTATCGGTTTTTTCCTGAATGCTTGGCAACATACATCGCTTTATCTGCACATCTCGTCAGTTCATGTAGCTCTTGAGCATCTTGCGGATACAAAGACACCCCAACACTGAGCGTCAATTCCTTGATTCTCTCGTTTGTCTGGCAACCACTTTCGAATAACCCACAAATCCTATCTAAAATACCGTCTAGATCTTTACGAGTAGGTACATCATAGAGCATCAAAACAAACTCGTCGCCAGCAAAGCGCGCAATCGAATAGTCGTATTCATGGCTTTTTCTGTCTCTGGTTCGAATGTTGTTACTCAAGCGATTGGCAAAGTGCTGTAAGACACTGTCTCCTACGTCGTGCCCGTAGCTGTCGTTAATGCCTTTAAAGTCGTCAATATCTAAAAAGACCAATGCCGTAAGTGATCGCTCACTATCCACTGTCGCAAGCTTTTCCACCGCCCAGCGCTCAAAGCTCCAACGGTTTGCCAATCCGGTAAGTTGGTCTCTGTAGGCGAGATCTTCAATGCCTTCTTTATAAAGACGTTGGATATAACTGACGGCTTTTGTGTAGTAATAAGCGGATGTGTGACACACCAAGCTCATGGTAAACAGGCTAAGAATAAATCGGTGTGTGCTGTTAAATGGCAAAGAAAAGTTGTTGGGCATCGCCGTAATTAAGGTGCTGATAAACAGGCAAAATGAGGTGCTGAAGATAATGCCAATTCTGAAATCGTTAATGAAAATGACGGCTGCCAGAATCGGATAGAGCCAAAGTATCCGGTCGGGAATCGCGTGACTGTACAAGAATAGGATAACCCCTTGTACTAGAAGAACGCCACTCAGAATCAATTCGGAATATTCAGGGTTAATGACTTTTCTTACGTAAAATGCATTGGAGATAGCGATCAGTGCAAAACACAATTCGAAAACCGACAGTGTGTAATGTTGGCCTTGGAAGTAAGCCCAAGTGTAGAAAATGAATAACGCAGCGGCAGTCAGTGAAAAGGAGTGGACAATTTTTTGCTTGCGGGTGGATCGTATGTCCGCCATTTCTTCTAGGTGTCTGCCGACCAGCCTTTTCATGTGATTTGTGCCAAAGATTTTGATAATGGAGTTAATAGTAGATTAAATAATAAGCTACGCAGAGGTTTAGATGGCTATTTAGTGTGATTGTTATCAAGGTTTTATATTAAAAAGTAATCAACCAATAATAAATAGTGATGTGTATCACTGACGGCGCAAGCTTGTCCGAGCGTGAGGATAATCAAGGTTCGATTTGGCAAAAGCGATTTAGTTATTATCTACTTGCTTTCCAATGATTTACTCAACATAGTTTGTATATAGCTAAATGCTTGTAGATAGCTAAATGTTTATATATACCTAAATTTGATAGAGGCTCATTATGTTAATTACCTTTAGTTGCAAGGCTCATGCTAGCGTCACTATGTTTGGTGAAGTCGGTCTTCAGTTCATTAAGATGCTTGGACATAGTGGCGCGATCCCAGGAGCCATTGATGCTCCAGACGTTCCTCAAGCTCTGGATAATTTACGTACTGCGATCGCCGCAGAGCAGAGCAAACCAGTCGAGCAAGAAAATGCTGATGACGACAATGAAGAAGAGGTTGTTGAAGCGCCTGTCAATATCGGTAGCCGAGCTTTTCCGTTGGTTGAACTGTTGAAAGCTGCTATCAAAGAAGAGTGCGAAGTTATGTGGGAAGACGGCAGCGGTAAACGACTGTAGTTCGATTCGCGCAAAACGTAACAAGCCTATCGAATCTATTTTAATAGGAATGAATGTTGAGCCAGTATTGATCATGTCATGGAGTTTGATGGTGATGAATCGACACTGGCGCTTTTTTTAGGCGAAGTGTTTCGCTTGTGTCTGTTCGTTTACAAAGTTCATCAGCCTTGAAATGAGTTACTTTTGTTATCGTAATATCAATACATAACAGACCGTAAACAAAGTGATGCTGTTCACGCTTTCTTGACTCCCAATTCTGAACTAGGAATTTTTCCTAGTTATTCTAAGACCCTCTCTCATGCGGTCGATTTTTAGACTCCTTATTATTTCACGGTCAACTAACAAAGAATGCATGGTCGCAATTATGCCGTGCAGACCTCATAAATAATAAGAGAGTTCACAATGTTAAAGTTCCTAGATCAGGTTCGAAAACCGACACTGGATCTTCCGGTCGAAACCAGAAGAAAAATGTGGTTTAAACCCTTCCTACAATCTTACCTAGTCGTGTTCATTGGTTATCTAACCATGTATTTGATCCGTAAGAACTTCAATGTCGCGCAAAACGACATGATTTCTACTTATGGGTTATCAATGACGGATCTAGGTCTTATCGGTCTTGGTTTCTCAATTACTTATGGTATTGGTAAAACCGTCGTTTCCTATTACGCCGATGGTAAAAATACCAAACAGTTCCTGCCATTCATGCTTGTCCTTTCTGGTATTGCCATGTTGGGCTTCAGCTTCAGTATGGGTGGCGGCAGCGCTAGCTTATTCATGATGGTTGCCTTCTACGCATTGAGTGGTTTTTTCCAAAGTACGGGTGGCCCTTCAAGTTACTCAACGATCACTAAATGGACGCCTCGTAACAAGCGTGGTTCATATTTAGGTCTTTGGAATATGTCACATAACGTGGGTGGTGCGGGTGCAGCTGGTGTTGCTCTGTTTGGCGCAAACTACCTATTTGATGGCAACGTAATTGGCATGTTTGTTTTCCCATCTATCATCGCGATTGTGGTTGGTTTCATTGGTATGCGCTTTGGTAACGACTCTCCAGAAGCATACGGCTTAGGTACGGTTGAAGAGTTGTTTGATGAAGAAATTAGCGAAGAAGATACTATCGCTGAAGAAAATCAAATGACCAAGAAAGAGATCTTTGTTGAATACATTCTAAAAAACAAAGTGATCTGGTTACTCTGCTTCGCGAATATCTTTTTATACATTGTTCGTATCGGTATCGATCAATGGTCTACCGTTTACGCGTATCAAGAGCTAGGTCTATCAAAGGAAACGGCGATTTCAGGTTTCACTCTGTTTGAAGTCGGTGCTCTGGTTGGCACATTGATGTGGGGTTATTTATCAGACCTTGCGAACGGACGTCGTGCTTTAGTTGCTTGTGTATCGCTTGGATTGATTATTGTCTCTCTAGAGTTCTACCAAAATGCAACGAGTGAGTTCATGTACCTAGCGTCACTATTCGTACTGGGCTTCCTAGTGTTCGGTCCTCAACTGTTGATTGGTGTTGCTGCGGTAGGTTTTGTACCTAAGAAAGCAATCAGTGTTGCTGACGGCGTGAAAGGCACATTTGCTTACCTAATTGGTGACAGCTTTGCCAAACTTGGCCTAGGTATGATTGCGGATGGAACGCCAATTTTTGGCTTAACGGGTTGGAAAGGGACATTCGCAGCACTCGATACGTCAGCTGCCATTTGTATCGTGTTATTGCTATTCGTTGCGGTTGCGGAAGAGAAGAAAATTCGTCACGCGAAGAAGATGCACCTAGCGGCTCAAAACGCGTAATTATTATCACGTGCTTTATTTGATTAAAGCACGTGAGATCATACCAATCGCTAGTTCGATTCAGTATCATCTCTATCAATAAACTTAATATTAAATAGCTCCTGTCGGGGCTATTTTTCTTTCTTACTCTTAATTCTGGTTAATATCATGATTAATGTTGCGCTTGTTGATGACCACGTCATTGTTCGTTCGGGCTTTGCTCAATTACTCAGTCTTGAAACTGATATTACGGTCGTGGGTGAATTTAACTCTGCGGCAGAAGCGCGCCTCGGATTGCCAAGTTGTCACCCTGATGTCGTTATCTTGGATATTTCAATGCAGGATGAAAGTGGCTTGAGCTTATTGGAAGAAATTCCATCAGGCATTGCCAGCATCATGTTGAGCGTACATGACTCTCCGGCAATGGTTGAGAAGTCATTAGAGTTAGGAGCTAAAGGCTACCTCAGTAAGCGCTGTAGCCCAGATGAGTTAATCCAAGCCGTATATACGAGCGCAAATGGTGGCTGTTATCTCACGCCCGATATCGCTATAAAGCTTGCGACACCAATGAAGAATAAAGCCTCTTTAAACCAACTCACCCGCCGAGAAAGCGAAGTGTGTCAGTTATTGGCAACAGGGCTCGATGTGAAATCTATCGCCGTTGAGCTAGGGGTTAGTCATAAAACGGTGCATGTACACCGTGCCAATGCGATGGACAAACTCAATGTTAAGAACAACGTTGAGTTAGCTAAATTGTTCACTCAAGATCAGTACTAATGCGCTCCTATCTAGCCACTTCACTATGTGGGGTTTTTATGGCTGGCTGTGCATGGTTTTGTTTATGGGTTATTGCCTTCTATTTTATTAATGACCCTGAGTTAGCCATTCTGCTTTTCCCATTCTCACTTCGATTGGGAATGACGCTGCACACTCGCACTCACTATTGGCCTGCTATCTATATTGCAGAGTGGGGACTTGCGATCGCGTTAGCGTTATTGCTTGATGAACCCCAATGGCTGACCATACTAGTCGCCAGTGGATTAAGTATTCCTGCCACTCTATTTGCCAAGCGTTATTACTATGGTGATCAAAATCGTCACTTGTTAGTGATGGCGAGCTTAATCATGGTTACCGCATTAATTAACGTTGCCGTGGTGGGTTCTCATGTTCCAGCCGTTTACATGGTGTGGTTAGCGAGTATCACGGGTGGATTGATG
The DNA here is from genome assembly GCF_963894355.1 of Vibrio sp. SBT000027. Classification (NCBI taxonomy): domain Bacteria; kingdom Pseudomonadati; phylum Pseudomonadota; class Gammaproteobacteria; order Vibrionales; family Vibrionaceae; genus Vibrio; species Vibrio sp. SBT000027. The sequence continues at coordinate 89,067 of NZ_CAWQGD010000001.1, read as the reverse complement.
CTGGTACCTATGTGTTATCTGGTCTGGAACTATCTATTCCAAAATAAGTGGGCGCCACTGAGCTCTTACTTAATCCATAATGTTGTAGAGTTCAAAATCCGTCACATCGCTTTATACAGTGTGTTGCTAGTGGCCAGTATTTTGATACAAACCAGCTTGCCTGATGAACTAAGGCGCTTCGCCCCATTTTGTATGGCGATCCCTATTATCTTGCTGGCCGTACGTTACGGATGGCAAGGCGCTTTACTGGCGACCTTGTTAAACAGTGTTGCGCTGATTGCTGCTCATAGCGGAACGTCCAAACTCGAAATTACCGACTTACTCTTGTCTCTATCGGCTCAAACTATTACCGGTATATTGCTGGGCCTTGCGGTTCAAAAGCAGAAAGATCTCAACTCCAAATTGCGAAGCGAGCTTTCCAGAAACCAAAACCTTTCACGCCAGCTAATAACAGCTGAAGAGTCGGTTCGTCGTGATATTGCGCGTGAGCTGCATGATGAAATTGGCCAAAACATCACGGCAATTCGTACGCAGGCAAGCATTATTAAACGTGTCGATGCGGCTGAGATGAGCGTTCGCTGTGCGGGGACGATTGAGTCATTGTCTTTGAATGTTTATGACACCACCAAACGCCTACTTACAAAACTAAGACCTAAGATGTTGGACGATCTTGACCTAAAAGATTCCGTGGAACAGCTTATTCGAGAGATGGAGTTTTCGGATCACGGCGTTGATATCCAGTTAAATTGGCAAGGTGATTACTCGTGTTTGAGTGACACGCTCAAGGTCACTATCTTCAGGCTGTGCCAAGAATCTCTAAACAATGCCTCTAAATACGCCAACGCGAGCGAAATCAGAATTGAACTGATTCTAGATGATCAGGCTTATCTTCGGATCTCAGACAATGGCGTTGGTTTTACAGCGCAAGACCTTCTCAAGGGAATGGGGGTTCGTGGTATGCAAGAGCGAGTTCAGGCGCTCGGTGGCAAGATGACAATCAACGCTAATGGCTCATCTTCGGGTACCAATATCAGCGTTACATTACCTAAAGTGTGAGAACGAATATGTTTGGATTTCTGCGCTCAACAATGTCAAAGAGTGATGCTCTAACTGATGATGAGGTCAATCAGAGTTATCGCTACTGGCGCCTCCACATCATGATAGGTATGTATGTCGGCTATGCAGGTTTTTACTTCACTCGTAAAACCTTTAATTATGCCGCGCCAGCCATGATCACCGACCTTGGTTTGGATAAAGGCGATATCGGCTTAATTGGCACGCTCTTTTATCTTTCTTATGGCTTATCGAAATTTATATCAGGCACGATATCGGATCGTTCAAACCCTCGTTACTTCATGGGGCTTGGCCTAATCGCGACTGGTCTGATAAACATCGCGTTTGGCTTTTCGAGTTCGTTAGCGGCTTTCATCTCGCTTTGGGTACTGAATGCGTGGTTCCAAGGTTGGGGCTGGCCATCGTGTTCCAAGTTATTGACGACTTGGTATTCTCGCTCCGAAAGAGGCTTTCGCTGGGCTATATGGAATACAGCACACAACGTTGGTGGGGCGCTCATTCCTATTCTCGTGGGTTATCTAACGCTGCAATTCAGTTGGCGAGCTGGGTTTATCTGGCCGGGGGTGATTGGTGTATTTATCGGTCTTATCGTTTGCTGGCGCTTACGTGACAAGCCCACCACCATGGGACTCCCGACGGTAGGGAAGTGGCGCAGTGACCACCTAGAGTTGGCGCAAGAGAACCATGGACAAGGGTTAAGCTATCGAGAAATATTGAAAACCTATGTGTTCAGCAATAAGTACATTTGGTTGCTCGCCTTTAGCTATGTGCTGGTTTACATCGTAAGAACGGCGGTCAACGACTGGGGTAACTTATACCTAACCGAAGAACACAATTACAGTTTGATAAACGCCAACGCTGCCTTGTCTCTGTTTGAGATTGGCGGTTTCGTTGGTTCACTTGTTGCTGGGTGGGGCTCGGATAGGCTGTTTGGTGGCAACCGCGGTCCAATGAATATTTTGTTTGCCATCGGCATATTTCTTTCAGTTTCTGCATTGTGGTTGATGCCTTTAACCAATTTTGTGTTTCAAGCGGCTGGGCTGTTTTGTGTCGGATTTTTTGTTTTTGGTCCTCAAATGCTTATTGGCATGGCGGCGGCAGAATGCTCGCACAAAGACTCTGCTGGGGCGGCGACAGGTTTTGTTGGCTTGTTTGCTTACATGGGTGCAGCACTTTCTGGTTACCCATTAGCGCTCGTTCTAGAAACTTATGGCTGGAGTGGATTCTTCATTACCATCTCGACTTGTGCTGCGGTCATCGGGTTGCTGCTACTGCCTTTCTTACAAGCTCAATCACCTCAGAAAAGTGCAGAGGCTCGCTCTGGCTTTTAAGGACCCTTCCCGATAACAAGATAGTTGCTGGTGTTTGTATTGTTGCTTGCATCGCTATTGCAACCAGTGCGATACAAGCCGCTATCTTATTCTCAGCGCTTTCTACACGTAGCATTCAAATGTGACTCTTTTCACGATTTTCATCGATCTCACCTGTTTCTAAGAATTTTTCCTATTGCGTCTAAGACCTCATCTCATGTGGGTTCTAGCTGCTCTCTGTAGTCTTTCTAATTATTTACGTTATTAGAATCAGCTCTCTGAATTGTGTTCAAAGGGCTCACTACGGAAAACGCCATGTCACTCAGCCACTTCTCAGAACACTCATTTTTCCCAATGGAAAACACCATCCAAAATTATGCATGGGGGAGCATTTCTTCGATACGTGAGCTGTTTGGCTTTAAGAATGAGTCACAAGAGCCGCAAGCGGAAGTTTGGATGGGAGCGCATCCAAAAGGTTGCTCAATGGTTAAGCTTGACCAGCACTTGGTGCCTCTCTCTGAGCTGATTAACAAGAATAAACCGGCTTATTTATCTATTGATATTGCGCAGGAGTTCGGTGAGCTGCCGTTCTTGTTTAAGATCTTGGCTGCAGAAAAAGCGTTGTCTGTTCAGGTTCACCCAAACAAGCGCCAAGCTGAAATTGGCTTTGCGAGAGAGGAACAGGCAAGCATTCCTCTGACCGCAGGGCATCGTAATTACAAAGACTCGAACCACAAACCTGAATTGGTTTACGCGATCACTGAATACCAAGCGATGAATGGCTTTCGAGAATTCGATGAAATATTAGGTCTGTTCAGAAAGTTGGATTCGAGCGAGCTGGCTGGTTTGGTTGAAGAGTTTGGCAACCACCTTGATTCTCTAGGCTTAGAAGCGTTTTTTCGTGATCTGTTAACTCTAGATGACCAACGTAAACACCGTGCATTAGAGCAACTTCTGACTTATGCAGCATCTCATCAAGACCAAGCTGAGTTTGCTTTGGTTACTGAGCTTAGCCAGCAATACCCGAACGATATCGGTCTGTTTTGTGTTCTTCTGCTTAACTTGATCACACTGAAGCCAGGTGAAGCTATGTATTTGAATGCGAACACTCCGCATGCTTACATTAAGGGAACCGGGCTTGAGATTATGGCAAATTCAGACAACGTGCTCCGAGCCGGTTTAACGCCAAAACACATTGATGTCGCTGAGTTAGTCGCCTGCACAAAATTCACGCCAATTCCGTTCGAACGCTTGTTGTTGGCGCCCTCAAAACTGGGGCAATGTGATAACTATGATATTCCTGTCAGTGATTTTGATTTCAATATCTTTCATCGCCCTCATCAAGAAGAAGTCATCACAAGCGGTGCTGAAATTTTAATGGCGATAGACGATGATTTAACGTTAATGAGTCAGAAAGGTGAGCATTTAACCCTTACTAAAGGGCAATCGGTATTTATTCCAGCCTATATTGGCCATTACGAATTGAGCAGTAACGGCCGAGTGGCCAGAGCGTTTAATTAGGGGAATAGCTGTCGTCTAACATTAGAAAGCTTTCGGGCTTTGGGTATGCGGTAAAGTCGTAGAGATATTAGTAAGAATGAACATTTCATAACAATAAGAGCTCTTCGAATCAGAAAACAAACGTTTTCATAGGTTGACTAATAAATGCAAACTGAAACAATAAGTCGTATTTATAGAAGTGTGTTGATCTAAAGGAAATTTGATGAGCTCTTATTCTCACGTTCGCAGTTACGCCAGTTTATTCAGTGTCTTATCGTTGGCGGTTGCGTCAGCTCCGAGTGCCGCTGATATATCAACAACGCCCGTCATTGGTGGCGTTTTTAGCTCCAGTGAAGTGTTGAAAAATGAGGTGCTTTCAAGCCTAAGTTATTCTGCCAAACTCACTCGTGATGCAGCTCTTTTCACGATTGGTGGCGTTACATTAGATGCGTATATTCTCGCTCTCCCTTTAGATGTCAAAACAAAAGCCAGAGTCGTTGCTCAGTTATCTAACCCGACGTACTCAATTCCTCTGGGTTATTTTCTCTATAGTTATTACGACCGCTATTCAGGCTTGGGCAGTGAAGATGTGTTCAAATCTTACTTGTCGACGGTTTATGATAAGCAGGCGCTAAAGGGCTTTGAACATAGCCTCTATCATGTTGGAGATAAGCCGACCTCAGAGCATCACGAGCCAGATACCTCGACTGAAGCAACGGGACATCATGAAGGCATTCGTATCGATGAACAGTTCATTGCCAACATGGTGGTTATCTACGATGCGTTATTCGAAATTGGTGTTTGGCAGGATATGGACACGCTCCCTGCGAATTACACATACTTAACTAATAGCCCTGAAGATCTAGCGATCATCGCTCAGATTCAACCGATCATCGTTGATTTGATCGGTAAAGCGGCATTGGGAATGGATGACGGCGACATGAAGTCTGCAATGTTGGCGATTGCAGAAGATGGCAAGCCAGAAAACGCCGATAAGCCGAACAATAAAGCGCAAGCCCTCACCATCACGCTCATCGATTTTGTACGCTTAAATTTGCTCAAAGCTTACCGACAATTTGTGTTTAAAGAAGAACGCGCAGCAGCACTCGATGATTGGATGCAGCAAGCGTTCAGTGACCAGCCTGACGCGCTCATTCAATTCTTAGATTCCCAACAACACAAACGTTTTGCGGTCCAAGTGACAGTCGATGGTTTACAGCAAGGATTACTTGAGGGGTTGGTCGATGAAGATTCACCTTTCATCTCGGTTGCTTATCAGAATCATAAAAACCGAGCGCAATATAAACCTCAGCTAGAAAAAGTGATTGAACCTGAACATCAACAGCAGGTGAGGTTCATGGAAGTTCTGTCTGAACAAACCTACCGTGATCCGAATTATCTTCCGTTCTTCAAAAATCTCTATCAAGAGCATCGGGACAATATTAGCCGAGTGGGGATCTCTTCAACTCCCACAATCAGCGTACGTAACCTACCTATCATTAAAACGGGCGCGAAAGTATCGGGGCAAGGTGGTACGGGTATCCCTAATTTCCACTTTGTTGACCGAGAGATCGACCGAGCGTATTACTTCTTCGGTAATGATGCCCTACAGCTGGATGTGTTGATGGCAAACAACAAGGTTCAGACCATGTTTGATCGCCTTGATTACCTCAAAACGCTGAACTGCAACGCTCAATATGATTGGAATGCTCACACCACTTACGACGGCTTAGTAAACCTAGGTTTGGGTGAGTCACTGCGTGATTATGGTGAGAAACGTTGTTTGAAAGAGCTTCAAGAACGTTCAGAAGTCGAAGTGGTTTTGCAAGAAAAGCGTCAAGCCTTGATTGAAGATATTGAAGCGTATCAGTCTATATCTGGCTTTGATTTTTTCACTAAGTTTTCAAAGAGAGCTCAGGTTAAACAGTCGATCACTCAGTTTGCCGAGTTAGATGGGAAAGGGATGCCAGACTACACCTTGGTGTATAACCCATGGCCGGATCACTTCGCGCACTTTACCGGCCCTTTTAGTGACGAAATTCTGATGCCGACTGGAGAGCTTAACCGACTGGACTATTGGATTCGCCAGATTGAAGCGACCTACCGCAGTGCCGGCGTTTACGATAAAACGCTATGGGGCATGGCTGGGGATCATGGTTTAACGCCGGTGTTCTACGCGCTCAATCCCGAAAAGCAGGTATTTGAAGGCTTACAAGCAGAGCTAGAGTATCCAATTGTGGTTAAGAAGATATCTTCAGACGAGGGGGAGGGGCCTAAAATCACCAATGCGCTAAGCTACCCAAGCTCGAAGGAATTGGATGTGGTGGTTGCCTCGACGGCTGGTGGTAACTTCATGATGGATTTCTTTAATTCGGCTCAAGGGTGGCAGGTTCAGCCTGTTTACCAAGAACTCACGCAGTGGTCTCCGATTGCAGCGTCAGCTGGTCAGAATATCGACATCATTAATCAGATAGCGCAACGCTTGCCTGAAAGTCTTGATTATATGGTCGTAAGAGAAAGCACATGTGATCAACAACGTTGCGCTGTTCGTGTGATTGGCAATCGTGATTTAAAACGGGTCGATGAATTGATCACACGTGAAGGTGACAAGCTTTTCTATGAGTCATTGGAAGACAATCGAGCGCCGATTTTGCTCAATACGCAAAGGTTAAATCCATACCTAGCATCGCCAAGCGAAGCTGATTTTTCACAATATTCTCAATTGGTCGACAAGTGTATTAACCGAGCGGTTAAAGCGGTTGTGACAACGTGGTGTAGCAGTGCTGAGTGGACTTCATTGACGCAGCCAACACTTCGACCAGATTCAGTGAATCAACTGGCTAATATCTACCTTGAAGATAGGGCTGGCACGGTTAACTTGTTCCCTAAAGCGGGAATCGGCTACAACACCAAGGTGCCGGGTCGTCATGCTGGTGAGGATTACTTAGAGAAAGATGCTTTCATCGGATTCTGGGGAGCGCCAATTGGCGATAACTCTCAGCAATTGAAAATTGAAGCTAACGGATCTTTAGCGCCAACGCTGTTTGAGTATTTGACCGGAGAACCTGTGGTCGAAGGCGAGAACGGTTGGGGTTTTCCGTCGTTGATTGAGAAATTAGATATTTCAAGCGCGCGCTAAAGTTAATGCTCTCTACCTAGCATCTGAATAGATTATCTCTGTTAGCTAGGTTGAGAGCCATCCCCACAAAATCATCATCTCCTTCATCAACAACTCGGTAGCCAAGTGACTGATAAAAGCTAATGGCGCGAGTGTTACTTCTAAAGCTCGATAGAGTGACTTGGCTTCGTTGCTCTTCCATGGCTCTCTTATGTATGAGAGTCATGACTTCCTTACCAAGCGTATGGCCTTGATATTGAGGGAGAATGATCAGCAGATGAATATGGTAGGCGTTGTCATAAGGCTTAAAGCAGGCGAGTCCTACTCTTTTATTTTCGCGATATACCCAATGAAACCAAGATGGATGGTATTCGTTTAAAAGTCGTTGGTGTTGGAAGTCGTCATCCCAGCCGAAAACGTCATCTACGTGTATGAATATACCTTGTTTCACACACGCAAATAGTTCTTCGAATTCAGAATTTGAAACGAGCTGGAATTGTATATTTTCTTCTTGTCTTGCCACAGTGTCCGCTTCCTTATCAAACGCCTTTGAATAAGCAAACAGTAACATAATTGAAGAAGCCTAATTAGCTTAGATTTGCGATGTGATGAAACCAAAAAGCCATGCGTGGTGCATGGCTTAGAATAAAGTATTGGATTGATTTTTCTATACGATCTTAAGTGCGTGGTGGCGCGTGAGTTGTTTGTGTAGCGAGTCTTTTAGCGCCATGCGTTCAACTTTGAGGTTGTGCATGCTGTCGTCATCGATAGGGCTGCCAGAGATTTCTAGCTGACGGATGTCGTAGTCGAGTTGGTGGTACTTCTGCATGTCTGCTTTGAATTTTTCGTCGTCGTGGTTGAGCTGAACAATGTCTAATTTAAGATCTGGGAAATCTAAGATAAAGGCATGGTTTTCATTGAGCATTGGCACTTCCTCTCTAGTCGGATTATTAACAGTATAGAAGCAATTTATCGAAAGAAATGTGGTTCAAAACACAAAGCCGTAAAGCGATCAAAAAAGGGCTCAAACTCGAGGAATCATCTTCGAACTTGCGCCCTTTTGTATGTATATAGCTAACTATTTATCGTTACATGTTTAGAACTATGTGTGTTGAAAGCAGAAAGCTTACTTCGCTTTCTTACCAGAGCGTTGCTGCTCTTTGTGTGCTAGCTTTTCTTTCTTACGTTGATCGATAAGGTGAGCGGCTTCGCCACCTACGTGGGTTTCGCCACGAGCATTCGACAGTTGAACTTGCTTTTCACGTTCGCGGAAACGGGCTTTCTGCTCGTCGCTGTGCTTATCAATACACTTAGGGCAGCTTACGCCTTTCTCGAAGTGCTCAGAGGCTTTGTCTTCGTCAGTGATTGGCAGACGACACGCGTTACACACATCGTAACCGCTCTTCTCTAGCTGGTGGTTAACTGCAACACGACCATCAAATACGTAGCAGTCGCCTTCCCACATGCTCTCTTCTTCTGGTACTTCTTCTAGGTACTTAAGAATGCCGCCTTCAAGGTGGTAAACCTCATCAAAGCCTTGCTCTTTCATGTAGGCTGTTGATTTTTCGCAACGAATACCGCCAGTACAGAACATCGCGACTTTTTTGTGTTTCTTAGGATCGAGATTTTCTTCAACGTATTGAGGGAATTCACGGAAGGTTTCTGTGTTTGGGTTTACAGCATTTTTGAATGTACCGATATCGACTTCGTAGTCGTTGCGAGTATCAACCAGAATCACATCAGGATCAGAAATCAGAGCGTTCCATTCGTTTGGTTTCACGTAAGTGCCGACAACGTGGCGTGGGTCGATACCCTCAACGCCCATGGTTACGATCTCTTTCTTAAGCTTAACTTTGGTGCGGTTGAATGGTTGTTCTTCGTTGAACGACTCTTTGTAAACAACATCAGCCAAACGAGAATCTTGTTTGAACCATTTAAGAAGAGCGTCGATAGATTCGCGCTTACCTGCAACGGTGCCGTTGATACCTTCACTCGCAAGTAGCAAAGTACCGCGGATTTGGTTGGCTTCTAACACGTCAGTGAGTGGCTGGCGAATTTCTTGGTAATCATCAAGTGCTACGAATTTATACAGAGCACATACAACATATTGAGACATGGTTTTTCCTTTCTGCGAGCTGGAACGTAAATCCAGAGCGGTTGCCTTTTATGATACATACTGAGTTTGATTTACTCAGGTTTGCCCATATTGGCTTATTAAAATCCGCCGCAGTATAACCAAGCCAAGGAAGGACAAAAACCAACCAAAAGTAGGGCTATTTAGCATTGTTATTAGTATGGTTTTAGGTGTGTGGAAATGGTAGCTATCTGATAAGCAGTTTTAGCTCAGATAAGTAGTGATATCTTGTTGTTTATTGAATATTTGGCTACGAACTTATGTTGTATCTCATTTCAATGAGCTGGTGTTCCCCGACGATTTCTACTTCACGAATGAACTCAAAGCCAAACTTCTCATAGTAATTCTTTAGGTATTGATGGGCGTGGATTTCAATTACTTTAGCACCATGTTCAGAGGCATGTTTTAGAAGTGCCATAACAATTTCAGATGCGATACCAGATCCTCGATAAGGCTGTAGAACAGCAACACGCGCCATAGTTGAGCGTCCTGATTCATCAATGTGCAAGCGTGCAGTCGCGACTAAATTATCTTCATCGGTGATCAGTGCATGATGTGATACTGGGTCTAACCCATCAAGATCTAATACCTGTGGGATACCTTGTTCAACAACGAATACTTGATGACGAATGGACTGTGCTTTCGTTATCAATTCTGGGTTGTTACCAATCACCAATTCCATTTCATTGCTCCATGCTGCTAACGAATGTTTTGAAAATACCCTATTTGTGAGGGGCTGTACGTTTGTAACTTGTCCTTAAACTAAGGCTTTTGAATAGCTGCTTGTCTCTATATCAATGATCTCTACGGTCAGCGAAGCATTGGATAGTGGAAGAGTTAGTAATTGATCCAAAATGGACTTGGAGAGCATCGTTTTAATGCTTTCGTTACGCCCAGACAAAATACGCACAGAGACATGCACGAAGTCTTCTTTTACTTCACCAGTTTGGTAATGCTGGTAGGCAAGGCTGCGTACTTTGATGTCTTCTCCTGTTGGTGAGAACAACTGAGATTCCATCGCGCCGAGAAACACTTTCTGATTGATTTGTTGACCATCAATAGTGGATGAGTGTTCGATAATACAATGAGGCAAAGTGAAGTCCTTTCTGTGTTTTATAGCGACCTAAAATTAAGGCCAATGTGACTCTCTTGTTGAGAATTACATTGGCCCTTAATGCTAATTCGTTGCGGCTTTCTCGGCAATAAGCCGATCAGGCTATCACCAAAGCGGTCAGTATCGTCAGCGATTACGCTTGGTTCAGTACTTCCGCTAAGCGTTTCACCGCTTCTGTTAATTCTTCTGGGTTGGCGTTGGTGAAGTTTAAGCGCAGTGCAGCTTTAGCTTCATCAGCCTTTGGATAGAATACAGGGCTTGGTACAACCGCGACGCCATTCGATAGCAGAGTTTTAGCCAGTTCAAAGGTGTCACACTCTGGGATTTCAACCCAAATGAACATCCCGCCATCTACGGCTTTTAACACGCAATCTGCAGGCAGTTGTTTTTCTAGTTCTGAGAACAGCACCTCATAACGAGACTTGTACAGTGTGCGAATGTTTTCCATATGTACGTTGAAGTCTTCATGTTTTAGAAGACCGACAAGCAGCGCTTGCATGGGTACACTTGAGTGTAAGTCAGCGCCTTGCTTCACTTTGATCAGTGGCTCAAGGTAGCTGCGTTTGCCTGTTACCGCGCCAATACGTAGGCCTGGCGATGCAATCTTAGAGAATGAACGAAGAACGATAGAGTTATCAGGGCAGAACGAAGAAACCAATGGCAGTTCCGTACCAGTGAAACGTAGCTCACGGTATGGCGCATCTTCAATGAAGGCTACGTTGTATTTGATACACAGCTCAGCCACTTTTTGACGAGTTTCTGTTGCCCAGCACACGCCGGTTGGGTTGTGGAAATCAGGCACGGCATAGAACATTTTTGGCGCTTGCTCGGCAAAGCATGTTTCCAGTTCATCTAGGTTCGGGCCAAATTCAGTTTGAGACACGGTTGCAATGTTTGCTTGAACTAGGCCAAACACCTGCATCGCACCTAGGTAGCTTGGCGCTTCCATCACAACCACATCACCCGGGTCAACATACGCACGCGCAATCAAATCCAAACCTTGCTGAGAACCGGTACAGATCATGGCCGTGTGAGATTCTGGCAATTGGTAGCTTTGTGTTAGGTGATCAAGCAACGGGCCATAACCGGCGGTCGAACCGTATTGGAAAACTTCAGGCATGTTCGCTAGGTTTTCTAGCGTAGGCTTCATTAAATCGATAGGGAATGTTTTCGCATCGGGTAAACCACCGGCCAACGAAATAACATTAGGATCGCTTGCGGCTGCGAGGATCTCTCGAATGTATGAAGATTGAATCTGTTGTAATGACTGTGCGATTTCCATGTGTTGTGTCTCGTCGTTTATCGTTTTTATTCTATCGCTTGATATTACACGGCAATTGTAAAAACTGGCGTGTCCGTTTATGCTCTTAAACATGTCCATTTATGCTATTTGAACGATGTCACGACAACACATATCCCGAATCAATGATGTTTTGTTCCATATTCACCAAGACATCAGTCAGCCTTTGTCGGCAAAAGCGCTCTCTGAGATTGCTGCGTATTCAGAGCAACACTTTCATCGCACGTTCAAAAGTGTGGTTGGGGAATCGTTGCATCAATACATTCGACGCACTCGAATGGAGTATGCGGCCAATCAATTAATGTTCGATACCAGCTCGTCTGTGGTTGAGATCGCCCATAAATGTGGCTTTAGCTCTGTGTCTTCGTTTAGCCGAGCATTTAAAGCGACCTTTAATATGTCGCCAGGAGAATGGCGTAAGCATGATTTACAGATCGCAGAAAAACCCTATTTGAAAGATCCCGAAGTGGCGGCAGGCTATTTGAATGTGTCGCAGCGGGAGTTGCCGGAACCTAAAATTGTTGAAGTATCAGACCGAATGGCAGCTTATGTTCGACATACTGGCTATAACCGATCCATTCGCAATGCTTGGTTGATATTGAAAGCGTGGGCGAATTCAGAACAGCGTGATTTTTCGAGTCAATTTGGTTTGCATCACTCAAACCCTGCTTGGGTTGAAATGGATCAGTGTCGTTATGTAGCGTGCATCGCGATTGATGAGCCGATCAAGTATCGAAGTGTCGTGAACCAGATGGTGATTCCAGGCGGTTTGCATGCCGTATTTCGACTTAATGGTCGTTATGGTGAGCTGCTACCACAGATCAGTATGGTATTGGAAAAATGGTTGCCGGCTTCTGGTTTCAAACAGCGTTCGACTCCTGCGTATGTGCATTATCATCGGAACCACTTTCTCAATAGTGATGAAGTGTTTGAGCTTGATTTCTACCTCCCTGTGAGTTTTTACTGAGTCTTTATCAGGCTAACTAATGAATTGGATCGGTAATTCGTTTTGTTGTGTTTTTTCGAGCGTGGCTTTACTTATTTGTTGTGGCTAATTTGCTCACTCAATGGCTGAAAGGCATCTTATGTTGATGATGTAATGAAGAGAAAGCTTGTTGATAATTTACCTCAGTAATTGATGACAACGTACGGATTAAGCGATAGCATTCCGTTCTAATTGCAAATAATTCTTAATATCACTCGCTAGAATATATGACCATTACCCATAAAGATTATCTTAAAATAGCCTTCCCCTTCATCATCTCTACGGTGACACAGCCTTTGTTAGGTGCGGTGGATACTGCTGTTATCGGCCAACTTGGCATTGCTGAATTGATTGGTGGCGTGGCGATCGGCACCATCATTATGAACACCATGTATTGGCTGTTTGGTTTTTTCCGTGTTAGTACCACGGGACAAAGTGCGATGGCACTGGGCAAAGGGAATCGTTCTGATTTAGCGGGCAGCTTGATGCGTCCATTTGTGTTGTCTGGTTTGGTAGGTTTGATCTTTATAGTGATACAACCACTCATCTGGCAAGGCGCGATGTGGGTGATAGAACCTGAAGCGAAAGTGGCTGAGCACGCGCATATCTACTTCAGTATTTTGATTTATGGTGCACCTTTTGTACTGCTCAACTACACCATTATTGGTTGGTTAATGGGGCAGGCGAAAGCTAAAGAAGTTCTTTACACACAAGTGTTTGGTAACGTGTTGAACATTGTATTGGATGCGGTGTTTGTACTTTATTTCGACTTGGGTGTTGCGGGTGTGGCCTACGCAAGTTTGATTGCACAAGTCACCACCTTCGCTATTGGTATGACACTGGTGATTAAGAGCAGCAATATCTCGATCTCTGAGTTCCTACAAGGTTCGAAGATGACCAAGAAAGACCTATCGACAATCATCTCTTCAAATACCGATCTCTTACTTCGTACCATCTGTATTTTAGTTTTCTTCAACATGATGGCGCGTACTGGTTCTAAACTGGGTGCCGATGTTCTGGCTGCTAACGCGATCTTGATGCAGGTGACCTTCATTGTCAGTTACATGTTTGACGGCATTGCCAATGCATCGAGTGTGTTCGCGGGTAAAGCGGTAGGTCAGAAAAACCCTTCAATGTTGAATCGTGTATTAAGACTTAACTTCCAATGGACGGCGAGCTTTATTGCCGCACTGACCTTCCTCACCTTGGTATTCAAAGACAGCATTGTTTTCTTGTTTACCGATATCCCAACGCTTGTCGCTCTATATCAAGAGATGGCTCCGTGGTTGATTGTGTTCCCGCTGGTGTCTGGCTTTGGCTTAACGGTTTACGGCATTTTTACGGGAACGGGTACCACGCGTCCGGTTAGGGACTCTAGCATAGCTACTTTGTTGGTTTTCTTAGCGGCACAGGCATTATCAATCGATATGTGGGGCAATCATGGTTTGTGGTTGGCGTTTACCTTGTTTTATCTTGGACGTATTGCATTCTTGTATCCGTTCATCGCACAAGTTAAGCAGAAATGTCTTCCAACAGAAGGTGCATCCGCGGCGTGTCATTAGGTTAGAAACACAATCGTTATTGCCAGTACTTTTGAAAGCGCCAGACAGCATTATGCTAAGGGCGCTTTTTTTATCTAATGACCTAGTAAAAATGGTCAATCAAACAGCCAATAAAATGCGATACGGTTCAATGTTCGCTTTTCATCATGTAGGCTTAATGATAGAGTTGTTATGTTATAACATCCATTTATGAGTATCTGCGTGAACGCCCCACTTCTGTCTGTTGACCAATTAACGATCAAAACCTCTTCGAGAACACTTTTTCAAGATATTCATTTCGATGTATATCGAGGTGAGCTGTTGGCGATCATGGGTCCATCAGGCATTGGCAAGTCGATGCTTTCACGCGCGATTGCGGGGTTTCTGCCAGATACGGTTGAGGTTGAAGGCCATATTTCTCTTTCTGGCGATGCCGTGTGTGGCTTGCCTATGTTGCAAAGAACCGCAGCACAGCGCCCCGCAGTTATCTTTCAAGATGCGCTTCAAGCATTAAATCCTCTGGTTTCCATTGAAGGTCAACTCAGTTTGGCATTGACGGGGACGCGCACTAAGCTTAAATCACAAGACAAGATCAAACTCACTGAATTGTTAGTGCAGCTTGGATTTCCTAACCCTGAAACCATATTGCCGTTATATCCGAGCCAAATTTCGGGAGGGCAACGTCAACGGATTTGTATTGCGATTGGCTTGCTGAGTAACGCCGATCTCATCATCGCCGATGAACCAACCAGCGCGTTAGATCCGGTGACAGAGCAAGAGATACTTAAGCTGATTCGAGACAATGTTAAACAGCGACAAATCGGTGGTTTGTTGATCACGCATGACCTGCACAGCGCATTAGCGTGTGACAAATTGTTGGTCATCGATGATGGTGGAGTGGTGGCTTACGGCGCACCAAAACATGCGCTTGAATCAAGTTCTCACGCTTTCTGTTGTTCATTGAGAGACTTAATCGAATGAGCCCGACCTTACCACTAAATTCAGAAGTCTCGCCGTTAATGCCAGTGATAGATTCAGAAACACAAACACCGATCGAGATTAAGTTCGAGAATGTCGGTGTGCACTATTACTCAGTGCCAAGTTGGCTGGGTGGTAAGGCGTTCAAAGCGCTACAGAACATCGACCTCAATGTTGAAGACAAAAGCTTAGCCATTGTTGGCCGTTCTGGTGCCGGAAAATCGACACTGATTGAGCTGTTATTTGGCCTAAAATCACCGACTGTTGGCCGAATCAGCCTATTTGGCCATTCGCTGCCGATTCGCAATAGCAAAACGCAAGCAACGGTGTGTCGCTTGATCCAGTTGGTACCACAAGAACCTCATACCAGTCTCAACCCTTACTATACCGTTCGACAGATCTTAGCCGAACCGCTAAGCAACTTAGACGTTTCTGGTAATCATGAAAGCATTATTGAAGAGACGCTATTGGACGTGGGCTTACCTGCCACTTTGTTATCACTGAAACCGAATCAACTTTCTACAGGCCAAGCTCAACGTGTGGCTATCGCTCGGGCTCTTGTCGTTAGACCCGCAGTGTTGGTGGCCGATGAGCCGACTGCTAGCCTTGATCCTGTGAACCGTCAAAGGTTGCTGGATTTACTTAACTCACTGAAAAATAAGCGCGACATGCGAATCGTTTTGGTGACGCATGATCTCGGTGCGGCAAAGGCGCTTTGTGAAGAAATTCTGGTTCTTGACCATGGCGAGATGGTGGAGCATGGACCGACACCTCAAGTGATGAGCACACCTGCTCACCCTGCGACTCAGTTGCTGATCGAATCTCAGCCACTTTCGAAATCTACTTGTTAAACACAACCTTATTTATTACGAAACACAGCTTACAGAGAAAAATAACTATGCGTTTTAATTCAATCAAACTGGCTTGCGCGCTTGCGTTGGCTCTGCCTTTGACGGGCTGTTTTGACTCTCAACCTGAGTCGAGCGATGCCGCAGTCAAATCTGAAATCCGTGTTGCGATGATGCAACCACCAAGAACGGGCCTATCGCCTCTTTCTGATGATGCATTCAAGCTATCGCGTTGGAGCACGGCTGAAACGCTAGTGAACCTGAGCCCAACTTCAGAAGCTGAGCCAATGCTGGCAACGGATTGGAAACATCTTGATCCACTGACTTGGCAGTTCACTATTCGACAAGGTGTTAAATTCCACGATGGCTCTACGTTAACCGCAGAATCCGTAGTGAACTCTTTGCAGAAAGCGCTTGAGGCGGCACCTAAGCCACGCATTCTAGATGGTGTCGATCTCGAAGTGAAAGCGATGGACAACTACCGCGTAGAGATCAAAACCAGCTTTGATGACCCTCTTTTACCAAGCCGTTTATCAAGCCCTCAATTAGCGATTCTTGCAGCAAGTGCTTACCAAGAAGATGGCCGTGTTAGCCCAATGGGTGCAGGTACAGGTCCGTTTGAGTTGACTGAAATTAACGGTACAACCAGTGCGAAACTGAAACGTTTTGATGGCTACTGGGGTGAAAAAGCGCAAGTCGAATCTGTGATTGCAGAATACGTTCCTAACGGTTTTGCTCGTGCTGCAGCTCTAAGAACCGGCACAGCAGACATCGTTGAAGCAGTGCCCGTTTCACAAATCGCGACCATTGATCCGAACCTACTTTATGAAGTGGCAATGCCTCGTACCAATACGCTTTACCTAAACAACAAGTCAGGCGTATTCAGCGGTATTAACTTGCGTAAGGTAGCGGCGGCTGCGGTAGACCGTGAGCAAATCGTGAATACCGTTTATGAAAACCACGCGGATATCGCACAAGGTCTATTAGGTCCTGCTCTTGCTTGGGCTGAGCCGATTCGACCTGAAGGTCAGGCAATCGACAAGACTCTAAAAGCGAACGGCGAAAGTATCGTTATCGGTACCTTTACTGACCGTGCTGAGCTTCCAGAAGTGGCAGCGCTACTTAAACAGCAACTTGAAGCGGCTGGTTTCAAGGTTGAGCTGGATATCCGTGAATACGCTCAGATTGAAAACGACGCGCTATCAGGAAAGTTCGATGCGTTCATCCTTTCTCGTGCAACCGTTTTAGATTCGGGTGACCCAGTGGCTTACATGATGAGTGACTTTGGCTGTAAGGGTTCATTCAATCTTGGTCAATTCTGTTCTCAAGAAGTAGACCAAGCACTGACTCACGCTGATTTGCAACCACTAGGTGCACTACGTCAGCAAGCGATCATCGAAGCTGAGCAAAAAATCTTGAACGACTTCGCGGCTATCCCGCTGCTTCACGAACGTGTGATTCAAGGTGAAAGCGAGCGCGTGAGCAATGTGGTTCGTGACCCAAGTGAGCGCCGTTTAGTTGACCAAACTACACAGATCAAACAAGCGAAACAGGCTAACTAAATAGATGCTATCTGCTGAGACTCTGCGTCGAACCTTATTTCTCTTGACGCCTTGGTTATCAAGAATCGCCTCACTGATTGTGGTGGTGATTCTTGTTGGCTTGATGCCTGACATTGCAGGCATCGACCCAAGCCAATCCATTCTGCGTGCGAGGGCGGGGCAACAACATCTGCTTACGCCTGAAGCTTTAGCAGCGGTACGCGCTGATCTTCAGCTTGACCGTTCGGCGAGCGAGCGCCTGATCGACTGGATAGGAAGTGCTTTTTCGGGTGACCTAGGTAAATCATGGATTGATGGTTCTTCGGTTGCATTAGGCATTCAAAAGACAGCGTCTACGTCCCTGTTTTTGATGTCTAGCGCATTGGTGATGACTTTCGTGCTGTGCGGTGCAGGCTTGCTTGCTACTTTGCGCAGTTGGAAGAAGGGCAAACTAGGGCAGAGTTACAGTAGTTTAAGCACCGTATTAATATCCTTGCCAGAGTATGTGGTGGCTTCGGTATTAATACTGGTGTTCTCAATCTGGTTAGGTTGGCTACCACCGTATGGTTGGCAAGGCTGGCAAGATATCTGGCTACCGAGTTTAGCGCTCGCACTGCCCGCCAGTGGCCTATTTAGTCGCCTACTCAGAGACAGTTTACAACGCGTTCTCAATGAGCCTTGGGTGATTACTTGGCTCAGTGCCAACGTTCACTCTAACCAAATTATTCGCTTTGCGCTGAAAAGAGCGCTGAGCAGCCTGATCCCACAAATCGCGATGATCGTGATTGGTTTGACTGGTGGCGCGGTCGCGGTTGAGCTTATCTTCTCGATTCCGGGTATCGGGCGCATGATCTTAGGCGCAGCTAAGGCGCAAGATTTGCCGATGCTGCAGGGCGGCTTATTGGTATTGCTGCTGTTTTCAATTGCCGTGAGCAGCATGAGCTTGTTTGTTCAACAGCTGATTCTGGGTCACAGTCTGAAAAGCGGTAAGCTCATTAGTAGCCACTCTTCGTTTCGTTTTACCCAGAATCGAGCTAAACGTGTCACTGCTTTTGCGATCTTTTCTTTCCTCATTGCAATTGTAGTTTGGGCGGCATTTCGTGACCCATACACCAGTCAGTTTACTCGCCTAGCAGACCCTAGTTGGCAAGCGCCTTTGGGTGCGGATGGCATTGGCCGAGACTTACTGGCGAGAATCGGTTCGGGCATGGTCTCGACCTTCCAAGCGGGTATCTTGGCAACGTTTTTGAGCTTGGTGACGGGCATCATCATGGGCTTCAACACCCGCTTTAGCCAAGGTCTTATCGAGATCACTAAGGGTATTCCTTACATCATTGCTGGCCTGTTGGTTGCTGGCTTAACGGGCATGAATCCGAACAGCGCATTAATCGCGATTGTATTGGTGTCGTGGGCGCCGTTAGCCGCCCACTGCTCAAGCTTGATCGTAGAAGCCAAGGCTCAACCATATACGCACCTCGCGCCATTGTGGGGAACTAGCAAGTTGAGAATCTTCCGCTTCTATCTGATTCCTTATGTATTGCCACCTTTGCTAAGACACGCGTTGTTGAGGCTACCAGTGATTACATTGAGCCTGACCTCACTTAGCTTCATCGGCTTAGGTGCGAAACCGCCTGCACCGGAATGGGGTTTGATGATTGCAGAAAACTTGCCCTACATTGAACGCGCGCCATTAGCAGTCATGGGGCCAATCGTTGGACTGATTCTGTTAGGTGCGGCAATTAACATGATGTTTGATGATTAACGAAAAAGTGCAGGTTGCTTAAGTTATCGATGAGCTATTCGATTGAGTGTTCGATTTGCTTTTTATGTTGTAACCTTGAGCCTGTTTTTTAGAATTGGCTTTCGGATCGGTTGTCGATCGGTTTTTGGCTTAGTTAAGTGTTCAGCGTTAAGGATTCAACATGTATCTCGTTTTGTATTGCCACAATATTGGTATGACCGACTTTTCCTTTTTTGAAACGGAAGACTTTGACAAAGAAGAGGGCTATATCGTGCGAGGTAAATGGCCGAATGAGAAAGCGTTTCGTGATTATTTAACTAAAGAGTTTGGTGACATGAATGAGTTCCAAGTGATCGACTTAATCGCCAAAGGTGCAGAAGCAGAACACTACTCGCCAGAAGAGTTGATACGCCTAGCTCAGTAGCCGTTAGCTCATCAATATCTAGCTCGGTAATACGTTTTAAATCGAATAAAGAAATGGCAGCCTGATTGGGCTGCCATTTTTCGTTTTAGGTTTAAGCTAATTGCTCGATACCTTAAGTGGGGAGGCTCCGCTATTGCGCGACTTCGTCCACCAAGTACAAGATTGATTGATACGGAATGCCACTGTGATGTGACAAACCGATCTCACAGGTTCGACTGTTACTGAAGCCACGAGTACAGTTGCTCGGCACTTGATCTTTGAGTGGGTGTATCGCAGCCTCGTTCAGCTCTGGCGTAGTAAAACCTTTATCACCCGCCCAACCACAACACTGAATATGTTCAGGAACGATGACCTCTTCGGTACACGCTTTAGCAAGGCTCAACATCGCGCCTTCCAAACCCATTCGACGAGAGCTACAAGTCACATGCAGCATCACGGTTTCTTGCAGCGGCTCAAGTGTCAGGTGCTCAAGCAAGTATTGGTTCACAAACCCTGTCGGCTCTAATACCTCTAACGGTTTGGTGAACTGTTCAATACTGCGTTTAGCACATGGGCTAGTATCCATTAATACGGGGTATTCACCCTGACGACTGGCTTGCCACAACACTTCTTCGAGCTGTTGCGCTTTAGATTGGGCTAAATCGGTCATCCCTTTGCTGTCGTAAGGCATGCCACAACATTGGTCGTCTAGCTTCTTCGGAAGAATAACCTCAAATCCAGCTTTGTTAAGCAAAGACATGGTCACTTCAGTTAGAGGACGCTGGTCGCCCGCATCGCTTTGTTGTCCCATGGTGCGACTTGCACAGGAAGGGAGGTAAACCACCTTCTTATGATTGCTTGAGGATTCTGCCGTCACTGGTGATGAGACTAGCGAGTGGCTATTGGATTGTGGCATCTCAGGCATCCAAACCGGCGTTGCACCTTTAGTTATTGAGCGCAAGCCGTTGGTTAGCTTGCCGACAGTATTTGCGCCTAATACTTTGCTCGCCACTTGGTTGGTTTTGAGGCCAGCCTTGGTAAGTTTTGTGGTGGTCGAGAAATGATCCGCTGTCCACTTAGCGATGGGCGTAAATTTCTCGTACTTGGCAATACGAAGCTTCTTAATCAAATCACCGGTGTTGATTCCGACTGGGCAACGCTCGGCACACAGGCCAGTTGCCGCGCAGGTATCAATGCCTTGGTATTCGAAGGTCTTCTCTAGCTCACTTGCTTCTATCTCTTCGCCCGCAGCTCGGCGGCGTTGCAGTTCTCGGTACAGAACAATGCGTTGGCGTGGTGATAGAGTCAGCGTACGAGACGGACAAACAGGCTCACAGAAGCCACACTCGATACAGCGGTCGACAAGGTCGTCAGCAGCAGGCATTGGCTTCAAATTGGTGATGTGTGAATTTGGATTGTCGTTGATGATAACGCCGGGGTTAAGCAGCCTTTCTGGGTCAAACAGCGCTTTGATCTGTTGCATCAAGGCGTAGCCGTCTTTACCCCATTCCAATTCCACATAAGGCGCCATGTTACGACCAGTACCATGCTCTGCTTTCAGAGAACCTTGGTATTTCACCGCAACCAGTTCGGCAACGTCATCCATGAAACCGCCGTAGCGATCGATTTCTATTTGGCTGTCGAAGCCTTGAGTGAATACAAAGTGCAGGTTGCCTTCGAGGGCGTGACCAAAAATGATCGCTTCGCTGTATTCGTATTTATCGAACAACTCTTGCAGCTCTCGAATACCATTCGCTAGGTTTTCGACAGGGAAAGCCACGTCTTCAATGATAACGGTAGTGCCAACTTCACGAACGGCTCCAACCGCAGGGAACATGCCTTTTCGAATGCCCCACAGAGTTGCGACTGTCTTTGGATCGGAAGTGAAAGGCACCGATTCAACAATCGTGTAATCAGCTAATGCATCCAAAATTGATTTACATTGTACATCTAAGTCCGGCTGGGAGCTGGCGTGTGACTCAACCAAAATCGCTGCCGCTTCTAAATCTAAGCTTGGCATAAATGCAGGCATACCTGGTTTATCCGCCACTGAGCGCAGCGCTCTGCCGTCCATCAATTCAACTGCAGCAACTGGCGTTTTTGATAGCGTAGTAACGGCTTTACTGGCTTGTTCGATGTCGGCAAACACCAACAGAGCCGAAGCTTTGTTCGGGTATTCGATCACCGTGTTGTAGGTAATCTCAGCAATGAAGCCTAGTGTGCCTTCTGAGCCAATCATCAGATGTTTGATGATTTCAATTGGGTCGTGGTAATCAACCAAAGCATTCAGCGCGTAGCCAGTGGTGTTTTTGAGACGGTATTTGTGGCGGATTCTGTCTGCAAGTTCTTGGTTTGAAGCTGTCTGTTGATGTAACTCAACAATGCCTTCAAACAGTTTTTTGTGCGATTGCTTGAATGCCTTAACACTTGCGGTATCAGCTGTATCAAGCAGAGAGCCGTCACTCAATACGATTTTCATGCTCTCGACGGTGCGATACGAGTTTTGCGCAGTACCACAACACATGCCACTGGCGTTGTTCGCAGCAATACCACCGATTTTACAGGTATTGATAGAGGCTGGATCTGGGCCGATTTTACGTTGGAAAGGGGCGAGGTATTTGTTGGCATCAGCACCAATCACACCCGGTTGAAGGATGATCTGATTGCCGTTGTCGACAATTTCATGGCCACGCCAGTCGTCGGTCAGTGTAATGAGTACCGAGTCTGAAACGGCTTGCCCTGAAAGGCTGGTGCCCGCAGCGCGAAAGGTAAAATGAATGCCCAGCTCGCGACAGCTTTGAATGGTGAATATCACTTCGTCTAAGTTCTTGAGCCTTAGAACCATTTTCGGCACCAAGCGATAGAAACTCGCATCGGTGCCGTAAGCTAATCGCTTTGCCTCTTGAGTGACAATGCGTTCTGTTTCTATTTTTTGAGCCAGTATCGCTTCAAGCTGCTGATAAGCTTGTGCGTCTATTACTCGCTCATGGGATGTGGTTGTCTCCATCTTTGCTTCCTTGTGCTTCTTATTTGGCACTGATTTGTTTTTTTATTTTTATTTTCCAGTGCTTAAACGGTGTCACAACGGCAGTGGAATTGCTGTGACACCGATTGAATTTCAGTCTAAGTAGACCAAAGCATTACTCCGAATCCGAATCCGAACCTAAGTCGTTGAGGTTTAATCTAGCCCCACCAGAGAATCACGAGTTAAGTCTTTGATTGTCTTGGCGCCAGTTAGAGTCATCGCAACGCGCATTTCTTTGTCGTAAAGGTCGAGTAGGTTCTCAACACCTGCTTGTCCCTGCGCTGCTAACGCGTAAACGAAAGAGCGACCAAGCAAGGTGCAGTCTGCGCCCATCGCCATCATACGAACCACATCTAAGCCAGTACGAATGCCAGAGTCGACCAGAATCTTGGTGTCGCCTTTTACTGCGTCTGCAATTGCAGGCAGTGCTTTAGCACTCGATAGAACACCATCCAGCTGACGGCCGCCGTGGTTTGAAACTACGATACCGTCTGCACCAAATCTTACGGCGTCTTTTGCATCTTCTTCATCAAGAATGCCTTTGATGACCATCGGGCCGTCCCAGAAGTCACGGATCCACTCTAGGTCTTTCCATGAAATCGACGGGTCGAAGTTGTCACCCAACCAACCGATGTAGTCTTCTAGTTTGGTTGGAGAACCGCGATAAGTAGAAATGTTGCCAAGATCGTGTGGTTTACCCAAAAGGCCAACATCAACTGCCCAGCTAGGATGACGCATAGATTGGAATACACGACGTATTGCTGCATTCGGACCACTCATTCCTGAGTGCATGTCACGGTAGCGAGCACCGGGTACAGGCATATCTACAGTAAATACAAGCGTTGTTACGCCAGCCGCTTTTGCACGTTCCAATACGTTCTTCATGAAGCCACGATCTTTTAGCACGTAAAGTTGGAACCACATTGGGCGCTCAATCTTAGGTCCGACTTCTTCGATCGGGCATACCGATACGGTCGACATCGTAAAAGGGATGCCTTTGTTGTCGGCGGCTTTTGCAGCTTGGACTTCGCCACGTCGTGCGTACATGCCTGTTAGGCCAACCGGAGCTAATGCAATCGGCATCGCCAGCTTTTCGCCGAACAATTCGGTTTCCAAATTTAGGTCCGACATGTCATTGAGGACACGCTGCTTGAGCGCGATCTCTGCAAGATCGGCCGTGTTGCGGCGTAGGGTATGTTCTCCGTAAGAACCGCCGTCAATGTAGTGGAAAAGAAACGGTGGTAATTTCGCTTTTGCTGCGGCGCGGTAATCAGTCGATGCGGATATGATCATAATTTCAGTCCTAAATTCTTGGGATGTTGCCCTTCTCTGAGAGCTTGGCTTGGGCTGCTTTAATTCTTGAAAAGTAAGCGTTTGTTGTTTCTTAATCGGTGAAGCAACTCATCGATAAATAAAATAACCAGTGAAGCAATTAATCTATGAGGCAAATAAACAGTGAAACAGATAAGCAATAAAATGGCGTTAATACTCGGGGGTGTTGATGTGTTTTAGTATCCATTCCGAAACTCATCAACTGTCTTATTAGACGGTGTTGCAGTCGGGGAATTGAGTATTAACGCCAAGTGCTTTTGTAACGACTTATGGTTTACATAAGTGCGTCTGTCATTTTGAAGCCGTAGATAACCACTAGGCCGATGATTCCTGTCATCACCAAGTAGTAGAACGTTGGGATGATTGTCTTACGTAGTGTTGCGCCTTCACGTCCTAGCAAACCTACGGTCGCAGATGCGGCTACCACGTTGTGAATCGCAATCATGTTACCTGCTGCTGCACCCACCGCTTGTAGAGCAACAACCACGGCACTAGAGATAGACAGAGTTTGTGCTACTTCGAATTGGAACTGGCTGAACATCATGTTTGAAACGGTGTTCGAACCTGCAATGAAGGCACCTAAGGCACCAACCGTGGCACTTAACGCTGGGAATGCGCTGCCGACTAGGTCAGCTGCAAAGTTTGCAGTGGTTACTGGCATACTTGCTAAATCAGCGCCGTTCACACCTGAGTTAATGAAGATACGAACCATTGGGATGGTGAACACCAACACAAAGCCAGCGCCTATTAGAGTCTTGCTCGACTCACCAAAAGCTTTAGCCAGTGGTGTTGCGCTGCGTGATTGCATTAGAACAGCAACCAGTGCGACGAAGACCAAGATACCGCCAGGTAGATACAGAGGCTGAATCGCTGTGCTTACGCCTGTCTCGCCAAGGATGTTGCTGAAAGAAAGGCTAACGCTCTTAAGTAGGCCTTTGAACTCAGGGCTCACACGGCTAGCGACTAGAGTGACAGCGAGCAGAACATAAGGTGCCCATGCCATCGCCATGCTCATTTTTTTATGGTTTTGGTTGTTGTCATCAAGGTCGATTTTCAAAGAGCCTAGCCATTCTGCTGGCCACTTGTCTTCGCTTTCGAAATCCCATTTTGATTTAGGGACTAGGAAGCCACGTTTTGCTGCTGTTACAACAATAGCAAGGCCAACCAAACCACCAATCAGTGATGGGAACTCAGCTCCGAGGAAAACACCCGTTAGTGCGTAAGGAATGGTGAAAGCGGCACCTGCGAATAGTGCGAATGGCAGGATATCAAGACCTTCAGTCCAGCTTTTGTTCTTACCGAAGAAGCGAGTCAGCATCATTGCCATCAATACAGGAATCATCACACCAACGCAGGCGTGGATGATTGCAACACTTGATGTGATCTGTTGTAGGTAAGCATCCCATGTTGAACCATTGGCAATCAGGCTTTCACCGATGTTGTGCGTATCCAAACCTTTGTTTACGCCAACAATGATAGGTGTACCCACCGCGCCGAACGATACCGGCGTAGATTGAATCATCATGCCCATCAGTACCGCAGCTAACGCTGGGAAGCCAATTGCAACCAATAACGGAGCGGCGATTGCAGCGGGTGTGCCGAAGCCAGACGCACCTTCAATGAATGAACCAAAACACCAAGCGATGATGATCGCTTGCACACGACGGTCTGCTGATATGTCAGTAAAGCCGTTGCGGATGGTGGTGATAGCTCCGGTGTGTTTCAAAGTGTTTAATAAGAAGATGGCGCCAAACACAATCCAGAGAACCGACACGGTAATGCCGAAGCCTTGGAATACTGAAGCCAGCACGCGAGTGCTAGACATATCCCATGCGAATAGGGCGATAGCAACGGTTAACGCAAATGCCACGGGCATCGCTTTTTTTGCAGGCCAGTTAAGGCCAACCAGCAGAATCGCTGCAACAACTATTGGCGAAAAGGCCAATAATGCTAGTAGAGTTTCACTCATGGGTACTTCCTCGTACTTGTTTTCAAACGTTCATGTTTGAAGTGAATAACACGTCATTAGTTTTGTAGGTGTAATCTGAATCTCGAGGATTCAATTGTTGTAATTAGAGTCGCTTTATTTGTAACCGATGTGATTGCAAAAGCTGTTTTTGTAATTGTTTTGTTAATTTGGCGTGAATTTACCCCTTTATTTTTTATTGATATAGGGAAATAATGAAAATAATTAATTCCAAAATTGGCATAATCAAATGCGAGCAGACGATTTGATCCTATTTTCACAGGTAGTAGAGCTGGGCAGTTTTAGTAAGGTGGCAGAGCAAAATAACCTTACAAATTCGGTAGTTAGTAAGAGAATTGCGCGTTTGGAAGAAGAGATTGGCGTGCAGCTATTATATCGAACCACGCGTAAATTGACGCTTACCGAGGCGGGTAAGGCAATGTTACACGGAGCCAAAAATGTGAAGCAGGCGGCTCAAGAGGCTATGGATGCAGTTTCAGGCTTTGGTGAAAATGTTAGTGGTCATATCAAAATGTCAGTGCCTACTATCTCTGGAGATTTGATTCTGGCAGACGCTGTTGCCGAGTTTTGTAATATGCACCCAGGTTTAACGGTCGATATGTCTCTTAACAATCGCTTTGTGGATCTGGTTGATGATGGTCTCGACTTAGTGATTAGAACCGGCTACTTGGAAGACTCCAGCTTAATTGCCCGTCATATCTTGGACTCTCAATGGGTGGTATGTGCTTCTCCGTCTTATATCGCCAAGAATGGTAAGCCGATGCAGCCCAAGGATTTGGTTGAGCACAATTGTCTGCAATACGCTTATCAAACAACGGGTGCCAGTGAGTGGCAATTTCTGCATAGTAAAGATGGCTTTACTGATAACGATAAATACATAGTGCGCGTCTCGGGCTCTTTTTCTACCGATAATGCGACGGCATTACGAAAAGCCGCTTTGGGCGGTCATGGGGTCGCGT
This sequence comes from Vibrio sp. SBT000027, assembly GCF_963894355.1. Taxonomy (NCBI): domain Bacteria; kingdom Pseudomonadati; phylum Pseudomonadota; class Gammaproteobacteria; order Vibrionales; family Vibrionaceae; genus Vibrio; species Vibrio sp. SBT000027. The sequence continues at coordinate 62,177 of NZ_CAWQGD010000001.1, read as the reverse complement.
ATGTACCGCGCTGTCTGGTTTATCACGACATTCGTAACGGACAGCTGGTGGATATCTTCCCTGACTTAGTCGGCAAAAAACTGGGCATCTATGCAGTGTACCCGTTCACTCGTCAGCCACCGAACAAGATTAAGTTATTGATTGAACACATCAGAACGCGTTACCTGACGATTTCACATTATTTTTAATAAGGATCACGATGAGCTATTTAAAAGAGTATCAATATCCAGTCACCAACAAACAGATCGTCAGCGATGACTATTTTGATCACATAGTTGAAGACCCTTATCGCTGGTTAGAAGACGACAGAAGCGACGAAACCGCGCAGTGGGTGGCGAGCCAAAATGAAGTCACGTTCAGTTACCTTGCTCAAATTCCGTATCGCGATGATCTGCGAGAGCGATTAGCGAAAGCGCAAGACTACAAAAAGAGCTCGCAACCGTTTGTGCGCGGAGATTACACCTATTTCTATAAGAATGATGGCCTGCAAAATCACAGCATTCTCTATCGTCACAAAGAAGGGCAACAAGAAGAAATTTTCCTAGATCCGAACACTTTCTCGGAAGATGGCACTACATCACTGGGTTCGGTGTCGTTTTCTAAAGATTACAGCCTAGTGGCGTACAGTATTTCAGAGGGTGGTAGCGACTGGCGCAAGATCTTTGTGATTGATACCGAGACTAAACAGCAGCTTGAAGCCGAAATCACAGACGCTAAATTTACCGGTATTTCTTGGTTAGGTAATCGCGGCTTTTATTACTCTAGTTACGACAAGCCAGACGGCAGCCAGCTTTCTGCACGTACCGAACAGCACAAACTTTACTTCCATGAGTTGGGTACAGAGCAAGCCAACGACAAAGTGGTTTTTGGTGAGAATAACGCCGAGCAGCACCGCTATGTGTCGGGTTACACCACCGAAGACGACCGTTACTTGACCATTCTAGGGCGAGAGTCGACATCGGGTAACAGACTGTTCTATATCGATTTAGGTTCAGAGGAACAATCGCTGAACACGCTGATTGATCATGTGGATAGCGACACTTATCTCATCGATAACCAAGATGAGACCTTCATTCTATACACCAATCTCGATGCGCCTAATGGCAAGGTCGTGAGCTTTGATACTAGCAGTCAACAGTGGCTCGATATCATTCCTGAAAAGCCACAGCCGTTAGATATCAGCACTGGTGGTGGTTACTTGTTTGCTCATTACATGGTCGATGTGGTGTCTAAGATTGAGCAGCTGGATTACCAAGGTAGCCTAGTTCGTGAAATTCATTTACCCGGGCTAGGAACGGCTAGTGGTTTGGGTGGTAAAAAAGAGCAAACCCAGCTTCATTACACCTTTACCAACTATGTAACGTCGCCAACGATTTTCTCTTTTGATGTTGAATCTGGAAGCTCTGAAATCTACCAACGCTCTGAGTCTCCGTTTGAGTCGGATCAATTTGAGTCTAAACAAGTCTTCTATACCTCGAAGGATGGCACCAAGGTTCCGATGCTTATCTCTTACAAGAAGGGATTAGTGTTAGACGGCAATAATCCAACCATGTTGTACGCCTATGGTGGCTTTAACGTTAGCCTAACGCCTTCTTTCTCGGGCACTGTGGGCAGTTGGCTAGAACTGGGTGGTGTGTATGCAGTGCCGAACTTACGTGGTGGTGGCGAATACGGTAAGGCGTGGCACAAAGCGGGTACACAACAACAAAAACAGAATGTATTTGATGACTTCATTGCTGCTGCGGAGTTCTTAATCGAAGAAAACTACACGTGCAGCGATAAGTTAGCGATTCGCGGCGGTTCTAACGGCGGTTTGTTGGTAGGCGCTTGCATGACACAAAGGCCTGAGCTGTTCCAAGTGGCTTTGCCTGCGGTTGGGGTTTTGGACATGTTGCGTTACCACACATTCACGTCTGGCGAAGGCTGGGCGTACGATTACGGCACGTCAGCGCAAAATAAAGAGATGTTCGAATACCTGCTGGGTTACTCTCCGGTTCATAACGTTGTACGAGGTGTCGATTACCCAGCAACACTGGTTACGACCGCTGATCACGACGACCGCGTGGTACCTGCTCACTCTTATAAGTTCATCTCAGAGCTGCAAGATAAGCATGAAGGCGGTGCGCCCGTGATGATTCGTATCGATGTTAATGCGGGCCATGGTGCTGGAATGCCGCTGAGTAAAGCGATCAATCTTACTGCTGATATCTACGCATTTACCCTGTTCAATATGGGAATAGAGTCCCTAGATTCAATCTAGAAAATACTTAATTTTAGATAACTGGGTATTTGACTCAGACCAAAAAGCCTCAAAATCTGCCTTAGATCTTGAGGTTTTTCATATATATGAAAACCAATCAAATTCACACCTCGTTCTCTTTACTTTTCGGCACCCTTTTCCGTGATAGCCGCCACCATTACTGATGAAATGAAAGCGATTTCAAGCTGATATTTTACGCATTTTTTACTATAACCTGTTGATATTAAATCAGTAGTTTTCGTCATGGATTTTCTAAAAGTTTCATGGCATTTAAGCTGATTTATCAGTGTGAACAGCGACCAACTTTTCAACTCTTTCATTGCTTAATATTTCCCTGTTCGATGAAAACTCAAAAAAATAATAGGGAAATACAATGCAAAAATTTAAGCTTTTGCCAATAACAGTCGCAGTGGCGGCATCGCTTGCTTCACTCTCTTCTTTTGCTGCTGATACTAATATCGAAGCATTAGAAAAACGAATCCAAGAGTTAGAATCTAAGGTTGTGGATATTGATTATGTCAACGATCAACAGCCTGCTGTCCTAACTGCAGAAACTAAGGTGCCAGAAGGCATCGTCTTCTCTGGTTATGCTCGTTACGGCGCTCACTACAAGAGCGGTGATGAGCGTTACGTAGACATCGGTACAACAGGTCGTTCTGTCGGTCGTTTGGGTAACGAAGCCAATGGTGGTGAGGTTCAGTTAGCTAAGCTTTTCCAAGCTGACAACGGTGCGATTTGGGACGTCGTATTCATGGCTGACCACTGGGAAGCAGACGCTTGGGCTGACGACGGCGGCCTGAGTATGAAAAAAATGTACGCAGGTGTAACTAATGTATTTGAAAGCCAACCAGAACTTTATATGTGGGCTGGTCGCGACTTCCATCAACGTCCGCAACAAGGTTTGAATGATTACTTTTGGATGACACACGATGGTCAAGGCGCTGGTTTTAACAACCTAGATTTCGGCGGCGCGAAGCTAGATATGGGCTTTGTAGGCCAAGTAAAAGGCGGCCTCGTAAATGACAACGGTCGATACGCAATTACTTCTAAACTTCACTCAATTAACGCGGGTATCGGTCAACTAGACCTATATGCAAACTATGGTTTTGCTTCAGATGAAGCAGACTCAGACGTAGCGGGTGATCCAAAAGTCAGTGATGAAACGGCTTACTTGGTAGGTGCAACATTAGGCTTGGGTGAGTCTAACAAGTTGGTTGTTAAGTACGGTGACGGTGCCGATTCATCGGTATATGACCTTAAAGGTGATTACCAGACTTTGTATGCAAGTGTTGAGGGTAGCTACGCGGCATCTGAACAGTTCATCATCGATTACTTAGTGTCTTACAAAGACAATTCTGGCTCAGACTTAGATCGCGAGAATACTGAATACGCGGGTATCGTTCGTCCACAGTACCAATGGGATGATGTTCATTCTACTTGGTTAGAAGCGGGCTACGGCATGGTTGATTATGATGACGACGGTGAAGAGAACGCGTGGAAAGTAACGCTGTCTCAAAATGTTTCTCTAGGTGGCTTACCTTGGAGCCGTCCAATGCTGCGCTTCTACACAACTGTGGGTGATGTAGAAACGAAAGGCAACACAGTGAAGACAACCAATGTTGATACATTGTCGTTCGGCGCAATGTTTGAAGCTTGGTGGTAATCACAGGTATAGAAAGCGCTGCTCTTTGAATTTGGCATATTTTCAAGGAGCCATACTTTCGAATATCCATGCTTTTTAAGAGCATACGTTGAAATACCTATGCTTTTAAAGAGTAAGTAATACTGTCCATTTTAGCCCTAAAGGCAGATTGATTAGGGCACGTTTCAATTAACTCCATTCTTGGGCACATTTTTGTGCCCTTTTTTTCGCCACTAGATCAAGGAATAACGATGAGACTTTCTTCCATCGTGTCTCGAGTTTATTTAGGTTTCTTCACGCTGATCGTAATCATGCTTGGTAGCGCATGGTTGAGTATTAGCAGTAACAAGAACATAACCACACATATCGAAACCATAACCCAACAAGCCACCCCTTTAATGATCCAATCCTCCACGCTCACCATTCGTTTTTTGGACATTAATCGCAGCACTACTCCTTATTTATCCGCCAACTACATTGATGAGCTCGAACCGCTGAAACAAACCGTCGTGAGTAACATCGCGCAATATCAGCAGCAGTTAAATTGGTTTGATGGCAAGGCTGAATCGGGCTCACCACTTGAACCCATACTCCAAAATATTGATGAAACGGGCGTTGCCACCATCGATAAGATAGACCGGACCTTAAACTTATACGTCTCTTATTTGGATAGTAAAGATCTCGGTTCGATGGAGCAGGAACAATTTCAATCTGTGGTAGGACAACTCAATAACACCTTGGTTAATCAATTGGCGAGTACGAGTTCGGGTAACACGCAAAAAGCGGTAGAAGCATTATTGGTTCAATTGAGTTTGATTGATGCAGAAGCGAATGAAGCTTTCTCTCTGCAAACGTCATCGGAGGTTCGTGGTGTTGAGCGTCGTCTACAAAGTCGTAAAGAGCGACTCGAACAAGCTGTATCAGACTTGGATAATCTGGACTCATCTTTGCTACGCCGCAGTAAACAGTCTTTATCACTGCTCGCTTCACATGTATTTTCAGCGCAAGGATCTGTGTCAACGCATATGGAAACCGTGAAGCTACATGAGAGCATTGCTCAGCAAAGAGTGGAGATCGAACAGCTCATTGATGTGCAGTTAAGCCATTTTGATGAGCTTTCTATGTACGCGGAAGACACGGCTAAACGTTTATATAACGAGTCGATGGACTTCTCTCATCAAGCACTCTTGATGCAGGCCATCATTGCTATTGGGTCGGTTTTTATTGCGCTGCTAATCGGGCTGAACATTGCTAAAGGGATTCGCAAGCCAAGTAAATTACTGCAAAGTGCACTAGACCAAGTCGCCAAAAAAGACTTGAGCGTGATGGTTCAGTATCAAGCCAATAATGAATTTGGTTTGGTGAGCGATAAAGTCAATTTGGTGATCAGTCACCTGACCCAAATGATTGACAACATGCGCCACTCCTCAACACGTTTAAAGGAAGCTTCCCTTGAGAACCAAAGCACCAGTCGTTCTCTGAGTGAAGCGATGCAAGAACAAACCAATCAAACGGTGATGGTAGCGACAGCGATGGAACAAATTGAGTGCTCAGTGACGGAAATAACTCAGGCGGCCAACCAAACTCTAACGCTAGTGACCGACGCGGTATCCAGTTCCAGTGATGGGCAAAAGACCATGGATAAAAGCGTCGAATTGATGGGCAGCTTAGAAAATAAGCTGGCGGAATCAACGGCGACCATTGGTCAGCTTGAAAGCGAAAGCGCCAGTATTGGGTCCATTCTGGATGTGATATCTGGGATCTCTGAGCAAACCAATTTACTGGCGTTGAATGCGGCAATAGAAGCCGCGCGAGCTGGAGAACAAGGGCGTGGTTTCTCTGTGGTTGCGGATGAGGTTCGCGTGTTAGCGGCCAAAACTAATGCTTCTACGCAAGAGATACACAACAAGATCGAGCAGTTGCAAACTAGCTCTAAACTGGCGGTTGAACAGATCAATCAGTGCATGGTGGGTATGATTCAATGCGTAGAACAAACTGGCGAAGTGAATCAATCGATATCGACGGTGTCTGATCTTCTCAACGAAGTAGAGCAACGAAGTCATCAAATTGCGACCGCGACGACAGAGCATCAAGTCGTTGCCTCTCAAGTCACTCAAAATATCAGCCAGATACACATCTTGGCTGAAGATAACTCGCAACGTTCCCAAGTGCTTTTTTCCCACGGTCAACAGCTTGAAACTATGTCGCAACAGCAATTCTCATTAACTCAAGAGTTTAAGTTAGCGGAATCATCTAATCACAAAGATTAGAGTCAGTTAATTTCTTCCATGTTTTCACGCCCAGCCTTCCGCTGGGCGTTTTCGTATCTGGTTTTTTGATGAAAAGGCTTTGAGCTAAAAATCACCGTGAAATGTTCTCATACAATTTCGAAAGGCCATTGAAATAACAAGGTCACTTCCCCCGTGTATATTGCCGTCAGCTGCGGATTCATCATCAAATGACGTTTAAAAAAAATGGATTTAGGCGGACTTGTTTGACCTGACGAACAAGTAACCGAGCGCCATCTTGATAATATGAACAATAATCTCATGAAACAGTTTCATGGTGCGAAGTTAATCTGTAAGCGCTTTCATGATTTCCACAACTGGCCTTTTTACCTCCAACTTTAGTGTGATGACACTCACTTCAACCAAGACGCCTTTCTTTAATAATCGTTTTGTAAGCGGTTACAAGCTAATGAAGTATCGAGGTTCGAGTGGCAACAATTAAACACGTATCAGAACATGCAGGTGTGTCTCAGGCGACAGTGTCTAGGGTTATTAATGGCACTAGCAGAGTCAGTCATGACAAGAAATTAAAGGTTGAGAAAGCGATCAAGGAGCTGGGTTATCGCCCGAATTCTATCGCCCAAGCCTTGGCTTCAAGTCGTACTGGTAGTGTGGGTGTTGTTGTTCCAGAACTTGGCGGCTCTTTCTATTCAGGCATTTTGCATTGCATAGAAGAGAACCTACGCCGCTTTGGTTACCACGCTGTGGTTACAGCGGGTTCGAATACTGAGCAAGGGCAACGTGAGTCTGTGGAGTTTCTGTTGGGGCGTCGTGTTGATGCTTTGATTCTTCATACTCAACTGCTCAGTGATGATTATTTAATTGAATTGGAAGAACAGGGGACCCCTGTGGTTTTAATTAACCGCTTCATCCCAGAAATGGCGATGAGTTGCATTGATATTGATAACGAAGTCGGGGGGCTACTCGCTACTCAATATCTTTTGCAAAAGGGACATACAGATATCGCGTGTATTACCGGGCCTTTAGATAAAGCAGATGCTAGGGGGCGTTTGCAGGGGTATCGAAAGGCCTTGGAAGAAGCGGGTGTGCCATACGATGAAGCATTAGTCTCGGAAGCGGGCTTTACTGAAGAGACGGGCATCAGTGCTATGAAGAAGCTGATTAATCGTAAGTGTCATTTCACAGCAGTATTTGCTTCGAATGACCACATGGCATTTGGCGCCTTCGAGGTGCTGCATCAAGAGGGGCTGTCTGTTCCTAAAGATGTATCACTGGTGGGCTTCGATAACACCATCTTCGCGCGCTATCTGACCCCTAGTTTGACCACCATTAATTTCCCTATTGAAGAGATGAGCGTTGAAGCAGTACAGCTCACTCTACAGAAGCTAAAAAAAATAAAACATGACGTGAACTTTAAATTGCTGCCGACGTTGGTCACTAGAAACTCGGTATCGGATTTACCAGTTACCCTATAAAAATATTAAGGATAGAACATGAAATTTAAGACCTTAGCGCTTTCATGCGCGGTTGCTTTAGGATTAGGTACAACAGCTGCAAATGCAGCAGACAAAGAAATTCGTTTCGACGGTTTCCCTGATTTCGATAGCAGCCTGAAGGTATTACTGCCTGATTTCGAAAAGGAAACGGGGATTAAAGTTGATTACCTTATGAACAACCACGGTGACCACCACACGAAACTCACAACGAACCTTGCAACGGGTTCTGGTGCCGGTGATGTGATTGTTGTCGACGTTGAGAAAATTGGTCCATTTGTTGGCTCTGGCGGCCTAGTTAACCTGTCTGAAAACTACGGTGCAGATAAATACGAAGAACGATTCGCACCTTACGCATGGGCACAAGGTAAAGGCGCTGACGGCGACATGTACGGCATTCCTGTCGACCTAGGTCCAGGTGTTATGTACTACCGTACTGACGTATTCGAAAAAGCGGGCATTGATGTAGAAGAAGCAATCAAAGATTGGGATTCATACATTGCTGCTGGTGAAAAACTGAAAGAGCAAAACGTCCAACTTATCGCTTCGGCAGCAGACGTGGCACAAGCGATTATCTTCACAACCGTTCCTGAAGGTGAAGGTCTGTACTTCGATAAAGATGGCAATCCAGTGGTGACATCTGAGCGTTTTGTTCACGCTTTTGAAGTAGCAAAAGAGATTCGCGACAAAGGCTTAGACGGCCGCATTTTGGCTTGGTCTAACGAATGGTACGAAGGCTTCCGCAACGGCACATTTGCAACTCAACTTTCTGGCGCTTGGCTTCTTGGTCACCTAAACAACTGGATTGCACCTGAAACTAAAGGCAAGTGGGCAGTAGAAAACCTACCTGATGGTATCTACGGCAGCTGGGGTGGTTCATTCCTTTCAATTCCAACTCAATCAGACAACCCAGATGAAGCTTGGGCGCTTATTGAATACATGACGACTGACCGTGAAGTACAGCTTAAGCACTTCGAAACGATTGCTGCTTTCCCTGCGAACATCACAACGTATGACGATGAGCTTTTCCAAGAAGAGATGGAGTTCCTAGGCGGACAAAAAGCCCGTCTTCTTTTTGCTGAAGTGGCGCAAAACATCAAACCCGTCTCTCCAGCACAAGGCGACCACGTTGCACGTTCTATTATCTTAGAGAACGCATTGATGGAAGTACTTGATGAAGGTAAAGACATCAAGACTGCGCTTAAAGAGGCAGAGCGTCTAATCAAGCGTCGCACGCGTAATCTTTAATTTGTTTTTACTTTAAGTAAGTGAGGAAGCGTGGATAACGCGCTTCCTTTTTAAGAGGTCGTTACTATGAATCATACAGCGAGCACAACGATAGAACCTGCGGACAAAAGCCTTTTTTCTCGTCTAAATTTGAAAGCGCTTACACCGTATGGATTTCTTCTGCCGTTTCTGATCATTTTTTCTGTATTTGGGATCTTCCCGCTGTTGTTCTCTGTTTACCTGTCGTTCCACGAGTGGAACCCGGTAAGAGGCATGGATGCGATGGAGTTCGTTGGTTTTGAGAACTATCACATTGCTTTAACGGACCCATGGCTATGGCGTTCATTGAAGAACACGCTTTGGCTAGCGATCACTTCGGGCGTGGCTCAGCACTTAGTCGCTATTCCAGTGGCTTACATGTTGGTTTCAATGGGTGACCGTATGCGTCACTGGCTAACATCGGCGTACTTTCTACCGTTCATTACATCAACGGTCGCAGCGTCACTGATTTTCTTCAATATGTACTCTCCTAACTCAGGAATTATTAACCAAACGCTGATGGCTCTGGCCGATAGCACGCTGTTTGGTTGGGCATTCGCTTGGGTTAACGATTTCCAACCCATCCGTTGGTTAGACGATGCCACTATGGTGAAGCCGTCTATCGCAATCATGGTTTTCTGGAAATACACCGGTTTTAACATCGTCCTTTACACCACGGGTTTAATGACGATTCCTAAAGACATCTTAGAAGCTGCTCGTATGGATGGTGCCAATGCCTTCCGCCGCTTCTGGAACATTTCACTACCAATGATTCGTCCATTCATCTTCTTTGCTATCACGATGACCATCATCGGTAACCTGCAGATGTTTGAAGAACCGTTTGTACTCACGCGTGGTACTGGTGGTACTGGCCAATCTGGTTTAACTATCTCGATGTACCTCTACAAAGTGGGTTGGGAATGGCTAGAAATGGGCACAGCATCAGCTATCTCATGGTTACTGTTTGCACTCATCGCGACTTGTACATTGGTTCAATTTTTACTCTTCGGTAAGAAAGGCTTAGGGGAACATTAAGATGTCGACATCAATTAAGACAAATACCTCACCACTAAGTGGACTGATGCCAAGCGAACGCAGCATGTACATTCTGACTAAGATCTTGATGGTCATGCTAGGTATCTTACTGGTTGTTTCAGCGCTAATTACAGTCTTTCCATTTGTATGGTCGGCATTGCTATCAACGCGTGACCGTTCTGAAATTTTCGGTACGGGCATTAGCTTTGCGATTGGCGATAGCTTGGCAATTAACTACGCAAAACTGCTTGAAATCATGCCGTTTTGGAAAGCGATGTTTAACTCGATTTACGTGGCTTTCTTAGGCACCACCATCTCGCTGCTGTTTTGTAGCATGGGTGGTTACGCGTTTGCTGTGTTTAAGTTCCGCGGTAAGAACGTGTTGTTCGGCATGCTGGTTGGCTCAATGGCGATTCCGCCGGTGCTTAGCTTGATCCCTTACTTCATGATCGTGAAATTCTTAGGCTTGCTGGATAACCACATGGCGGTATGGCTACCGTTCACCACCACACCATTTGGTATCTTCTTGATGCGTCAGCACGTGATTGCATCGATTCCAAAAGAGCTGCTTGAAGCAGCGAAATTGGATGGTGCAGGTGAGTTCAGAACGTACTGGAGTGTGGTACTGCCACTGATGAAACCAGCACTAGCAACACTGGCTATCGTTCAGTTCGTTTTCTTCTGGAACATGTTTATGCAGCCTCTCGTGGTGCTTAACAACCCAGATAATTACGTGATTACACAGGCGCTACGAAGCGTTCAAGGCATTCCGAATACGCCATGGGGCGCGGTAATGCTAGGCACCACAATTTCTATTTTACCGCTCGTGATTACTTACCTGTTCGCATCGAAACAGATGATCAGTGGTTTAACGTCCGGCGCAGTCAAAGGTTAGGTTTAAGGGTTATAACAATGAATAAATATCAACTTCCAAGTGATTCAAAGTTACGCAGTAAGGAATTTGTATTCGGTGTCGCGACATCTTCATACCAAATTGAAGGCGGCGTTGAAGAGGGCGGTCGTACACCCTCTATCTGGGATACTTTCTGCAAGACGCCGGGCAAGGTCGATAACGGCGACAATGGTGATGTGGCGTGTGACCACTACCATTTATGGAAACAAGATATCGAGATGATTCAAGGCTTAGGCGTTGATGCTTACCGTCTCTCTATTGCATGGCCGCGCATCCTGCCGCAAGACGGTGTGGTGAATCAGCAAGGCCTAGAGTTTTACGGTCAGATCATCGACGAGTGTCATGCTCGCGGCATGAAAGTGTATGTGACTTTGTACCACTGGGATCTACCGCAATATCTTGAAGATAAAGGCGGCTGGCTTAACCGTGAAACGTCTTACAAATTCGCAGAATACGCAGAAGTGGTGAGCAAATACTTTGGTGACAACATTGACGTGTACACCACGCTCAATGAACCGTTTGTGTCTGCATTGCTAGGCTACCGTTGGGGCGAACACGCGCCAGGTATCAAGGGTGAGAAAGAGGGCTACCTAGCATCTCACCACCTAATGCTGGCACACGGTTTGGCAATGCCTATTCTTCGTAATAATGCGCCTCATGCTAAGCATGGTGTGGTATTCAACGCGACGCCAGCTTACCCGCTGACGCCACAAGACCAAGCGGCAGCAGACTACTGTGAAGCGGAAAACTACCACTGGTTCATCGACCCAGTATTAAAAGGCGAGTACCCACAGCTGGTGGTTGAACGCCAAGCGATGAACATGCCTATGATCCTTGAAGGTGACTTAGACATCATCAGTGCTCCTGTTGATTACATCGGTATCAACTACTACACGCGCAATGTCGCTCGCTTTAATGAGAACGGCGACATTGAATCGGTGAAACAAACCGATGCTGAACACACTTATATTGGCTGGGAAATCAACCCACACGGTTTAACCGATTTATTGGTAAGACTGGATGCTCGCTACGAAAATATGCCACCTATCTACATCACAGAGAATGGTGCTGCAGGTAACGACGAGCGCGTTAACGGACAAGTGATGGATGAGCAACGAGTTCGTTATTTCCAAGGTCATATCGAAGCGGTTCACAACGCCGTTGAAGCGGGCGTGAAAATCGACGGTTACTTCGCTTGGAGCCTGATGGATAACTTTGAGTGGGCATTCGGCTACTGCCAGCGTTTTGGCATTGTCCATGTTGACTACACCACCCAAGAAAGAACATTGAAACAGAGCGCAATTGCGTACCGAAATATGCTGCTAGAGCGCGCTGAGGAGAACAGATAATGGCTAAAGTAGAATTTAAGAACATCAAAAAATCATTCGGTGATGTTGAAGTCGTCAAAGAGTTTGATTTTACGGTTGAAGACGGTGAGTTCGTGGTTTTCCTTGGCCCATCTGGCTGTGGTAAATCGACAACGCTACGCATGCTGGCTGGTCTTGAAAGTATCAGTTCTGGTGACATCGTGGTTGGCGGCAAGCTGATGAATAAAGTCGACGCGAAAGACCGTGACTTAGCGATGGTATTCCAAAGCTACGCACTGTATCCGCACATGACCGTTTACGAGAACATCGCCTTTGCTCTTAAACTGAAGGGCATGCCAAAAGCAGAAATCGACGTAGAAGTGCTAAAAGCGGCGAAAATGCTAGAGCTTGATCCACTACTGAATCGTAAGCCAAAAGAGCTTTCTGGTGGCCAGCGTCAGCGTGTGGCAATGGGCCGTGCGATGGTTCGTACGCCGAAGGTTTTCTTGTTTGATGAGCCGTTATCTAACCTCGATGCAAAACTTCGTGGCGTGATGCGTGAAGAGATCAAACACCTACACCGTGAACTTAAAACCACCACGATCTACGTAACCCACGATCAGATCGAAGCGATGACACTGGCGGATCGTATCGTGATCCTGAAAGACGGTTATGTCGCTCAAGTTGGTACACCAACCGAGGTGTTCCAGCGTCCCGCAAACAAGTTTGTCGCGCAATTCATTGGTAACCCGTCAATGAACATGTTGGAAGCAAAACTGATTGAAAAAGAAGGCGAGTACTTCGTTGAAATTGGCGATGTTCATATCCCACTGCCTGAGCGCTTTAAGTCTCTGGCGTCTAAGAACCTAGCTCTGCATTTTGGTGTTCGTCCAACAGACATTCACCTACGTGCCGAGCAAGTTGACCACGACCGCGTGCTGCCATTCCCTGTGAAAATCAAAGACAAGGAACTACTGGGCGCAAGCATTCTTCTGAAAACAGAAATTGGCGGTCAACCGCTGATGGTTGAAACCCAAGCAGCTGAAGTGGATGTAAAAGATCTGACGCTTTACTTGGATTTGGATGCTTTCCACTTGTTCGATGCATTGAGTGAGAACTCGCTAGCGAGCTGATTTGCAAGAGCTAGTTAATTTGCAAGAGTCAGTTGATTTGCAAGGGCGAGTGATAGAAGCCTGACTCAAACGGCTAAGTCAGTCATTAAGCTGACACCAACCAACTTACGAAAAATTGTTTTGGCTCCTCCTGATTTGGGAGGGGCTAGGGATAGTGATGATGAAATTCGGATATTTTGACGATAAAAACAAAGAATACGTAGCAACCACACCGTGTACACCGATCAAATGGTGTAACTATGTCGGCACATTAGATTTCGGTGGCATTGTAGATAGCAACGGCGGCGTGTTGTTGTGTAAGGGGGATCCTGCACTCAACCGTATCACCAAGTACATTGCACAACTGCCAAATTCAGATTTTAAAGGCTCGACCATGTACCTCAAGGTACGTGATGAAGCCGGCAATGTGGAAATATTCTCACCTTTCTACACGCCAACCTTGAAGCCGTTAGATAAGTTCGAAAACCACACCGGTTTGTCATACACCACTATCATTGCAGAAGCCTTTGGTGTGCGTTGTGAAGCGACGTTCTTTGTACCAAAAGCTGACCAAGTACTGCTACAAGACATCAAAGTCACCAACATTTCAGACAAAGCACTGCACGTTGATGTGGTGCCTGTTTACGAATTCACGCACTTCGATGCGCTTAAACAGCTACTCAATGCGGACTGGGTTCCACAAACCATGACGCTAAAAGCACACCAGCAAGAGTCGGGTCATACCGTGCTTGAGCAGTATGCTTTCATGAAGCGTGACCACGCGGTGAACCTGATGACAGCGGATCGCCCTGCGACGTCTTTTGATGGTGATCGCCAATCGTTCCTAGGTAATTTGGGCTACGGTACATGGGCAGCGCCACAAGCACTAAACAATGATGAATTAGGCAACACCGAGTGTTTGCGTGGCGACAACATTGGCGCACTGAACCTGCGTCTAGGTTGGTTATCTCCAGAGCAGACCGAACGTACGATTGTACAAATCGCGCAAGAACAGAGCCTAGAAGCAGCATTGCCTCTGCTGGCTAAATATCGTGACCATCAAGTGGTCGATTCTGCTTTCGCTGAACTGGCTGAACATTGGGATGGTTACCTACAAGCAGTTCAGGTTGAAACGCCAGATCCTGCAATGAACTCAATGCTTAATGTACATAACCCACGTCAGTGTCACACCACTAAAAACTGGTCTCGTTACCTGTCTCTTTACCAGCTTGGTTATGGGGCTCGAGGTATCGGTTTCCGTGACTCTTCGCAAGATACGTTAGGCGTAATTACTCACATGCCAGAAGAAGCGCGTGAGTTCATTGAGCGTCTGTTATCTGTTCAGAACACCAACGGTTCTGCGATGCACCAGTTCTTCCCATCAACCATGGAAGCGAACGCCGGTGATTCGCGCGAAGAAGAAGATCGCCCGGATTACTACGGTGATGATCACCTGTGGATCATCTATGCGGTGACGCAATATGTGAAAGAAACGGGCAATGCAGACTTCTTGAATAAAGAGATCCCGTTTTATCAAAAAGACAAAGCGGGCAATCCAGTTGAAACGGGAACGGCTTGGAACCACCTGTGCCGCGCGATTGAATTTACTTATACCAATACTGGTGAGCACGGCCTACCACTGCTAGGTTTTGCTGACTGGAACGACACGGTGAACCTGCCAACCGGTGCTGAGTCGATGATGGTGGCTAACATGTACGGTAAGGCATTGCTCGACATGTTGGACTTGTGTGAGCTGCGTGGCGAAGTGCAACTGACAGCTAAGTTTAAAGATCAGTATCAACAGATGCAGAGTACGGTGAATGAGTGCGGTTGGGATGGTGAGTGGTTTGTTCGTTACTTTGATGAGCAAGGTTTACCAATCGGCTCTCATAAAAACGAGCAAGGGCAGATTTACACCAACGGTCAAAGCTGGCCTGTGATCTCTGGTTTCGCGACTCAAGAACGTGCTACTCAAGCACTAGATTCGGTTTACAACAAACTAAACACTACCAATGGCATTAAGCTTTCAACTCCTGGTTACAACGGCTTTGATCCGCAGCTAGGTGGTGTTTCAACTTACCCACCAGGTGCAAAAGAGAACGGTGGTATCTTCCTGCATTCCAACCCTTGGGTGATGATCGCAGAAGCGAAAATGGGCAACGGTGAGCGTGCTTATGAGTACTACCGTCAAATCAACCCTGCTTCTAAGAACGACGACATCGATACCTTCGAATCTGAGCCTTACTGCTACCCACAAAACATTTTGGGTGACGAACATAAGCAATTTGGTTTAGGCCGAAATGCATGGCTTTCTGGTACTTCATCTTGGACATACGTGGCAGGTACGCAATGGATTCTAGGTGTTCGACCGGAAGTGGATGGCTTGCTGGTGGACCCATGTATTCCTGCTGAGTGGCCTGAGTTCAAAGTCCGTCGTCAGTTCCGTGGTGCGACGTATCATATTCATGTCACGAACCCGAATAACGTATGTAAGGGTGTGGTGGAGATGAAGGTGAATGGTGACCTGATTTCAGGTAACAAAGCGCCAGTGTTTACATCGGGTGAGCACACCATCGAGGTGATTTTAGGTTAACAAAGAGAAGGGCGCTTTATGCGCCCTTTATTGCTTCTTTAGTTTGCTTCTTTCGTTGAAGTTGTTTCGTTAGCAATGCGTTCTCTGGGGGCTGATTTCGCATACAGCAGTTGCTTTAGTTTGCTTTCTTTATGTTGGCTGATAGCTGGCTTGGCATTGCCAAGTAAAGGTTTGAGATTGGTTCGGACTAAGCGTCAATAAGCCAATCTGGTTATTGAAGGCATCAGCGGGGCAAGTCATTGGTTCTATTGCAATACTTTGCTCGCTCGTCGGCGTGTACAGCTGAACGAATGGGTAGTTTTCATCTTGTTGGTAGCGAATAGCGGCAGAGGAATCTGAGCGCGTAAACGCAAGTTGATTGGTTGTCTTGGAATCAAATTCAAAGCAGTGATTTAAGCTTTGATTGGTGAGTGAATCGTCCAAAGACAAACGGTCAAAAGCGTGCTTTTCACCATTGGATAGGTCGTTTTCGTGTATGACCTCAGAGCAAGGCGACATAGCGAGTCCGCATTGTGCTAGCTCAGTACCGAGAGAAAAATAAGGGTGCCAAGCATCACCGAAGGGGAAGGCTGAGTCACCCAGATTAGAGACGGTCGTTGAGGAAGTGAGTCTACCCGTGATATCGATAGTGAAGGTGACTTCAAGGTTGAAAGCAAACGGGAAAGCAGGATGCAAAGACGACGTTTGATATTGCAACGTCACACTGGCGGATTCTTCAGTGGCTACGCTGTTTGTGATTGAAAAAGGTTGGTTGTAGAGCAGGCCGTGTACGGCGTGATCAGACCAAGGGAAATTAGCTGGGAGTTGATGGTTTTGGTTATCGAAACTGTAACGACCTAAGTTTAAACGGTTTGGAAAAGGGAATAATTTAGCACTGCGGGAAAAGAACGGATGTTGGTTGATCAGTTCATCATAATTCTGATAACCACAAATAAAAGAGAATGGACTGTTATTTACGATATACTTATTAATAACAGCACCAAATCCATTGATTATTTGAAGTTCTATACCATGTTGGTGGTTTATTAATGTGACAGAGTCAAGATTTCCAAATTTTTCATTTATAATTTTAAACATGTTGATGTCTCCATTTTTAAAAGATATTAACAAGAAGAAAAAAATATTCAATGGCGGTTTTAAAATGAATAATAAAATTCCATATACGAGCTACTCAGGAAATTCAGAGCACTTGTGTAAAAAAGGTGATGCAGTTGAATTTATTCAACCTTGGTACACGCCAATTTCGACCACGCCAGCAAATACCGGTATGGCAGTCGGCGGAATTGGTAACACATTTACACTCACACCAAACGGCAACACGCCGAACTTCAGCTTTATTCCGGGAATATTTGTCGATTGTTCAGAACAAGTTATTAATTTTAATGATTTTTATGCGTCAGTGATGAATGTGCCAACCATCGACTCGCTGCAAGTTCTTAATGAACAAGAGCTAAGCGTTCACCTGAACTTCTATCCTGCTTTGTTTGATGGCAAAAAGATTGAAAGTAGAGAAATGTCGAATGCGATTGGTCTCATTCAAACAGCATTGAAAAATGGTCGATTCTACCAAGAAAATAAAGCTAACTTTACAAAATGGAACGTTGAATTTTCAAATAAGACTCAATTGTTGATTGAAGAAGATTTAGGTTCAACTATTTGTCAATTATATGTAGCCTTAGATTTCTTTAATGGTTTATTAATAAATGATACAACGAGATTATTATCACTCACTGCGGGTGATAATAATGATATGGATAGTATCAGTGGCAGTGATATAGATAGTGTTAATGGCAGAGATATAGAATACCAAGCTTTATATCCACTGGCTGAATATAAATACAGTAGCTTCGACGATATTAATATAAAGCGTAAGGTAGTCTCTCCGATCGTTAAAGAGAACAAACGCCTATGTTCTTTACCGATGCACTGGAATCACTTCGAATTAACCAATAATTCATCGCAACCACGCGTGATTACGCTTGCTCAGCCGCTTCAAAACTTGATTGGCTCAACCTACCAAAAAGGCCGTGATGGTATTCAGGATTCGGCATGTACCTTGTCTCAAAATCCGATTGCTCAGCAGCATGAAGTGGTTAACTTAAAGGGTGAAAGCGGCAGCTTTACGGGTGTTCAATTGTCTAGCCAATCGCCTTATCAAAGCGATATTGAAGGCGAAGTGGTGTTTGGTGTTCAAGCGGATAATCAACTGACTGAATCTGGTAAGGTTTCGATTTCTGTCAAACCAACGCTTTATACCTCTAAGACTGCTCAGCAAACAGAGTTCGCACTGAAAACAGGCCGTACCAACGCGGAATTCCAAACCGGCATTTACACAGGGCGTGAAGCGTTGAGCGCATTGGTGGTGGTTCAGGTTGAATTGGAAGCGGGTGAGTCTGTTGATCTGCGTTTTGCACAGGTGATGGCACACAGCAAAGTCATGCTTAATGGTTGGCACTCAGATAAGGCTTACACGCAATTCTACCCGCAAGTAAAGCCTGCATTACCTATGTTAGAAGACATGTTGCCTAAGCTCGAAACCATTGAGCAGCAGATCATCGCACAACAAACAACTTTCCTAGAGCAAGCTCAAAACAAGATCTCGCAGCCTGAATCGGCACTTCGCTATGCAACGATGGCGATGAACTCATTGTCGTTCTTGGCGGAATCAACGGTATGGGACAAAGAAGATAAGTTCTTAGTCAAAGAGTGTGTCGACTACCCATTCTTTAACTCTCTGGATGTGTACTTCTACGGCTCGTTCTCGTTGCTTTATCTATTGCCTGAGCTTGATGGCTGCGTGATGAAAGAGTTCTCGAAAGCTATTTTGGCCGAAGACTTCACTCAGCGCCGATACTGGGAATACGAAGCGACACCGAATGCTGAATTGATTGATGACAAGTACCAAGGTGTGCGTGCCATTCGAGGTGCGGTAATCCACGACTTAGGCAGCCCATTCGACATTCAGCCCGATGCTTACAGTTGGCACAATGTGAAAGAGTGGAAGGACTTAGCGCCGAAATACATTCTGATGGTGTACCGCCATTATCAAAACACCCAAGATCTCTCTGTGGTTAATGAGTGCTGGCAAGCGGTAACTGAAAGCATCGATTTCTTATCGAATTTGATTGCTGAGGGTGACGATTTACCATTAACCCGAGGCACAGACGATACCTTTGATAACCTCGCTTCTCATGGCATCTCAATTTACTGTGCGAGCCTTTGGGTGGCAGGCCTGCAAGCCGCGAGCGAACTTGCACAATTGATGGGCGAAAGCGAACTAGCTAGCGGTTACTTAACGCGTTCTAAAAAGGCGTTAGCCACGGTTGAGCAAAGCTTGTGGGATGACAAAGAGGGTTACTACCACTTCTTCGTGACGCCAGTTCAAGCCAAGCATTTAACAGGTGAAGGCTATCAAGCTCTGGAAACCTTAGGACTTTCATTGACTGGCGATGCGATTGCTGACAAGAACACGCTCAATACCTATCTCAATGAAACGGATACTTCCATCAGCATCAGTAAGGTATCTCAAAGAGTCTCTAAGAAACGCTTGCTGAGTGAGACGGCGCCACAAGCCTTTACTCAAGAATACTTAGATTTAGTGCCAGATTCTGACAACAGTTTTGGTGATGCCTTGTTGGCCGACAGCTACCTAAAGCTCATCGGCTTAGACGGTATTTTCCCGCAAGAGAACATCCAACGCGCATTGGACTATGTTTATAAGCACAACTTCGAAATTAATAGCCCTAATCTTGGGGTTGCGAATATGACGTTGGCCGATGGTTCGCCGCATGAGGCATTTCAAGCTCAAGATGTGTGGATTGGTGTGCAGTTTAGTGTCGCAACGGCGTTGAGTCTGGCAGGTAAAAACCAGCAAGCAGAAACATTGATGGATACCGTGTATACCGCACTCTATGACTATTCAAAAATTCCATTTGCAGCGCCAGAAGGGTTCAATTGCTCTGTGTCTGTTAATGAGAAAGATCTTATAGAAGCATTTAAATTGACGCAAAATGATGCGAAAAACTGGCTAAGTGTACTTAAATGTCAAAACTGTGTGCTGTCTGACGGTCGGGTTAATCCAACATTGACGAAAGATACTGATAATTTTGTTAAAATGGTGAGCGGTGAAATTCCGTTAGAAAAGCTGGCAGGCTTACACAAATGGTTACTGAGTACTGGCTTGAAATATACGGCTGGTCGCTACTTTAGACCGGGGATGATCTTCGCCTACTTGTATTAACTTAATGACACGATTTTCAGCTAAAGCAGTGGTATGCAGGTTGAAACTGATGGGGAGCTTAAAGCTCCCCGAATGTCACTTGATTAGGGGTTCGAGATGCGCACTAAAACAAAAAAAACAACAGTATACGATGTAGCAAGACTCGCTGGTGTTTCTCCAAGCACGGTTTCTCGTTTTCTTAATCGAACCACTTATGTGTCGGATGATAAAAGCCAGAACATCGAGCAAGCGATTAAAGACACTGGCTACAAACCTAATTTTCAAATGCAAGAAAACACCAACCGACGTTCACTCACCATTGGTGTATTGGTGCAACACCCTGACAGCCCTTATACCAGCCGTATTCTCAATGACATGGAGAAAACACTGATCGCTCAAGGTTATTCGTTAGTAATCGCGACAGGGCATTGGCAGAAAAAGTTAGAAATGCACGCGTTGGAGTATCTCGCAAAAAGTAACGTGGATGGCATGATCATCGTGACAGGAAGCATTACTCAGGAAGAGATTGCCAAGTATGCACAAGACATTCCTATCGTGATGGTTGGCTACGATTTTGTTGAGAATAACGTCCGCTCCATCAACATTGATAACGTGTTGGGCGGCTACATGGCAACCTTACATTTACTGCAACAAGGGCATGTGAATATTGCTCATATTAAGGGGCTTTCAAGTCAACCCGATTCGGGAAATCGCTTTGAAGGCTATAAGAAAGCACTTCAAGAGGCGGGCATTAAAGTGATGCCAAAACTCGTTAAACAGGGTGATTTCAGTAGTGAGTCTGGCTACGAGAAAACGGTAGAGTTGATTGAATCTAAGGTTCACTTCTCCGCCTTGTTTGCTGCAAATGACCAAACGGCTTACGGTGCGATTAAGGCGCTGTCTGACCACGGTTATAAAGTGCCTGAAGATGTGTCTGTGATAGGCTTTGATGACTTGCCGACGTCTAAGTATTTCACGCCAGCCCTGACGACGCTGAGACAGCCTATTGAAGAGATTGGTGAAGTGTGTGCTCAGTCGATCTTGAACTTGTTATCTGGCGAGCGACATGAAGCTCGATTGCCACCCATTGATCTAATCGTCAGAGAGTCGACCAAATCATTGTATCGTTAATTTCAAGAAAAGCATCAGGTGGTGTGCCTGTGATGATTCGTATTGATGTCAATGCGAACCATGGTGCAGGAATGCCGCTGAGTAAAGCTATCGATCTCACTGCTTATATTTGCGCGTTCACATTGTTCAATATGGGGCAGGTGAGCTAAAACATTTCTGCCCCAAAGTTCGTTAGAGCAAATTATCTGCACAATTTAGGGGCGTGCGTTTTGCCCTACGAAAAGTTATCCAAATTCGGTAGCTGTCAAAGTTATGCCACACAGAAAACCTCCCCCATTATCTTTATCACTAACCTATTGATTTATTGTTGAAGCGTAAGAAGAAAGGCTGCATTATGTGATCATAAAATACAAACGCCGCTTAGCAAACGTTAGCAATCAGGAGAAACAATGAGTGTAAATATCAGAAGTGCAAAAATCAGTGATTCGAAGGCAATCAGTGAATTAATCTTACCTTTAGCAAAAAAATATGTTTGTCCTACTTGTGATGCGTCTGTACACGATATTTTGCTCAATTCAATGTCAGAGGAAAATGTAGGAAAGTATTTATCCACCAATTACAACTATGTTATTGCCGTGACTGCGAATGATGAAGTGGTTGGCGTGGCTGGAGTTCGAGACAACTCTCATTTATATCACCTTTTTGTCGATGATAATTTTCAGGGCAATGGGCTTTCCCGCCAATTATGGGAAGCGGTTAAAGAAGAATCAATAAAAAATGGGAACAGCGGTATCTTTACGGTTAACTCAGCGGTAAATGCAGAAAGCGTATACTCACGGTTTGGTTTTAAACGCACCGAGGGCATCAGAAATCGCCAAGGAATGATTGATATTCCAATGCTGTTAGATCTTGAGTACTAACAAGCGTTTTTGGCCAGAGTCTTCATAGATCTGAAGTTTTACTCGCGGCACTTTTATCAAAAGTGCCATGTTATCAAAAGTGCCAGCCAACTCAGATCTGCCCCAAAGCTTGTTAGACGAATAGCAAAAGAGGCTGATGATCAGCCTCTAGTTCTTGTTTCGTACAACGAGTGTTATGAAAATTTATTTTCGCGTATCGACTTTTAGTGAAAACGCATTGTATAAACTTATTTGACTACGCCCTCGATATTCTGAAACAGTACCTTTACCGCAAACTCTGCTATTTACTAACTGTTGCAGTGAACCATGCTCTTGCTTAAAGTCAGCGAGATCATCTTCCCATACAACAAGTGTTAGAGATTGTTTTGGGAAGCGATCATCCATATTCAGGTATAACCCACGTTTGAAACGAGATACTTCTTTTAAAGTACCACAAGCTATTACGTCTTCACCTTCATGGAAAGGAGCATCTTTAGAGTCAATTTTGGTAGCACTGTAGGTGTATGAAGAGAGCAGTAATGATGTAAGCAATGCTATTGGAGTAATAAGTTTCATACAAATTAACCTTAAACGTTTATTTTATAATACTGAATAATCTAGTTAGTATACTCTAACGACACTTAGAAATGTCTTCAATGCAAGAAGGAACATATGCAACATCTACAGCTAACTTTTCTCTATCACTAATTAAGGCTAGATTATTTACAAGATTTTCTGTGGCAGGGATGATTTTACTTAAGTATTCTTTTTGACCATCCCAATCAAACTTACCACTCTTAAGTTTTTCTTTTGAGAAATGTAGAAATACTTTATACCATTTATAACTTTGCTCAATATTAACAGGTGCCGCATCAGCCTCAGAGGAAAAATAAAAATCCGCTAACTTAGACATAGCTTGTAGGTGACCATTTCTTGCAGATTTTGTAGCCCAGTAATAAGCAAGAAGTGAATCTTTATCAACACCTTGCCCTTCCTCGTAAGCTCTTAATAACTCGTATTGAGCCTGCGATATTATGGCTTTATTTCTATTAGTAACCTTATGACTAACTGCTAGTCTATACCAATATACTGATTTTCCTTGATTAAAGTGTCCATAATACTTGCTTCCATACAGAATCCCTAATCGATATTGCTCGAACACTTCCCCCTCTTCAGCAAGAGGTGTAATTAATTCTATAGCCTTACTCCAATCTTCATTTGATATAGCATCATCTATATCAACTATTTTGGCGTTTAAAGTAACACTAAAAAACATACAAATAATTAACCACATGCGATTTTTCATACTTAGCTCCACGTTAAATTATTACTATTTTTCGAGTATTTATTCGATGTATATATCGTAGTAACATCCACTGATTTTCTTGGGTAATTACATGATTGCCTTTTAAAGGAAAGTCTTGTAGATATTTTAATCGGCTACGACCTTCAGAACAAAATTGTCTGTCAACAAGTTCTACGATAGAACCTTTTAGGATTCGTACAACGAGATTTATGTTCAATTAAATTAAATTAAATTAAATGTTTGTTAGCAATCAGCTCCTTCGATGGATAACATTTGATCTTTAATGTTATCAAAATACGACGATTCAAACTTGTAAGAGTAACCACCAGTATTATGATTACTTGGATACCTTAAATGCTGATCCATAAACTCAGGCTTAAATTGTTTAAGGTGTACCTCTGCTAAATCTTTTTCACCCGGATTTAAACTACTCGCTTCATAGTTTGAAAAGTCAAAAGGATGATCGAGCTTATACTTCTCACCGGAGAAATGCTGTTCATATTCTTTTTCCAGCTCTGCAATGTCATGTATCTTTTTGGTGACGCCTTTGCCTAATAACATGTACTTATAAAAAAGCTCGACAGCATGATATAGCTGATAAGCAATAGCATTTTCAAACTCATGTGTATTCATTAACTCAGAGTTACTACTTGCACTTACCTTACCAATTTCAAGATAAGCTAGAGCCATTGAAAAATATTCTTGATTCGATTTACTCACGTATTACTTCCTAATTGCTAACGCTTATTAGGCCGATTCTATCAACCTAATAGAACTAACCAAAATATATCAACATTTCCCTAAATGCCTTTTCTACGCCTAAAATGCGGTGCGTGGTATGCCCATGTATGGTAAATAGTCGACTTAGCACATCAAAACGCCCACCTCACGTACTCAAATAGCTCTAGGAGCGTCTTTAAGAACTTACTCTCACCAGCTTACCCAAAAATCGGGCTGTAACTGTGTAACAGAATAAAGCACTGCTGAGTGCAAAATTTGACCGTATGATATACCATTTGAGGTTTATATGAAAGGATCATTTAAGAGTCTCTTCATTGTTCTAAGAAGCTTTTGTCCAACTCCAATATACAAGTACCAGGCATACAAGTGTCGGAGTACAAAATAGTTTGGTCAGATCCAATAAAAATTGATCAATTTTTGTCATGAGAGGTTGAGGGCTAGATGACTGCCTAGCACACACAACGGTAGCTTTATAAAATAACAAGCTGCGAGCTGAAGAAATATAAAAAATTTTGACAATCAACTATGCATTGGATATCTTATCCAGCGGCTATATGGCAGCCAGCCCACTCCAAAGGCAAACTCCAATATTGGAACCATGAACATATCTATCGTTTTAGCTGATCTTATTTTGATAAGCGGAATGACTGATGATTAGGAGTGAATCTAAAGGTTAATCCGTGTAGGAATAAGACCATGACTAAAATTGCCCGACCATCCATTTCTAAAGTAAAATCTCGTGCTAAAGCTATCAAAAAAGAGAAGAAAATCAGTCACATGAAAACACTTGAAGTTGCCGCTCAAGAGATTGGTTACCCATCTTTCCATGCTTTAGATACCTACCTGAAAAGACTCAAACAAAACGAGTTTAGCGCTACCATCAATCCGTTTAACCCTGACCTGCAAAGTTCCTTACTTGTAGTGTTCAACGGTGATTTGGAGCTTTTTGACTACAAAGAGGTTGAAGGTGATTTCATCACGACTAGAAAGAGCTTCCAAGAGGAATACTTAAACAAAGGCTTCGCTGAACGTATCGGTGCACGTTTGCTCACAGTAGATGAATTACAACAACGTGGTCTAATTGCTCCCGGCGGGTCGGAGAATGGCGACAAAGACTATCTGCATGATTGGGGCTATATCTGCATTGAGTTTGTCAGAGAGAAAGATAACCCGTGGACAATCGAAGATGCTGAGAAGCTTGTGATTGAACAAGTGGAGAGTGAGATTGGGCGCAATTACCGAGAGTTCTTCTATCTAGACGGCAAGCTAATTAACAATCATATTTCCAGAGCGTGGGACGCTGAATGGGATAATTACGTGGACGTTGATTACCATCCTGCAATAGATGGCTATTAAATGAATCGTAACTCCCAAAGATAACAGTCACAGGCCACAAATATGGACAAAATAATTGTGGCTGTTGATGTTCCACCAACACCAGAAATGGAATGAAGTATGAGCACTACCGCTAATAAGTTTGTTTTGGACCCGACACTTCCTATTGATCAGAAGTATTCAGTAAAGGCAAGAAAGTTTCTACAAAGGGAATGCGTTGAAAACCTCAAGAAGATACACATCAAAGAGAAGGGCGAAAAGAATCTCAGAAAGCAGGTAAAGAATCTCTTTCAAGATAAAACAATGTCAGGCTTCTACATCGATGAGAAAAACATCTATGGCATGATTGTCCTGTTCGATGAAAGCTCCCTGAAGTTCGCTGGTGCATACATAGCCAGGGTAAATGGCGTGTTGTCCATCTATGACAGCAATATTAGGTTTTCGGTCCACTCAGTTGAGAGACTAATCCTACGGCTACAAATGAAAAAACCAAGGCTGGGGATTGCTAAAGCCATTCACTCAGTGACAAAGTATCTTTTCTGCCCTGAGAAAGACTTCGCCATCAACATTGAAGAAAAGTGGAGAACTCCAGGATTGAATGAGGTGGACATTGCCAAGCCGTATTTGGGTGATAATGATGAGTTACTTGGCATGTTTTTCCTTACATCCATTAGTAATTTAAACTGTACCAGAGTTGAGGCTGGTGTTGTTAAGACATTTGTTGATACAAACAAACTAAGGGAAGAGCAGTATAGTAAGTGTATGGAAGTTTACGAAGCTCAAAGAAACGCATTTATATCGGGTAAGGCTAATGTTGAGATGAGTAGAATGGACTTGCTTATGAGCTAAATAACGGTGTGATAGGTCGAGGTAGGAGTTTATACTGGTACGTACTGCATACATACTAGAAAATCAAATTTAGCCTGGAGTTAAACATATCGGGTGACAGATTTTTCCAGTTCCGAGCAAATCGACCACCGCAAACAATGGTGGTCTTTGATGTTTTTGGATACGAAAAGTTATCTGAAAGTGGGAGTCTAGCCGATTTAATCTAACTAGCTTCTGTCCAAAACCTTCACAGACTGAATTCCTACCCGTGTGTGGTTTAACAAACTCATCCTACCTGCACTTGCCCCTAAAATGCTGCCCTATTCCCTTGAGATCGAGAGTACCCAAAACTTCGAAATCTATCGCCGTAGTACTTGGTCTCAGCTTAGCTAAATAGCTGACTCGTTTCTGCCCCGAATCATTGTAACGCATTTTCAAACGAGTAAAGTTTGCATTAGATGAGCTAATACAACTAATGTCCAAACAAGAGGTAAGGCGTAACCTCCTCCCAGTAGTAGGGAGGAAGTTTGCTCTATGAGTTATTTTGTTGGTAGCGAACTACTCATCATCGTCTTCATCAAAGTCGATGCCATAAGGGAACAACACTACCTCATCTTCAGGTATTACTGGCTCACATTCCGCAAGCTCATCTGGATCAACAAAAGCCGTAGCCATAACTGGGTAGAACTACATTCTCTGATTAATTGCAACAACCCCGTTTAATTAGAGTATGGGTGTAATATTAATGTGACTTTACTATCAAAATCTAGACCAACAGTGTTTTCAAATGTTTCTCGTCAAACTCAGTAAGACTGCGTAACTTTAAGTCGGAAGTATCAAATTTACCTTGATCGTATAATTCAGCATGGGGTACAACGATAGTTTTTAACTTAGCATTTTTTGCAGCAATTAGCCCTGAAAAGGAGTCTTCAAATGCAATACATTTTTTTGCATCTATATCCAATTTCCGAAGAGTTACTAAATATACATCAGGGGCTGGCTTTCCTTTGAGAACATCATCAGCAGAAGATATAGCGTCAAAATAGTGATGAATACCTAATTTTTTTAAAATTACAGGTACTAGCCGATAAGGTGAATTGGTTGATAGACCTATTTTAAAACCTTTTTCTTTTAAAAAATTAAGCAGGCTGGTGACTCCTGCCAATTCTGCACCACGTTCTAGTATCAATGCTTCAACTTTATCAACTACCGCATATTCAACTTCATCTAAG
The DNA here is from genome assembly GCF_963894355.1 of Vibrio sp. SBT000027. Lineage (NCBI taxonomy): Bacteria > Pseudomonadati > Pseudomonadota > Gammaproteobacteria > Vibrionales > Vibrionaceae > Vibrio > Vibrio sp. SBT000027. The sequence goes on along the minus strand of NZ_CAWQGD010000001.1, from coordinate 34,676 downwards.
CTTTTTTCTGTCCAAGGGTATAGTGAAAACCAAAATTCAGTTACCTCACGAGTTGTCATCGTTGCCGTCTTATTTGTTAATTGCTCCGATACTTGGACGCCAACAGACGAAAAAACCTCTTTTTCTGCTTCTTTCCAAAAGGGTTCCGAGTCAATCAGTAACCCATCCATATCGAAGATTGCGGCATAGCCCATAAGAATACTCCATTCTAGATTTTTTAATATTAATTTACTGATCTACACCAGATAGACCGGACACTGTGTTAAACGACATATTGTTTTTCAAAGTTTACTGGATTAGATACCTAAGAGCACTGTGTCTTCTCGTTCGATTATAATCAACCAAAGAGTGCTCGAAGCGGACACATTGAAAAAATCGGTAAACTTACGCACCTTGTCCGTTTAAAAAAGAGAAAGGCTGATAGAACCCTGTTTACTGAACTATCGAAGCGGGTCAAGAGCTTTGTGCTCTGTTGCCAATAGGTAAGTCCGTGTCATTTTCGATATGTAGTGGATGAGTAAAACTAACCACTAGTTCGTAGGTGTTTTGAATAAATCACCTTAGCAATACTTATCCAAGATCTCGCAATCACCACGGATTCGTAACAAGGTTTTGTCCAAAAACGAGTTGAGCGAAGCCGCTCAGCGACTGTGACCCAACTACCAGCTAACCCTGTTTAAAGTCCGTCAATTTTAGCAAACCTTCATAATCACTGAGTTGATTTTTCATATACGCCAGAAACGAAAAATGTCGCATCCATGCGACATTTCTCTTTTGGCGGCCAAACCAGTTTTGCTATATCCATTCTAGATTTCAATCCATTAGGAGATTATTCAGAATGTACTTATAAGACGCTGTTAATGTTGATTAGTTCCCGTTACGCCGCATTTTTTTTCGATTTATTTTCTAAGTCGAATGACGCTGCGATTAACTTCTTGGTGTAGTCATTTTTCGGTGCATTGAAAATCTCTTCTGCAGACCCTTCTTCCATCACTTCACCCTTCTGCATCACCAATACGCGATCTGACAGTGTTTTCACTACAGAGAGGTCGTGGCTGATGAACAGAAAGCCGATATTGTGCTTGGCTTGAATGTCTTTCAGCAGGTCAATCACGGTCAGTTGTACTGAGCGATCGAGTGCTGAAGTCGGTTCATCCAGCAAAATGAAAGAAGGTTCAAGAATCAGCGCGCGAGCAATCGCGATACGTTGTCTTTGTCCGCCAGAGAACTCATGAGGATAACGGTTTATTGAATTCGGCTCTAAGCGAACTTCAATCAATGCTTTGCGCGCTCTTTCTAAACGTTCTTGCTTGGATAGATGAGGTTGATGCACCGTTAAGCCTTCGGTGATGATTTCCCCAACTGTCATGCGTGGTGATAAAGAACCATAAGGATCTTGGAACACCATTTGGACATCTTTCTTGAGCTTGTGACGCTCTTTATCATTTAATAAGCTAACGTCTTGGCCTTTGTAAACAATACGTCCGGTACTTGGCAGCAAGCCGATTAATGCACGTCCAAGGGTCGATTTACCTGACCCTGATTCCCCCACAATGCCTAGCGTTTCGCCTTGTTTAAGATTCAACGAAATGCCTTTTACGGCTTCGAAGTACTGACTTTTACTCTTGATGAAATGTGATTTAACCAAGAACTGAACTCGGATATCGTCAGCAGACAATAGCTCTGGGGCTGACGCCTCAACAGGAACCTTAGCGCCTTTAGGAATCGAGTTAATCAGCATGCGTGTGTAATCGTGTCTTGGATTCTCGAATAAGGCTTGAGTCATCCCTTCTTCAACTAGCTCACCTTTGCACATCACCAAAACACGGTCGGCAAAATGTTTCACGACGCCAAGGTCATGGGTGATGAACAAAATTGCCATGCCCATTTTGTTTTGGATTTCTTTGATAAGAGAAAGCACTTCCGCTTGTACGGTCACATCCAATGCGGTGGTGGGTTCGTCGGCAATCAAAATGTCGGGCTCGTTGATCAAAGCCATCGCAATCATGATGCGCTGTAACTGACCGCCTGAAAACTCATGCGGATACTTGTTGTAAGCCTGTTCTGGCATTGGTAAGTGCACAAGATTGAAGAGCTCTAGCACACGCTGTTTTGCTTTTGATTTCGATACATTGCGATGACACATAATGGCTTCAGCCACTTGTGTGCCCACGCGCAGGTATGGGTTGAGAGAGGTCATCGGTTCCTGAAAGATCATGCCGATTCTGTCGCCACGAATCGACTGCATTTCTCGTTCAGTCTTGCCAAGTATTGATTGCCCCTCAAATTCTATTTCAGATTGAGCATCAATGATGGCGTTATCAGGGAGCAAACGCATGAGTGCGTTAGAAGAGACTGATTTACCTGAACCTGATTCACCAACAATGGCCAAGGTTTCGCTAGAATTAAGGGTAAAGTTAACCTTTTTTACCGCATCAATGATTCCATCATTGGTTGTGAAGCTAACGGAGAGGTTATTTACTTTAAGAATGGCCCGGTCCGACATGATATATCCTTATCAATTTAAGACATTAGGTGAAGATTTCACTTCTGACGTGGTTTTAAGTTGCCCAAAATAGTGATGAGCACGTTGAATTTGTTCTAGTTCGAGCATCCAATACGAACTGCGTTGAGCACTGCAAAAAGCGATCAAATGATTGAGTAGATCTTCACTCTGTTTTTCCAGCAGTGAATAGGTGCGTTGGATCAGTTCTGTGCTTTCGAGAGAGATAAATTGCATCAGTGCGTAAGACTGATTCAAGGTGTCGAAGGCTTGCTGATGATGGCCTAAACGGTTGAAAATCTCTGATTGAGCGACACTTGCGTCTCTAAGCCCTGCAAGTAGACAGGCAAATTGGCAGGGCTTGATGTCGCTTTGGTATGCAGCGTCCTGGATGTGGTGAGGAAGAGACGTTAGAACATCACCATACAGGCGCTGTGCTTCTGGCCAGTGACCTTGTTCCATTAACTGTTCAGCTTTTAGGTAGTGCATCCAGCATCGTTCAATTTCCATATCCACATCCTCAATTTATAATATCTGAAAATGTTAATGATATTTATTATCAAATGCAAATTAAAATCATTCACATGTTAGGTTGGCAAATAAAATGGCCGGTTATTCTTAAAAATGGCTCAAATTGTGCGTTATTTGCTCAGTTGAACAGCGATGTTGCGTAAGTCACTAAATTTATAGGAAATTACATCTACACTGATTTTATCTACACCCAAGTAATGAAGGACTAAGGAGGCGGCGATGGCGATGCAAAGACTCAATACAGAACAGCTGTATAAGGTAGCGGAACTCGATAAGCTACCATGTAAGTCGACCAAAGAACTGGCTCCAATTGACGAAATCGTCGGGCAAGAACGTGCACAAAAGGCCGTTGAGTTCGCGATGTCAATCAAGGAAAAGGGTTACAACATTTATGCGATAGGGCGAAATGGTTTGGGTAAGCGCACCATGATTTTGCGCTATCTAAACCGACACACTCAAGAGGTCCAAGAGCTTTTTGATTGGTGTTATATCGCGAACTTTGAAGATATTCGTACACCGAAGGTACTCAAGTTGCCACGTGGCGTGGGCAGCAGCTTAAAGCAAGACATTGAAAAGCTGATGCGTAAATTGCTTAAAGCCATGCCGCTCGCATTCGACAATGAGATGTACTTTAGCCGTGCAGATAGGCTTAAAAACCAATTGGCCACGAAGCAACAAGCTGCACTCGAAACAATTAGCCAAGAAGCGAAAGACAAGGGCATCAACCTGACGATTACCACTCAGGGGGATTACCAGTTTGTCGCAATGAATGGGGATGATCTTCATACCGAAGAGAGCTTTGATCTGCTTTCGCCGGAAGAGCAAGACCAGTTCGATAAAACCATTGATGGATTGGAAGTGGGTCTACGAACCATTTCTCGCGAACTGACCGAGCTTGAAGAGACGTATACAGAGAAAATTCAAAAGCTTAATGATGATACGGCGCGAGATGTGATCACGCACTTCATCAAGCAATTGAAGCAAGATTACAGCCAATATCCAGATATCAAAAAATACCTGACGGCACTGCGTAAAGACATTGTCGACAACGCAGATATTTTCTTGGAAGAGAGCACAGAGCAAGCAGAAGTTGCGACCGCCTCTTTGGATAAGAAAATGCCACGTCGCTACAAGGTTAACGTGATTGTGAGCCAGAAGGAGGAGACGCTGCCGATCGTGGTTGAAGAGAATCCGAATTATCACTCTCTGTTTGGCTATGTCGAGACGGCAACTTTTAAAGGTACCGTATTTACGGACTTCTCATTGATTCGCGCTGGTAGTTTACATAGAGCCAATGGCGGTGTGTTGTTGATGGATGCGGTTAAAGTCCTCGAACAGCCTTATGTTTGGGAAGGCTTGAAGCGCGCGCTACGTTCGCGTCAATTGAGCTTCACTTCATTAGAAAAAGAGGTCACGTTAACGGGAGCGGTATCGCTTGATCCAGAACCCATTCCATTAGACGTTAAGATCATTTTGTTTGGTGATTACCGTACTTATCAACTATTGCAACATTACGATGCGGAGTTCGGTGAACTGTTCCGTGTCACAGCCGATTTTGAAGATGAGATGAAGCGTACTGCGGATTCTGAAATGCATTATGCACGCTTCATTTCGAGCATCGTGCACGACAACAACATGCTGCATTGTGACCGCAAAGCGATTGCTCGCATCATTGAGCACAGTTCTCGTCAGGCGGGTGACCAAGGTAAGTTGTCGCTGCATTCAGCACACATTGCTAATCTGCTTCGTGAGTCAAACTACGTAGCGAGAGGCTCAAAATCGAACTTGATTCGTGCAACGCACGTCGACCAAGCGTTATCTAACCAACAGATGCGTGTCGGACGACTACAAGACAGCGTAATGGAAACCTTCACTAACGGTACAACGCTAATCCATGTTGATGGTCAGGCGGTTGGGCAGGTCAATGCGCTTTCTGTACTCAGCACAACCGATCATATGTTTGGTGCGCCGAACCGAATCACGGCTACCACAGCTTACGGTGATGGTGAAGTGATTGATATTGAAAGAAACGTAGACCTAGGTGGCAGTATTCACTCGAAAGGGGTGATGATCTTATCGGCTTATCTTTCTTCAGTGTTTGGTAAGACAGCTAAAGTCCCGCTCACCACTAACATCACCTTCGAACAATCGTACGGTGGCGTCGATGGTGACAGTGCGAGTATGGCCGAGTTTTGCGCGGTGGTGTCTGCATTTTCTAAGCAGCCAAACCGCCAAGATATTGCGATTACCGGCTCAATGAACCAGTTCGGTGAGTCTCAGCCTATTGGTGGTGTGAACGAGAAAATTGAAGGTTTCTTTGATGTGTGTGAAATCAAAGGACGTTCAAACGAACAAGGGGTGATAATCCCACGATCGAATGTTCATAACTTAATGCTGCGCGGTGACATCGTGAAAGCAGTTGAAAAAGGCGAGTTCAATATCTGGGCGATTGACCATGTCACAGAGGCGATTGAACTGTTCACAGGCAAAGCCGCAGGTGAGGCAAGTGATGAGGGTAGCTATCCAATTGATACTATCTTTGGTATCGCTCAAGCTAAACTGAACGCACTGCGTAAATAGCTGTATAGCTAGTTAGCTAGTTTATGCCTAAATAAACAGATAAACAGATAAACAGATAAAAACAGCCAAAACGCAAAAGCCATCGATTCTAGAGTCGATGGCTTTTTTATTGGTTGCGACTTTGCTCGTGAGTGAGTTGTATTTGGTCAATTTACGAATTAGACGAGCGCAGCGTGTTAAATGATCTTAACCGTTTCGTAAGCAGAGCTTGGTGCCATCGAACTTCAATTTTGCCAACAAGTGTTTAGCGTTAGCGCGGCCAATATCATCAAATTCCACACCGTATCGAGCGTAGTGCGTCGATTTTTGCAGATTACAGATGATGCCTCTCAATGGAGGGATAAGAGGGCCATTGTAGTTTTCAGGTGTAATCTCGATAGACACTCGATCGGCAATCTGAATTGCACGAGAGGTCGGAGAGGTCACAAAACGACAACCACTTTTCGATAAGTCTCTTATCTCACAGTTTGCTCGTTGGTCGTTGAAGATAATTCTTGAAGCCAAGTTCACTTCATAGCGTGTTTCTTTACGCAGCTGAGTGACTTGCATCGTGCTTGGTGTCGAAAGTACAAGAATAGGGAAGGGTTCACCAATCTTATGGTGAATTTGGCTTCTAAAGTGAATAAGTGCGCCTTCACCTCGTAGAGAATAGGCACGAGCGGTCATCCAAAAACCTTCTTGAAAGAAAAAATTCAGATCTTCATTGGATACCTCGGGAACCTCAACCACAATACAGTTATCACTGTGCGTACCGATAAATTTGGTGGTGGCGAGAAACTTAGTGCCAACCGGAGTCGAGACATTCAATGTCAGCTCACTGCCGTGCTCAATCATGGCCAGTGCATCGGTGCTGTTTATCGTAGAAACGGTGCGGTTACGAGGGTCTTGAAGTGCCTGATTATGCTCCAAAGGCTTCTTCAGTGGTGCGTTCATTATATATTCTCCATGCGCCAACATGCGTCTGTTAGTTATATTGGTAACTTGCTAACAAGGGGTTATTACGTGCTAGATTGAGTAGGCGTACTCACATAGATTTATAGAGTGCCTTTTATCATTGCTGTTTTTATATTAAGCCGATGGCACTGAATTAACTACTTTGTTTGTAAGTACTTAGTTTTATTTATATGCACTTGCGTTAGTCTATTACAAGGAACTCATACTTCAAACTTTTATTGTTTGTCGTATCAATTATTTGCAGGAGTTGAGAATGCAGGCAGTAAAATGGGATCAAGAAGTGAACCAGATCACAGTTGAGCTAGAACCCAACCAGTTCGCGGTCGTTAAGTATCAAAAGGACGGAGATGTACTACATATCACCTCGACACGAATCCCTGATGAACTACAAGGCAAGGGCTTTGGCAAGGTGATGATGGAGTCGATCTTGCTTGAAATTGAACAAGCAGGCTTCAAAATTGTGCCAGTTTGTAGCTATGTCGTTCACTACATGAATAGGCAGCCACAGTGGTCACATCTTCTATCTGATAAAGCATAGCAACGAGTAATATGTCTCAATCAATATCGTCAAATAATCGGGCTCAACCTGAAGCGAGTTCAAGTCAAAATCAGCCAGAGCTTTATCAACAAGAGTTTTATCAAAATGAGCTTTATCAAAAAATAGCGACCTCGTTGGGTTGTCACCAAGGGTTTGATGTTCAAGTGATTCAACGCCTGTGGGGTGGATATGGCGAGTTAGTTCGCTTGGTCTTTTCTCAAGAAGGCCATGCTGAACTGAAAAGTGTGATTGTTAAACATGTCGCGTTGCCAGATAAAGCAGAACACCCAAAGGGTTGGAATACCAAACTCTCTCACCAACGAAAGGTGCACTCTTACCAAGTGGAAACGGCTTGGTATCAGTCGTTTACCCAACAGTGGGATGAGCGTTGCCCTGTACCTGTAGGGTTGCATTGTGAGCAACAAGAGAATGAATGGCTGATTGTGATGCAAGACTTGGCTGAAATCGGCTTTCCGTTGATCTCTCAGTTTGATGTGCTTGCTGCTTCTGACGATCTGGCAACCAAAGAGACTCAGCTTGAACGGGCTTCTGGTTACACACTAGAAGAGCAAAAACAACTCGATGCTTGCCTAAAGTGGCTTGCTAATTTTCATGCGAAGCATATCCATATCGACCAAGAGCAGTCTGCATCATTATGGAAAATAGGTACTTACTGGCATTTAGATACACGCCCTGATGAGTTTAATGCCTTGGCCGACTTACCATTGAAGAACCAAGCCAAGCACATCGACCGTTTACTAAAAGAATGTCCGTATCCAACTTTGGTACATGGCGACGCCAAGCTTGCCAATTTCTGTTTTGATTCAGAAAGCCAAAACGCAGCTGCCGTCGATTTTCAATATGTGGGTCATGGTTGTGCGATGAAAGACGTAGCTCTGTTTATGAGCAGTGCGGTGAGGCCGCAAGATTGCGCAGAGCTTGAATCACAGATGTTAGAGATTTACTTCCGATACTTGGAAGAGGCATTGGCGTACTATCAGCCACAGCTTTCGTTTGATGAAATCAAAGCCGCATGGCGACCAATGTTCTATGTGGCGTGGGCTGATTTTCAACGTTTTGTAAAAGGTTGGAGTCCAGATCATTGGAAGATCAACCCGTATACTGAGCAATTGACTCAAACGGTTATTGAGCAGCTAGAAAGCCCAGAATAAATTGCCTCATATCTGCAAACCAAATAAGAAAAAATCGCCCAATTTATGATTGGGCGATTTTGATTTTATCTAGCGTGTGTTTTTAATTCGTTAGGCTGTCAGCTTCTGTCGTTCGTGTGTAAGCGAGCTTATTGGCAAGTTTGAGTTTGTTATTGAACCCTTCTTTATCAATATCCCCCATGACTCGCGCAGGCTCTATTTCACCGCTGGCGGGTGAGTAAAAGAAAATCGCTGGAGGGCCAAATACATTCTTATCATTGAGCCACGCCATTTGCTCTGGAGAGCTTTCTGTCACATCAAGCTTTATTGTCTTCCACTCTTTAAGTTTTTGGCTCACTTGTTGGTCGTTGAACACGTTGGTTTCAATCACTTTACAAGACACACACCAATCTGCGTAAAGGTCGACAAGCACCTTTTGGTCGCTGCTCGCTGCGGTTTGCAACTGTTGTTCTAGCTGAACAATAGAGTCTGTTTTTTCAAAGGGAGTGACGGCAATAGATTGGACTGAGTCCCTGTTTTCAAGTGGGTTCAGAGGGTCTGTATTACCTAAGAAAAATCCGAAAAACAAAATTAAACCATAGCTCAATGGTAGCAAAGCAGAGAACTTACGAGTACGCGCCCAACCCGGTTGTGCGGCTTCTAAAGCACCGAAATGTACACCAGAACCGATGGCGAGCAGCGCCCATAAGATCATAATGACCGATGGAGCGATAAAGCGGCTTAATAGCACGATAGCAACAGCCAATAGCAGCACGCCAAACACTTGCTTAACTGAAACCATCCACGCGCCACTTCTTAATAACAGACGCCCGCCACTTGCGCCGATCGCGATAAGCGGTATGCCCATACCAAGCGCCATAACGAACAGAGTCGCTCCGCCAAACACCCAATCTTGAGTTGTTGAGACGTACAGCAACGCACCAGCCAATGGAGCACTGACACAAGGTGACACAACCAAGGCTGATATTGCGCCCATGGCAAAGACACTGGCGATCTTACCGCCGCCAAGCTTGTCTGAGCCGCTGTTGAGCTTTTGCTGCAGGGCGGCAGGCAGTTGGAGTTCATAGAATCCGAACATTGCTAATGCGAGCAGAACAAAAACCGCTGCAAAGCTAGTTAACAACCAAGGCTGTTGCATCGCGGCTTGCAGGTTGACGCCTTTTGCCAAGGTGGTGACTAAGATCCCCGTCATGGCATAGCTGGTCGCCATACCCAGAACATAGGAACTGGAGAGTGCCGCACCTTTCTTGCCTGTCATCGCTTTTTCGCCACCGATGATGCTAGCCAAAATCGGAATCATCGGCAGTACACATGGGGTCAGTGATAAACCTAGTCCAAGTAGGAAGAATACTAGGAGTGCTTGTAACTTGCCCGCTTGGGATAGGAACGAAGATAAGCTATTGGTATCTTCACTGATCTCACCTAGGGTTTGATATAGAGAGTTTGATGGATCCTCAACTAGGGCTTCAGCTACGGTTTCGAGCATCGGTAAATCGAGCACTAACTTTTGCGGCAGGTAGCAAAGTCCTTTGTCTGCGCAGCCTTGATAACGCACGGTGAGTTTCCCACTTCCTGAGTAAGGAACCGTAACGGTAACGGGCTCGTGAAACACGATGACGTTACCAAAGTTAGGATCCTCTTTCTCTTCACCTGGCAGCGAATAACTCGGTTCTAACGTTGATAATGACGACTCCCCTTTGAACGAAAATCGAGATTGATACAGGTAGTAACCCTTGTGGGTATCAAAGCTGATGACCGCGCCTTGGTCTGTGGCTTCCCATGTGACGGGGAAGGCCTCTTCAACGGGAAGAAACTCGTTTTCTTGAGCATGTAACAATCCGCTAAACAATAAAATTAACGTAAGTAGGTAGCACTTCATGGATGAAGGAACTCCGTGTTTTGGTGAATGTGTAATTGATCGTCGATGTAGATAACAGCGCTATCTTCAGGTACTGATATGTTGGGATTCAATGTCAGTGAAGTACTGAGCACGCCTGCTTCCAATGTGGACGACGAGATAGCGGTAACAGAAAGGATCTTCTGCTCGACATCTTGCTTTGACAAAATATGAGAAGTGGTCTTGTCACCAAATTGCACTTGGCGTTCACTGTGAGCCGAAGTCGTGAGCGCCGCGTCCGTTAACGGAACGGCGAAAAATGGGGTCTTGTTGTCTCTTGGATCCAATACAGCAATGTTAAATGCCGAGCCGTCCGGTTTGGTTCCCAACGCATAGATGTCACCACCAAAATTCACTAACATCGACGTCGCGCCGAGCTGTTTTCCGATCGCTACGGCTTGGTCGACGGCGTACTCTTTGATGACGCCGCCAAAATCGAAACGAGTACGGGAATCAGGGACGTGTAGCCTTGTCTTTTGTAGATCGACAGTCCCTTTCAGCTCCCACGCTTGCTTACCCAAAGCAGAAGACAGGGCTTGGAAAGCATGACTGTGCAACATCTTCGGCTTTTGTTTTAAAAGATGTTTGATGCTGCCAACCGTAGTATCAAAGGTATCGAAGGTCAGTTGACTTAATCGGTCGAGATGTTGAAAAACCTCGGCAGATTCGGAATCGAGTTCGACATCACATGATGCTCGCTGATTAATGCATTGTGTTAGCCATGATTCGTCGCAGTAGAAGTTATATTTGTCTTCCAATCGGTGTGTGTTTTGCTCTATCTCAGTCGCTATTTCTGTTGCGCTTGCCTCTGGAAAGTTAGCCAAATTCATCGACAAAATTTGCACTTCACACGGTACGGTCATGGCATGAAAGCGATGTACAAAGGGCAGGTTAGAACTCATAGGTTGCTCCAACAGCCCACCACTGTGCTTCAAAACCGTTGCTTTGTTCGTAGTACGCAGCAAGCGCATTTAAGCGTAACTTCTTATGTACCTTGATACTCGCCCCTAGTTCATAGGCATTGGCCGTGAAGTTGCCTAAGCGAAGGTCTGAAGTTGCGTAGCCTGACGATGCAAAAGAAGGATCGGTACTACTTGGATCGCGATAGAAATCGGCTGCATCTTGCGTGTACCAGAAATAGCCCGGTGCCAAGGTTAACCATTCACTCACTCGCCAAGATAATTTGCCGCCTAACTGGTGAGACATTACGCCCCAATCATCCATGAACCATTTGTATCTTGGTCGGATTTTTAGACTGTCGGACAATGAGTAAAAAGCTTGGATATTAATACCGCCAGAGAGTCGCGTATCCGGTCGAGAATCTTGTCCCAAGAACACTTCATCATCATCGATCTTTCCGTCGTCGTTGATATCGACTTCACGCAGAACCGTTAAATAGTGATTGCTCAAATAGCCACTACGGTAACCCGTGTAAGCAGTAAAAATGCTGTATAGATTCGGCGTGAAGGTTTGTGATAATCCGGCTTCTAAACTGCCCGTGAAAATGTCTTCCCAGCTCTGGCTGTTTGATGAAGCCAACGAGTATTTGCCGAACGCTTGAGTCTGATCGAAAAGGGCAGAGCCACCTAGACTGTAAGAGCGGTTTTTAGTGCTATCGGCATAGACCAAACCTTTGGCGTTAATGCCAAGGCTTTCATAATCTTCTTCTTGAGATGCGTTGCCACCTAAGGTCCATTCATTACGTAAGGTGTCGCGATAGGTCGCGCTTAAGCTGATGGATTTTCTGGTGTCTTCAAGGCCTACTTTTTGGATTTCATAGCCACTGCGATGAGGGTCGTAGCCTGCACGAATAACCTCGTCGGTTTTATTCTGTGCCTGTTGAGTTTTTAGGGCGCGATTTATCTGGTCGGCATTCGAAGCAAGAGGTGTCGTTGGTCCCCACGCTGGTGAGGCGCCAGAAACACTGTCGTAGCTTATTTCTGCGTTGAGTGTCCAATCTAAGCCGATACTTTTTTCAATCGAAACCATGGTGTCATTGGCTGATACTCTGTCATCGTATTCCTCATAGCTAAGGTAATGAACAGAGATATGATCTTCAGCTAATGCCACGTTAGCCACTGCCGCTGCACTCAGCAGCGTAATTGGTAATTTTTTCATTTTTTTCTTATTTTGTTTTTAAATACTGATTTTTTCGTTGATGGATCGGTTAGTTACAACCACAGCCACCGCCACCAACACCACTGCCGCCGACGGAACCTTGTTTGTAAGCGAACACCTTTTCAGAAAAGACGTCGAATTCAGGCACAGTGCCACCGGGTTTCATCTCTTTTTGAGCCAATGTGCCTTTTTCCCAAGGCTTTACAGGTTCAATACCAAGGAACTCATCAACGAAAGCCAAAGCAGAAGGTTTGTTACTCTCTTCTGGTGCTTTCTGTTCGATAACCAGTTGCTTTGCCTTGGGTTTCACCATTTCAATGTTTCGTCTGGTTGCACGTTTCGCTTCTGGGTTTGAATAATCACCGCCACTTGAATAAACGGTGTTGGAGATGATCTCCTCTTCAACGATAGGACCTTCGTTTTTTGCGCTACTATTACTTGTTTGCTGTTCAGCGGGCTTTTTGCCCAGACCGCTGAGGTCGAGTTCTAGCGTGGCATTAGCCATCATTGGAATAGCGAGTAGCCCAACAAGGGTGACTTTGATTAGCATTACAGTTGCACTCCCATCTTGGTGAGGTCGTCAGTAATGACGTCACTAATGTGGTTAATGGCACCAAAACGAATCTTGATAACCTTTCCTTGATAGATGTAGTAAAGCGCTGGCATGCCGATAGGTTTAAACTCGGCAATCAATGCTTGTTCAGGGTCGTTAACAACAGGGAATTCCAGTCCGAGCTGTTTTTGAAACGCCAAGCCAACCTCAACATCTTCATCAACGTCCACGCCTTTAAATGTGACGCCTGTGCCTTTGAGTTCGGTGTAGAGTTGATTGACTTCGGGTAGCTCTTCTCGGCAAGACACGCACCACTCTGCAAAGAAGTCGACAATGGTCAGCTCATCCTTGTTGAGTTGAAGTTTTTCGATGACGTCTGGTGATAAAGAATCGCCTTCTTGATAAGCCAATGCAGGTAAAGAAAGGCACAGCGCCAATAGCGCTAGGGCTCGTGTAAACATGTTTTTCTCCATATTGTTTTTAACTTGTTTGTTTTTAATTCAATGCTTAAATTCAGGTGTTTCGAATCAAACGCTTTGTTTGGATTAGCGAGTGAGTTTGATGGTTGCCGAATATTCAACCGCTAAAATGTCGGAAAAATACTCGTTGAGCTGAGCGGTGTTCGTGGCACTAAACACGCGTGATTGATTCCCGGCACAGCGCTCGAATTGAGCGATTCGAGACGAACTGACGCCATAGCCGATGAAGTTCATTTCGATGCCATATTGATTGATTGCGGTAGTACAGAACCCTGCGTTAACCAGTTGGTCAAACGTGTCTCCTTCGTCAGCACCGTCGGTGAAGAGCACTAGCTTTCTTCTGGTTTCAGGTACTGTGCTGACGTTGATTCCCCATGCTTGTTGCCAGCTAGGGATCAGTTGTCTCACTCCCCATAACAAGCCGTGAAAAGAGCGAGTACCGCCATTTGCTGTTAGGTTGTTTATCGAGTTTTGGACGCGGGAAAACACGCTGGTCAATGGCAGCATTGGTGAATCTTGATTGCAGTCGCTTAACCACTTACTCGGTGGTGTAAATTTCACTGGTCGCTCTGAGTGAAGCGTCGCGAGGTTATCGACGGTCAGTGCCGCAGAGAAATCGCCATTACGATAGCTAAGCCCATCGATACAGTAGATTCCGGCTGCTTCTTTGGATAACCAAGGTGGGCGCTGCGCTGCAACGCCAGAGTCGAAGGGAACGATTGAAATGCTTACAGAATCTAAATCGTTGGCGTTCTTACTCTGAGATTGAATCGTATTCAAGGCGTTGGATAAAATGGATTTCAACGACTGGATGTTTGAACCCATCGATCCAGACACATCAAGCACTAAAACCAGCTCCGTTGGAATCGACGATTGCTTGCTTTCAACCTCGCCTTTATAACCACCACCCGTCGCCGTTACCTTGTTTGCGTAGCTCTCATATTTGAAGTTGGGCAGTAATGGTGACAATGAATAACCTAGGCTAATACGGCAGCTTGAGCCTATGATTTCTGGTTTTAAGCCACTCACCCCTTTTAGGGTTGGCTGATAGTAATCTTGGTAAGCCATCATCATTGGGAGAGTGGCTGTGTCAGCAAAAGCACACGCTAATGCGGCCGAATCGGCGGCTTGCGCAGCTCGGTTTGAAACCATCACTTGTGCTGAGATCATTAGGGTGCCAACGGCGATAAAAAGCGCGGGAAACAGTAACGCCAAGAATGAAATGGTCATGGAGCCTTGCTGTTTTTTAAGCGTAATGCTGCCGAATATTGGTTTAACCATAATGCTTTCCTATCACGGCTGATGAACTTGAGAGTGTTTTAGGAAGATTGAGTCGCTTGTAGTCAAACGGTGTATTCACACATAAAGTGAGTTGAACCAAGGTGGATGGTCTTCCAACTAACGCAGGGTCGCCGCTACCCTCAACGATAAGTGCCTTTATTTGTTCTCTAGGTGTGTCGTTTTGACAGGTGATCCCGGCATAGATGTATTTGTATTCCCATTTCGCAGCGGCTGTATCAAATACACGGCTCTCAAGTAGCAACCCAATATCGTTACGTTCAATGTCTTGCGGTAGATAACGCTCGGCGAGAACTAAAAGTTGATTCTTTAACGTATTAGGCAATCCGTTTGGACCTTGCTCTGGTTTTAGTTGCGTCAGGGAGACGGCATTCACTAAGTTATATGTCACGTTGTCGAGTTGAGTCTGTAGGTTGAATAAGCGGTAGGTAGCAACAAGCCCCCACAAAATGATCATGAGTGCGAGTACAACGAAGGGGAATTCAATCGCTGCTGAACCCGCTTGTTTTTTTCGAGGTGTTTTATTTGTTGTCATAACTAACCAGTACCTTTCTTTTCAAGGTTGTCATGTTGCCGATAGACTCAGAAAACTGAGTTGATAGATTAGGTAATAAGGCAAATGAAAATGAGTAAGACACCTTGTACTCGCCTAACACTGCTCTGCTTTTGGATACCGGTTTTTCATTAACTAAATCTGAGAAGTTTTCGGCGTATAGCGGTGAAGATAAGCTGATTTTATCCTTACTTATCAATGGGAACTTTGCGATAGTCTCGGCAAAAGCTTGGTCTGAAATAGGACTAATCGGCCGTGTCTTGGCCTCACGAACACCCGCATTAACGGCTACATCAAGGATGATGTTGACCAACAGCAGACGGCAGATCTCAAAGAAACCAATGATGAGTATCAGAAACGGTATCACCAACATTGCAAACTCGACGCTCTGCGCCCCTTTTTGACGAGAGAGCATCACAGTTCTCCTTGCTCAGTTTTAGCAGCAAGTTCTTGGTAATACAGACTATTGTTGGCAAACTCAGGTTGAGATAGATGTGCACGAGCGATACTTTTTGCGGACGCACTGTCTCCAGAAAGCGCATAAGCCAGTGCTAGGTTGAGTTGCAGTTTTACACTCGCTTCACCTCGGACAAAGATCGGGTGCAGAATGCGGATCCCTTGTTCTGGTTTACCATCGAGTATCCAAGCCATGGCTAAGTTGTTGCGATACTCATTACTGGATGGCATCAAGCTGAGGGCATGAGAGTAAGATTCACGCGCTTTTGAATACTGCTTATTGAGCGAGTAACTTACGCCTAAACTGTTGTGGGCGACATCATCAGTTGTAACTAATCTGACAGATTCTTCGAGTGCTGATGTGGCTTGTTCAAGCTCACCAAGCGCCAACCACGCGCGGCCAAGTTCTCTGTAAATCGCGCTCGATTGATTAAGCTCGATACCGTGCTTTAGATAATGCAGTGCCTCATCATAACGACTGGCTTGATTCGCAGCGGACCCCATTAGCAAGAGTAGCTGCGGATCATCAGGCTTCGATATCAGCATCTTTCGGTACAGATCCATGGCACTTTCTGGTTTGCCATTCATCAGTGCAACCTCGGCGACTTTCATGTCTTCAGAAGTCTCTTTTTCAATGCTATTCGTTGATTGACAGCCGACTAAAATTAGCGCTAAACCCAAGAGAACGATCTTGTTCATAAGCCCCCCAGAGTTTGTTTAAGGGATAACATGATTGGCACGACAATAATGCCCACAACAGGTAGCATGATGAAGACCACTAAAGGGAATGACATCTTGGCTGGTATTTTTCCTACCCACTCTTCAAGCTCTAAGAAGTGATATTGGCGGCTATCAGAGGCAATCAGCTTTAACGCTTCAGCGAGAGGCGTGCCGTATTGAAGCGCTTGATTCATGGTGGTCACAATATTGTTGATGTCAGGAAGCTGGACTCGTTTGTCCAGGTTTGAAAGTGCCGTTTGTGGTGAATCAAGAACCGATATCTCTGTCGCAGTGAGTAGCCATTCACGTGATAATGCTGGAGAGATAGCACGCATCTCTTCACCGACACAGCGAAATACCGCTTCGAGTGTTAGACCTGATGCGACACATACCACCATCAGATCGACTGCATCAGGAATAACGCGGCTAATTTGCATTCGGACTTGGTTCACGCGCCAATCTAGAATGCGGTCGAACAGGATGCCAACCACAATGGCGATTGCGATACATTCGGCCACAGAGTTCATGTTAAGCACTTGGATTCGAGTGACATACCAAGCAATAGATCCCGTCACCATCGTCAGTAGTCTTAAGCCAAGAAAATAGATCTCTGCATTAGGACTCAACCAGCCAATGAGGATTAACTTCTGGCGTCGTGGTTTTGCACCTTGGAAGCGCCATTTGCTAGAAGCGGTCGTGTACTTAGAGGAGTAGCTCGATACGTGAGTCAGTCGCTCAGCGACAACATCTCGTTTGAAAGAAGACAAGTGTGCGACAACTGTCAGTAGTAATGCGCATCCCAACAGAAGCAAGGCAACATACATCATGATGAGAACCTTTTGTTACGAGTCAGAGCGTTCAAAATGAGTGTGCCTGAGCTAATACTAATGATGGCGTAGGTCAGTACACGCTGTCCCGATTCTGTGTTGAACAATTGGATTATCATGGTGGGTTCCATCAAATAGATACCACCCAATAACCCCAAGGGTAAGATAGAAAGAAAGAGGGCTGTCATACGAGGCTCCGAGGTTAAGCTCTTGACCTTTTTTCTCATCGCTCGATTGTCATGCATGGTTCTGCTTAAGCTTTGAAGAATGTCGCGCAGTTGGCCACCATTCGATTGATTCAGGATTAACGCGACCGAGAAGTAGCGGAAACTGCTGTAAGGAAGGCGAACGCATGCATCATCGAGGCTTTGGCGAAGGCTTAAACCGAGCGTTAAGTTATCGCGAATATAGGAGAACTCACGTCCTAATAGCCCTGGTTGGGTTTCTGACACTTGTTCAATCGCTTGTGGGACTGAGAGCCCCGCAGCCACCGCTCTAGAAATTAAGCCAAGTACATTGATGATGCCTTGTTCGAACTCTTCTACCTGCATTTTTCGGCGGTACATCGCCAAGGCACATGTGCATACAAACCAAAGTCCAACAGCGGCGAAAAGTTGATGATGCATTGCCAGCTGGGGAAATAACATGTGGCCTGATGCTGGGAAACCGATAGCTGATAAGGCAATAAAGTACTTATCCCAAACTGGCAGCAATGCATTCATTCGTAAAAAGAAAGCATGCAGTTTGTTGCTGCGCTGGTGGTTGGTTTTTTTGATTGAAACGTCAGCTGTAAGCGAGCGTTGACTGCCGCTTACCAATAACAGCCGTTTATTGACGATGGCTTGCTTTGAGCTCAACCTGATTAACCCGATCGCGATAAATAAAACGAAAACAGTGAGAACTAAGATCATCAGGCTTCAAGCTCCATCGCTACTCTTAGTTGAGCATCGAGTTGGTGGTATTTGGCTTTTTCATTGAAGCTTGGTACGCACTTAGCACTCTTGTATTCGCCAATCAGGTTGCCTTGTTGATCCTCTGATAACGGCTTGAATTTGAACAAGTCTTGAGTGATGTATTGTTCTCCTTCTAACCCTTGCACCTCGGTGATCGAAACAATGCGTCTTTTGCCATCACGCATTCTTTCGACTTGTATAACGACATCGATGGTGTCTGCGATTTGGCGGCGCAATGAGAACAGAGGCAGAGTCGCTTGGCTCATCATCAACATGTTTTCCATGCGAACTAGTGCATCAGTCGCTGAGTTTGCGTGCAATGTACACAGTGAACCATCATGGCCGGTGTTCATTGCCTGCATCATCTCAAAGGCTTCATCACCACGAACTTCGCCTAAAATGATTCGATCTGGTCGCATACGTAGAGAATTTCGCACCAACTCTCGCTGGGTGATCGGCGTTAAGCCCTCGGCATTGGCTGGGCGTGTTTCTGCACGTACAACATGAGGTTGCTGTAGACGCAGTTCTGCGGTGTCTTCGATGGTAATGATGCGTTCTTGAGGTGAAATGCTAAAAGACATCGCATTGAGCAGTGTGGTTTTACCTGCACCAGTGCCTCCCGCAACAAGCACATTAAGGCGTGAGCGAACAATAATATCGATAAGCTTAACCATCGATTTCGACATTGCGCCAAACTGAGCCAATTGGCTGAGTGTTAGCTTATTCTCATTGAATTTTCGGATGGAAATGTAGGTTCCATCAAGCGCTAGCGGTGGGATCATCACATTGACACGGCTACCATCATCCAATCGAGCATCGACTAATGGATTCGATTCATCGATTCTTCGCCCGACCTTGCTGACGATGCGTCGCGCTAGGTTGAGAAGTTGTTCTTCATTGCGAAATTGAACGGCCGTTTTTTGCAATTTTCCTGAGCGTTCTACGTAGACTTCACGGTACCCATTGACCATGATGTCGGTAATGCCTTGGTCTTCAATCAAGGGCTGCAGTGGGCCTAATCCTAGAAACTCATTGAGCAATTGTTCCACTGAATGAGCGACATCTTTGTGACCAAGCGGTAACTGCTTAGAGACCACGATATCTGACACCATTTCGGCAATTCTAGCTTCAAGATCGGGTGCGCTTAAGCTCACTACAACCGATGGGTCGATCGCCTTGATGACCTCTTCATGAATCACATGATAATGCTCACGAACTGAGGGTGTTGATGAGAGGGCTTCATGAGACCGAGCTCTATTCGTTACAATCGGATCTATGGCTTGTGTGTTCTGACCAAACATTATGCGCCTCGCTTCCAAAAACGGCGGCTGCCTTGTTGCGGCTCACCAGTGACTAGTTCAAGTAGAGAGTTAAACGCGAGCTTCACTTTCCTATTGCCTTTATGGGCAGGCTGACCAAGCGATGACTTGCTCAAGAAATGGTTAGGCAAAAATGGAATCATGACGTCTACGGATGTACCGAGTGATTTCTTCACATCATTGACCGAAATAAGGGATGCGGAATCGGACTTACAATGGTTCAACACCACAATGGTTTGTGAAGCTGCTTGGTTTTGAAGTCGTTTGATTATCTGGCCTGCATTGCGAATGGAGCTGAGTGTAGGCTCGACCACAATGATTCGGATATCGGCACTTTTAAGCGCTTCAAAGCCAACCTGGTCACGCAATGAATAGGTCGGAATGTCGATCAGTAAGTAGTCTGAACTTTGCAGGCAGAACTTTGTAAACTGATCGAATGCACTCTTTTGTGGCCAAAATGGTGTGGTGTCTAAAGGTAGATAACCGGTAAAGAGCGTGTGCTCGGGTGACACACTGATCCCACTGCGCTCAAACACGAGAGGTTCTAATCTTTCTGGGTATTGTAAAAGCTCTACCAACGCCGTGTTGCCTTCGACATTGAGTAGCAAATCCAAATCACCCATCGAAAAATCGAGGTCCATACAAGTTACTCGTTTTTCGAGTTCGGCAAGCTGCTGCGATAACGTCGCGATAATGGTGCTGCTTCCTGAGCCGCCTTTTGCACTGACAATGGAAACGATTTTTTCATTTCGTTTTTCATTGTTGAGTTGTAATGCAGCAAAGGAGACGTGTTCAAGATCTTGTGGTGTCACAGGGTTGACTAAATAGTCACTGGCACCGGATGCGAGCATTCCACGGTAAGCAAAAATTTCAGTTGAATGACCAATCGCGATAACTTGGCACCCAGTACGTTGTATTAAACGCTGCACAACCTGTTTCGATTCTGGCAATTCGCTATTCAGTACATCGAGGAAGATGGTTTTAACATCGTTCTTAAGTACCTGTCTCACCACGTCATCTTCTTGATTCGAAGAGGTTGTGATGTTGTTGATACCGAAATCATTCAGTGTGTATGTGAGCGCTAATGTATCGAGTTGCTCCGATGCCGCGATCAGTACCGTTAAGTTGTGTACTTGATTCATTGCGAACCTCCTAGCGTGGTATTCGAAGAGCCAGAGTTTGTCTGTTGGTTTTGTGCTGGTGGCGCAAAGTAGTTATCGATGCTAGACACCGCTTTTTGTCCTTGTGCACTGTCGATGGGCTGACCAACTATCAGGTCTTTTGGATTTGCGACCATTTGCGCCAGTGCATTGGCATTCGCACAGCCGAAATTGCGCTGAGTACGATAAGCGTTGAGTGTGGTTCTTGGTGTTTTACCCGCGTCACATGCAGTTACTTTGGCACGATAAGATTCAACAAAAATCGTGATGTCGCCTTTACCTTGCGCCGCAGTGTCTGACACTGAAATTTGCGAAGGGTAGAGGCCTGACTCGATCAGATGAAGCCTAACTTTTTCACTTTGGCTTTCTCCTTTCTGAGTCGTATTTTCAATCTTGACCATTAAGTTGGATAGCGTGCCTCGGCGAGCAATAAAGTCAGAGATATCAGCTTTCTCTTGAGCCGATAACGTTTTACCCGACAGTGTTAAAGTCAGCTTGTTTGTCACGGACACCACATCCACAGAAGGTTGTTGGGTTGTAGGCGTTGGCGCGCAACCCGCAAGCGCAAAGAGAGCGGGCAGTAATAAGGATAATTTGTTCATGATGTCCTCAGTAGTAGAACCCGTTGTCACCCAGTAAGCGAGGCTTCTGGTTGTCGGTATAAGTCGCTTTATTATTTGATGTTTTTTGTTGCTCTCTTGGCCATGCCAGTAAACGTTCAACATCGCTCAATGGGATTAAGCCATCGGTTGGTAGTGGCATTGAGTCTGAACGAGTCGGTTGAACTAGGTAAGCCGTTACAATGATGATCAGCTCTGTTTCTCTACGAGTGAATTCAGTCGAGCGGAACAGGCTACCAAGGACTGGTATTTCACCGATGAGCGGTACTTTTTGTAGTTGTTCGATGTCTTCCGATTTCAATAGCCCACCTAAAGCAAAGCTCTGCCCACTTGCCAATTCAATGGTGGTGGAGGCGCTACGAGTGGTAAAAGAAGGGAAGTTAGTTCCGTTTATCACTTGTTGGCTCTCGATTGAGATGTTACTGACCTCGGGATTTACTTTTAAGCTGATACGGTTTTGACTGAGCACGGTTGGGGTGAAGTTCAGTTTTACACCGAAATCCTTGTATTCGATTTGAGTGGTGTCAGCCGTAATCAGTGGCAGCGGTACTTGCCCACCAACCAAAAACTCCGCATCTTCGCCTGACATCGCGGTCAAGTTAGGTTCAGCAAGCACAGACATCATGCCGTTGGTTGCTAGCGCATCAATCAGAGCAGTAATGCTCGGCTTGCCCCAACTACTGACATTAGGCAGCTTTGAAAACGAAAATTGCCCCACACCGCCAGCGATTGAACCCCATTTGATGCCCAACTTATTGGATACATTTCTTGAGACTTCAGCGATTTTTACACGAATGTTGACCTGATTTGGCATGGTGACAACCAATTGATTGATCAGCTCATCATTGGGTTGAGTCTGCTGATTTTGATTGGTTGAATTACTGCTGTTGTTACTGTTTCCCTGTGAATTCGAGCTCTCTTGTTGTTCGGTAGAACCGACAATAGGGGATAAATAGCCTTTCGCGAGCGACACGATATTGTGTGCCATCATCGGAGAGGGAACACGACCTTTAAGCCATAACTTTCCGCCCAGAGATTCCGCGTTGACTGACGCTTCTGGGAACTTGTTTTTAACCAGTTCATTGAACTCACGGCTGTTATGCGTGACGCGAATCTTGTTGGTATAAATCACGCGTTCTTGTTCATTCAAAACGGTGATCGTAGCGCTGCCAGCTTGCTTACCGAATATCATCACCTTGGTATTGGTTAAGGTTTGGTAATTAGCGATATGGGTGTTAGAGATGAAAATGGATTTCGCTTTTTCGGGTAAGCGAATCATTCTCGCCTCATTGATCGTGACATCAAATGTTGATGCTGCAGATGCAAAAGAGACACATAGGCTTGATAGCAGGAGAACACCCCACCAACGACAGATGTTAGCCATTGTTATCAGCTCCAGTTTTATTATTGACGATTTTATTTTCGGCTCTAAATTCCACCAAACCCACGTCAGGCAATACCTGAGTTGTGTCTGGAGAAATGACTTTCAGCGTCACGGCATTTGCGCGTTGAGGTTGATCTTGAGCCTCGTTTTGCCCGCGTAATACAAGCGTTAATTTTCCTAATTGCTTCGCAAGTACCACTTGGTTTGCTTGCTCGGGTGTCACTTCTAAAGAGACACTGCTGTCTTCAGGGATACCATTTTCGAAACCATTCGATTCCCTAGCCTTTTGATAAGATTCTGCCGTTTGCTTGTTATTAAATGCCAAGACTCTTGCATCATGCACTATCGTTGTGACGTACAATCCTTGAGATGAATTGCCATAACGAAGTAGCTCACCATCTTGTGAACCGAGTAGGAGAATATCCACTCTGTCGCCCGGCTCAATGAAGCCTGAATTAGACGTGACTTGATCGACAGGGACTGAAATCGCGCGATAGCCTGGTTGCAACTTCAATGAAAGCGAGTAGCCACCTTCCGGCTCGGTAATGTCTGCTTTCGACAATATTGAGTCTTTGATGAGTTTGGTGCGTGCAAGCCCCGACATCGTGTGGTCGGCTGAAATATCTTCCGGTGTCACGTGGTCGATGTAGTTCTCCAACTCTTGCTGTGGAACTTCTTTCCATCGGAACGAGTTTGGTGTGTAGGCTTGACCTATCTCTATCGTGCGAGTTGGAACCAACACTTTGACCGTTTGCTTAACGGCTTGTTTAGAAGAGGTGCTCGCAGACTCGTTATTGGTTTGGCTCAACAGTAAAACGGATATTCCGAGCACCGAGCAAAATAACGACAGCAACATGAGTCGCTTGGCAGTCATAACTATTCCTTTAATTTACGGTAAACGGGCTTATTCTGATTTTTGAGCGTCTTTGAGCTGATCGACGACAGTTTGGTAAGCGCCAGTAATGGCTTCGGTTAGATCACCATTTTCGCCGCCTACAAAATTAAGCAAGACCACAGACATTGCTGCTGCGAGAATTGCGTATTCGATAGCGGCCGCGCCGCGCTGTTTTTTCTTGTTAAACATGTTGTTATTTCCTAGATGAAAGCAGCCTCAGCTGAGGCTGCTGTGGTCATTAATAAAGGTGTCGTTAGTCTGCAACTAATCGATATAGATAAGCTGATGAATAGCTCGCGGTAGACACATCAGTCTCCGCCATCGTCGTCATATTCAACCCTTTGAAGCGGCCATAAGGTGCTGGGTCGCTGGTGATGTAGTAGCCATAGCTACCACCAGTTGCTTCGTTGAACTCAAACACTTCGTTGTTAAGTGGCAATAAGCTATAGAGTTCAGCTTTTGTCGGGTAACGCCAATTAGCTTTGCCACAAATACTCTTGGTATTTTGTGCTGTGATAAGAGGGGCAATATCTACGTATTTCTTGAAACGGCTACTATCACCTCGAGAGAAGAGTTGCCAAACCAAGTTGCTGTCTGTGTCTTGAGCACACACTGCATTTTGTCGGTTGGTTACTACCGTTCCTTGCGCATTTAGATACTGATAATTAGCAGACTTTTCTCTGAATAATCGAGCTAAGACGACTTTGTCTTCAGAACCATCGGTACGAGCTTTATCTAAGGTTTGGCTACTTTCTTTAGTGTCGTAACTTGTGATGTATTGTTGATCACCGCTTGCTGCACTCGACCAGTAATAAAACGTGGTTCCATTATCGAAATAAGATTTGTCGTATTCTGGCTTGAGTCCCAAGTAATTTGGAAATACGTCTGTATCCAAGGTCATTTTCGAATTTGAACCTTCGACAGCCTTGGTATTAATCGACAGCAGCTGTGCTAAGTGCGGAACTTCCCAGTCACTAAAACCACACAGCTTGTTGTTATTAGTGCTCGCGAGTAGTTCGTTGCTGCCTAGTATGCTGGCGTATCCGGTCGCTGAAGCATCATAGGCAAGATCGTCAGCACCATGCGGTAGCCCATCTTTGAGCAGTGCCCATACTCGACGTTTTCCTGTAATTTTCGTGTCTTCAACACAGCGCCAACCTTGTTGATAGGTTGTGTCGCTTGGCAGATAGTTTCCTAGTTCATCCAACTTGGCGAAGCGATTACTTACCATTGCGTTGGCTTGAGAAACACTAAATCCATTGTCTGCTGCTTGTTTTAGTCCATCTTTTGCTAACACCTTAGATTGAGCGAGATCGTGGAGTGTGGCTGTTGTGCTCATCTCTTTGATAAGTGTTTGATATAGAGTGATGAGCGAATCAAACTCAGAGCCAATCCCGTTGGTTGCGGTATTCAGTTGGTTAATGAAGTCAGTGACTTGCGCATATTGGCTCTCTAATACTGAAATGGCACTGTAGAGGTCCAAACTTGCTTGATGCAGCTCTGAAGCCAATGAGGCTGAGCCTATTGCACTTGTGGCATCGGTTAGCATTACCGAGTTTTTCTGGATGAATGCCATTTTTTGAGCAAACTTAGCACCTTCAACTAGTGCATTTAACCCGTTCGAGTTTTGCTGTAGTTTCGCTGCTTTTTCTTTGTAAGCTTTTACTTTGGTAATGAACTCAAGGCTCTCCGCATCAGTACGGCTTTGAGCAACCGACACCTGAAAGTCGTAAATAGTGAGCTTCGTGGTCACTGCACTCAATTCGTCAAGCCATGGTTTAGTAAAGGCCGCCAGTTCAACAGCTTTAGCTTGTGCTTGGGTTTCTAAAGCCGCGTAGCTTTGCGCTTTTTTCTGATTGTTCGCTAGCCATGTTGTTAGGTAAGCCTCAGCCGCCTTTACTATTGAACTTTGTGTATTGAGTAGGGTTTCAACAGCAGTTGTTGAAGCATCAATGTGACTGACTAGCTGCGGCCCAGACGGTAATTCCCACTTAGCGTATGCGTATTTACTGTAATACTGCTCAACAGATTCCTGGCCTTTGTTGATAGTGACAGCGACGCCATTTTTATCCGCTAATATATTCATTGACTGATTCGATACCAAGTAACCACCACTTCTTAGATTTGATGGCAGTGTTGCAGGATCTCGTTGCGATAGCGTAATCACTTCATTGGTGTCTGGAAGCGTCCAACCAGCGATATCACAATCATCCAGTTGTGCGACTTTATCGAAGACGGTATCGGTTTCTGAAGAGAATCGCTTCGTCCAAAACGTCGGCTCCCCTTGTCCTTTGTCATCGTATTCAGCAATACAATTTAGGGAGTAGGAATTCCATGAGCCACCGTAACTAAAATCAGCGGCCTGCGAACGGGTTTTCATCGGTACGAATTTTAATGCAGTGAAGCGACTACTAGCATCTGTAGCCCAAAGGGTGTCACTGACTGAATTGGAAACGCCTTCTTTTGCTTGTTTCTTTAGTCGAACTCCGACATTGGCTTTGTCATACGCTTCTGGGCCAATAAATTGAGGTTTTGAAACAACAGGGTGCCAAGTGAGGCCTTGGTCATTGGTGAACTCATAGTATTTGGCTTGATCAAAGCGAACAGATTGGCCATCAACGTTGGCAGTTAAGTAGTCCCACTCAAAACCATTGGTCTTGATTTGGTTTGAGCCAGTGAAAGTGTTAGTAATCTCAGGCGATGTTGGTGATGGAATTTCAAACACTTTGGTGAAGGCTTGTGTTGTTAATGCTGACGCGCCGTGAGGCATGCCATTGTTAGGGTTTGCACTTACTCGTAATTGCACTTCAGCGATGTTCTTATCTACATTACCAATCACTACAGGCTTAACGGTTACTTTTGTCCAAGTTGAACCGGAGTCGAGTGTGACTTCGAAGTGCTCGGGCTGAGTGAATTCGCCGAAGTATGTCCAATCGAGAGTATTGTTTGTGTCGTTAACCACCAGACCAATCGGGGCGTTGGGTACTGACGGACGAACAGTAAACGCGACATCGTTGGTTAACTCTGAACCGCTAGGGCGACCCGTAATCGGATCTCGTTTAACGCGTACTTGGATTGAATCGATAGCGTAAGCTTGGTCATTTAGCTGATATGGTTTTGTGGTAACCACTGCCCAGCCGGTGTTGAGTGTATTGATCTCGTAATCCGTTACCTCTGAAAACCCGGTAACAAAAGTCCAGTCAAATGTATCTAATCCGTCATGAGAGATTGGTGATGTCGGTGCGACAGGCATACTAGGAGTAACAGAGTAGCCCTTGTCTGAACACAGCACTTCGCCAGGATCATGTTGAGGATCTGTACCTGCTTTTACTCTTACACAGATTTGCCCTTTGGCAAACGTCTCATCTGGATAGCCTGTGGGTTGCTAGTTACAGGGGTAAAAGTAATGCCTCTATCGAGAGAGTATTCGTAGAAATCACTTCCCGTAAATCCTTCAACGTCTGTCCATGCGAATGTGTTTTCTGCATCGTCAACAATCGGTGAGGTTGGTGCTATAGGTTGATTTTCTGAGCGAGTGAATACAGAGCTGATAGCCAACGGAACTCCCGCGGGGCGGGCATCCAGTGCATTTGACTTAACGCGAACCGAAATCGTGTTTGCAGGAAGTGAAACATTGCCAACAAGATACGGCAGTGCGGTTACGCCCTGCCAACCATTACCTAGATTAATCTCGTAGAAAGACGGATCCTTGTATCCATTAACCCAAAGCCAATTGATTTGATTGGTGCTGTCGTTAGCAAAATCGAGTACTGGTTGCGCGGGTTGGATTGGGGTTACCGTCATCGATTGTTCTGATGCTGAACTTAATCCTGTTGGGTGACCTAGCGAGTCATCTTTGGCTACACGAACTTTTAGATGTCCAACTGAATATCTAGATCTGGAATGTCTTGAGGTTTTTCAGTCACTTGCGTCCAGCTTGAGCCGTTATCTAATGAATATTCATACAAACCTAGTTCATTAAACGAGTCGACAAATGCCCAATCAAATTGATTGATCGCGTTATTCACACTAATCCAAGCTGGAGCAGCAGGCACTGTCGTTAGCGTAAACGCTTTGTCTGAAAGCATGGGCTTTCCGGCAGGGGTATTACGAACGTTAGACGCAGCAACTCGAACTTGAACGGCTCCTTTGTCGAACGCCAGTTTCCTACAACAATCGGCTTACGAATTACCGTTGTCCAAGTCTTCCCTGAATCCAATGAATATTCGTAATCTGTGTTGTGAGTGAAGCCACGCACAAGCTGCCAATCGAAGGTGTCTGAGGCATCATTGACTTGACCGTGCTTAGGCGCTGGCGGTCTAGTGATGATTTTTATTGCCATCGATGTCTTCTTGGGAAACTTTGAGTTGGTCTCGGTATTCCTTACCAAGTTGTTTCAATGCGCTATCGGTTCCTGATGCGCCATGAGACAGCAAATCGGTCTTGGCTTTAAATTCTGCTAAATCAAGCCTCTGCCAGCTTGTACATAGATCCTTTTCGAGCATTTACTTGGTCGACACCTGCATCAACAGAAGCCATTTGTGCTTCCTGAAGTACGCGAGTAACACCGCGCGCAAACATGTGTACTTCACGGCTTTTGGTTGAGTTTGATGCGGAATAATCACCAACAGCCAGTTGTTTATCGATGCCTAAGTCGCTGGCTACAAGCTGGGTTGCTTCATCAAAACTGATTCCACTGGTTCTCGATACACTTGCAATGAGAGACGTCACGGGGCTAATCACGTCCGAATTGCTACTCGGTACTTCTAGCGTAAATCCGGATTCAATAGGCTGATTCGGTGAATCCATATCGATAGTTATACCGGCAACCGCTTCGACCAATATTGGGGTATTGGGCGACATCAGTTGTCGACGTCTAGTTGGAATCGTCCTTCGGCGTCCGTAGTGGCAATTTCTCATCCAGCAGAGAATCACACATGGCATTGCTGTTTCTGTCTAAACAAACTTCGCGTTGCGTAAATAACCATCCAAAGCTATGCCCGAAATATTCTGAGAACTTGGCTTAGTTTGTGACTGTTTGAGCTTCGGATCTGACTCTGCTCCGCCACAAGCAATAAGCATTGTGGAAATGAGTGAAACACTCATTAATTTGTATGGATTCCTTACCACCTGAACTCAAAATAATTTTATAAATTACCCATAGGAAAGGCGGAGGATATTAATTTAAATGATAGTAATTATCAATATCATTTGATCTTTTATTTCGTTAAGTGATTTAATAGCAAAATAAATACTATCAATCAAATCATAAACTAGGCGAATCGGTCGAAAAAATGCACAATAAATTATTAATATGCAAATTGTCACTAGCAATATCTAGTGTCTTAATGGTCTCTGGATGTGGAGGTAGTTCTGATAGCGAAAACCCAGTTGGGTCTACGGCTTCAGGCTATGCATTTCTAGATTCATTAGTATGCGACTGATGCAGATCTGAATGGCGTATGCAGTGATCAAGAGAAACAGATTGCTGATGTTTCTGGGTACGCACAGCAAAGGCAATATGATGGTGGCAATTTTGACTGCTTCTCCTGGTATGAAAGTGGTGACGCTTTCACAACTTTAATTCATAGTGAGATGATGTTTAACCCAACGGTAAGTAAACGATGTAGAGCAAGCAAAGGCATCGCTTCAAAGTAAGTTAGGCGATCATGTTGGCATCAATTTTAGTGTGCTGGATTCAACTCATGGGTCTAAAGATCTATCAAATCTGTTGTTAAAATCGCTGAAAATGGCGCAAAGTGACGGTAAGCAGTCTTCTTATACCAATATTGCCCATGCTCTTGATTTGATGATAGAACATAAAACTTTAGACTTATCTAATATTGACGTTGCTGGTACGGTTTCTCGGCATTACAAATTGAAGATTCTTTGGTTGTTCGCGGTTCACAATCGGTACCGCATTGTCTGGTGCGAAGTCGATAGCTCTGATCCAGCGAGCAGTCAGATTGTGTTTTTAACGGCTAATGATGTGGTTATGCAAATTGATAGCTCTTCACGCAATAAGCCGGTGACAATCAATGGTGACCCTGCATCTCAAGCGGTTTCTGGTCTGGTTAGTATCCGTTCGCACGACGACGATGATTACGACGACCATGATGACGATGACGACGATGACCATGGAGGTGGTACTGGTACTGGTACTGGCGGCGGAGAAATACCGGTAGACTCGAGTGAAATCATTCAGTTAGTTCCTGCGCTAAATGGTGTTCAGGCATACAAGGTTTATAAACCGACCGCTTACGTCTCACCCACATCGAGTGATATTTGTAATAGCCAAGGCGCTAATGGTGTTTTCCTTACGAGCCTCAATGGTTCGAATAACAACAATGTTGGCGTGAAGGCTTTTGCGATTGATACGTACAGCAGTCGCAGTGGAGGTACGCTTCCACCCATTCCAAAACCTAATCCAGCCGTGCCGCCTAAATCGAGTGAGTCGTGCATCAATGATAACTTCGCGGCAGTGGTTCCTCTGTTACAAAGTGGCTCGTTACTGGCGATTAAAATACCGGAAGCTCGATATACTCACAGCAAGAACTCAAATTGCTAAGTGCTAACAAGCTTGATATGAAAAGATGGAGTCACGCATTGAAAGCTTCCTCACCGCAAGTCATGTCATCTTACGACGAAAGTGAAGCATTAATTGTTTATAAGAATTACTTTTCAAACAGTAATTTAGCAGCAGAAGTTATCGACACCTCTAACCTATCCACTAAGATGACGATTGATAAGTTAAACCTTAAAACAGCCAATATTGTCGTGAATCAACAGATATTGTTGGGGTTGGATAGCAATAAGGTTGAGTGGGTGTCTAACTCGATACAACAAACCGTACTTGGGGAGCTGACCGTTGATTCTGCTATTAGCAAGATAGCGACATCGCGAGACGGAAAAACCAGTGCGATTACCACAGAAAGTTCTCTTTATATCGTTGATAACATGACGAAAACCTTACTTGTAACAGAGTCTCTGAGTAACAATGCTATCAAGTCTTTGTATGTGTTAGAAGATAAGGTGATTGCGTTAACTTCTTCGGGTGCGGACTATTATCAGTTTCCGAAATATCAGCGGCCCGGCTCTCAAGGTTGGCAGCCAGTTGGTGACCAAAGAACTCCTCAAAAAGTGGGAAGACAGCGGCAATTCAAGTTGGAGTTCAACGAACTTGGGCTACATTCTTTCTCAAACGGGTACGGAAAGTGAAATCTCCGATCAATTCAAAAACGTAAACCTCTCGTTTTCTCCGACCAATGCGACAACGTCAAGTGGCATCTCTGGTGTGCACGTCAGTGGCTTAGAACGAGGTGAATGGCTAAATTTTTATAAGGCTGTAAGCCTAATAGTTCAATGGAAGGGGAACATTTTTTGTTGAGCTAGGTCAACTTATGTGTTTGGTTGACTTTTTTCCTTGCTACTAGTTCTATCTGAAATTAAAAGCGTGGTATTACTTAAGTGTTGTATTGCGCTTTTCTGTTTTAGATATTGCCTTTTTTGGTGTTCTTTGAACCTATTTACCTTATCGGAATTCAAGGTAAGTTGTTGTGTGAAATTTCCTCCTGATCTTTACTCCTCCCAAAGTTCTACTACATCCAATATGGTGTCTATATCATTATTATTTTTGTCCTCTTTATTCTCCAAAATGACGTATAAAGATGATGATATCTTATCCATGTTAGAAGTTTTGTCCGAAGAGAATACGAGGTTTTCCTCTTTATCGTACTGGAAGCTAGTATTTTCTATCGAATGCTTACAAACGATACTAGAACAACTTCTATCTAGGGGGCGGTAATTTTCATTATCAGCATAGGCTGTATTTATCCATAACATGAAAATACAGCTAGTAGTAATGACCGATATTCGAGTGAGCATGGCTAAAACCTTGGATTTTGTTGGCGTTGAATTTTTTATTGTACTATTCATTATCGATTAAATGAAACTGTGACTAAAAATAAATATCGAAAATAGTACTTCTTACGTCATTCAATTTGATGTTAATAATTGGTTCTCTCACCATTGATAGTTCAACGTTGTAGGTGGATTCTTTGATTTCTTCATTAAATATATAATTTAATGAAAGTGAATTTAATAAATTTTATATTCAGTTGAATTCTATCTAATATTTACTGGTCGCACATCTTACCAGTGTCTGTTAACTTTCTTGAATAAATAGAATTAAGTCTAGTCATGAGTGGTTATTAACAGGATTGACGTGTTGTTAGGGTATATTTTAAATTGTGATGAGTTGTTAATAAGATTTAATGTGAATACATACAAAATATCATTGAATACACCCTAACTAAGTTGTACCTTAGCCTTGATTTATAAAATGTATATCTGGATGTATAATGAAAAAATAAGTAAAATAATCATTGCGTTACCTATCATGTTTTCTAGTTTTGCGCATGCTGAGCAGAATTACTTTAATAGTTTCAGTTTTGGCCTTCAAGGTGGGCAAATGAAGGTTTGGACCAATATTTAGGATCCAAATTTTCAGAGAAAGAAGAGCAAGACCTTGTGGGCGCATATGCTTCACTATCTTTCTCATTGACTAACAATGTATTCGTGGAAACTGAATTCTCTGGGATGAGCACCGGAAAAACTCAGTTTAGAGATCATTATGCTGGATTAGGGTTTAACAGTAACTATGTCAATGGAGTCGTGCCTTTTTTATCTGTTGGCGTAAATCGTATCGATGCAGAGCGACGCGAACTTGAGTTTAGTGAATATGCTCCTTCTGCGCATGTTGGTTTCAAATATACTCCAATTAGCTTTCTGACTTTTACTCCTAGTTATCGTTACTCTTACGTTGATAAAAATACGATGAATAAATACTCGCTAATGGGCGAGATAAACTTTACTGATTTTTTTGCGATTGAGTTAGGTGCAAGCTATAAAACTTATAAAGAATCTGAACAATGGTCTGGGGTAACAGGTTTAAAGTTCTACTTTTGATTTAAAAGTAAACCTGATTCCTTCCAAGGTTGCTACTTTGTAAGTTTAGAAAACAGATCCTCATAGAATTGTTCTATGAGGATTTTTTCGTTTTTGTTGCTTATCTACAATACCCATTCGGTCTTCAGTCATTGTAGAGATATGAGGATGTATTATGTACACCGAATGAATACTACTCAATCACCTATTAAGGTCGATTTGGTGTAATTCATATCTTTTCGACATTTAAAGCCTCCTCGTTTACCGCCACAGTCTAATTTTACTATCAAAGGCTTCGTTGCTCACCTTGTAAATGCCGAGTTAATCATTTGTTGATTCTAATGAAACGAGAGTATGATGTTGGATTAATGATAAGGAAATTCTACTCATGAGTGAACCTGTTACGAATTGGAAAACGCCACAAAACTTCTTATTACTGATTTCGATTGTTGTCCCTATTGCGTTTTCGAGCTGGATGGCTTTGCTTAATAACTTCGTGATTGAGAAAGCGAACTTTGATGGTGCCGATATTGGCTTGTTGCAAAGTGTTCGTGAGATCCCTGGCTTCTTAGCGTTTACTGTGGTGTTTGTGTTGGCATTCATTCGTGAGCAACGCTTTATGTTGATATCGCTGGCGATGTTAACCGTAGGCACGGCGATTACCGGTTTATTCCCTTCACTTACTGGCTTGTTGCTGACTACGATTTTGATGTCGACGGGCTTTCACTATTTTGAAACGCTGAAGCAGTCTCTGTCACTGCAATGGCTGAGTAAAGAAGAAGCGCCAGAGATGTTAGGTAAAATGATCTCTGTTGGCGTTGGCCTCGTTAATCACTTATGGCTCAATTTGGGTGATGCTAGAGCAGCTCAAGCTTGATTTTGCATGGGTGTATGGCATCACTGGGGGCATCGGTTTCGTTTTAGTATTGGTGATGACTTTTGGTTTCCCTGAATTTCAAACCAAGACTCAGCAAAATAAAAAGTTGGTATTGAGAAAGCGTTACTGGCTCTACTACGCGCTAACGTTTATGAGTGGTGCAAGAAGACAAATCTTCACGGTGTTTGCAGGCTTTTTGATGGTAGAGAAGTTCGGTTACTCGGCTGCTGACATCACGCTACTGTTCTTAATCAACTATCTGTTTAACTTCTTGTTCGCAAAACGCATTGGTAAATTTATGGTGTAGTGGGTGAGCGTAAGGCGCTGATCTTTGAGTATGTGGGTTTGATTGGTGTGTTTGTTGGTTATGGCTTGGTGCAAAGCGCTGAGTGGGCGGCAGCACTTTACGTGGTCGATCATCTGTTCTTTGCGTTGGCATTGGCGATCAAAACCTACTTCCAGAAAATTGCGGATCCTGCTGACATGGCCTCAACCGCGGGTGTCTCTTTCACCATCAACCATATTGCAGCTGTTGTTATTCCAGTCGCGTTTGGTGTGATTTGGTTATCGTCTCCTGCAACGGTTTTCTACATTGGTGCAGTGATGGCGGCGGTTTCTTTGGCGCTGTCTTTAAACATTCCTAAGAAGCCTGAAGGGGTAACGAAGTCCGGATGTTTAGCTGGCGCTAAGTTGGTTTCAATCTGATGAGATAGAAAAAAAGCTCCAATAGCGATATTGGAGCTTTTTTGTATGTGTTATTTGGTAGTCAAAGGCGTGACATTCTAAACGGATTACTTCCTATGCCGCCTGTTTTTCTAATGAGCCAGAAAAGCGCTTCTTGTAGCTGCGTAACATACTCAGGCTGAATATGGCTGTTACGGTTTCCGCGAACAGGATACTCGCCCAAATCCCTTGCTCTGGGAATAGCTTTGGTAAAATCATGATGCCCAAGGCGACGAACACAAAGCCGCGGCCAAGAGATATATCAGTGTCGCTTGTTTTGGTTTAGCTGTTGCCTGAAACAGGTTGGCGATCACTAAGTTGATGCCCATCAGTGGTACAGCAAAGAAGAAGAACGTCAATGCAGTAGCTGACAGTGCAATCAAATCACTTGAATCACCCAAATAGAGGGCTGCGATTTGAGGCGCAAGCAGGTACACAATAACCATAAACACCAAGCCGCTACCAATTGCACATTTTAAACCTAAGCGAAAAATCGCTTCGATTCGGTTTGGCTGGTTGGCACCATGATTAAAGCTGATAATTGGCTGGCAGGCTTGAGCGATTCCGACCATCACAAACAAAGCGAATACCCCGATATTTGCCGTTAAGCCATAGGCGA